>NZ_AUFK01000009.1 GCF_000426465.1 Epilithonimonas caeni DSM 17710
ATTTAAACTCTCTGCCAAGGAAATTTCTGATTATTACAGAAAGCGGTGGGACATTGAAGTGTTTTTCAGGTTCCTGAAACAGGAACTCAACCTAAGTCACCTGGTTTCAATGAACAAGAACGGGATTGAAGTGATGGTCTATATGACAATGATTGCAGCGATGCTTTTGTTGATCTACAAAAAAGCCAATAATCTGGGCTACAAAACCGCTAAAAGACGAATAGCCATGGAGCTCCGGGATATGATAACTGCTATTCTAATCATATTTGCAGGAGGCGACCCAGGTAAAGTTTTTAAAACATAAAAAATGGTCGGAATTTCTTCCGACCATGACTACTCTTAGAGTTGCTTTTTTTCATGTTTAGATCTTCTTCAAAGCAGAAGCTTTATGGGCTGCTGTCTTACCAGTCTTTTCACTCATTACTTCATATTGAGGTTCTGTTTCCGAGGCTCGTCTCTGGCGATTCATGAAGGTGAAGTCTGAGGTGTGTATTTTTATGATGATGCCATGGGTTTCACCGTTTTGAAACTTCCATTTGACATGGTCTCCTATTTTTAACATACAATAAGCTTTATAAAATCGCTATGCGAATTATAGAATATTCAAAATAGCTGTTTATTTCTTAATTAGACTTGTAATTATCCAAAACACCCTGGAAATAGTGAGCTGAATCTTTAATTTTCTTTAGCTGCTCAGAGACTATGCTTCGGGTGTCCTGATCTAGTGTCCCACTATCTAAGGCTTCCTGATAAATTTGGATAGCTGCTTTTTCTCCAAACAAAACATCGTTCAGTGTTGATGTTTGTAAATTATCTACGATAAAACCATTTTTGATATCAATCCATGTGCGATGGAGTGTCCCGGAGAGACTCGCATTATCTTGGGCCTTACCCCCTTTTTCAGAAATTAAATCGATCAACTCGTTCTTCATTATTTTGCTTTGTGATGTATTATGAATGTATTTGATAGTTTTCAAAATTTATACCATAGATAAAGGTAAATAAGATGAATTTGTGGCTTGATTGTGGTTATGCTTTTTATGGGTAAATTAAAATATAACTTATGAAAAATCAGAATATTATAATTGTTGGTGGCGGTTTTGCCGGTGTAGAGCTTGCAGAACGATTACTGAAGGCAGATCTTGGATTTCATATCACGCTAGTAGATAAAAATAATTACAATTTTTTCCCTCCTTTGTTATATCAGGTTGCAACAGGTTATTTGGACGTTTCCAATATCACCTATCCTTTCCGAAAACATTTTCGTGGCTATTCTGATTTTTCATTTATCATGGGTGAACTTATTGGTATCGATACAGAAAATAATACGGCAATATTAAGTACAGGAAATATCAGTTATGATAAAATAGTCATTGCAACAGGAACGGTAACCAATTACTTTGGTATTGATAGTGTACGTCGCCATGCACTTCCTATGAAAACCATTGCGGACGCTATATATTTGAAGAATACATGGCTTAAAAGAATAGAAGAGGCCTCCAGAACCACTGACAAAGATCTGAGAGATCAGTTGACGACTTTTGTCGTTGCAGGCGGAGGACCTACCGGTGTTGAAATAGCTGGTATGCTTAGTGAGTTGAAAAAAGATATTCTTTTTAAAGATTATCCAGAACTTAAAGGACTTGCTTTTGAAATCTACCTTGTTGATGGTCTTCCGAAGCTTCTGGCTCCCATGAGTAAGAATTCGCAAGACTACGCTTTGAGATCATTGCAGCATAGCGGTGTAATAATCAGATTAGGGCATAATGTGGAGGACTTTAAAGATAATACGGTCTATCTTGCGGATGGCTCAAAAATATCCAGTTCTAATCTGCTTTGGACTGCAGGGGTTACAGCACAAAGATTTAATGGTCTCAAGTCAGAGTCTTATGGAAAAGGAAATCGAATATTGGTCAATGCTTACAATCAAGTATTAGGAACAGAGAATGTTTACGCGATAGGTGATACGGCATTAATGACAAGCGACCCCAAATTCCCCGAGGGACATCCCCAACTGGCACAAGTGGCCATACAGCAGGCAAAACTCCTTGCGAAAAATATGACTGCTAAAATGAATGGTAAGCCTGGTAGAAAATTTGAATATAATGATAAAGGCTCTATGGCAATTATCAGGAGAAATAAAGCTGTGGCTGATTTGAATGGAACTCTCAAACATCTCAATGGTTTTCCAGCCTGGGTGATCTGGGTATTGGTGCATCTGATGTCATTAATTAATTTTAGAAACAAACTGACAACATTTTTCAATTGGATGAATGCCTACATCACAAAAGATCAGCCTCTGCGAATGATAATCGACTCTCATACGGATTCAAAAAAATAAAATTTCATATGTTCATCAAAGTATATACTTCTAAGCAAAATTTTTTAATGGTCAACATTGATCATATTGTCTATATCAGTCCTGGTTCTTCAAATAGAGGATGCACGGTTCATCTGGATACAGGAGTCAGATTAGAATCCATTGACGATTATGATGTTCTATTAAATCAGCTGATTCAATTATGATAAGTCGAGTTTTTTTGATTCTCCATTAAGTTTTATATTGTGATTGTAATCATAAAATACTAAGTTAATATTTGATTATGTGGTTTGAAGATGAATTGATTTTGGCAAAAGAATTGTTTGATAAGACTCATATAAATAATTCTTTTTCAGCTACTTCAAATTACAATATTATGGAATCTTCTAACTTGACATTAAATAAGATTGGGCAGCATCTTCTCAGAAGAGGGGAAACTGTCTCCATCGCCGAAAGCGTGACATCAGGTTCGCTGCAGATGGCTTTTTCTCAAATTCCCCAAGCGGAAAAATTTTTCAAAGGTGGTTTAACAGCATATACCTTAGAGGAAAAAGTAAATCTATTGAATATCGACCACTCGGAGGCCAAGTCTGTCAACTGCGTATCAAGAAATATCAGTGAACAGATGGCTGTAAATGTCGCACAGCTTTTTAATACAGAATGGGGAATTGCCACAACAGGATATGCAACTCCTGTAGAAGAGTCCAACGGGGAGATCTATGCTTACTACTGTATTTCTTATAAGGGAACCATTGTAAGAAGTGATAAAATAGAATTGCATCCGATGACAAAAGCTATAGATGCCCAAAACTATTTTATGGAATATGTTGTTGGCTGCCTTAGATGTGAAGTGAAAAGAGATTATTTACAAATAACGGTTTAGAGAATGGCTCATACAAATTTACAATTACAAGATAGGTCAGTTCTGATCTCTGGGGCTGATAGTGGTATTGGAAGGGCTGTCGCGATCTTATTTGCCAGGCACGGTGCAGATGTTGCGATTATTTACCACAGCAATGATAAGGATGCTCAGGATACCAAAGACGAAATTGAAAATCTAGGCAGAAAAGCTATTATATTTTCTGGAGATGTCAACAATTTTCAATTCTGTAAGGTTACGGTAAATAAAGTTGTATCAGAATTTGGGAAATTGGATATTTTGATCAACAATGCGGGAGTTCAGTTTCCATGTGATGACATTGCATATCTACAGGAGGAGCATATCCGCGAAACATTTAATGCCAATATCATTGGAATGATCTTGCTGACCAAGGCTGCATTTCCCTATCTGAAAATCGGTGATTGTATTATCAATACAACTTCTGCAACTGCTTATCAGGGGCATGATCAACTTTTGGATTACAGTGCAACCAAGGGAGCAATTGTTTCATTCACCAGATCTCTCGCTTTACAGGCAAAACCCAAAGGTATCCGTGTGAATGCAGTTGCACCTGGCCCTGTTGCAACACCATTGACCAAAGAAACTTTTGATGAAAAAGAAGAAGATCCTAACAAACCTCCTTTAGAAAGAAATGCAACAGAAGAAGAAATTGCCGGCAGTTTTTTATTTCTCGCAACAGAGGCTGCTGCACAAATCACCGGACAAGTGATCCATCCTAATGGCGGATTAATTATAAATGGCTAAAAAAATCAAATTCAAAATATTAATATTTAAAAAAGTAAAATTATGGCAACTACAACACAAACCACAGCAAAAAAAAGTGCAGTCAGAAAAACTCCGGCGAAAAAGGATGCTGCAAAGGAATTGAAAGATCTTTTTGAGGATGGTCTTAAAGATATCTATTGGGCTGAAAAAGCACTTGTAAAAGCTTTACCAAAGATGCAGAAAAATGCAACAGATGAGAAATTGAAAAATGCCATCGCTCAGCATTTGGTCGAAACGGAAGAACATGTAAGCCGATTGGAAGAGTGTTTTGAATCTATGGGCAAAAAAGCGCAAGCCAAAAAATGCGATGCAATGCAGGGATTATTAGATGAAGCTAATAGTATAATACAAGAAACAGAACCGGGAAATGTAAGAGATGCCGGGATCATTGCAGCAGCTCAAAAGGTTGAACATTATGAAATAGCAACATATGGAACATTGGCAGCTTTCGCAAAAGTTCTGAATGAAAAAGCATCTCTAAAAAATCTCCTGGCAACATTGAAAGAAGAAAAACAATGTGATGAGTCTTTGACTAAGCTTGCTGATACTAATTTGAATTCTAAAGCAAAATAATATCAAATTTTCCAAAACTCAGAGTGAAAATTAAATTAAGTGTCAAGATTTTCATTTTATGCTGATAGGAAAAGAACTTCAAACAGAGAGCAATCAATTGCTCTCTGTTTTTTTATATAATGAAATCATAGAGCAGTATTTTATAGCAGAATTGAAATAAGAATGAAAAATACCGAAATTTCAATTTCCAAAAAATACAAGTGGTATGTTTGTTGAAAAGGCTACTATCAAAAAATGTTTAATGGTTTATCAACTTTTGCGGGAACAATTTTTAGAATGTAGTTTGGATGAAGCGTGGCAATTTTTCTCCTCGCCTTATAATCTTCCCCGCATTTCACCTCCTGAGATGGATTTTCGAATCGTTTCAAACCTTCAAAATGACAAAATATATGAAGGTTTGAAAATAGATTACACGGTAAGGCCATTATTTCATATAAAACTCAAATGGAAAAGCGAGATTAGAGGATGCAGATCTCATCATAGCTTTATAGATTATCAATTAAAGGGACCTTATAAATTTTGGAGCCACTACCATGAGTTTATACCTTATAATAATGGCGTATTGATGCGGGATATTCTTCGGTATGAAGTGCCATTTGGGATTTTTGGTGATTTTATTAATTTCATTCTTATTAGACGAACCCTTGATTACATATTTGATTATAGGAGAGATATTATTAATGAATTATTTGATCAAAAATGAGTACTTATATGCTGAAGATGTTCTATCTCGATTATTCAATTCCATTTTGCTTTTTCAAAATACAAAGAATTATCATTGTTTTTATGTTAAATTTTGTTTTGATAATAATTTGGTGCGATAGTGGTTTACTGTTAGATGATCTCTAATTACAAATACCACAATATGAAACAAATAGTACAAGACAAAAGTCTCAAAGGAAAAACAGTAGTTATCACAGGAGCAAGCAGCGGGGTAGGACGAGCTATCACAGAAGCTTTTGCATTAGAAGGATGTCAGTTAGTATTAGCGGCGCGTGGTAAAGAAGCGCTTGATGAAACACTTCGCTTGTGTGAAGATCTCGAAGCTAAGGCCATAGCAATTCCTACAGATGTTTCCAAATATGAAGATGTCCAACATCTGACGCGAGAAGCTTTAGATGCCTTTGGAAGAATTGATTTTTGGGTCAATAATGCAGGCGTTATGGCAAGCGGTCGGTTTGAAGAAATACCAATCGATGTTCATGAGCAGGTTATAAAGACAAACCTCTTCGGCTATATGCATAGCGCTTATAGTGTTTTGCCGATATTTAAAAAGCAGGAAGAAGGCATATTGATCAACAATGTATCCATAGGTGGATTTATGCCTGCACCATATAGTGCGGTTTATTCTTCGACAAAATTTGGTATCCGTGGTATGATGGAGTGCCTGCATGGTGAGATCTCGGATTTCCCTAATATACATATTGCCAATCTATATCCTCAGATACAACGTTCGACCGGTAATATGCATTCAGCGAAATATTCTGGTCTGGATTTCAAGATCCCGCCATTTGCTTCAGATCCGCGAGATACTGCTGCTAAGATATTACAACTTGCAAAATATCCTCAGAAGGATCTATTTCCGGATTTAAGATCCAAAGCTTTGGTGGCTATTTATAAAACCTTTCCTAAGTTAATTATCAATACGGCTTCAGCAGGAATGCGGTTGATGATGAAATCAAATGATGCTTCCGGGGATGAAGGAAATGTTTTAAAACCTTCCGGTCATCCTCACCGTATTTATGGGGATACCATTTTGCCTGTCCCATCTCAAAAAACAAAAAAGGCTTTCTTGGCAGGCTTGGGAATTTCCTTTCTCTTCTTTATTCTGAAGGCAAATATGAGAAATCAAAAGAGCAGTTAAATCAAACACTTAAAAATGAATTACAACAATGGGTCAGAATATTTTACAAAAACAACATCAATTAGGAATAGGAGGTGTGGCTATCGGGACGGCGTTTAATGATATATCCGATGAACAATCTTATGAAATTCTGAAAACGGCCTGGGACGCTGGGATTCGGTATTTTGACACTTCTCCTTGGTATGGATTGACGAAAAGTGAACGAAGGTTTGGAAATTTCCTTGCTGATAAGAAGAGATCGGAATTTGTTTTTTCAACCAAAGTTGGACGCCTGTTCAAAGAAGTATTACCGGCGGATGTACCTCCAACAATGTGGAAAAAACCATTGAATTTTGATTTTAAGCATGACTATACTGGAGATAGTGTGAAAAGATCCATCGAAGAAAGCCTGAGAAGAACAGGACTAGAATCTATTGATATCATTTATGTCCATGATCTATCGGAAGATCAGGTAGGAGACCGTTATCCATATTTTCTCAAACAAGCCAGAGAAGGTGCTTTTAAGGTCTTGTCCGAATTAAGGGATCAAGGCGTTATCAAAGCTTGGGGCATGGGAGTCAATAAAATTGAGCCTATTCTAGATTGTCTCGATTCTGCCGATCCCGATATATGTCTTTCGGCAACACAGTATTCGATTCTCGAACATGAAGATGCTGTGGACAGATTGCTCCCTGCTGTTAGTAGGGCCGGCGTGAAACTGGTATCTGGAGCCGGCTATAATTCAGGGTTTATAACAGGGAGGGACCGTTATAATTATAAAGATATCATTCCAAAAGGGATGACAGAAAAAAGAGACAGGATCACAAAGATTGCTCGAGATTATGGGATCTCTATAATAGATGCGGCACTTCATTTTGTACTCTCAGCAAAACAATTTGTATCTATTGTCCCAGGGGCAAGCCGTTCCGAACAGGTTATTAGAAATGTGGAATCTTTGAATACTAATATACCTAAAGATTTTTGGTACGAACTTAAAAATGAAGGTTTAATTTATAATAAAGCTGAAATTCCATCTTAAAAGGGAAGAATAATCGCAGATCTATATTAGTGAAAATAATATAAAATGGCGCCAACAGTGTTTAGTTGACGCCATTTGGTTTTGTGGTCATTGCCACGATCGAACCTGCAAATCTTTTGAGATTTGAGTTTGCCAAATTAAAAAGAATTGCAAAATTCTTCTTTAGCAGTTCACTTTCTTATAGACTAACCTTCTTACTTTATAAAATTATTTTTTGATAACCTTCTTGGTCACAGATGTTTCGTCGCTAAATGTCATTTTTAAAAGATAACTTCCGGCAGACGATTTTGTTAGGTCCATTTCATTGCTTGATGATACTTTGATTTTTTTTCCTGTAAGATCAAACAGTTCCATTGATTTAATAGCTTTATCCGTAGTAACGACAATTTTATCAGTAGTAGGATTAGGATAAATATTCAATTTATAACCTTTTGATTCATCAACAGACATAACAGTCTTGGATTGAACTTTAAAATTATCTACAAAAATACAGTAGCTGGCCAGTGCATTAAAAACAGTTCCATCAGAGGCATAAAAAGCAAACTTTACATTATTTCCTTTATAAGCTGAGACATCGATTGTAAAGGTATTCCTTGAATTAGAAATTGTAATGTTCGGATTATCCCAGTTTCTAAGTTCTTGCCAGCTGCTTCCGTTATCAGTCGTTATCAGTACTTTGAATTTGTCACCAGCTTCGATCTGAGGTGCCGGACCGGAAGGATTGGTTGTGAAAGGTCCGTCGGTTGTACCACAGTCAAATGTGATCTGGTAATCATCACCAGAAAGATCAAAAGCGTTGGTGACCGCCCAATAAGAGATGTTAGAGGTATACATATTAACTCGTAATGATTGGTCGTTTACAGAAGTATTATTCAAAAAAGCTTTCTGTTGCCAATAACTAGAAGAGGTATTGGTCGGTCCATTCCCAACATTGGCGTTAAAGGCATAGCCAATATACCAATTAGTTAAAGGAAAAGTAGTGAAATCTTGCGAATAGGGTGGTATCGTAGTTTGGGAGAATAATGATGAAGCGTACATCATTAATGATAGAAAGTAAAGTTTTTTCATTGTAGTAGTTATTTAAATCGATGACCTGGCTTTTCAGCCAGGACACCAATTAATAAAAAATAATTTATGAAGTTTATTGTTTGATCAATTTCTGTGTTTCAGTATTTCCATTCTGATAAGTCATCTTAATAAAATAAACACCTGATGCAAGTTCTGACACATCAATTTGAGTAGCTGCTGATTCTAATAGCAGGCGACCATTTGCATCAAAGATCTCTGCTTTGGTCATCACTAGTGAGTTTTTAAGTGTTATCGTATGTCTGGCCGGATTAGGGTAGATAACAGTTGTTTTATTTTGTTTGTCGACATCAGACACTGCAAGATTTTCTTTTAGAACATTTAACGTGTAATCTTCAGCTTGTCCTTGGTCAAAAACACCACAAGAATAAGTCGGATAGTTAAATGCTTCTGAGATAATTCTTACCTTCGTGTTTCCTAAACTGGCAGTTAATGGAACCTGCAATTGGTATGTGATTGTATTGCCATTTGATGCATTCACTTTCCCAAGATCATAAATTTCTCCTTCATCGCCCAAGAATCCATTTTGATTCCAGTCAATAAAAGCTGTTATGGCTTGAGTTGATGAACTGTCATAAGTTTGCGCATTGATCTGAATCGGATATGTCTTTCCTCTTTCAAGATCTGTTTTGATTCCTGAGAAATCTTCGAAACCAATATTATTGGTCGATGCATTGTTGATTGTGCCGATTTTTACATTATCTATCGGCATCAAAAAATTGAATTTAGGAGTACAATAACTATCGGTAGGATTGGTCTCCACACAACTTCCTATTAATGTAAATACACCGTCTGCGTTATTGGTCACAGCTTTCCAGTTGGTTTGTCCATCTCCACTGTAATACATTTCTTTTCCACTGTTTTTTATGCTGGTTGATTCCCAGAATGATGCATTGGTCTCATCATTATTGATTACTTTTACAACAATCCAATATCTGGAACCTGTAGCACCACCTGCAAGCACAAAAGGTTCAGGAAGGTTGAAGGTATTTTTTCTGAAGGTGAATCCATCTTTTACATTCAGATCAACGACAGAATTCGGAGTTACTCCTTCATAAGATTGGATTATTCCGCTTGGCAAACCATAATCATCTTTATCCATAATGTAAATAGCAAAAGACTGGATTCCGCCTTTGTCAATGGTGTTAAGAATAATATCTGTAACAGTGAGGTTGGTATGTGCCCCAACATTGAAATCATTGGCAAAATAAAGAAGTTTCAAATCGCCAGCCCCTGTTTCAAAATTGTTGCTTGGTGTAGATGGTGCACAGGCAGAAGGGTAATTTTCCACACTGTCGCTATTTCCAACAACAATGTCATCCAGAACATTAGATCTTCCTGTTTTCATCACCGCTTCAAAACAGATTTGTAGCGTAGATGATTTCTCCGGTAAGCTCAAAACCGCTTGTTTCCATTCAGGAACATTGAACATGAAATTTTTAAGTACCTTCCACTCAGAAGTAGGAGAGACACGGTAATAAACATTGAGGATATTCTGATATATTCCCCAAGCCTCTTGTCCCATAAAAAATGAAACCGTTGGTGTTTGTAATCCCGTTACATCCATTACAGGACTGATCAGTCTTACTTTGGCATCTGGTGAATTGGCTGCAATCTGAGCGGTTGCGTTCAATAGTCCAGAGTGTGCATTCACAATGTTATAATCTATACCGCCTGCCGAACCTTTTTTATAAACCCAGCCATCATAACTGGGATAATGTCCGCCGATGACCTGTTGTGTCCAGCAAGAACGGCTCGGGCTGTCGGCTTCAAAAGTTTCCTTAAAAGGAAAACTACTAACAGTATTGCAAGTCTGAGCATTGAGATCTGCATTTGCAATAGCAAAGAATGCGATAATCAAATAATAGAATTTCTTCATTTTCATTTCAAATTTAATGGGGACGAAAATACCCTTCCATTGAACAAGAAACAAGAAAAAGGGTAACTGTATTATAGAAGATTTATGATTTTGATAGTTTATTTTTAGATTTATTTGTTTGATTTTCAGTATTATATATTTTCTGAGACCTCGTTTTTTAATAAACTCCTTTTTTTATTGATCTTCCTCAGTTTTATTAGCAAAAAGATAATTATAACACCAAAAAGAACTGAAGTCAATGATATTATTGTGATATATTTTTGATCGGTATATTTCTTTTCTTTTTCATTCTGGGCATTTTCCTGAAGTATTAACTTATTGACCCATTTTGCAGCATCACGATTACTTTGTTCTACATTCATTAGAAAAATTTGCTCATAATGATCATGTTTCTTTATATCGTTCAGCTGTAAGAAATTTTCTGAAAGTAACTTAAAAACCTCATTTTCTATATCGTCTCTTGCGGGAGCGTTCTTTCTTTTTTCCAATATATCAAAAAGTATTTCATTTGAAGGACCCGGTTTCCCTTCAAGAGAAAGGATCTTAGCCTGCCCCAGTGCAATGAACGATTCTTGTAATTCTACAAATTGTGGCGGATACGGACGTGAGGACTCATTGGGATTAATACTGGCGAGTTTTAAACTTTCTGAGGCCTCATTAAGTTTTTTTTGTTGCATCAGTGCATAAGCCCTATTGAGATAAGCTAACTTGATATTGATCTCGGCCAAAGGATTTTTCGAGTTGATATATTGATTGATTGCCTTGTTGAAGTAAGAAAATGCAATGTCACTATCCAAGCTGTAGAAGTAATTCATCCCTTTCAGATAAAAAATATTTCCTTTAACCAGATTCAGTGAGTCGGAAATTTTCGGTGAAGACAATAACAGTTCTGCCTGGTCCAGATAGATCCTTGTCTTCTCGTTGAGCTGCAAAAATTGATAAGTATTCCCAAGGATCCCTAAAATTTTTATCTTGGTTACAATATCATTCTTATTGTCAGCAATCTTCAGAGCCTCATTTCCATATCTTACAACATCAAGGGGATTTTGTAAAAGATTTGACGTATTGGTCAGTATAAAGAGCGCTTGCAGTTTGTCCTGGTGATTCAATATATTACTGTTAAAGGCCTTTTTGGCAAGTTCAAATGATTCTTTCGGGTCAACAAGCATCAACTTCTCGGCCTTCTTCAAAATGTCCTCATTCTTCCGCCCGTTTGCTCCGGCAAGAGTTCCTAAAAAAAGTAATATTATTAAAATCCAATTCCTCATTCTTCTTTCTGTTTTAATAATTGAATATAGTTGGCAGGCGACATTCCTGTAACCGTTTTAAAAACTGCCGTAAAAGCGCTGTGGGTAGAGAAGCCGCTTTCTTCAGCCAGGTATCTGATTTTATAACTTCTGTAGATGGGCTTGTCTTTAAGCTTGTTGATAATGTAATTGATCCTTAACTCATTTATGTAGGCATTGAAGTTCTTGTGTTTGTGTGTATTGATAGTTTCGGATAAATATTTTGTATTGGTTTCCAGTTTTTTAGCAAGGCTTTGGAGGGATATGTCCGTTTTTATGTAATCTTCGGTATTCTCAAAATCATCCAGTTTTTTCAGCAGTATATTCTCTGTCTTTTCAGAGATCGCCTGTTGCTGAGGTGCTTTTTTTTCCTTCAGCAAATTGATTTTGAGTATAAAGTTTTGATATTCATTAACCTGGGAATTGATCTGAAGGAATCTTATCACAATTAATATTATGATCAGCGTTGAAATGCCAACGATAGAGAATAATATTTTTCTTCGGTTTTTCAGCAGAGATTCCTGTTCGGTCTTAAAATTATCTTCTAAAATATTAAACCATTTGTTTTTTGCTGAAAATCGGGTTTGATTAAGTGCTTTTAGCAATACATCTTTCTTTTCAACAGTTTCCCTGTAATTATCGTGGGCCTGCGTTTTGGCATATAATTTTGCCATTATATTATAATAGCTATATTTCAGGTTAAGATTGGTCGTTTGTTCAAGGGATTCCTTAGGAAGTTCAGAGATCATCTGTTCTGCTGTCTCCAGTTTATTATTATTGATTAAATAATTAGCATATACAATTTTGAATTGAAGGTCATTTTTATACAGATTATAAATATTTGTAAGAAAAAAACTGTCAGTAAGATCTTTGTCATGATCTGCAAGAAACCCCATCAGATAAAGCAGGCTTTCTCTTGCTATCATAAGGTTGCAGGATTGTGCCTTTGCCAAAATATCGGAAAGTTCTTGTTTTTTGTCTACTGGCCTACTTTGGTTCAACTTATTGAGAAAAGCCATTACTTCCTTAGAAAAGAGTATATCCTTATCATGCGAAGCATTTATAACTTCGGAATCGTAGTAAATTCGAAGATAATATAGAATGCTTTGCTTGAGTACAATAATATCCGGAGATAGATTTTCATCAGATGATGAGATCTTCTTGAGCGCATCTGTTAGATTATTTTGAAAAAAGGATGATCTGATCCTGAGATAATCCAATTTCTGTTGTTCTTCAGAGTTTAGCGTGAAGTTTTTTTCAAGATAATCCAAAACTTCTGAAGCCTTTTCGGGCGCAAGCGTCATTTCAAATCCAGCCTTTTGAAAAAGCTGCTTTTTTTCCTGGTCAATGGGTTTTCCAAAAACAAAAAGAATACAAAAGTTGAAAAGAAAAACGATCAGTTTTTTCACTGGTTTATTAATTGAATGATAAAATTATGTTTTTCTTTTGAAACCGCAATTTTTTATTGAAAATATTCATTCAAACAACTGTTAGGACAGGTTTCTATATAAAGATATGATTGTTTAAGTTGATAATATGTAATTGATTGTATAACAGATTGTTGTGGTTGCTTTTATGGTTGTCAAAATCACAGAATCTTTCTTGATTCTGTTAGTGATGTTGTTTAGAAATGCTATTGGACTTTATAATTTAGATGCCAGCAAGACGTATCTGTCTTTGCACATTCATTAGAATTATCATAAAAATAAATTAACAGCATGAGAAAAATTAACTATTTTATTATTTTATTAAGCGGCTTGGTAACTGCGCAAACAACATTTACATTAGTAAAAGATATTTATCCCGGTGCAGTGGGATCAACGCCGTCCAATCTAACTGTTTACAATGGCAAGTTTTATTTTTCGGCCAGTTCATTAGTTGATGGAAGTTCAATTGGTAATGAATTATGGGAAAGTGACGGAACGGAAGCCGGAACCAAACTGGTAGCAGATATTATTCCGGGAAGCTCTTCATCTTCGCCTGCATCATTATTTGTTTTCAATAACAAGATTTACTTCAGCGGTGTAAACGTTGTTAACGGTTCTAATGTTTCAGGGCTTTTGCTCTCTTACGATGAGACCAATGGTGT
Source organism: Epilithonimonas caeni DSM 17710 (assembly GCF_000426465.1). Classification (GTDB taxonomy): domain Bacteria; phylum Bacteroidota; class Bacteroidia; order Flavobacteriales; family Weeksellaceae; genus Epilithonimonas; species Epilithonimonas caeni. Next base: position 13,782 of record NZ_AUFK01000009.1, read on the forward strand.
ACAGACCGTATCGACTGTACCAAGGTATAGTACGAGCTTTACCAAAGTTGGAGACAGACTTTATTTTAAGTCGACCAACACATCGGTAACACCGAATACCCAAAGATTGTACTTTATTGAAAATGGTGCCGAACCGGTCATCGCTGATGATAACCTTAATGTTAATACAATAGGTTTCGTAGGGAACAAGGTCATTGCAAATGCACAATTCGCCAATGCTTCCAGCCCATTTTTAACACAACTCTTTGGCTTTGATGGTTCAACATCCAATCTTATTAAGACAATAAATCCTTCCACATCGTCCTATCCGCAGTATTTTACGTACAGTGCGGCGCTGGGTAAAACATTTTTTAATGCCAACGGAGGCAACGGGGCAGAACCTTGGATGACGGATGGGACAGAAGCGGGAACGACTATTGTTAAAGATATCAATGTTTCTAGCGGTACTTCAGGTTCTGGTCCTATCAACTTTACAGAGTATAACGGTAAGGTCTATTTTTCAGCATCTGATGGTATTACAAGCGGTTCGGAGCTTTGGGTGACAGACGGTACAGAACAAGGTACTAAAATGCTAAAAGATATAGCACCGGGAACTGCTGGATCATTTCCTGAGAAAATGGTTGTCTATAAAGATAAATTGTATTTCTTTGCTACTAATGCTTCCAACGTAAAGCAACTCTGGGAAACCGATGGTACGGAAGATGGAACCAAAGCACTGGCATCAGTAGCCTCGGTAACAAGTTTTATTACTTACAACGATAAATTATATTTTTCCGGAAGAATCGGAAGTACGGATACCATTGGAGTAGAGCTCTATCAGGTTAATTTGCCAACAGGGACCTTAAGTGTCTCTGAATCGAATGCAAAAACACTAGTTTATCCTAACCCAACGACCGGAAATGTATTTGTGTCAAATATCAATGAGGGGAACTTCGAGCTATTTGATTTATCAGGTAGACTTGTTCAAAACGGTATCTTTAATAACAATAAGATCGTTATTGATCGTGCAAGCGGTACATATATATTAAAAGTAAGTTCTGCCGGTGGCAAACAGGCAAAACTGGTTACAAAACTAATAATAAAATAATGCCCATTATCTGCATTTATAAAACATAGAAAGAGTCTTAAAAAGACTCTTTCTGTTTTCATTCCCCAAGAAAACATTCTTAGCATCATCATAACACAGAAAAAAATAATAAATTAATTACTTATTTTTGTGAATCAATATGATGGACAGAATTAAGAAGATAAGAATGTTTTTCAGAGCACACCGCACTTTGCGATTAATGTGTTTCTTTTTCTATGCTTTTTGTGCATCACAGACAAAAAACGATGTTGGCATCCTTAGGGAGGAAATTCTTGATAAGATGCAGTACGAAAACCATAATGTAGAAGACCTGATCAAATATTATTCTAAAATATCACCAAGTGATGCTCAAATTCTCAATATAAAGTTTCTGCTTCTAAAAGGGAAGTATGAAGAGGGCTTGAATAATATGTTTTTGCTGGAGAATTCTGCGAAAAAGGACAAAGGTTCGGAATTGTTTTTCCAGTATCAATGTCTTTACGGACAGGTTTGTCAAATGCTTGGCCTGACGAGTGAAGTTGATGATGTAAGAAATAACTTGAATCATACCAAGTTTATCAAAACTACCGCTTTTACAGATCTGGCACTTGATAAAACAAGCTTTGAGATTTTTACGCTGACCGATCGGGTAGCCATTCTGAGATCTGCTATAAAAAACTATAAAAGGACAAATAATGTCGTAGGGTCGATTCAGTCCAATCTTTGGCTTGCAGAGACATTGGGAAATGATGACCCGGGATCAAAGATCGCTCTGGACTCGGCCTTGTCCTTACTTAAGAAATCTGATCCGGGAGTTTATTATGCAATGATGATTGACAATTATCTTTCAAAAATTTATTTGAAGCAAAACAATGCTCTGGCAGCATTCGGTCTTTTGAAAAAATACAAGAATTCTGCCACAGATATTTCCAATATCGATCTTAAGGCCGATTTTTATAGGGATCTTGCTATATCTTCAGCAAAGGTAGGGGACCTTGGTGATTTAGATCATATCAATAAATCTTACTTTACGATCGTAGAGGATCAAAATGCGAAAAGAGCTGTTGCCAGGGCAATGCTTGTCAACCATATCAACAAAGTTAATGATGAAAAGCTGAAGGCGCAGAAGTACTTGTTGAGAAAGATCTACATTACGATTTTTCTCACTTTTATCTGCGGATTAGCTGTTGTTTACTTTTTGTATAGGGGTAAGAATCGGAAATCAGAAGAGTCTGTGGTTGAGGCAGATGCCAAAAACTTTGTGATCCCGGACAAGACGGAAAAAAGGATTTTGAAAAAGCTTGAAGAATTTGAGAATAAGCAGAAGTACATCCAGAAAAATGTTTCATTAAAAATGTTGGCGCAACAGTTTGACACCAATCCCAACTATCTTTCAGAGATTGTAAATAATCATAAAAACTCAAACTTCAATACATACATCAATAATCTCAGGGTAGATTATATCGTTGACAAGATCAGGCAGGACCCGGAATATAGAAAATATAAGGTCAGCTATCTGGCGGACGAATGTGGTTTTTCCTCACACAGTCTTTTCACGAAGATATTTAAAAATCGAATGGATCTGTCACCAACAGAGTTTCTTCAAACATTCAACGAATGACAAGATTGCTTAACATATTGTTTCTATTTGTCGGGCTCGCAGCGAGTGCGCAACCTTCAGGAAAAAACCGGGAGACCGAACGTGCTGCCGACTTGATTTTCAGCAATCCTGAAAAATCGGCCAAGATTTCTGAGAGAGCCTTTGCGAATGCCAGGAATTACAATGAGAAAATAACAGCGCTTTCCAGACTTGTTAATGCACAGATGGTTTTGGGCGATATCAGCCAGGTGATCAACAACTGTGTCAAAGGAATCGGTTTGTCTAAGGAAAAAAACGATACAATAAACCAGATACGTTTTCTTTCGATGTTGGGAAATCAGTACCAGCAGCTCAATATGAACAATGATGCGAAGAAGAATCTTGATGCTGCAGAAAATCTTATCAATGTGATAAAGCTTCCAAAGAATCTCTTGTTCATTAAAGGAAATGTTTATAACGTCAAAGGAATCGTATTTAAAAATGAACTGAATTGTGAGTTTGCAATCAAATATTTTGATAAAGCTCTTGATGTTTATAATAAACTACCATCTGAAGACGTAATAACTACGAACAAACTCCTGATCGATATCCAGAAAGCAGTCTGTCTTGAATCGCTTGGACATTCTGGAGAAGCTGAAAGTATCTATAAGATGATTCTAAAGGGCAACAACCCGGGAATTGGATATAACAAATATTTTGCATCAGTAGGATTAGCGGATATCTATCTAAAGAGAAATGAGGTGGACAATGCAGATGAGATATTACAAACCATCAATATAAAGGAATTCAGTTCCTATGACTCAGAGCTTACAGGTTTTTTTTTCAAGTTAAAGGCACAGAGCAGTTACCTGAAGGGAGATTCGAAATCATATCTCTATTACTTTGATAAATATAATGATAATCTGGTGCAGATCTCAAAATCTCAGAATCAGATCATTTCACGTTTGGTTAAAAACGATAATGAAAATTTTTCTGAAGAAAGTAATAAAAGTCTAATACGAAATGTAGTCCTATTTTCAGTATTGCTTATACTATTCTCAATATTTCTAGTATTTTTTTATCGTTACTTGCGGAAAAAAGCGATAATGTAGAAAATTATAAAAATTCAAATGTAAATATAAATGAAACAATGGATTACATATTATTTTACCCTTTCATTTTTATGTAATTTTCGTAAATGTGACAGGATATTTCTGTTTTAATTACTTTAATATTGATAATTTAGAACTTTAAAACGAATAAGATAAAAAATCTATAAATCGAATTGAATTATAGATAATTTTTTCTTAATCAGTTTTAATGAGTTAACTGAATTTTAATAATAATTATCAATATGAGAAAAATCAACTTTTTAGCAATTCTTTTAGGCGGGCTTTTGTCAGCACAGACAACTTTTACATTGGTAAAAGATATTAATCCCGGCACTTCCAATTCTGCTCCTTCTAATTTTGCGGTTCTCAACGGAAAACTATATTTTAGTGCTACATATAGTCCCACCGGATCATCAATAGGAACTGAACTTTGGGAGAGTGATGGTACGGAAGATGGTACAAAGCTGGTGATGGATATCTATCCTGGTACCAGTTCTTCTTCACCTAGTAATCTATTCACCTTCAATAACAAAATTTATTTTACGGGAAGTATCAGTGTGAACGGTACCAATACATCGGGTCTCATTTTGTCATATAATGCTACAGACGGCTTACAGACCGTTTCTTCTACAGCAAAATTTGCCACGAACTTTACAAATGTCGGGAATACGTTATATTTCAAAGCCAATAATACTGCTGTAACTCCTAATACGCAAAGGCTTTTTTACCTTGATGGTAATTCCCAGGCAGTTAATGCCGATGATAATACCACAGTGATGTTCGTTGGAAAAGTGGGAGAACAGCTGATTGCCAATGCACAATATAAAACTGCGGCCAATCCTACCTGGTATCAGCTTTTTGGTTTTAACGGGACATCATTTGATATTTTAAAGAATATCAACCCTTCTGGTACTGCATATCCTCAAAATTTCTATTACAGCGCATCTCTGGGTAAGACTTTCTTTAGCTCCAATGGTGGTGAAGGGCAGGAACTCTGGATGACAGATGGAACCGAGTCTGGGACAAAGCTGGTTAAAGATATCAACACCTTTAGTGCGACAGCGGGCTCAGGTCCAAACAATTTTGTGGAATACAATGGCAAGGTGTATTTTTCCGCAGCGGATGGTTCCACCACAGGTACTGAATTGTGGGTGACGGACGGTACCGAACAAGGTACTAGTCTTGTAAAAGATTTATTTCCAGGTTCATCAAGTTCCTTTCCGGAAAAAATGGTTGTCTATGGCGATAAGCTGTATTTTCTCATGAGCAATACAGGAGGGGCAAGACAGCTTTGGGAAACAGACGGTACGGAAGGCGGAACAAAATTAGTTGAATCATTGGCAGTAGCATCCAATTTGTTTGTCTATAATGATAATTTGTATATTGTAGCCCGCATCACATCTACCGACCAGGCGGGTATTGAGCTTTACAAGGTCAACCTTGGTACAGGAACACTTTCGGTCTCTACGGATATAACTAATAAGTTGGTCATCTATCCAAATCCTTCCAAAGGCGAGATTAATATCAGCAAGGTGGAATCTGGTACTTTCGATCTTTTTGAACTAAGTGGGAAACTTGTAAAAAGAGGCAGTTTTAATCATAATAAAATCGTTACACAAGTTGCTCCGGGAACTTATATATTAAAAATCACTTCTGATGACAAGAAGGTAAGTACTTCTGAAAAGGTGATCATACAATAATTTAAAAAATTAGAAATTATGAAGAAAATAATTTTAATGTTGTTCTTGGGCAATGTTGTCAGTGCACAGAGCATTACATTACTGAAAGATATAAATCCGGGCGCAAATCCTTCCACACCTGCAGAATTTATCAATTATAATGGAAAGCTCTATTTCAATGCCAACAATCCCAATTATGGTACGGAGCTCTGGGCGACAGATGGAACTTCCGGAGGTACAGAAATTGTTGCAGACATCAACCCCGGGACTCCAGGCTCTCTGCCGACCTCTATGCTTAATTACGATAATAAATTATATTTTAAGACTTTGTTAGGCGTTACCGGTCTGTACTCTTATGACAGTACTGCAGGTGCTGCAATAGTGGCACCGGGAATGGGCAGCGCTTCTAATTTTATGGTGGCAGAAGGAAAGATCTTTTTTAGACAAAACAGCAAATTGGCCTATTTCTATCAAGGTTCAATAACTGAGATCGATACACCTGTTGTGGTCAACGGGCAGATGGGAGCTGTGAATGGAAAGATCATTACTGGTGCATCTGCATCGTCAGCCACAAACAGTTTACAATTGTACGCCTATGACGGAACTAACGTATCTCTTTTAAAAGTTATCAATCCGAATAGTACTGCGAATCCTCAGAATTTCTATTACAGCAGCTATTATAATACATTATTCTTTACAGCAGGTTCCAATACAGCAGGATTTGAGCTTTGGAAAACCGACGGAACGCCCGAAGGGACGGTACAGGTCAGGAATATCAATGCCGGTACATCAAGCTCGTTTCCTGGGAATTTCAAGCAGATTGGCGGGCAGGTCTTTTTTGCTGCCAATAATGGCACTAACGGTAACGAACTTTGGGTGACAGACGGAACTGAAGACGGAACAAAATTAGTGAAAGACATCAATCCCGGTTCGGCAGCATCTAATCCCAACAATCTTACGGATGTAAATGGAAAACTTTACTTTTTGGCAAGTGATGGTTCCGGAGAAGCACGGCTTTGGGAAAGTGACGGAACAGAAGGGGGAACAAAAATGACATTGGAACTAAAGCCTGGTTATACCAACTTTGTCCTTGGTAAAATGGAAGAGTACAACGGTGCACTTTATCTTTCGGCAAAACTCAGTGTTTCTCAAGGACAGGAACTGTATAAGATAGAACTGCCTACCCTTAATGTTGAAAATTATAACAAAAAAGGAATCAGCCTTTATCCCAATCCTACAAAAGGTGAATTATTCTTTACCGATCTTGAGAAAGGTTCTTACGATCTGTATGATGTAAAAGGCAGTCTGATAAAAAAAGATGGGAATATCGTGAACGGTAAATTACAGCTAAACGTACCAAAAGGTAATTACATTCTTGTTACAAAGACTGTTGAAGGTACTGTTGCTACAAACAAAATAATTGTAAAATAATGAAAAGATCAATACTAATATTTTTGGTTCTGGTTAGTAGTTACATAGCAAAGCTAAGTGCTCAAACTATTAATTTCCCAGATGAAAATTTTCTGGAATATCTACTGCTATATACCAATACAGATGCTAATAATGACGGTGAGATCCAAGTGGGTGAGGCAGAGGCTTACACTGGAAGTTTAACGATTACTCAAAAGATCAACAATGTTACGGGAATAGAGTATTTTAAAAATATCACGTCACTTGCATTTAATAACTCGCCGGTCAGTACAGTAAATCTTTCAAACAATAAGCAACTGACACAATTATTTGTTGAAGGATCAAATATTGGAAGTCTAGACCTTAGAATGAACAACAAGCTTGTAAGTATGGACATTAAAAACAATGCAGCATTGACCCAGGTTCTATTGGGACAGCATCCTAACTTGCAGTATGCCAGCCTAATGATTAATAGTATCGATACTATTGATGTAAGTCAATGTCCAATGCTTACAAATCTTTTTCTGGCATCCAACAATTTATCAAGCATAGATTTAACACATAATCCAAGGCTTGCAGAATTGAACCTGGGCGCCAATCATCTTACGTCGTTGGATCTTAGTAAAAATACCAGGCTGACGTATCTACATCTAGGCGTTAATGAAATTCAGCAGCTCGATGTATCGAATAACACATTATTGGATACCTTTATGATTCAGGATAATCCTATAACATCTATTGACATCAGTAAGCTTAAATTTCTGAGATCATTTGTTATGGATGCAACAGGAATTACTGCAATTGACCTGACGCCGCACACAATGCTTCAGTTCTTCTATGCCAGCTATTCGCAACTTACTGAGGTAAATGCCTCTAAAAATAATGCTCTTATATATGTCAACGCTGTTGAAAATCAGAAGATGAAATTCATCAACATCAAAAACGGTAATAATGCAAATGCCATCGGTTTTTTTGCAATTAATAGCCCAAACCTTAAATGCATACAGGTAGATGATGTTGATTATAGTTCATCACAAGCGCTTTGGCAGAAGGATGCTACCGCAGTATATGCTACGGATTGCAGCATTATATTGGCAAATAACGAAGTAAAAAATATTACAAAACCATCGATTTATCCAAATCCTGCTTCAAGTTATCTGTATCTGCAAAACGAGGCAAAAGAGGTCAGCGTTTTCAATATGGCAGGACAGATCGTTGCAGGATACAAAAATACAAGAATGGTAGATATTGGCCATTTGCCTGTAGGGAATTATATTATTAAAATAATGGATTCTGCTGGTGTGATATCATCGCAAAAAATCATTAAAAATTAAGTATATATCTAATGAAATTAAATATACAAAATACAATTAGAGTTACGACGGCGGCAATAGCATTGATGGCTGGCAATTATGCAAATGCTCAAAGCAATGACAGAGATGTTATTGAACAATATCTTGCAGCTGGAAAAACTACATTTGGAAAAACTTTTGACATTATACACACCTCTCAGAGAAAAAGTTCTGAAGGAACCATAACCAATATCCAGCAGACATACAAAGGGGTGCCGATCTATGGGGCCATATCATCCGTATTGATTCGAGACAATGCAGTAAAGTACATCTCCGACAATTTTATGTCAGTTCCGGAAAATGTATCTGTGACCAGACCTTCATTTGATATCAGAAAAGATTTCTCTGCGGTTTTGTCTTCTGAAAAGCTTAATGGTACTTCCAACGACTATACTTTTGAAGGGAGGAAAAATAATACGGTTACTTCTAAATTAGTATATTTTCCCACAGAAAAGGGGGAGCTTCAGCTATCTTATGTTTTAAACTTCTTCGAGAAGGGAACCAATAACTACTGGGATATTATTGTAGATGCCAACACAGGAAAGGTCATTGAAAAAACGAACCTGACAGTATCATGTCAGTTTCATGACCATAAATATTCTACGGAACATCAGTTAGATGTAGTTCCACATAAGTCAGGGAATGAAGCGCTTTCTAAAAAGCCTAATCATTCTTCTTCTCTTGTTGATGATGCTTCTTATCGTGTTTATGCTTTCCCTGTAGAATCACCCAATTTCGGACAGCGGACTTTGGAGACCAATCCCTGGTTTTTAGATGCTTCTCCTCTGGGCTGGCAGAATGACGGTGATGAATCCTACAATATCACCCGTGGAAATAATGCCTACGCCTATACCGACCTGAACGGCTCCAATGCTTTCGGAGCAAGTGCCAATGGAGGTTCGCAGAAATTATTTGATTTTCCTCTGGATCTTACAAAATCTGTCGATACTTATACGGATGCGTCTATCACCAACCTCTTCTATGTAACCAATAAGATGCATGACATTTTCTACCGTTATGGATTTGATGAGGCTGGACGCAATTTCCAGTCAAACAATTTTGGAAAAGGGGATCCGTACACAGATTTTGACCCTGTCTTGTCAGAATCCAGAGATGGTGCATCGTTGAACAATGCCAATTTTGCGACACCTCAGGATGGTTTTTCACCAAGAATGCAGATGTACCTCTGGCGTTATGGCTATTTATTAAGCTATAATTCGCCAAGTGATTTAATAGGAAGAAAACCCGAATCAGGATACAATGTTGATTTTGGAGGTGCTTTTCCGGTAAACTCGCCTCTTACAGCTGATGTTGCAATAGCAACACCTGCAGATGGGTGTACTAATCTTACCAATACAGATCTTACCGGGAAAATAGCACTTATCCAAAGAGGGACCTGCAATTTTGATGTTAAATTCAAAAAAGCGCAGGACAAAGGTGCAAAAGGTGTTATCATATATAATACTACACCATCGCAAACCATTATCAATATGAGTGGTGCGGATGGTAGTGTAACAATACCTGGAGTAATAATCAATAATGAGGAAGGAGAACTGATAAAGTCCAAAATAGAAAATGGAACAACCGTTAATGTCAGTTTAAAATATAACACTTTTGATATTGACGGTAGTCTGGATAATGGTGTTATCGCTCACGAATACACTCACGGGATATCCACAAGAAGCACAGGAAATGGCTACAGTTGTCTGAATACAGGCTATGCCAACGAACAGATGGGAGAAGGTTGGTCAGACTTTTTTGCTTTGATGGTGACCAATAAAGCTGATGCAACAGCAGCTCAGCCAAGATCCACAGGTTCATTTGTTGCCAATCAAAATGCTGACGGAGCAGGCATCAGACCCGCAAAATATTCGCCTGATTTTAGCATTAATGATTATACTTATGCTGATACCAATGGAAAATATATTGACACAGGAAGTGGCTTGGCAGTAGATGTCCACGGGGTAGGCTTCATCTGGGCAACGATGCTTTGGGATCTGCACTGGAAGTTTGCTGAGAAATATGGCTTTTCCAATGATATAGCCAATAACCCGGACTCAGGAAGCGGAAAGGTAATGAAACTTGTGATGGAGGCCCTTAAATTACAAGGATGTTACCCGAATTTTGTGAGTGGAAGAGATGCTATCCTGGCAGCTGATGCCAATCTAAACAATGGTGAGAACAAATGTATGATCTGGGAAACATTTGCAAGAAGAGGTTTGGGATTTAATGCCAAAACAGGTCTTACCAGAGGAACATTGCCAAATGCTATATCGGATCAGGTAGAAGATTTTACCGTTCCTTCAGAGTGCTCACTAGGAACCACTGAAGTATCTGTCAGTAAGAAAATTACATTGTATCCGAATCCGGCAAATAAAGAATTCTTCATCAAGACAAACGGAGTGAAGATCCTCGGGAAACTTCGAGTGTCGATATTTGATCTATCAGGAAAAAAAATAGATGAACAGGTTATTGATTCCAACGCTAACCAGCCGGTAAATACCGCAGGTCTTCCAAATGGTACTTACTTGATAAGTGGTGATGGAATTGGTCTTAATTTCAGCAGTAAATTGATCATCAATAAGTAGGCTGAAAAAACGAATTGGTTCTGAGAAATTGATATATAAAATACATTATTTTCTCAGGACTTTTTTTCCATAAAAATATCTGACAACAGGGAATATTATAATCCGGAGTAATAAACAAAAGGCGTCACTGGTTTTAGAGTGACGCCTTTTGGTTGTTCATAAGTAGCCCGAATTATTTTTAAAATGGACTTGTGAAGTTATGGTCAGTTTGGTATTTCAACATCAACTGATGTTGATCGTCCAGTCTGCTTGTCCTACTAGAGCTTCCTTTTTTTAATATATCTATCTGCAGAAGTAAAGAATATTATATTATTTCCTTTTTGCTTTTTATATTTTTGTAGTCTAATAAAATATTGCTGCCAGATCTAAAGTATGAATAGCCCATCACCTCAAGACATTCAAAAAGTTTTTTCTCCGTTTTACAACGCTGAGACCAATATCTGGGAGCGTTTTTCGGAAAAAATAACTGTCAGAGAATTTCAGAAAAATGAGGTCATAAAAGATTACCAGAGTGTAGAAAAATATTTGAATATTGTAGCCAGGGGATCTGTCGGTCTATTCGTTTGGAACGGAAAAAAAGACATCTGCATCAATTTATTGTATGAGCACAGTTTTATGAGCGATTATTTTTCATTCTTAAAACAACAGCCTTCTGGCATTAAAACACAGGCACTGGAAGACTGTATATTATGGTCGATCGGCTATCCTGATCTCAATGGACTCTATTCTCTGAATGAAACAGGATTAAGGATTGGCAAAGCGATTCCGGAGATATTGTTCCTCCGAAAACAACAGGATCAGATCAACCTTCTGACACTTAGCCCGGAGGAACGCTATCTCAATCTCATCAGCCAGCGTCCGGAAATTTTCCAGCGCACACCTTTGAAAGTAATAGCCTCTTATCTGGGATTAACCGCAGAAAGCCTGAGCCGCCTCAGAAAAAGAGTTGCCGGGAAGTAAAACTTGCCCATCGTCAAGTTGATTTAGCTTTCTTATAATTAATTTTGGATGACCTTATTCAAAAAAATATGAAAGAAAAGGACTTGGGAGTTATAAAATAAAATCATAAAAAGAATGAATCATTGAATCCAACCAACGAAATATTATTTTTTTTCAGTCTGTTAGGAGCTTTCAACGGAGTATTCCTTTCGGTATATTTTAGTCTGGTAGCTAAAAAGAGAGGAAACCGATATTATTTTTTAGCTCTTTTGATACTGATGTTGAGCATTCGGGTTATTAAATCCGTTTTCTTTCATTTCAACTCTCATTTGTCGGATGTTTTCATTCAGATAGGTCTTTCATCCTGCGTTCTTGTAGGACCATCTTTGTATTTATATATTTCCTATGACCGAAAAACAAACCGGATCATCCATATTGTTCCATTTATTATTGTTGTTGGTCTTTTGGGTGTTTTATATCCTTATTCTGAATATCGGGAACTTTGGAGCCAATGGATCGTCAGAGGTATCTATCTCCAATGGTTGATCTATATCGTTGCATCTTTACAATATATAAAACCAGTTATCGGGAAGATAAAGGACAAACAGAAATTAGATAATATCGATATTTGGCAGCTAAGTATTGTGATCTGTATTTTTCTGATCTGGCTGGCCTACAGCACGGCTGCATACACCTCGTATATTGTAGGAGCTTTGTCTTTTTCATTTTTATTTTATCTTGTTTTTCTGTTGGTTATATTCAGAAATTCAAAACAGCCTATTTTTTATCAGGAAAAAGAACGGTACAAAAACAAAGTGATCAGTGAGATAAATATTAGTAGAATTGAGAAGCTATTACCTTCTGTTATCGAAAAAGAAATGTTCCTCGACCCTGATCTTACACTTGACCAGGTTGCAAAAGAGCTGAAAATATCCAAACATATATTATCGCAATATCTTAATGAGAGATTGAACAAATCCTTTTCTACCTTTATCAACGAGCATAGAATTGAAAAAGCAAAAGTACTTCTGCGAAACAATAGCAATTATTCTGTAGAAAGCATAGGCTATGAAAGTGGCTTTAGTTCTAAATCTTCCTTTTTCACGGCATTTAAGAAAATAACGGGAAAAACGCCTTCAGAATTTCAACGATCCTGGGTTAATTGAGTACAGTTTTATAAATCAGAACTCCGAATTGATAGGCTAAAACTAATGTTGATGCCAAGTTTATCAGTTTTGTAAAGAATTTAATTTATGAAACTATGATCAATTGCAGTCAAATCAATACAATGAAAAAAAGGTCTTTAATGATGATCTTTTTTCTGACTTTATCACACTTCCACGCCCAGAACAAGATTCTATTTGTAACTTCCAACCAGGATCATTACGGCAATACAAAGATCAATGCTTCTAACCATTTTGAAGAGATCATTGTTCCTTATGATGTTTTTAAAAAGGCAGGCTATCTGGTCGATTTCGTAAGCCCAAAAGGCGGCCCAATCCCTGTTGGATATATCAATACTTCCGACAGTTTACAAAAACGGTATTTATATGATGGCTGGTTTATGGATAAGCTGGAACATACTATGAATCCAACAGAAATAGCGGCCGAAAACTATGATGCTATTTTTTATAGCGGTGGCGGCGCAGCTATGTATGGCGTTCCGGAAGATAAAGATATTCAGAAAATTGCGGCTGGAATTTACGCCAGAAATGGTGTGATTTCCACGATCTGTCACGGAACTGCCGGTATTGCCTTCTTAAAAAATGAAAACGGAGAATCGTTGTATGCAGGAAAAAAAATCACAGGTTATCCTGATCATCTGGAAAAAAAAGAAATGGAGTATTACAAAGCATTTCCGTTTTCCATAGATCAGGCTATCAAAAATAACAAGGGAAAGTTTGTCTGTTCCGAAAAAGGGAATGATGGATTTTATATTGTAGATGGTAGATTTGTGACAGGACAAGATCCAAGCTCGGCAGCGAATGTGGCTCATAAAGTTGTTTCTATATTAAAGAAAAATTTCTCTGAAGGTCAAGCTCCGAAAAACGATGCTGAACAGATCAGGGAGATACTTTTGGATTATATAGAAGGTACCGCAAACGGGCAGCTGGAACGATTGAGAAAAGCATTCCATCCTGATTTCAATTTATACACCGTGGCAAAAGATACCTTGTGGGTTCGTTCCGGCCAACAATATATTTCGAACTTCAAGGTGGGAGAAAAAAACAATCGGAAAGGTCAGATTATCTCCATTGATATAGAAAATGATGCTGCTATTGCAAAAGCAAAAATTTCTGTACCCGGCAGAATTTTTACAGATTATTTCCTGATACTGAAATACCAGGGTGCATGGAAGATAGTCCACAAAAGTTATAGTTGGAGGGAAGTACCTAAGGAATGATTATTTTGTAATGGAACACAATAGGTAGACTACATTGAGTTAGAAGGTTGGAATTTATCAAGCAAAGTTGTGCACATCTTAGAAAAGAGCTATAACAAAGTAAAACTTACCCATCGTCAAGTAGATTTAGCTTTCTTATAATTAATTTTGGATGATCTAATTAAAAAAATATGAAAGAAAGAAAACGAACCGGGAGTATTGTCGTTTTTTATGCTATTGCCATTCTGTTTCGCTTTTTAGCGGTCAAAACCAGCCTGTTTGATTTTACCGATAATCAATTTATACAAATTTTACTCCGTGGAATTGGTCCTGCTATCGGTGCTTTTGTTTCGGTTAAATTGTTTAATATTCCATTAAACCTATCTTTGAAGGGAAAATACAGCAACGTACTTTTGCCTTTGCTTGTTTTCTGGATACTTCCTGTTATTCTCATTGGAACGGTCAGTTATATTCAGCAGGGACAATTTCCCTTTGTATTGCTTTTCACGGTTTTGATCTATGGCTTATTGGAAGAGATCGGCTGGCGTGGATTTTTGCAGGAACAACTGAAAGATCTTCCGAAGCTTCAAAGCGTGATCATTATCGCCGTTTTATGGTTTATCTGGCATCTGAACTTTAAATTCACCACTTCCAATGTGATCTTTCTTGGTATCTTGTTTTTAGGTACTTGGGGAATTGGCAAAGTGTACAGCAATAACTATTCATTACTTGCAGTTGCTGGATTTCATTCTCTGAATAATTTTTTCAGAAATGGTCTTCATCAGACAGAATTGATACTAATTGCTGTTTTGCTTATCATCTGGATAGGCTTTATCATACGCTATAACCGGGTTTATAGAAAACACCAAGATATACAATAATACAATAAAATACTATGGATATAAATAAAAAGCTGCTTTTAACCGGTGTTATTCTTTTGTTATTGGTCAAGATTTCCGGGCAATCAAAAGGAAAGATGATCGATGATTATTTCAATACATTGGTTAAAAACCAACAATTTAGTGGTAATGTTTTGGTAGTTGATAACAATGAGGTCGTGTATGAAAGATCCTTTGGGTTCTCAGATCACACAACTAAAGCACCAAATACACCCGAAATCACCTTTCCCATTGCCAGTATCTCAAAAATATTTACTGCAACAGCTATTCTTCAGCTAAAGGAAAAGGGCTTACTGAAAATAACGGATCCTGTTACAAAATATCTGCCGGAGTTTCCTTATTCTGAGATAACAATCAGACATTTGCTTTCACATACCTCAGGACTTCCGCCTTACAATGCTTTTTTTGACAAGGAGAAAAAACAAAATCCGGATAAAGTTTTCACCAACAAGGATTTTCTTCCTGGAGTTATTGCAAACAAACAGCCACTTGTCTATCAACCGGGCGAAAAAGGGAACTATGACAATATCAACTACCTTATTCTTGCTTTGATCGTTGAAAAGGTCTCGGGGACATCATATGAAAAATACATTGAAAAAAATATCCTTAAGCCGGCAGGGATGAAGGAAACCGTGCTTTTCCCTTTACCGGAACAGTTCAACAGAGCCGAGATAAAAAATTATGCATTTCCTCACGTTTATCTTCATTTGTATGATGAGGATCCTGTAAGGTCCAGTTCGATTCCTTATGTGAAAGAATATTGGCGTTCTTACGGGTTTAGAGGTTTTGCCGATTATGTAAGCACGATCCGGGACCTTTGGAAGTTTGACAAAGCGCTTTACAATAACACGCTGTTAAAACAAGAGACTCTGGAAGAAGCATTCGTTCCGGTAAAATTAAATAACGGTAAAAATAATCCCGATGAATTTGGACTAGGCTGGGAAATCGAAAAAGACTCTACAATGGGAAAATTGGTGTATCACAGTGGAGCAGCGATGGGTCTGAGTTCCAATATCCTTAGAAATGTCACCAAACATCAGACCGTCATCCTATTTGATAACGCCCATTTCAATGCCCATGAAAACGCTACAAAGGTCATGATGCTTCTGAACAGCAAAAAAGTAGAAACACCCAAAAAGAGCATTGCCAGGATCTATGGAAATATTTTATACAACAAAGGGGCAACAGAAGCGAGAGAGACTTTGGAAAGCTTAAGAAAAGATACGCTTAATTATTATCTGAGCGAGAATGAAATGAATGCTCTCGGATATGATTTTATGGGCAACAACAATCCTTACCATTTGCCGGAGAAACATTTCTATAAACAAGCTATTGAAACATTCAAAACAAATACAGATCTTTTCCCCAACAGCTGGAATACCTATGACAGTTATGCGGAAGCACTTCTGGAAAGCGGCCAAAAAGAAGAAGCTGTCAAAATGTATCAAAAGTCGATTGACCTCAATCCCGATAACAAAAATGGTAAAAAAGTGTTGGAAGGACTTTTGGGAAAGCAGAAAAATTAAATGCTATCCAAGATAATCAAAGAATACTACGCTTCCAATCATCTTATAGAGCAAGACAATGACAGATTCAAAACAAGGAAATTATTCTATCAAATCGGTGTTGATAATTATAATATGGATAAGTTCAACGCTGAACGTCTTCGGACAGGCAAAGAAACCTGAACCTGATCAGAAGTATCCGGCGGATAGTTTACGTCAATGGACATCAGGATTGATGGATGAGATCAGCAAAAAACATCCCGAATTCTACAGATATACGGATAAGGGAAAATTTGGATTGCTGATCGATTCCACTCAACAAAGTATCCAGGATTCTTTGACCCAACTGCAATATTACAGGAAGCTGAAACCATTGTTTGCCAAGATCGGATGTCTCCACACCGGAATTGAGCTGCCTGAAGAATCTAAAACTTATCTTAATTCTAGTAACCTAATTCCGTTGGAACTTTTTGTAGAAGCCAAAACTCATAAAGTACTGGTTTCAAAAAATTACTCGGACAAAAAAAATATTCAGATAGGTGGTGAAGTGGTTTCAATTAATGGAACTCCGATTTCAGTGATATTAAATAAATTGCTCGCTGCTATTCCATCAGACGGATACAACCAAACGGAAAAAATCCTTTTGCTGAATTACAGATTTCCATTTTGGTATCAGGAAATAATAGATGCGCCCAAAGTTTTTAAAGTTGTTGTGAGATCAGAAAACACCGAGCAGACCTTTGATTTAAACGATGCTTCCCAAGATGTATTTCCTCCTTTGGGAAAACTTGAAAAGAATTATAGCTTGCCACTTGAGTTCGAGGTGAAAGATGGGATAGCTATTTTAAAAATTCATTCCTTCGCCGATACTGCAATAAAGCAAGGTGGGCAGAATTTTAAGAAATTTGTCAAGGACGTATTCCAGACTCTGCAACAGCAGAATATCAAAGATCTTATCATTGACGTACGGAACAATACTGGAGGAACGGATGATAATGCAGCTTTGCTGGCCTCTTTCTTTTTCGACAAGACATTCAGATACTGGGATAAGATCGAAGTTACAGAAGCTGTAGCTAAAGAGATCAAGGGTTTCAACAAGATGTTCTACAAAAAACCGGAAGAAAATAAAGGGTTGTATCTCTGGAAAAAATCCTGGATCACAAAAGAGTTTGATTACTACGAGCCGCAGGAACCTGCCAAGATGAATTTTAAAGGGAATAGCTACCTGCTGACCAATGGTCTTTGCCTTTCATCCTGTGCTGATTTTACGGCAGTAATGTCATATAACAAAAAAGCGGTAGTGATCGGGCAGGAAACGGGTGGCGGTTATCAGGGCAATACAAGCGGGATGCTGAGCAAGGCTACAATTCCAACCGGGCTGGTCATTACTATACCTTTACAGAAATACACCAATGCGGTTGACCTGAATAAAAACTTCGGCCGCGGAACAATACCGGATCATGAAATAGCAACTACATTCGAAAATTGGATAGGTAATAAGGACGTAGAAATGGATTATGCTATTCAATTAATTAATAAAAAGTAACTGAGTTTGAATTAAGCAAAGAAAATAAACGATTAAACCGGGTATGATAGGAATTATGAATGTAATAGTTCTGAAATGATAATTGTCTTAGTTATAGAATTCATTCCATATGTTTATAAAGAACAGTATTAATTATAATTGTTTAAATAGCCTAATGAAAGTATATACAGTTATTCTCATTTTTTTGAATTTTTTACTAATACCATCAGTACAGGCTCAGCAAACATTATGGGGAAGCCAGCAGGAAAAGGAAAGTATGTACAGCATTCAGGATAGCGTGATGATCCGTACAAGAGATGGTGCAGAGATCTCTGCAATGGTCGTGCGCAAAAAAAATGATAATGTTCCGAAACCTGTCGTGTTACAATTTACAATCTATGTACGGGATCAGGGACGGGATATGCAGTCGCTTAAAGAAGCTGCAGATAGAGGATATGTTGGTGTTATGACCTATACAAGGGGGAAGCGCTTCAGCAAATCTGAGATCTATCCGTATGAAACTGAAGGAAAAGATGCTTATGATTTTATCGACTGGATCAGCAAACAATCTTGGTGTAATGGTAAAATAGGAATGTACGGAGGGAGCTACAACGGCTTTACACAATGGGCGGCAGCTAAAAAACTTCATCCTGCCTTGAAAACGATTGTTCCGTATGTTGCCAACCGCCCCGGAATGGGACTTCCCATGGAAAATAATATCTTTATCAATCCCAATTACGAATGGTCTTTTTACGTAGGAAACAATAAATATCTGGACAATAAAACGGGTGATGACCGCCAAAGGTTCCGAAATACGATGTTCAAATGGTGGGAAACCGGAGCAGCTTATAATAAAATGGATAGTATTGATGGTACACCGAATCGACTTTTTCAACGTTGGATTAGTCATCCTGCATTTGATACTTATTGGCAGAATATGGCTCCGTATAAAAAAGATTTTGCCCGGATTAGTATTCCTGTCTTAGCATTCGATGGTTATTATAATGATTCCCAAAATTCAGGAATTTATTACCTGCGTGAACTCAATAAATACAGTCCTCAGACGCCGGCTTACCTGGTGATCGGTCCTTATGGCCATTTCGGAACGCAAATGGGAGGGCAGGAGATCATCAACGGATATACGGTTAGTAAAAATGCTTTGTTTCCGATCAAAGAATACACGTATCAATGGATGGATCATATCCTGAAAGGTGCTGAAAAGCCTGCTTTTCTGAAAGATAAAATAAACTATCAGGTCATGGGGACAGATGAATGGCGAAGCGCAGCTTCATTGGAGGCTATGCATAACAGCTATTTGAAACTCTATCTAAGCGATTCTGAAGTGAGTGACAAAGACTATCTGCTAAGTTCCAATAAGCCTCGGTCCAATAAATATTTGGTTCAGAAAGTGGACCTTGCAGACCGTACAACCAGCAATAATGATTATTATCCGGATCCTATAATTAGGGAAAGTGTATCCGGTAACGGTTACGTTTTCATAAGCGAACCTCTGGATGCCATGCTGGTGAACGGATCATTCCTTGGCAATATCAAACTGAGTATTAACAAAAAAGATCTAGATCTGGGGGTGACCCTTTACGAACTCACTCCTGAAGGAAAATATTTTCACCTTTCTTACTATATCGGAAGGGCAAGCTATGCCAAGGACAATACTAAAAGACAATTGCTGACTCCCGGTAAAAAAGAAACTATCACTTTTGAGAATACTCACCTGATCAGCAAACAGCTACAGGAAGGAAGTCGATTGGTCATTGTGCTGAACGTCAACAAAAACCCTTTCTCGGAATTGAATTACGGAAGCGGAAAAACCGTAACTGCCGAAACCATTGCCGATGCAAAAGAACCTTTGATCATCCAGTGGTTTAACGATAGTTTTGTTGAGATTCCTGTTTTGAAATAACCAACCCTTCCGGTTCCGGAGTACCGAATCTCTAAGCAAGTTTGGTTGGTAATCTGATTTTAAAGTACTTCAATGTGATTTTGGACAACAAAAAGGAATATTGTATCTGAAAATTTATTCAATAATGAAACTTATTTAAACTGTGAAAGCTATCTGAAATAAATTTCAAACAAATAATTATCTGCCAATGCTAAGATTCATTTTTATATTGCTTGTAACCAACTTGGCTGTTGCACAACAGCCATCTAAAGAAGATTCTTTGGTAGGTTCTTTAACACCGGAGAAAAGCTGGTGGAACTTGTTATCATACGACATTACGATTAAACCGGATTGTAGAACAAAAACTATAACGGGAAATAATCAAATAAAATATAAAGTAATTTCGGAAGGACCTGCTGAACTCATGCAGATCGACCTGATAAAACCATTGGTGATCGATAGTGTTATTCAAAATGGCAGAGAGCTCAGCTTCCAAAATAAAGGTAATATCTGGTATGTTTCAGGTACGAAGAAACGTAAAAATAAGAAATATACGATCACTGTTTATTATTCGGGTAAACCTGTAGAATCTCAATCCCCACCATGGGACGGAGGTTTTGTATGGGGCAAAGATTCTTTAAACCGGCCCTGGATTTCAGTGGCCTGTCAGTACAAAGGAGCCAGCTTATGGTATCCGTGCAAAAATATGCTGTATGATGAACCAGACGAGGGCGCTTCTATTTCAATAATTACGCCTCCTTCCTTAAATGCGATAGGTAATGGACGTTTGGTAAAACAGCAACGGACATCTGATGGTGACATGCAATATACATGGAAAGTCGTTAATCCGATCAATCATTATGGCATCTCTTTCTACATGGGCAACTATGTCAATATCAAAAAGAATTATACCGGAACCAAAGGGAAACTAAGCATGGATTATTGGGTTCTCGACTATAATAAACAAAAGGCTGAAGATCATTTAATACCTGAATCCATTCAGGCAATGAAGTCACTGGAACATTGGTTTGGTCCATATCCGTTCTATGAGGATGGGTTCAAAATTGTAGAAGCGCCCTATATCGGAATGGAACATCAGAGTGCGATTGCATATGGTAATAACTTTACAAAAGGGACATACAAAGGAAATGATGTGTCAAAAACAGGCTGGGGTAAAAAAACAGACAGAATCGTTATTCATGAGATGTCACATGAATGGTTCGGGAATAGTATTACGGCCGGCGATATTGCAGACCGATGGATCCAGGAAGGATTTGCAGGTCTGGCTGAAGAACTTTTGCTTTCGGATCTGTTTGGAAAAAAACCAGGGGAGGAGTTTCTTTCAGGCAGATATAGAACCATTGAAAATGATAAACCCATCATTGGAAGATACGGTATCAATGAAGACGGAAGTTCAGACGGATATGTAAAAGGATGGGCCGTCATTCATATGATCAAGACCATTATAAATGATGATGAGAAGTTTTTAAAAATATTACATGGGCTAAATACACAATTCTATCATAAGGTTGTCACAACAAAAGAAATTGAAAATTATATCAATATTCAGTCAGGGATAAACTTTAATATTGTGTTCGATCAATATCTGAGAACTTCTCAGATTCCGGTATTGGAATATTTTATAACAGATCATAAACTGCAGTACCGATTTACAAATTGTGTTAATGATTTTACAATGCCAATTAAGATTATTGGTATTGAGGACTGGCTTTCACCAGCTACTTCTTGGCAGTCATATGATTTAAAAAATATGATTGATGAAGTTGATATTGATCCCAACTTCTATATAAAAATCTCTAAACTAAAAGAGTAAGTTTAAAATCATAATATTTTCATAGATTTTATCATATAATTGGATGATGCCAACAAACGGCAGATCGAATTTTTGCTGAGTAAGTTGAAATACTCGAGTTCAAAAACACGATGATCTGTCGCCTGTCTTGGTTGATTTTACAACTGTCTTAATAGTTTTAAATTGCATAAGGAAATAAAGAAACAATGAATGCGCTCATACAGAAATTGACATTAGTAGAACACGGCTTCAAGCCATTTGAATTGGAAGCTCAAAAAATAGTCGACAATAAAACTTTATTGGAGTCAAAAGCAATGGCTATGGATATGCTCAGCAGTGGGTTTTACCAACTCCGGTGCTGTGCCATCTTCATCCTAGGATCTATTGCGGCCAAAGATAATTCTGTACTCCATTTATTAAAGAAAGTTGCCAGATCGGATGAAAGCTGGCAGGTACAGGAGATCATTGCAAAGGCATTTGATCAGTACTGTAAAGATAATGGCTATGAGAATTCACTTCCCGAAATCAAGGCCTGGCTCGGGGATGAACACCCCAATGTTTGCCGTGCGGTTACCGAAGGTCTGCGGATATGGACAGGGCGGCCTTATTTTAAAACGCATCCTGAAGTGGCCATCGATCTCATAAGCCAGCATAGAGCCAACGATAGTGAATATCTCCGGAAGTCAGTAGGCAATTCGTTGAGGGATATCAGCAAAAAGTATGGAGAACTGGTCAGGATAGAAACATCAAAATGGAATCTTCAGGATAAGAGAATTGCTTTCACTTACGAATATGTACTTAAAAGACATTGATAAGTTTGCTTTGGAAAAATATTTAAAATAAATTTGATATCAAGTGTCACTTCCTTAATGATATGTGGTTCTCTTATAAACAGAAATTAATTATGAAAGATTTATATTGATTTTCAGGCTAAGTGGCATTTCAGACCATGACCGCAACAAACGGAAGAGCGTATGGGCTGGTTTTTGAGCATCACTGCCGGAAGAAGCCTGTTGATAAGGGCAATACCTTATTGCTGGCCAAAATTAAAGAAATCCGATAATGAATAATTTTGAGTGTTGATGTCCGATGAAAAAATAATAGATGTAAAAAGTAATAGCTTATGCATCTGATCATGTTATATATTAATTGATCACACTATTTTCCTACATTGTTTTTATTGCTGACAATGCGTAAACCATAGGAATTTTATCCGCTAAATGGGCGACTCTGAACTTACCGGGCTCAGATTCTACCGAATGACTAAAATTATTGTACGGCGAATAGTCAAATTCTTCAAAATAAGTTATTACCAGCCCGTTTTGTATCAGGCTGCCGAAGACCTCGCCCAAACTGTGATTCCAGCCGATCGTTTTTACTTCAATATCCGCTTCTTTGTCTGCATAGGTTCCTTTCTCGGTTTCAATAATGGCACCGGAATTAAAATACCGGTATTCAATGTTTTCAAACTGACCATCGTACATCCATACCACAGGATGAAACTCCGCAAAAACAAATGTACCACCAGGTTTCAGGAATTTCGAAATGACCTTTGCCCACCGATCCAGATCCGGGAGCCAGCCAATTGTCCCATAGCTTGTAAAAACAATGTCAAACTGACGGTCCAAATGATTCGGGAGGTCATAGACATCGCTGCAGATAAAGGTCGTTGAAACATCACTTTGTTTTGCCAGTTCCCGGGCGTGATCTATCGCCACATCCGACAAATCGACACCAACTACCTCTGCTCCCAGGCGGCTTAAAGAGATGCTGTCCTGCCCAAAATGGCATTGCAGGTGCAGGACAGACCTGTTGGAAAGGTCTCCAAGTAAATTGAGTTCGATATTATTTAATGAATTTTTGCCTGCTAAAAACCCATTTACATCATAAAAGTCAGATCTTAGATGCGTTTCCGTCCGGGCATTCCAAGACTGGCGGTTGATGTCTAAATAGTTATCCTCGATATTCATGATCTGTTCTGATTTGATTTTTTAGATTGTTTTCATCCATTCCTCATAGCTCACAACACCAAGCTCCGGCCTGCCTTCTCCCTCCAGAATATGGATAAATTCCAATTGGTTTCCGTCCGGGTCGTCAAAATAAAGAGCAAGAGCCGGCATCCATGCAAAGACCATAGGTGCATGGCTGCCGTTTTTAAGGAAATTATAGGCTTGCAGCCCATTGTTGTCCAGAAAGGTATTTGCACGTTGTAGGATAAAATCTTTTGAACAGCTGAAAGCAAAATGTCTCGTCTGCAAGTTATCGGGCTGTTCCCAAAGACCGAGCATTGCTTTCTTATTTTCCCCGATCCAGAGAAAAGCAATAAGGCGGGTTTCATCGTAGTGGGCCAATGATAATCCCAGTACTTCGCTGTAGAACTGTACGGCCTTTTCCAGATTTTTTACCTGGATATGTGTTTCATATAATCCTTCGATCATTTTTTTAGATTTTTATATTATTATAGATCAATGTGAAATATGTTGCCATCCTGATCAGATAAATTATCTTCATTATTATGTAGATGCATGTGGATAATAGGATAATTTTTACCCGACCCGTCTTTTTCAGATCTTCCTGTTTGTCTGAATCCCAGTTTCTCATAGAAGCCGATGGCCTGATGATTTTGCTCATTGACATCGACCTTTGCGACACTATGTTGTTCCTTCATAAAGTGAAATAACTTCTTTCCGTAGCCCTTTCCGCGGTAATCATTATGGATGAAAAGCATTTCGAGATTTCCTTCCGATGCTGATGAAAATCCGACAGATTCCCCATTTTCAATAAGAAGGAATACTTCGAGATTAGGCAGATAATCATTTGGAATTACCTGTTTAAAATAAATAAGGTCTTCTTCAGCAAGAAACTTGTGAGTTGCCCTGACCGCAGATTCCCAGATTTCCATAATTCTTGGATGATCCTTACTGGTTGCGAGTCTGATCTGTTGTGACATAATTCTAAAAATTAATAAATATATGCTTAAATATTCAAAGATGGTCTTCCTGATGCAATGGTATATGCTTCTTTCAACACCTCCGAATAGGTTGGGTGGGCATAGCTGATCGAAGCCATATCATTTGCTGTTACCTCATATTCCAGTCCGACAACAGCCTGCGCGATCAGATCAGCGGCTCTGGCCCCGATAATATGTACTCCCAAAAGTTCGCCATATTTCGGATCGGAAAGTACTTTTACAAAACCTTCCGTTTCCATCCCCGCTCTTGCTCTGGCATTCACGGCAAATGGAAATTTACCGATATTATATTCTACTTCCTGTTTCCTTAATTCCTCTTCGGTGGCTCCTACAGAAGCCACTTCCGGCCATGTGTACACTACCGAAGGGATGCGGCCATAATTGATATGAGGTTTCTGACCATTGATTCTTTCCACCACAAATACCGCTTCTTCCTCTGCTTTGTGGGCCAGCATAGCGCCACCGATGACATCTCCGATAGCATAAATGTTTGGGGCTGTTGTCTGAAGCAGTTCACTGACCTTAATTGTACCATTGGTATTCAATTCCACATTGGTGTTTTCCAATCCCAGACCTTTAATATAAGGCTTTCTGCCAACAGCAACGAGAATATAGTCGGCGGTCAGCTCTTGTTCTTCACCTTGTTTGTTTCTGGAATAAACTTTTGCTGTACTGCCAAGATCTTCAGCTTTGTAAACTGCCTGCTGAAGTTTGATTTCTATCCCTTCTTTGGTTAATATCTTCATTAAAGTCCTTCCTAATTCACTGTCCATATTGGCAATCAGATTATCGGCATATTCTAGAATCGTCACCTTTGTTCCGATCCTGTTGAATATGGAAGCCATTTCCACACCGATCACGCCACCGCCAATGATCACGATGCTCTCGGGATTTTGCTGCATTGCCAAGGATTCTGTAGAAGTGATAATCCTCTTTTTATCGATTGTAACGCCTGGAATAGTGGCCGGTTTTGAGCCTGTAGCAATAATAAACTTATTTGAATTAATTAAAGTTTCAGTCTGATCATCGTGTAAGATTTTCAAAGTTTCATTATTGACAAAAGAACCTGAGCCGTGAAAAACCGTAATCTTATTTTTTCTCATCAGGAAATCCAGACCTTGCGTGTTTTTAGTCACTACATCGTTTTTTCGTTTAAAAAGTTGTTCAACATTCAGCCGGAGATCCGAATATTCAATGCCATGTACTCCGAAACTGTCCAGTGCATCGGCATAATGATGCGTGCTGTCCAGCAACGCTTTGGTAGGAATACAACCTACATTGGTACATGTACCGCCCAAGGTATTATATTTTTCAATAATGGCTGTTTTATATCCCAATTGGGCACTTCTGATGGCTGCTACATATCCGCCGGGACCTGACCCGATAACGGTAATATCAAATGTTTCCATTTTTATTATTTTAATATTTTGACTAATAATAAATAAACCAATCGGTCTTTTCTTGTGGATGAAAAAAATTATACTCTCAGATCTTTGATCAGTTTTTCTAAAAAAGTCATGGCTATATTAAGCTCTGTCATATGGTTGTTGACCTTTGCCTGCATAAACGCGCCTTCGATCATTGATATCATAACAACCGCGATTTCGGTTGGATCTGTTCCTGCTTTTATTTCATTCCTTTCCATACCACGTTTGACTTGATTTTCGATAGAAGTTTTCCAAAAATCAAGGGCTTTTTGTACACGTTGCTTGAGTAATGGATGTGTATCATCAGCCTCCGTAGCAGTATTCAGAATGGGGCAGCCTGCCTGTAAGTATGGATATCTGAAATAGTTTTTATATGTCCAGGGATAAACGAGCAACCTTTCGATAGAATTTTCAGTTGCTAAAATACGCTCTTTCATATGCTGCGTCACCTTACCGAAGTTGTGGTCAAATACACCCAATGCGATCTCATCTTTGTTCTCAAAATTGCCATAGATGCATCCTTTTGAAAGCCCGGTGGCTTTCATTACATCGTTTATGGATGTACCAGCATATCCTTTCACATTAAAAACAGTCGAAGTTTTTTCTATGATCAGTTGTTTGGTATTTTCGGATTTCTGAGTTTTCATAAGCAGCAATTCTTATCCGGTGCAAAGTTAAATAAAAAATAGAACAATCGGTCTTTTTTTTGAAGATGTTTTTGATTGAAACAGTTTTTATTTAGATCCTTCTCTGTTCATTTCGACCCGCAAAATGTTCAACTCACCCAATTGCACCAAGGAACACGCCAAAAGCGATTGCATCTTTGTATTGAATTTAAAACTTAATATCAATGCAAAAGATTATTTTAATGGTAACCGGGCTGCTTTTCAGCCTCAATATTTTTGCCCAAACAACCCATGATAAAATTTTGGGTAAATGGATAAACGAAGACAAAACCCGTATCATCGAATTTGTAAAGAGCGGTGATGCTTATGATGCCATCATTAGAAAGGCCGAAGACAATAGCATAGTTGGTAAAAAGCAAATAACAGCGCTGAAAGCAACTGGTACGACTTCGTTTGTAGATGGTACGCTGCACATTATCAAAAAGGGGAAAACGGCAAAATGCACAGCTTCACTTTCCGGGGATACCAAGCTCTACCTGAAAGCGAGCTATGGTATGATGTCTAAATCCCAAACCTGGACCAAGCTCTAAATTATTCCAGGCAATGAAAACTATTATTTTAGCACTATTGGGTTTCACCGGCTTCAATGCAATGGGTCAGGTACAGTTTGGCTCATTGCAGGAAGTGCTGGCTTATGCAGATAAAAATGCCATCTCTATCCAAAGTGCGTTGCATCAGGAACAAATAGCTGCTGTAAAAAACAAAGCATCCAAAACAGCATTAATGCCTACTGTAAATGCGTCTGCCGGGTTTAATGATAACATTACCATACAGCCAACCCTGGTTCCTGCTAATTTATTCAATCCTGCTGCACCGGAAGGTACTTTCAATGAATATACTTTTGGAAGGAGATATATTTACAACGCTGGCGTACAAGCCAATTGGGATGTTATTAACTTTCAAAAGTGGTTTGATATAAAGATTTCCCAAGCTGCTTTACAATTAAACCAAGCCAATACCATCAATACAAAGTATCAAATTTACAACCAGCTGGCTCAGACCTATTTTTCCATTTTGTTAACGAAAAAGTATTTGACAATAAGCGAAGAAAATATTGTAACAGCAGATAACATTTACCGGATCGCAAAAGATAAATATGATAAAGGAATTTTTACGGAAGAAAACCTGAACCGAAGCAAGATCCAACTGGTACAGGCAAAGCAACAAGTAAGCAGTCTGGAGTCTTCTTTAGAACAACTCTACAATCAATTGCAGTCACAACTTAACATCGATGAGCCGCTCGTTTTAAAGGATGAGCTTCTCGATAAAGAAATGGGTACTGGTGATGCTCTTGCAATAATAACATCTCATCCCGAGGTATTGGTGCAGGAAGCACAGGTACAGCTAAGCGAAAAACAACTGGCCCAAACCAAATCATTGCAATATCCGACGCTTACAATGGGCTATCAATATAATTACAATTGGGCAACGGATAAAATGACGGATTTTTCGGGAGCCAATAATTTGCCTCAGCAGTTTTGGGGAATGAAGCTAAGTGTACCTCTCTTCAACGGTTTTAATATCAAATCAAAAATCAAACAGTCAAAAATACAACTGGAACAAGAACAAATGGTACTGGAAAGCAAAAAATTGATCGCAAAAAAAGATGATGACAATCTGAAAATACAGTATAGCCAAAGTGTTGAGGATTTTAGAAAACAAGAAGAAGTATTGCAGTTACAATATAAGAATGATACACATTCCAAGAATCGCTACGATAGCGGCATCATTGGCTTAGATGAGAGATTGGATAAATTCAAGGATTTACTGGAAGTGCAAAATCAATATATGCAAAGCCTCAGCAACCAATATATCAGCTATTACAAGCTTTATATCCGTAAGCAGTTTTAAGTATAATCATTAAATGTTATTATAAAATATCAATGAAAGCAAACAAAATAATAGTTGGATTATTCTTTCTTCCCATGTTCGGCCTGTTGTCTTGCAACCCTCAGGAGGAAATAACACCACAACACAAGATTATACAGCAAGCCATTTTTGCAAGTGGACACCTGGAGCAGGAGGATGAATATATAATTTCCGCGGCCGCCGATGGTACTATCCGGGAATTGAGCATTCATGAAGGTGATTATATTTCTAAAGGACAATTACTGGTAAGGATTGATAGCGATATTTCCAATACACAGTTGCAGGAAGCACAAATAGTTTATAACGATGCGAAGCAAAACTCATCGGCTGATGCACCACAATTAGAGCAGATAAAATCACAGATTAACCAGTCTAAGGCTCAGCTCAATCTTGACAAAATCAACTATCAGCGTTATGTCGATTTGCGCAAGAAAAATTCTGTATCGCAATTGGAATATGAAAAAGCAGAATTACAATACAAAGCCTCACAAAATAACTTGCAGGTATTGGAGAAAAGTTACAAACAAGCGCAGGATGCATTACAATTAAACGCCGATCGTAGTTTGCAGCAGGTAAAAACACAGCAAGCCATTTTAAACGATTACAGCATACAAGCAGATAATGGCGGTATTGTGCTGGAGGTTTTAAAAAAGAAAGGCGAACTGGTACGAAAGGGCGAGGTGATTGCCAAAATTGGCAGCGGTAAAAATATCCTGAAGCTATTTATTGCAGAGGATGATATTGCAAAACTTTCCATAGGTCAGGAAGTGATTGTGCAGATGAACAATTATCCCGACACCACATTTACAGCATCGGTCACAAAAATACTTCCGGCATTTGACGAGACGGAACAATCATTCACAGCAGAGGCAACCTTTGTAAATCCGCCACAGCTTTTACTTTCGGGCACACAGCTACAGGCAAATATTAAGCAGCAAGGCACAAAAAAAGTTTTGGTCATTCCATCAGCAGCGGTCATACGTGGCAAATATGTACAATTAAAAAATGGTGGCGAAAAAGAAATAAAGACTGGGCAAAAATCAGGCAATTGGGTTGAAGTAAAACAAGGCTTGACCGAAAAAGATATTATCCTTTTACCAAAAGGAAAGCATACAGAAGAGGGTGTTACAATGCCGGGTGCTGAATAGAAAAGATATTAGATGTATGATCATTGTAAACAGGTATCCGTTTATCGTTTTGTTCTTTTTAATGATGGATAAATCCTTTGCGCAATTTCCACAAGGAGACAAATGGTATCAGAATCCATTGGGATTTGAACCCTTAAAGCTCCATACCAGTATGGGTTTTATCGTTCCAGCCGCAGTTGCAGGTACTGCATTATTGCTTACAAAAAAAGACAGTACACTGCGAGACAGGTTGAGTATTTATTCAGAAATGGGTGTAACATTTGGGTACAAATATCCTTACAGCACCTTAGTACAAAACAGTACAGGCGTAAACCTGATGATGCGAAAATGGATGTCCATTGGTTCAGAGTTTAGTACAACAGCACCTTTCGATGATTACAACAATACCGTAGGTTTTGCGATAAGACCTTTTGCAAGATTCTATGCATTGAATAAGCCGGATTGGAAATTATGGTTTGAAGCGGGCGGAGGGATGATCTACTTTATAGATAATTTTCCAAAACCCACCACGCAAGACAATCGCCTTGGCACCTATTGGAATGGAACAACCAAGTACGGCATTGGAACATCAATACATCTCAAAAACAATATGGACTTACTGTTTGGCGCACGGCATCTTCATATTTCTAATGGCAATACAAAAGGAGCAGAAAGAAATCCTGCACACGACAGCAATGGATTGTTTGCAGGATTAAGCTGGAATTTAAAAAAAGAAAGAAATGGCAAATATAAATAACAAAATATCCTGGATACATCTTACTTCAAAAGTAAAACAGTTGATTGTAGCAGTATTAAGCGTAACATTCGGGATATCGATGTACGTTTTTATGAACAGCTTTATGAACGGTGTAAATAATGCCCAAACCGATATCACATTTACCTCGATGTCACACATAAGAGTGTATAATGATCCTGCGGGAGAACCTACAATACTGCTGTCGCAAAAGAATACTTCGGATACATTGGCTATGGTAAGCAATGCCAAGCACATCAATTATACGGAAGGTATACTCAATGCCGATGAAGTAAAACAAGTATTGCAAAAAAACAAAAACATTGTCGCCATTACCGAGCAGGTCAATCAAAACGTATTTTTCAGAAATGGCGTGACCAAAGTAAGCGGTTCACTTTCTGGCATTGATGTAGTGAATGAAATCCAGATGTTTAATACCACAGCGTATATGACAGAGGGTAATTTGAATGATTTAGATAAGCGTTTGGATGCTGTGGTACTGGGCAGCGGATTGGCAGATAAGTTAAGTGCGTCAATGGGTGACAATATATCGCTTACTACAGCCGATGGCGTAAATAAAATTTTTAAAGTTGTGGGATTAATAGAAACCGGGAGCGGGAGTGTAGATAAGAGCCGTGCAATTATTTCTATCAACACAGCACGACAGTTATTATCTAAGAATAAAAGTTATGCTACTGATGTGATGGCAAATGTAAAGGACTACAATGATGCTAAAACTATAGCCAATGAAGTGCGCCCGGATATTAAATACAAAACAGAAGCCTGGCAGGAAGGCAATGCCCAATTAGAATCTGCCAATACCCTGCGGGACATCATAGCGATTGCTGTTTCGCTTACCATACTTATTGTGGCAGGTTTTGGCATTTATAATATTATGAATATGACCGTGAGCGAAAAGATACGCGAGATTGCCATCCTGAAAGCAATGGGTTTTGATGGCAAAGACATCGTACATATTTTCCTGGTCCAATCTATCATCATCGGGTTAATAGGTGGTTTTATAGGTTTGTTATTAGGCTTTGCCGTTGCTTCTGTTGTAGACAGAATTCCATTTAAGATCGCATCTTTTGACACATTACCCATCACCTATCTGCCTTCTGATTATATTTTGGCAATGGTATTTGGTCTGGTGATTACGTTTATTGCCGGGTATCTACCTGCCAGAAAAGCATCCAAGGTAGACCCGGTAGAAATTTTACGAGGATAATGGAACAGAATAATTTTAACAAGAAGTTATTACCAAATGATGGCTCGGAATTCATTGGGGTGAAAGTTTTTGTGGGTGGGTTAATTTTACTTCTGTATTACCTGGATTGCTACTATTATTACCAGTACTGCAATTATTATTACGAGTACGGTTATGAATGCTACTGCGACTGTTATTGGTCTTATGAATGTTACTATTATTACTATGGATGTTATTAAAAATTAAAAATGAAAGCATTAACTGCAAATAAAATTACAAAATATTTTCACGACCCTGAAACGTTTCAGGTATTGAAAGACGTGAGTTTTGACGTAAACAAAGGTGAATTTGTCGCCATTGTTGGTAAATCCGGTTCGGGTAAATCAACCCTTCTTTATCTACTCTCTACAATGGATACATCTTACGAAGGAAACATTGCTATTAATGACACTTTGGTTACCGGATTAACACAAAACCAGTTAGCCAGGTTCAGGAATGAGCATATCGGATTTGTATTTCAGTTTCATTATTTGTTGCCGGAATTTTCCGTTCTGGATAATGTAATGTTACCGGCTTTGAAGCTTAAAAAGAAATCTAAAGACGAAATAGAAACAAGAGCAATGGAACTATTGACATTGCTGGATATTAAAGGCCACGAAACCAAAAAGGCATCCAAAATATCGGGTGGTCAGCAGCAAAGGGTTGCTATCGCGAGAGCTTTGATCAACGAACCAGCCATCATTATGGGTGATGAGCCTACGGGAAATCTGGACAGTAAAAATACCAAAATTGTGTTTGATATTTTTCGCCAGTTGGCCAAAGAGAAAGGGCAAACTATCATTGCCGTTACCCACGATGACGAATTTGCAGCCAACTGTGACAGGATTATTGAAATGGTGGATGGAAAAATCATTTACTGATTGATTAACGGGAAATTATAATGGCAATCCTAAAAAATAAATTTTAAATAAATATTATTATGAGAACTACTCAAGAATTCATTATCAAATTCACTTTTACGATAGCCCTTCTAACAGGTCTATCATCCAATTTGCAAGCCCAACGTATTGTAAGGGTTGTGCCACGGAACAATACTGTCGTGGTTTATAGTGGTGTTTCTTATCACTATGCGAACGGATATTTTTATAAGCCACATCGTAGCGGCTATGTGGTTGTAACGCCACCAGTTGGGTTACGGGTGCGGGTATTACCAGTCGGGTATACCAACGTTGTAATCGGTGGAAGAACTTATTTTTATTTTGGTGGGGTTTACTACATCCAGGAACAGCCTAATAGTTACGAAATTGTCGAAATTCCGAAGGAAGCCTATCTGATCGCTCTTCCGGCGGGAGTCGAAACTATAACAATCAATGGTAAGAGATATTACAAGATGGATAATAAATATTACGAAAAACTTGTCTCTGAAAACGGAACAGAACGATATGTACTGGTGGGTGAAAAAATGCAATAATACCTTGTTTCTTAGTATGATAGATGGGGAAACTTGTAGTAAAAACAAAAAAGAATATTCCAAGAATAAAGATGGGCAAAAACACAATTCTTTTATTTCTCATAGGATTTACCTGGGGGTCTTTTCATGCACAAATAACACAAATAAGAAGAGTTTATTCATTCAACAATACAACTATAGAAGTATTGGTACAAAGCAACAGAATGCAAAACAATTTTGCTTTTCCAGGGATGAAGGCATTCATAATTATCGTCAATAGCGGAAATACTTTAGATACTATCTATGAAAATGATAAACTTCGAAAAATACCCATTGGCGGAATGAATGATTATGCTTGCTTCTACTACATAAAAGCTGCTGACTGGTTAAATAATGAAACTTTGAAACAATTTTTAGAAGACTTTACAAAATGGTGCTATGAAACAGATTATATAAACAGAAATGAAGTACATCTGGTATGGCAAGGCTCATCGAATAAAATAGACTGTAACATTTTTTCTGATCTGGGCGAAATAACGGGCAGCGTACATATACTATCCGATAAACTAAATAGTGATTGTAACACCTATGTCGCTAATACAGCCAATGAGGTCTGGCAAAAAAGCCAATCCGGGAAAACTTCTGTGCAATATGAAGTCTTGGATATGAAAGAGATGAGACAATTGCAAAACGAAAACCAGCAGAAGGCAATTTACAAATCCATCAAAAAAAGCAAAGGCGATATTTTCCTTCAAATTACAATAGGAAGTCATCATATTGGAAGTCAATATAAGACAGAATTTGACAAAAATACTTTGGTCGATTTTACAAACCATAAAACTTTGTGGAATTTGAGGGCAGGCTATTATTTCAGCAACCGTCTATACAGCAATGTTGATGTTGCATTGATCTATTCTGGCAAACAGGAAAATATCGACAATATAAATTGGGATGACCCTGGCGGTATTACTGTAAATGGTTCCGGATATGCTGGTGCAATGATAAGATGTGGCCTTGGATTGGGTTTTGTGGCATACACCCATAGTAGATTAAGCATCAATACAGGGATAGATTCCGGAATAATAAACGCCATAGCCGGAGGCGGAACTGCTAACAGAACTATTGGCGGCGGAGACAACGATACGGATATAGAAAAGCAGAGCCAGAAGAGTATATATTATAACATTTATGCAGGACTCAATTATAGAATAGGAAAATCATTTTCATTAAACAGCAATCTTCAATACAATATTTCTGCCTTTAAACAACCTATAGGAAGCGTCTCTGCATTCACAGGCATTTCTGTAAATCTTGGTTTGGGCATTACAATATCTACAAAAAACAAAGATGAATAAACATAAATATCTTTTATTAATGACATTCTTATTGGCAAATAGCTTATTTGCCCAGGATAGGGATCTATTGAATGTCAACTATGCAGTTTCGACCTTAAAATATAACGACACTGTTGCTAATACCAAATTATTTGATGTAAAACTCAAACTTCCGGTATTCCAAAAAAAACAGTATACCATTGTCGGAATAGTGGGGTACAAAAATCTATCGTTACAGAGTTTCCCAGCAGGTTATGGCGGCAATTTACACGGCATTACTTTTCAGGGAGCCTGGATCTATAAATTATCCGCTAGAAAAAGCCTGACCTTTTTTGCTCAAGCAGGATTGTTTTCAGATTTACAGGATATAAGTAGCAAAGATTTCAGGTATACTGGAGGCTTCCGTTACAGAGTAAAACATTCTGAAAAATTAAGTACGGGTTGGGGTCTGGCTTATTCCAGACAGTTTTTCGGTAACCAGATTATCCCATTCATTGATGTAGATTACAGACCCAATGATAAATGGAGCATTACGGGACAGTTCCCCATCAAGCCAAAAGTGCTTTATCATTTTAATGATAAGTTGAGTGCCGGGATTGAATTATCCGCAGATGCATCCAGCTACAGGTTCTCAGCAACGGAAAAAGACAATCAGTTTATCCAGGTCAATCAATGGATTGGTTTGGCAAAGCTGGAATATCAGTTTGCAAAAAACTGGGAACTGAATATTGGACTCGGGAGAAGTTTTAGACAGAGCTACAAACTTTATGATGATGCAGCTACTACACCTTGGACAATTATTACCATGCCTTTAGGTGAAAAGGCAGACCCTATCTATGAAATTGATGACAACGGATTGAATATTCAAGTGGGTATTTCATTTAAACCGTTCTAAAAAACCTTATCTTTTGTAACTTTATCATAAAAATGAAATTATCCATAGAAAAAATATTGCCCATTGCTTTATGTATCGTATTTCCGGCCTTGAATGCGATTACTACGAGGGGCATAGAAAACATCACCGATATTGATTCCTTGATATTATTTAGGTGGGTCACTGTTTCTATAATGCTTTACCTGCTTTGGATGTTGCTGGATTATATTTCAAAAAAAGCGGAAACGTACAGATTTCTTAAATCAATTATTGCGGCTACAGTTTTACTCATTATATTTTACAATATATTTCTGCTCACACCGCTATTTGAAAATAAGAATATGAAATGGATGTTTGTGGTGAGGTATTTTATTGCCATTATTCCATTTTTAATAATTCAATATGCCTTTCGTGCTAACAAAAAAGTAGCGCAGCTGGAACTGGAAAAACAGCGGATACAAACAGAAAACTACAAGGTTCAGCTAGAAGCATTACGCACCAAAGCCGACCCGCATTTTTTATTTAATTCACTCAATACCCTCCGGACAATGGTGCGGCATAGAGACCCGAAATCTGAACAGTTTATCCTCAGTCTTTCCGACTTTTACAGGCAAACTTTACGGTACAACGAAAGCACATTGATTAAACTGATTGATGAGGTAAAAGTACTGGAATCCTATTTATTTCTAATGAAGAACAGAAATGAGGAAGCCATACAAATCAGTATTCATATTGCAGAAGAATTATACGAATACCAAATTCCTACATTGGCATTGCAAACGGTGGTAGAAAACTGTTTTAAACATAATATGATGACATCGAAAATGCCTTTGAATATTGATATTCAAAGTGTCGACAATTATATTGAAATTAAAAATAATGTTCAGCCCAGAATAACCAACAGTTCATCTTCCGGTTATGGATTGGAAAATTTGAAAAAAAGGTATGAATTGTTAAACATTGAAAACGGAATGGATATTGAATCGACAGATGATTACTTTCTGGTAAAACTTAAACTTATTTAATAGAGGATGCCATCTAAACTCTCAACTGAAATAATATGAACGTACTGATAGTAGAAGACGAATTACACACCTCCAAATTGCTGAAAGAAATAATTGAGCAGGATGAAGATTTTTTGGTAACCGAACGTTTGGAGTCGGTAGCAGAAGCCGTGCAATATCTAAGTAAACACCAGCAAAAATTAGACCTTATTTTTCTGGATATTCAGTTAGCCGACGGGCATAGCTTTGAGATTTTCAACCATATTGACGTTACTATTCCTGTTGTGTTTTGTACCGCTTATGATGAGTATACTTTACAAGCCATTAAAAACAACGGCATTGACTATATCCTCAAACCTTTCAAGGAGGAAGATATTCACACCGCACTAAACAAATACAAAAGGCTGGCTCAAACCTTTAAGGGCAAATCATCTTCCCCTTTGCAATTTCCCGATGCAACTCAATACCAGCAAAGCTTTCTGACACAATATCGGGATAAAACACTGGTAAAATATGTAAAAGACATCGCTCTTTTTTACATTGAATTTGAAAGTGTTTACCTATACACCATTAGCGGAGAAAAATTTTCCTTATTCAAAAATCTAGAGTACATCGAATCAGTTTGTGACCCTAAACAGTTTTTTCGGATCAACAGGCAGGTTTTGATTAATAGAGAGGCAGTATTGTCTATTGAACCATATTTCAACAGAAAAGTCATTGTTCAAACAAAGTTCAACCTATCAGAAAAATTAATTGTAAGCAGATTGAAAGTTACTGCTTTTAAAGACTGGTTAGAATCGTAGTTTATATTTCATCCCTATTCGCAAGTGACATTTTGATAATTGCTTTCTATTAATTATTATTTGGCCTTCAATTAAAAAAAATCATTGCAATTAAATTCAATATATCAAATGTTCAATTGAAGTTTTTGTTTGTTCAATTCATCCGAATTTTGATTTCTTTAAATGTTATTACTTAATAGTTTTGCTTGTACAAACAATAAAATTATTACGTTATGAAGAAATTTTTTATTTTCAAATTAATGATCATTGCAATGGCAGTAACCACTGTAATCTCCTGTAATGATGATGACGATGAATGCTATTATGTAGAACAGAACGATGCCCGCGGATTAATCGTCAATGCAAGTCCCAATTCGGGAGATTTGTATTTTTTTGCGGATGAAAATAAAATCAATGGTAATGCACTGAACTATGCAAATGCTCAGGGATACTATCGATTTTATGATGGGATGCGGACTTTTACTGTTCGCGATAATAATGGAAATATTCTGGATACTGAGCAAAGAGAAGTAAATGGAGGAGATATTTTTTCTCTTTTTGCCGTAAACAATTTTGACCAGCTGGAACTTGTTAGTTTCGAAGACCATTTGGAAGCGCCAGGTTTTTATCGCGCAGGCATCAGACTGATAAATCTCTCTCCTGATGCTCCGAACGTAGATATCTATCTTGATGGTCATTTGATCACATCCGATATTCCTTTTAAAACAGCTTCCCCTTTTGTAAATGTTGATGATGATGAATATAATGTGGAAATAAAAGATACACAAACCGGTAATACACTATTCCAGAAATCTTCGGTTGTTTTTTATCCTAACAGAATTTACACGCTCTATACGAAAGGATTTGTTAATGCTCCTTCAGGTTCAAATGATAAGTTTTCCCTGGAGATTATTCGAAATTATTAAAAAATTGTAGTATCTAAAGCTGAACTTGTCTTGACCTGCTTACCTGCCGGAAACGGGAAACTAGCATGTGCTCTTCGCAGGGAAATGGGTGAAGCGATTGCTAATAGACTTATGCAAACTAATGACAAAAATAGAATTTATGTAAGAAAACCAAAAAATTGAGGGAGGCGTTAAAGGAGATCTATGGTAACAAACCATAAACCGAATTGGTCAATACTTGATCTGACAGTTATGATCAAATTGAATAACTTTAGAACAGATCAAGTATTGATGGCCAATTCAAATGATCAGTCTATTTTAATTTCCTGGACTCCTTTTCTTTTCGCGTTATTTTTCGTTATATGGATGCGTAACAGGCCATCTTCATAATTTGCCTTGATATGGTCTTCTGTTATATTGTCCGGCAAACGGAAACTACGAGAAAAAGAAGCCGTAGAAAACTCCCTTCTGAGATAATTTTCCTTTTCTTCCTTATTTTCAGTACCGGTTGTTGCAGTGATCGTAAGCAGCCCGTCTTCATTTTCTATTTTGAAATCCCCTTTCTTAAAACCTGGAGCTGAAACTGTTAGTTCATAGGTGCTATTCTTGTCCACAATATTAACTGTAGGATACATATTATTGGCAAAAATGGGCTGGTTAAAGAATCCGTCTGCTGTCCAAAAATTTTCTATTAAGGATTTTAATGACGGTAACGCGTTGTTTTTTTGTAAAGTGTTCATAATTGGATATTTATTTTATTAATATCCCAAAGGTATATTATGAATATCTTTCACACTATGACAGTAATTTCATTTTGTTGTGATCCTGATCACTTTGTACTTTCTTCCTGCAAGGCATCAAGCATCGTAATCATCTGTAATGCCTGTGATTTTGAATCATCTATTTCGATTTTCGAGCATTTTAATCCATGATATTCGGATCTCGCCAATTGAAGTGGCAACTGCTCCATTGACCGAAGGATTAAGTATTTTACACCAAAGAAGTTCAATTTTTCTGCGATCGATGGTGAAAAGCTGACCTCATCACAGATAACAGCGTCTTTTTCATCCGAGAAGTGCATGTTATTATCCTTTAATGGATCCGTAATGATAGTAATTTTATGTTTTTTGCGATTCAATAAGGCAAGGGACTTTTTTGTGTCCTGACTAATATTGTAGATGATGACCTTCATAATGTCTGTTCAATATTCAAATATATCGAAGAGATTAATTCCAAATAGTGCGCATGGTCATTAAAAAAGATGATTTTAGTTAATTTTTAAGCTTTCTAAGACCACTGATGTCAACTATTGTTATGGTACCCGCATTTTTATCGATAAGTTTTTCAGCTTTAAAATCGCCGAGGATCCTGCTAACTGTTTCACTGGCCATGCCTGCCATGCACGCCAGGTTTTCTCTGGAAATTTCAAAGCTATTCTTATCTGGATGACCGCTATGTAGTTTGATCAATACTTCCGCCATTCTTTTTCTGACAGAAAAATAGGCCAGCTGTAATAGTTGCTCCTCATGATCACTAACATTTTGCGCCAGGATACTAATGAATTTTTCTGCTATATCAGGATATTTGTGAACTAACTGATCTACTATCTCTTTTGATACGGCGCAAAGTGTGGCATCTTCCAATACTTCAGCAGTTTCTTTATATTCCTTTCCCGAGAACAGGGAAACAATCCCAAAATAGTTTTCCGCATGATAAACGCCCGTCATCAGTTCCTTACCATCATCTGTCATTTTGGTGGTCTTTACCGCTCCTGATAAGACCAGATAAATATTATTTGCAGAGTCTCCCTCGTAATAGATGACCTGCTTTTTCTTAAAGGACCTTATTTTCCTTTCGTTAAATGACCTCTTTAATTCCTCAAGGCCATTTATATTCTGAAACAGATTCGTCATCCTGCTGAGGTTGGATGTATAAAGAGTTTTTTGGAGTTCTTTTTTCTTCAGCCTGCTCTCGATCGCATTTAGAAGTTCAATGTCATCATAGGGTTTAGTGAGGTAATCGTCTGCTCCCATTTCTATTCCTTTTCTTATCTCTGTCCTATCCGTTTTTGCTGTAATAAAAACAAATGGTATAAGTCCTGTGTCTTCTCTTTTGCTCAATAGATGCAAGACCCCATAGCCATCCATTTCGGGCATCATGATATCACACAGGATAACATCGGGCAGATGCTCAATGGCCATATCAACTCCTTGTTTTCCATTGATGGCCTGAAATACTTTATAGTTTGCAAGTTCAAGAATTTCAGATGTATTCTCACGGATATCTTCATTATCCTCAATGATCAGAATGCGTTTTTTTTCCATTACTTTAAAGGAACATGGTCAATGTTCATTAATTTGTTTTTGAAATGATAGTATGAATTTAGTTCCGGCACCTGCTTCGCTTTCAAAATAAATTTGTCCATGCATCAGATTGACATATCTAAGAACAATATTCAACCCCAAACCTGTTCCGGGGATATTACCGGTATTATGCGCTCTGAAAAAGGGCTGAAAAAGAGAAGGCTGGTCTTCCTTTGGTATTCCAAGACCATTATCTTTTAATGTCAAAATATATTTTTCTTCATTTATTTCCGTCGAAAATTCAATGAGGGTATGTTCGCCGGAATATTTTATAGCATTGCTTATCAGGTTTATCAAACAATTTCTTAACAAGTGCGGATCAAGATACATGGCATTTTCATGTCCTGTATGTTGATAGATGATGATTTGGTCTTCCTTGCTGATCAACTGCATCTCTTCTGTAAGTTCTTCAGCAAACTTCACAATATCAAATAACTCGTAATGAGGTGTGATGATTCCGGTGTCAAGCTTCTCCAGTGAAAGAAAGTCATTAAGGATAGAATTGAGGCTGCCTATCATATTTTTAACTTTATAGAGATGCTTCATGATCTGTGCATTATCGGAAATCTGCAGGTATTTTTCGATCAATGCTACAGAAAGCTGCATAGAGCTTAAAGGGGTTCGGAATTCATGGGAGGCCATCGATACAAAACGGCTTTTTATCTTACTGAGTTCTATTTGTTTTTCAAGTGACTTATTCGCTTCCTCCCGGGCTTCTTCTAATTTTTGAAGCATTTGTTTCAGCGATTTTGTTCTTTCTTCAACAGTCTCTTCTAATTTAGTGGTATATTTTTTCAGATATTCTTCGGCTTCTTTTTCTTTTGAGAGGTCATGGATAAAACCGGTATAAACGATTCTATCCTGATATTGGACCTCGCTGACGGCTAGCCTGAAAGGAAATTGGGTTCCGTCTTTTCTCAATCCCCACACTTCTCGTCCTTTACCTATTATCTTTTTTCTACCTGTATTTTGATAATTGGCTATATAACCATCATGTCTTGATTTGTCGGGTTCCGGCATCAGAATCGAAATATTCCTGCCTATAAGCTCTTCTTCCTGATAACCGAAAATTTTAAGCGCTGAGGGATTTAATGTTTCTATCATACCCCTATTGTCAATTGTAATTATACCATCAATGGCAGTTTCGATTATGGCATGCAAGAGTTTTGAACTTTCCATGATTTATAAGTATCTGAATCTTATAAATTTAAGACTTTTTGTATAAATTATAATATTAATATTTGAAAAATGTAAGTTTGAGATTTATCTGATGAAAGTAAACAGTACTTATGCATGATAAATTGTCATTTATCAGAATCTGAATACGGTATCTGAACTTTCTGGTATGATCAAAAGTGGTATCTGCAAATGTTCTGCTTGCTTCACAGCGTGGCTGCTCTTGATAAAACTTTCAAAAAATCCTCTTTGCTGATGTCCCATCACCAAAATATCAATATCCTTATTTTTCAATATATCAAGACCATAATCTACATTTTCACTGTATATACAATTATAACAATATTTACCATCCAGATTTTTCAGGAATTTTTCTTTTGTGTGTTCATAGTTTTTATCTTCGGTCACATCATTCGTACTTTGGAGAATATGTGTGATCAATAATTCAGCATTGAGGTTTTTCGCCAAATTGATCAGTGACTGTGCAGTCTTCACATCTTTTTTATTCAGATCTGTGGAAAAGGCAATTTTTGTTATGGGTTTGTATTTATGATCTTCAGGAATCAAAAGAAGCGGATACTTTGTTTTATCGATCATTTGGATGCTGCTGCTGCCCAGGAAAAACCGTTTGATCGCTCCGGCGCCTGTCATGCCCATAACAATCAAAATGGTATTTTTGTGCGATGCCATATCGTTTATCACTTTGATCGTATCGCCAACCTCCGACAAATAGTCTACGGATGGATGAAAAGGGAAGGCCTCATCTCCCAATAACTTGTTTTCCTTTTGTTCCAGATCTTTAACCTGTTTTTTCAATTCTTTATTGTTCTCTTCGACCAGCTCAGGATATTCATATAATACCCAAGAGATCTGCCCCAGCATTGGACTTTCGGAAGGTAGGGAAAAGGCGTGGCACAATTCGATATTGGCCTTTAAAGGACTTGCCAGATGCAAAGCATAGTA
The DNA here is from genome assembly GCF_000426465.1 of Epilithonimonas caeni DSM 17710. Taxonomy (GTDB): domain Bacteria; phylum Bacteroidota; class Bacteroidia; order Flavobacteriales; family Weeksellaceae; genus Epilithonimonas; species Epilithonimonas caeni. Next base: position 56,424 of record NZ_AUFK01000009.1, read on the forward strand.
TGCTGCATTCTTGGAAGCTTTTGAAAAATCTGTGGCTACTAAAATTGTTCTCATAATGTATATTTTTTATTTGTTTGTAATGACCTTTTCTGTCAGATCGCTGTCAAGATGATATATATCTTTGTAAAATACAGGTGTCCCGTTTTTTATTGAACATGTTAGATAAGTGATTATAATGGGAATGGGTTGTTTCAAAACAAAGTCTTTTCTTTTGTAACCGGCCATAGCATTTTTCAAGATGGGAAGTTGATCTTCAGAACCATCATTTTCCAATAACAACTCGGCAAACTTATCCGCTTGTTGTACACGGATGCAGCCATGGCTCAATGCCCTTTCTTCATTGTTGAATAATTGTTTTTGTGAAGTATCATGTAAATAGATACCATAGGTATTTTCAAACCGGAAGACCACTGCTCCCAGTGCGTTGTCACAGCCTGACGACTGTCTGATGCTGTACGAAGAGGGATTTCTGCTGATCTCTTTCAGACGTGCCGGATTGACTGTGACCTCATTGCCATTTCTGTCATATATTGAGTAATGGTGGTCTGTCAAATATTTGCTGTTTTTTATGATCTTTGGCAGCATTTCTTTTCGAAATATACTCTGGGGGACCTTCCAGTCAGGTGCCGTCGTAAAATGAGTGACCACACTTTCCAAGATAGGACTGGGAGTTGAGGGCTTTCCTACGATCACCTTGAAATCACGCTGTACCTTATTTGTGTGAAATTCTAATGAATAAGAAGGGATATTCACTAGAATATAATTTTCACTTGTAGTATTTATCCATCTTAGACGTTCCATGTTGATGATGATCTTCTCTATTTGTGACTGAGAAATATTGACCAGGTCATTTGCGTAGAGTGTGTTCAGATGATCCTGCAATTGTTTGTAAGCACTGATCTGAGGCTGGACTTTGAGAATGGTCCTCAGAAAGTCGTTTTGGCTTCGTGCAAAGATTAATTCATCATCGGAGCAAAATCCATTTATATAGCCGGAATCGATGTCGGATGAGGTATGTTTTGGATTGTACTTTCCAAAATGTAGATCATTGATGAAAGTAACAAGAGCATCCGTCATCAAAATATCCAGCCACGCCTTTTCTGCTGAATCATTAGGGTTAGGGTCAATCATCGACCTCAATTTTTCAGGCAATAGCTCCTGGCAATGATAACCCGAAGAAGATAATCCAAATTGATCGGCATAACCAAGCAACAGTACTGCTATTTCGGGCAGGTCTGAATTCGAGCCGTCAAACCAGGTATATCCCATATTGTATTTCGTATAAAATCTGAGAACTGATTTTGGATAATACAATTTTGAAAGATTGTTCTTATCCTGCAGTAATGCAGCAATCCTTGTCGTTTTATCTGTTATTTGAGCCTGTAAAACGAGGCTGAAGAAGACAAGAACTATAAAAGTTGCAATAGCTTTCATATTCTGGGAATTGGTACTGTAAAATTCCAAATTATTGTCTTCCGAAATAATGATCTTCGTCACTAAAAAATATGATTTAATCCTGTTCTTGACCAGTATCAGATTTATAAGTAACCAGCGTCATATCATTTCGCAGGTCAATTCAAGACCTTTGATATGTTTTTGGTAATGGTCATTCTAAACATTTAACATTAAAAAACATACATCATGAAAAAGGTACAGTACAGTCTTTTGGTAATTCTTATGATATTGATGAATTCCTGTAATTCCACTCAGATCGTCAGCAGTTGGAGGGCACCTGACAAACAGATCCATCCGTCAGACTGGAAAAAAGTTTTGGTGGTGGCTCTGCTACGAAACGAGACCAACCGCCGTAGTGTCGAAGATGAAATGGTAAAATACCTCAATGGAAAAGGGATCACTTCCTACAGCTATTTGGGCGAAGATTTTGACCGTAATGATGAGCAGGTACTAAGGCGTAAAATCAAAAATGATGGTTTTGATGCTGCTATCACCATGCGTTTGATCGATGTTGACAAAGAAAAAGTTTATGAGCCCGCACAGTATTATATGTATCCGATGTATTATGATGACTTTGTAAAATATTACTACAGAAATTGGATGTATTACAATACTCAGGGCTATTATACAATTACTAAAAAATTCATTATAGAAACGATCATCTATTCAATTCCGGATGATAAAATAATATGGTCCGGAATCACGGCTACCTACGATCCGAAAGGTGTCAGACATCTAACCTCCGAAATCGCTCATGTGATCCGTAACCAGATGCGGCAGGAAGGATTTATTGAAAAGTAACAGGAACAAAAACATAGATTCTAAGAGGCAACTTACCAGATCAGATGATAAGATCAATAAAATTAGTATTGATAAATCAGTTATTACTGATAGCCGATGCATTTTATAAGGATCTTTCAAATAAGATTTTAATATCATAAAACTCAGACGAAATTGATCTGACCACCATCATATTTTATTGTGATTTTCATTATTTTATTTTTTTCGAAATTTCTTGAACTTTGGAAGATACAGCAAGACAATGAAAACAAATACAGAATTACAGCGAGATGTTCAGGATGCCATTAACTGGGAGCCGCAGTTAAAGAACATCAACATCGGTATAACAGCTAAAGACGGCATTGTTTGTCTTACAGGCACTGTGGACAGTTATGCTAAAAAATTACAGATCGAACAAGTCGTGAAAAAGGTTTTCGGCGTCAATATTTTTGTAGAAAACATCGATGTGAAATTACAGAAGCATGAAACAAAAAATGATATTGAAATAGCCAGGGAGATCATGGCAGCGTTTGAGGCCAACCCCGTTATTCCACAAGAACAACTAGAAGTGAAGGTTGAGAATGGATGGGTAACATTGACAGGGGAACTTTCCTGGGACTATTTACGGGATATTACAGAAAATACGATCCAACATCTCCCATGGATCAAAGGCATATACAATAACATCGTCATCGTACCCGAGATGCATCATCATACTATTGACAAGGAAGATATTGTAAAAGCGCTTAACAGAAGTTCTATTGATGACCGGGAAATTACTGTTTCCGTATCAGGTACAACAGTTAAGCTCACGGGCACGGTACATACTTGGCAACAAAGGGAAGAGGCCGCAAGGATTGTCTGGAAAACACCAGGTATAAAAAATCTAAGGAATGAATTGAAAGTGGATTATGAATATGATCTATAGATAATCGATTGCCCCATAATGCATTCAGCACTATAAAAAGCCATTCTTTTGGCAGGGATTATAAACAAAAACTACATAATAGATATATAAAGTTGTGGAATCCGATCTGAAAAACAGTTTTTTGCTCATTGGCAATATTGCATCTTTTTCTATTCGTTTTTTCCGGGAGATCTTTAAACCGGGTTTCGAATTCAGGGAATTTATCAGACAATGTTTTGTGGTGGGTTATAAATCATTGCCATTGGTTACCATTACAGGTTTTATTATGGGTCTGGTATTGACCATCCAGTCCAGACCTGCGATGTCCAAATTCGGTGCAGAGTCCTGGATACCCAGCATGGTCTCGTTATCCCTGATCAGGGAAATCGCACCGGTGATCACAGCTCTGATCTGTGCGGGCAGAATATCGTCCGGGATGGGGGCAGAATTGGGCTCGATGAAAGTGACAGAGCAGATAGATGCGATGGAAGTTGCCGCCATCAACCCATACCGTTATCTGGTGATCACCAGAACAATGGCTACAACATTTATGATCCCGATCTTGGTATTTTATGCTGATCTGATAGGCATCATGGGAGGGTTTGTGGGCATCAGTATGCATAGCGGTGGCAGTATACAGCACTACTTTTCTGCGGTATTTGATTCTTTGGAATATGAGGATGTTTTACCCGCCACTATAAAAACCTTCTTTTTTGGTTTTTTTATAGGCATCATTGGGTGTTATGAAGGGTTCAATGCATTCGGAGGTACCGAAAGCGTCGGCAAAGCGGCTAACTCTGCTGTAGTTTCTGCATCACTTAGCATTTTTATCATTGATATGATCGCCGTACAATTAACCGACCTGTTTTTCTAAAGTATCATGCAAACCAAAGAAACTATCCCGGATGTATATCGTGAACCCTCTAATGAAGGAGTATTGATAGAATTTAAGAATGTTTATAAATCTTACGGTGACAATAAGGTTCTGAATGGAATTAATTTTAGCATTAACAAAGGAGAGAATCTTGTCATACTTGGCAAATCAGGTTCGGGAAAATCTGTAACTGTCAAATGTCTGGTTGGCCTTACAAAGGTAGATAGCGGCGAGATCATTGTTTTTGGGAAGGACATTACAAAACTGAATGAAGACGGGCTCAACTCGGTTCGGATGAAAATAGGATTTCTCTTTCAGAGTGCTGCATTGTATGATTCGATGACCGTAAGGCAGAATTTGGTTTTTACCTTACAGCACCATAACAAAAAACTGACCGAAGCACAAATGGAACCCTACGTAATGGACGCACTGAAAAATGTCGGGCTGCAGGAGTCCATTGATAAATTTCCGGCAGAACTTTCCGGTGGAATGAAGAAAAGAATTGGGCTGGCCAGGGCATTGATCATCCAGCCGGAAATTATGATCTACGATGAGCCGACAGGAGGACTGGATACCATCACCGCTCGTGAGATAATCGACCTTATATCTGAGATAAAGATAAAATATAAGACCACTTCAATTATTATAACGCATGATCTTACCTGTGCCAAATATAACAGTGACAGGGTCATAGTCCTCAAAGACGGTGTTGTGAAAACTGAGGGCAGTTTCAGAGATATTGAAAATAATACTGATGCCTGGGTTAGATCCTTTTTTGAAAAATAAACAGTTATGAGCAAAGAATCATTGAATAATTTTAAGCTGGGCATTTTTGTGGTGGCAGGGATCACCCTTTTTATAATGACGGTTTACTTTATCGGTCTTAACAAAAATCTGTTCGGGTCCAACTTTGTGCTGCGTTCGGAATTTAAAAATGTCAGCGGACTAAAGCAGGGCAGTGCCGTGCGTTTATCGGGAATAGATGTAGGTACAGTGAGTAAGATCAAATTCATTTCAGATTCACTGGTAATGGTCGATCTTCTGATCCGGAAAGATGTACAGCAATACATAAAAAAAGATGCTGTTGCCAGCATTGCATCGGATGGTCTGGTAGGTGATAAGGTCTTTATCATTTCACCCGGGACCAGTTCTGCAAGTACTGTAAAAGATAACGACATTATTGCATCTTCAAAGACCGTCGAAATAGAGGATATACTTTCCAGCGTAAAAAAGAGTGCAGATAATACAAAAATAATCACGAATGAGTTGGTCCGGTTCAGCCAAAAGATGAATAATAAAAACGGACTATTGACAAAAATCCTTAACGACAAATATTTTGCTGCAAGGATAGACAAAACAATTACGAATCTCCAAAAGAGTTCCGATGATCTCGCACAATTTACGCCCATACTGAAAAATAAGAACGGGATCGTAGCAAAACTTTTGACCAATGAAAAATGGGTAGAGGATATAGAGGTCATTATATCAAATTTGAACAACAGCACCAACGAGATCAGTCAATTTACCATCAAATTAAATGATAAGGACAATGTACTTTCCAAAATACTTTCAAATGATAGCCTGGCAATTTCATTAGATAGAACACTCAGAAATATTGAGACCAGTTCAGACGAGTTGGTACAATTCACTTCAAAGATAAATAACAAAGACAATGTCATCTCCAAGCTGGCAAACGACCCACAACTTGGGAAGTCGGTCGATTCTATAATTACTAACGTTGAAAAAGGAGTTGATGAACTGAGAGAGATAGAAAATGCCGCCAAACATAATTTTCTGTTGAGAGGTTATTTCAACAAAAAGAAAAAAAGGGACGAAAGAAAAAAAAATAGTGATTGAACCTCTTTTATTATCTTAGCTCGTTCTTTGGGACAAGCCGGTCTTGGGTGATCTGCTATGCTTTCTTTAATACAAGTATAGCATATTTGGAACCGGTCACCTTCATCGCTTTTTCTTCTATCCTCAAAATTCCGGATATTATTCCAACTATAAAAACAATCTGTAAATCTTTGTACAAAGAACTCAGTAATTCATGACTTTGATCACTAAAAAAAATGATATGGTGCTGTCATTATTATCTCATTAAATGCAAAGTGCATCATCATTCGATTTGCGTAGATAACTATTTACTGCAAACCGTATAGACAAAATTTTGATACTGACGACAATCAGATTCAATGATGATGAGCATCATTTAATTTCAAGTAAAGTTTACGGAACTTTGGAACACTTTAATAACGAAAGGATTACGTAATCGATTTTCACAGGATCAAATCAAAATTAAAAATTGTTTAACCGGAAACAGCAGCATTGCTAAGTATGCTTATCATACTTTTTAAAGATCAGTATTACTAAAGCAGTTTCAAGTTTCCAAATTAAAAGTAAAAAAATGAAAACAAATTCAGAATTACAAAAAGACGTTCAGGATGCCATCAAATGGGAGCCACTATTGCATTCAGCAGAAATCGGGGTGATCGTAAAAGACGGTGTCGTTACTTTAACAGGTACAGTTGACAGCTACATCAAAAAGACAGAAGCCGAAGATGCCGCTAAACGAGTGGCTGGCGTAAAAGCTTTGGTTGAGGACATTGAAGTGAAATTTCCCAATTCCTTGTCAAAAACTGATGCCGACGTTGCTAATGATGCTTTGGCAGCGTTAAAGGCGGACTGGTCTGTTCCGGATGAAAAAATAGTGGTAAAAGTTGAAGATGGATGGATCACTTTGGAGGGCGAACTGCCTTGGAATTACCAGAAAGAAGCCGCCAAAAGAGCGGTAAAATATCTTAAAGGTGTGAAAGGTGTAATTAACAATATTAAGATCAAATCTGAAGTGCACGATAAAATTGAGCAGAAAGCAGTTAAAAACGCACTTAGAAGAAGCTCTATTGACGATAGCGATATCGATGTTTCAGTGTCAGGCACAACGGTAACATTGACAGGAGTTGTTAACTCGTGGTATGCCAAAGAGGAAGCAGCCCGTATCGCATGGAAAACGCCAGGTATATGGCATGTGAAAAATGAACTGGCTGTTGATTATGAATACGCCTTTTAGCAATCATTAGATTAAAAAAATCATTATAATGAGATCAACAGATGATCAAAACAAATCAGGAGCGCAGGTATCGCATAAAACTGAAGGTCAGAACAACAAAAAAACACCTGCTCACTCCCAGGGATCTGCCAAACTCCCTATAGGTGTTACAAAGAATCAGGAGAAAGTTGCAAAACATGTGGCTGGACAGGCGCATTCAACAGGTATTCACAAAAGAAAACCGTAAAGTATTTCAGTTTATGAAAGTCAGCATCCATGCACTACTTAAAAGCACTGAATCATAAAGTGCTTTTAAGTTTGCTTCTACATTTTAATTGGGTTTTAAAATACGATGCTAAATTTAAAAGTCATGGAAATAATAGACGGAGTCAAAAGCAATTTAAACTTACGTAAGCAAATTCTAAATAATAATATTATTATGAAAATACAGATAGGTATAGGAGATGTTCATCGCCAAACTGTGGCAGATGAATTGATAAAAATATTGGCAGACGAGAATGTTTTGTATATTAAAACAAAAAATGCCCATTGGAATGTCGAGGGGCGGGATTTTTATGAAAAGCATAAATTCTTTGAAAGCCAGTTCAGACAATTGGATGAGGCAATAGACAGTGTTGCAGAAAGGATTCGTTTCCTGGGACATTATGCGCCTGCAACCTTAAGGTCATATCTGAACCTGACACATCTCACGGAACAGACAAGAGAAAAAAATGACAGCCAGGGATTTATTACAGAACTATTGGCAGATCATCAAAGTATCATCATTATACTGCGTGAACATATTAAAACTTTTGCTGACGAATTTCACGATGCGGGAACTTCAGATTTCATAACGGGTCTTATGAAAGAGCACGAGAAAATGGCATGGTTTCTACGCTCACATTTAAAAGATTAAAATTATGTTTTACGATTATTATAACTATCATTTCTGGGGAATGGACCTTATTTGGTGGGTTATTTGGTGCATCGTGATCTTCTGGATCTTTGCTACACCCTATGATATACCGGGACAAAGGAAAAAGAAGGATTCACCACTTGATCTGCTGAAAAAACGTTATGCTTCAGGAGAGATCAAAACCGAAGAGTATCAGGAAAAGAAAAAAATTCTTGAAGACTGATTCTACGAATAACATATTACTTTGCAAATGCAGTCATCAACCCTTTTAATTAAAGGACTATTGGGACTGCTTTTCATATGATTACACTTGAAAAAAGAGATATGCTGTAACCAGAATTTATTGGAAACTATAAACATTAAATCTGTTATTCGAAATAGAATAGATGGGATTTATGATTGCAGAAATTACTATGTAAAAAAAAGACCAGTTATTATCATAAAATTAATTGATAAAAAGCCTTTTTGTATAATTATATTAGGCATAAGTCTGCCAATCTTTTCAAATAATTTATCTTTGTGTGAAAGTTGAAAACTAATGGCAGAAAATAAAAAATATCCTATCGACAATGTGGTGGCTCCGATTCAAAAATTTATACAGCATGAAAAATCGGGAGGTCTTGTACTTGGGATCAGTGTCATATTAGCTTTGATTTTGGCTAATTCTCCATTATCACATTCGTACCATCATTTTTTTGAACATCAATTAGGATTTGTTTTAGATGATTCTATTTTTATAAAGCTCAGTCTTCATCATTGGATCAATGACGGACTGATGGCGGTTTTCTTTTTTGTAGTGGGACTGGAACTCAAAAGAGAAATAGTAGCAGGAGAACTATCGGATCTCAGAAAGGCTCTTCTTCCAATTGCAGCAGCTATCGGAGGAATGATCGTGCCGGCAATTATTTATTTTTCTTTTAATTCTTCTGGGGAAGTCCGCCATGGATGGGGAATCCCGATGGCAACGGATATTGCTTTTGCATTAGGTGTTTTATTTTTGTTGGGCAGCAAGATCCCATTGTCCTTAAAGGTTTTTCTTACAGCTTTGGCTATTGTGGATGATTTGGGAGCTGTGTTGGTGATTGCATTTTTTTACACTTCAAACATTTCTGTATTGAGTTTATCAATTGGGATTGCAATTCTTTTGATAATGTATCTTGGAAACAGAATGGGCATCAGAAGTATTTTGTTTTATGCCATTTTAGGTATTGGCGGCGTCTGGACTGCTTTCCTATTGTCTGGAGTTCATGCTACAATTGCTGCGGTTTTGGCAGCATTTACAATTCCCGCTGATGTTAAAATAGCTGAAGATAATTATATCCGAAAGATTCAGAAATATCTGAATAAATTCAAAGATGCAGATTCTGACAATACAACGCCGACTCTTACCAATGAACAGCTGCACATTTTGGATGAGGTGAAAAAAGATACGAACGAGGCAATTCCGCCTTTGCAGCAATTGGAACATTCTATGCACCCGTTCGTATCATTTTTTATTATTCCGATTTTTGCTTTGGCCAATGCAGGAATTTCAGTTTTAGATATCGAACCTGAAAAAATATTCAGTACCAATGTTGCTTTAGGAGTTGCTTTGGGGCTTTTGGCAGGTAAAGTAATCGGAATTGTTGGTTTTTCCTGGCTTTGTGTCAAAATGAGAATCGCACCAATGCCAAAAGGAATGAACATTCGAAACTTGTTTGGTCTAGCGTTTTTAGGTTCAATAGGCTTTACAATGTCATTATTCATCACTTCGTTGGCATTCCAACATGAGGAGTATATGATCCAGGCAAAAATCGGAATCTTCATCGCTTCTATCATTGGGGGAATTATTGGTTATATCATCCTCGATAGACAATCTAAAAAATTGAAAGCCTATGAGCAGGATATTTGATTTTATCGATTTTCAGAATGGAGAAGAAGATAAACAGAAAGTATATACTAACTCAGGAAGAAAATTGTGAGCTATAAAAAAATGCCTGAAGAGAAAGGAATTTCTGGAACTTGATTTAATCTTCGAAAAAATGATGTCTATTTGAAATCCGAAATTTTAGGCAAAATCAACAAAAAAAAGTCTGTCATTTCTAGAAAAGCAGATTGTAATCCACAATCTAAGTTCTGAGCTTGAAAAATACAAAATTGAAGACCTGATCGGATTCCAAAAATGTTCATATTCCGAATCTTTAGAAATATCATTATTAAAAATATTGATTACATTTAACCCTATAATATTTTCAATTGAATACAATCCTCATCATCGACGACGAAGAAAAAATAAGAATATTGCTTTCCAGAATTATCAGTCTGGAAGGTTTTGAAGTTTTTCAGGCCTCTGATTTGAAGAATGCCAAAAAGCGACTTGATATTTCAGATATCGATGTTGTTCTAAGCGATGTCAAACTTCCCGACGGAAGTGGTGTTGAGTTTTCTAAGGTTATCAAAGAAAAACATCCTTCAACCGAAGTTATTCTTCTGACAGCTTATGGCAATATTCCTGACGGTGTTCAAGCGATAAAAAACGGAGCTTTCGATTATATTACAAAAGGTGATGATAATAATAAAATCATTCCGCTTGTTTACAAAGCTGTTGAAAAAGTGGCGCTTAACAAACGCCTGATCCAGCTCGAAAAACAACTGGGAGATAAGCTTTCTTTTGATAATATCATTGGAAAATCAAAAACGATCCGATCTGCCATTGATTCCGCAAAAAAAGTGGCAGCAACAGATGCGACCGTACTTTTAACAGGAGAAACGGGAACTGGTAAAGAAGTTTTTGCACAATCGATTCATAATGCGAGTAACAGAACTAAACATAATTTTATTGCGATCAACTGTTCTGCTTTTTCTAAGGAACTGTTGGAAAACGAATTGTTTGGACACAAAGCAGGAGCCTTTACCGGTGCTGTAAAAGATGCAAAAGGAATTTTTGAAGAAGCCAACAATGGAACGGTTTTCTTGGATGAGATCGGCGAGATGCCTCTGGATCTGCAGGCAAAATTGCTTCGTGTTTTAGAATCCGGAGAATTTCTGAAAGTTGGGGATAACAGACCTACAAAAGTTAATGTAAGAATCATAGCGGCGACCAACCGTGATTTGCAGAATGAAATAGAGAATGGCAATTTCCGTGAGGATCTTTACTATCGTATCAATATTTTCAATATTCAGCTTCCTCCGCTTCGTGAAAGGGTGATTGATATTGAAGAATTGGCAAAATATTTTTTGGCAAAATTCAGCCAGAAGGCAGGAAAGAAAATGACGGCCATTTCTCCCGAATACCTCGAAGCTTTGAAGCAACATTCGTGGAAGGGAAATATCCGCGAGCTTAGAAATGTCATCGAAAGAAGTATTATTCTTTCTGATAGTTTGGAATTAAGATCGGACACCCTTCCTTCGGAATTTCAAAAAAATAATTCTGCAAACTCAAGCTCAAAAACTTTATCTGCTTTTGAACTGGCAAGTGCGGAAAAAATCCACATTCAAAAAGTACTGAATTACGCTAACGGAAACAAAACCAAAACTGCAGAATTATTAGGAATCGCGCTCACAACATTATACAGAAAAATAGAGGAATACCAGATTAAATAAAAAAACTATCATAACAATAGTATCAGCCCTTTCATTTTGAAAGGGTTTTTTGTTTTAAAATATTAGATTAAATTTTAAGTTTCTGATAATTAGTTGATTGTGATTTGTTTTTCTATCTGGAGTCGGATTTGACAATATCCTGGCATAACATAAAAAATTAGATCATGCAAAAATGGAAGATCAGAATGTACAGAAGACTGAAATCTTGGCATCTATTAGCAATCCTTTATGGACTTATTATATTCTTTGGAATAACATACAGAATTTTTAATCAATAAAACTATGACACTCGTATTAACCATCTCTGGTATTGTACTTTTTGTACTCTTTTTCCTAACCGTAAAATATTTTGAAAAGATATGACTGCATTATTTATCATCGCCATTGCCGTATTTGCATATATGTGCTACGTGCTTGTAAAACCGGAAAATTTTTAAAAAGGACATAAAGTAATGATCGTAACGCTTAAAAATATTTCTGCAATTTAGAAATCATTGCAGGAGTTGAAAAGACAAAGTGACTTAATCAAAAAAAATGAATACAGAAATTTTAGGAATTATATTGATGTTTACGTTGGTGGTATTACTCGCTATTCCACTAGGTCGATACATCGGTAAAATATTCAGTAACGAAAGAACTTGGCTTGACGGGATTTTTAATCCAATAGACCAACTATTTTATAAAGTTTCCGGCATCGATCCCGGAAAGGAAATGAACTGGAAACAACATCTTGGTGCATTGCTTACCATCAACATCGTTTGGTTTCTTATCTCTATGTTTGTGTTGACCAATATGAGTTGGCTGCCTCTCAATCCGGATAGCAATCCCTCAATGAGCGGAGATTTGGCATTTAACACCGCAGTAAGTTTTGTGACTAATACCAATCTTCAGCATTATTCGGGAGAATCCGGTTTATCTTATTTAGGTCAATTAACATTAATGTTGTGGCAGTTTATTTCTGCAGGCTGTGGTATTGCCATTGCAGGTGTTGTCTTCCTTGCCATGAAAGAGAGGACTACGGATAAGTTAGGAAATTTTTATTTCTTATTTATCAGAACCTGTACAAGGGTCTTGTTTCCTTTAGCAGTTGTTGTTGCTTCTTTATTAGCCTTTGGTGGAACACCAATGACTTTTGAAGGCAAAGACTCTATCACAACTTTGCAGGGTGACAAAGTAGAAGTGAGCCGTGGTCCAGTTGCAGGCTTTGTAGCGATCAAACAATTAGGAACCAACGGTGGTGGATTTTTTGGCCCTAACTCAGCGCATCCGCTAGAAAACCCAAGTTACTTTACCAATATTGTCGAGACAGTTTCTATTATGCTGATCCCAATTGCAATGATATTTGCAATGGGATATGTTTTAAGAAGAAAAAAACTGGCGTGGACGATTTTCGGGGTGATGACCATAGGGTTTTTGTTATTATTAATACCAACAATTATTAATGAAATAAACGGAAACCCAGCCATTGAAAAAATGGGAATTGCTCAGAATCTGGGAAGTATGGAGGGTAAAGAAGTTCGTTTCGGACCTGCAGCTTCTGCTTATTGGGCAATCAATACAACTGTTACAAGCAATGGCTCTGTCAACGCAATGCACGACTCGCTGACGCCGCTTTCCGGAATGAATACAATGCTGGGAATGATGGTCAATGCTTTCTACGGTGGTGTTGGCGTAGGATTTCTGAATTTTTACATCTTTATTATTCTTGCCGTTTTCATCAGTGGATTGATGGTTGGTAGAACACCTGAATTCTTAGGTAAGAAAATCGAAGCCAGAGAAATGAAAATCGCTATGATCATTGCACTTCTTCACCCTTTCTTGATTCTTACAGGAACTGCAATTTCAAGTTATATGGTGGCTCATGACCCTGATGATTATGGGAGTTGGTTAAACAACCCAGGTTTCCACGGTTTCAGTGAAATGTTGTACGAGTTTACATCCTCAAGTGCCAACAACGGAAGCGGTTTCGAAGGATTATCAGATAACAATCCGTTCTGGAATGTTGCCTGCGGAATTGTAATGCTGATGGCGAGATACCTGCCAATAATTGGTCCGGTTGCTATTGCGGGAAGTCTTGCCTCTAAAAAATATATTCCTCAAAGTGCAGGGACTTTAAAAACAGATACAGCAACATTTGGTTTAATGGTATTTGCAGTTATCGCAATTGTAGCAGCGTTGTCATTCTTTCCTGCATTAGCCTTAGGACCCATTGCAGAATATTTTTCACTTTAATTCTTATCTATATCATAATGAAAGGAAATAACAATTTGTTTCAGGCAGAATTGGTCAATGAGGCATTGAAGCAATCTTTTATAAAATTACATCCTGCCAAAATGTTCCGCAATCCGGTAATGTTTATGGTTTGGGTAGGAACTCTGGTGATGGCAGGCGTTTGCGTTTGGATTGCCATGGGAGAACAAAACCAGGGTAGTTTGGTTTACAACGTTATTGTAACGGCTGTCCTATTCATCACATTATTGTTTGCCAACTTTGCGGAAGCCATTGCGGAAGCAAGAGGAAAAGCTCAGGCAGATTCGCTTAGAAAAACGAGAGAAGAAACACCTGCTAAAGTGGTGAAAAGTGATATGTCAAATGTAAAAGGTCTCTTTACTCTGAAGTCTTCTGACTTCTTACTGACTACTTCTAACCAACTTAAAAAAGGCGATATTTTCATTTGCGAACCAGGAGATATTATTCCGTCAGACGGAGAGATCATTGAAGGTTTGGCCACAATTGATGAAAGTGCTATTACCGGAGAATCAGCTCCCGTGATCCGTGAAGCAGGAGGTGATAAAAGCAGTGTAACGGGAGGTACGAAAGTTCTTTCAGACAAAATCAAAGTAAAAGTGACCACAGAACCGGGAGAGAGTTTCTTGGACAAAATGATTGCTTTGGTGGAAGGTGCTTCAAGACAAAAAACACCAAACGAAATTGCGTTGACAATTCTATTGGCAGGATTTACCTTAGTTTTCATTATCGTTACCGTTACTTTAAAACCATTCGGTGATTATGCAAACACGCCAATAACAATAGCAGCATTTATCTCGTTGTTTGTATGTCTTATTCCAACTACCATTGGTGGATTACTATCAGCAATTGGTATTGCAGGAATGGATAGAGCTTTGAGGGCCAATGTTATTACTAAAAGTGGTAAAGCAGTGGAAACTGCGGGTGATATAGACGTTTTACTATTAGATAAAACAGGGACCATCACCATCGGAAACAGGAAAGCGACACATTTCCATCCAGCTAACGGAATTGATGAAAGAGCCTTGATCAAAGCGGCGGTTCTAAGTTCTATGGCAGATGAGACTCCGGAAGGGAGATCAATTATAGAATTGGCAGGAATCGATCCTCTAAGCTATGATGTTAAAGAACCTCAGTTTATCAGCTTTACTGCAGAAACAAGAACTTCAGGGATTGATTATGAAAACACACGAATCAGAAAAGGCGCCACTGACGCAATTAAAAATTTGGTTACCAATGCGGGAAATACATTTCCAGCAGAAGTTGCAGAAAAAGTCAGAGGGATTTCTCAAAACGGAGGAACACCGCTTGTGGTTTCAGAAAATGAAGAAGCTCTCGGGGTTATAGAGCTGCAGGATATCATCAAGCCGGGGATCAAGGAACGTTTTGACCGTCTTAGAAAAATGGGTATCAAAACTGTAATGGTAACCGGAGACAACCCACTGACAGCAAAATTCATCGCAGAAAAAGCAGGTGTTGACGATTTTATAGCAGAAGCAAAACCTGAAGATAAAATGAACTACATCAAAAAAGAACAATCAGAAGGAAGATTGGTTGCAATGATGGGAGATGGGACCAATGATGCTCCGGCTTTGGCCCAGGCAGATGTCGGTGTAGCGATGAACAGCGGAACTCAGGCAGCAAAAGAAGCAGGAAATATGGTGGATCTGGATAACGACCCTACCAAGTTGATTGAAGTGGTTGAGATCGGAAAACAATTACTAATGACTCGTGGAACGTTGACGACATTCAGCATTGCGAATGACGTAGCGAAGTATTTTGCGATTGTTCCCGCATTATTTATTGCATCAATTCCGACTTTACAAGGCCTGAACATTATGGGACTTCATTCTCCTGAGTCAGCGATTCTTTCAGCGGTCATTTTCAATGCGGTTGTGATTCCGATGTTGATTCCTTTAGCCTTGAAAGGAGTTGCTTATAAACCGATCGGTGCAAGTGCTTTATTGAGAAGGAACCTTTTGATTTACGGTTTAGGAGGTGTTGTAATTCCATTCATCGGTATCAAAATCATAGACTTGATCGTGTCAATATTCATTTAAATTATTAAATAAAATGTTTAAACAAAATATATTACCAGCTATAAGATTAACGCTTTTCTGTGCTGTATTTTTTTCAGGATTCTACACACTATTCATTTTCGGAATTGCTCAGGCTGCTCCAAATAATGGTAAAGGGGAGATCATCGAACACGATGGGAAAAAGTATTACGCCAACGTTGGGCAAAAATTTGATAAAGACAAATATTTCTGGTCTCGTCCCTCAGCTGTAGATTACAACGCTGCTGGAGCGGGAGGAAGCAACAAAGGCCCTTCAAATCCTGATTATCTGAAAGATGTTAAAGGAAGGATCGAGAACTTTATGAAACACGATCCAGGTGTTCAGAAATCTGAAATCCCTTCCGATATTGTTACTGCAAGTGGATCTGGTCTGGACCCGAATATCTCTGTACAGGCAGCAAAGGTTCAGGCTCAAAGAATTGCAGACATCAGAAAGATCGACATCAGCAAAGTCAATTCGCTTATCGAAAAAAATATCGAATCCCCTTTGCTTGGAATGTTCGGAACGGAAAAAATCAACGTTTTAAAACTCAATATCGCATTAGACGGATTAGAGTTAAAAGTTAAAAGTGGGAAGTTAAAAGTGAGAAGCTACTGAAAAATTTCTTACATCTTACATTTTACTTCTCACCAATTATAAAAAATTTAGAAATGAAAAGAAAACTATCTTTACTGGCATTTGTAATGCTTGCAGCAGTTTCTACGCTGCACGCCCAGGAGGAAACTAAGGATCCTTTGAAGATTTCTGCTTACGCAGAAGTGTATTATCAGTATGATTTTAATGATCCTGAAAACAATACAAGACCAGGATTTGTGTACGGCCATAACAGAAACAACGAGGTCAGCCTTAATTTAGGACTTGTAAAAGCAAATTACGAAACTGAAAAACTAAGAGCCAATATTGCTTTGGGTGCAGGAACCTATATGAATTCCAACTACGCAGCAGAGCCGGGCGTTTTAAAAAATATCTATGAAGCTAACATTGGGTTAAAAATCTCAAAAAACAAAAATCTTTGGGTTGATGCCGGGATTATGTCTTCGCACATTGGTTTTGAAAGTGCTGTAAGCAAAGATTGTTTTACTTTGACAAGAAGTATTTTGGCAGACAATTCTCCGTATTTTGAAAGTGGTGCAAAAATCTCTTACACCAGTGATAACGGAAAATGGTTTGTTAGTGGTTTGGTTTTGAACGGATGGCAGAGAATTCAGCGTGTGGATGGAAATTCTACGGTTGCTTTTGGTCATCAGTTGACTTACAAACCAAATGAAAAAATCACTTTAAACAGCAGCTCTTTCATAGGCAATGATAAACCGGACAGCATCAGACAAATGAGATACTTTCACAACTTGTACGGAAGTTTCCAAATCAGCAAAAAATTGGCGCTGATTACAGGTTTCGACATTGGTGCGGAGCAGAAAGCTAAAGGAAGTGACCAGTACAATATATGGTATTCTCCGGTTATAATTGCTAAATATTCTCCGACAGAAAAGTTAAGTTTTGCCATAAGAGGCGAATATTACAGCGATGAAAAAAGTGTCATGATCACTACAGGAACAGAAAACGGTTTCAAAACGTTTGGTTATTCTTTAAACGCAGATTACTGGATTCTTCCCAATTTGGTTTGGAGAACGGAACTTAAAAATCTAAGCAGCAAAGCCGACATCTTTATCAATAGAGATCATAATTTGAAAAATAATAATCTGATAGCAGTGACATCTCTTGCTGTGAGTTTTTAAACCTCCATATTTACTGAAGGATCCCTTGCTGAAATTTTGGCAGGGGATTTTATTAACTTTGAATAAGCAATTCGTTATGACTGAAAAAAATTCTGCGCAGGACTTTCTCGATCTGATAAAAAAATCAAGACGGGGAAAATTCAAAATCTATATAGGGATGAGCGCCGGTGTTGGGAAAACGTATCGTATGCTTCAGGAAGCACATGCCCTTTTAGCAAGCGGAATCGATGTGAAAATCGGATACATAGAAACCCATCATCGCAAAGAAACCCACGCTTTGCTGGATGGACTTCCTATCATTCCGAGAAGAACATTGTTTTACAAAGGGAAAGAGCTTGAAGAGCTGGATGTGCAGGCGGTTATCAACCTTCGTCCTGAGGTCGTCATTGTAGATGAATTGGCGCATACGAATATTGAAGGCAGCAAAAACGAAAAACGGTGGCAAGACGTTATGGATATCCTGGATTCTGGGATCAATGTCATCAGTGCGGTTAATATTCAGCATATCGAAAGCCTGAACGAAGATGTTAAATTGATCACCAATATAGAAGTTCAGGAACGTATTCCCGATAATGTTTTGGCACAGGCGGATGAAGTTGTGAACATTGACCTTACATCTGAAGAATTGATTGGCCGTTTGAAAGCCGGAAAAATCTATGACAATTCAAAAATCAATTCGGCACTCAACAATTTTTTTAAATCTGAAAATATTCTTCAACTTAGAGAATTGGCTTTGAGAGAAGTTGCTTCTCAGGTGACGAGAAAAGTGGAAACAGAAGTGACGATTCATAAGTCGGTTAAAAAAGAAAAATTTCTGGCCTGCATTAGCTCAAATGAAAAAACGGCGAAAAATGTCATCAGAAAAACAGCGAGATTAGCTAATTATTACAACAGCCAATGGTATCTTCTGTATGTTCAGATTCCCAGAGAGAGTTCTGATAAAATAGCTTTGGATAAGCAAAGACATTTGATCAATAACTTCAAACTGGCAACAGAGCTGGGAGCAGAAATCATAAAAGTTGAAGATACAAAAGTTGCTCATGCCATAATGGAGCAATGTGAAGAAAGAAAAATCACAACGGTTTGCATCGGAAGACCTCATTTAAATCTATGGAAAGTAATTTTGGCAACAGATACTTTCAATTCATTGCTTAATAAATTATCCCAGGGAAAAATAGACTTAGTAATTTTGTCCTAATGAAAATAAAAACTAAACTCAATTTAGGTGTCGGGGTACTTTTTATGATGATATTCGTATTGTCGGTTTTAAGCGGTTGGTATATCAATCAGCTGAAAAAAGATACCAATAATATTCTGAGAGCCAACTATAACACGCTTCAATATTCCAGAAATATGTTGCTGGCCTTGGAGGAGATTGATTCTGACCCTTTAGCATTCAGTGTTTTTGAAAAACATCTTGAACAGCAGCGGAAAAATGTGACCGAACCCGGCGAAAAGGAAGCGACAGACAATGTTGTCTTTCATTTCGAAGCTTTGAAAAAAGATTCTGCCAATTTTGGACTTCAAACTTCTATCAGGAAAGACCTCGCTGAATTGATGCAAATCAATATGAGCGCTATCGAGCATAAAAGTACGGTTGCAGATTCGACGGCAAAAAATGCGATTATTGTTATTTCATCAACAGGAATGTTGTGCTTTATTATAGCTTTTATACTGATGGTTAATCTCCCTTCGAATATTGCAGACCCTATCAAAAGCCTTACTGAAAGTATCAAGCAAATTGCGAATCAAAACTATAAAGAGCGTGTACATTTTGAAAGCAGAAGTGAGTTTGGAGATTTAGCGACCTCATTTAATACAATGGCAGAAAAACTTCAGGAATATTCTGAAAGCAGACTTGATAAGATCATCAGAGGAAAAAAACGTATTGAAACCTTGATCGATAATATGCACGACCCGGTTATCGGAATTGATGAGGATAGAAAAGTTCTTTTTGTAAATGATGAAGCTTTGAAAATTACAGGACTTGGTAAAGAAAACTTTGTAGGGAAATTGATTCAGGATGTTGCTGTAAATAATGATTTGGTAAGAGATATTATCAGAGATGTGATCGTTCCGGATAAGATGGATCCTGAAAACGAAAAAGAACCGATGAAAATCTATGCCGACGGAAAGGAGAGCTATTTTGAAAAAGAAATCGTTGATATCAATATTGTTCCCACTGGCGAACAGCAGAGCCGTTTTATTGGCCAGGTGATCATGCTCAGAAACATTACGCCGTTCAAAGAATTGGATCTGGCGAAGACCAATTTTTTAGGTACAGTCTCTCATGAGTTCAAAACACCAATTTCTTCTATCCAGATGGGATTGCAATTACTGGAAAATGAACAGATTGGAAGCCTGAATGACGAGCAGAAAAATCTAGTCAGTGGAATCAGGGAAGACTCCAACCGTCTATTGAAAATTACAGGCGAATTGTTAAATATCACACAAGTAGAAAGCGGTTTGATACAGCTTAATATGAAAGCTTCAGACATCAAAAATATTGTGGATTATGCTATTGGTGCAAACAGATCTTCTGCTGAACAAAAACATATCCATTTCAAGATCAGCATAGAAGAAGGTTTGTCAGCAGTTTTAGCTGATAGCGAAAAAACGGCTTGGGTTCTTAATAATCTGCTCTCAAATGCCATTCGTTATTCTTACGAAAATTCTAATATTAATATTGACGTCAGAAAAATTGATGATAAGATTCAATTTTCTGTTACCGATACAGGGCAGGGAATTGATCCTCAATATTTATCCAAAATCTTTGACCGCTATTTCCGAGTTCCCGGAAGCAAAAAAGAAGGAACAGGTTTGGGATTAAGTATCAGCAAAGAATTTATAGAAGCTCAAGGAGGCGAAATTACGGTTAAAAGTGAGTATGGAGCGGGAAGTACATTTTCCTTTGTTTTGAATACATGATCAATTGTTATTAAAATTCATTAAAGTGTATCATTTATTAAACTAGTTAAATGTGCAGGATTTCTAACCACCATAAATTTGTCATATCAAAATTAAACAATCAACAAAATGGAAAATAGAATATTAGGACTGCACCACATCACAGCGATTGCAGACAACGCAAAAAGAAATTTGGATTTTTATACTCAGGTTTTAGGCGTAAGACTAGTTAAGAAAACTGTCAACTTTGACGACCCGGGAACTTATCATTTTTACTTCGGAAACGAAGAAGGAAATCCGGGAACAATTCTCACTTTCTTTCCTTGGGAAGGCGTAGGGAAAGGTACAAACGGTTCCGGTTTGGCGACGCACATCGGATATTCTGTACCGAAAGGAAGTTTGGAGTTCTGGAAAAACAGATTGCAGCAATTCAATGTTAATGTTGAAGAAGGTGAAATTTTTGGCGAGAAGTTGATTTCATTTCAAGACCCGGACGGTTTACAATTACAGTTCATCGAATCTTCAACTCCGGATGACAGAAAAGTCTGGACAACTGATGATATTAAAGATGAAAATGCTTTGAAAGGTTTCCACAACATCACTTTAACTTTGAAGAAAGCAGACCCGACAATCAAAGTTTTAACTGATATCTTCGGATACGATTTGCAGAAGCAGGAAGGTGAAAGATTCCGTTTTGCAACCGATGCGATTGAAACTGCAAATCTTGTCGACATTATTGAAAATGATAAGATCCCAACAGGAAGAAATGCGGGAGGAACCAACCACCACGTTGCTTTCCGGGTGAAAGATGATAAAGTGTTAATGGAATTCCGTGAAAAAGTTTTGTCTGCCGGTTTTAATATCACTCCGAAAATCGACAGAGATTATTTCTATTCATTGTATTTCCGTGAGCCAGGCGGTGTTTTATTCGAAATTGCGACAGACAATCCGGGTTTCACTGTAGATGAACCTTTGAACGAACTGGGAACCAGCTTGAAACTTCCAAGACAACACGAACCTTTACGTGCCAGAATCGAAGAAGTATTGCCTAAGTTATCATAAAGAACTAACAAACAACTAAAATTATGTCACTTATCACAGGACTTCATCACGTAACCGCTATCACAGGCGACTCGCAGGAAAATATCGATTTTTACACCGGGATTTTAGGACTTCGATTGGTAAAAACAACGGTCAATTTTGATTATTCCGAGGTTTATCATTTTTATTTCGGGGACGAATTCGGAACTCCGGGAACGATTATGACGACTTTCCCGTATGGAAAAAGTTTGGTCAACGGAAGACACGGAAAAGGAATGCTGAACACAACCGCTTTTTCGGTTTCGATTGATGCTTTGGATTATTGGCTGGAACGTTTGACTAAGTTTGATATTCCTTTCAAACAGCCGCAGCAAAGGTTTTCTGGCGAAGTTTTTATTTATCTGGAAGATTTTGACGGATTGGGCTTGGAATTGGTTTTTAATGATAAAGATGACAGAAAAGGTTATGATAATGGATTGATTCCGAAAGATTTTGCGATTAAAGGTATTCATCATGTGGAAATCTGGCTGGATGCTTATGAAAGAACTGCTGCTTTGTTGACCACTCAAATGAACCACAAATTAATTGCTGAAAGTTCTGACCGGTTTAGATTTGCAACGGAAGATAAACCGGGGAAATATATAGATTTGCTTTGCACACCAACTGCTCTGAAAGGTTTGGCAGGAAGAGGAACGGTTCATCACGTGGCTTTTGCAACGCCTAATGCCGAAACTCAGCTTGAAATGATTGAAAAATTAAACCAATTCGGATTGGAACATACCGAAGTGAAGGACAGAAAATATTTCACTTCCGTATACTTCAAAGAACCGGGCGGCGTTTTATTTGAAATCGCAACTTCGGGTCCCGGATTCGATGTAGATGAGGAATTGGCATCTCTGGGAGAACATTTGAGTCTGCCGTCACAATTTGAAGAACAAAGAGAACATTTGGTACAAGTTTTACCAAAATTTAATTATCCAACAGAAAAATACCAATAAAAATGAGTCATGTTTTAGATATAAAAACAGGTGGGAAATCATTGCATGAAGCTGGAAAAGTTTTAATAATGATTCACGGAAGAGGTGGAAGTGCGCAGGATATTTTGAGCTTATCACAACATTTGAATGTGGAAGATCACGCTTTGTTAGCACCACAAGCGACCAATGGAACTTGGTATCCGTTTTCGTTTATCGCTCCGGTTGAGCAAAACGAACCTTGGTTGTCTTCAGCCATTGAAACTGTCGGGAAAACGGTTCAGACTGCTTTAGATGTAGGAATTGAGGCTGAAAATATTTACTTTTTCGGATTTTCCCAAGGTGCGTGCTTGACTTTGGAATTTTTAGCTAGAAATGCTCAGAAATTTGGTGGAGCAGTAGCCATTATCGGTGGGGTGATCGGTGAGAAAATCAATCGTGAAAATTATAAAGGTGATTTTGCGCAAACTCCGATTTTCTTGGGAACGAGCAATCCTGATTTTCATGTTCCGGTTGAAAGAGTGTATGCAACAGCCAATATTTTAAAGGAAATGAATGCTGATGTGACGGAAAAAGTTTATGCTAATTTCGGACATTCGATTAATCAGGAAGAAATTGAATTGGCGAATTCGATTGTTTTTAAATAATTAATTCTCTCGCAGATTTTTCAGATTCAGCAAATTTCATCAAGTATCTGCCAAATCAAAAAAATCTGCGAGAATTAAAATATAATTAAAATTTAAAAAAAAAACAATGAAGATCACAAGAATATTCAGCGATGAGAATGGCGAATCTCATTTCGAAGACATTGAGATTCCATTAGTCGATCAAGGCGAAATCGGATTTTTGTCAGAAGATATTAATGTTAAGAAACTCCAATTCAGAAAGGTTTCTGCAGATTATGATTACGATTTTCATCACGCTCCGCAAAAGCAATATATTGTATTATTGGACGGTGGTGTTGAGATTGAAACTTCGCTTGGTGAAATCAGACAATTTCAAACTGGAGAAATTCTTTTGGTTGAAGATATTTCAGGAAAAGGTCATAAAACTAAAAACCTTGAAAAGAAGGAAAGAACTTCGCTTTTTATTCATTTATAAATTTTAGAAATGAAAACTTTAAACTTTTTAGTGATTGGAAAAAATCAGGAGATTCTCGAAACCTTAAAAAGAATCATCGAAAATAACGAAGGCTGGAAAGCTGAAATCAAAAGCGATGAAACCATTTGCCCTGATTATATCAGAGAAAATCATGTTGATATCGTTTTACTGAGTTCCGGTCTGGAAGAAAAATTTGAAAATGATATTAAAGTTTTTTGCGAAAATCTGGACAAAGACGTGAAAGTTATCGACCATTACGGCGGTGGAAGTGGACTTTTGAAGAGCGAAGTTTACACACTTTTTCCTAATTTGCAGTCTTAAACTGCATTATGTCCCAAAATATCATCGAAAACATTACCAGATTTATTGATCTCAGTCAGGAAGAGGAAAAGATCTTCACAGATTTTTTAACATTGCAAACTTTTCCGAAGAAAACAGTTTTGTTGAGAGAAGGCGAGATTTGCCAGTTCGAAGGCTATATTCAGAAAGGTTGCGTGAGGGTTTATTACCTTGATGATAATGGTTTTGAGGTCACAATTCTGTTTGCTATAGAAGATTGGTGGATTAGTGATATTGCATCGTTTCAGGAACAAAAACCGTCTAAATTATACATCGAAACTTTGGAAGATTCAGAAATTTATATGCTGAATCCAACGACCAAAGAAGAACTTTTAGAGAAAATCCCGAAGTTTGAAAGAGTGTTCAGAATGTTGGTTCAAAGAAACCTTTTCACTTTGCAGAATCGTTTGGTGAATACAATTTCAAAATCTGCATCCGACCGATATTTGGAATTTATAAAAGTCTATCCGTCAATTCCACAGCGAGTTGCACAATATTATATCGCCTCTTATCTCGGGGTTTCAAAGGAATTTGTGAGTACCATCCGAAAACGTCTTGCTAATAAAGGAAAATAAATGAACGAAAATTCCTCTCCTCTGGAGGGGTGGCGAAAATTCGAAGAATTTTTGACGGGGTGGTTTATATGTTGTAACCATCCTGTCTTTTTATTTAAAATAGAGTAATTTATTAAACTAGTTAAATGTACACGATTTTTCATCAGACTAAATTTGTCTCATCAATAACGAATAAATAACAAAAAGATATGGACAGAAAAGATTTTTTAAAGAAAGGATTGTTAGGAACGGGAATGTTTGTAGCATCTGCATCATTGGGAAATACGATGAAAAATGAGATTGATGAGATTGAGCCTTTGGAACCGATCGGATACAATCATTTACCGAATACCGATTCAAAAATTAAAGATAATTCTGTACTTCACAAAGCAGATTCCAGAGGAAAAGCTGACCACGGCTGGTTGGTGAGCAATCATACCTTCGTTTTGCTAATTATCATAATCCGGAAAGAATGCACTTCGGTGTTTTGAGAGTTCTGAATGACGACAAAGTAGAAGCAGGAAGAGGTTTCGGAACGCATCCGCACGACAATATGGAGATCATCAGTATTCCGTTGGAAGGTGATTTGGAGCATAAGGACAGTATGGGAAATTCGGCGATCATCAAGAGTGGAGACATCCAGGTGATGAGCGCAGGAACAGGAATTATGCACAGCGAATTCAATAAAAATAATGACAGTTTGGTTAAGTTTCTTCAAATCTGGGTGTATCCAAACAAAAGAAATGTGACTCCGAGATATGACCAGATTACTTTAGATAAAACAAAAGGTCAAAATCAATTCCAGCAGATTCTTTCTCCAAATGCAGATGATGAAGGTGTTTGGATCCATCAGGACGCTTGGTTTCATTTAGGAAGTTTTGAAAATAATATAGAAAGCAATTATCAGATCAAGAAAAAAAGGAACGGTGTTTATGTTTTTATTCTGAAAGGAAGCGCAGAAATTGAAGGTCAAAAACTGGAAAAAAGAGACGGTTTCGGAATCTGGGATATTTCCGATTTGAATATTAGATCAACTTCAGAAAATACAGATATTCTGTTGATGGAAGTTCCGATGACGATGTAATAAATATCCATATTAAAATTGAATTATTATGAAAATTGTATTTAAAATACCAATTAATAAATCGTTAATAATTGTAGCAATAATTCTTTCAACTTCATTTTTCTCACAAACTCCTGCAAAAGTCGGAACATCAAAGAACTGGGGTTCGGTAGACGGGATTTCTATGATTGGATTGGTTCAGTGGCCTTCTTCTGCAGATGCCCAGCTTCAAGTTGCCTGTGTTTTCGAATATACAGATAACGACATCCACAGTGCCCAGGCATTACCAGCAAACCTAAACGGGTTGGTACACTTAGACGAAGCTTTGAAAGGTGAATTTACCAAAATAAGACAATCTGGTCACTTCAAAGGACATTCTTTGGAAACGTTATTGATTTCTCCGCCAAAAGGTTCTATGTCTGCAAAAAAACTATTGCTAATCGGTTTGGGAGACAGAAATAAATTTATTCCGGAATTGATGATATCAGTAGGAGAGGTTGCGGCTCGTGAAGCGATACGATTGGGTGTGAGCAATTTTGCTTTTGCGAGCGATTTAAAAGATGCCGGAATAGACTCTCCAACAGCTTTGGTTGCAGGAAATGTTGTGAAAGGTATCGTTAATGCAAACCGCTCCGAGATTTATTTGAAGGAACATAAACTTTCTAAAACAAAAAAACTTGAAAAAGTATATCTTTTGGCTGGTCCTTATTTCTTTGAAGTTGCAGGTGGTGGGATTAAGGATGCGATTGATGAGATGCAGAAATAGAATACAATCCATCAGAAAGCGCATCAACATCTATCATTAGGACGAGCTTATCTCTCTGGAAGTTTCTGATATTTCATACTTTGTAATAGAAGACAATTCGGTGATGATCTGTACCACCGGAAACAGAAAATACTATTCTGCAACCAGTCTTGACGAGATTGGAAAAACCTTGGAAACCGAACATTTTTATAGGGCAAACCGTCAATTTATCATTAATATCAAAGCCATTAAAAACATTCTGATCTACGGAAAAAATCAGCTGAAAATCGTCATAGAGCCCGAACCGGAAGAGAATATCATCATCAGTAAAAATAAGGTGTCCGACTTTAAAAAGTGGCTGGAACAATAAAAAAATGGAATTCCGATTAACGGAATCTCTAAAGAAATTATTTCTATAAAAGAGCTAATGGATTATCCGTTAGTGCTAAGATCAATTTTAAATTCAACAATTAGAATAAGAACAAGTCAATTAGTACAGTGTTTGCTGCTTGAAGTTAATGGATGAGTTATATGATCAATTGTAATTCAAACCTAAAATCAGGCAGAGCGTCATGCTGAGAAATAATGCTAAAGGTAAAGATCATATTTTTTATCGTGTGTATGACCACGGTCATAAGATAACAAAAATCATAAAGCTACCTTTGGAATATCACCTACATAACACACCAAATGTGAAGTGCGGTAGAATGGCGCCGGGGTTTCGTGGGATTGCCCTTGTCACGGATCACGTTTCAGTCTGAATGGAAAAGTTTTGACCGCTCCTTCTATAAGAAGATTTGATCAGGGTCAGGGAGAAAGATATTTAATTTAAATTTTAGGGATATGATGTCTAAAAATAATTTTCTTTACAGAAACAGCCTAAGTTTTGTATTGATTTCGTTGATGTTGATTTTTCTTGTTGGCCAATTTTTTACCGGCTGGAGAACCGAGAACAAAGAATTGGCCGAAGAGGGACAAGCTTTGTTGGATTTTGGTCAATATATCCGGAGCGGACATTTTATTCAGGCTACTTTTGAGAATTGGGAAAGCGAGTTTCTGCAAATGATGCTTTATATTTTGCTCACCGTTTCTCTAAGACAAAAAGGTTCCAGCGAATCCAAGTCGTTAACAGAGCAAGAAGATGTTGACAAAGAACCGAAATCCCATGCTAATGCCCCCTGGCCTGTGAAAAAAGGAGGAATTTGGTTGAAGGTTTACAAACATTCTCTTTCATTGGCTTTTGGGATTTTATTTTTAGTGAGTTTTTCATTGCATTTTTATGGAAGTTTGAAGGATCATAATTCAGAACAGATGATAAAGAATAAAGCGACAGCAAGTGTTTCGGATTATTTTTTTGATTCCAGATTTTGGTTCGAATCTTTTCAAAACTGGCAAAGCGAATTCTTGGCCGTGGCAGCTATTGTTCTTTTGTCAATCTGGTTAAGGGAAAAAGGTTCTCCGGAATCCAAACCTGTTGATATGGCACACGGCGAGACGCCTTGACGGGATAGTATCATTTAAATTTAACAAAAGATGAAAACTAAACAAGTATATGGTGTTCCTGCGCAGATAAAAGGAGCTTTTCATGATACCGAAAGTCAGAAAAAAATTACTGACCCAGACATTGTACTCCATAAATTTGAAATTTTGAAAAATCGTTTTTTTTCAATTAATGAATGGAAAAAACATTGTGGAACATTATCAGCAGATTTCAAACTCTATGACAATAATGGAATACCTGCAGATAGAACACCCAGGGAAGGTGATTTTATAAGGATAGATATTCCTGGACCGGGAGATTTTGAAGCAAGAGGATATGACTGGGTAGAAATAATGAATATTGATAATAATTCTTGTGACGGTGAACTAGAAAGATATCTGATAAAATGCCAGCCATCACGATCACCACAAAGCAAAGATGATCGTATCCGTCATTTCTTTTCACGTGAATCTACCTCAACATTTATTATTTCGCGGGGTATGGATTTCATAAAAGTTGGAATCTATGGACGTAATGAAATGCCAAATTATGATAAGAAAGGAATTCTGCTAAAGATTCGGAATTTCATAATTTCCTTAGTAGGTTTTGCTCATCTAACAAAGATACAGTGGAAATGTCTTTCTGATGGTTTGCTTGATTTTTAGCTTATTTTATTGAGATACAAACCATCTCAATAATAATTCCACAGATATTCCACATCTTTTTATCATTGAATAGGAAGTCATTTATAAGATCATTTCTCAATTTTGTTATTATGAGCCAAATCATATTATTCCCATCGATTAAATAATACCTTGCACCAAAACAATTTCTCTTGTAAGAAAAGGACTTAAAGATGGTGAGATATAAAGGAATTGTTTTTGTAATATATACAAACCATAAGGTTTTAAAATGAATAAAATTTTTCAAATATCAGCATTTTTACTTATAATATATGGAAAGGGGCAAAGCCATGACCAGCTGATGGACTATGCGGAATATTATAATAAAGATATATCAAAGTTTATTTATTTTATGAAAATACAGCCATCGGTTTCCCATTCCAATGCAGGGATTGAACAGGTTGTCTATGAATTGGATGACCATAATGTTGGTATAGAAGAACATCGGAGTAATAATGGAAAGATTGGCGAAATCTATGTTTTTCAATCACAAGAAAATCAAAGTCAGACACATTCGAAATGGAAGACATCCTTTGATCTGATGAAAAAAGATAAGTCGTTGAAATTCGTCAAAGGTATTTTTGATGATGGACTTAACAAAGAGAATAATCTGGGACTGAGTGAATTCATACAAATGATAAATGGTCGTAAAGATGAAAACTTAGATTATGGCGTAAGGTTTAGTAGGAATAATGTTTACTATTCTCTTTTTGTTATCAAGAATAAATTGGTTTTTACTGTCGATGAAAAGAATTTCTGATTGGAAAAAATTGTAATTGAAACTGAGTTTTTTAGATTGCAACATTCTTTTGAGATATTTTACCACTTCATGAAATATTATTTAGACCATATCTCTTATGCGAAAAATGGCCTCTACAAAATTATTATTGATATTGATTGTCTTTGTTGAAGTAATTTCACTTACCTGAAGATCTTCTTGATTATATTTCCTATTTCTATAAAATCGTCATGATTTCCTACAGACCGTTTCTCAGAATTGACGTTATCAAACTCAGAGAAAGGGAAGATCAAGAGATAATTTTTGTCATTTAGATACCGGTTTAGCAATTCCGGAATCAATCGCATCTGCGGGATATAAGACCTCATTCCTTTTTTTGCCATAAATGTGATGAGGGCTTCATTATCTTTTAATTGAATTGCTGTGTTTTCGCCGTCCTTCCAAGTGTTCATAATAATGAACTCTGCTTCGATATTGGCTTTCTTGATTATTCTCTGCAGAATATCGATAATTTCTTCTGAGGCATAGAATGTGATCGTAGCGCCTGAATTTCTTGCAATATTCCATACCCTTAATAACGCATGAAAAAAACCAGCCTCTTTATGTGCTTTTTCAGGGATCATTACCGCATATTTTTTTATGGTTGATAAAGGTTGCGCAGCATGGTACACCAAAACATTCACATCATCACTTTGCAGATAGCCATTATATAAATTGTAAGCAAAAGAAGGGGAGAAGCCTTTCTCATCTTCCAGCCCTATAATTAGATCGGTTATATTCTGTTCTTTAATGACGTTGTTGATTCCATTGATTACATCATTGTCATATCTTTTCAATGACTGAACTTTCACATCTGCTGCAGCTGCGGTATCTGTTGCGTGGTGTAAGAGCTTTTCTGCGTTTTTTACCGAAGATTCATTTTTATCTTCATTGATGACGTTCAAAGCAAATAAATTTTCGGTATTAGAATGGGCTTTAATTAAAATTCCGAGATTGACCATTCTTTCAACGGTCGCCTCGTGATTTAGTGCTAAAAGAATATTTTCCCTCTCGTGACTGTTTCCTGAAACGGTTTCTTCATTATCCTGTTCAGCGATCTTCTGTGCACTCGACATCGAAACGAATGATGAAATTGTACACGAAACAAGGATCAATAAAATACTTCCATTTAAAACGTGTTCGTTTAACAATCTGATAGGTTCTCCGGTTTCGGTTTCAGAAAGAATAATGTTATATCCGACCATCACAGACGCCAAAGTTGCTGCTGCCGAAGCGGAGCTGAGCCCGAAGACTAGTTTGCCTTCATCTTTGGTCAGTCTGAATGTTTTTTGGGTAGCAACTGCAGAAAGATATTTTCCTCCAATCGAAGCGACGAGCATTATTGCTGCGACTTCCAAAGTTTCCCAGCTTTTAAAAAAAACTTTAAAATCAATCAGCATCCCCACACTGATCAGAAAGAAAGGAATGAAAATGGCATTTCCGACAAATTCTACACGGTTCATTAATGAAGAAGTATGCGGAATCAGTCGGTTTAAAGCCAATCCTGCAAAGAATGCTCCGATGATTGCTTCAACACCTGCGAATTCTGCCAATAAGGCTGCTAGATAGATCATCACCAATACAAAAATGTACTGCGAGATCTTATCGTCAACTTTTTTGAAAAACCACCTTCCAATAATGGGGAAAATTAATAGAACGACTAAAGCAAAAATGATAAATGAAGCCGAAAGTTTTACCCAGAATTCTGTTCCCACATCGCCTTGGGACATCCCAACAATAATGGCAAGAACCAAAAGCGCCAAAACATCCGTGATCATAGTTCCGCCTACGGTAATATTAATTGCAGGATTTTTAGCAATTCCTAATTTACTGACCAAAGGATAGGCAATTAATGTATGCGATGAAAATAGACTTGCAAAAAGTATAGAGGTTAATACCGAAAAATCTAAAATGTAAATCCCACCCAAATAGCCTAAAACAAAAGGAACAGTAAATGTATAAAGCCCAAAGGTGAGACTTTTCCATTTGTTTTTCTTGAAATCTCCCATGTCGATTTCCAATCCGGCCAAAAACATGATATAAAGCAATCCGGTAGTCCCCGTAACCACGATACTGCTGTCTCTGGACAGAACATTAAACCCGTTCGGGCCGATTACTGCCCCGGCGATAATCAATCCCAACAAATGCGGAACTTTTATTTTGTTTAGCAAAAGTGGTGCTGCCAAAATAATGATAAGCACCAAAAGAAACTTCAGTACCGGATCCTCTATGGGAAGGCTCAGATTGTGTATGCTAAGTAAAGTCATTTGTGTCTATTTTTTAGAACGTACCAGTTCAACGGAGAATTTTGCAATACAATTATCTACCGCAATGGTCCTTACACCCTTCATTTTGTTGTCCGAAATATCGTTCAGAAGAACATTCATATCAACCTGTTTTTTTGCGGTGGAATCTGTTTTAAAATTAAGTCTGACCTCATTATTCTCAAACTTTCCGGAATACAAACGTATCAGATTGTTGTTATTGATAATTTTGGTGAACAGCTGTATCGAATCACTGGCAAATTCCCATGTATCGGTACGCTGGTCTCCGACTACATAATCACTGCAATTGGATTCTGTACAGATCACTTTTCCTGTCCAGGATCCTGCAATTTCATCGGGCCATTTAACAATCTTGATAGAATCTGAATGTTGTCTGCTGAAAATACTGTCCCTCATTTTAAGGAGAGACTGGTATTCTGCTTCCTTCTGTGCGAATGATTTTTCTTTTTCCAATAGCTGCTGTTCCCTTAAGTCCAAATCGTTTGTTTTGTCTTTGTTGTCACAATTCAGAAGAAATAAAGAAAGAAAAATAAATAGTAAAGGATTTTTCATAGAAATAAGTTGTTCTTTAAAAGTAAGAAAAATTTGCGCCAAAATCCAAGTTTCCGCATCGGAAATTATACAATGTGAAGGATTGGTAAGATTCTGGCAAATAAAAACAAAATTTTAGATTAAACGATTAACCAAAATTTAATATTAAAATGCATATTTGTTAATATTAAATTAATTTTAAAGATTAATATTGTATTTAAAAATATGATTTATAGATAGTTGGGATTGATGTAAGTATACGTAAAAAATTTGCCAATTTACAATAATTTTCAAATCATACAAATATTTTCGACTATTGTTTTTTTAATAATTTATAGAATACTTTGCATTTTTAATTAAAGCTGTGAAAAGATCATCCATAAAAGACATTGCCAGAATTGCAGGGGTTTCCGTAGCAACAGTATCTTATGTGCTTAACAGAAAGGAAGGTCAGAGGATCAGTGAGGAAACTAAGAAAAAAATTTTCGAGGTAGCTGAAACGATTAACTATGTTCCCAACAGAAATGCCAGGAGTTTGAAGAATAATAAATCCAAACTATTGGGGCTTATCGTAGCCGATATCTCAAATGATTTTTATTCCAACATTGCGAGGAAACTGGAAGATAAAGCTCTACAATTAGGCTATTCGTTGATTATTGGTAGTTCTGATGAAAATGCCGCAAAATTTGAAAAGCTGATTGAACTTTTTTCCCAGCAACAGGTTGACGGAATGATCGTCGCGCCCGTGGTCGGTTCAGAAAGATCTCTAATGAAATTGATCGAAAAGAATTATCCGGTCGTTACAATCGACAGATATTTGAAAGGTATTAGCCTTCCCGGGGTAATTTTGAATAACAGAGAGATTGCTGAATCTACAACCGATCTCCTTTTAAAAAGAGCCTTTGACCAGATCATCTATATTGGCTACGATACAAAATTGGAACATCTTTTGGACAGACAAAAAGGTTTTGAATCCAGCATATCGGAATTTAGGGATGATGTTCTAACGAAAAATATTTTGGTCGGAATTGAAAATATTATGGAAGAGATTCAGGCTAAACTGAGGGATGCCTTAGGGAAAAAGCCCAAAAATACTGCTTTATATTTTTCCAGTAATAAACTAGCGGTTGCGGGACTTGCTTACCTTATCAAAAATAATATCAAGGTTCCACAGGACGTTTCTGTTTTGGCCTTTGATGAGACAGAGGCATATCAATTATTTCCGACAGAGGTCAGTTACATCAAACAACCTTTGGAAGAAATGGCGGATGAGGCGATAACGATCTTGGACTCACTGATCGATCAGTATTCCAGAACTGCAAAGAAAATAACTTTATCAGCAAGTCTTATTCTTCGAAATTCGATCAAATAATTTTTTTACCAAATAACTTAAACGTTTAATCAAAATGAACAAAAAAAATAATAATTACGCTGTATGTTTCGGAGAAATACTCTGGGACATTTTTCCAACCGGCGAACGAGCTGGTGGTGCGCCTTTCAACGTCGCTTATAATCTTGACAAAATGGGACTTGAAGTCCAAATGATCAGCAAAATAGGAAATGATGATCTGGGTAGGAAACTTATCGATCAGTTAGAAACCTGGAATATTTCTACAGATTTTATTCAAATTGATGATGAGAGACCAACAGGAACTGTTCTCGCAACATTCGATGAGCAAGGAGAAGCACATTACGACATCATCAATAATGTGGCTTGGGATCATATCAAAATTTTACAAGCGCATAAAGACTTGGTCGAAAATTCTGACGCTTTCGTTTTTGGAAGTTTGATTGCAAGGAATGAAGAATCGAGAAAGACCTTACTGCAATTGATAGAATATTCGAAATTCAGAGTTTTTGATGTTAATTTCCGCCCGCCTTACATTGATTTTGAATTGGTTAAGACGTTATTAGGTAAAGCAGACCTGGTGAAAATGAACAAAGCCGAATTGCGGCAGATCATTGAATTTTTGGGCGAAGATTATATTGATGAAGACAAGAGCATCCAGCATATCCAGGATTATTTTGACCTGAATGAAATTGTCCTGACCAAAGGAAGCAAAGGCGCAAGATATTTTGTCGGGAAAGAAACTTACACATTTCCAGCTGTTTCCATCGAGGTTAATGATACTGTCGGAAGCGGAGATTCTTTTCTTGCTGGATTTTTATCGAAAAGAATTCAAGGTAGATCACCGGAAGAAATTATGAGACAGGCCATTTCTCTGGGCGCATTCATCACTTCCAGATCGGGAGCTTGTCCGGATTACTCGTATGAAGAATTCAGAACGTTCAGGGAAGAACATTTTAGTCCAACCATATAAAGATCAGGTTATGAATACTGCAAAATTTACAGAAAAAAAATATTATGTCGTACTGGCATTCGTTATCTCGCTATTTTTCTTTTGGGCAATCGCTCTCACGATGGGCGATGTATTGAACAAACATTTTCAAAATGTCCTGAAAATTTCCAAATCTGAATCCGGGTTAGTACAACTTTCGATTTTCGGAGCGTACGCTTTGATGGGTATTCCTGCGGGCTATTTTATGAAAAGATTTGGCTATAAGAAAGGCGTTATCCTGGGACTATCACTTTTTGCACTCGGATCATTTCTTTTCATACCAGCTGCTGATAAGATGTCATTCAATTTTTTCAGAATTGCTCTTTTTGTCCTGGCGATGGGAATGGCGACCTTGGAAACTGTGGCGCATCCTTTCGTAGCAGCATTGGGAAGTGAAGAGACTAGTGACCAGCGTGTCAATTTCGCACAGTCCTTCAACGGGTTGGGAGCCATCATCGGTCCTTTGTTAGGTGGGTTTTTTATCTTCGGAAGATCAGGATTGAACGATGATTCACTGGATTCGGTAAAAGAGCTGTACACTTGGATCGGCGTTGTGATCTTAGCAATTACCATTTTTTTTTCATTCATAAGAGTTCCGGGTCTAAAAGATCCTCATGCAGAAGATATTCATATCTCGGAGAGTGAAAATGGAGCAGAGGCTTCTGTCTCGGATCCGCACGCACCGCTTTACAAACAGAGACATTTTATATTTGCCGTAATAGCGCAGTTTTTCAACATCGCCGCGCAAGGCGGAACTTGGGCGTATTTCATCAATTATGGTGTGGAAAAAATGCATTTGCCCGAGATCCAGGCCTCCTATTATTTTTCATTAAGTATGGCAATGATGATGATCGGGCGTTTTGTAGGGACATTTCTAATGAGGTTCATTGCTCCGAATAAGCTCCTGGCAATTTTCACGACCTGTAATATCATATTGTGTCTGATCATTTCCCAAAGCTTCGGCTGGGTATCATTTATCAGTCTTATATTATTGAATTTATTCCTGAGCGTAATGTATCCTACGATTTTCAGTCTTGGTTTGAAAAGATTGGGAAGCAAAGTTTCGCAAGCGTCATCATTTCTTGTAATGGCAATGTTTGGAGGCGCAGTTTTCCCGCCATTAATGGGCAAGATCGCGGAAACAGATATTGCACACGCTTATCTTCTTCCGATCATTTGTTATGTGGTAATTCTGTCGTTTGCTTTAAAGTTTTATAAACCGAAAACTCTAAAATAAAACAATGAAAATCAATGTTTTAAAATGTAGCTTTGGGGTTTTGCTCCTCATTGCTCAGGTTTCTTTTGCTCAAATTGTGATCACCAACAAAGATTTTTCCTTTGGCACAACGGGCAGAATTGGTGCAGGGTATTCTCCGAATGCCGATGGAAAAACGGGAAAACAACTGAATCTTAATAATCAGGGTTCGCTCGGCGGAAGAATGGACCAGGGCGATTATGTGGATTTTTTGCCAGCATTTAATTTTACTCCAGTTGTGAATGGCGATAGTGCAAAAGCAACGAAAATTGATATGCAGGCTCGACTAAGTTTCTATTCCGGCGGAACTTTCCTTGGAAATGTAGATTCAAGATCAAATCAGGGGATGATCATCGCATTGCCGGAAGCTTTTGTGGAGGCTCGAAATATTATGGGAAGCGATTGGGATGCTTGGGCAGGTTCACGTTGGTTGAGATATGATGATGTTCACATTGCGGATTATTTTTATTTTGATGACCATTCGGCTACGGGTTGGGGTTTCAGACATAAAAATACCAGATTTTCTATGTTTTTTCCCGCAGCGATTGACACGGCCGCTACGAATTCGACCCCATACTCTTATACGAATGTGATCAGCGGAACAAAAAATCTGATCTACAGACAAAGGGAAGTGATGGTCCTGGAGCAGGTCATTCCATTTAATCATAATATTCATAGACTTAAACTTTTGGCAGAGTTTCATAACCTGGATAGGTCTGGAAAAAATTCGATGGAACAATATGCATCGGACCAGGGTTGGGTTTTTGGGGCCAAGTTGAATACCAGTTTGAAAACAAATATCAAAGGTTCTTTTAACCAAATCTCAGTACGTTACGGAACGGGAATTGCCAATGGCGGAGATAGCGGTAATACCCAGACCTGGCGGACATACGGTGCTCCGGACGAAATTACCAAAACCTACAAAGGTGCTTATTCATTTACGGCAGTGGAACATCTATTGCTAAATCTTTCCAATCGCTGGTCTGCAAATGCCTACGCAGTTTTCACGATGAGCAAAGGAGGTTCTGACAGTGATAATAAAGCCTTAGACCATTACAATAGAGAGATTTTCAACAAGAAGTCGGAGTTCAATACTGGTTTAAGAGCGACTTATTATGTGAACAATTGGTTCCATATCTTGTCTGAATTGCATTACGCTTCCCGAACGGATGGAAATCAAGACCCTGCTTCGATGGTAAAGCTGGTTTTGGCTCCAACGATTGTTCCAACAGCAGAAAGAAGCGTTTGGGCAAGACCACATATTCGTTTCATAGCGGAAGTTTCCAGATATAACAATCAGGCGATGAACAGCCTTTATTCCCCATTTTTACAGCAATCCGGTGCGAAAAGATTCGGAACTTATCTTGGTGTAAGAACAGAGTGGTGGGTATTTTAATGAATTAAAATTTTAAAATAGAAAATATGAATATAAAATTCGGGGCTTCACTTCTATCTTGGATCACACCGATCTGGACGCCGGAAGCAGGAAAATATGCCATTGAAAAAACAGCAGATGCAGGATTTGATCTGATAGAGGTACTACTGCCGACCTCGATGGAATTTAATTCAAAAGAAGTAAAAAAACAATTGAAGGACAATGGTCTGGATGTCGTTTGTTCTTTGAATTTACCGAAAGAAGCGCATATTCCTTTTTACCCAAAAGTTGCGGAAAAACTGATCAAACAAGCCATCGACAAAACTTCGGAATTGGAAACCGACTTTTTAGGGGGCGTTCTTCACAGCGGGATCGGTGTTTTTTCAGGAAACCCCTTGACGGAGAATGAAGCAGAAATTATAACTGAAGTTTGGGGCAATATCGCTGATTATGGAAGAGAAAAAGGTGTCAATATAGGAATCGAACCCATCAACCGTTATGAATCTTACGTTTGCAATAAGGCAGAAAATGTTTTGGATCTAATACAGAAAACAGGGAAGGATAATCTCTTTCTCCATCTTGATACGTTTCATATGAATATCGAGGAAAATAATTTCTATGATCCGGTCATCCTTGCTGATAAAAAGCTGAAACACCTTCACATCACAGAATCTCACAGAGGAATGCTGGGAGAGGGGACGGTCAATTGGGACGAACTTTTCAAAGCTTTGAAAGCAATCGATTTTCAAGGGAATCTTGTGTTGGAAAATTTCTCATCATCCATTCCGGGAATGCAACAGATGGTCTCACTTTGGCAAAGATCCCCTTACGAAGCAGAAGAATTGGCCGTAGGCAGTTTGCAGTTTTTGAAGAGTTCTTTAAACGATTTTGTATTGTAGTTCTGGGATCTTATAGACCGGATTTTAGGCAATGATATACTTTAGTGTACCAATTTTTAAATATAAAAAGCTTAATTTGTATTAGATAAATTTCTCTCAATTAGATCTATTGAAATATAATTTTAAGAAAATAGTTCACTTCGACTGTCTCAACCTTTGCATTACTGATGCCGTGTTCAGCATTCGGAGGACAATACAGGCTGGTATTGGAACCCGCCTCAACGGTCTTGCCGTCGAGATAGAATGTGGCCCTTCCCTTAAGGATCTAGAAGAATTCTTCTTCAGGATGCCGATGGGGCGGGTGTTTGGATCTTAGCTTAGGTCTCTCTGAAAAATTATTTTGGGAGATGTGCTATTAATTCGATTTCTAACTTTGCTTTTGGCATATACAATCTTTGTATTTGGACCCAAGTAGCGGCAGGAAAATCATTATGGTAATATTTTTTTCTCACATAGTTGAATTTTTTCATTTCCTCGATATCAGTGGTATATAAGTTTTCTTTCACTACATTTTCAAATGTTGCCCCAAAGCTGGCCAAGGAAGCTTTTAGGTCATTATAGACTGAGGTAATGCCTTCTGGTGTAATATCAGTGGTTACAGCCCCTGAAATATAAAGAACATTGTCGACCTTTAAAACTTGGCAATAGCCGGCAATTGTATCTTGTTTGAGTTTGTTGTTGTTCCAATGCCACTTTTCTTTTTTTAAATGCCTTTCTTGTGAAAAAGTATGGTTGAAAAGCAATAGAAGCGGAAGTAAGATGATGTATTTCATATAATAGGATTTAAGTATACGAAGCTAATGAAATCTTAAATGAAATTATATATTGAGGTACGATGTCACAAAAAATCCCGACCAAAGTCAGGATTTTCAACTCGATTTATTTTTCTTCTCGGGCATCTCTGGCATGTGGATTTATATAGGTTCCATCTTTCTTTACGTGAACTATCCCACTAAAATGTGAGAACTGATTCTATACTGAACGATAACAGCATTGATGTGTTTTTGTCGTAAAAATATCTTTCTGATAAGAGCTGATATAAAATAAAAAGCGAAGAGATTATTTCTCTTCGCTATTGTTGATCAGAATATTGAACTACTTAGTATCCAGGATTTTGTTTAAATTCCTTCGAAGCATCCAATGTTGCCTGTGGGATCGGGAAAATTCGTCTGTAGGGCTGAGAAGCAGGTTTTGCGGTTCCAGCAAGGTCAAACCTGCCGAATCTAATCAAAGCTTTTCGTCTGTAAAGCTCCCAATAAAGTTCGTAGCCTGACTCGTTAAGCAAAGTTGTAGCATTTAAACTTGCGATTTTGATACCAGGAGCATTGCCATACAAAGCTTCACGCGTTCTGCTGGTTCTCAGCAAATTGACATCGTCTAAAGCAGCTCCAATATTGTTTTTTCTGAAATATGCTTCTGCTCTCATCATATAGATTGTTCCCAATCTGTACAGAGGTACATCCATTCCGCTTGTTCCGTTGTTACCATACCCGGGATCGAATTCAAACTTGAAGTTTCTTACGCCTCTGTTGATCTGGGCCTGTGTAAATACAGCTTCTGATGGCTTGTCAAAATTAAGTTCCGGTGTGAAATCTGCAGCGAGTGTTGTGTTTTTTTCAGTGTATAATTTGTATACTTTGATCCTGCCATCTGACGTCATATCAAAGTTACCGTTGGCCAGTAGCTTTGGACCATATTGCTGCCCCACCTGTAAACCTCTGTTGAAATGGAACCAGGGCTTTCCTGTTCCTTCTACTTTGCTCGTGGAAGGGACGCTCACATCTGTACCATCATTTCTGAACCACGTTCCGTCTTCATATTGATAGGTCCTATGGAAACGGGGGTCGCTGAAATTGCCTACCCACGTGTTGTAGAATTCAGGGGTGATACAAGACGCATTGGTTCCTCTATTGTCAGGTGAAGGTTTCTGGATTCTTTCCATGGACATATAGGCAAGGTCATTATCGGCATTTCTATTCGAGTTTTTCTTCTGAACAATAGAGAAGATCATCTCTTTGCTATCGCCATTATTGATGTCGAAATTGTGGAAATAATTGGACTCTAAACTGAAAAAACCAGAATTGATAATCAAAGAGGAATACTCGATCACCTTGTCCATGTCATTTCCGGTACCGCTAACAGCAGGTTCTAAAAAGTCAAAATTTGTAGATTCTCTCTTTTTCAAAACAGCTCTGTTAAGATACATATCTGCCAGGAAAGCATAAGCCGCCTGTTTTGTAAATCTACCGGCGTGTGTATTTTTTGATTTGATATCGGCCAAATTAGGGATCAGACCTTCAACTTCTGTGATCAAAGCATCTATTGAAGTCTCAGCTTTCTTCACTTCGATAGGTGCATTAAGATCTGCCGGGTCTCTGTATGGTGCCTGACCGTACATCTCAAGCGTATTATAAGTGTAGAAGGCCAACAATGCTTTTGCTTCTGCTAAAAAAAGAGCCTTATCCGCCGAATTACTTTTCTCGATACTTCTGATGGCAGTTAGAGATTTAGTAATGCCAAGGGTCAGATTGTTCCATGTTGTTTTCACGACATCATTGTTGGGGTCCCAAGTGAACTCGTGCATGGCACGCCACTTTCCACCATCGCCCCAGTCGCTTCCTCTTGTTGGCAACAATGCTTCATCCGTAGAGTACTCCTGTAATGCGAAAACACTTCCGTGATCCACAAATGTCCCATCGCCCAGCTGCCCGTAGGCTGCAGCTAAAGCACTTTCCGGAGCTCCGCCTTCCGTACCCAGGTTTTCATCTATAACTTGTTCATCGAGATTTGTACAGCTTATTAATGCCATGGTTAAAAAAGCAA
This sequence comes from Epilithonimonas caeni DSM 17710, assembly GCF_000426465.1. Lineage (GTDB taxonomy): Bacteria > Bacteroidota > Bacteroidia > Flavobacteriales > Weeksellaceae > Epilithonimonas > Epilithonimonas caeni. The sequence goes on from NZ_AUFK01000009.1 coordinate 97,221, forward strand.
GTACAGCTTTGTTGATATTTAAATATTTAGATTTCATAATTAAGTTAGATTAAAATTTAACAGTTGCCCCAAATAATACAGTTTTAGCAGAAGGGTAGGTTGTATAATCAATACCCAACGACTGGTTTCCACCGCTTGCCTTATTGGTATCGACTAATGGGTCATATCCGGTGTAACTGGTAATTGTCCAGAGATTCTGCGCACTTACATATAGATTCAGGCTTTTCATCCATTTCAATTGATCGCTGTCGAAAGTATATCCCAGTCTAACGTTATTCAGACGGATGAAATCTGATTTTTCAAGATAAAGAGAAGACAACTGTGGCTGATTGGTTGGACTTGCTCCGGAATCTGCGAAGCCTTTCAAAACGTTTCTGTCAGAAGCTAGATTGTTGATACTTAAGTTTAAAGCGGTGTTGTTTAATAGATAGCCACCTGTTTGTCCTATGAATGAGAATCCAAAATCAATCTTTTTGTATTTCATATAAGAATTGATCCCGAAAGTTAAATTTGGAATAGGGCCTTCAAAGATCTTTTTATCATTTTGTCCGATGACTCCATCACCATCAACGTCTTCATAGGTGTATTTTCCATTCGCATCTATACCTGTATAATTTAACAGATAGAAAGATCCTGCTTCGTAGCCGTTTTTGTAGATATTAGCAGTAACACCTGATTGCCCCGGTCCTGAAACTTCTCCCGAAGTAATATCTGTAACCGAGAGATTTTTAACCGTATTTTTAACAGTTGCAGCGTTAATCTCAAAATTCCAAGTGAAGTTTTCATTTTTGATAATATCTGAACCTAAAGTCAGTTCAAGACCTTTGTTCACGATTTGTCCATCGGAATTTCTGTAATAAAACGTTGTCGGGCTTAATACCGGTGTAGGTATATACAATATGGCATTTTTTGTTGTCTTGTTATAATATTCCATTGATCCATACAATTTGTTGTTCCACAAACTGAAATCTACACCGATGTTTGATTGTTCCACGGTTTCCCATTTCAGATCAGGATATGCAGTTCTATTGACTGAAAAGCCATTAATAAGATCCAGGTTGCTGTAAAAATAATATCCTGCAGACTGCGAAAGAGAGTAACTGGCTTTGGTGATTTTGTTTGGAAGCTCTTGGTTTCCTGTTTGTCCCCAGCTACCTCTTAGTTTTAATTCATTCACGATTTTGGAATCTTTCAGGAAATCTTCATTCGAGACCGTCCAACCGACAGCAACGGAAGGGAAATATCCATACTTGTTGTTGTCTCCGAAACGTGTCGAACCGTCTGCTCTTATGGAAGCTGTCAACAAATATTTCTGATCAAAATTATAATTGATTCTACCGAAATAAGATTGCAATTCATTTTCCTGGGCATATCCGGCACCAGGAATAAAAGCATCTCCAGAATATCCGGGGTTGATATCCGGCGGAATTGCGTCTCCTTGTGCTGCGATATTCCTCACGCCGAAATAGGTACCGGTAGATTTAAATTTCTGGTAAGAAAAACCGCCCAATAAACTGAAATTGTTTTTATTAAGGCTAAGATCATAAGTTAAATAATGTTCCAAAAGCACATTATAAGAATCAAGATTTGCTTGCACGTAAGAACCTTTCGGAGTTCTGTCTGTGATGTTTGGAAACATTGTGGTATTTCTCTCGGACATCGTTTTGTCAATCCCGAGATTTAATTTATAATTAAATCCTGGCAATAGTCTCAAAGTGGCTTCCGTATTTCCCAAAACACGGAAAGTGTTTGTCTTATCAGAATAAACGCTCAATAGGTATAACGGATTGTAATGCGCGTTCATATTGAAATTGGTGTAATTTCCAGAGGCATCATAGACTGAACGTGTCGGGTTTGCCATCAAAGCGTGGATAATTACCTGACCGTCTGAGCCGGCATTGGCACCGTTTGGAATACCATTTTCCTTGATGTCACTTGCGGTAAGATTGACTTTTACCTTTAATCTCTTCTTGTCAAAGAATGACTCTTCTGCATTGATACGGACTGTTGTTCTTTTAAAATCGCTATTTTTTACGATCCCGTCCTGATCCATATGGGACACTGAAGCAAAATAGCTCCCAGTATCTGTAGATCTTGAAAAAGAAACAGAATGGTTCTGGGATGCTGCAGTTCGGTAGAGTTCGTCCTGCCAATCTGTGTTTCCTCCGTGGTCGTATGATTTGTCAAGAAGTGCCGACCTGTATTCGTCTGCTGATAAAAGGTCCAGTTTTTTGATCACGGACGAAAAGCCAAGATAGGTGTCGTATGTAAACATTGGTTCACCTTTTTTACCCCTTTTCGTTGTTACCAAAACAACTCCGTTGGAACCTCTTGCCCCATAGATTGCAGCGGCAGAAGCATCTTTCAGTACCGTTATAGATTCGATATCTGAAGTGTTTAGAAAGTTCAGTGGATTTTTAGCCTGTGCGTTTCCAAGGCCGATGTTCGGAGCAGATGCACTTACTGCATCATTGCTCAGAGGAATACCGTCAACAACAAAGAGCGGTGTACTCCCACTTCTTACAGAGCCAATTCCTCGGATAGAAACATTAACGCCTGCACCGGGCTCTCCACTTGACTGGACAACGCGGACACCTGCAATTTTTCCCTGCATCAGATTGTCCACCGAGATGTTTATTCCCTCTTTGAATTGTTCAGCTTTTAATTGGCTTATCGCTCCGGTTAAATCAGCTTTTTTCTGTGAACCATAACCCACGATCATAACTTCAGCGATTGTGGTATCTTTCGTTTGTAAGGTTACAGAAACTGTAGTTCCTGTAATTTTAACCAGCTGCTCGTTCCCGTCATAAGAAACAGAAAGTGTTTGCCCTATAGTTGCCGAAATTGTAAAATTTCCCGATTCGTCTGTTGTTGCGGTAATGCCGGTTTCTACTATCGTTACCGTTGCACCCCCGACTGGTGAACCGTCTCGGTTAACTACTTTTCCGGTAATCGTTTCGTTTACTTGAGTAAAGATGGGATACTTAGCATTAAGACCTTCTGCACTTGCCTGGTTTGCCACCAAAAAAAGTATTGCTATAGGAATTAGCTTTTTAAATTTAAATAGATTAATTTTGTGGTACATGTCATTAAGTAAAGTAATTGTTAGAGATTGCATTGCTTGATAAAAAGCCGCTGTTGTTCCCGCAACAGTGGTTTTTATTTTAAAGCAAACGTTTAATTTTCATTTCGGAATACAAAGTAAATTGCTTTGAATGGAATTTAGTTTAACAGAATATTATGTTAAAATAAATAATTTATAACAGAATAAACTTGTTCAAAACGGAATATTATTAATTGAAAATAAATTATACGCACGCGTTTTTCGTCGTTCACAAATTTTTAAAAGAGACTTAACGTAATCGATTAACTTCAATAGATCTAGAGTTTCTAATTTCGCCTTCATAAAATCAAACAAAACAATGAAGAAGGCAGTTTTCGTGGCCCTGTATTTGTCATCTATGAATCTATTATGGTCACAATCTCAAAAACTTGATGACCTGAAGATCAATGAAATACAAGTGATCGGTTCACACAATTCTTACAAAAAGGCAATCCTGCCCGAAGTTTATAATTATCTCTCCAAAAAAGATTCGATGAACTTTTTGCCCAGGATCCAATATGAGCACATTCCTATTCCGGAACAATTGGACCTTGGACTTCGAAATCTTGAGATCGACGTTTATGCAGACAGCAAAGGCGGGAAATATGCGCATCCTAAAATCTTGGACCTTGTAAAGACCACCCGACCGTTTGATCCGGAAGGGAAAATGAAAAAGCCGGGGTTTAAAATGATCCATATTACCGATATCGATTATCAGACCTGGTATTATACACTGGAAGACTGCTTAAAGGACCTGAGAAAATGGTCAGATGCACATCCCGACCACAACCCGGTTTTTATCACTTTGGAACCAAAAGACGGTCAAGCCAACAGATTTGGAACAGAACCTGAACATTATACATCAAAGCTTTTTGATGACCTGGACAACGAACTGAAAACATATCTGGGAAAAGATAAGATCATCACACCGGATGAAATCAAAGGATCGTATAAAACCCTGAATGAGGCTGTCTTAAACAAAAATTGGCCAAAAGTAAAGGACGCCAAGGGAAAATTTGTCTTTGTTTTGGACAACAACAGCGAGAACAGAGACCTGTATGCCAAGGACCATCCATCATTGAAAGGCAGGATCATATTCACTAACTCTAAACCCGGATCGCCTGAATCTGCCATTTTGCTTATGAATGAGCCTCAAAAAGACAGTTCTACAATAGAGGATCTTGTGAAAAAAGGTTATATCGTCCGCACGCGTGCCGATGCCGATACAATGGAAGCGAGAAATGAGGATTATTCAAGATTCGAAAAAGCAAAGAAGAGTGGTGCGCAGATCATTACAACTGACTATTATTACCCAAGCCGGCTTTTCAAATCCGGTTACAGAATCAGTTTTGACAACGGTACTTACGAAAGAATGAATCCGGTCAACTCAAAATAAAACATTATCAATTAGATTTATAAGGAGAAGGCCGTCATGTTTTGATGGCCATTTCTTGTTTTGACCTAATCTTTAATTCGATTCAAAGTCTGTTTTCCCAGATCAATTTCGAAATGATCAGAAGGATCTCCATTTGATAAGAGAGTCAATATTCTGAATACAGACCTTAATTGAATGATAAAAGAATCCTGCGATTTATTAACTTCAAAAAGTTTTTCCAATATCTGATACTGCTGTAATCTCATTTTTGAAATGTCTTTTCTAGCCAATTCATCAGCAGATTGAAACTTATATAGATCCAAAATCAGATCTTCAAACGCCCAATTTTTGAATTTCTTCGATTTAATAGCTTTTTGTTTTAAATATTTTTTTGCCTCATTGCCACTTAGGTCAAGAGATAAGAACAATAGGTCTTCGCCATTTAGTTTTGCTGCTTTTTCCATAAGATCTTTAGGCCAATCATTAGGAATCATTCGCAGACGCACCAGTTCTTTTAGATGAAAAAGCATAAAGTCGTGGTAGGATTTTGTTTTGAGGATGTCTTTATTCCAAAGGGTTTTGTTATCACTTTTCTTTAAGGCTCTATATTCTTTTATGTACAATGGGAAAAGATCATCGTAATGAGGGACATCATTCAGCACTATGGTCTGAACTTCCATTTTATCTGCAGAATTGATGGTCAGTATTTTATAGGCCGGAAGATACGCTGCCAATGAAGGCACTTGAACATTCACCAGCATTTTGTCGCCAAATTTTCTGATTCCCGTATCATTAATATGCATATGTCCAGCAAAATGAATCTGTAAACCAGCATCAGTAAAGACTTTCGCAACAGTTTCTTCAGGAACACGTTCCAACTGCCATTTTTCATCACCCAACAAATCTTTTATTTTTTCTGTTGCACCATCATTAAAATCAACCATTGGATAATGCGTAAAGGCAATCAGGATTTTGTGGTTTTTCTTGGCATCGTCAGCGATTTTTTTTACCCAATTGATCAGATGTTTCTTATTGGTCAAAACATTATTATATCCGATGCTGGCACCATTGTAATTTGAAGGGTCATCCGATTCTCCATTTGTGTTTTTTGGAATATAGGTATTGCCATCAATCGCAATCATCCAGACATCTTTAACAGGTTCTACAACGTAGCTCAGATCCGGAACAAAAAAACCTTTAGAAACTTCATACATTCTTTTTGAATAAGTTGCAGATTCCAAAGCTTTGTCATGAGAGTAATCCTGAAAACAATTTTGATCAAAGGGTGTACTCCAATAGAGGTCATCTTTCTTGGGATAAAAGCCAAAATCTTTCAGCTCATTCAAAATCTCCACGTAGCCAGATTCTGCGATATCTTTTGTGATGATCTTTGATGTTGACTTTCCGATTTTTCCGTTGCTGTAGATACCAAGTTGTTTACCGTCCTCTCCAAGAAAATCATCTTTCCCTGACTCCTTGTGTAGAGGTCCCACCGGGTCGTGATTTCCCGTCGTCAGGTAAAATTTTATTCCATATTTCAATTGATACCGCTCAAGAATTTGATGTAATCCATGTAAATTATATGCTTGTCCATCATCAGAAAAATCACCAGGCATTGCAACGATTTTGATTCCTCTTGATGCAATATCATCCAAAGCTCTGAGAAAAGCGAAATAATTTTCATTAAATATTCTGGTTGAATGCAATTGAGAATCCATAGTCCTCAAAATAGTTGATCTTCCAGTTCTTGGGTTTAAAATTCCACTAAAATCATTATCAGAAAATCGACCATATAAATCCTGAAAATGAATATCCGAAAGGAAAGCAATTTGCACAGGTTTTTGAGCAGATAGCAATATGCTGGCAAAAATCAGAAATGAATAGTATATCTTCTCCATTTTAAATGGTCAAAAATATAGCTTACTGTTGAGACGGATTTTATGCTATCATTAAATAATTGTAAAGGAAATATGGTTATTGAGCTTTTTAAAAAAGCCTCACACCTATAAGTTTAGATTTTTAAGAGTAAAGACTGAAGAAAAAAAATCTGTTTTTATGATATGATCTGTGTAAATAGATAATAATATCTCCTTATCATAAAAGTCATTTAGAATTAAAATACATTGAAATATATAGTTTAAAATTCTAGTAATACTTGCCTATAACTCAGTTTTTGTTTAAGTGTACAATAATAAGATCGGTACTTTAAATATTCTATCTCGTACAGTTAATTGTAAATTTTAAGAAGACTGCTTTTTAATGATTGTCAATAGTTTCATTGCAGCCGTTTTCCCCATTTCGAAACCGTCGTTGATGATACATTCATAGGAGTCGTCCAGGTATTTTGGGAGAATACCTTCTGTAATAGCTACAACCTTGGCTTTTGAGGAAGCCGTTTTTTTGTTGACGAGGGAACTGTGTAGTCCGGCAAGAGTCTCATCGCTCATTACAAAGTAACCGTCGAAATCTTCATAATCTAGAATGATACTCATTTTCTCCTTTACCATATCGGCGGAATTGCAATAGATGACCTTGCACTTTACGTCTTTGTGCTTATCGATAACCTCTGAAAAATGATTTTTACGGGTTTGTGATATTTCCAGATTCTCATCGCCGAAAATAGCAATAATATTTTTGCAGCCAGCTTCTATTAGCTTATTGGCGGCGGTTTGTGCATAGAGCCTGTTATCAAATATCACCTCTTCAAATGAACTTTGCGGAATGGTCTTGTCGAAAATGACCAAAGGAAGTTCCAGCTCTTTGATTTTATTGAAATGGCTGAGGTCCTTTGTCTGCCTGCTGAGAGAAATAAGGATGCCATCCACCCTTGAGTTGATACAGGTAAGTAGATTTTCCTCTTCCATTCCCAGAGATTCTTCGGAAGAAAGCACAAAAAAGTTATAGCCTTCCGAATGTAGAACGGAGGAAATCCCTTTGATAATGGAAGGTATGAAGAACATTGAAATTTCTGGGATGATAAGGCCAATGACCTTGGATGATTTTTTCCGGAAGTTGATGGCGAAGTCATTCGGAACATAGTTAAAAGTATCTGCAACCTCCTTTACACGCTGTTTTACAGATGTGCTGATGTCCGGGTGGTTTTTAAGTGCTCTGGATACCGTTGACGTGCTGATATTGAGCATCTTTGCAATGTCTTTTATGGTGATTCTTTTCATTTTGAGTTAATAGAGTATATTTTTGGGATAATTTAGTAATGATTTTGATTGTTTAAATAGTTAAAATTTGTTAAATAATTCATTGTAAAAGTTAATGGAAAGTTAAATTAAAATTTTGTTATTAACCGCAACCGTTTGCGCAATCGGTTGAAATTAACATAGGCTTAATATTCCATTCAAACTGCATTTTTGACATCCTAAAAAAAATACTTTTAACCCATAACAAAAACCTCATAAAGATATGGAATCAAAAATGTTTACCAAATTATTGGTTTTCGGTGCGATGAACACTGCGGCCTTTATGTTTTCGCAGAGTACTGTAAATGACACGGTATCAAGAGATAAAACAATCGACGAAGTAGTGATTACAGGAAACTCCAATCCTAAAGCATCCATCAAGACCAGTACTTCTATCTCTACATTAAAAATGAAAGATATAGAAAATGCAGCTCCAAGAACTACCGCAGAGATTTTCCGTACCATTCCGGGAATCCGTTCAGAATCTTCAGGTGGGGAAGGTAATTCTAACATTACCGTGAGAGGGGTTCCTGTTTCAGCCGGCGGCTCAAGATATTTGCTGATTCAGGAAGATGGTCTTCCGGTAATGCAGTTTGGTGATATCGCTTTCGGAACCCAGGACCAGTTTACAAGATTTGACTCGTTTGTTTCAAGAGTTGAGGCACTTAGAGGAGGTTCGGCTTCTGTATTTGCCAGCAACTCTCCGGCCGGGATTATCAACTTTATTACCAAGACCGGTGAGAAAGAAGGCGGAAGCATTACCCAGCAGATGGGACTTAACTACAAAAACTACAGGACCGATTTCGATTACGGAACCAAAATAGGCGATGATACTTATATGGCAGTAGGAGGCTTCTACAGAATTGGGGACGGACCAAGAAAAACAGGATTCAATTCCAATAACGGCGGCCAGTTCAGACTTTCTTTCCTTAAAAAATTTGAAAAAGGAAGCTTCCGCGTGTATGCCAAATTCCTGGACGACAGAACTGCAGCTTATATGCCAATGCCTGTTAGCGTTACAGGTACGGATGCTGACCCGAAATGGTCTTCACTGCCTAACTACAACATTCTTACGGGAGCTCTGCAAACCATCAACCTGCAGCACGACAGAACTTTGGGTAATGACGGTAATATTTTTAATACTGATGTTTCAGACGGGATGCATTCTTTGTCAAAAGTTATTGGTGCAGAATTCAATTATAACCTTGGCGAAGGTTGGAAATTGGAAGAAAAAATCAGGTATGCAGCCAATGGCGGACAGTTTGTAGCACCTTTTCCGGCAAGCGTGAGCAAAGGAAGCGACTTCTTCAATACGGCTAATTTTGCAAATTTCGGAAGTGCAGTTTATGCAGGAACCAACACGCCGGTTGATATGAATGCGAATTATATGAAAATCGCTCTTTTCAATGTAAAGCTGAACAACTTCAATAATTTTGTAAATGATTTCAATATCAGCAAAAAATGGGATATTGTGAAGTTTAACGCAGGATTGTACAAATCTTCCCAGAACATTAATATGTCATGGATGTGGAACAACTATCTGCAGGAAGTCAGCGATAAAAACGCAAGATTAGTTGATGTGAAAAACACTGCAGGACAGTACATTACCGACAACGGTTTGCTTAACTACGGAATGAAAGACTGGGGCAACCTGAAAAGAGACTACAACACCAAATATGATATTACCGCTCCGCATGCTCAGGTGGAAATCAACGCAACAGACAAATTAACCATCGATGCAGGCGCAAGATATGATATTGGAAAAGTAACCGGCTATTTTTCAGGAGCAACGGTAACTTATACCAGCCGTGATATGAACGGAAACGGCGTGATTGACATTCCTGAACAAATGGTTGGCTCCAATGATAATATTAATGTTCCAGTAAATTACAGATACGGAATTTTCGGATATTCAGTGGGCGCGAACTATGCTTTGAACAACAAAAATGCGGTTTTCGCAAGAGTAAGCCAGGGCGGAAGCGCATCTGCGGACAGAATCCTGTTCTCCGGTTACAATTATACCAATAATGATGACCCGGCTTTGGATGCTGTGAAAGTAAATAAGGTTAATCAGGTAGAAGCAGGTTATAAATTAAGAGGTTCAGGATATTTCCTTAATACCACTTTGTTCTATGCCGGAACCAAAGAGGCCAATTACGAAGCTACAACTCAGAAAAAAACTGAAAATAAATACCAGTCTTTCGGGGTAGAATTGGACGGGTATTACAAAATCACTCAGGGATTGGATGTGAAAGCCGGTCTTACTTATACCCACGCAGAAATCAAAAATGCCATAGACCCGACTATCATCGGAAATATGCCGAGAAGAACGCCGAAATTGATGTATTCCGTGAATCCTAATTTCAATGCAAACAAGTTCAATGTAGGATTCTACCTGATTGGTGCTACCAAAGCCTTCACCCAGGATAACAATAAATTGGTAATGCCAGGCTATGCAATTGTAAATCCGTATGTTTCTTATCAGGTGCTCAAAAACCTTTCCGTAAGTTTGAATGCTAACAATATTTTCAATACCATTGCAGTGACAGAAGCAGAAGAAGGTTCAATTGCCGGCGGAAACGGAATCGTGAGAGCGAGAACACTTCCGGGAGCAAGCTACAGTGTAAGCGTGAAATTTGATTTATAAATAATTGATTATAAAAAAGCTCTGTGGAGTCTCCTATCAATAGCCCCGGGTTTCGGCTCGGGGTAAAATAGGAGTCAGCAGGTGATTTTTTTGCTCCGTAGGAGCAATATCTGTGTAGACAAAAAAACTATTTGGAAAAAAGCACGCGGTAGGTGTGCAACCTAAATTGTCGTATTGTTAAAAGGGCAGAGTCCCAAAGGAACGATTTAAAGGATAGGATAAAATCCTATCAACAAAATAAAAATTATGTCCGATGAAAATAGATATCATAAACAGGTCGCTCCTCCGGAGCTTTAATTGCTTGAAAAAAACTTACTATTAACAGTTTTGCTCCTATCGGAGCTGTATCTGGTCTCAGAGAGACCTGCTGTTAATAGAAAAAATTAAGCCGATAAAAAACAAAGCTCCGGAGGAGCGACCTGTCGTTTTATCTTATTAACATTCAGCTATTCGATTCATTTGTATTTTTCAACGGACAATAATGATATTCAACATAATTTCGAAAGAGCAAAGTCAATTTGATGAACTCCTTTTGAATAATATTAATGAACAAACCAATTTAAAATGTTTAAAGAAGAAGCCTTAAACATCATCAGGAAAGCGATTACAGAAGAAGGGATTTTAGCATCCGCACAGCAAAGGGACAACTATGCCAGAGTTTGGGCAAGAGACTCGATGATGACAGGTTATGCCGGGATTTTGGCCAATGATGAAGAGATTCTTGCAGGCCTGGAGCAATCAATTCTCACGCTTGCCAAACATCAGGCAGAAAACGGACAGATTCCGTCCAATGTCGTGAACGGAAAAGCGAGCTATGGAACGCATGTCGGCAGAACAGATGCCACCACCTGGTGGATTGTTGTTACCTGTGAATATTTAAAAATTTACCAAAAAGCAGAGCTAAAACAACAGTTGGAAGACAAAATTTTCAAAGCATTATTCTGTCTCAAAACCTGGGAATACAATCAGAGGGGTTTGTTATACAGTCCGCTTGGCGGAAACTGGGCAGACGAATATGTAACTTCCGGATACACTTTGTACGACAATGTATTACGATATTGGGCGGTAAAAAATGCAGCAGGATTATATCAAAATGAGGAACTGAAAAATCAGGCCACGACTATTAAAACCTTAATCCAGGATAACTTTTATAAAACCGAATCTGATTCTCCAAAATACCACGAAACAGCCTACTCCAAAACCGAGTCCAAACCTTATTTATGGGCATCATTGAACGCTAATGGTTACGACACCCGTTTTGATATGGCAGGAAATGCTTTGGCGATTCTCCTGGATTTTGAATTAGATTTTGAAGCTTTTACAGGATTTTTGGAAGACCTGCATACACAATTCGAACACTGGATGCTTCCTGTGTTTTATCCCGTGATTTATCCAGGCGATTACGACTGGAAACTTTTGGAAAACAACTACAGTTATAGCTTTAAAAACGAGCCGCACCATTTCCACAATGGTGGTTCCTGGCCTATATTTCTGGGTTGGCTTTGTTTGGCACTTAAGAGAAAAGGATTGGCGGAAATCCCTGGAAAGATAATTTTTCAGTACGAACAGTTGATGCAGGAAAAAGGCTTTCATTTCAGGGAATATTATTCCACCGATAAACTCCTGCCTCTGGGAACAGAGCAATTGTGCTTTTCGGCTTCAGGATATCTGATGATGACCATGGAAAAATAGAATTAATAAATTAAGAAAGAATAAAATGATTGGAGATATAATAGAACTTAAAGAGAGTCATCTGGCAATAGGTAAAGAAATATTTGAAATACTGAACACAAAATTGCCATTAAAAAGTAAACACAAACTCACCATAGGAATAGCAGGGGAAAGTGGCAGCGGTAAATCGGTAACCGCTTTTGCACTTCAAAAGATTTTAAATGAAAATGATATTAAAAGTATGGTGTGGCAGATGGATGATTATTTTAAACTTCCACCAAAAAGCAATCACGAAAATCGTTTAAAATCGATAGAGAATGTAGGAATGCAGGAAGTCGATTTAGCAAAGCTTTTCCAAAATATTTCCGAGTTTAAAAACGGGAAAACAGTAATAGAAAAACATCTGGTACACTACAAAGAGAACAGAATTGCAAATGAAAAGATAGATGCAGCAGATTACAAAGTTCTTATCGTAGAAGGAACGTACATTCTGGAGATTGATGATTTTGATTTTAAAATTTTCATCGACAGAAATTACAAAGACACTTACGAAAACAGGATGAGCAGAAACCGTGATGAAAAGAGTGATTTTGTAGAAAACGTGCTGGAAATAGAACATCAGATTATTAAACAATTCAAAGCAAAATCAGACCTGGTTCTTGGAAAGAATTATGAGCTCTTGCTGAAATAAATGATGTATTTAATTGTGCTTTACCCTGTTGATTCTCACAAAGGAAAATAAATTATGATAACAAAAAAAATAATCCCGCATCTAAGTTTTTGGCAAATCTGGAATATGAATGTAGGCTTTTTCGGCATACAATACAGTTTTGGATTGCAACAGACCGCGGTGAACCCGATATATACTTTTCTCGGGGCGCACGCAGAGCAGCTTCCAATTCTAAATCTTGCCGGTCCTATTACAGGATTGCTGATTCAGCCATTAATTGGTGCCATCAGCGACAAAACCTGGAGTCCGAAATGGGGACGCCGAAAACCATTTTTTCTTTTGGGAGCTATATTTTGCAGTATCGCTTTGTTTTTGTTTCCTTTCAGTTCCGCTATTTGGATGGCAGTCGGATTGCTTTGGATTCTGGATGCCGCCAATAATACGGCGATGGAGCCTTACCGTGCTTTCATTGCAGACAAACTCCCGCAGGAACAGCAGACTTTTGGGTTTCAGATGCAGAGCTTGTTTGTAGGAGCCGGGATTACACTTGCTAACCTGTCCTTGTTTATTTTTCAGAAATATCTTGGCGGCAATGCTTCCGGCGGGGGGATTCCTGTTTGGGTCTATTATTCTTTCTTTCTGGGGTCTTTTTGTTCTATTTCATCAGTGGTATGGTCGGTTTACAAAACACCTGAGATTCCACCATCTGACGAAGAGCTGGAAGAACTCAGAAAATCAAAGGAAGAAAGTCACTTTTTTACACCATTTATCGAAATCTTTTCTGCAATACGCGATATGCCGAAATTACTTTGGCAGCTGGCTTTGGTATATATGTTCCAGTGGTATGCGCTTTTCTGCTACTGGCAGTTCATAACGCCAATGCTCAAGTGGTCACTTTATGGAATTTCTGAAAACGATGAGCAAAAGGCAGGCAAAATCATTGCGCTGGCGAAGAGCGGAGTTCCCGTGGCAGAAAAAGATATGTCCTGGGCAAAAAACGTGCTTCATATGGTAGAAGTAGCTGTGGGACAAACCGGGCTGATGAACGGTTCCTACAATATCATAACGATGATTTCTGCCTTGTTGCTTGTGCCTTTTGCTAAAAAATTCACTTCTAAAAATACCTATATTTTCTGTCTTTGCATCACGGGATTAGGGATAATGACATTGCCATTCATCAAGAACGAATACCTTATCCTGCTTCCAATGGTTGCTTTAGGTATAGGCTGGGCATCCATGATGGGATTGCCTTATTCAATGGTTTCTCCATCGATTCCACCGAAGAAGAGAGGAGTTTATATGGGCGTTATCAATATGATGATTGTAATACCAATGCTGATACAGACTGTTTCTTTCGGATTTATTTACAAAACTTTTTTGGGTGAAAATCCATCTTATGTCATTGTTTTGACCGGCGTTTTGTTTCTGTGTGCAAGCGTATTCGTACTGCGTATGAAACCTGATAATAGGTCCGATTCTTACGAGGTGCTTGTTGACTAAAAAGTTAAAAAGCTATTGATACTAATAAATTGGAAATTAAAAATGGCGTCAGCTGGATACAGATGACGCCATTTGTCTGTGTGTGACCTCGACAGGATTCAAACCTGTAACCTTCTGAGCCGTAATCAGATGCGCTATTCAGTTGCGCCACGAGGCCGTTTTTCGGTTTGCAAATATAGGACTTTTTTGCTTTCTTTGGAAGATGAAACGCATTTTTTTACTCTTAATTTTATTTCTCTTTTCAATTTCCTGCAAAAAAGAAAACGTCCAAAAATCAAATGACAGTATAACCATCTCATCACGAGTTAATTATATTGAAAATGCAGATTACCTGACTTTGACCTCGGGAAAATTCAAAAATGTTATTTCAAAGGATAAATTACCTTTCCGGAAAGCAATGTTGCTGAATTCAAGCTTGATCGGCTATTTTTCTGAATTAAATTTGGAAAATAAAATCACAGGCGTTTCCAGTCCCGAATATATTTTCTCGGAAAAAATCCATCAGTTGATCACCGAAAATAAGATACTAAACATCGGTAACGAACAGAAATACGACATAGAAAAAATCCTTTCCAACAAACCGGATGTTATTTTTACCAATTACGTTCCCAACTTTGCCAATACTTATGACATCTTGAAGAAAAACGGGATCGAATTGATTTTCTTGGATGAATTTCTAGAGCAAGATCCATTACAAAAATCAAAATATCTTTTGCTTTTCGGAAAGTTATTTGGAGCGGAAGAGAAAGCGGAGAAAGTTTATCAAAGTATAGAAGACAATTATAAAAAGATTCAAAACCTGGCTTCTAAAACCGTTAATAAACCAAACATTCTCTGCAACGAGATGTATGGAAGCCAATGGTTTTTGCCAGGCGGAAATTCCTTTGTTTCAAGATTGATCAATGATGCCGGCGGAAATTATATTCTGAAAGACAACAAGGAATCAGCTTCTGTCCCGTTGAGCTTTGAAGAAGTTTTTTTGAAATCTGAAAATGCAGATTATTGGATCAATATCAGTCCGCATCAGAACAAAAAAGAATTATTGATGCTCAACCAAAATTACAGCAAGATGAAAGTCTTCGTTTCAGGAAAGCTATATATGATCAATAACAGAGAGAAAGACAACGCAAATGATTATTTTGAATCGGGTGTTGTAAGATGTGATCTGGTTTTGAGGGATTATTTCAAGATATTCCACCCGGAAGATGTAACTTTCCGGTCAGAACCTCTAATCTATATGAAAGAACTGAAATAATGGAAGAACAAAATTACAAAGTCGATTTTTTTGTAGGGATTTTATTGGTAGTTGGACTTTTCATTGGCCAATCGGTTGCTTATGCGATTGGCTTGGGCTTGTCTTCATTATTGGGCAAAGATGTCACTGATACCGGTATTTTCAACATTTTTATGTATATGGCAACAATGGTGGTTCCTATTCTTTTCTTTGATTTCTTTATCGTTAGAAAAGATGGACGGAAGCTCAATTTCGATTTCTCCACCAAACCATTTCGGGTTTATCTTTTGATATTTCCGATGATGTTCGGGATGATGCTGGTTGCGGATTACACCACACAACTCATTCCCACGACAGGCGATTTGCTGGGAGAGATTTACAAAATGTACTCAGAGCAATTCGAAAAACTTGCTGAAGATCCAGTTTCGTTACTCATAATGACCGTTATACTCGCTCCGATTTTGGAAGAGATCCTTTTCCGGGGCATCATTATGAAGGGAATGGTCAATAATAATGTCAAACCGGTCACGGCGATCGTTATCTCGGCTTTCATTTTTGGCTTGGTACATTTCAATCCCTGGCAATTTGCAGGTGCATTTTTACTTGGTTTGGTATTAGGTTTGGTGTATTACAAAACCAAGTCGTTGCTGATGTCGATTTTGCTTCACGCATTCAATAATCTGGTTTCAGCAATGATGATGTTGTACTCAGATTCAGAAACATTCTCGGATTTGACACATCTTAACAAAGAGTTGGTGCTAGTAATGGGAATAGTGATCTTCGCCGTTCCATTTTACTTTTTCGCCATCCATAAGAACATTATTTATAAAGATTAAATTTATGGCAGCTATTTCCGCCCTCCGTTCCCGCTTTTTTCTTTTTTGATAAAAAAGAAAAAGAGCTCCACTCAGGTCGGGCTGCGAGCAATTCAATATTAAAAAATCTAATTTCTAAAAATGGAAATCCTTATAGCGACACATAATTTACATAAAAAAGAAGAGATACAGCAGATCCTCGGGTCAGAATATATTGTAACGAGTCTCTCAGATTATAATTTGAATGACGAGATTATCGAAGATGGAAATACCTTTGCTGAAAATGCTCTCATAAAAGCCAAATATTGCTTCGAGAAAACAGGTAAACCAAGCATAGGGGATGATAGTGGTCTCGTAGTGGAAGCTCTTAATGGCAGACCAGGCATCTTCTCGGCACGCTATGCAGGTAATCACAATTTCCAAAAGAATATCGAGAAAGTTTTGGAAGAGATGAAGGACGAACCGAACAGAAGGGCTTATTTCATTACGGTGCTTTGCTTCAAGGACCAAGATGGCGAGCATTATTTCGAAGGTCGGGTCTATGGTAATTTGACCAAAGAAGTGTTTGGAGCAGACGGGTTTGGTTATGATCCCATTTTTGTTCCGGACGATTATAATTTGACATTTGCGGAAATGCTGCCTGAAGAAAAGAACAAGATCAGCCACAGAAGTGAAGCGTTGAAGTTATTTATCGAATTTCTTAATTCCAGAGGGGGTGTCTTGTGATTTTTATGATGTTTTCGTATATTTAGCCTTTTAATTTTCAATACATAAAAGAAAATTGAGCACATATCTTACAATTTTGGGATTCAACTCAGCAATTCCTACTATTAATTCTTCTCCAACTTCTCAGTTTTTGGAAATGGAAGAGCGTCATTTTCTCATAGATTGTGGTGAAGGGACACAAGTGCAGATGCGCAAGGCAAAAGTGCGATTTTCAAAGATCAATCATATTTTCATTTCCCATCTTCATGGTGACCATTGTTTTGGTCTACCTGGATTGGTGGCCTCTTTCCGATTATTGGGAAGAAAGACACCTTTGAATATCTATGGTCCAAAAGGCATCAAAAAAATGATGGATACCATTTTTGAGATCACAGAAACTTACAAAGGTTTTGAGGTCATCTATCATGAACTAGAAGGCAAAGAATCTGTAAAGATCTACGAAGATAAAAGGGTGGAGGTATATACGATCCCATTGAATCACCGGATCTATTGCAACGGTTATCTTTTTAAGGAAAAACCGAAGGAACGCCATCTGAATATGAATGAGATCTCCAAACATAAAGAGATAGAGATCTGTGATTTCCAGAATCTCCGTTTAGGGAAAGATTTTGTTTCAGAAGATGGTAAAGTAATCGAGAATGCTCTATTGACGACAGACCCAAAACCTTCAGTTTCTTATGCATTCTGTAGTGATACGAAATATAAGGAAGATATCATCCCCATCATTGAGAAAGTAGATGTGCTCTATCATGAATCCACTTTCCTTGATAATTTGAAAGAAATGGCACAATACACTGGCCATTCCACTGCTTTGGAAGCTGCTACTATCGCTAAGAAGGCGCAGGTCGGAAAACTGATCCTTGGACACTTCTCCAACCGTTACAGTGACCTGAGTGTAATGACCGATGAGGCCCGACAGATCTTCCCTAATACTTTTTTACCAAAGGCTTTGGAGATGGTCAAAATAGGATAGTGTTTAACAATGAGATTTTATTCAGAAAAAAATATTCCAATGATAAGAAGAACCTTAATTACTATATTTTCAGTAAGTCTCCTTTTGGGTTCATGCTCGAAAGACGAAGAAGAAACCCGGGAGTTTTCTATAATTGGATCGTGGAATCCATCAAGAAAGATTGTAATTGGCAATAATGGCGTGACAATCTCAAACACTGCATATTCCGATTGTTACAAAGCTAGTACTTTTAATTTCAGTACCAATAATACCATGACTTCGCACATCTATGATTCTAATGCAGAAGGGGACTGCGAGAACTACGGCTTTGTAACAGTGCCTTATTCTTATGACCATAATGCCAAAAAACTGGTCATAGATGGTGAGGATGTGGAGATTGTGAGCCGAACCAATAACGAACTGCAGTTTGTTTCCGATTATGATGATACAGACGGTGATGGCAAAGACGAAAAGATCGTCACGGTTTTGGTTAAATAAATACGGAACATCATCTCAAAATAAAAAAGACAGACTTGAATGAAAGTTTGTCTTTTTTGCTAACCTCTCGCTGTATCAATATTGTCCACATACAAACGATATAAATGATTCCTCAAACTCTCGGTTCTCTATCAAATCTACAGCGGTGCTTTTTTAGATGGCGTAACCATCTTACTTGCCCTTTAAAGAAAACGGAAAACTCTAGCGGGACACGCGCGCCAGCAAAACCTGAAAAATAAAGATTCCAATCTTACTTTTTTTCATCATATTCCAAAGTAACAATCGCCAACAATTGGCAACTAATAAAATGTTACGTAAATTACGCACCAAAATAAAAATTAAAAAAATAAAAGTATAATATGAAGAAAATTTTTATTTCAGTTTCACTCTTATTTATGATGAATGCAATGGCACAGAAATTTGAAACACAAACCTCAACAGATAAACAAGGTTATACTTACGAGACTGTAAAAAATGACCAGTCGGGCGTAAGAGTTTATACCCTGAAAAACGGATTAAAGGTTTATCTCGCTAAAAACGACGATGCACCAAGGATTCAAACTTATATCCCAGTAAGAACCGGCTCCAACAATGACCCAAGTGATAATACAGGTCTTGCCCACTATTTGGAACATATGGTTTTCAAGGGAACTTCTCACTTGGGAACTCAGGACTGGGCAAAGGAAAAAGCATTGTTGGCACAGATCTCCGACCTTTATGAGCAGCATAAAGCAGAAAAAGATCCGGAAAAGAAAAAAGCGCTTTACAAGAAAATTGACGAAGTTTCCCAGGAGGCTTCCAAATATGCGATCGCCAACGAATATGATAAAGCGATCTCTTCCCTTGGAGCCACCGGAACCAATGCCCATACTTGGCTGGACGAGACAGTATATAAGAATAATATCCCATCCAATGAGCTGGAAAAGTGGCTGAAAGTAGAGAAGGAACGTTTCTCGGAATTGGTATTGAGATTGTTCCATACAGAGCTGGAAGCGGTTTATGAAGAATATAACCGCGCTCAGGATAATGACGGGCGTCTTGTCAATTATGCAATGATGGAAGCGCTTTTCCCAAAACATCCGAACGGACAGCAAACAACGATCGGAACTTCAGAACATTTGAAAAATCCATCCATGGTAGCGATCCACAAATATTTCGATACCTATTATGTGCCCAATAACATGGCCTTAGTTTTGGTCGGAGACCTGGATTTTGATAAAACGATCAAGCTGGTCGATCAATACTTCGGGACTTTCAAATACAAGGAGTTGCCAATGAAAAAGATGGTTTCTGAAGAACCGATGACAAGCATTGTTTCCAGAACTGTGAAAAGTCCATCTACGCCTAGGATGTCTTTGGCCTGGAGAACGGATTCCAACGGAACTCAGGAAGCAAGACTGGCAGATGTGGTAGCAGAAATACTGAGCAACAATGGTGATGCAGGTCTTATCGATCTTAACATCAATCAAAAGCAAAAAACATTGGGAGCCGGAGCGTATGAATCGCCTTTTAAAACTTACGGAGCCTTTGTTCTAAGTGTGGTTCCTAAAGAAGGGCAAAGCTTTGATGAAGCTAAGAAATTGTTATTGGACCAAATTGACCTGGTGAAAAAAGGGCAATTCCCAGACTGGATGCTGAATGCCATCGTAAACGATCTGAAAGTTCAGAGAATGAAACGTTGGGAAACGGCCGACGGATTGGCAACGACATTATATTCGACTTATATTGGCAACAGAACCTGGGAACAGGAACTGGACGAAATAAACCAATATGAAGCGATTACCAAAGCGGATGTTGTGAAGTTTGCGAATGATTTCTTCAAGGACAATTATGTTGTCGTTTATAAAGAAAAAGGAGTAAATGATAAATTGGTACGGGTAGAAAATCCCGGAATTACACCGATCAAACTTAACAGAGAAGCACAATCCCAGTTCCTGAAGGATATTATCAATACAAAATCTTCAGACATAAAACCGGAGTTCGTTGATTTCAAAACTGCGATAGCTACTTCTACGATAAAAGACAAAAAAGTAAGCTTCATTAAAAATAAATATAATGAAGTGGCCCAGGTGAATTATGTATTCCCATTCGGGACAGATAATGATAAAGAATTGGCGCTTGGCGTAACGGTTCTTCAATATCTTGGAACGGACAAATATACACCGGAACAATTGAAGGAAGAGTTTTATAAACTTGGGATCACCAATCAATTCAAAACATCGAATGATCAGATGATCATTGCACTTAGCGGGTTGGAAAGCAATATGAAGAAAGGTGTGGAACTTATGAACCACTGGATCAATAATGTAAAAGCAGACCAGGCAATCTATGACCAAACTGTAAATACGATTCTTGAATCCAGAGAAGTTGCAAAGAAAGACAAGAACAGGATCATGGCTGCGCTTGCTAATTATGCTAAATTCGGAAAAGACTCCAGACTTACCGATGTGATTCCCAAGGATCGTCTGAAAAGCATCAACGTGACCGAACTGATCTCAAAAATCAAAACCTTGAACGAGTATCCTTATGAGGTTTTCCTTTACGGAGAAGATCAGAAAGGACTTGAAAAAGCAGTGAAACCATATATTGTAAATACGAAATTACAACCTGCGGCCGCTAAAGAGTACGCAGAACCTGCAACTGCCGGAAAAGTATATTTTACGCCTTACGATATGGTACAGATGGAAATGTCCAAGGTCGCCAAAGCTGGTGATGTGAATGTTGCCAACTTCGGGAAGGCTAGTGTTTTCAATGAGTATTTTGGACGAGGTTTATCTTCTATCGTTTTCCAGGAGATCAGGGAAAGTAAGTCTTTGGCCTATTCAGCTTATGTTTCTTATGCTAATGCAACAGAGAAGAATCATCCGAATTATGTAACGACCTATATCGGAACGCAAGCTAACAAATTACCTTTGGCTGTGAGTGCAATGACAGATCTGATGGCAGATTTCCCACAAGTCCCGGCTCAGTTCGAGAATGCTAAAGGTTCTGCTCTTAAGCAGATCGCATCTAACAGGATCAACAGAACCGTGATCTATTATAACCAGTTGTCACTTAAAAAACTGGGAATCGATTATGATGTGAGGAAAGATATCTATGCTGAGATCCAGAAACTGACATTGCCGGAATTGACGAGTTTTTATAATTCCGAGATCAAACCATTACAATATAACACGGCCATCATCGGGAAAAAAGAAAACCTGAATATGGAATCTGTGAACAAGATGGGCGAGTTCAAGGAAGTAAGTCTTGAAGAAATCTTTGGATATTGATTCTAAAAATATTTATAAATGAAAAGTGGAGCAGAAGTGCTTCACTTTTTTTGTTTAGGCAATCATTTCATTTTTAAAAAATTTACTGCCGATTTTCTCTGAGCGCTCGGATCAACTCCTTGTTGCGTTTCTCGGCTCTTGCATTATTAAGCGACAATGCAGCCCATATTGCGGCAGGAAGCCAGCCTAAAACTGTGATCTGTAAGATCAGGCAGATAACTGCAGTTACGATCTTGCCTCGAACAAAAAATGATACAAAAGGTAGTAGGATTGCTAATAACATAGTGGTTTTTTGTATAATATTGAACAGTAAAAAAATCTGGTATTTTCAAATATAAAATTTACAATTTCAGAAAAGAATCGCTATCAGGTTGTTCATCGCCAGAATTAGTTTCAATTTGATGAACTGATGGAATCATTTAAAAACTTATTGAAAGGATAGATTTCCTTAAAGATCTTGATAGTATTCTTTACAAAGTTTTTATCAAGGACATCGTCATCAGATAAAGGATGAAAAACTGTAAACTGTTTGAATTTCAGATAATCACCCATAGGATCTTCCTTACCAAAACCCTGAGGAATTTTTACCAATCTATCACCTCGCAATTCAAGGTTGTCTTTAAAAGATTTTTTATTGAGTATTTTTAAGAAATCTTCACCTTCGGAACTGATTTTTTCACGGATAGCTTTCAGGTTTTTTGGTTCGGTCATATAAACACCGCCGGCAAGGAACGATTTGCCCGGTTCTATATGAACATAATAACCTGCATTATTGAGCGTCTTTGGACCTTTTTCTACAAGAGAGGCCCCGATATTGGTCTTATAAGGCGTTTTGTCTTTGGAAAATCTTGTGTCTTTGTAGATCCTGAAAATACAGTTCTTGGCTTCCAATCGTTCTACGCTCTTATCAAATTCTGAAACGCCGGCGATAATTTCGTTGACCACATTTTCAACATTTTCTTTGGCTTGCAGATACAGATTTTTGTTTTCATTGAACCAATCTCTGTTATTATTGATTTCAAGTGTTGAAAGGAAGTTCAAAGTTTCCGGATTTACAATGTTTTTCATCAGAATAATATTTTTAATTAAAATTAAATAAAAAATCCTGCTTTATCGGCAGGATCTTCAGTTTTATTTGTTTTTGAAGATTGAAATTTTTGATATGATAATATTCTAATACAATTTTTGATCAGCTTCACAATAAAAACTTCTACGTTTGGATTTTCCTGTGATCTTACTAATGAGTGGCTTGCCACATTGTGGACAGTTCTTTTGATGATGTGCTTTCCAATGCCTTTTCAACGTATTTTCCCGCTTCCACTTTAGAAAATCGAAGCTGTAATTACGAGCTTCCGATATCAATTCGTTAAGCTTTTCGGGAGGAAGATCTCCAACAAGACTTTCAGGCTGAACAGCGATCCTGAAAAGGACCTCATTCTTGATGATATTGCCGACTCCAGAGAAAATATCCTGATTCATCAATGCATCACAGACCATCATTTCGGGATTGGATCTCAGTTTGGCCTCGGCTTTTTCAGGATTCCAAATGTCGCTCATTACATCTGCTTCCCAATCAATGGATTTCAGAAAATCATTTGGAAGAAGTTTGACCGAGCAGGTGTAGAAGAATGCTTTGCCATTTTTAAAACTTAGTCCTAAACGAAGGTTACTGTCAGGTTTCATTTGTCCATCAATCTCATAGGAGCCAAACATGAGCAAAT
The DNA here is from genome assembly GCF_000426465.1 of Epilithonimonas caeni DSM 17710. Classification (GTDB taxonomy): domain Bacteria; phylum Bacteroidota; class Bacteroidia; order Flavobacteriales; family Weeksellaceae; genus Epilithonimonas; species Epilithonimonas caeni. Next base: position 120,599 of record NZ_AUFK01000009.1, read on the forward strand.
GGATCCTGACATTGATCTCATCAAAAATAAGGTAGGTCTGTTTTCCATAAAGCCTTATTTCTTTTAAAGTTTTACCAACAAGCAGATCTCTGTCGAACTTTGCATTGCCAACGGCAAGGATAACTTTTTTACCTGCAAATTTCTGGAGGTCTTCTTTCATTAACAATATGGACGGTCCTTCTGGCATAATTGATTTTTAGGATAAAATCTCAAATATTATTCCGATAAAAATAAAATTTGAACTATTTTTGAAAAATGATGAACCTAAACCAGATTTTCACCAACCAGCGAACAGGAAATAATCCCCATACAAAGGCTTCTCGAACAGATTTTCAGAGAGACTTTGACCGAATTATTTTTTCATCGGCTTTCCGCAGACTTCAGAATAAGACCCAGGTCTTTCCGCTTCCGGGAAGTGTATTTGTTCACAACCGTTTGACACATTCTTTAGAGGTTTCTTCCGTTGGTAGAAGTCTGGGAAGCGTGATCGGCGAGTTCATTCACGACAGTTTTAAGAATGATCTGACTGAGGATTCCAAGAATTTTTATCTCCATAATCTGGGGAACGTAATCGCAGCTGCATGTCTTTGTCACGATGTGGGAAATCCGGCTTTCGGACATTCCGGAGAGGATGCGATCGCCAGTTATTTTGAAAGAAATGAAAACGACCTGAAACCAAAATTCAATGAAAAAGAATGGGCAGACCTTGTAAATTTTGAAGGTAATGCCAATGCGATCAGAGTTTTGGCTCAGCAGCAGCAAGGAAAAGATGCAGGCGGGATCCAGTTGACATTTGCGACTCTTGCCAGTATTGCAAAGTATCCTTGTGAAGCAATCGCGAAAAAGAAAGGAATCATTCATCGAAAAAAGTTCGGTTTTTTTCAAAATGAGAAAGATATTTTCCTTGAGATAGCCAAAGAAACAAATATGATCTCCGAAAACGATGATCCCTATATTTTCAAAAGACATCCGTTTGTTTGGCTGGTAGAAGCTGCGGACGACATCTGTTATAACATCATCGATATGGAGGACGCTCACAGGTTGGGCATTGTTTCAACTGTTGATTGTAAAAATCTGTTTTTTGAATTGATCAAATCTGAGACAGATGATATTGATAGAGTAGAACGTAAACTCAATTCTATTGGCAATGAGAATGAACAGGTCTCCTATCTGAGGGCCAAGGTCATCAATGCTTTGATCAACAAGTCGGTGGAACTTTATAAAAGTAATTTCAATAAGATCCTTGAAGGAAATTTGGAAAAAGGACTTCTCGATATTTATAAGTCCGAAAATAGAACCTTACAGGATATAGAAAGCTTCTCTATCGAAAAAATATACAATCACAAAGCGGTTGTGGAAATTGAGAATGCAGGCTACAACGTCATGTACGAGTTGCTGGATCATTTCATCCCATCAATTTTAAAATCGGCTGGTGAAAGAAAATCTTATGATAATAAAGCTTTGAAACTTCTTCCCAAGCAATTCTTCTATGAAGAAGGTACCGATTACCAGAAAGTTCTCGGGGTAATTGATTTTGTTTCCGGAATGACGGATAATTTTGCAACCGACCTTTACAGAAAGATCAAAGGAATCGACATCGGAATGACGATGTAATTGAGATTTTAAATTATGAATTATAGATTTTAGATTAATTCAATTTAAAATTTATCATCTAAAATCTATAATCTTTAAGCTAATTCGCATTCGAAAACATCTGCGAAATGTTTTTTGATCTTTTGCTTTACTTCTTCTATATCAACCTCATATTCCAATTCTCTTTTTAGGGAAGTAACTTGTTTGTCCGTGATTCCGCAAGGAATGATATATTCGAAATATTTCATGTCGGGATTGACATTCAGGGCAAATCCGTGTATCGTGACCCAACGGGATGCTTTTACGCCCATTGCACAGATCTTTCTGGCATAAGGTTTCCCGACGTCCAACCAAACCCCGGTTTCACCATTGGAACGTTCACCTTTAAGCCCATATTCTGCAATAGTTCTGATGATGACCTCCTCCAGATCACGCATATAACGATGGATGTCTGTATAGAAATTCTCAAGATCGAGGATGGGGTAACCTACGATCTGTCCAAAACCGTGATAAGTGATATCGCCACCACGATTTACTTTTACATAAGTAGCGTTGATTTCCTTTAGCTTATTTTCGTTGGCGAGAAGATTGGATTCGTGACCGCTTTTCCCTAAAGTATAAACATGTGGATGTTCTACAAAAAGCAGATGATTTTCAGTTGTTTTCTGATCTTCAGGATTTTCCCTGTTATGGATTTTTATCTCAAGGTTGTTTTTGAGCAATTCTTCCTGATAATCCCAGCTTGGCTGATAATCTTTGGTTTCAAGGTCTTGAAATCTTACTTTTTTGTTGATGAGGGAATTCACTTTGATTAGAATATTTATACAAATTTACTCATTATTTTACCAAACCGCAAGAAACGAAAAAACCACCCAAAGGTGGTTCTTATAAAGAATAAAAATCTGAAAATATGGCTTATTTTACGATAAGCTTTTTGGTTTCCGTCTGTCCTCCGTAAGTGACCTTTACCAAATAAGTTCCCGTAGAAAGCTTATTAAGGTCAACTTCTTGCGTAGAGAAACCAGACTTGTTTATGATAGCCGTATCATATACTTTTTTTCCTGAGAAGTCAAAAACCTCGATATTTCCGTTTTTGGAAGCTGCTTCTTTTACATCAAATAGGATATTGATTTTTTTGTCTTCTTTGGTAGGGTTTGGATAGATCCCGAAAGTTCCTTTTTTACCGAAATCAGCCACAGCCAATTCGTTTGTCACATTTTTATATTTGAAGTACATGTTACCAGTTGTCGCACCTCCATTAGAAGTGAAGTACATTCTATAATAGTTGCTTCCTTCCTTGATGTAATAAACTACGTCGGTATATACTCCGCTTGTCGGTTTCCAAGAATGTCCGATCGTAGTAATGTTTTTTGAGAAAGCTGCTTCGGCGGGCGCATTATTAACAGAAGTTGCCTGGGTTTCTGGTCTCACGTAGGCCACACTGATGTTAGGAGATTGGATAACTCCTGATAATCTGTACATCAAGATGTTGTTGTAGAAAGTAAAATATCTTGTGAACATCAGGTCCCAGTTGGCTCTTGCAGGTTCCATATTTTCTACTTTGGCTCCGGTTGCAAAAGAGAAATAGTTGAAGAAAGCATCATCTGTTCCGTTAGCTATAGTTCTGGTTTCAGTTGCGTCCCAAGAAGTTCCGTTCCATTTGGAATATTTGAATGTATATCCCCCAAAATAATCTGTGATCATGAACTTGACATAAGAAGGTGTTGTTCCAAGATATTTCAATACAAAGATAACCTTACCTTCTATATGGTGATTTCCCACATTATATTCTCCCCATCCATATGTTGCAGAACCTTGTTCAAATGCACCTTCTTCGATTGAATTTGTCTGATCTGGATTGTATAGAGGGTCTCCCCATGAGCCGATATTTGCAATATCGATATTATCCCAATCGGCAGGATTGCTGGACGCCTGATAAGTTTCAATATTTTGTGCATCATTTATTCTGGAACCAAACCCAAAAGAGCTGTTTCTATAAAATGCTACATCCCAAGTGTTGGCCGGTTGGGAAACAATGTTATTGGCCGACAGGTCAAAGAATACCCTGTTTGAGTAATTAGGCCCTGTTGTAAGCTCTACCTGAGTATAACCAAATTCATCGGTTTGGGATAAAACAGTCTGGCTTACCAAAAGAGAAATAGCAGCTGCAAAGAATAGTTTTGTTTTCATGCTTATGAAGAATTAATTTGTTATTTAGAATGATTCTACAAAACTAATAATTAATTCTTATTTAGAATTATTAAAAATTAAAATATTTATTGAAATGATAAAAATCATATTTGTTTTTCTTCTTTCTACAAAGCATAAAAAAGCCTTTTAAGTTTTCTTAAAAGGCTAACATAATAGGAAAATATCCAATTTTTTATTTCTTGATGAACTTAGATCTTACAGTTTGTCCGTCTTTATTCTCGAGAACAATGAAGTAAACACCCGTTCTCAACCCATTGATGTCAAAACTGTTGTCATTGATTTTGCCCTCTTTCACCAATTGTCCAGATGCAGAATAGATCTTTGCATTTGAAAGAGAGATAGGAGATACAAATATTAATGTTGAGTTGTCCGTAGATACAGCAAATTTCACATTACTTGAATTGAAAGCACTTTCGTTAACTGCCAAATTCGTATCATATTTTACATTGTCAATTTGTAGGGCCGTATGCGCAGCAGTTGGCGTATGTCTGATAACCAGGTAAGTTCCGGTAGAAAGAGGGACATTCACCTTTACATTTTGAATAGTTGTGCTTGTAATTTGAATTGGGTCACCTACTGCAACGAAGGTTGTCATATCGGTAGGGCTGGATGCAACACCCACCTGAACTGTTGTAGTACCAGGTGAAGAAGCTACCAATCCTGTGTCAAAAGAGATGGCCTTGTCTCCGGCGGGAGCAACAATCTGAGGCGTTACAAGATATAATGGCTGATTTGAGCTACTTCCGGGATAAGCCTGAATAACTTTGTTGGTGGCATCTGCAGCAACAACAAGCATCATGGGTTGTGGTGGAAAAGGGCCCGTTGGCAAAATAGCCGACCATCCGTTCTGGGGGAATGTAGCGTTACCTGCTGTGAAATTATTGAAATCTTCATTGATAGAAGTTAATTGGGCTTGCGCAACTACGGCAAATAATGACGCGGCTAAAAGTAGTTTTGCTTTCATAGTCTTCTTCTGGATTAAGTTATTATTTAGAATTATTCCACAAAAGTACTAAATTGTTTTTAATGATTCTAAATAAAATCTTATCTTCGCAAAAATTTTTTTCAATGAAGAAGCGAACGATGAGCCTTCTGTCTGTAGCGATTTTGAATTTAGCATATGCGCAGAAAGACACTCTTAATCAAAAAAATATTGAAGAAGTCGTGATTACGGGGCAATATACGCCGCAATCTATTAATAAGTCTATATATAAGGTAGAAATTATAGATGCTCAACAAATCAAAAATATGGCTGCTACCAATGTTGCTGATGTTTTGAACCAAAATTTAAATATTCTAATTACCCCAAATTCCAGCTCGGGAGATTCTAATGCAAATATTATGGGATTGAGTGGGGAATACACCAAAATATTGATAGATAATATTCCTGTAGTAAGTGATCAGGGAATGGGTAATCTTGTAGACCTTACAAAGATCAATGTCAATAATATTGAACGTATAGAAATAGTAAAAGGATCTATGGGTGTGGAGTACGGTAACAATGCGATGGCCGGTGTTATCAATATTATCACTAAAAAGAACTATCAAAAGAAAGTTACCATAAATGCTTCTCTTCAGGAAGAGACTGTTGGGAAGGATTATGATTGGTACAAAAAAGGTAATGGAAGACACATCCAAAGTTTAAACTTGGCATATAGATTTTCTGACAACTGGTCTATAACCGCAGATATCAATCATAATGATTTTCAAGGTTATAAAGGTTCATTGAATGGATATAAATTTTTTTCGGAAACTGAAAATGGAAAGCGTGGTTATGAATGGCAACCAAAAGATCTACTGATCGCAAATGCTGCTTTAAGATATGCTAAAAATAATACGACAATTTTTTATAAGGTTAATTTCTTGAATGAAGAAATAAATTATTATAATCCTAATACTGATATATTGCCATTTTCAGGAGGTGAAAGAACATATACTGCCGATGATCGGGACTACTTCACCACACGCTGGATCCATCAATTGAATATTGTGACAAAATTAGGTTCAAGAATCAATTATGTCGGGGACTTTTCTTATCAAATACAAGAGAGAAAACAACAGGACAAATTGTATGATGTTCCAAACAGATATACTATTTCAAAAGATGCCGAGAAAACTTATTATAGATCGGAAGTCTTATATTCTAGAGGGATGTTTAGTAATTTTCTTGACAGCAAAAAAATAAATTTTCAAATAGGTTATGAGCTAGATAGAACCCAAGGTTTCGCAAATGCTGATACTGGAATGTATGATGGTAAAGATATCCGACGTACTATCTTCAATTATGCTAACTTTTTATCACTTGAATGGAATCCTTTAGAGTGGTTATCATTCCGCCCAGGAGCAAGACTTGCTCTTAGTGATAAATTCAGCAGACAATATAATTATTCATTGACTACAAGATTTATTACTTCTGAAAACTCCAATATCAGAACGATTATAGGGTCTGCAAATCGTTTCCCTACTTTTGATGAACTTTATACATATTTGGTTGATAATAATCATGATATTCGAGGAAATGAAAATCTAAAACCAGAAACAGGATATTCTGCTGGTGTATCTTGGGATTATACTACAAATATGTCAAATTCCTGGAAATTCAACATTGGAGTTAATGGTATGTATATGAACGTAAAGGATCGTATAGAAAGTGTCATAACAAGTGTTATTCCTCTAAAGTATACTTACTTGAATGTAGATAAATATCAATCGATAATTTTTGGGGCAAGTTTTAATGCAAGAACGGATAATTTTACCTTTAATACAGGAGTTTCTACTTTGGGTATCTCTCAAGTATTAAATACCGGACAGGTCTATTCTGATAATGACTTTAACTATTATGTGGAGGCAAACCTTTCTGCAAATTATACATTGCCAAGTACCAAAACTCTTTTTGCAGTATATTATAAATATACTGGGCCTGGCAAATTATATAAATTGGTAACCGAGAGTGCGTCTGACCCGGGACATTATGAATTGGGTGATATCGGGGATTATAGTATGTTGAATTTTACTGTAAGTCAACCATTCTTCAATAATCATTTTGAACTTGCCTTAGGGGTAAAAAACATTTTGGATGTTACCAGTATAAGAAATACAACACAAAGTGGGGATGGGCACAATTCGGGTGCTAATCTACAGAATTTATTTTATGGTAGAAGTTATTTTGCCAGAGTTAATTATAATTTTTAAAAGTTGATTATGAAAAAATTATTATTGATATTATTATGCACTTCATTTATTTTTCAATCTTGTCTTAGGGATAATGAGGACCCGGTTGCAGTTTCTCCAATAGAAGGTAAGATAGATAGTGCACAGGTAGGAGGGGCTACACAACCTAATCAGATTTGGTACGATCTCAGTACAGGAGAAAAAAGTTCTAATAGACGAACAGATTGGGATTTGGCTTTTTACTCGGGGGATGACTTCAAGGTCATGATTAATTCTTCAATAATGATGGCGGCGGGAAAAATCCCGAATGTCACAGATATTAACAAAGTAAAGGAGTCTGATGTTGCTGCTTTGAAAACCAAGGTACAGGTTGCTAATTTTGACCCTGCAAATGTTTCTTATATTGATGATGTAGAAGGTAACTTTCCAGCGGGTTATACAGCCATTGAAGAAATAAAAGCTGTTGATTCCGAGAATGCGATATATCTTGTGAATATGGGAAAAGATATTTATGATGGAGCCGTTCCTCTTGGATCTGTTGCAACTGGAGGAGCCGAGAGAGGTTGGATGAAAATTCAAATTACAAGAGCCGGGACTTCAGCATACAAGATCAAATTTGCCGGCATCGAGGAGACCGATCATAAAGAATATATTATAAATAAGGATGTAAAACATAATTACAGTTTCTTTAGCCTAAAAAATAATAAAGAGGTTTTTATTCAGCCGGAAAAACAGAATTGGGATCTAGGTTTTACAGTTTTTACAAATGTAATAGAGGGTGCTGGGACCTATATATATGCTGATTTTGTCCTTACGAATATAATGGGTGGTGCTGGGTCTTATGAAGTTAGGGTAACTGCTCCTGCGACAGTTACAGAAGCCTATAATAATTTTAAAGCTTCTGATGTCGACCTTGCAAAAATGAGTTTTATTGACCAAAGGTCTATAGGTGCAAATTGGAGAAATCCTGTAGGGACCAACGGTTTGGAAGTCTACACCGATAGATTCTACATCATTAAAGACCCCGATGGCTTTTATTTCAAACTCAAATTCCTTAGAATGACCAATCAAAAAGGAGAAAGAGGACATCCTTTATTCGAATACCAGCCACTTTAATCAAACCAAAAATAAACATATGAAAAATATCAAAATAGCTGTTTTATCAGTACTTCTTTTAGCCGGTTTTTCTTGCAAAAAAGAAGATTCCAAAGTTGCAAAACCGGAAGAAACAAAAACTGAAGTTCCTGTTTCTAATCAAAGAATAGTAAGTATCAGTGGCGGTGTTACAGAGATTGTAGCAGCACTTGGCCACGAAAAAGAAATCGTTGGGATAGATGTTACAAGCACTTATCCGGAGAGTTTAAAATCTACTGCTGAGGAATTAGGGCACGTTCGTTCCATGACAATTGAACCAATAATGAAACTTGATCCAACTTTGATTTTAGCTTCTGATAAAGATATCAATCCTGATCTGTTAGAAAAAATCAAAGCATCTGGAATCAAGACCGAATTATTCCAACAGGAGTTTTCCATCGATGGAACCAAAAAATTGATTGACCAGGTTGCAAAAGCTTTAGGGAACACAAATCAGCAAATATTACTGGATAAAATTGATGCTGATGTAAAACAAATCCAGCCAATTGCTAAAAAACCAAAAGTTCTCTTCATCTATGCAAGGGGAAATATGATGATGGTTGGAGGCAAAAATACACCAATGGCAAGTATCATCGAGATTGCTGGCGGAGAAAATGCTGCTAACGATTTCGAAGATTTCAAACCATTGACACCAGAGGCGGTTGTGCAGTCAAATCCCGATGTACTATTGTTCTTCTCTAGCGGTTTGCAAAGTTCCGGTGGAATAGAGAGCGCTCTTAAAATGCCAGGCGTTCCTCAAACCAATGCTGGTAAAAACAAAAAGGTGATTGCTCTTGACGGAGGATTGCTATCATCTTTCGGACCGAGAGTAGGTGAAGCGGCATTGAGCTTAAACAAATTATTAATCGAATCTTCGAAGTAACTTTTCTTCCATTTTTGGAAACCAAAGAAAAGTTCAATAAATAACAGAATTAAGTCTTGATTCATTCATCTTGATTCTCTAAGTCTTATTAATTTGAAACCAAAAAGTCTTACATTTTACGCCATCGTCGGTATTGTTTTATTAATACTGATGATGGTTTTAGCTTTAAATATCGGGGTTTATGACTTCGGTGGAACCTCATCGTATGAAGTGTTGTGGAAGTTTTTAACCGGTGATTCTTCTTTGTCATTAAGCGAAAAATATGTGATTTGGGAAGTTCGAACATCTCGGATTATAATGGCGGTTTTGATAGGAAGCATGTTAGCGGTTTCCGGAACAACTTTACAAGGGATGTTCAAAAACCCTCTAGCAACAGGTGAATCGATTGGTTTAACATCGGGAGCAACTTTGTTGGCGGCGATAGCAATCGTTCTCGGACATACTTTTGAACAATATCTTCCGGAAATCATCAGAAATTCCTTAGTCGGCGTTTCTGCATTTGTGGGAGCATTTTTAGCGATGGTCATTGTTTACAGGATTTCCACAAGCGCAGGAAAAACAAATGTCGTCATGATGCTACTTTCGGGAGTTGCTATCACATCGATTGGTTTTTCAATTACAGGATTTTTGATCTACATTTCAAAAGACGAGCAACTTAGAGACTTGACATTCTGGAATCTCGGAAGTTTAGCAGGGGCAACTTGGACAAGAAATATCATTTTATCGATTGTCTTATTGTTTTCATATATCATCCTTTTACCGAAAGGAAAAGCACTGAATGCAATGTTACTAGGTGAAAAAGATGCACAGCATTTGGGAATCAATGTTGAGACTTTGAAAAAACAAATTGTATTGATAACCTCATTGATGATAGGAACCTGCGTTGCATTTTCCGGTACAATTGGTTTTGTGGGTCTTATTGTCCCTTATATTCTGAGATTGTTATTCCGTTCAGATTATCATTTCATTTTACCGTTATCAGCGATTTGCGGAAGTATTTTGCTATTGCTTGCGGATACAATCAGCCGAACGATCGTTGCACCTTCTGAATTACCAATAGGAATCTTAACATCGTTGATTGGAGGTCCAATTTTCATTGCGATTTTGATCAAATACAAAAATACTTTGAGATGATAAAGGGACACCAAATCAATTACCAGAGTCAGAATGTCAGCATCTTGAAAGGTGTTGATATCAATGTTGGTTACGGAGAATTTCTGGCGATTGTCGGTCCAAATGGAGCAGGGAAATCAAGCTTGTTAAATGTCCTTGCCAACGAAATTAAAACCGACAAAAAACAAGAAATCTATTTCAAAGACAAAATAATCTATAACTGGAAACTGGATGAATTATCAAAACATAAAGCCAAATTTTCCCAGCACAACGCTCAGGATATTCCCCTTTTGGTAAAAGATGTGGTGATGATGGGACGTTATCCTTATTTCGGTTCTCAGCCGGCTTTGGAAGATATAAAATCGACGGAAATTGCTATGGTGGAAACAGAGATTATTCATTTTCGGGACAGAGATTATAACTCGCTTTCCGGAGGTGAAAAACAGAGGGTTCATCTGGCGAGAGTTCTGGCTCAGTTGGATAACGAGATTGCGCACAGACTTTTGTTTTTGGACGAGCCGCTCAATAATCTGGATATCAAACACCAGCACAATACATTAGAATTAATTAAAAAATTTACTCAAAATAATAACACCGCAGTCGTTGTTTTGCACGATTTGAATTTGGCAGCAAGTTTCGCAGACAAAATTCTGTTGATGGAAAAAGGCGAAGTTTTAGCTTACGGCTTTCCAGAAGAAGTTTTTACGGCGGAGAAAATAAGTCAAGCTTACAATTTTCCGTGTACCATTTGCAAACATCCGGTCAACGACAGTACAATGATTTTATTTGGTTAAAAAACTAAAAACGGATTAATTATGGCAGCTTAATCCGCCCTCCGTTCCCGCTATCCGCCTCTGGCGGATGAGCTCCACTCAGGTCGGGCTGCGTAAGATTCTCTGTTATGATAAAAACTAAAGAAAATGACAGAACAAGAACTCAAAATATTAGGACAACAATTATCGAATCCGGAAGGAGAAACAGGAAAAGAGGTCGCGAAAATGATGAACGAGACCAATATTTCCATGACCAAAGAGAGTATCAAAGCTTTGCATTTGACTGACAACAACAGCGTTTTGGAACTCGGTCATGGCAACGCAGGACATTTGTCTTATCTTTTGGATTTTGCAGACAAAATTCAATATATAGGTTTGGAAATTTCTGAAACAATGAAATCCGAAGCCGAAAGTATCAATTCAAAATATCTTTCTCAAGCCGATTTTCAGCTATATGACGGAAACAAAATTCCTTTTGAAAACGAAAGCTTCGATAAGATAATGACTGTAAACACCATTTATTTCTGGGAAAATCCGGTGGAATTCTTTAATGAGATTTACAGAGTTCTAAGGAAAGACGGAAGTTTTGTCCTCACATTTGCGAAGAAAGAATTTATGAAAAATCTTCCCTTTACAGCAGATTTCAAACTTTACAATTACGAAGATGTGGAAGAATTAGTAGCGCAGACCAATTTCAAAAGGATGATTCGTTCAGATAAAGAAGAATGGATAACCAGCAAGACCGGAACATTCGTAAAAAGAGAATACAAGGTTTTAACAATCAAGAAGTAAAAAATAGTAGCTTATATTTTCAACTTTTCTAAGCGACAGCGCCTTTGTGAACCTTAAAAACAGCTAGTATTATAAAAAAACTTTGTGCACTTTGTGTTAAAAAATTCATTTTAAAATAAACAATCAAAAAACAAATCAATATGAGTACATTAATAAATGATTTAAAGTCAAAATGGGAAGCTCTGAAAGCAGAAAATCCACATCTTAGAATAAGAAACGCTGCAGAACAATTAGGCGTGAGCGAAGCCGAGCTTTTAGCAACAAATATCGGAAATGGTGTAACGGTTCTTAAACCGGAATTCGCACCGCTTTTACAGGAAGTTGTAAAGCTTGACAAAGTAATGGCTTTGACAAGAAACGACGAATGTGTTCACGAAAGAAAAGGTGTTTATTTGAATCCTGATTTCAGTAATCCTCACGGACAGGTTTTCGTAGGAGAAGACATCGATTTGAGAATCTTTATCAACTCTTGGAAATTCGGTTTTTCTGTAATTGAAGGCGATAGAAAAAGTTTTCAGTTTTTCGGAAAAGACGGATTGGCACTTCATAAAATCTATTTGACCAACAAAAGTAATGAAGCAGAATTCGATGCTTTAACACAAAAATATAAAGCTGACGAGCAGTCTGCAGAAATCATAACAGAACCAATTGCTCCAAAACCCGCAGAAAAAGCAGATTCTGAGATTGATGTAGCTGGTTTTCAACAGGCTTGGAAAGATTTACAGGACACACACGATTTCTTTATGATGACCAAGAAATTCGGGGTTAGCAGAACTCAGGCTTTGAGATTGGCTCCGGAAGGCTTTGCTCAGAAGATCGATAATTCCAAGGTTGTGAATGTATTGGAAGATGCTTCCGAAAAACAGATTCCGATTATGGTTTTCGTGGGAAACAGAGGTATTATTCAGATTCACACAGGCGAAGTTAAAAAGACACTTTGGCATCAGCAATGGTTTAATGTCATGGACCCTGATTTTAACTTGCACCTTGATACAACCAAAATTGGTGAAACCTGGATTACGAAGAAACCAACAGAAGATGGCGAAGTAACTTCGGTGGAAGTGTTCAATAAAGAAGGTGAATTTATCGTTCAGTTCTTTGGAAAAAGAAAGCCTGGTAATCCGGAACTTCAGGAATGGAAAGACCTGGTTGCCGGTCTGTAGTTTAACACAAAGACACAAATTTAATTAAATACTAAATGTTTTTAAGGCACTAAGTGTTCGTTTCTGAATTGAAAATCTTTGATTTTATAGTGCCTTTAAAACATTATTTTAAATTCTTTTTGTGCCTTTGTGTTTGAAATAATATATTATTAATAAAGTGGTTTTACTGTTTTAATTTACTTTAGAACGACTTCTTTATTTTATTGTTAATGAAAAAGTTATTGCTATTTATCATTATAATAAGTTTAAGTAATATAAATGCACAAAATTTTGATGCTTTTAAATTCTATAATAAAAAGTCGAAAGAAATTTCTTCCAAAAAATTAATCAAAGAACTAGCGGATTATGATGTTGTTTTCATTGGAGAACATCATGATAACTCTATCAATCATTGGTTGGAAAAAAGAATTACAGAAGCACTCTTCAAAAAGAAAAACGGACAGATAATTTTAGGAGCAGAAATGTTTGAAAGAGATAATCAACAAGCTTTGAATTCTTATCTCGCAGGAAAAATCGATGCTAAAAATCTGAAAGATTCTATAAGACTTTGGAAAAATTACGAGACCGATTACCGACCTTTGGTCGATTTTGCAAAAGACAAAAAACTCAGTTTCATTGCAACCAATGTCCCAAGAAGATACGCTTCTCAAACTTCCAAAAACGGCCTCAATAGCCTAAATGAATTACCGGAAGCAGAAAAGAAATTCTTTGCCAAATCACCAATAGAAGTGACTCTTGAAACGCCAGGTTATAAAGAAATGAAATCTCTAATGGGCGATCACGTTGACGAAATGAAATTAATGAATTTTGTCTCAGCTCAAGCCATAAAAGACGCAACAATGGCAGAATCGATTTTTCAAAATTTGCAGTCTGGAAAGACTTTTATCCATTACAACGGCGATTATCACAGCAAACAATACGGCGGAATCTACTGGTACCTGAAAAAGAAAAATCCAAATCTTAAAATCGCAGTAATCTCTGTTTTTGAATCTGAAACACTGGATTTGTCTTTAGCAGAAAAGGATTTTATACCAACAGAATTCAATCTTGTAATTCCGAGTGATATGACAAAAACTTATTAAAATTTATTTTTTTTATAAATAAAAAACGCTAAGATTATTCTTAGCGTTTCTATTTTATTCTTTAATGAACTTTTCTATGGATTCTCCGGAATTTGTCTTGATCTTTATGAGATAATTTCCTTTTAAGAGTTGAGAAATATTGACTTTGTTTGAGGCTTCTGTTTTTATCAATCTACCTAAATAATCATAAACTTCAACCGAATTGATCTTTTTATCAGAGGTAATATTGATAACATCTTTTGCTGGATTTGGGTAGATTTTTGTTTGAATTTTATTTACATCGTCAACTCCAAGATAGGATTGATACGTTTTATAAAAATTCAGAATTCCGTAGCCCATTTGTGAAGTTGGATTTGGATAGAGGGATGCATTTTGCCTAAGCTTTGACTTTACTTCTTCTAAAGGTGTTCCTGCTGGCAGAGCCTGTAAAAGACAAGCAACACCACCGGCTGCCACAGGATTGGAAAGAGAAGTGCCACTAGCTTGGGTAACTTGACTTCCATAAACCGTATAAGTGTCGGTTCCTCTAGCACTTCCGTCCGGTTTTATCACACCTGCGGAATTTGGCCCAAAAGAAGAAAAGCTCGAAACGTTTCCTTGGCTTGTAACAGCACCAATGGTGAAGACCTTTTCATTATCTCCGGGTGTCCCTAAGTAGTGCCATGCACTATTCCCACTGTTACCTGCGGACACAGTTAAAAAGATTCCTTTTTCAGCAGCGATTTGTGCACCTCTTGCGATGAAAGATGTTTTTCCATTCATATCAGCATAAGTGTAATCATATCTGCTGTCGTCAAAATCTGTATATCCTAATGAAGTAGAAATAATGTCTACGCCTTTTCTGTCAGCTTCTTCTGCCGCTTCTATCCAGTAAAGTTCCTCCTCCGGAACCTCATTAGCTCCATCTTCCGAAGCGTAAAGATAAAAATCTGCATCGGGAGCTGTCCCTACAAACTGATTATCTAAATAACCACCAATTGCTCCCATGCAAATAGATCCATGTGTGTTAAGAGATGTATTGTAGATATCTGTATTTTTACTGATGAAGTTGTAACCGCCTTTGATCTGCCCATTATCACGAAGTCTTTTGTACGCATTTCCCGTATCTACTGTCGGAAAACCAGTGTCGATAACTGCGATGGTCATTCCAGCTCCTGTAAAACCGGCAACATGGAGTGCACGAACATTGATCTGGTTGATCTGGTTCAGTCCACCTCCATAATTGAAAGTTGTCAATGCATCACGGTTACTGAACTCTTTAAATTTTTCAATCTTTTCCTTTCTGATTCCGCCATTGGGATTTTTCACAAAACTCTCTACGTGGTCCACATAACTTTGCTGAGACAAGGTCTGTATCTGGGAAGATGTAGCATTTACTGCGACACCGTTCAGCCATTTGGAATAATCTGTGACTGTGAAGCCAAGATTTTTTATATTTTGAACATAAGTTGGCTCTATCGGCGCATCCTGATCTGTCAATGCAATCCCAAGTTTTGCCCTTCTGTCGAGAGATTTCTGTGTCAGTTCAGTTAAAGGGCTGGAATAAAAAGCCGCTTTATTGGGTTTATCCTTGAAGAAAACAAAAACTAATTCGGTTTGAGCCGTTGCAATTAAAGAAAAGCTAACTGATAAAATTGTAAAGATTTTTCTCACGTTTCAGGGATTTTGATTTTTTAAACTGATAAATAAATGTAAATTTACAAAATAATGTTTTTGCATTTGAAATGGCTTCAAAAAATATTTGGAGCTATGTCCATAACGATTTCAAATGCCTTTAATAATAAATATTTGAGTATGAAAAAGATCCAAATGGTTGATTTGCAAAGCCAGTATTATAAAATTAAAAGTGAAGTTGACAATGCAGTTTTGAATGTGATGGATTCTGCGGCTTTTATAAATGGTCCGGAAGTGAAATCCTTTCAAGCCGACCTTGAAAATTATTTGGATGTAAAACATGTGATCCCTTGCGCCAACGGAACAGATGCACTTCAAATTGCATTAATGGCTTTGGATTTACAAGAGGGAGATGAAGTAATTACTGCAGATTTTACTTTTGCTGCTACGGTTGAAGTGATTCATTTATTGAAATTGAAAGCCGTTTTAGTAGATGTTGATTATGATACTTTTACTATTGACACAGAAGCAATCAAAAAGGCAATTACACCAAAAACCAAAGCTATTATCCCTGTTCACCTTTTCGGGCAATGCGGAAATATGGAAGAAATCCTGAAAATTGCCAAAGAACATGATCTTTATGTCGTTGAAGATAATGCGCAAGCCATTGGTGCTGATTTTATTTTCTCAAACGGAACATCAAAGAAATCAGGAACAATGGGAACCATTGGAACTACTTCTTTCTTTCCATCAAAAAATCTTGGTTGCTATGGTGATGGTGGTGCGATTTTTACAAATGACGACGAATTGGCACACAGATTAAGAGGAATCGTAAACCATGGGATGTACGAGCGTTATTACCACGACGAAGTTGGTGTCAACTCCAGATTGGACAGCATTCAGGCTGCGATCTTGAGAAAAAAGTTACCAAATCTTGATTCTTATAACGAGGCCAGAAGGAAAGCAGCGGATTATTATGATGAAGCTTTTGCAGGGCACGAAAATATTTTAACTCCGAAAAGAGCAGAAAACTCCACGCACGTTTTTCATCAATATACGTTGAGAATTACGAACGGAAAACGTAATGAATTGCAAAAATTCCTGACAGAAAAAGAAATCCCTGCGATGATCTATTATCCGGTGGCGCTTAGAAAACAAAAAGCTTATTACCAGGAAAGTAATCCTTCTGATTTTGTAAATACGGATAAATTACTTGATCAAGTAATTTCTTTACCAATGCACACAGAATTGGATGAAGAACAATTAAAATATATTACAGATTCTGTTTTGGAATTCTTTGAGAAAACTAATAATTCATAACCCATAATTAATTAAATGTCCATACTCGTAACAGGCGGTCTCGGTTATATCGGTTCACACACGGTTGTAGAATTGATCAATCATAATTTTGATGTCATCATTGTGGATGATTTATCAAATTCGGAAAAATTTATCCTTGATAATATTGAGGAGATCACAGGCAAACGTCCGATTTTTTATCCTTTCGACCTTAGAAGAAAAGAATTATTAACGCAAGTTTTCGATGCACATGATATCGAAGGTTGTATCAATTTTGCAGCCTCTAAAGCAGTAGGAGAGAGTATGACGGAGCCTTTGAAATATTATGAGAACAATTTGTTTTCCTTGATCAATGTTCTTCAGGAATTCAAAGAAAGAAATATTTCCAATTTCATTTTCAGTTCATCTTGTACGGTTTATGGGCAAGCTGATCAAATGCCAATAGACGAAAACACACCTTTAAAAGAAGCCGAATCTTCCTACGGAAAAACCAAACAAATGGGCGAGGATATTCTGAAAGATTTCTCGAGAGCTTATCAAAAAAGAGTATCTTTATTAAGATACTTCAACCCAATAGGTGCGCATCCAACAGCTTTACTAGGAGAATTGCCGGCAGGGATTCCTAATAATCTGGTTCCTTACGTTACACAAACAGCAGCGGGTATCAGAGAAAAATTGAGCATTTGGGGGAATGATTATCCAACGGCGGACGGGACAGCGATCCGTGATTATATCTACGTTGTGGACTTGGCGAAAGCACATGTTGCGGCTCTGCAAAAATTGATTCACTCAGAGGAAGAAACAGTTCTTGATATTTACAATTTAGGAACAGGAAAGGGTTCTTCGGTTCTGGAGGTTGTAAAAGCTTTTGAGTTGGCCAATGATGTGCCGGTTCCTTACCAGATCTGCCCGAGAAGAGAAGGCGATATCACAATTGCTTATGCTAATGCAGACAAAGCCGAAAAAGAACTCAATTGGAAGTCTGAAACCTCTTTGGAAGAAGCGCTCAAAACCACTTGGGAATGGCAGAAATATTTGAAGGACAGAAATAATTAATTATCCCTGACTGAATCTGATGTTAAAGTTTAATTATCTTAGATTTTTCTTCTGAGATTTCTAAGATAATTTTATAAAATCTTAATTCTTTTGCTAAAAACATCTTTAATTTCTTCATTACGGGTTATCATCAATCTTTCGAAGCTTAATAATGAGATTTTTGCGCAGACTTCTGCATCAGCATCTGCACGATGATGATTGAATCTGATCTGATGTTGTTCTGCCAGATTTTTCAAGCCATAACTTTTAAGGTCTTTCCAAGCTTTTTTCGCTACACCAATACTGCACAGATAGTTTATATTTGGTTTGAAAAAACCGTAATGCTCAAGACAGCCTCTCAGAACATTGGCGTCAAAAGCAGCGTTGTGGGCAATCATTAGATTTCCGTACATCAGGTTTTCTATCTCATACCAAACATCAGCAAAAGTGGGGGAATGTTGCACATCTTCCGGGGTAATCCCGTGAACAGCGATGTTGTGATGATTGAAATAAGGAAAAGATGGTGGTTTTATCAGCCAAGATCTGGTTTCTTTGATTTGACCATTTTCTACAATACAAATTCCTAATTCACAGGCGGAATTCTTCTCGTGCGTCGCGGTTTCAAAATCTAAAGCAATAAAATCCATTACTGATCATTTTTTGAGCCCAAGAAATGTTTGAAAATCAACCATCTCGTCTGGTAATAATTATCGATCTGATTTTTTTGTCTCAACTGGATTGATTTTGGTAGTTGCCAATAAAATCCCATATGTGAACGAAAAATCGCCCAAAGATGTGAAAATCCATTTTTGAATCCGAAATAAATTCCGGCAACCCCGTCCAAAGAAAGTCTGGAAAACAGAATGAAAAATACCTTTGATGAAGGAAGATTCTTGAGCATCATCGTTAGATTATTCCTGAAATTTAAGTATGTTTTCTGCGGATTTTGCTTGTTAAGTGTTCCTCCACCAACGTGATAGACTTTGGATCTTCCTGTGTAATAGATTTTCCTTCCTGTATTTTTCAATCTCCAGCAAAGGTCGATTTCTTCCTGATGTGCGAAGAATCTTTCGTCAAAGCCATCCATATTCCAAAAATCTTGTGAGCGGATAAATAATGAACAACCGGAAGCCCAAAAGATTTCGGTTTCATCGTCGTATTGCCCATTATCAGATTCGATATCATCAAAGATACGCCCTCTGCAGTAAGGATAGCCGAGATTATCAATCAAACCACCACCAGCTCCTGCAAATTCGAATTTATTCTTCTGGTTATAATCCAGAATTTTTGGTTGAATTGCTGCGATGTTTTTGTCTTCGGAGAATAATTTTATGATTGGAGAGATCCAGTTTTCTGTTACTTCTACATCAGAATTTAATAAGCAATAAATATCTGCGTTAATCGATTTTAATCCTTCATTATAGCCTGCAGCAAAACCAGAATTACTTTGATTTTGAATGATTTTGACCGAATTAAAATTATTCTTTAAGAATTGAACCGAATCATCTGTAGAAGCATTATCGATAACGAAAATTTGTGCATCAGGGGAATATCTAATTACAGATGGTAAGAATTTTTCCAGCCATTTTTTTCCGTTCCAATTGAGAATTGCAATTGCGACAGTCATTATTCTTCGTAAGTTTTTATGGCATCCTTATATTTCCATCTTCTATGCGACCAAAGCCAATTGTCCGGGTTTTTTCTGATTGTGTTCTCCAACAATTTATGGAACTTTTTCACGACCTCGTGCTCCACAAATTTTTCTCCATCCGGATAAATTCTATGGTAATTCACTTGGTAAAATCCTCGTTTCACTTTCTTCATTTCACAATAGATAAAAACCATATCCATTCTAGTAGATAACTTGTCATATCCAATGAAAGCCGGGGTCTTTTGATTCAGAAACTTTAGTCCATAATTAACAGAATGTACGTTCGGAGTTTGGTCAGCTACGAACATATAAGCTGAATTTCCGTTATTTTGGTTTCGGAAGATGTGTTTGATGACTTCTGTCGCTTCAAGGGATTTGTTATTGAATCTATTCCTGATTAGTTTGATCTTTTCTTCCCAAAAAGGGCTGCTCATCTTACGATAGACGGGATGACAATCTTTCTGAGGGATAAGTGTCGCCAATGCATTGAACCATTCCCAGTTGAAAACATGTCCGGACAACATTATGATATTTTTGCCCTCGTCCTTTGCCTGTTGGAAAAGATATTGATTCAGGTGCTGCATTCTAACCCTCGATTCGGTTTCGGAAATTGTAAAACCCTTGAGCATCTCGGCAAGGTAATCGCAGAAGTTGGAGAAGAATTTTTTCGAAATATCCTTGATTTCTTTATCCGATTTTTCAGGGAAAGAATTTCTGAGATTTTCCAAAACTTCTTTCTTCCTGTAGCCTACTATATAATAATTGACAAAGAACATTACATCTGAAAAGAAATATAATATTCTGAGTGGTAATCTGGAAATTAGTAATAATATGCCGAATAAAAATTGATTCAATGTATAATGAATATTGGCAAATATACTGAAAAATGGCTGAATTTTTGACTAACTTTGGTCTTTATTAAAATCAATCATCAATAATAATGAGAAAATCTGTTAAGAAATTGTTATTTGTCGGAGGTATACTTTTATTTTCTTTTGCAAATGCCCAAACCACCGAGCTTACCAAAGAACAAATAGAAGCCAAGAAAAAGGCGGCTGCCGAAGAAAAAGCTAAATTACCTAAACCATACCACCCAGAGGCCAATGCAGAATTGGATATCAAAAATGCTGTAAAACTTGCTAAAAAAGAACATAAAAATGTGGTAATACAGGCTGGGGGGAACTGGTGTATCTGGTGTTTGAGATTCAATAATTATGTTCAACAAACGCCCGAACTGAAACAAATTGTTGATAATAATTACATCTACTACCATTTGAATTGGTCGCCAGAAAATAAAAATGAAAAAATCTTTACGGGTTATGGGAATCCTGGAGAGAAATTTGGTTACCCAGTATTTATAATTTTAGACGAAAACGGGAAACAGATTCATACGCAGGATAGCGCAGTCTTAGAAGAGGGAAATGGTTATAGCCTTGAAAAAGTAAAAGACTTTTTTAATTCTTGGAAACCCAATCCAAATAAATCTTAAAAAACAGTTATCATAAAAACAAAAACCACTTCATTTGAAGTGGTTTTTTTATTTTTGGATCTTTATTCGATTAAGCTTCTTCAGAAGGAGTTTCTTCTTCTACTTTTGCTTTAGGCGCAGCAGCTGGTTTCGGAGCTTCTACTGGAGCGTCAGAAACGATGTCAAACTCGTAGTTGTATTCAACATTTCTATGAAGCCTTACAACTGCAGAGAATTTACCAGTTCTCTTGATCGTATTACCAGGGATTCTGATGTACTTTTTATCGACGTTAACACCAGCTTTTTCCAAAGCAGCAGCAAGGTCAGCATTGTTGATAGAACCGAATAGCTTGTCACCAGCACCCACTTTTGCAGGAATAGTAACTGTGGTTTTCTTCAATTGTTCTACAACTGCGTTAGCAGCAGCAACCAATTTAGCTTCTTCTTCTTTTCTAGATTCTAAAGTAGCTTCTAGAGCAGCTTTATTTTTAGGCGTTGCCAATAATGCAAAACCTTGAGGAATCAAGAAGTTTCTTGCATAACCTGGTTTTACGTTTACTGTATCAAACTCAAGTCCTAAGTTTTCTACATCTTTTTTTAGGATAATTTCCATTGTTGTTGTCCTTTTTTAGATATTAGATTTAGATATTAGATATTAGACTTTATTGGTCTGGTTTCTGAAATCTGAAATCTAAATCAAGTTAGAATTAATTAATTTATTCAGCAACAAAAGAAGCAGACGAACCTACTTCTTTTATTATTTTTCTTATTTCAATAAGTCAGCTACGTAAGGCATCAAAGCAAGGTGTCTTGCTCTTTTGATCGCAGCAGATACTTTTCTTTGATATTTAAGAGAAGTCCCGGTGTATCTTCTTGGTAAGATCTTACCTTGTTCGTTTACAAATTGTAAAAGGAAGTCAGCATCTTTGTAATCTACGTGCTTAATTCCAAATTTTTTGAATCTACAATATTTCTTTTCAGATTTTGTATTGATATCAAGTGGAGTAAGAAACTTCACTTCTGATTCACCTCCAGCAGAGGCTTGTTTTGCCATATCATCTATTGCCATTGTTTTAAAATTTTAAAGGTTAATAATTAAGCTTTAGCAGATTTTAGTTTGCTTCTTCTTGTCACTGCATAATCTACAGCGTGCTTGTCAAGTTTAGTCGTTAAGTAACGGATAACTCTCTCATCACGTTTAAAAGCAGTTTCTAGGTCTGCAACTACAGTTCCTTCTCCTTTGAATTCGATAAGGGTATAAAAACCATTCTTTTTCAATTGGATAGGATAAGCCAATTTCTTAAGTCCCCAATTTTCCTTGGCAACGATTTCGCAATTGTTTGAAGTCAATAGGTCTTCAAATTTTTTCACTGCTTCCTCCACCTGAGCATCAGATAGAACGGGAGTTAAAATGAAAACAGTTTCGTAATTGTTCATAATGTTAATTAATTTTAATTAAAAATTCGAGTTGCAAAAGTACAACTTTTTTCTGAACTACAAATATTTCTATAAAAAAATCCCGCCAATTGACGGGATTTGAAATTATTTAGAATCAATTGTTATTTCTTGATCACTTTCGTTGATGCTGTGCTTCCGTCTGCCATTGTAGTTGTTACAATATACACACCGGCATTTAATTTACTTAAATCGATTTGAGATTTAACCTCATTCAATTCCTTAATTAGTAATTGTTTTCCGGTAGCATCAAACACTTTTACAGATTGGATTTTTTCCGCAGCCTCAATAGTGAAGATATCTTTCACTGGATTTGGATAGGCTTTGATTCCAGTTTTAGAAACCTCATTAACTGCGAGTGTTCCAATATTTAAAGTATAGTCTTCTACTTGTCCGAAAGTTGCTGTTCCGCACGGCGTAGTATTGGAAGAAGATGAGCTTGTGTCATTCAATCTCACTCTCATGCGGGTTGCTCCTATGGTTGTTCCGGCAGGAATAGTGATTGATCCTGTCCAAGGTGATACCCCTATAGGAGTAACGAGGACTTGCTCACCTGCATCGTCAAAATCCTTATCGTTATTAAGGTCTATCCAAACCATAACCTGATCAGCATCAAAGGATGTTCCGGTGAATGAAGCTGTGAAGGTGTAGGTCGAACCAACCAGTACGTTCCCTACAACAGATGTAAAATCCTCGTATCCTGCCGTAGCTGTCGAATTGTTATTAATATCTGCGAAGGTAACATTACTTATTTTTTCCCAACTTGTAGAAGTTGCGCCAGCTGTACAATAAGTAGCTGCTGCTGTAGTGAAAGAGTAAACTGTACATCCGGTTGCAGATCCCACTGTATTCTTAGGAACTACTTTCCAATAATAGGTAGATGACAGGTCTAAGGAAGCCGCAGTATAGCTTGTTCCCGTTACATTTTGGACAAGAGTTGTTGGATTAGGGTTTTTGTCTAAATATACGTCATAGGATTCAGCTCCGGCAGATTGCGCCCAAGATAATGTTGTGGATGTGAATGCTACATCAATGGCTCCGTTTGCCGGAGATGTTAAAGTGGAGCAGTTTGGAGCGGTAGTTGGTGCAATTGAAGTTGTTACTTTGAAATCATCAACAGCAAAGCCAAACTGATCTGTAGAAGAACATTGTATAGCGATATATACTTGTTGTCCTGCATAAGCGCTCAAGCTAGTTGTGAATTCATGCCAAGTAACATCTGATGGTGTAGTTTGTACAGCTGATAACGGCGTGAAATCTGCAACAGCAGTACCGGTAGTAGAGATGTAAACCCTGTATTTTTCTGCACCATAGGTAGCATCACAGCTTTTTGCCCAAAAGCTCAATGCTCCTCCATCGGCAGCAAGTTGGATTTTCGGAGAAATAAGCCAGTCATTGTTAGACGCACCACTAGAGAGATAAAAAGAAGTCATTGTTTTTTGACCTGTTCTTGCAGTCCAGTTGGAAGTACTAGTAGGAGTTAAAACAGGAGTGGTAGTGGTAGAGTTAAATACTTGAAAAGCTTTGTTAGTACCATTCCCGTTGGGGAATGTTATACCATTAAATCCTCCAGATGGACTATTGTCTACATCAAGTAAAGTCCAGCTGCCAACATTTGAAATTGCGAAGTCGGTATAACTTTCAAAGCTGTCTTGAAATACGACATACTGTGCGTTTACAGTGTTTGTCGTTAAACCGGCTATGGCCAGTAAAGAAAATAGAATTTTTTTCATAAAATTAATTTTTTAATTCTCTCAAATTTAGTTAAATTATTTTGAAATAACCAAGTATTTTTTAATAAAATTATTAAATATATACTTGTTTTGGGTTTTTGTTGCATTGTAATTTGTTTAAATAATTACTTATCCATGCTAAATTTTTATAAAAATTTCTATATTGATTGAGTGTTTTAGAATTTTTGCGAAAATTTTACCTAAAAATTAAATTCTATTTTATTTTACTGCCAGATCGTTTTAATAATATGAAGATCTAGATAATAATTTAAATAACTAAAGTTTCAGGATTATGAAGACGAATGATATTCGCTCCTTTTTTTAATAACTTATGATGTAAATCTAATGTTTCTCTTTCAACTTCGTTCGGTTGTTTTCTGAGAGGCTTATAGATGAATGATTTTTTTGAAATCCCGGCCAGGATTGGCAATTGGCCAAATCCAATATATTCGAAATCGTCAATCATTTTATACTGGTCTTCAACGGTTTTCCCAAACCCGAATCCTGGGTCGAGAATGATATCTTTGATCCCTTTTTGTCTTAAAAGATTTACTTTTTCAGCGAAAAATCGATTGATTGAAATAATAATATCATCAAATTTGATCTTTTCATGCATCAATCCATAAGTTGGATTGACGTGCATTAATATATAAGGCAAGCCGGTCATTGCGACCGAGTCTAAT
Source organism: Epilithonimonas caeni DSM 17710 (assembly GCF_000426465.1). Lineage (GTDB taxonomy): Bacteria > Bacteroidota > Bacteroidia > Flavobacteriales > Weeksellaceae > Epilithonimonas > Epilithonimonas caeni. The sequence goes on from NZ_AUFK01000009.1 coordinate 145,452, forward strand.
AATTCAGGATCAAATTGACCGGCAGAGATATCATTAACCAAATCAATTCCTTCATCAAATCCAAATTGTACAACATCCGAATAAAATGTATCAAGAGAAATCAAACTCTCCGGAAATTCTTTTTTAATTAATGAAATAACGTTTCCAATTCTTCTGATTTCTTCATCAGCTTTCAAAAATTCGGAATTTGGACGAGTTGACTGTGCGCCAACATCGATAATAGTTGCGCCATTTTTTAATAAATTTTCAGCTTGTTGCAAAGCTGATTTTTCATTGTTGAATTTCCCACCATCAGAAAAAGAATCTGGAGTCAGATTCAAGATTCCCATTAGTTTGGGCTTTGACAGGTCAAGCAATCTGCCATTACAATTGATTGAGAAAAACCTGGAATGGTTAGTTGAAAAAAAGTCCATATCACAAAAATAAAATTTAGTTGTGAGTTATTAAGTATCAGTCCTAAGTTATTTTTATAGATTCAAAAACTGATAACCTTCAACTTTTAACTTTCAACTAAATTTGTATCTTTGAACCAATAGACAGATTTATGCACAATACATCCGCCCAGTTTGACGACGTTATAAAGGTTTGCAGAGAGCTTTTTCAGAAGAAAATGAAAGATTATGGAACGGCGTGGCGTGTTCTTCGCCCCAGTTCTATCACAGATCAGATCTATATCAAAGTCAATAGAATCAGAACGTTACAAATGACGGATGTGAAAATGGTGGATGAAAGTGAAGAAGATGAATTCATCGCCATCATCAATTATTCCATCATCGGATTGATCCAGTTGGAAAAGGGTTTTTCTGATGAACTGAATGCTGATCCCGAGGAGATCATCCATCTTTATGATTTTTACGCTCAAAAGGCAAAAGAACTGATGGAACGCAAAAATCACGATTACGGCGAAGCCTGGAGAGATATGAGAATTTCTTCGATTACCGATTTGATTTATCAAAAGGTTTTGAGAACCAAACAGATAGAGGATAACCAAGGAGCGACGTTGGTTTCGGAAGGGTTGGATGCGAACTATTTTGATATGCTGAATTATGCTGTTTTCTGTTTGATTAAATTTAAAATTAACTCTTGATCAATTATAACGTCAATACATAAACTATGCGCACAATTTTACGATATATTGTTTCTTTGATATTCATCGCATCAGGCTTCGTGAAAGCCGTTGATTTGAAAGGATTTTCTTTCAAGTTGGAAGAATATTTCTCACCAATTGTTTTCAACCTGCCGTTTTTGGAAAAATATGCTCTGGCATTTTCAATTATTGTAGTTGTTCTGGAATTGGTTTTAGGATTTATGTTATTGATGAAAATCAAACTTAAGGAAACACTTTATGCATTGATTGCCCTTTGCGTTTTCTTTGGTTTCCTTACATTTTATTCCGCTTATTATAATGTCGTTACAGATTGCGGGTGTTTCGGAGATGCGTTGAAATTCACACCTTGGCAGTCATTCTGGAAAGATATTACACTTTTGGTTTTATTGTTGATTCTGGCGGTTCTTTACAGAAAAAGAGAAGAAGATGAAAAGGTGAGATTCGGGAAATTACCATTGTTAGGCGTTTTTGTTTTGGTCATGATTTTTGTGATGTACAGAGGAATTGCACACGAACCGATGATAGATTTCAGAGCTTATTCTATTGGAACTGACCTAGCAGCTGAGAAAGAGAAAATCAATAAAAATCCTTCGGAATACAAGACTTTTTATTCGCTTAAAAATTCCAAAACCGGCGAAGTGAAAAAAGTGGATCAAGACGAATATATCAATAAGGAATATTGGAAAGATACAACCTGGAAGATCGAAGACGGAAAAACAACTTCCGAAATCACGAAAAAAGGCTACGAATCCGAGATTTCAAAATTTAAGATTGAAGATGCCAATGGAAATCCGATCACAGACGAAATTCTGAAGGAGCCAAGAGTTGTTTTGGTTTTTACCTACAAACCAAAAGAAGCAGATTTAGAATTAGTTAAAAAAACTGAAACTAAAGCCCTGACAGAAAAAGCCAAAGTTTATGGTGTCAGCACGCAGCCTGATTTTTACAAACAGATCCCGAATTATCTAATGGACGAGATTGCTATCAAAACCATCGCGAGAAGCAATCCTTTTGTATTGATTTTGGAAAAAGGGAAAATAGTTGAGAAATTGGGCGCAAAAGATTATTTAAATCAAGATTAAATTATATAATGAGAAAATCAAATAAACCTATCGCAGGCTATCATTTGTTAATGATTTTGTCCGCTGTAGATGGCATTATCAAACCAGAAGAAGGGCTTAAAGTCCAGGAATATATGGCGGAAGAATTCCCTTTTCGTTTGAATCTGGACGACGAATTAGAGATCATTGCCCAACTTACAGCCGACCAATGGCAGGAACACTTCGAGTTCCATGCAAAATGTTTCGAGGAAGATTCTACAGAAGCAGAAAGAAAAAACTTCATCCAGTTTGCAAAATCACTCATAAAAGCTGATAATGAGGTGACAGATGAAGAACATCAGTTTTACACACTACTAAAAAATATTTGGAAATTAAATTAAAATATAATGAGAAAGAACATTGTTGCAGGAAACTGGAAAATGAACAAAACCTATTCTGAAGCTCAGGAATTGATGGCTCAGCTTTTAGAATACAAAAAAAATAATACAACCAACTGCGAGGTTTATATCGCGCCGCCGGCTTTATATCTTACTGCAGCTAGAGAAGTTTTTAAAAATAATGAGGTAGGCGTATTCGCACAGGATGTTTCAGAATATGCAAGTGGTGCTTACACAGGTGAGATTTCTGTGGATATGCTGGCTTCTGTAGATGCAGACGGAAGCTTGGTTTCACACTCGGAGAGAAGAACTTTCCACGGAGAGACTGACAGCCACGCCAACAGAAAGGTAAAAGCACTTTTGGACAAAGGTTTGACACCCATCTATTGCAACGGTGAAAAATTGGAAGAAAGAAAAGCGGGAAGGCATTTTGAAGTTGTCAAAAATCAAACTGAAACGGCTCTTTTCACTTTATCTGCTGAAGAGATCAAAAAAGTGGTGATCGCCTACGAACCGGTTTGGGCAATCGGAACCGGTGAAACGGCGACTGCAGAACAAGCACAGGAAGTTCACGCCTATATAAGAAGCCTGATTGCTGACAAATATGGAAAAGAAGTCGCTGATGAAGTTTCTATCCTTTACGGAGGAAGTGTAAAGCCCGACAATGCTAAAGAGATCTTCTCTCAACCGGATGTTGATGGAGGTTTGATCGGTGGTGCAGCACTTAAGATCGAAGATTTCTCAAAGATCATCGAAGGATTCAATTCTTAAAATAAATTCCTCACAAAACCTTGTCGTAGTTCAGGTCTTTGGCAAGGTTTAATTTTGTAGTTATTGTTCTATTGGGAACAATAACTTTTTTTGTTTAATTTTTTTAGATTTTCAACAATATTTTCTGTGTAAATTAGTTTGCTATTTATTCGGACATATAATGTTGAAACTATTTTATTTTTGTCTCTTTATTTTCTGCTTTGTGAAGATCGCGGCACAAAATAATTTCAGTTTTTCCAACGATAATTATAGTGGGATCAACTCGGTTGTCCTTTCTCCTACACAAGCTTTCCTTAATACAAATCCTTGGGATGTCAATCTGATATCAGCCGATATATTTCTACAAAATAATTACGCTTACATTTCGAAACAGAATGTTTTGGGATTATTGAATGCCGAAATTCAGATCGCAAACCCCAGGAAGAACATAAGAGGGGAGAACCAATCTAATGTTTTTGATTTTTATAACAAAGAAACTGCTGATGCTTTGATGAATTATGATGCCCTGGGACCGTCCTTTTCTATGATAGCGGATATAAAAGAGAAAAAGTATGCGTTTGGGTTATTCAGCCGTATGAGAGTACAAGGTGCGGTTCTGAAACTGGATAATTATTTCCGCTTTGGGAACGAGATGGTCCCACAGCCTTCGGATTATAAAATGAATCCTTTTTCATCGGCGTCCATGAGCTGGAATGAGGTTGGATTGAATGCTGCAACTGAGATTTTTCCTTACTCTGACAAACATTGGATTTTTGGCGTCAATATAAAATATGAGATGGGTCTGGATGCTGCCAATATCATAAGCCATAAAGATATCGACCTGTCTGCCAGCGATCCTGCGCCTACAGAAGATCCGGATTATAAGAATATCTATGCCTCCAATTACGATATTTCTTTGAATTATATTACCAATTATGACTTTGAGAACGATAGATATGAATACAAGCAGAACGGGTCGGGACTAGGATTGGATATTGGAATTACAATGATGGATAAAGACAAAGGAGAGGACGAATATAATTCTAAATTCTCCTTGAATATCCTGGACATCGGTTCTGTTAATTTCAAGCAGGGGATCAATCATTCTTTTAAAAATGGGAAAACCGTTTGGCTGCAAAATAATCCTGTTTTCAAAGATGAGGATTTTACGACGCCAGAAGATTATCTTAGGAAAATAAGCAAGGAAGCCTATGGAAATGAGGACGCTTCTTTTGTAGGAAACGGATTCCGAATCGGGTTACCTACAAGCATTAATGTTAACTATAGCCAAAGGGTCAAAGCGAACCATTTCATCAATTTCAATTGGATCCAGAGAGTTCCTTTTTTCAGAAATCCTGTCAAGCGAAACAATATGCTCAACGCCAATTATTCGGTTCAGAAAGAAGCGATTGGTTACGGAGTTTCCACATCGTTATCAGAATATAGACATCTTTATTTCGGTGGTTATTTGCGTTTGGGACCTGTGATATTGGGAAGTGAGAATATTTTTCCGATGTTTTTCAAACATCAACATCTTCATGCTGCTGCTTTTTATCTGGCAATTAAACTCTATCCGTTTTGGGATAATGAGTTTAAACGCCACAGAAGGGAAAAATGTGATTGTGAAAAATAGTTTTTTATGTAAATGAAAAATCGCCGTCCCCATCTGTAAAATCGAAGTCGAAATTTTTCCCTAATTTTTCTTTAAAACCTTTATGGACGAGATATTCTCTTTTCAATGGTCTTTTGTAGATAGCTTTTGGAAGATCATTAATTGAATGATTAAGATGATCATCATAGAGCGTCATCATTTTCACGTTATACTTCCTGATGATCTTTGGTAAGACTTCTGAAACAACTTTAGAATTTCCAAAATAATAAAGCACCTTCAAGTGGCTGTTTCTCACAGAGCAAAGCATTGCGGAAACAATTTGTTGATTTTCATAAACCACAACCCAAAACATTTCGTAATCTTCGGAATAGGATGAGAAAAGATAATCAGACTCTTCTTTTTTCTGGGAAAGCCAAGGGAAATTCAACATCCATTGGAAATCTTCCGAGCTTCTCGCAATCGGATTTTTAGCTTGGACAGAAATGAATCTGCTTAAATCATCATCAACAGATCTCGAGATTTTGTATATATGGTTTTTCCCTTTGCTGAGATAAGGAATAAAAATATTGATGAAACTATCAAAACGTTTCAGCCAGATCTTGTTCTTTAGAAAAATATCTTTTTTAGAAGGTAAAAGCTCCGCCAAATTAGATTTGTAATAATACCGCACAGCTGCTTTGGTCTTTAGATCCTCAAACATTCCGATCTTGCGGTATAATCTCCCCGCACTTGGTGTGAACTCTGTGATCATAAGGTTTTTGTTATAAGATTCCTCCGCTGCGTAAAGTAATTTTTGGGCAATTTGCTTACCCCGGAATTTTTCACTGACGAATAATGTTGACAGCCATCCAAAATGAACTTTATGTCCATTTCTATCAGTTACATCATCGGGCAACATTCCCAGATATCCGGCAAGACAATCGTTTTCATAGGCTAAAAAAAGTAAATTATCTTCAGGCTTTGCACGTGGATTATGGATATGGGAAACCTCCCTTAATTCTGAAATCGGAGCAAATTCAAAATTTTCAAATGCTTCGGTTTTTGTAAAACCTTTTAACTGGTCTTTATTTAATCCAACGATTTTTATCACCTGATCATTAATTTTTAACAAATATAAGGAACACTTTATTCAAAGCATAATTTTTCAGCTTCGTTTGATCCTGTTTTTCTTGGTATTTCTTAGAAATTGATAATAGATGATTTCGTTTTTCAGAATCTCTTCAACTGAATAATTTCTAATTTCTATAGGAACTCTTTGGATGTTTTTTTTATTGGAATCCAATTTCAGACCTGCAGCACCGAATGTAACTCTAAGGTCTGGATTTTGACTAAAAACCGAATCGAAAAATTGATTTTTGACCAAATTGTCTGTGAAAGGAAAAGCGAAAGAATCGATCAAAAAATGATTTTCATTCATATAATCAAGAGCTTTTTGCGTGTTCTCCAATTGTTCTGTTAAGGAAAGCTGATTGTAAAGTGGATGGTCCCAACCATGGGAAGCAATTCCAAAACCATCATTTTTTAGTTTTTGTAGCTGGTTTGTAGTAAGATATACGGGATTTGTCTTTAGATAATTTTTAGTATCAATTTCTAAATGTTCAGCGATCTCATCCAATTGGTGTTTATCTTTAAAATTGATACTTAGGATTGAAGAAATAATTTCTTTTAATTCATTGCCGGTCCATTCGAACATTTTATCTTGAAAATTCTCATCCTCAATTATTTCCGAAACAATCAGGCTGGCTTTATTTCTCCACATCATTTCATTATTATCAATGAATTTCGGATTGATGTAATTGATCGCAAAAATTCCTTTTTTGAGAAGAATAGGAGAGATGATATCGTAAAACTCAATATAACCATCATCAAAAGTCAATAGGATGCCAGGTTTTGAGGTTTTCTTTTTACTGAGATAATCATCCCAGTCGATAAACTCAAAATGCTTCGAAAGAAAATCCAGGTCTTTTTCAAACTGATTGACCGAGCGATAAGGGAAAAGATGTTTAACGTGCTTTACATTCTTGTCCGAAACCAAATGGTAAACTATGATAATAGTTTCAAAAGGTAGTAGCTTTGAAAAATGATCAAAGGAAAAATTCTTTGATAATGGGTTAATAACTCGGAAAAATCTGGTCTTGAAGCTCATCAGAAAAAACTTTGCCAAAGATAATCATCTTTGGCAAAGCAGTATTGATTTAAAATTTAATTACTTTACGATCTTCATCTCATTCAATAGCCATTTTGCATCGGCATATTTATCGATTACAAAAAGAATGTATTTTGTATCGACCATGATGTTTCTACACAATTTCGGGTCATAATTGATGTCACTCATTGTTCCTTCCCATTGTCTGTCGAAGTTCAGCCCGATCAGGTTTCCATAAGCATCCAAAGCAGGACTTCCGGAATTTCCTCCTGTTGTATGGTTCGTTGCAGTGAAATTTACAGGGACATCTCCTGTTTTGTCTTTATAGATACCGTAGTCTTTTGTGTTGTAAAGATCGATCAGTTTTTTAGGCAAATCAAATTCATAATCTCCAGGGATATATTTTTCTAAAACACCGGCAAGATGTGTTTGATAACCATAATTCACAGCATCTCTTGGATTAGACCCTTTCACTTTTCCATAAGTTACACGAAGTGTGGAATTGGCATCAGGAAAGAATTTTCTGTCTTTGTCCGTTTCCATTTGCTGTGCCATGAATTTCTTTTGCAGGGCGTCAATATCAGATTGCAAATTAGTCACTTTATCATGTGTCGTTTTCACATAAGTATTCTTGATGGAAGCATAAAGCTGAACCAAAGGGTCTTTTTTTATAGCTTGGACCAAAGTGGCCTGGTCAGCAAAAACTTTATTGATGTCAGAATAAACTGTTGCGCCATTTACGGTTCCGCCACCGGTAATGACCGATGTTTTTGCCCAGTTTTCTATCGTTGCAATATTCTGATTGACATCTTTGTACTTTTCAAAACCTGCAGGTAAAAATTGCTGTGGTGTTTTGTTGGCATAGAGAGCAATAACTTTTGCAGTCACTTTTGCATCCAGGCTACTTTCATAATCTTTATAGATATCGGAAAGTCTGGATTTGAGATTGTCCAAAGATTTTTGTGTAGAAGTTCCATTTTCAACAGCCTCTATATAACTTCCGAATAAGCTTGCCAAAGCCAGAGTTTCGGCATTTCTCGGTAATTCGCTATAATAAGCTCTGTTCAATGCATAAGGGGCTTGTTCGCCATATAATTTATTGAGGGCATCAATAGTAGGCTTGATTGCTTGATTTTTAGAGATAAGCGTTTGCTCATATTGCTGTTTTTTTCCAACGGCATTGGACTTTTTCAAACCTTCAATTTCTCCTTGCCATTTTTTCCAGGCATTGGAGATTCTAGCATATTTAGAAGCATATTTGATTCTTGTTGCATTATCCACCCTCATTTTTTCATCGAGTGTTTTAAGCGTTACATCACGAACCGAGATCATGGCTGGGTCTATTTCTGTCATGATCTTTTCGACAGCAACAGCAGGAAGATATTCTGTGGTTCTTCCGGGAAAACCGAAAACAAATGTAAAATCATCTTCTTTTTTGTCTTTGATGGAGATCGGTAAAAAATGTTTTGGTGTATAAGGAACGTTATCTTTGGAATATTCTGCAGGCTTATTGTTTTTGTCTGCATATATTCTGAACATAGAGAAATCTCCTGTGTGCCTTGGCCAGACCCAGTTGTCCGTATCGGAACCATATTTCCCGATTGCAGAAGGAGGTGCTCCAACCAAACGGATATCTTTATATGTTTCAATCACATAGGCATAATATTTATTACCATAATACATCGCTCTTACGGAAATCTTTTGATAAGCTTCGGTTTTTTGAGAAGCGATGTAGGCATCTGTATTTTGCTTGATCTTAATGTCTAGTTCTTTTCCAGTCAGACCATCAGTTCCTGCAAGGATTTCTTTACTTACTTCTTTGATACTGGTAATGAAATCAACAGTTACACCGGGATTTGGCAATTCTCCGTTGATGTCTTTCGCCCAAAAACCATTGGTCAAAAGATCATTTTCTACAGTAGAATGGGATTGAATATTGTCATAGCCACAGTGATGGTTGGTTAATAAAAGTCCATTTGGAGAGATGATCTCCGCAGTGCAGCCACCATCAAATTGGACAACAGCATCTTTGATACTCGCTTTTTCAGGATTGAAGATATCCTTTGCAGAAATCTTCATTCCCAGTTCCTTCATTTCTTTTTCATTGACTTCTGTTGGGATCCACATGCCACCGTATTGCTGACCAAATGCCATTACAGCCGGAAAGAACAAGGCTGATAAAAGGATTTTACTTTTCATTAACTTTAATTTAAACTTCACGAATTTAAAGAAAATTTTCTGAACGAAATTATGCTTGGTATCACAATAGAAAATAGGATCTACATTTAGATCCTATTTTCTATTTACTGTCAGATTTCAAAATCCTTTTTCTATGATTCTGAAAATCAAAATCAATAATTGCCTACTTATTTCCAGAAGATGTATTTTTCACATACAATCTGTCCTCAACATATTCGATCTTTGTTTTTCCGTGAGGTTTTGGCATTCCGTCTTCATCTAAACCGACAAATACAAGCTTGTCAATGGTGATGATGATCTGATGTGTCATCTTGTTTCGGACTTCACAGCGTAATGTTAATGATGATTTTCCGAATTCAACTGCCTCTATTCCGATTTCTATGATATCACCTTGTTTTGCCGAACTTACAAAATTGATCTCGGAAATATATTTGGTAACTGTCCTGGTATTTTCTAATTGAATGATTGCATAAAGCGCTGCTTCCTCATCGATCCATTCCAGAAGTCTTCCTCCAAAAAGCGAATGATTAGGATTAAGGTCTTCTGGTTTTATCCATTTTCGCGTATGATAATTCATCATAATTCTATCGCATTTTAATTTGGTGCAAAGGTAAAGTTTTCAGGCGTATTTAACAGTTTCGGAATATAGAAAATACAGATGACAGAATTAATTTTTTAAAATATTGATCTAAAAACTTTTGGTTGAATTTTTGATTCCCTAGAATCTTAGTAATTTTGTGAAAAATTAGATTAAATGTCAAAAGTTAAAATCGGAACCGTTCAGATGTCTTGTGTTGCTGACAAACAAGCAAATTTGAACAAAGCCATTGAAAAAATAAAAGAAGCCGCCGCAAAAGGTGCTCAGATAGTATGTTTACAAGAGCTTTTTACATCATTATATTTTTGCGATGTAGAAGATTACGATAATTTTGAATTGGCAGAGCCTATTCCGGGGCCTTCAACAGATGCACTTTCTACGGTTGCAAAGGAATTGGGAGTTGTCATCATCGCTTCGTTATTCGAGAAAAGAGCACAAGGGCTTTATCACAATACAACTGCTGTTATCGATGCAGACGGAACTTATCTTGGGAAATACCGTAAGATGCACATTCCGGATGATCCGGCGTTTTATGAGAAATTTTATTTCACGCCTGGAGATCTAGGTTATAAAATTTTTCCCACCAAGTTTGGGAAAGTCGGAGTGTTGATTTGCTGGGATCAATGGTATCCTGAAGCTTCCAGAATTACGGCATTGATGGGTGCAGATATCATGTTCTATCCAACAGCAATTGGCTGGGCAACAGATCAGGACGAGGAAACCAATCAAGACCAATATAATGCTTGGCAGACCATCCAGCGTTCTCATTCTGTAGCCAACGGACTTCCTGTGGTTTCCGTGAATAGAGTAGGCTTCGAGCAGGATGGTGCGATGAAATTCTGGGGCGGAAGTTTTGTTACAAATGCTCAAGGAAAACTTTTATATCTTGGCTCTCACGATAAAGAAGAAGTAGCAGTAACAGAAGTTGACCTTGCCCAAACCGACTATATGAGAAAGCACTGGCCGTTCCTGAGAGACAGAAGAATCGAAACTTATTCACCGATTACAAAACGTTTTATTGACGAGGATTAATTCCACAAATTAATGGAGCTTAATATTTACCAAAATCTTTTTTCAGACATCAAGCAAAGAATCCTTAGCTCACAGCTAAAGGCAGCTTTGTCTGTGAATGCTGAGATGATTTTTTTGTATTGGCAAATTGGTAATTCTATTGCTCAAAAACAAACCGAACAAGGTTGGTCTTCCGGAGTTATTCCACAATTAGCAAAGGATTTGAAAATTGAGTTTCCAAATTCCATAGGTTATTCGGAAAGAAACTTAAGTTATATGCTGAAGTTTGCTAAGGAATATCAAGATATTACAATTTTGCAACAGACTGTTGCAAAATTACCTTGGGGACATAATATTTTGCTGATTGAAAAGATCAAAGACCAAAAAACAAGATTTTGGTATGTAGAAAAATGTATCGAAAATAACTGGAGCAGAGATATTCTGGATTTACAAATAAAAAGTAAACTCATAGAAAGACAAGGGAAATCTGTCAATAATTTTGAAAACACTTTACCAAAACCACTTTCGGATTTGGCGAATCAAACTTTGAAAGACCCTTATATTTTCGATTTTCTGGCATTAGATGCAGATTTTAGAGAAAAAGATATTGAAAAACAATTAACGCATCATATCACGAAGTTCCTTTTGGAATTAGGAAAAGGGTTTTCATTTCTTGGTAATCAATATCACCTGGAAATTGGCAATCAGGATTATTACTTGGATTTGCTTTTTTACCACATCAAACTAAAGTGCTACATCGTCATTGAGTTAAAAAACACCAAATTCAAACCTGAATATACCGGAAAACTGAATTTTTACCTCTCAGCTGTCGATAGTTTGATAAAGGAAGAATCAGAAAATCCTACCATCGGGATTCTACTTTGCAAAGACAAAAATAATATCGAGGCAGAATTTGCTTTGAGAGATATTAATAAGCCAATTGGAATAAGCGAAATCCAATTGGTAGAGAAGCTTCCGGACAATTTGAAAAGTGCTCTTCCAACCATCGAAGAAATCGAAAACGAACTTAAAAACTTTGGCAACAAATAAAATGAACAACAATAATATTCCTAATAATATCAATCTTTCCGACTACACCTTCCCTGCAGAATGGGAAGAGCACGAGGCAACCTGGCTTTCCTGGCCTCACAAAGAAGAATCCTGGCCGGAAAGGATTGATCTGATCTATCCTGCTTATGCCAAATTTATTGCGGAATTGACGAAGGGCGAGTTCGTCTGTATCAATGTCAAAGATCATGAAATGCAGGCTTTTGCAATGGAACATATTTCCAAAGCTGGCGCAGATATATCAAAAGTTGAGTTTTATTTTAATGAAACGAATGATGCCTGGTGCCGAGATCATGGACCCGCTTTTTTAGTGAACAGGAATGGTGAAGAACCTCAGAAGATTATTGTGGACTGGGGATTCAATGCGTGGGGTGGAAAATACCCGCCATTCGAATTGGATGATGTGATCCCTACTAAAATTGCTGAAGAAAAAGGATTGCCTGTTCTTTACCCCGGAATTATTATGGAAGGCGGTTCTGTTGAATTCAATGGTGCCGGAACGGTTTTGACTTCTAAATCTTGCCTTCTTAATAAAAACAGAAATCCACATCTTTCACAGGAAGGAGTAGAAGAATTTTTGAAAAAATATTACGGACAAAAGCAGGTTCTTTGGGTAGATGACGGAATTGTTGGTGATGATACAGACGGTCATGTGGATGATACCATCCGTTTCGTGAATGAAAATACAGTTCTGACAGTTATCGAAGATAATCCTGATGATGATAATTATGAGATCCTTCAAACCAATCTTCGCCAATTAGAAGAAATGACCTTGCTGAATGGTGAAAAACTAAATATCATCAAGCTTCCAATGCCAGACGCAGTTTATTGTGAAGGACAAAGATTGCCCGCTTCCTATGCTAATTTTTACATCGCCAACAAGTCCGTTATTGTTCCGACTTACAGATGTGATAAAGATACATTGGCGCTGGAAATTATCCAGAAATGTTTTCCGGATAGAGAAGTCGTTGGAATAGATTCTACAGACATTATTTGGGGATTGGGAAGTTTCCATTGTTTGAGTCAGCAAGAGCCTTTGGTATAGATTTAGCCTGCAGAATTGCAGGTTTTTTATTTTGATTATTATGAGCGACAATATAACTACCGAATCAGTCAAAAAATATCTTCCTCTTATCTTGGGAACGGCGATTTTTATGCAGATGCTGGATTCCACAATTTTGAATACATCTTTGCCGTCAATTGCCAGAGATCTACAGGAATCGCCTTTGGATATGCAGAATGCCATCATCAGTTATGTATTGACTTTGGCCTTGTTTATGCCCGTTAGCGGATTTTTGGCGGACAAATTCGGAACAAAAAAAATATTTATTCTTTCGCTGGTCTTGTTTTCGTTGGGTTCATTGTTTTGCTCGTTATCTCAAAACCTGACCGAATTGGTGATTTCCAGAGTTATTCAGGGTGTTGGTGGCAGTTTGATGACACCGGTTGGGAAGTTGGCATTGATTCGGGCCTTCAACAAAAATGAACTCCTGAAAGCAATGAATTTCGCTATTATTCCCGCATTGATTGGGCCGGTAATGGGTCCGGTAGTTGGTGGATATATGGTAGATTATCTGAGCTGGCACTGGATTTTTTTGATTAATATTCCAATCGGGATTTTAGGCATAATTCTCAGCTTAAAATATATGCCAAATTATAAGTCACCTGTCATCGACTTTGATCTGAAGGGATTTCTGATTTTCGCATTGGCATCTTTACTACTGTCGAGCGCATTGGAAATATTAGGAAATGCACAGAATCTCACACCTGTTTTGATGATATTTTCTTTAGGATTTCTGATGCTTTACTTCTATTACAAACATGCTAAAACAGATGACAATCCAATTTTTCCACTGAATCTTTTTAAAGTTCGGACTTTCCGAGTTGGGATTTTGGGAAATCTGGCAACAAGACTTGGGATCAGTTCCATCCCGCTTTTGGTTCCGCTGATGATTCAGATCGCTTATGGACAATCGGCTTTGACATCTGGCTGGATTATTGCACCAATGGCGCTTACAGCGATGTTTGGAAAATCTTTCGTGATTGGGATTTTGGATAGGTTTGGTTATCGCAAAACTTTGATGGTCAATACATTTATCATTGGGATTTTAATTTGTTGCTTAGCAATTCCGAGTGTTGAAAGTTCTATTTATTGGTTTGTTCCGATTTTGTTGATTCTTGGATTTTTTAATTCGATTCAATTTACATCGATGAATACGATTTCAATTGCCGATTTGCGACCTTATCAAAATAGCAGTGGAAATTCTTTGGTGTCAGTAAATCAGCAGTTTGCAATTGGATTCGGGATTGCGTTTGGTCTGATTGTCTTGAAATTGTTTGAAGGCGACACGACCTTCATTAAAAATCAAGTGCACACAGCCTTCCGATATACTTTTTTGGTTGTAGGTTTTCTTACTATACTTTCCGGTTTGGTTTTCCGAAGACTAAATTTCCGTGACGGTGAGAATATGAAATCGGTTTAAACACAGATTATTTTCGAATCATTTATCTTTGTGATTTTTAGAATTTAATATTTTAAATTCTAAATAAAAGCTATTGATAATTTACTAATGGATTTTTCAAAACTTATTTCTTCTGATATTCAAAACTATATCAATCAAAATCTCAATTGTGATTTAACTAAAATGCTATTGAGAAAATCACCATTTTTTGATGTTTCGATTCAGGAAATTGTTCAGCAGATCAAAGGCAAAAAAACAGCAGAAAAGAAATTTCCATTTTTAACAAAAGAAGGAATTATCTTTCCTCCAAATCTCAATCTTGAACAAGCTTCATCACAATCGACCGCAAAATATAAAGCTCAAAATCTGAAAGGAAAAAGTTTTCTGGATTTAACTTGTGGATTTGGGATTGATGCTTATTTTTTATCAAAAAATTTTGATGACGTTACATTGATTGAACAAAATCCCGAATTGATTTCTATTGTTGAACATAACTGGAAAACATTAGGCAGAAAAGCGAATTTTATTAATGAAAATCTTGAAGAATTTTTGAATGGTCTTCGAGAGCCTCAGACTGACAAACAGAATCAAATTAAAAATAAGAATAAGTTCGATATCGTTTATCTTGACCCAGCAAGAAGAGACCAGCAAAACAAAAAGAAATTTTTGCTTGAAGACCTTTCTCCAAATCTATTAGAAATAGAAGAAAAATTACATTCGATTGCAGACAAAATTATTGTCAAATTATCGCCGTTGATTGATATTTCATATTTGATTTCAGAATTGAAAAACATTAGTGAAATTCAAATTATTGCGGTTAGGAATGAAGTGAAAGAACTTTTGTTAATTATTGAAAATAAAGAGCAAAGAACAAAGAATAAAGACATTCAGATTCGTTGTGTAAATCTTGAATCTGATGAACCAGAGTTTTCATTCAATTTTAATGATGAAAAAACAGCAAGGTCAGAATTCTCAGAAAGTTTGAAATTTCTTTATATTCCAAACAATTCAATTCTGAAAGCGGGCGTATTTAATATCATTTCGGAAAAATTCGGATTGAAAAAACTTCATCCGAATACACATTTTTATACTTCAGAAAATAAAATAGGAAACTTTCCCGGACGAGTTTTAGAAATAGAAAAAATCGATGCGAAAGATTTGAAGAAAGGAGAGAAGTATAATTTGATTTCCAAAAATTATCCTTTAAAACCGGAAGAAATCAAGAAAAAATACAAACTGAATGACGGCGGAGATCATTACCTGGTTTTCACGCAATCGATTAATGGAAAAGAGATTTTAAAGGCTTCGAGAACCTCAGCCTGACAGCGTTAGAAATTGTAAAATTAATATCTGTGTTGTCATCCTAAGGCTTTCGAAGGATATTATAAATAAAGCCTGTAATTTAATTTGTTGATTAACAAAGCTTTAATTAGATGTTAATTATTTCGCCATATTTTTAAAAATAATTGAATTGCAGTTCATCATCCCGTAAAAATTCACTACATTTGCACGCGTAAAAAATGGATATGCAAAACATTAGAAATATAGCGATTATCGCACACGTTGACCACGGAAAAACGACTTTGGTTGATAAGATTATTCATGCAACCAACATCTTCAGAGAGAATCAGGAGAGTGGTGAGCTGATTATGGATAACAATGATTTGGAAAGAGAAAGAGGAATTACGATTCTTTCAAAAAACATCTCAGTAAATTACAAAGACACAAAGATCAATGTAATTGATACACCCGGTCACGCCGATTTTGGTGGCGAAGTAGAAAGAGTTCTGAAAATGGCTGACGGTGTAATCTTGTTGGTAGATGCGTTCGAAGGACCAATGCCACAAACGAGATTCGTACTTCAAAAAGCTTTGGAACTTGGCCTTAGACCTTTGGTTGTTATCAACAAGGTGGACAAACCAAACTGTCGTCCGGACGAAGTTCACGACCAGGTTTTCGATTTGTTCTTCAACCTGGATGCTACTGAAGAACAGTTGGATTTCCCAACATTCTACGGTTCATCTAAACAAGGATGGTTCAACACTTCATTAGAACAAACTGACAATATTTTCCCATTATTAGACGGGATCTTACAATATGTTCCTGAACCGAAAGTAACTGAAGGTAACCTTCAGATGCAGATTACTTCATTAGATTTTTCTTCTTTCCTGGGAAGAATTGCAATCGGGAAAGTAACAAGAGGTGAGGTTAAAGAGTCTCAATGGATCGGTCTTGCTCAGGCAGACGGAAAAATCGTAAAAGGAAAAGTAAAAGAACTTTACGTTTTCGAAGGTCTTGGAAAGAAAAAAGTAACCGAAGTACAAGCTGGAGATATCTGTGCTGTTGTAGGTTTTGATGCGTTCCAGATTGGAGATTCTTTTGTTGACTTAGAAAATCCTGAGCCATTGGAAAGAACAGCGATTGATGAGCCAACGTTGAATATGACGTTCTCTATCAACAACTCACCTTTCTTTGGTAAAGACGGTAAATATGTTACTTCAAACCACCTTAAAGAAAGATTAACTAAAGAATTAGAGAAAAACTTGGCATTAAGAGTTCAGCAGACTGATGATGCAAACACTTTCTTAGTTTTTGGTAGAGGTATTCTTCACTTATCTGTTTTGATCGAAACAATGAGAAGAGAAGGTTACGAAATGACAATTGGTCAGCCACAGGTTATCTTGAAAGAAGATGAGAATGGTCAAAAACTGGAGCCTTATGAATCTTTGGTTGTTGATGTTCCGGAAGAATTTGCTTCCAGAGTTATCGACTTGGCAACTCAGAGAAAAGGTGACCTTCACATTATGGAAACTAAAGGTGAAATGCAACATATGGAATTCGAGATTCCTTCAAGAGGTCTTATCGGATTACGTTCTCAGATGTTGACTGCAACTGCCGGTGAAGCTATTATGGCACACCGTTTCACAGAATACAAGCCTTTCAAAGGTGCAATTCCTGGAAGAAACAATGGAGTACTAGTAAGTAAAGGAACTGGTCCGGCTACAGAATATTCTATCAACAAACTACAAGATAGAGGTAAGTTCTTCGTTGACCCGGGTGAGGAAATCTACACTGGTATGATTATCGGTGAACAAAATAAGCCAGGAGATTTGGTTGTAAACATTGTAGAAGCGAAACAGTTGAACAATATGCGTGCAGCCGGAAAAGATAAAGATACCGGTGTTGCACCAAAGATATTGTTCTCTTTGGAAGAATGTATGGAATATATCCAAGCTGATGAGGCGATAGAAGTTACGCCAAACTTCATCCGTATGAGAAAGAAAATTCTTTCCGAAGAAGAAAGAAAAAGATTGGAAAGACAGGCGAAAGCTTAATCTTTATAAATTTAAAAGCCTTCATATTTTTGAAGGCTTTTTTGTTGAGAAATGATTAACTTAGCTTAGTAAATTCATAAAAGATGATAATCACCAAAGAAAAATTGAAGAAACATATTGATGATTTCCCAGATGAAATCAGCATTGAGGAAGTTATTGAGAGATTGATTTTTATTGAAAAATTGGAGGAAAGATTACAACAATCTGACAAAAACGAAACAGTAGATGAAGACCAACTCAAAAGTGAAATTCAGCAATGGTTTACATTAAATGGTTAAAATCTGCACAATTAGATTTGAAAGATATTTATGATTATATCACGCATGATTCTAAGAGATATGCACAATTACAAATTGTAAAGATTCAAACTAAAACGGAAATTATAAAATCAAATATTTTTATTGGAAAAATTGTAAGAGAAGCCAATAACATAAATGTTAGAGAAATCACGGAAGGAAATTATAGAATCATATATAGAATTATTTCTGAAAATGAAATTCACATTTTAATGATTCATCACGGAGCCAGATACTTGCTAAGGAGAATATAAATTCTCTTTTTTTATTGAAAAACACGATGAAGTCGCAGTTTTCGCAGATATAAATATTCCATAAAAAATCCAGCGATTACATCTGACCTTTAAAAATTAACGTAAAAACACTATGAAACAATTCACCATAAAAATCACCTGCAAAGACGAAAAAGGTCTAGTTTACAGAATCTCCGAGATCCTTTTGGAGAATGGGCTTAATATTATCAAGAACGACGAATTCGTGGATAATGAAAAAGCATTGTTCTTTATGAGAACAGAGGTTTCCGGAATCGCTGAACCTGAAAAAGTAATTGAACAACTCAAAAAACAATTAGGCGATTGCTCAATTGAATTAAGTCAAAATGAATCCAAAAACGTTGTAGTTTTGGTGACAAAAGAACATCATTGTTTGGCAGATTTGCTGATAAGAAATCAATTCAAAGACCTTAATTTTAATATTCTTGCGGTTGTTGGAAATTATGAAAATCTAAGAGAATTGACGGAGAAATTCAATATTCCTTTTATTTATATTCCTGTAGAAAATATCACAAGAGAAGAACACGAAGAAAAAATCAAAACTGTTCTTCAAGATTACAACTATGATTATCTTGTGCTGGCAAAGTTTATGAGAATCCTTTCTCCAAGTTTTGTAAAAGATTTCGAAGGAAAAATCATTAATATTCATCATTCGTTTTTACCGGCTTTCATTGGTGCGAATCCTTACAAACAGGCTTTCGAAAGAGGCGTTAAGATCATCGGAGCAACAGCCCATTTTGTGACGAATGATTTGGATGAAGGACCGATTATTTATCAGGATATTATCAAAGTTAGTCACTCGAAAACAGCAAAAGACTTGGCTAAAATGGGAAAAGATGTGGAGCGAATTGTTCTGGCAAATGCACTCAAATTGGTTTTCGAAGACAAAGTTTTTATAGACGGTAACAAGACCATTATTTTCGAATAACTAAAATGGCAAATTGTTTAACACAAAGGCATAGAGTTTTGAAATATAAATCTGAATAATTAAGGCACAACGATTTTGATATGTTTCAAAATTGAAAAATCGGTGATTTTTATAGTGCCCTAAAACTGTTTTCAATACAATTTGGTTTTTTGCCTTTGTGTTTAACTTTAAATATTAGTATCTCTTTTGGAGTTAAAAAATTATAAAAGTATCCAAATAATAGGATGCTTTTTTGTATTTCTGATATTATCGTTTAGTTTTGCAGACTATGCGTTTCAGATCATCATTTTTTCAAATAGTATTGCTGGTCGTTTTTGTAGTTTCTTGTGCTACAAAAACTAAAAAATCAACCCCGAAATCTGGTATTAAGCCTGTTGTAAAAACAGAAATCAAGCTTCCTCCAAAACCTGTTGTCAAATTGGATAACATTGATCTGCCCGAAATCAAAAGGGAATTCAGAGCAGTGTGGATTGCTTCGGTTGCCAACATCAACTGGCCTTCGAGAAATGATCTTTCTGTTGACCAGCAAAAACAGGAAGCAATACAATTATTGAATCTTTTGGTTGACCTCAATTTCAACGCTGTGATTTTGCAGGTTCGTCCTTCTGCAGACGCTTTGTACAAAAGTCCGCACGAGCCATGGTCTTATTTTTTAACTGGACAAATTGGTCAGGCTCCTTATCCGGAATATGACCCTTTGGAGTTTTGGATTGAAGAATCCCACAAACGTGGTCTGGAATTTCATGCCTGGCTCAATCCTTTCCGTGCGCATCATTCCAACGGTGGACAGATCACATCAGAATCAATGGTGAAAAAATCCCCTGATAACATCGTTAAGCTAAAAAACGGAATGTACTGGTTTGACCCGGCTGATGACAGAACGCAGGAACAGGCCTCGAAAGTGGTGAAAGATATTGTTTCAAGATATGATGTGGACGGAATTCATTTTGATGATTATTTTTATCCTTACGCAGAATATAATGGTGGAAAAGATTTTCCGGATTACAAATCCTGGTCGCTTTATCAGCAATCTGGCGGAACGCTTTCCAGGGCGGATTGGAGACGTGGAAATGTGAACAAATTCGTGAAGCGGATCTATGACGAAATCAAAGCTCAGAAAAATGATGTCAAGTTCGGTATCAGTCCTTTTGGGATTTGGAAACCTGGCTTTCCTACGGGAATCAAAGGCTCTTCTCAATATGATGAATTATATGCCGATGCAAAACTGTGGCTGAATCAAGGCTGGATCGATTATTTCACGCCCCAGTTGTATTGGCCTGTGGATTCGCCGGGACAAAGTTTTCCGCTTCTTTTGCAATGGTGGAGTGATGAGAATACAAAAGGCCGTCATCTTTGGCCAGGTTTGAACACGGTTGCTGTAAAATCCTCAAACCCAGTTTCTGAAATCGCCAGAGAGATAGATGTGACAAGACAGATCCTGAAAAAAAATACTGGAGAAGTACATTGGAGCATTGCCGGAATCACAAAGAATTACGCAATGCAACAGGAATTAAAAACCAATTCCTACAAAGAGAAAGCCTTGATTCCCGAAACAACTTGGCTGGCTTCTAAAGAATTACCGGAATTGAATGTAATTTGGAAAAAACAATTTAATAATGTTTCAATCAATTGGAACAAACAAACCGAAGCGTTGTCTTATGTTATTTATTTAAAATATGGTAACAATTGGCAAACGGAAATTCTTTCTCCAGAAATCATCAGTAAAAATGTTGTTTCAGAATCTAATGGAAAAAAACTTTCAACAGTTGTTGTAAGGTCTGTGAATAAGCTTGGGAAGTTGGGCGGTTATAGGGTTGTTTTGGTGAATTTATAATATTAATTAGTTGTTTTTATCATCATATGGCATAATACTGCGACTTCACTCACATTAATATCATCAGCATAATCTCCGCCATTCACAGCCTCTTCGATGCAGGTTTTCATATTGATTGCATCACTTTTCATTTCTGACATTGTTTTATATTCTTGATGTTCAACTTTTTTTAAATTTGCAACAAAATCGGCACAAGTAGCTAATTTATTTTCTTCGGTCGCATTTTTCCAATCAGAAATTTTTGACTGGTGCAATGTTCCATTTTTTGTCCACTCAATTTCTTTTTGATTATTTCCATCACAAGAAATCAAAAAAATGATAATTAGAAATAGTATTTTCTTCATATGTTTAAAATTATTTTCAAAAATAGTATTATCATTTTTGATTTATTTATGGAAAACCATATCTATCGAGAAATTTTAAAATATTACTTAATATCGCAAACTTGATACAATTTCTTATTCAATACAGTATATTTTTTTCAATAGTAAACTCAATATTTCAAATAAAACTTTAATTTTATTGAAAATAAATCTATTACTATGTCCATTAACAGAAGAGACTGGCTGAAGACCGCTTTTTTAGGAAGTGCTGCTTTGACGATTTCGCCATTGGAATTTTTCGCTAAAGAAACCCCTAATTTCAACTTATTAAAAAAAGATAACGAAACCATTCGACTTTGTTTCAACGAAAATCCTTTTGGAACGTCTCCGAAAGCTTTGGAAGCGATGCAGAAAAGCCTCAGTCTTTCTTCGATGTACGATTTCAAATTTGCAGATATCCTTTGTGAGAAACTGGCAGAAATCAATCAGACCAAAAAAGAAAATCTTTTGGTTTCGGCAGGTTCGTCTTTCCTATTGGAATTGATTACGAAATATGTTTCCATCAATAAAGGACATTTTATCATTCCTGATCCGTCTTTCACGATCTTTGAACCAATTGCCGAGTTTCTCGGAATGTCAAAATCTGTAATTCCTCTGAACGAAAAGAAGAAAATCGACCTTGATAAGATGAAAGCTGCTGTCAAAAAAGACACGAAACTCATCTACATCTGCAATCCGAATAATCCAACCGGCGATTTGCTTTCCAGACAGGAAATTGAAGGTTTCATCAAATCTATCCCTGATAGCATCATTGTTTTGGTTGATGAAGCTTACATCGAATTTACAACTCAGAAATCTCTCAGCGATTTGGTTGACGTTTACAAAAATCTGATTATAACAAGAACATTTTCAAAACTTTATGGATTTGCCGGTGCAAGATTGGGTTATGCCATTGGAAATGAAAGATTAATTGCTGAGCTGAAAAAGCTCCAAAGCTGGAGCGGTGCAGAGATCAGTGTTGTGACAATGGCTGGTGCAATTGCAGCAATGGAAGACAAGGAATTCATTACTAAAGTTTTGGATAATAATCAGAAAGTGAAAGATTTTGTGATGTCAGGATTTAATAAACGAGGAATAAAAACGATTCCATCATCAGCTAATTTTGTTTATTTCTCCTTGGAAAATTACAATGGCGATTACTTCAAAAAATTGAAAGACGCCAAAATACTAGGTGGGAAAACCTATGAACAAAAAGGAAAATGGACAAGGATCAGCTTGGGAACTGTGGACCAGATGAACAAGTATTTTGAAGTGGTCTTATGATGAATAATTTTAAAAGCTAAACTATAGAAGATTCAAACAAGTTTGAATAATAAATTATTTTAAAATTTCTTAAACACTATTTGATTATTATTAAAAGTTTCTAAAAAAATATAAAATTTCAAAATTTATGGCCTTTATGGAATCGTAGTTGCGATAATCATCATAACTTAAAATAAAAAGGTTATGAAAACGGAATCGAAAATTAAAAGTTTATTGTTTGGATTATCATTACTAACAGTTGGTTATGTAAATGCCCAAACAACCAATGAAACACAAACGGCAACTACAACTCAAAGTTCAACTGCCAACCCCCAAATAGATGCGCTGAAACAAAAAATTGCTGCCAATCCACAAGACACACAATCTTTGGTAGCATTGGCAACGGCTTATCAGGATGCTCAGGATTATACATCTGCCATTGCAACTTGGAATCAGATCACAACGATCATTCCAGATTGGGCACCGGCATATTATAGCATTGGTTATGCCAATCAGGCGGCAAAAAACAACGAAGGAGCAAAAGCTGCTTATGATAAATACATTGCAAAAGTAAAACCGGAAGAGGTAGAAGCTAATAAGCAGAACCTGGCTTACGCTTATTTTTTCATTGCTTTCCAAGAGAAGGATACTGATAAAGAAAAAGCTAAGCAGTATATAGCAAAATCTTTGCAATATGACAGTACCAATCAAGATGCGCTTAACCTAAGTAAAAGCTTGATGAACTAAAATCAAATTCTCAATCATAAAAAAGACGCTTAATTTAAGCGTCTTTTCTTTTAATCTTTATAAATTTATCATTAAGGTCATCATCCTTCGGAATATTTTGATTCTTGTCCTGATTTTTCTTTTTATAAAAATAATAACCAATTCCAGCAATCAAGAATACCGGCCAAAAGGGTAGAAGGAACAACAGAATACTTCCAATCACATGCCATCCGGATGAAATTGCATCTGCGGATTTTTCACCAAAAGTCTTATCTTTTTCATTTTCCTGAGGTTTCAGGTGATTGTCATAAAGCGTGATTTCCAGATTGCCCAATTTATTAGGACTATAGGTATCACCTTTCTCTTCCAGATTTTTATTTCGGATGATTCCCAAATTTTGAAGGTCTTCTACAAGATAATCGAACTTTTCAACTGGAACTTTCGCTGTAACATAGAGTGTCTGAAATTCATCATTACTCACCAGATTTTCCGTTTTGACAGTCCCGTCATATTTTCGGATGATTTCTCTGAGAAATTGTTTGGATTCGGAGATATTCTCAACATTGATTTCCACAGAACCATTTTTTACCATTGGAGAAGGTTCTGGAACTACATTTTCCTTTTTTGCAGGTTTGTCTTTGTAGATGACTTTGGTAAGAACTTTAGTCGTTTTCGGGATTTCTTTTTTGATTTGATTTTTTATCGAATCAATATTTGAACTGATTTTATTCTCTTCAATATCTTTTTTGAATTTCTCGATATTTTCAGAAATAGAATCGATTTTATTTTTGCTGTTTTCAAAAGCTTTCTCGATATCTTCTTTATTTTTGATAAGATCTTTAGCTCTTAGATTCACCGAATCTAAAACTGCATTGGCATTAGAATCCAGATTTTTTACAGTTTCAGAAGTTTTATCCATCAAAGAATCTGCACTGGCGATTGTATGATTAGCTTCCTGTAGATCTGCTTTTTTACACATCGTGAGTGTGCTCAAAATAATGGTGGTCAATATTAATTTTTTCATTGGGATAATTTTATGATGTAAAGCTATCCCGAAACGAAAAGAATGATTTGTAAATGAATCCGATAATTTTTGTAATATTTTTAAATATTGAAAATCAAATATTTAAATTGATTTTACAAATGATTTACAAGAGTTTTATAAAAAAGGTAAAATGCCGATTATTGTTTCTTTGATTTTTGGGGATAATAATTTGGATGAAGTGAAGGAGTATTTAAAATAAAATTTTTATAAAATATTATTAAGCGTTTCTATTTCAATATCTAATATTTCTATTATTTCACCATTTGATTTTACACTTAAAGAAATTGTTCTTTCACTATTTAATTCAAATGTGAAATTGTAAATATTGAAGGGCTTCGATGTCAAATCTTGTTTATTCTCTCTTTTGAACCAATTTGAAAAATCAACTAAAAATGTAGTATGATTATCAATCAATTTTATACTTTTAATATCATAATTTTTAGAGATATGTGAGATAGCCATAATTTTAGCTACATCTTCATCAATATAAACTTTGTCTGAATTATGAAATATTTTTGAAATTCTTTTTCCGATTTTTATCCATCCGTCAATACCTTTTTCAAGTTTATCGCCAAGTGAAATTATACTTGTTATAGAACTCAATGTAGCAAGTATCAGTATCCAATCCGCACCTCGCCCAAAATTAACTGTAGAAATTTCAACACTGTTATCAATTTCCTTAAGTTCAGTCAAAATTATATCTAATTCATTTGAGTTAATTTCAGATATGTCATAATTTAATAAATCTTCAGATATATCTTTAGGCAGTATAATTATTTTCATCTTATTAATGTTAAGTATTCAAATATAATCATTATTCTAGTCGAAATAACATCAATTCTTATCACCAAAAAAAATCCGCAGAAAACGCTGCGGATTATATATTTTAATCATTAGCAAACTCACTAATAAAATGCAGTTTCACATTCGGAAACTTTTCCTGTGTCATTGTAATCGTAAAAGACGAATCGGCTAAGAAAACCAGTTGGTCATATTTGTCTCTCGCTAAGAAACGCTGTTTCAATCTCGCAAACTCTTTGAATTCCTCAGACTTTTCATCCGCTTCAACCCAACAAGCTTTATGAATGCTGATTGGCTCATAAGAACATTTCGCACCATATTCGTGCTCCAAACGGTATTGTATAACCTCATACTGGAGCGCACCAACCGTTCCGATGATTTTTCGTCCATTCATTTCCAGCGTAAAAAGCTGGGCTACACCTTCGTCCATTAGCTGATCAACACCTTTCGCTAATTGTTTCGCTTTCAATGGGTCGTTGTTATTGATGTAACGGAAATGTTCAGGAGAGAAACTCGGGATGCCTTTGAAATTCAGTTTTTCGCCGGCTGTCAAAGTATCACCAATTCGGAAACTTCCCGTATCATGAAGTCCGACAATATCGCCAGGAAAACTCTCGTCCACAACTTCTTTTTTATCTGCAAAGAACGCGTTAGGAGAGGAGAACTTCATTTTTTTACCTTCTCTTACAAGGAGATAATTTTCATTTCTTTTGAAAGTTCCGGACACGATTTTTACAAATGCCAGACGGTCTCTGTGCTTCGGGTCCATATTCGCGTGAATTTTGAACACAAACCCTGTAAAATTTTGTTCTTCCGGCTTTACCAATCTGGTTTCACTTTCTTTCGGCTGTGGCATTGGTGCAATATCAATGAAAGCATTCAATAACTCACGAACTCCGAAATTATTAAGAGCAGAACCAAAGAAAACAGGCTGCAAATCACCATTCATATAATCTTCACGATTAAACTCCGGATAAACAGACTGTATCAGATCCAATTCTTCTCGTAAAGTTGTCGCCGCTTTTGAACCAACCAATTCATCAATTTGAGGATCGTTGATATCATCAATTTTCAGAGACTCTCCAACTTTCTGTTTCTTCTCTTCCAAAAACAACTGGATGTTATTTTCCCAAATATTATAAATCCCCTGAAAGTCGCTGCCCATACCAATCGGCAGAGAAAGCGGGCAAACCGTCAAACCTAATTTCTGTTCCACTTCATCCAGCAAATCGAAGGCATCTTTACCTTCACGGTCTAACTTATTGATGAAAACAATCATCGGAATGTTTCTCATTCTGCAAACCTGAACCAGCTTTTCTGTCTGTTCCTCAACTCCTTTCGCAACGTCGATCACAACAATTACAGAGTCAACGGCGGTCAAAGTTCGGTAAGTATCTTCCGCAAAATCCTTGTGACCGGGCGTATCCAGAATATTGATCTTGTGGTCACGGTATTCAAAAGCCAAAACGGAAGTCGCCACAGAGATCCCTCTCTGACGCTCGATTTCCATAAAGTCGGAGGTCGCTCCTTTTTTGATCTTGTTGGATTTTACAGCACCGGCTTCCTGAATCGCACCTCCGAAAAGCAGGAGTTTTTCCGTCAACGTGGTTTTTCCCGCATCGGGGTGGGAGATGATTCCGAAAGTTTTTCTTTTGCTGATTTCTTGTTCTAAAGACATAATAAAATTTGAGATTGCAAAAATCGTGATTTTAGTTGGATTCTGAAAATCGAGTTTTTATAAATGAAGTAGGAGCTTGATCCCGCTTGTAGTTTATACTGAGCCTGTCAAAGTGTTATATCTTTTTTGTCTCAGAAGTTCTGCCATCAAAACAAAATTTTAAGCTAAGACAAAAAAAGATGCCGCTGCAAAACGAAGTTTCGACGATTCAAATTATAAGTAAAAAACTCAGAGTCAATCGTGGCTAGGAGGGTAGTCTTACGATCAACATTGATGAATAAAATAGCATTTAGTCTAAACAAATTGCGGGAACCAAAACTTAAGTGTGTTTTGCTCTAAACAGATCGTTGTAACTAAAACTCAAGTGTGTTTTATTCTAAACGAATTGCGGGAAGTAAAATATTGTCAGTCTGAGGCTCTCGAAGATCTATAAAAAAAAATTCCTTATAAATCTCAATTCTTTAAAACGCCATCTTCCGGGTCTTCGACAATGTTGATTTCAACCACATTTTCCGCATTTTTTATCAATCGTTTGCAATTACGACTCAGATTTTTCAATCGGAGGATTTTCCCTTGACTTTGATAACGTTCGGTCAGTTTATTCAGAATATCAATTGCGGACATATCTACTACACGACTTTCTTTAAAATCAATAATAACTACTTTGGGGTCATTCAGCACATCGAATTTCTCTGCAAAAATAGTCGTAGAGCCAAAGAATAATGGTCCGAAAATCTCGTAATATTTCACTCCATTTTCATCAATAAACTTCCTTGCACGGATTCTTTTTGCACTTTCCCAGGCAAAAACCAAAGCCGAAATGATCACTCCGATCAAAACGGCCAAAGCCAGATTATGAAGGAAAACAGTGATCAATGTAACAATTACCATTACGAAAATATCAGATCTCGGAAATCGTTTTATCGCTTTGAAACTTGCCCATTCAAATGTTCCGATAGAAACCATTATCATGACGCCGACCAGTGCAGCAACAGGCATTTTTCCGATTACTGGCGCACCAAATAGAATGATTAAAAGAATTACCAAAGCAGCGATAATTCCGGATAATCTGGCCCTTGCTCCGGCTGATAAATTAACCAAAGTCTGTGCGATCATCGGACAACCGCCCATTCCAAGAAAAAAACCGTTCAGGATGTTGGCGGTTCCTTGCGCAATACATTCGCGGTTGCTGTTTCCTTTGGTATTCGTGATTTCATCGACTAGATTTAAGGTCAATAGACCTTCCGTCAATCCAACGGTTGACATTATCAAAGCAAATGGAAAAATGACTTTTAAAACTTCAAAAGATAATTCAATTTTCGGGATATGAAAAGGTGGGAAACCTCCGGCAATATTAGCGATATCATTTACGGTCTTGGTTTGGATTCCGAATATCATTACCAAAGCAAAAGTGACAGCAATCGCCACCAAAGAGGCCGGAATTTTCTTTGTGAATTTTGGAAATATTAATACGACAAAAATCGTCAGTGCAACCAAACCAATCATTGTATAGAGTGGATTTCCTGACAGCCATTTTTCCGTTCCCTGGATCTTAAACTGATTGATCTGTGACATAAAAATGACGATTGCCAATCCATTCACAAAGCCATACATCACAGGCTGTGGTACCAATCTAATGAATTTACCGAGTTTGAAAATTCCGATAATGATCTGGATGATCCCGGCTAAAACAACGGTTGCGAAAACATATTCGATGCCGTGGGAGATCATTAATGGGATCAAAACGATTACAGTTGCACCTGCGCCTCCTGAAATCAATCCAGGTCTTCCGCCGAGAATTGCTGTCACCAATCCCATTATGAAAGCGGCGTACAACCCCGTCAATGGAGAAAATCCTGCAAGAATCGCAAACGACAAAGATTCCGGGATCATCGTCATTGCAACGGTCAATCCAGCGAATATTTCGTTTCTGTAATTTACTTTTTGGGAGAAATCAAAAAGATTGAGAACTTTCTGCATATCAATTTAAAATGCGAAAATAGGAAGAATTTGGATGAGAAATCTTATTTCGATTGATTCATTTTCAGATAATAAGCCAAGGCTAAACCTAGCATCACAATCCCAATACTGAAAGGGAAAATATAAGGCAAGCCAAATGCATCTGCAACACCGCCAATCAAAGGGCCTGTCACACCAAGAGAAATATCGATAAATAATCCATAACCAGCCAAAGCCGAACCTTGATTGGAAGAAGGAACCGTTTTCATTGCCATAACTCCCAAAGCCGGGAAAATCAATGAAAATCCTAAACCTGTGATTCCTGCACCAATTAATGCGAAATAAGGATGATAAGACAAACTGATAATTGTTAATCCAAGTGCTTCAACTGCTAAACTTACTATTGCAACGTTGATTCCGCCAAAGCGATTGATCGCATTACTGAAAACTAATCTTGCTGCAACAAATAGAACTCCAAAAACAGATAAGCACATTGCACCGTTTTGCCAATGGTAATAATCATAATAAAGTGTTATGAAAGTAGAGATCGTTGCAAATCCTAAACCTCCCAAAGCCAGACAAAGTCCAAAAGGTGCGACTTTTCCAAGAACATTCCAGAAGGATTTTTGTTCTTCTTCAATCGCAGACCTTTTGTTTGACATATTTTCCTTTGTTCTGGCGAACAGGTAACCAAGAATTCCTAAAATGAAGATCAAGATCCCCAATCCATAAAAACTGAAGTGCTTCACAATCGTAACACCCAAAGAAGCACCTAATGCTAAAGCGCCATAACAAGCAACACCATTATAAGAAATGATCTTTGCCGTATGTTTTTCCCCCAGCGCCATAATCGCCCAATTAATGGGACTTGCACCTATCATTCCTTCCGCAGAACCGGTGAATAATCTTGTTAGTACCAGAAATCCTAAGCTGACGATCGGTGAAAATTTAAAGTAATATGCCACAATCAGAATAATGCCTGTCAAAGAAAAACTTAGCATACTCGTGAGAACAGCAGATTTAGGCCCTTGATTATCAATGATTTTCCCAGAATAAGCCCGCATCACAAAAGTCATCACATATTGTAAGCTAATTACAATTCCGGCAACCAACATACTGAATCCAAGACCTTTATTAATGAAAATCGGTAAAATTGAAAGAGACAATCCGATGATGAAGTAACCTATAAAAGTAAAAAATACATAGGAAATAATGGAATATGAGAAGTTTTTGCTTTGTCCAATCGTTGCATCCATGACATTAAAATCAAAGGTGCAAAATTACCTCTTATAAACTTCTCAATAAGAAAGATTACGGTTAATTAATCAATAAATTTTTATAGATGAAATCGATAATTTTATTAATTACTCAAATAATTTGTC
This sequence comes from Epilithonimonas caeni DSM 17710, assembly GCF_000426465.1. Taxonomy (GTDB): domain Bacteria; phylum Bacteroidota; class Bacteroidia; order Flavobacteriales; family Weeksellaceae; genus Epilithonimonas; species Epilithonimonas caeni. The sequence goes on from NZ_AUFK01000009.1 coordinate 175,725, forward strand.
ATAAATTCTTTGATAACATCTAATTCTCCATAAGTCCTTTTAACAATATTACCTTCAGAATCTACCAAAATCTGCAAAGGATAACCAGAAGCATTTAGTTTTTTCGGAAAATCTTTATTTTTATCAAAATAACTTTCCCAAGTTATATTATTTTTCTTCAGAATTTCGGCTGCTTTGACCATTCTTTCTGGCGTTTGTTCATCAGCAATAGAAATAAAATTTACACCTAGATTTTTATATTGATTGTAAAGTTCAACTAACCTAGGCATATCTTCTATACAAGGCTTGCAAAACGTTGCCCAATAATCTATTAAAGTTAATTTATAGTTTTTAAATGTTTCTTTTGATAAATGTTTACTGTTATCAAGGTTAACATCAGGAAAAATCTTTTCTGCTTCCAATTTCAAAAGCTTACTGAATTCTAAATAAGTGTAAGTTTTTTTGACAGTCATATCAAATAGTTTCAAATTTTCAAAATAAACTGGGTGATAGCCATATCTAGAAAAATCATTAATAATTTCCCAAAGAGCAACAAAAGATTTAGGGTTCTTCCTGATGTATTTTTGAAGTTCTAGTTCTTTACCTTCCAGATTTTCAGCATCATTACTTTCGTAAGGTTTTAATCTGCTCTCATAAGGTTTCAGTATTGCACTCAGTTTATTATATTCGAAATTAGCAGGAGATGAAGACAAAAGTTCAAAATTCAATTTGTCATCTTTAAGTAACAATTTCAAAGTCCCGCTCTCAACAAAAAAAGGCTGCGATTGCATTCCGGAATTTTTAACCGTATCATAATAAGAAATTGCTGCTGGTTGAGGATAATCAAAGTTTGTTATTATTTTTACAGTTCCTTTTGCTGACAATTTCATATCGCCTTGCTCCGCCAGTTTTTTCGAACCTTCAACTGTGAATTTATAGTGGTGCAAGAGATGAGTATTTCTAGCAGCAGAAGGGTAAGTTACAAAGATGGTGTCAAGTTTTAAATTTGGTGCAACAATTTCCAAGCTTGAACTTTTTTGTGAATAATATAATTGAAATGATAGTGAGATCAATAAAAGGATAAGATGTTTTTTCATTGGAATTTTAATTGATTTTAAAAATACATTTTTTTTGTAAAAGAAAATATTAGAAAATCTGTAACTTTCGGCTTCTAAATTTTTTGAATTCGATTTGAAGTTCCTCATTATCATTCCGGCTCACAACGAAGAAAAAAATATTTCTCAATGTTTGGAATCTCTGAAAAACCAGAGTTTTCAGGATTTTGTTTGTGTTGTTGTGAATGATGGTTCAACAGATAGAACCTCTGACATCATAAATAATTTCAGGGTTCAAGATTCAAGGTTCAAGGTTTTAGACTTAGAAAAATCTGAACATTCGCCAGGCGCAAAAGTGGTGAGAACCTTTAATAAAGGTTTAGAATATTTTGACTGGAAATATTTTGATGTGATTTGTAAGTACGATGCAGATATTGTTTTTCCTCAAAATTATTTAGAAAAAATCAATCAAGTTTTCAATACAGATCCAAAAGCCGGAATCGTTTCAGGTTTGGTTTACATCAGGAATTACAAACAAAACCCTGAGATCAAAAATCTCAGAAACCCGAATGAAAACTGGGCAGATTTCAGCAATAAAACTCACGAGTGGGTTTTCGAAGATCTGTCTTCTAAAAATCACGTTCGCGGTCCGATAAAAGCCTACAAAAAAGAATGTTTCGAGGACATGAATGGCTTGCGGGCTGTTCTTGGTTGGGACAATCTCGATATTTTACTGGCTAAAAAGAATAATTGGGAAGTTGTGACCCTCAAAGACCTTTGGGTAAAACATCTTCGCCCAACAGCTTACAAATACAAATCTCAAAAGGCGGAAAAACTCGGTCAGTATTTTTATAACATCGGTTTGAGTTTGCCTCTAGCAATGATCTCGTCAGCAAAATCCAGTTTCAAAAACCATTCTGTAAAAGAGTTTTTCATCACTATCAATTCTTTTCTGAAGCAAAAAGAAAAACGAGATCTCAGTAAAGGAGAAATCAAGTTTATTCGAGATCTGCGTTGGAAAGAGTTTTTCAAAAATTTTTTTTGAAAATTTATAATTTCTGTAAAATAGCAACAACTTGATCTCCTTTGTGTTGTCTATTTAATTCTATCGATTTTTTAGCGAATTCGTTTAATTCAGCCTTTGTAAAAACAGAATTGGGAGTCTGATATGATAAATTTCTTTTATACTTTTCACTTCCTGTAAATTGTAATTTGTAACTATCACAATAATAATCTCTTAACTTAAAATTATTTTGTTCTGCAAGGAGTGTTATTGCTTTTTTCGTTAGAAGCTGAAAATGTCTGGGAGCGTCCCACTGAATCCAATTTTCTTTATAGAATTCATAAGCAAAAGAATCTTTTACAGGAATTCTAATAATTATTTTACCATCCCTTTCTAATAAATTATAACAAAGTTTTAGAGTGTCATTAACGTCTTCTACATGTTCAAAAACATGATTAAAAGTTATGATGTCGAATTTGTCTCTGAGTTCTGTCAAGTTTTTTTTATAGATTGGGAAAGGACTTTCTTGTTCTTTAAGTGCAAAAGGCTCAATTCCAAGCACATTTCGAAATCCTAAATTAAAAATACTTTTCAAAAATTTACCTTCTCCACAGCCAACGTCTAGTATTTTTGAAGATTTGTCTGGATCCAATTTTAGAAATGCTTCCAGAGAGAGATTAGGCATTTTTATTTTTAATTTATTTACAAAAAAAGAGGGAAAATTGTAGTAAAATATATAGTCTCTCAGTCTGAAAAGCAATTTGTCCTTTAAGCTGATTTTAGATGTTAAACTGTAATAATTTTCCGGATAAAAAGATCCAATATTTTCTGGAATTTTAGAAATTTGCAAAGTACCACAGTTTTTACATTCGAAATATTCAAAATTTTCTTTTCCATCAAACATTTTGTCATTGATATTGTACGTGTTACAATCTTCATTTTGATGATTACAAATCCTACAAAGCATAAAGTTTTATTATTCTTCCAAAATTAATCTAATTTTACAAACAATTGGAAAATTAAATGAAAAAAGTAGCAACAATAATTGTAACATATAATGGAGAGAAATGGATAGAAAAATGCTTAAATTCTGTACAATCTTCTAACTATCCGTCTGATATTTTTGTGGTTGATAATGCTTCTACGGACAATACATTATCATTGTTGGAATCATATAACATTTTTGATCTTGAGATCTCTGATAGTAACTTGGGGTTCGGTGCCGCAAATAATATTGCTTTAAACAAGGCTCTAAAATTAGATTATGATTATTTTTTTCTGATTAATCAAGATGTTTATATAGAGGAAAATACTTTGGAACAATTAATCCGGTTTTCTGTTGACCATATAGATACTGGAATAGTTGTTCCTATCCAATATGATGGGAATGGCGACTGTATTGATAATAATTTTAAACAATATATTTCACTTTCTAAAGAAAACAACTTATATTTTGAAACTACTTTTGCAAATGCTGCAGCATGGCTTATAAGTAAAAAATGTTTGGTAAAAACAGGTAATTTCAATCCGATTTTTTCTCATTATGGAGAAGACAGAAACTATTGTGACAGAGTTTTATTTCATAATTTTTCTATTAAAATTTTAAAAGGAACAAAAGTCTTGCACGACAGACAACAAAAAATGTCTCTTGAGAAATCTATAAAATTATCTAAAATAAAATTACTTAGCATTTTCTTAAATCCTAATTTTTCAAAATCTCAAAGTTTAAAAGTTGGATTGGTCAATGTTTTTGGTATGGGCAAATATTTTTTAAAGAAACATCATTCAGTATTTGCATTATTTCATTTTATCCAAGAGTATATCAAGCTATTTAAACAAAGAGATTTTCTTGAATCTGAAAAAAACAAACAAAAATTTGATCAAAAAAAAAGCTGAAAAATTAATTCCAGCTTCTCGATTGTATTTTAAAAATTCATTATTCTTTTATGAATTTCCCTTTTGATACATCTTGGCTGCCATCAGCAATAATTTCATACAAATAATTTCCTGTTGGCAGATTTGAAACGTTGATACTGACTTTTTGACTAGAAGGCCTTACTTGATAATTACTAATTTTTCTACCTTCTGTATTATAAATATTAATTCTAACATAACTCTTGATTTCTTTATCAAAGAAGATAGTAAGGTCATTTTTTACAGGGTTTGGGTAGATTTTTATTCCAGTATCAGAGATAGCATTTTTAGTACCTAATTGTTCTTCTAATGCGTCTACTTTTACTTTTAGTTCTTTGATAGATTCTATTAATAATGCAATTATTTGAGTGTCATCATTTTTTCCATTTCTATAATTTGGGTATAATGCGGCGATTGCATCATAATCAGCAGTACTTTTGTAAATAGTATTATTAGAAAATTCAGAATAATTATAAGTTGGGAAGGTTTTAATTGTATTTAAAGCATTCAGTATTGGCTTCTTATCATATATTTCAGTTGCACTTATTTGACAAATTGTTGACTTATAGACATTTCCAAAAGTATCTAACAAAAGCGGACAGCCACTATTTGAAGTTGTTAAACCTTCAAATTTTAAATTGCCAACAGTATGTAGTTTTGCATCGGGATTTGTAGTCCCAATACCAAAATTCCCATTAGCTTTTAATAAAACTAAATTGTTGTAAGCATTTGAAAATGCAACGATTGGTCTATTGATCAGAGGTTGTACAGTTCCGCCATCTCCCCAAGGAAATTGCGAGGTATTTGGTGCATTGTTGTCAAAAATATCTTTTCCAGCAACAAAATTGAGCATTGGTACTGTTCCATTATCCATACTTGTAACTGTATTGGCAGAGAAAACCAACACTGGACCTGGTGAAGATTCTTTGTGAGCCCAAATAGTAGGTTGAAATTGAGCATTCAAAGAAGTTGAATTACCAATTTCTAATACATCTTTTGCAGCGTCTGAAATTTTAAATTGTAAATGTCTTTCTGCCTGTCCTGATAATGCATTTTGAGTATTTAATACTTGGGCATTTCCAAAAAATATAGAAAAATGAAAGGAAATGAGTAGGATTTTTTTCATAGTTATTTGATTAAATTTTTCACAAAAGTATGAAATGGTATTGATTTGACATTATAAATTTCGATTGAATAACTATCCGAAAGTAACATTTCAAAAAAAATAACGATATTAGTCGATACATTGATCAACAAAAATATTTAGATGAAAAATCATACACTAATTGCAATTATTTCTTTGGTAACCCTCACATTAACCCATTTGTTTTATCTATTTCCTCAGATAGGTTTTTCTCAAAATACTTACATGATAACCAATATGTTACAGGTTTTGAGTTATGCCGGATTAACCGCTTTTTTCATTAAATTGTATCAAAAACAGAAATAATATGAACGAAGAATTTAATGAGTTGTTTGATATTAAGGAAGATAAGGAGGATAAACCAACCGTTCAAATTACCAATCAAAAAATAATAGTTCATGCATTGATAAGAACTGTCATTCTGTTAGTTGCAGGAGTTGCGAGTTGTTTACTTTTATTTGTAGCTGCTTACGATTCGCAAGTCGGTCTTGGAGTTTTAGCACTCATGATCGTTATTGGTTGGTTTGTTCTTATGATAATGGAAGCGATCAGATTAAGCAGAAGCAATAAAACGCAACTTTCTACAGCTAATGCAATTTTAATTGGATTGGCAATATTGATGATTCTTATGCTGGTCTCAAATATTAAATAGGTTTGATCCTGAACTTTTCATTTTTGAAAGCTCTTTCTCAAAACAACTTTTGACTTTCTCAAATGTTTTATAGAATTGAACCTAATTCTTTCATTATACAAAAACCAACCACCTACACAACCAATAGCGCTACCGATTAAAATCTCCAACAATCTCATTTGTAGGAGATAATTGGGATTAAGTGAAGTAGAGCTTCCGGTTTCAGCAAGCAAAATTCCCATCGGTGTCAGAAACATTACAGCCAATGCATAATGTCTTGTGATCAGCATTTCTACAATGATCTGAAGGCAGATGATCGAAACACAGATCAACAAAATATCATTCACATAAGAGAAGATGAACCAGGCAATTCCGAGTCCGATAATCGTCCCGATGATCCTGTGAAAACCTCTTTTCCAGATGTGATATTGGTTCACTCCCTGTAAAACCGCTAAGCTTGAAATAGGGATCCAATAAGGATATTCGAGTTTAAAGATCTGCCCAACCAAAACCGAAGCGAACATGCAGGTCCCAATAATAAAGGATTCTACAAGATTCACGTAAGGATTGATTTGGAAAGTTGTTAATGCTGACTTTGATTCTTTCTTGTTTTTTAGCAAACTATAGATCAGGCAAATAAGGCAAGCGTTCAAAGTTCCGATAGTGAAAATCCCGATTTTTTGAGGAATAGCTTCCGGATGGTGTGGAAGACCGATTGCCATAGATGCCATCATTATGAAGAAAAAACTTCCCGGCGGTTTCAGGTTAAAATATCTGACGATGTAATAAGCAATCGCTGAAAAAACTCCGAAAGCAAAGGGCGCTATCCACATATTGAAGCTAAAGACAAGTCCGAAAATGTAAGAAATGATCATCCCGAAAGAACACACGAACATCTTCATCATTATTTCAAAAATATCTTTACTATTTGGGATGTAGAGAATCACCAACCCTGCTAAACTTGCTGTAAGAGCTGATCTGACATCCGCAAAAAAATACCCGAATAATAACGGGATCCCTACGGCAAGCCCTGCAAGAAAAGGAATGTGCCAGCTTCTGGGTGAGGATTTCAGTACAAAAAAAGAACGGATCTCTTTTTTAATAGAATTGATTTTCAATAGATTGGTTTTTACTTTAGAATTAGACTTTGGCAGTCATAAGCTGTTATTTTTGCCAATGCAAAATTACCTATTAATCCCCGAATTTCAAATTCTGACACAATGAGAAATTGCATAAAAAACGCTATTTTTGTTACCTTAAAATTTTGAGAATAGAATGGATTATCTGAAAGGATTGAATGAGCCTCAGTTAGAAGCAGTTACAACTTTACAAGGACCGTTGATGGTTTTGGCGGGCGCAGGTTCTGGTAAAACAAGAGTTCTTACAATGAGAATTGCACATCTTATCACGAATGGAGTGGACCCTTTCAATATCTTGTCTTTGACCTTTACCAACAAAGCGGCCAAAGAAATGAAAGAGCGTATCGCAAAATTGGTTGGGGACAGCAATGCGCGATCGCTTTGGATGGGGACTTTTCACTCTGTTTTTGCGAGGATCTTGAGAATCGAGGGTCATCATCTCGGCTATCCTTCCAATTTTACGATCTATGATATGCAGGATGCTCTGAATGTGATGAAAAAGGTGATCAAGGACATGAACATCGATGCAGAGATCTATAAAGCTAAAAAAGTTCTTTCCAGAATTTCTCAGTATAAAAATAATCTTATCACGGTCAATGCTTATTTCAACAATCCTGAACTGATGGAAGCTGATGAAAAAGCGAATATGAGACATATGGGTGAGGTTTATAGAAAATATGTTGAGGCTTGTTTCAAGAACGGCGCAATGGATTTTGATGATCTGTTATTGAAAACCAATGAGTTATTGACACGTTTTCCAGAAGTTTTGGCAAAATATCAGGACAGATTCAGATATATTTTGGTTGATGAGTACCAGGATACAAACCATTCCCAGTATTTGATTGTCAAAGCTTTGGCCTCTAAATTTGAAAATATTTGTGTCGTTGGGGATGATGCACAATCGATCTATTCATTCCGAGGAGCGAACATCCATAACATTCTGAATTTCAAGAAAGATTATCCGGATGCCATTACAGTTTCTTTGGAACAGAATTATCGTTCGACACAAAATATCGTAGATGCGGCAAATGTTGTGATCTCCAAAAACTTACAACAATTCAAGAAAAATGTTTTCAGTGAGAATGAAGTCGGGGACAAGATCAAGGTTTACCGAAGTCTTTCTGATGCAGATGAAGCGAATTTCGTCTCTGCCAATATCTTCGAACTACACAATACGCAACAACGCCATTTTTCAGATTTTGCGATCCTTTACAGAACCAATTCGCAGACAAGGGCCTTCGAAGATGCGCTGAGGAAAAAAAATATTCCTTACAAAGTGTATGGCGGATTGTCTTTCTATCAAAGAAAGGAAGTTAAAGATCTACTGGCTTATTTAAGGATTTTGGTCAATGAAAATGATTCTGAAGCTTTGTCAAGGATCATCAATTATCCGGCAAGGGGAATTGGAGAAACTACACAAAATAAATTGGTCGTTTTTGCAGATTCGCAAAATGTTCCGGTCGCTCAGGTTCTTGATAATCTCGGGTTTTATGCACCGCAATTGGGTCTTAATAACGGGGTTTTAACAAAATTGGGAGATTTTTGGGCCATGATAAAAGCCTTCCAGGTAATGTTGAAAACGGATAATGTCTATGATGTTGCAATGGAAGTTGCGAAACGAAGTGGACTGATCAAGTTTCTGAAAGAAGACCAAACACCGGAAGGAATTTCCAGAGTAGAAAATATCCAGGAACTACTGAACTCGATGCAGGGTTTCATCGAGGAACAAATTCAGATTGAAGGAGGAGACCCGAGTTTGTCCAACTTTATGGAAAACATTGCACTTTCTTCTGATACTCAAAATGATAAGGACGATGATAAAGATAAAGTTTCTTTGATGACGATCCACTTGTCAAAAGGTTTGGAGTTCCCTGTCGTTCATTTAGTTGGACTTGAAGAAAATCTTTTCCCTAGCTTTATGAGTTCATCCACAAGGGAAGAATTGGAAGAGGAAAGACGTTTGTTTTATGTGGCTTTGACAAGAGCCGAGAAACAGGTGTTTTTTACTTATGCGGTTTCCAGATTCCAATGGGGAAAAATTACCGATGCAGAACCATCAAGATTCTTAAGCGAAATCGATGCTAAATATGTTGAAATGATAAATCCTGTCACAGAACTGAAATTCATCAATCGTTCCGGACTCGATTCCAGTATTTTTGACGAGACACCTTCAGAACCTCGATTTTTCAAGAAGAAAGAAGAGAAAAAAACGCTGGAAAGAAACATCAATGTCCCTCCTCCAAAAAAGCAGCTGAAACCTGTTGCAACGGCCAGGATAATCAACCCAAGTGGTTCATCCTCAGAAGATATCCAAGTTGGAGACAATGTAAGACATGACCGTTTCGGCGTTGGAACCGTTGAGTTTTTAGATGGAACCGACCCACAGAATATCAAGGCAAAAGTGATCTTCAAAAATGAAGGCGAGAAAAATCTTATCCTTAAATTTGCTAAATTGACCAAGATTTAGAAAAGACACAAGAATCAAATAGATGATTCAAAATAATAAGTTTTTTATTTCTCACAGATTTATCAGATCAAACAAATTGTTTAATTCGAGAGAAATTCACTTTAACAATTTAAAATAAAAAAAAGCTAAAAGCAATTTGCCAGAGGCCAATGCAATATTATGATTCGAGCAAAAAATATACACAAATTCTATGGGACTTTGGAAGTTCTGAAAGGTGTAGACATCCACATAAAATCTGGCGAAGTGGTTTCTATCGTTGGTGAATCCGGAGCAGGAAAATCAACATTACTTCAGATCTTGGGAACTCTGGACAAACCTTCTGATATTGATAAATTCGGAACCGAGATTGCTTTGGACGGCAATTCCTATCTTAAAATGAAAGATAAAGAATTATCCAAATTCCGAAATAAAAATATTGGTTTTGTTTTCCAGAATCATCAATTGTTACCAGAGTTCACGGCTTTGGAAAACGTTTTGTTGCCAACAAGAATCGGAGGAATTGCGGAAAAAGTAGTCATTGAAAAAGCGCATTCTCTTTTTGAAGATCTGAATATCGCCAGCAGATTACATCATAAGCCATCGGAGCTATCTGGAGGAGAAGCGCAAAGAGTTGCAGTTGCCAGAGCGCTCATCAATTCTCCGAAGATTATTTTTGCCGATGAACCAACCGGAAACCTCGATTCCAAAAATGCAGATGCACTTCATCAGTTGTTTTTTGATTTGAGGGACAAATACCAGCAGACCTTTGTTATTGTGACGCATAATGCTATTCTGGCGGAAAGTACAGACAGAAAACTTGTGATGAAGGATGGCCAGATCGTTTTGTGATGAAAAATATTAAGATAAAGATAGTTTTAAAAATTTCATTTTTTATCTTGTTGATAATTACCGGATTTCAAATCAAAGATTTCCCAGGCGGAATGTTTTTTCCGGGATTTTTTTTTTGGAATAATTTTAATTTTTGGAATTTTTTTGATATGCGCAATTTTATCGATGATTTTCACATTCATATTAAAGAAATATTTATTCTCTTCTTTTTTTATAATCTTATCTTGTATAGGTCTATTGATTTTCAATATTTATTTCTATTCTCCAACATTAAGGATTATAGTTCCAAATAATTATAATGGAAAAGTTAATTTGGTTCTTGCAAATGTAAAAGATAATATCTTGGAGGTTGATAAAAACGGCATAGGATATATAAATGAATGGACTTTCAATAGTACTTACACAAAGCCGAAAGTTTATGATAAGGAAGGAAATGATTTAAGCCCAAAAATAAAGAGTTTCAATAATCTTATTTTTTGGACAAATCCGTCACATTGTTGTATTAAAAATGCTGTAATTAAAAGTTTAAGTTTTGAAATCCTTCCCAAAAATAAAGCTGAAAATCCATATAAGTTTTTTGAAATAACAAAAAATATAAATCTAAATATTATTAAAGTTTTCCCATTAAAAGAAAAAAATACTAAACACAAATGAGTATCAAATCCCTTGCGGAAGACGACCGCCCAAGAGAAAAATTCCTGTTGAAAGGAAAAGCCGCAGTCTCGGATTCGGAACTGTTGGCCATCATCATGGGAAGTGGAAATAGGGAAGAATCTGCTGTGGAATTGGCTAGAAGAATTCTGAATTCGGTGGAAAACAATTGGCATCGACTCAGCCAGTTATCAATAAAGGATCTGATGAAATTCAAAGGAGTTGGTGAGGCAAAAGCCATTTCTATTGCAACAGCTTTGGAAATCGGGAACAGAAGATCTCAGCAGGAAGTTTTGGAGAGGCAGCAGATTTCCGGCAGCAAAGATGTTTTCGAGGTTTTACAACCACATTTGTCTGACCTATCAACGGAAGAATTCTGGGCAATATTTCTTAATCATCAAAATAAGATACTCTACAAAACTTGTCTTTTCCGAGGCGGAATTGCAGGTTCTATAGCTGATGTGAGAGTGATCTTCAAAACAGCTTTGGAGCATTTTTCCACAAGGATCATTGTTGCGCACAATCATCCGGCAGGAAGCTTGAGGCCAAGTCAGGAAGATATTAATATTACAAAAAAAATAAATGAAGCTGGTCAATTATTGGAGATCGAGCTGCTGGACCATATCATCATTGCACAAAACAAATTTTACAGTTTCAAAGAAGAAGGAATCCTATGATAAGACGATTGAAATACCACGAGATCGATTTTGACAAATATAATGCCTGTATAAAAAATTCAGTTCAGAAAAAATTTTATGCAGAACGTATTTTCTTAGATATTAGTGCAGATAAAAATTGGGAATTACTTGTCTATAATGATTATGAGGCGGTGATGCCTGTTCCATTTGTGAAAAAGATGGGTGTGAAGGTTGTTCACAATCCGAAGCTTTGTCAGCAATTAGGTATTTTTTCTATAACCGATTTACCTGATATCAATGACAAGTTACACGAATATCTTCTTAAAAATTATGTCATCAGATATTATACTTACAATGATTCCAACTCTTTTTCAAAACCATTGAAAAGAAGAAATAATTTTCTGATATTTCCTGATAGATATGAAACCGTAAGACAAAAATATTCTCCTAAAAGGAAAAGGAAACTAAGGTTGGATCGGGAAGTTTTAGATAATTCTGAAATTATTAAAAACTTTGATTTACAAGTTGTTAAAGAATTTATGCGTAGTACAGGTTTAGGCGCAGACGGAAAAGACATGGAGCAGTTTATTGACCTTTTCTCAAAATTCTTCAACAATGACAAGTTGGATTTTTATGGTTTCTTCTATCATAAAAAACTGATCAATATGATCGCTGTTTACAGGGAAAAGTATTCTTTGGCATTGCTGGGCACTTATAATGAAAGAGAATATGTCAAGTTGAGCGGTTCGTCTTATTTGATAGATAAAGTAATATCTGAGAATATAGAGACCAAGATCTTCGATTTTGAAGGTAGTGAAATTCCTGCTGTAGAAGAATTTTTCCGAGGGTTTCGTCCAGAACTCAGACCCTATCCGTGTATTCAGAATAGCAAAAAAGAAGTGTTGAAACAGATCGTCAAGAAAATATTGTTTCTTAATTAAAAATTCTTTTTTAGCTCAAAAAGTCTTAGTTTTGCAAACCGATTTCAGATATGTTTGATTCAGATTATTTACCTTACGCTGTTGCAGTTATCATCGCATTGCCTTTCCTGGTTTTTGCAAAACAATTTGTAAACAGTTTTGTCAGACTCAAAAAACAGGAAATTAATTTCTTGGCAACTAGATCCAATAGTGAAATAAAATTGCAGGCCCTGGAAAGAATGACCTTATTTCTGGAACGTCTGAAACCGGCAAATCTTGTGATGAAATTTGATAAAGACCTTGAGCCACACGAGTTTGTTTTCCTTACAGAGAAAAATATCACTGAGGAATTTGAATACAACTCTTCTCAGCAGTTATATATTTCCAGGTCATCTTGGCAGGACATCCTGACGAGTAAGAACAATGTTCTTCAATTGCTTCACAAGACTTATGAAGAACTGAACGAAAACTCAAGATTAGAAGATCTCAAAACTATTTTTCTAATGAGTTATGTCAACTCAGAGGATTATATCTCAGATACGATCGAGAATCTTAGAAAAGAACTTAACAAAATAATATAAAATAAACATGATTCCTAATTTTAAAGCACATCCTTGGCATGGGATTTCGGCTGGGGAAAAATCTCCGGAGGTTGTCAATGTCTTTGTGGAAATTGTTCCTACAGATACTATAAAATATGAAGTAGATAAAGAAACGGGTTATCTTAAAGTAGACCGTCCACAGAAATTTTCCAATATTATTCCTGCTTTGTACGGTTTTGTTCCAAGAACTTATTGTGAAGAAGAAGTTAAAAATCTGGCAGTGGCAACCGGAGCCACAGATGTTACAGAAGGTGACCATGATCCGTTGGATATCTGTGTTCTCAGTTCGCATAATATCACTTCCGGTAACATTCTTATGGAAGCTATTCCTATCGGAGGTTTTCAGATGATTGACAAAGGAGAGGCAGATGATAAGATCATCGCTGTTTTGGTAGAAGATCAGGTTTATGGTCATATCAGAGACATTTCTGAGTTGCCAAAAGCAGAGATCAATCGTTTGTTGCATTATTTCTTAAGTTATAAAAACCTGCCGACAGAGCCGGCAAAAGTTAAGATCGATCTGGTTTATGGTGCAGATCACGCTAAGAAAGTGATCGTAGCTTCACAAAAAGATTATACAGATAATTACGCAAAGTAATTTGCTGAAAAAATAAATAAAAAATACCGTCTTTTTAAGATGGTATTTTTTTTATAATGTAATAATTATGGAATATTGAACTTTGAATTAAAAGTTTTTTATAAATTTTCAAAATAATTCCAACCTTTTTTAAACTATTGCATCTTTCCTTATAAAAGCCAATGTATGGAACACGACATTTACATAAGATGCATAAATAAAGACCGCAACGCACAGCGGAACCTTTATGAAGAATATGCAGGTCGATTCTTCGCAACCTGCAAACGTTACCTGAAAAACGACGAGGATGCGGAAGAAACTTTGGCCGATTCTTTCTACATTATTTTCACAAAACTGGAACAACTCAAAGATTTTCAGGTTTTTGACGCTTGGGCAAAGAAAATTGTGGTGAATCAATGTCTTCAGAAGCTTCGCAAGAAACAACCGTTTTCGATTTCTATTGAAGAGAATTTTGTGGATTTACCAGATTCCGAATCAGAAAATGTTTCGGAAGAAAAAGGGATTTTGTCACTTCTCAATTTCCTTCCGGAAGGTTGTCGCACGATTTTTAATTTGTTTGCGATGGAAGGCTATCCTCACAAAGAAATTGCACAGATGCTTTCTATTTCAGAAGGTACATCCAAATCTCAGGTGAATTTTGCCCGCAAAAAATTGCAGGAATTGGTGAAACTTCAAACAATTAATTCTTAAAGTTTAAAAAAATGGAAAATCAAGATATTGATAAAATGTTCAGTGATGCTGGGAAATCAGCAGAGGAAAACCCAACATTTCCTGCTTTTGAAAAAGTTTGGGGAAAAGTTGAAGAGAAATTAGATAAAAAAGAAAATAAGAAAAGGATCATCCCGATTTGGTTTCCTTACGGAATTGCTGCGGGATTGGCTTTGACGTTTGGTGTTTTGTATTTTATGAAAGATGATAAAGTTCATATTAAGCCTCAAGTCGCTGATAGAATCGAAGGGAAACCAGTCAATCCAAACCAAATAGAAACTGCAAAAAAAGCTCAGGAAATCAATAAAACTTTTGAAGAAAATTTGGTGAAAAATCCGATCAAACCTTCTGAGGCGAAAGATATTATTGCTTATCAAAATGTAAGAACGGAAGATGAGATTTCTACATCAGTGCCAATAGCTCCAAGTGCCATTATTTCTGCACCAGTACCAATGCCTTCCCAAATAGTTACAAATGAAGTAAGGGAAAATATTATAATGAATCCTTCAGTAAAACAAAATTATGTAACTACTGAAAAAACAAAAGAAGTAGAACCTATTGTTGTAAATGCAATGGGAATCAAAAGAGAACAGAAAAGTTTAGGATATGTAAATACAACTGTAAATCAACAATTGGAAGGGAAAGTTGCTGGAATTAATGTTTCTCCAAATCTTAATCTGGCAGATTTTGCTCCTGATAATCTTTCGATTCGTGGGGTAACATCTTTAAATCAAAATAACCAACCCTTATATGTTATTGACGGTATCCCTTATCAAAACGTAAACCTGCAAAATATTGATGCCAATAAAATCAAAAATGTAGAAGTTTTGAAAGATGCAGCTGCAACCTCTCTGTATGGTTCACGTGGAATGAATGGAGTAGTTGTCATCAAAACAAAAGGTATTTCTAAAAATGAAATCAAATCTTTGAATAATTTAAAACCTGTTCAAAATCAAGAATCTTATGACGAATGGAAAGAAAACAAATTCGAATTAACCAAGGCTGAACCGCTTTCCACTTTTTCGATTGATGTTGATAATGCAGCTTATTCCAACATCAGAAGAATGATAAATAACGGGCAGAAAGTCGATAAAAATGCTGTGAGGATTGAAGAAATGATTAATTATTTCAAATACAATTATCCACAACCCAAAAATGGACAGCCTTTTTCAATCAATACAGAGTACAATGATTGCGCTTGGAATCCAAAACATAAGATTCTAAAAATCGGTTTACAAGGTAAAATAATGGATGAGAAAGAATTACCTGCTTCTAATTTGGTTTTTCTGATCGATGTTTCTGGTTCTATGAATCAGCAAAATAAATTACCATTGCTGAAATCGTCATTCAAAGTTTTACTAGAAAAACTTCGTCCACAAGATAAAGTAGCTTTGGTAACTTATGCTGGAAGTGCAGGCGTGGTTTTGGAACCGACTTCAGCTAAAAATAAAGAAAAAATCCTGACTGCTTTGGAAAATCTCAGTGCAGGCGGAAGTACAGCAGGTGGACAAGGAATTGAATTAGCTTACAAACTGGCCCAGGAAAATTTTGTGAAAAATGGAAACAATCGTGTGATTTTGGCAACAGACGGTGATTTCAATGTAGGAATTTCTAATAATTCTGAGCTTCAAAAATTGATTGAAGCTAAAAGACAATCCGGGATTTTCCTAACCTGTCTTGGTTTTGGAATGGGAAATTATAAAGACAATCGCTTGGAAATGTTGGCTGACAAAGGCAACGGAAATTATGCTTACATCGATAATATGCAGGAATCCAATAAGTTTCTGGGAAAAGAATTTGCGGGAAGTATGTATGCGATTGCTAAAGATGTCAAGATTCAAATTGAGTTTAATCCGAAGTTCGTAAAATTATACAGATTAATTGGTTATGAAAATAGAAAACTGAATAATGAAGATTTTAAAAATGATAAAATTGATGCAGGAGAATTAGGAATTGGCCATACAGTTACAGCTATTTATGAAATTATTCCAGTCGGTTCAGATTCAGAATTCATTCCGGAAAGTGTTGATTTGAAATATTCTAAAACAGAATCTCACAATGAATTTGGAGACGAATTAGCAACGGTCAAATTCCGATATAAAAATCCTGATGAAGATAAAAGTAAAGAATTAATTCATACTATAAAAGATTCTAAAAATCAGATTAATAATGCTTCTTCAGATTTCAAATTTGCATCATCTGTTGTCTGGTTTGGATTGGTTTTGAGACAATCAGAATTCATCAAAGACAAAGACCTTGATAAAATCATTAATTTGGCGAAACAAGGAAAATCAAATGATGAAAACGGGTATCGTTCAGAATTCATCAGACTGATTGAAAGTTATGAACAAATAAAGTAATCTCAGGAATATTAAATTTTGAAAAGCAACTCCAAGAGTTGCTTTTTGTCATATTATGCTTCCAATAATTTTCCGTAAATTCGCATAAAATTTTTTAATCACATGAACTACGATATCATTGTTATTGGAAGTGGACCTGGCGGTTATGTGACTGCAATCAGAGCTGCTCAATTAGGTTTCAAAACTGCCATCATCGAAAAAGAAAATCTTGGTGGAATTTGTCTTAACTGGGGTTGTATCCCAACAAAAGCCCTTTTGAAATCTGCTCATGTTTTCAACTACTTGAAGCACGCTGAAGATTATGGCCTTAATAAAGTTGAAAATCCAGGCTTCGATTTTACAAAAGTAATTCAGAGAAGTAGAGGTGTTGCTTCTAAAATGAGCAGTGGAATCGCTTTCCTTATGAGAAAAAATAAAGTGGATGTCATTATGGGAACCGCTACAGTGAAAGCTGGTAAAAAAGTTTCTGTTGTAGATGCAGAAGGAAAATCAACTGACTATTCCGGAACCCATATTATTATTGCAACAGGAGCACGTTCCAGAGAATTGCCAAATCTTCCTCAAGATGGTAAAAAAGTAATCGGATACAGACAAGCGCTTTCTCTTCCGGAACAACCAAAATCTATGATTGTTGTAGGTTCTGGCGCTATCGGAATCGAGTTTGCAGATTTCTATAATTCCATGGGAACCAAAGTTACTGTGGTGGAGTTTTTACCAAACATTGTTCCTTTGGAGGATGAAGAAGTTTCAAAACATGTTGAGAAATCTCTGAAAAAAGCTGGAATCGAAATAATGACTAATTCTTCTGTAGAATCTGTTGATACATCAGGAGAAGGGGTTAAAGCGAAAGTAAAAACTGCAAAAGGAGAAATCACATTGGAAGCTGATATTCTACTTTCTGCTGTTGGAATTGCTGCTAATTTAGAAGGAATTGGTCTGGAAGAAGTTGGAATCAAAACTGAAAAAGGAAAAGTTTTGGTTAATGAATGGTACCAGACTTCTGTTCCGGGTTATTACGCCATTGGTGACATCATCCCAACTCAGGCTTTGGCCCACGTTGCTTCTGCTGAAGGAATCACTTGTGTGGAGAAAATCAAAGGTCTTCACGTAGAACCTATTGATTACGGAAATATCCCAGGTTGTACCTATTGCCATCCGGAAATTGCTTCTGTTGGTTTGACAGAAAAGCAAGCCAAAGAAAAAGGCTATGAAATCAAAGTTGGTAAATTCCCTTTCTCAGCTTCTGGAAAAGCAACTGCAAATGGCGATGTTGATGGATTCATCAAAGTGATTTTCGATGCGAAATATGGAGAATGGCTGGGTTGTCATATGGTTGGAGACGGCGTTACTGATATGATTGCGGAAGCGGTTGTAGCGAGAAGATTGGAAACAACAGGCCACGATATTATCAAATCTATTCACCCGCATCCAACATTATCAGAATCGATAATGGAAGCTGCTGCTGCTGCTTATGGAGAGGTGATTCATATTTAATTATTTATGAGAAAACTGGTTTTTATATTTTTATGTTTGATTTCTTTAAAAATATTTTCTCAAGAGAAAGAAAATAATACCAGATATTTTCCTGTTGAATATATTTTAAAGACTTCTAACGATATTATAAAAGGAAAAGTCAGAAATATCGGGATCTTTTCGAATAAGAAATATTCGGATATGACAATCTTGTTTGACATCCAAATGCTGAATGATGCTGGAAACAAAACAATGGTTAAACCTCAAAAAATAAAATATATTAAAATCCAGAATCCTGCAGATGGTAGCTTTCATGAATTCTTTGCTTCGACTGATAAATTTGGAGAAGAAGCAGGATTGGTAAAAGTTCTTTTTGAAGGAAAAAAAATAAATTGGTATAAAGATTATGTAAATTCTGCGCTAAGTGTTCAGGTTATTATAAAAGGATACTTAGTAGATAATAATAAGAATATTATTTTTAAAGGTTTTTTTGATAGTTCTAAAAATCAAATAAAAAAGATATTCAAACAATATCCAGATCTAATGGATAAAGTTGATTCAGCTCGTACAGAAGAGGATTATATTAAAATTTTACAATTGTATGATGCCAAATAATTAAATTAGAAAACGGACAAATTAATTTTGTCCGTTTTTTTTGTTTATAATTCTAAAGTCCCCAATTTTATTTCCCAAACTTCTTTTGAGTTTTTTCCGAATTTTTTCTTCTGTTTTTGAAATATAATAGTCTGTTTCAAAGTAATTATTTCTCCGGAATTATCTATAATCTGATAAATATTAATCCAGAAATTTTGAAAAATAGAAACATCACTTTTCATTGAAATCACTTTTATGATTTGATTCGAATTTTGATATTTATTTAAGAATTGACGAACAGTTATTTTTTCGTTTGAAGCAAAAAAATCGATTATTTCTGTTTCTGGATTTTCAAATAAAGAAAAAACATTTTGCTTTAATTGTTCCTTCAATTCCGAATCTTGAGTTTCCTGAATCAGATTAAAATATTCAGCAAACTGTTCGAATTTCTCCAAAGAACCATTCTGATAAGCAGAAATCTGTTGCTTATTGAAGTTATTAGAAATGCTATTTTTCGAATCAACAGATTGACTTTGCTGTGCTTTTCCGTTTGAAAAAAGCAGAATTAAAAAGAATATGTAAATCGTTGTTTTCATTCTTCCTGAATTCTTATAAAGTTAACTTTTTCTTCTTCATTTTTAATCTCAACAATCTTCCATTTCTTGAGGCGGTTTGTCGGAATCAAAATCTGTTTTATAAAATCCCCTTTGTCAAAATATTCTGAACCCAGATTATCTCTCAGCATCAATATAACTTCGATGTTTTCAGAAAGCATATTATTAAGCTGTTTTTTTCTGGTTTCCCAGTCTTTTATATCAGCTGAAAGGAAAGCTTTGATCATCATTGCATTATCGTTTGGCTGTAATTGGATTTCTGTTTTCGATTTATCAGCGGAGATATTTACAATTTTTGATTGATAAAAAGGACTTTCTATTACAATTTTCAAACTGTCTTTTTCAGTTTTTACAGTTGATTTTTCTTCTACAGTTAGATTCTTCTTGATGCTGTCCGTAACATCATAAATTTTGATTTCATCATTCGGGATTTCTTTTCCACTGTAAGCATTTATAATTGATATTTCTTTTTTCGCTGATTTCCTTAACCAAAAGAATGATCCTAAACCAAGAATAAAAAATGCCGGAATAATGAAGATCCAATTTTTATAATAAGTCTTTTGAGTTTTGGCTTTAGAGCTCTCAAAATTTGAATTTTTTATTTTACTATGAAATTCATCCCAACCCGAATATCCCGAAAATTTTGAAAAAATATCCAACATATCTTTTCTCGGGAGCCTTTCATTGGAATCTGGTTTTAGATGCGTATAAACCCATTTTTCACTGACGGTATTTCTCTGTTCTTTTTCAATCAGATCGATGAGCTGTAAGATGTCTTTTGAACTGAAATTTTTCCAGGTTCCTGAGAAAAAGGGATAATGCTTTTGATAGGTCAAAAGCACTTCTTTTTTCAGTTCTGCAAAAACTTCTAACTCGGTCATTTAATCTTTGTACAAAAGTAATTTTAAGTGAATAATGATTACTGTAAAACTACTGTAAATATAAAGAAAAACTTTACAGCAAAGGGAAAGCAGTTTTACCAAAGCTTCAGTGACTGATGTTTTTAATATTGCCTTATTAATTTTAAAATATAAAATATGAAAAATGTTATTCTGATTTCTTTGATCCTGATTCCAAGTTTTGTTTTTGCTCAGGATTGGATTGTCTGGTTTTATACCTATAAGTTTAAGATAGATTCTAAAAGTAATTTGTACAACATCAAGAATATGGATTTCTACATAAATGATTACGATGTAGGCAGTGTTACAAAATCATTAAAGTATTCTCCAGAAACCAAAGAATATACTTTACATATTAGTTATGGATGTATAAGTTGCGGACATCAATACCAATTTCCTCCTGATGTTTACATACTTGTTGATTTAGAAGATAAGTATCTTCCGGAAGAAAAGTCTTTTTCTACGTTCATTCCTGTCTATGCTGATAATAATATCGATGCAAGCAAAATCATCGATTTGGGAACAATAAAACTATCCGGCTTTGTAGACGGACACACTGAAGAGAGTGGCAAATCGCTACCACCGTATGAAGCCATAGAAGTAATGCAGGATCATTCTATAGTCAAAAGACGAAAAGGCGAATACCAGATAAAAAGAATGGACAAACTGATTAAAATAGAACTGTCGAAATATTAGTTTTTAATAAAGATGAAAGAAAAAAGCTATCAATAAAATATTTAATAAATGAAGACAAAAATCTTACTAGCAAGCCTGCTATTTTCAATGTTTGCAAAATCTCAAATGAGCGGGAATCAAATTTATGGGAGCAATGGTAATTCTTACAATTCGGAAGGTAAATCCCTATCTTCAAATGTTCAAAAAATCATCTCTTCTAAAAATTCTGAGGTTTATAAAATCAATGTACTTAATAATGTAAAAGCAGATTCTTATGTTGTAACTCTTGGTCTGAATCAGGAAGGAGCGGATGTGAAAGATTGTAATAGTAAAATTAACAACAGGATTCAGAAATTTAAATCAGAATTACAAAAAATGAGGATCAAAACCGATAATCTGGATAGTTTTTATGTGGATTTTATTACTCAAACAAAGATTTATGATTACAAAGTAAATCAAGAAGGGAAAGATATCAATGCAACACAAATAGACAAAGGTTTTGAGATAAAGAAAAATATTATTTTCCGATTAGATGATGTTACTAAATTTGATGAAATTGTGGATTTGGCTTCTCAATTTCAGATATTCAACATTGTTAAAATAGAATATCACGTGAATAATACAGATGACATCTACCAACAGATGTTTGAAGAAGCTGTAAGAATTAATGATAAAAGAAGAAATCTGGAAGGAAAGCTAAATGGTAATTTTAAAGAAACTAAACCAAAAATTTCAGTCAATTTTTACAGCATACAACCGAAGGAACAATATAAAACCTATCAGGCTTACGAAAGTTCCAATGTTAATTATTCTGAAGATTATCATTCTGACAGGACATTTGTGAGACGGGAACAAAGAAAAAGTTCAACATTCTATTATGATGCGCAAAAATCTAATTCTTATGATTCTGTAATGAATAAAGATACGTCTCTTGTGGGGTTGCAGTTTGTAATGGAGGTGAGCTTTGTTTATGAAAAAGATGAACCAATTAAAAATGAATATCATATCATAACTTCCAATGGAGAAGTGAAAAAATTAGTTTTAGATTGATAGGATTAACATAACTTTAATATTTAAAAACCGCAGAAGAATCTGTGGTTTTTATAATTTTACTTAATGGAAAATTCAAAGATAGGATTGGTACTTTCAGGAGGTGGAACGCGTGGTCTGGCCCATGCAGGTGTTTTGAAATTTCTTAAAGAGAAAAATATCGAGCCAGATATTCTTTCTTGTTGTAGTGCTGGTTCTATCGTAGGTTCTCTTTATGCGTTTGGAAAATCTCCGGAAGAGATTTTGGATTTTTTTCAGTCGGTTTACTTTTTCAATTGGAAACATTTTACATTCAACCAGCCGGGTTTGGTTTCGTCAGCAATTTTTTCAACTTATCTCAATCCTATTTTTGAAGAAATGACTGTGGGAGATTTGAGTAAAGACGTCAGGATTGTTGCCACGGAACTTATTACAGGACAGCAAAAAGTTTTCGAGAAAAATTATAAAGTGGTTGACGCTATCATTGCCTCGTCTTGTATTCCGGGGATTTCCACACCATATTTTATAGGCAAAGAAATGTACAGCGATGGAGGTGTTTTAAATAACTTTCCTGCAGATGTTATTCATAATGAATGTGATAAGATGATCGGTGTTTATGTTACGCCGCCGCAGGATGTGGAACTGAATGATCTCAGAAGTATCCGTTCTGTTACAACGCGCGCCTACGAACTATTATCACACAGGACAGAAATTTACAAATTTGCTTTTTGCGATTGGTTCATCACATCCAAGAAACTTTCAAAATACGGGACTTTTGAAAGAAGACCACAAAGATTAAAAGAAATTTTCCAAATCGGTTATGAAGAAGCAAAACGGACTTTCTCTGAGAATGAGGAAGATTTTATTTCAATTTTTTCAAAAAAGGAATGATGGTTTGCCAATTCTCTTCAGCATCGTCATAAAAGGAGGAAAGTGTAAATGTACCGTGGTGTCCAGCGGTTTTTGAAGGAAGGTAGAAATCTTTTTTTGTTTCTAATGCATTGTATATGGGCCTCCAATTTGATTCTTCATTTCTTGCAGAAGAAATATAAACCGGGATTTTGACATCTTTTGCAAAAGCGGAAATGCTCTTATTTTCAATCTTGAAATATTCCCCGGGAGAGTAAGCGATAAGGGCCTTGTAATCTGATGGATGCTTTGCAGCCATATAAAATCCTAGCGATGCCGAATAAGAGCTGCCCCAATAGATTATTTTCTTTGCTTTCAACTTGTTTTTAGCATAGTCGTAGGTTGCTTCCAAATCAGGGATGACATCTGTAAATGCGGTAGATTTTCCTTTTTTTAAAGCCTCCTTTTGGGTAAGATTAATAACATGATTTACCATATCTCCGGCTCTAAGGTCAACAGCCAAAACATTGAAGCCTAGCTCTACCAACCTGGGAGCAATATCCCTAAAAGCTCCTCTGCTGAAACCTGCCTGATGATAAAGGATGATCAATGGGCTTCGTTTTCCATTGCCTGAATAATAGTCAGCATAAACTGTCAACTCATCGGAAGTTGGAAAATTTATGGTTTTGTAAGTATGATGTTTTACATTAAGGATTTCAGAAGAATGATTGACAGAAACTGATGCGGTTGATGAGCAACCACACAAACAATTTATAAGAAGAACCCAAAGTATGAAATTAATACCTTTCATCGGAACATATTTAAATTGTTATCTGACTATTTTTCAAATATTATTTTATATTATTCAAATGTAATTGTTTATTTTTAATTATTTGTAAAGTGAAATTAAATTATTTTAAATTATTTTTTCTCCACATGTTTTGCAATATCTTGCATCCTCATCATTATCTTGGTTTCCGCATCTTTGACACTGAAAATTATTTTTTTTCTGTTTCCTAAATTCCGATGTCACGATCCCGGTCGGGACCGCAATGATGCTATATCCACAGAGCATAACGATTATTGAGAGGATTTTACCAACAGGCGTACCTGGAGAAATGTCACCGTAGCCAACGGTGGTGATAGTAACAACGGCCCAATACACACTTTGCGGAATACTGCTGAAGCCATTTTTTCCTCCCTCTACAATGTACATCAATGAGCCGATTATGACAATGAAAATAATCATGAACAAAAGAAATATATAGATCTTTCTAGAGCTGTGCTTCAATGCTGAAACAATAAATCTGCCGTCGTGCATATAATCTGCAAGGTTGAATATCCTGAAAATCCTAAGAATTCTTAACATCCTGATAATAGCGACAAAATGCCAGATCGGGAAAAATAAACTAATATAAAATGGGATTATGGAAAGAAAGTCAATGATTCCTAACGGACTAAAAATATATTCTTTCCGGTCTTTTATGCAAATGATTCTCAAAATATATTCTATTGTAAATATTAATGTGATGAAAAACTCGGCGTAATAGAATTCTTTATAATATTGCAGCCTTACAATAGGAATCGTTTCTACCATTAGTAAAATGGTACTGAACAAAATCAAAATAAGCAAACTAATGTCGAAAATCTTGCCTGCCTTTGTATGGGACAAATAAACAATTTCGTAGATCTTCTTTCTCCAACCTACTTCAGGAATGAGGTCGAATTCTGGTTTTATTCTCATAACTTAAAATAATAAATGAAAATAGCAAAAATAAATCATCCGACAATTTTATAACAAAAAAATAGACATAAGTCTTTTTTATTTGGACAAAAGTCGTATATTTGTTAAAAGAAAATTACAAAATGAAAAAATATAAAACTTCAGAGCCTTCTACCATTGCTGTTCAGGAGCCTGTAATGGCTTATGGCTATCAAAGTTTTGATGATGTTGGTATTTTTGGTTTGATGGACATAGCTCAAAAAGGTATTTCTTTTAAAATATTTGACGGTCTTTCGAAAAAATTTCCATTTACGATGCAGGATTGGGCGGATTTCCTTCATATTTCAGGAAAGACATTATCCCGTTATCAAAAAGAAGACAAGTCTTTTGATGTATTGCAATCAGAAAAGATTTTACAAATAGAAATGCTTTATAAAAGAGGAGAGGAGGTTTTTGGTTCTGCCGATAATTTCCTGATATGGCTTCAGTCTGATAATGTTGCACTGGGAAAAACAAAGCCACAGGATCTATTGGGTAGTGTTTTTGGGATCTCGCTTCTTATGGATGAGTTGACTCGCATAGAACATGGCGTTTTAGCATAATTTGGATGATCGTATACAGACTTTCAAAAGAAATCTATGCCACAGATCTCTCCGGAAAAGGAGCAGAGATTGCTGGCGGGCGATGGAACAGCAAAGGAAACGCTGCATTGTACACGGCACAATCTATTGCTTTGTGTGTGGCGGAAATCGCTGTGCATATTCCTTTGGGGATTTTACCGCGAGATTATTGTCTTGTGCATATAGAGGTTCCGGATGTGGATCTCTTAGAAACGAAACGATTACCGAAAGACTGGAACAATTTTCCACATCCGGACAGTACCCAGAAAATTGGAGATAAATTTCTTAAAGAGAATAAGTTTCTTATAATGAAGGTCCCCTCCGCAGCAGTACAAGGAGAATTCAATTATATCATCAATCCCAGAAATATTGTTTTCTCCGAAATCAAAATTAAAAAAATAGAAAAATTTACTTTTGATGACCGATTGTTTATCAGATAAAAATACCAAATATGAGAATCAAAGAATTTATAAATGAATTTGAAAGGATAATTCCGGCAAGACAAGCGGAAGATTTTGATAATGTTGGTCTGCTTTGTGGGAATCCTGGAAGAGAGATCTCAGGAATTCTAATTGCCCATGATGCTTTGGAATCTGTAGTTGATGAAGCATTTGAAAAGAATTACAACTTAATTCTTTGTTTTCATCCGATCATTTTTTCTGGGTTGAAATCGATTACGGGAAAAAATTATGTCGAGAGAGCTGTTCTGAAAGCTTTGGAGAATAAAATCGCGATTTATGCAATTCATACAGCTTTTGACAACGATTATTTGGGTGTCAATTATAAAATCTGCGAAGTTCTTGGTTTGAAAAATCAAAAAATCTTAATGCCAAAACAAAATCAATTGAAAAAGCTGGAAGTTTACGTTCCTGTTGATTCGGCTGAGAAATTGAAAAATGCTTTGTTTGAAGCTGGAGCCGGAAATATCGGTTTTTATGATGAATGCAGTTTTTCAATCAATGGAAATGGGACTTTTCGACCTTTGGAAGGTTCAAATCCTTTAACGGGGAAACAAAATGAAAGAGAAAACGCGAATGAAGTTCTACTCTCTGTGATATTTGAAGATTATAAAAAGCACCAGATTCTCTTTGCGATGAAACAAAATCATCCTTATGAAGAAGTGGCTTATCAATTGATTTCTCTCGAAAACGAAAATCAATATACTGGTTTGGGAAGATTCGGAGATTTGGAAACGGAAATGGATGAAGTGGATTTTCTGAAATTTGTTAAAGAAAAATTCAGTCTTAATGTTATCAGACACAATGATTTGACTGATAAAAAAATCAAAAGAGTAGGTGTTTTGGGAGGAAGCGGGGCAAGTGGGATCAAGTCTGCAATATCAGCAAAATGTGATGCTTATTTGACTGGCGATGTGAAATATCACGATTTCTTTTCAGGCGAAGATAAAATGCTGATTTGCGATATTGGACATTTCGAATCAGAACAATTTGTAACTCAACAATTATTTGAAATTTTGTCCGAAAAATTCACTACATTTGCAATCGCTAAAACGACAATAAAAACAAATCCTGTTAATTATTTTATATAGATATGGCTAAAGTAAACGAAATTTCTGTTGAAGAAAAATTAAGAGCTCTTTACGATTTGCAAATCATCGATTCCCGTTTGGACGAGATTCGCAATACAAGAGGTGAGTTGCCGATTGAAGTAGAAGACCTTGAGATAGAAATTGAAGGTCTTGAAAAAAGAGCCCAAAAATTCGAATCTGAAATTGCTGAGCAAAATGCTGAGATCAACAGCAAGAAAGACTTGATGAAACAAGCTCAATCTCTTATTGATAAATATAAAACGCAGCAAGATAACGTTAGAAACAATAAAGAATTCGAAGCGTTGGCAAAAGAGGTAGAATATCAGGAATTGGAAATTCAGTTAGCTGAAAAAAGAATCAGAGAATTCGGTGGGAAAATAGACCATAAAAAAGAAACTTTGGCTGATTTGAACACTAAAATCGAGGAGTTGAAAAACCACTTGAACCATAAGAAAAACGAATTGGACAATTTGATTTCTGAAACTCAGAAAGAAGAAGATTATCTATTGGAAAAATCCAAGGAATTTGCTGAAAAAATAGACGACAGATTGTTGGCTTCTTACCAAAGAATCCGCCAAGGCTCATCTACAGGTCTTGCAGTGGTAGGTCTGGAAAGAGGAGCGCCAAAAGGTTCATTCTTCACAATTCCGCCACAGAAACAAATGGAGATCGCTCAGAGAAAGAAAATCATTATTGATGAGCATTCTGGGAAAATCTTGGTAGATGACGAGTTGGTAAACGAAGAAACTGCTAAAATGGAAGATATCATCAAGTTCTAATCAGAATTTGATTTTAATAAATATATAAAAGAGACCTGAATTTCAGGTCTCTTTTCGTTTGAGAGAAAATTAATATAAAATTACCGGATAGTAACAGACCCGGAACTGCTTTCGTTTTTAGTCACTTTATTCAGTTCGCCTCTTTTGACAATATTGATATCCCCGCTGGAAGATGCGCTAGCTGTCAAACTATTACGAACACCGATCGTAATATCAGCCGAAGAAGACGTTGTGAGAACTGCGCTTTCCGCAGTCAGGTCTTCAGCTTTGATGTCTCCCGAAGAAGAAGCTTGTGCGCTTACACTGTCAGCTTTCCCTCTGATGCTGATCCCGCCGGATGAAGAAGATTGCATATTAAGGCTTTTTGCAACTATATCTCCGTTGAAGTCTCCACTGCTGGAAGCCTGGATATTCACATTATCTCCATTGATATTCCCTTTGATATTCCCTGAGCTGGAAACTTTCACATCAAGGTCAGAGAATTTGAAATCATCTTTCAGGACAATACTTGCACTGGAGTTCGCTGCTAATCTGTCAAAATCTCTAGCATAAACTTTAATTTTGATCCTGTCAGTCGATATGTTCAGTTTCCCTTCTGATTGGATTTTCACCTGAACCTTCCTTCCTTCCTGTTTTACAACTACATATTGCATCAGGTCAGAAGGAGCGTAAACAACAATTTTTTCTTCACTGGATTTATAAACTTCTGCACTGAGAGAAGTTGAAATCTGTAACTCGTCAAAATCAACCGAATAAGATTTCTCGATCACTTCGCCTTTTCCGGAATCTGATAAAATGTGAGAAAACATCACATCATTTGAGCCGTTTTT
This sequence comes from Epilithonimonas caeni DSM 17710, assembly GCF_000426465.1. Classification (GTDB taxonomy): domain Bacteria; phylum Bacteroidota; class Bacteroidia; order Flavobacteriales; family Weeksellaceae; genus Epilithonimonas; species Epilithonimonas caeni. The sequence continues at coordinate 203,996 of NZ_AUFK01000009.1, forward strand.
GGTTTGTATACAAGAAAAATTGGTAACAGAAGCCAAAAGAACTAGAGATAAAAGTTTTATTTTCATAAGTATAATTTTTTATAGTTTTGATTTGTTATTAATATGACAATTTAAAAGTCAGTTTCGTTACATCAAAAAATAAATATTTTCATTTTAATTAATTTTCTAAATTTACATCATTAAAAATAAAACAATTTTTTATGAAAAATATATTATTCGTATTCGTTCTCATCGGTTTGTCAGTTTCAGCATTTGCACAGTCTGGTCCGCCTGCTGGCGATGCAAAAGTGGGAGAGTTCTATGGTCAGGATGTTTCTGCAAGAGCTATTAAGAAAGCAATTTCCACAGACGCGTTGAATAAAGAACTGAAATCAACACCAAAAATTGCCAAAACTTCAGTAAAAGGAAAAGTGACCGGCGTTTGCCCTAAAAAAGGATGTTGGGTAAGTCTGGCAACGGATTCCGGAGAAACTTTCTTCGTTAAGATGAAAGATTACGCATTCTTTGTTCCAACCGCTTTGGAAGGTAAAACTGTAGTGTTGGAAGGCAGCGCAGAAAGCAAAACCACTTCTGTGAAAGAATTGCAACATTACGCAGAAGACGCCAAAAAATCTCAGGCAGAAATTGACGCTATCAAAGAACCAAAAACAGAAACCAGATTTTTGGCAAGTGCCATCAAGGTTGTAGAATAGTTTGATCACAATATAATTTATAAGCTCTGGATTTTTCCGGAGCTTTTTTATTGGGGCGGAACTCTTTGTTTTGTTTGCCTTTCATTCAGTCCATAAAAGAAATTTTCTCCATGGTAAACAAAACTGGCAGATCGGGCTAGTAGTTTATCCTGAGCTTGTCGAAGGGCTCATATCTTTTGTTTTTTTATAAACATTTGTATTTCTGATAGAACCCGAATCCCAGAAAAAAACAAAAGGATAACCATTGCTATCTCTTATGCGCTGGCGCAAGATTTACGTTTAAACAAGATTACTTTTCGAGATTCGAACCAACGAATTTTCTTTGCTGAGTTTGAAGTTTATACTGACCTTGTCGAAGTACCTTTGCGAACCTTAAAATGTTTTCAATAATATCAAAGAATCTTTGCGAACTTTGCGTTTAAAAAGAAATAGGGATATGGATTTTGAAAATAATTATCCTATTCTCATTTGCATAATTCCTTTGAAACCCCGTCAATTCTGCTTATATTTACACTCTAAATTTTCAAACAATGGCAGACTGGAAAATCATCAAAGAATACGAAGATATTACCTATAAAAAATCCAACGGCGTTGCAAGAATCGCTATCAACAGACCGGAAGTTAGAAACGCTTTCCGACCGAAAACAACCTCAGAATTATATGATGCTTTTTATGATGCTTACGAAGATTCATCAATTGGCGTTGTATTATTGACAGGAGAAGGGCCAAGTCCAAAAGATGGTGGTCACGCTTTCTGCAGCGGTGGCGACCAAAGAGCACGTGGGCATCAAGGTTACGTTGGCGAAGACGGCAGACATCGTCTTAATATCTTAGAAGTTCAGCGTTTGATTCGTTTTATGCCAAAAGCTGTGATTGCTGTGGTTAATGGCTGGGCAGTTGGTGGTGGACATTCGCTTCACGTGGTTTGCGATTTGACTTTGGCAAGTGAAGAACACGCTATTTTCAAACAAACTGATGCTGATGTGACTAGCTTTGACGGTGGTTATGGCTCTGCATATCTGGCAAAAATGGTTGGTCAGAAAAAAGCTAGGGAGATTTTCTTCTTAGGTAGAAATTATTCGGCTCAGGAAGCTGCGGATATGGGAATGGTAAATGCCGTAATTCCTCATGCAGAATTGGAAGACACAGCTTACGAATGGGCTCAGGAAATCCTTGCTAAATCTCCAACTTCCATCAGAATGCTGAAATTCGCTATGAATCTGACAGACGATGGAATGGTTGGTCAGCAGATTTTTGCAGGCGAAGCAACGCGTTTGGCTTATATGACTGAAGAAGCAAAAGAAGGTAGAAATGCTTTTCTGGAAAAACGTAAACCGGATTTCGGAGACGACCAGTGGATTTCTTAAAATAATTTAGTTTAAAATCTATTTCTAATGTTCAATCCGTCTTTTATTTGCAGAAAAGCAATCTTGCCACAAATGGCTTTTGCCTGTGCTTTGTTTTCGGCTCAGAGTCCTTTGCAAAAAAGTATTCCTGAGAAGGAAGGCATTTCTTCGGAAGCAATTGTCAAGTTTTTACAAGCTGCAAATAAATTGCCATCCACCGAGTTTAAAAGTTTTATGCTTCTCAGGCGCGGAAAAGTGATTTCGGATGTGCATTGGGATCCTTATCAGAAAGATTTAAAGAACAGATTATATTCTTGCAGTAAGAGTTTTACTGCAACTGCAATCGGTTTTGCCGTCCAGGAAAATAAGTTGAAAGTTACCGATAAAGTCATTTCGTTTTTTCCGGATAAACAACCTTCAGAAATCAGTGATAATCTTAAAGAATTATCAATCCAAAATCTCCTCACAATGTCGTCGGGAATGGCGAAAGAACCTGATTTCATCCGTGGAAGCGAAAACGATTGGGTAAAAGCTTATCTGGCTGTTCCTATTGATAATAAACCAGGAAGTAAATTCAATTATAGTTCGTTGGCCACATTTATGCTTTCGGCGATTATCCAGAAAGTGACTGGTCAAACTGTTGCAGATTATTTGAAGCCAAGATTATTTGAACCACTTGGAATCAAAGGTTACGATTGGGAAAGTAATCCGCAAGGCATTAATACAGGCGGTTGGGGATTGCGTGTGAAAACGGAAGATATGGCCAAATTTGCTCAGCTTTTCCTCCAAAAAGGAAAGTGGAACGGAAAGCAAATTATCTCTGAAGATTGGATTAATGAAGCAAGTTCTGCACATATTTTACAAAATCCAAATGCTGACGAAAAGCTGAAAAGCGAAAACGATTGGGTTCAGGGTTATGGCTATCAGATGTGGAGAAGTCGTTTCAATTCCTTCCGAGGAGATGGCGCTTACGGTCAATTCATGTTGGTTTTGCCAGAACAAGATGCAGTTGTGATTATGACGGCAGAAAGTAACAATCTTCAGGAAGAATTGAACCTTGTTTGGGAACATCTTTTACCAGCATTTCAACCAAAAGCGATTCCCGAAAATAGATCAGCTTACCAGAAACTTAAGGATTTGGAAAATGATCTTTCCATTGCAGCTTTGAAAAGCGAAATCTTTCCGAAAATTGATAAAACTTTCAATTTCGTTGAGAACAAAGATAAATATCAATCGATAGAATTAAAATCGAATGGTCAAAAACTCGAAATGAAATTAATGATTGACGGAAAATCTTATCCATTCGAATTCACTTCAGGAAAATGGAATCAGCAGGAAACAATGTGGATTCAGCCAACTTCGGACAGAAAATCTATAACAGATAGTTACAAACTTTATCCTGCGAAAATCACAAATAGTTTTCGTTGGAAAGGTGAAAATACTTTAGAACTGAAAACAATTTATCTGGAAACGCCACACTCACATTTAATGGATATCACTTTCGATAATGATTCTCTCGTTTTCGAATTAAAAAATAGCGCGGATTTTGGAAAAAAATCAACGATTTTAAAAGCCACAGAAATAAAATAAATGAAACATTGGATACAAGCTGCGAGGCTTAGAACATTACCACTTTCACTCAGTGGGATTATTATGGGAGCTTTCATCGCAAAATGGAGGCTTTCTGAGAATGGAGAAACTTGGGACTGGAGAATTTTCGCTTTGGCACTTCTCGTAACATTATTATATCAAATCCTTTCCAACTTTGCCAACGATTATGGTGATGGTATAAAAGGAACGGACAAAAATAGAATAGGAGAAGCTGAGCAACGAGCTGTAGCTTCTGGAAAAATTACCGCAGTTCAAATGCGAAATGCAGTTATCTTACTTTCAATTTTATCATTTTTAGCAACGATTGCATTGTTGTATGTTGCTTTTTATCCTGCAAATATTAGAGAGTTCTGGATTTTCATCGGATTGGGAGTTGCTTCTATTTTGGCAGCGATTGGATATACAGTTGGGAAAAAACCATATGGATATTTAGGTTTGGGAGATATTTTTGTGTTCGTATTTTTCGGATTGGTTTCGGTTTGCGGAAGTTATTTCCTGTTTACCAAATCATTCAGCTGGGATGTCTTATTTCCTGCAACAGCAGTCGGAATGTTGAGTATGGCCGTTCTTAATCTGAATAATATGAGAGACATCGTTAATGATGAATTATCTGGCAAAAAAACGTTTGCGCTGAAGATTGGTTTCAAGAAAGCAATGATTTATGAGATTGTCTTGTTGCAATTACCAATTCTTTTGATGTTGGCTTTTCTAATGTACAACGGATTCCAGGCGCAAGGGAAATATTATCCTTTCATCGTTATGATTTTGATTTTCCCGTTCATCAAATTAAGGAGAAGCATAATGGCTGTAAACGAACCAAAATTACTCGACCCATTTCTGAAACAAGTCGGTATATTGACCTTCCTGATGGCGGTTTTGACAGCTTTCGGACTTAATTATTTTAATTGATTAAATTTAATATAAAATGAAAATAAAATTCTTGGGACAAAACTGTTTTTTGTTCACATATAACGGCGTAACAATTCTTTCCGACCCTTTTTACAATTATCAGAAAGCGCAATCCGGATTTGATATCAAAGCTCAGAAAATTGATTATGTCTTGATTACACATGCGCATGGCGACCATATCGCTGATGTGAAAGAAGTTCTTGAAAATCATCCTGATGCAACTGTAATTGGACAACCAGAGATTTGCGGTTATTTTGGACATTCTAATAATATCGATATCAATTTCGGAGGTTCTGCCAAGTTGGATGGTTTGAAGATTTCTATGGTTCCGGCATTACACACAAGTTCTTTTCCAGATGGTTCTTACGGAGGATTAGCTTCCGGATATATTTTTAGATTTGCTGATGGAAGAAACCTTTATTTGGCCGGAGATACAGGTGTAACTGCTGAAATGAGCCTGTTTCCGCAAGTTTTCGGGAAATTAGATTTATCCATTCTTCCGGTTGGGAAACATTACACGATGTGTCCTAGAAAAGCGGCTTTCGCAGCTTCAGAATTATTGAAAACGCCTAAAGTAATTGGTTGCCATTTCGATACATTTCCACCAATTGAAATCAATCACGATGATGCGAAAAAGCATTTCTCAGATAAGAACATCGAGTTTTCTTTACCAAAACTAGGAGAAGAGTTCGAATTTTAATTAAAAAAATTAAGAGATTAAGTAATTTCAAAAACCTGAATATTGCTTAATCTCTTAACTTATAGAAATAAAAAATGGCAAGCTACCTAAATCACACCGCTACAACCGATTACCTTTGCTGCGTTCCCACCCTGGAGGATTCTCAGGAGCTGGTTGTTTAGGACTTGCCGGTGCAAAGATAGAAATTTAAAATGAAAATGAGAAAAGAACGAAGAAGAAAGACCAAAGAATCCAACCAAAAATTGATAATCGACTGATTTTTAATTTGATTTTTTTTTAATGTCTTTCATCTTTTTTCTATTATCTGTTAATCTGATTATATTATGACAAAAAATCCTGTAGCCGTTGGGTTTGGTTTATTTTTAACGACAATGCTGGTGTTCTTCGTGGTTTATTATTTCTTCGCAGATGCCAATTATTTCGATACTAGTATGAAGGTCAATGCTTTCGGGATGACTTTCTTGTATGTTCTGGCTGGATTTCTTTCCGTTCTTTGGTTGCGTGGAGAGAACAAAATTACTTACCCGCAGGCCTTCAAACAATGTTTCGTAACTCTGTTCATAGGAGGTGGACTTTCTATGTTGTCCATTTTCGCTTTCCTTAATTATATTGATACAGATGCCAGAGAAATGCTGAATCATCAATACATCCAAACAGAAATGAAAAATCTGGATGAGTCATATGCAAAACTGAAAGTAGAAGCAGCAAATCAAAAAGACCGTACGAAAGCTAAAGAGTTGGAAGATAATTACAACGACGCAAAATTAGCGAGGGAGATTGCTAGAAAGGAGAACAAAAATTATTTTTCTTTCCAATTTTTATCAGCTGTCTTTGGTGGTTTTTTACTATTTTATTTACTTTTGTCTATTATCATCGCGGGCTTTTTGAAAAACAAAAAACGCTACGAGTAAGATGTTGGATAATAAATAATTAACGGGTATTATTTAAATAAATTATTTACTCTAAAATTAAAAATTCTAATATCTGATATCTAACATCTAATATCTTTTTATAAAAAATGAATCTTTCTATAATCATTCCATTGCTTAACGAGCAAGACTCTCTGGAAGAGTTGTTCACAAGGATTGACACGGTTTGCCGTTCCAATAAATTATCTTACGAAGTTTGGTTCATAGACGACGGAAGTACAGATTTGTCCTGGTCTATCATAGAAAATATGAAGATCCAGAATCCGCAGATTCACGGAATTAAATTTTCCAAGAATTATGGTAAATCACAGGCACTTCATGCAGCTTTCGAAAAAGTAAATGGTGATGTGATAATTACAATGGACGCTGATTTACAGGATTTTCCGGAAGAGATTCCTGAGCTTTATGAAATGGTAACCGCTGGTAATTACGACATCGTCTCCGGTTGGAAAAAGAAACGTTTCGATAATGTGATGACCAAAAATATCCCGTCAAAACTCTTCAATGCAGCGGCCAGAAAAGTATCTGGCGTTTCGCTTCACGATTTCAATTGTGGACTTAAAGCTTACAGAAAACAAGTCGTAAAATCTATTGACGTTTACGGTGATATGCACCGTTATATTCCGGTTTTAGCGGCTAATGCAGGTTTCAGAAATATTACCGAAAAACCGGTTCAGCATCAGGCAAGACCTTATGGAACTTCGAAGTTTGGGACGGAACGTTTTGTTCGCGGATTTTTGGATTTGGTAACGCTTTGGTTTGTTAGCAGATTTGGTGGCAGACCTATGCATTTCTTCGGAGCGGCGGGAACATTGATGTTCATCATTGGGTTTTTATCTGCGATTTGGCTTGGCGTTTCAAAGTTAATTGACGTTTATATTTTCAAAATCTACGGAAATCTGATTGCCAACAATCCTTGGTTTTTCATTGCATTGACAATGATGATTCTGGGAAGTCTACTTTTCGTAGCCGGATTCTTAGGCGAATTGATTATCAGAACCAACCGTGAGCATAAAAATTATCATATTGAAGAAATGATATAATTATAAATGAAATATTGGCTATTAAAAATTGGATTGATTCTATTTAATATATTTTATTCATTTTACTTTGATTATCGTGTATTTAAAACTTTTAGAGTCAGAGAAGAATTTCCTACAGCAGTCAAAGATGAAAGCTTTTGGTTTTTAGTATTGATTTTATTAATAATTTTCAATTTTATTTTTGAAAAGCAATTTTTAAAACATACGAAAAGAAAAATGTCAATTATTCTACTTTTTGTAAACTTTATAATTGTTTTGCCGATAATATATTTTACAATCAACGAACTAATAATAGAAGGTTTTTAAAGTCATATGAAAAAACTATTATACTTATTTCTAATCTTAACAATCGTTTCCTGCGGAAAAGTAAAACCAAAAGGTGAAATCCAGTCCAAAGATGTTGAATTGGCTGAATTTTCCAAACTGGATTTAAAAGGAAAATTCCGAGTGTTTTATGTTCAAAGTCCACACAATTTTGTGAATGTAGAAACTTATCCTAGTTTCTTTGATAATCTTAATATTGAGGTTAAAGACAAAAATCTGTCAATCTCAGAGAAAAACGAAACGGATAAAGTTGATTTTTATAATATTACGATTTACGGGAAAAATCCTTTTGATGTGATTAAAATGGCTGATTCTGTGGAACTTAATATTTCCAGTCAGATGAAAGTTGAAAATTTTGCACTTCATTTAAAAGATAATGCTAAATTTATCGGTTCAGTGATTTCGGAAAAGTCAGAGATAGAAATGGCGAATAAAAGCCGGGCTAATCTGTTGGGAAAAACGACTTTAGCCAAGCTTAATATCAAAGATACTGCGAGTATTATTTCTCCGTATTGGTATATCAAAGATTTGGAAATCGATTCCCGGAACGGAAATTATGCAGAACTGAACGTAGATGAAGAAATCAAAGGTAAAATCGGTAATACTTCGAAATTGGTTTATTACGGAAGTCCTTCGAAAAAACTAAAAGTCACTGAAAAGGCGGTTTTAGAAAACAAGAAAATAAATTAAAACAAAAAACTATAAATAATGTCAGAATTATCAACATTAGATAAAGCAAAACTTTGGCTTGCAGAAGCATTTGATGAGGAAACCAGAAATGCCGTACAAACTTTAATCGATTCCAATTCTCCAGATTTGGAGGATTCTTTTTACAGGGAATTAGAATTCGGAACAGGAGGGATGCGCGGCGTAATGGGTGTTGGAACCAATCGTCTGAACAAATATACGTTAGGTCAGGCAACCCAAGGATTGGCAAATTATCTTCATCAGCAGTTTTCAGGCGAAATCAAAGTTGCGATTGCTTATGACGTTCGTAATAATTCGAAAGAATTCGGGAAAATTGTTGCGGATGTTTTAACAGCTAACGGAATCAAAGTTCTGTTATTCAAACAACACCGTCCAACTCCGGAATTGTCTTTCACAGTAAGAGATAAAAGATGTAACGCAGGAATCGTTTTGACGGCTTCTCACAACCCGCCGGAATATAATGGTTACAAAGTATATTGGAATGACGGTGCACAAATCGTTCCGCCGGATGATGAAAATATCATCAGAGAAGTTTATGCAACTAAGTTTGAGGACATCAAATTCAATGGAAATGACGATTTAATCGAATGGGTTGGTGAAGACCAGGATGATGTTTACATTGATGCTTGTATGGAAAATTCGCTTTATCAAAATGTGGGGAGAGATAATCTGAATATCGTGTTCACATCCATCCACGGAACAACTTACACAACTGTTCCAAAAGCATTGAAGAAAGCCGGATTTACTAAACTAGATTTGGTAAAGGAACAGATGATTCCAAGCGGGAACTTTCCAACGGTAGATTCCCCGAATCCGGAAGAACCTGCTGCATTGTCAATGGCAATGGATTTGGCAAGAATAACTAATGCAGATATCGTTATCGGAACAGATCCGGACGGTGACAGATTAGGAATTGCTGTGAGAAATCTTGAAGGAGAAATGCAGCTTCTGAACGGCAATCAAACCAATACAATCCTGACCTATTATATCCTTGACCAATGGAAAAAAGCCGGAAAAATCACTGGTAAAGAATTCATTGGTTCTACGATTGTGACTTCTGATGTTTTCTTTGATGTTGCAGAGAAATTTGGTGTGGATTGCAAAGTCGGGTTGACCGGTTTCAAATGGATTGGAAAAATGATTCGTGATTTTGAAGGTCAGGAAAAATTCATTTGCGGCGGCGAAGAAAGTTTCGGGTTTATGACCGGGGATTTCGTTCGTGACAAAGATTCCTGTGGTTCAATTTTAACAGCTTGTGAAATTGCTGCCTGGTGTAAAGCCAACGGAACAACGGTTTACGAATATATGATCGACATCTATAAAGAAGTAGGGTTGTATTACGAAGGCTTGATTAATGTTGTAAGAAAAGGCAGAAGCGGTGCTGAAGAAATCAATCAGATGATGAGCGATTTCAGAAATAATCCGCCTAAAGAAATTGCGGGTTCACCTGTTGCGGAATTGAAGGATTTCAAAGAACAGACCAGTTTGAATGCGGCTACTGGAGAAAAATCGGTAATGGATGATATTCCAAAGTCCAACGTCTTGATTTTCTATACTCAAGATGGAACTAAAGTTTGTGTTCGTCCTTCCGGAACCGAGCCTAAAATCAAATTCTATGTTTCTGTAAAAGACAGCATCAATTCAAATGAAGATTTTGTTGTAAAGCTTCCTGAATTGGAAGAGAAGATTGCCAAGGTGAAACAGGACCTCAATTTGTAATTGGAAATTTTTATCGGATAAAAATATCATCTAAATATTTTTAAAATAAAGTTCTCAATTACTGATTTAATTTAGTTTTGAGAACTTTTTTGTTGTGTAATTTGATTTAGTCAGTTACATTTAAGACTTTTGTAAATCATAAAAAGTAAAATCCGGATTAAGTTCCGGGAGAACATCAAAAAATAACTCAGTGAAAGTATCAAAACTCGCATCTAACCTGATTGGTTCGGAAATCATCAAAATCGGAAATGAAGTCAACGATTTGAAAGCCAAAGGTGCACAAATCTCAAATCTTACAATTGGCGACCTTAATTCTAATATCTATCCGATTCCTTCGGAACTGAAACAGGGAATTGAGAAAGCCTATAAAAATAATCTGACCAATTATCCACCAGCAAACGGTTTGCAATCTTTAAGAACTTCTGTGAGCAACGACCTTAAAAAACGTTGGAATCTGGATTATTCAGCTAATGATATTTTGATTACAGCTGGTTCCAGACCTTTGATTTATGCTGTTTTCAAAACGATTGTTGACGAAGGTGATAAGGTAATTTACCCGATTCCTTCCTGGAATAATAATCATTATGCTTATTTAACAAGTGCGAATGCAGTTGAAGTGCAGACCCAGGAATCTAATAATTTCTTGCCGACAGCCGATGATTTGAGACCACATTTGGAAGGTTCGGTTTTGCTTTGCCTTTGTTCACCGCTGAATCCAACCGGAACAATGTTTACAAAAGAACAATTATCTGAAATTTGCGAATTGGTTTTGGAAGAAAATAAAAGAAGAGGAGCAGACGAAAAACCGCTTTACCTGATGTATGACCAAATCTACGCAATGCTGACATTTGGTGCAGACCATTACAATCCGGTAAGTCTTTTCCCGGAAATGAAAGATTACACGATCTATGTCGACGGAACGTCTAAATGTTTTGCCGCAACAGGTGTTAGAGTAGGTTGGGGATTCGGGCCAAGTTTGGTAATTGATAAGATGAAAGCTCTTTTGACGCACGTTGGAGCATGGGCACCAAAACCCGAACAGGAAGCAGTTGCTGAGTTTTTAACTGATGATTCTGCAGTTGATACATTCTTAGAGGATTACAAACAAAAACTGAATACAAGCTTAAAGGAACTTCACACAGGAATCCAGGATTTGAAAACAAAAGGTTTTGCAGTGGAAAGTATCTCGCCAATGGGAGCACTTTATTTGACAATCAAATTGGATTATCTTGGTAAAACTACTCCGGATGGAAAAGTTTTGGCAGATTCTACAGATTTGGTTTTCTATCTGATCAATAATGCAGGAATGGCTTTGGTTCCATTCTCCGCATTTGGAAATGATAAGTCAGTTCCTTGGTTCAGAGCTTCTGTCGGAGGTTGTTCATTAGAAGATATTAAAGATTGTCTTCCGAAATTGGAACAAGCACTTGATAACTTAAAATAAATTGAGAAATAGAATATTTTTTGAAACCAAGTTTACTTTCTATTCATCAATAGTGATTATTCTATTAGTGGTTTTAAGTGTTTGGATTTCAGGAAGTAATTCTCATCATACATTATTTCAAAATTCAATTCTTTCAACTTCTATTCTTGCGCTTGCATTTTTTCTTTTCGTAAGTATTAGTTTATATAGAGGAGTTGGATTGAAAGATAATCTTGGCAAGATTTTTACAAAAGAAAGTTTTAATAAGAGAATAAAATCTACCTCTGATTTTACTCCAGACATTGATGTTCCAAGCATTGATGCGGAAGGAATCGGAGGTATTATTTTGTCTATACTTGCTTGGATTGCATTTACAATAGCGGCCTTATTTGTGCTTTATTTTGTAGGTGTTTTTTTCTGGTCGATTTTATTACTTTTATTAGCCATTCTTTACTGGATTTATTTCAGAGCTTTGAGATTAATATTCAAAAACTCAAAAAGATGTAAAGATAATCTGGCTAAAAGTTTAGGATTTGGATTTTTTTACTCCACATTATACATATCTTGGATTTATGGAGTCATTTTTTTAATAAAATATATTCATTAATATGAAAGTTATCGCGGTTATTCCTGCTCGTTATAATTCTACAAGATTTCCAGGCAAAATGATGGAGATTCTGGGTGATAGAACCATTATCACAACTACCTATCAGAATGTTGTGGACACAGGTTTATTTGATGAAGTGTTTGTCGCAACAGATTCAGAGATTATTTTTGATGAAATTTCCAGAAGCGGTGGAAAAGCTGTAATGACAGGCGAACACGAAACAGGAAGCGACAGAATTGCGGAAGCTGTTCAAAATATCAATTGTGATATTGTCATCAATGTCCAGGGTGATGAACCGTTTCTCAAAAAAGAACCTTTGAAGCAATTAATTGATGTTTTTTCTAATGATGATAAAAAAGAGGTTTCTTTAGCTTCATTGAAGATTCAATTAAAAGAATCTGAAGAAATCCAGAATCCGAATAATGTAAAAGTCATTACTGATAATAATGGTTTTGCATTGTATTTCAGCCGTTCCGTAATTCCTTTTCATCGTGAAATATCTTATAATGTCAAGTATTACAAGCATATTGGTGTTTATGCTTTCCGAAAAGAAGCTTTGATCAAATTCTCTTCATTGGAAATGACACCTATGGAAATTTCGGAAAAATTAGAGCAATTGCGTTACTTGGAAACTGGAATGAAAATAAAGATGGTAGAAACCGATTTTGTAGGAATTGGGATTGATACGCCGGAAGATTTGGAGAAGGCCAAACTGCTGCTATAATGATTAATATCTTTTTTAGTAAGATTTAATATCCCTAAAAAGTTCAAAACTTAATAAAAATCCTATCTTTGAAATCCTAAAATTTTTGAATGAACAGAATAATCGTCCTTTTTGCTATTATATTTTCACAAATTATTTTTGCACAGACCGCAAAGGAAATCATCGATAGAAATATCGAAAGTTCCGGAGGTCTTACCAATTGGAAGCTCTTGAATACGGTTCAGATACAAGGACGGGTAACGCTTGGCGTGAATGATTCTTATCTGATGAAAATCTACCAGCAGCGCCCAAATCTAACCAAAACAGCAATCATTTTAGCAGGAAAAGAAACACCTGTTGAAGGTTTTGACGGAAAGAATGGTTATGCGATGAACTATGCTCAGAACAAGCTTCAGCAATATACAGATTACATTCCGGAGAATTTTGATAATGATTTTATCGATTATGAAAGCAAAGGTTTTGAAGCTGAACTTTTGGGAAAAGAAAAAATAGGAGAACAGATCTATTTCAAAGTAGAATTGACGAAGAATGTCAATAAAACCATTTATTATTTTGATATCAAAAATTATTCGCTTTTCCGTGAGATCAAGAAAGATGAAACGTTGACTTATTCCGATTACAGAAAAGTGGGAAACCTATTGATGCCTTACAGAATCGAATCGTCTTCTCCTAAAAAAGACAGCGATTATGTAATGATGATCAATAAAATCGAAATCAATAAAGAGTTACCGAAGAATACTTTTAAATTTTAAAAGTGTAACAATGTATCAATGTAATAATGTAACAATTTTTAGGAAAAGTTAAATTCATTGTTATACTAATAGATTGTTAAATTAAAAAAATGGAAATCGAGGAAATCCGCGAATATTGTCTATCCAAAAAAGCTGTAACGGAAGGTTTCCCTTTTGATAACGAAACTTTGGTGTTCAAGATTGGTGGTAAAATATTCTTGTTTTTGCCTTTGGAAAGTACTCAGCCAACATTTTCTGTAAAAACTGACCCCGTTTGGAGCGAGGAACTCAGAGAAAAATATTTTCAAATAGCCGGCGCATTTCACTTAAATAAAACCCATTGGAATTCTGTTCTTTGCGAAGGCCTTAAAAAAGAATTGATTCTAAAATTGATTGACCATTCATACGATTTGGTTTTTAATTCCTTAACTAAAAAATCAAGAGAAGAAATTTTAAATACCTAAAATTCCCAATTCTAAGTTCATTAAGATTCGATTCATAAATGGATATTTATTTTTAATCCTGAGCTTCGTTAAAGTTTATAGATCATAATGATTTTTTATTTTCTCATTTTGAGATAATAAAATAATTTGTATATTAGGCATTCGAAAATTTCTATTTGAAAAAAGTAAATTTTATGATAAAAAAATTAATATTACTTTCTGTGATCAGCTGTATGACACAGTTTGGTTTTGCTCAAAAAACAACACCAATTTACTTAGACGATTCCAAACCTGTTGAACAACGTATAGAAGACGCTTTGTCAAGGATGACTTTGGAGGAAAAAATCAATTTGATCCATGCCCAATCCAAATTCAGTTCACACGGTGTTCCAAGATTGGGAATTCCCGAATTATGGACAGCAGACGGTCCTCATGGTGTGCGTTCAGAAGTGCTTTGGGACGAGTGGGATCAAGCTGGCTGGACCAACGATTCAATCATTGCTTATCCGGCTTTGACCGCATTGTCCGCAACCTGGAACAGGAATATGTCTTCTATCTATGGTAAATCCTTGGGAGAAGAAGCGAGATACAGAAAAAAAGATGTAATTCTGGGACCTGGCGTCAATATCTACAGGACACCACTCAATGGTCGTAACTTCGAATATATGGGAGAAGACCCGTTTTTAACTTCCCAAATGGTTGTCCCTTACATAAAAGGTGTACAGGCGAACGGCGTTGCAACAAGCGTGAAGCATTTTGCTTTGAACAATCAGGAAACCTTCAGACATACAAGTAATGTGATCGTGGATGACAGAGCTTTGTATGAGATCTATTTACCGCCATTCAAAGCAGCAGTCCAGGAAGGAGATTCCTGGACGATCATGGGAGCCTATGATCTTTACAAAGGACAGCACGCCAGTCACAATCAATATTTATTGAATGACATTCTTAAAGGAGAATGGGGCTATAAAGGTGTTGTTATTTCCGATTGGGGTGCAGTTTTGGATACGGATCAGGCGATTCATAATGGTCTGGACCTGGAATTCGGAACGTGGACCAATGGTTTGTCAAAAGGAACAAGCAATGCTTATGATAATTATTATTTAGCGAAACCTTATTTGGATCTGATCAAGTCTGGAAAAGTCGGAACCAAAGAGCTGGATGATAAAGTAAGGCGAATTTTAGGATTGGCATATAAAACATCGATGAACAAGAACAAGCCTTATGGCTCAATCGCTTCGGAAGAGCATATGGCTGCAGCAAAACAAATTGCTTCAGAAGGCATTGTCCTGCTTCAAAATCAAAAAGCGACATTACCAATCAATTTGTCGAAAACAAAGAAAATTGCAGTGATAGGAGAGAATGCTATCAAAATGATGACCGTTGGTGGAGGAAGTTCTTCTTTAAAGGTCAAATATGAAACTTTGCCTCTTGAAGGCATCAAGGAGCGTTTTGGAAAACAGACTGAAATCGTTTATGCAAGAGGTTATGTTGGCGATGTTGGCGGAGAATATAATGGTGTGAAATCAGGACAGGATCTTAAAGAGACCCGTTCTTCTGCGGAATTAATTGCCGAAGCTGTGAAATTGGCCAAGGAATCAGATTTTGTGATTTTCGTTGGAGGACTTAATAAAAGCGACCATCAGGATGCGGAAGGAATGGACAGAGAAAGTTATGGCCTACCTTATGATCAGGATGCCGTAATTTCAGCTTTGGCAAAAGCGAATAAAAATCTGGCGGTTGTTCTAATCTCCGGAAATGCAGTTGCAATGCCTTGGATCAAAGAAGTACCTTCTGTGTTGCAATCCTGGTATTTAGGCTCAGAGGCCGGACATGCGATTGCAGCGGTTTTGGCTGGTGATACAAATCCCTCCGGGAAATTGCCTTTCACTTTTCCGGTCAAGCTGGATGATAACCCAGCCCACGCTTTAGGAGAGTATCCAGGAAACAAGGCAGAATTGGCAGCAGGAAAAGGGAAGGACCTGAAAGATCCGATCAACATTACTTACAATGAAGGGATTTTCGTGGGTTATCGTTGGCATGATACCAAGAATATCAAACCTTTGTTCAGCTTTGGACATGGTTTGAGCTACACAACTTTCGAATATGGAAAAGTAAAAGCTGATAAAACTGAATTGACTGCTGATGATAAAATCACCTTTACTGTGAATGTGAAAAATACTGGTAAAGTTGATGGAGCAGAAGTGGTTCAATTGTACATCAGTGATCTGAAATCGTCGTTGCCAAGACCTTTGAAAGAGTTGAAAGGTTTCGATAAAGTCTATTTGAAGGCTGGCGAGTCCAAAGATGTTTCTATCACGATCGATCGATCAGCCCTGAGCTTCTTTGATCCGAAAAAACACGATTGGGTTGCTGAGCCGGGTGATTTCGAAGCTTTGGTAGGAAGTTCTTCTTCTGACATCAGAACTAAAATTAAATTTACTTTGAAATAAGTTTTATTAGAATATATAAAGTTAAAGGATAGCAATTGCTATCCTTTTTGTTTCTTAAAACTGAAATTCTTCAGTTGATCTTTTATCTTCATCCAGTTTCTCGACCAGTTTTTCCAAACCTTCGAATTTGATCTCGTCATGAAGAAAATCTCTGAATTTGATGGTAATTTCCTTATCATAGATATCCTGGTCAAAATCCAGAATATAAACTTCCGTATGAAGCGATTGATTTTTGTCGTCGATAGTTGGATTAGTTCCGATGCTCAACATTCCTTTATAGAATTGACCATCGATCCAAACTTCCACAATATAGGCACCTTTTTTTGGAAGTAATTTATTGATAGGAACATGGATGTTTGCAGTTGGATAACCAATGGTTCTGCCGAGTTTTTTTCCGTGGATCACTTTTCCGGTCAAAGGATAATGGTAACCCAACATTTCGTTAGCATCATTGATCCTGCCTTCTGAAAGAGCGATTCTGATTTTTGTAGAACTAATATTGATGTCATTCGTTTGGATAGCTTCCAATTGGTTGACTTTGAAGCCTAGTTCATCAGAAAGTGATTTCAATAATTCGAAATTCCCGCTTTTATTTTTTCCGAATGTATGATCATGGCCAATAATAATATGTTTAACGTTTAGTTTATCAACCAAGACTTTTTCACAGAATTCAGTTCCGGTAAGATTTCTGAATTCTTCATCAAAGGTCTTTAGAAAAATATTCTTGATGCCACTTTTTTCAAGAAGTTCCAATTTTTCTTCCAGCGTATTCAGCATTTTGACATCATCGTCTGGGTTCAGGAATTTTCTCGGATGTGGCCAAAAACTTAGTATTGCAGATTCCAAGTTCTCTTTTTCTGCAATTTCATTTAATTTATTGATGATGGATAAATGTCCGAGATGAACACCGTCAAACATACCTAAAGATAATGCTAATGGTGTTTTCGAGTGGTAATCTGTAAGGTCTCTGATGATTTTCAAATCCTGGATTTTATGGCAAGACAACAAAAATTCTGCCTGTGTAAAAATACACCTAAAAATGGTGTGTAAAATTGTCATGCAAATATGATAAAAATCTTTTTTTCTGACAATGCACATATACAAACTTTTATTATCTTTGCGCACAAGTAAAAATTTAGTAATGGCAAACCAAATTAAAGGAAAAATTTCACAAATTATTGGACCAGTTATCGATGTGGTCTTTAATGAAGTTGAACAATTACCAAACATATATGACGCTCTTGAGATCACTAAAACCAACGGGGAAAAAGTTGTTTTAGAGGTTGAGCAGCACATTGGTGAGGACGTTGTAAGATGTATTGCAATGGATGCTACCGACGGGCTTCAGAGAGGACAAGAAGTTCTTGGAACTGGTCTACAGATCACAATGCCAATTGGAGAAGGTGTTAATGGACGTCTATTCAATGTTGTTGGTGATGCTATCGACGGACTTCAGAACTTGTCAAAAGAAGGAGGTTTGCCAATCCACAGAGAAGCACCAAAATTTGATCAGTTATCTACTTCAGCCGAAGTCCTTTTTACTGGTATCAAAGTGATAGACCTTATCGAACCATATGCAAAAGGAGGTAAGATTGGATTGTTCGGTGGAGCTGGAGTTGGAAAAACAGTATTGATCCAGGAATTGATCAACAATATCGCAAAAGGACACGGTGGTCTTTCTGTATTCGCAGGAGTAGGTGAAAGAACCAGAGAAGGAAATGACCTTTTGAGAGAGATGTTGGAATCCGGGATTATCAAATATGGTGATGACTTCATGCACTCTATGGAAAACGGGGGTTGGGACCTTTCTAAAGTAGACCTGGAGGCTATGAAAGATTCTAAAGCAGCTTTCGTTTTCGGACAGATGAATGAGCCGCCAGGAGCAAGAGCCAGAGTCGCGTTGTCTGGTCTTACATTGGCAGAATATTATAGAGATGGTGGAGAAAGCGGACAAGGTAGAGATGTACTTTTCTTCGTAGATAATATCTTCCGTTTTACCCAGGCTGGTTCCGAGGTGTCTGCACTTCTTGGGCGTATGCCATCTGCGGTAGGTTATCAGCCAACATTGGCATCTGAGATGGGTGCGATGCAGGAAAGGATTACTTCTACTAAAAACGGATCTATTACATCTGTACAGGCGGTTTACGTACCTGCGGATGACTTGACCGACCCGGCTCCGGCAACAACGTTTGCCCACTTGGATGCCACTACGGTATTAGATAGAAAAATTGCTTCATTAGGTATTTATCCGGCAGTAGATCCATTGGCTTCTACGTCAAGAATCTTGGCTCCGGAGATTATCGGTGAAGAGCATTATAACTGTGCACAGAGAGTGAAAGAAATTCTTCAGAGATACAAAGCGTTGCAAGATATTATTGCGATCCTTGGTATGGAAGAACTTTCTGAGGAAGATAAATTGGTCGTTTACAGAGCCAGAAAAGTACAGAGGTTCCTATCTCAGCCTTTCCACGTTGCTGAGCAGTTTACAGGTCTTAAAGGATCATTGGTAGATATCAAAGATACCATCAAAGGATTCAATATGATCATCGATGGAGAATTGGATCAATATCCGGAATCTGCATTCAACCTGAAAGGAACTATCGAAGAAGCTATTGCAGCCGGACAGAAAATGCTTGCTGAGAATGCTTAATAATTAGACACAAGATATCAGATTATAGACATGAGAGACTTTAATGTCTGAAATCTGAAGTCTGAAATCTTTAAATCTAAAAGAATGAATATAAAAATTTTAACTCCGGAATTTGTTATCTTTGAAGGTGAGGTAGATTCGGTTCTTCTTCCGGGAAAGAGCGGGCAGTTCCAGATATTCAAAAATCACGCTGCGATCGTATCGGCTCTGGTTGGAGGGAAAGTGAAGATCTACACAGAAAAAGTAGGCTCTGCTTATCAAAAATACCTTACCAAGGAAACCGAAGCTAAGTCATCTTATTCTTATGAGATCAAAAGTGGTGTTCTAGAATTCAATAATGATAAGGGAATTATTCTTTGTGAATAATCCAAATAACAACAAATAAACGAAAAGCGAATCATTTTTGATTCGCTTTTTTATTTTGGGGACGTTATTACATAGCTAGCATTTAGCAAAATACTTAGAGAATTAAAACTACTATTTAACAGATCAAAAGTAATCGATATTCATCATTTTCTATGGGTGCACGATGAACACAAGGCGGAACTTCTTGATCTGGATGGTCGACAGATAGGCGCCAAAGGTTTCCCGATCCTAAGTTTATGGGATGAGCATTCGGTTTTGGCTGATAGTGCAGATCAAAATAATTCTCCTTCAGAAAAGCTTCAAAATCTTGTTCTTTACCATTATGTAGTTTTTCTAATTTTTCTCGGATTTCCGGAATTAGAATTTTTTGTATGGCCTGCTCATTGGGTAAAATATCGCTTGATGCACCATAGTAAGTACATAAAAAAGTACTTGTAGCAATAGGAGAACAATCTACATGGTAAGAGTATACATCTGTGGATATAGAATCGGACTCATTATCTCTCTCATAATTCTTAATTAAATTGAGTGATGGTGATGCTCCAAAATCAGTTAATAAACGTAGATCGTTCAAGATAATTTCTCTTGCGACATGTCCATTTTCTGAAAGTACTAGATTTTCTAGATCTTCAATATAAACTTCAGTGATATTACCATTTAGTTCAAGTTTGGCAACAATTTCCTCAAAATCACCATCCAGATCTCGTTGCCAATTAATGGCATTTATTTCTCCCTTGAAATCAGAATTTACAAGTTCTGGGAAACTTGAAACTATCTTGATCGAATTGGTTGTGGATAGCATATATTTATAGATCTAATTGAATCGGTTAGTATTTACAAAATTAATATAATTCCATTTTCTTTTAACTGCTGGATAGGTTTTGAAAACCAAAACAATTCGAAATCCTCGAAGCTTTCTTCAAATTGATTTTTAAGTTGTTGCAGACTTAGTTTCTTAGAACTTTCTATAGAATTCTCTTTTAGGATTTTGATCAGCCAATGTGCTTTTTCTTTATTTAATTCGATTTTCAGAATATTGGTCTTCAAATGGAAAATAAGGCGTGTCAACTCCCATGAAGTTCCTTTAGTCTTAATGAGATCTTCTGTAATTACATTCTTTTCTAAAAAGATAACTTTGGAATTCGGTTTGAAAACAAAATTTTCATCTTCCAGAAGACAGTCGTGAATATAATCCGGATGAATCGTAGTTCTTGGAATCTTAAAATCAAACCAGCTTTGCAAAGGCATTTCAAAATTGATTCCGTGCATATAATTGAATAATGATTTCTTTAACCCAAAGCTGAATTTAGAATGATCAATTCCTGTTTTATCAGTAAAATCAATATCATTATTAGCAAATAAAATCTCTTGTTTCACAGGGATCACACCATATTCTTCAGGATTGATTCCGACAGGTGAGTGCGCTGTCATCGCAAACTGATGCCAAAAACCACTTTGCAGAATTCCCATTTCGAACAATTGTCGGACCATTTCCAAAGAGTCAATAGTTTCCTGGACCGTTTGCGTGGGGTAGCCATACATAAGATAGGCATGGACCATGATTCCTGCTTCTGTGAAATTTCTCGTTACTCGTGCAACCTGATCAACAGAAACGCCTTTATCAATCAATTTTAAAAGGCGGTCACTTGCGACCTCCAACCCACCGGAAACAGCTACACAACCGGAAATTTTCAATAAAAAGCAAAGGTCACGGGTAAAGCTTTTTTCAAACCTGATGTTGGTCCACCAAGTGACAACAAGGTTTCTTCGCAGGATTTCCAAGGCAACTTCACGCATCAAAGCTGGAGGAGCGGCCTCATCCACAAAATGAAATCCGGTTTCACCAGTTTTTGCAATAAGCTCTTCCATTCTATCGACAAGGATCTTAGCAGAAACAGGTTCGTAAATCCTAATATAATCTAGAGAAATATCACAAAATGTACATTTTCCCCAGTAACATCCGTGCGCCATTGTTAGCTTATTCCATCTTCCGTCGCTCCATAAGCTGTGCATTGGGTTGGCTATTTCAATCACGGATATATATTTATCTAATTGCAGATCAGAATAATCTGGTGTTCCGACCTGTGCCTGTTTGTAATCGTGTTTTGTGGAATTATTTTTATAGGTAACTTCTTCGTTTTCAATTAGAAAAGTTCTTTTATAGCTGGCTTCGAGAGCCTCAGCCTGACAAATATCTTTCGAGTTTAATTTTTCATTATTAATTATTAACTCCAAAGGCAATTCGCCATCATCCAAAGTGATAAAATCAAAGAATTCAAAAACTCGTTTGTCTTTGATCTCTCTGAGTTCAGTATTAGGGAAACCGCCACCCATTGCCGTTTTGATGTCAGGATAATTTTCTTTGATGAATTTTGCACATCTGAAAGAAGAATACAGATTTCCTGGAAAAGGAACCGAAAAACAAACCAGTTTTGGCTTGACAATATCTAGTTTTTCTTTTAGAACCTTTAAGGTGATATGATCGATGAAAGTTTCTTCAGAACTAATTTTAGAATACAGTTCATCGAAAGAATTGGCACTTTTTCCTAAACGTTCCGCATATCTGCTAAAACCAAAATCAGAATCGATATTTTCTACAATATAATCTGAAATATCTTCTAAATATAACGTGGCCAAATGTTTAGCTTTATCCTGCAACCCCATGTTCCCGAAAGCAAATTCCATATCATCAAGCTGATTGAAACGGGAAGCTTCCGGAAGAAAATTCATAGAACATATCTGCCTCGCCAGAGTTGGATTTTGGTTCTGTAAAAACAAGATAACCTGGTCGATAGTCTTCACATATTCATCTCGCAGAGAGAAAATACGCTGGGAGTTTTCGGAAAGGGTGTTAATATCGGTATCTTCTGCGAAAATCTTACGAATCCCGTCTTTCGAAAATAATTCCAAAATCACCTCTATGCCCAGATCTATCTGATAACTTGATATATTTCTGGTATTCAGGAAACCCTTGATATAGGCCGTAGCAGGGTAAGGCGTATTCAATTGCGTGAAAGGAGGTGTGATAAGAAGAAGGTCTTTCAAAAGATTATTTTCGTCAAAGTTAAGGTTTTAAAATTTTTGTAAAAAGCCCATTTTCACCATTTGCATATTGTCAATGATCAGTTTAAAAAATTTTATTCTCTGAAAAATAGTTTTAATTTTGTTGAATGATGGAAAAAAAATTCCCTTTTCTAGACACTTTGTTTCTGCTTCGAAAGGAAGAATGCATTACCATTTTCACGGATATCCAGAAGATCTCAAAAAAGGAAGAGCAAGATGCTATAAATTACCTTGAATCCGAATTTGAAAGGGAAAGATTGGATTTTTTATCTGATCAGATTCGTTATGACCAGGAAGGAGCAATTTGGGCGGCCAAAGTTCTTTATTACAGTGCCCAACTGTTTTTGGTACGGAAAGGCACTTCAAAAGACCTGGAAAAACTGATTCCAAAATTTACTGGAAAAAGAAATGTTTCCTCAATTCTTTCATCAGACCTGTCATTAAGATTTTTACCCCAGATCATCGATGCATTGCAAAATGCAGATCCGGAAGATCCATTGATCAAAATATTGGGGAACATATTATTGCAATTCCATTATTCAGCTATTGGATTTGATCTGGATTTGGACAAGGTCAATTGGAAAGAGGAATTGAAAGATGAAACCTATCGAAAATTATATTTGGAAAGAATTGTGGAAAAGAAAGCATATAAATTGGCAGAGATTCCATACATCAATCAATTACTTATTGCAGAATTCGGGATGTATAAGGACGTTTTTTGGAGGGAATTAAACATAACAAATGATTAAGATAAAGTACAAACTAATAAATAAATGACTCAAAATATTGAAAAATTAAACTCGGTCCTCGGGTATGTTAAAGACACATTTGTTGGGAAAAATGATGTGGTAGATCTACTGGGAATCTGTCTGTTGGCAAGAGAAAATGCTTTTTTATACGGCCCTCCCGGAACAGCGAAATCTGCAATCGTAAGGACATTGGCGAAAACCGTAAAAGATGGAAAAAATTTCGAATATCTTCTGACAAGATTTACTGAGCCGAACGAAATTTTTGGCCCTTTCGACATTAGAAAATTGAAAGAAGGCGAATTATTGACCAATACTGAGGGGATGATGCCGGAAGCATCAATGGTTTTCCTGGATGAGATCTTCAATGCGAATTCTGCAATCCTGAACTCACTTTTGATGGCATTGAATGAAAAGATCTTCAAGAGAGGGAAAGAGACGAAGCATCTTCCCGCTTTGATGTTCGTGGGTGCAAGTAATGTCCTTCCCGAAGACGAAGCTTTGAATGCTTTGTTCGACCGTTTTCTAATCAGGATCAATGTGGGTTATGTTAATCCTGATCTGCTTCAACAAGTGCTTTTAGCAGGAAGAAAATTAGAAAATAATACTGAGACAGAAATTCCTGAAATTCTTTCGCACGAGATTAAAGAACTTCAGAACCTTTGTAAGACCATTGATTTGAAACCAATTTACGAAGTCTATCTGAATACGATCATCAATCTTAGAAATACAGGAATTGCGATCTCTGATCGTAGAGCTGTAAAGCTTCAAAACCTTATTGCGGCAAGTGCTTTGATCTGTGGCAGAAATGAAGCGATTCTATCCGATCTATGGGTATTGAAGCACATTTGGGATACCGAAGAACAGATTGAGATTCTTGAAGGAATCATCAATAGGACCATCGAAAAAGATGATGATCCAAACTCTCATCCTCAAGCTCTTCAAAACAAAACTCCGAATCCGGAAGAAGTCATGAAAGATGTAAAGATCTTGGTTGATAAATGGAATATTGGGAATCTGAGTTTTGAAGAACAAAATGTGATAAAAGACAAACTGAGATATCTGCAAACCCGTTGCGACTGGATCAGAAACCCGGAACAAAAACAATATATACAACAAGAAATCGAAAGTCTATGGCAAAAGATCCTTCAAACGGTTTAAAAGACTATTGGGCGGAAATTCCTCGTTCCGATGAAGATTTTTTGGGTTCTATCCGTGATTGGAACAATGTTCAGATCGCATTGGAAGAAGAGGTGATCTGGTTAAAGGGCTTTACTGATGAACAAGCAGTTTCGTCAGAAGTTCAGCAATTGCCAAACTTTTTATTGTATGAATCAAGAGAAGGTCTTCTGTTCCGGAAAGATGCCTTGGTTCCCAGTAAGAAAGTGAGAACAGCTTTGCTTTGGACGCCAATCAATAAAGCTTTGAAGCTGACCTTTCCAATTTCAAATAATAATTTTTTCGGGATTGAGGAAAAAGTTGAGGTCAAATTAAAAACAAGTGAAGAAGAACGACCGGCAGTTGCAATACTATGCCCGATAGTTGAAATTAAAGAAATCATCATTACCTTACCAAAATTCAAATTGGAAAAATTGGCTTGGATTGTCATTAATGATAAGGCATTGTTTATTGGAACCCCTTTGTTAAGTTTTCCCGGAAAAACATATTGGACGAAGGACGGACATCTTTTGCCAACAGGTTTTGATTTTGAATTTAAGAATCTGAGTTCATTATTACAGAAAAAATATAATGCAGATCAGGATCAATGGCTTTTATGGAACGAAGATGGAAGTTACTTGAACATCATCAGAAGTGACCTTCGAAAATTGTCCGTAAGCTCATTCCGTCTCACTGAAAAAGCGCAAGAATGGATCTAGTATCATATTTTCAGTCTTATGAAGATTATTTCTGGGAATGGGGAACAGATGAGGATATCCGTGATAGCACGGGCTATTCTGAGAATAATCTGATCTATATTCCCAATATAGGGACCATTGCGTACAGAGCTTATCTGATCGAGATATTGAAGGAATTAACAGATCAGGGTTTTCCGCCCTTTGGTTCTTTATTATTGGTTTTACATGCTGTTCAGGAGAATTATCTTAGCCTTGATGAAATTTTTCTTCAGATCAATAAGCCGGAAAATAAACTTCCGAAAAGAATCACTGATGATATAATTAGCACTGCTAAGTTTTTAGGCCATTTAAATGACTTAAAGCCTTCTCTTAAAAAAGGAGAGAACAAAATCATTCTTTTTAAAACTATTTTCAAAAACTGCCATCATCAGCTTTCAGAAGGTAATTCAAAATTGATCATAAAAATTTTTGAAAGAAATCCATGGAAATTGTCCGAGGCGGCACAACATATCCAACTCAATTTATCTGTCATTGACAGAGATATCAAAACTTTGGCATTGCTGCATGATAGATTTCCTACGACGGAATCCATCATCAATGCTATGAAAAACATAATTGATATTGATGATTTGCAAGACGAAGTTGTTGAAGAAGAAACAACAGTTGAAACGGATAAAGATTTTATTCAGGAATTGGTAGAAGACCCGAAGACTTTCCAGGTCGGAAGTCTCATTAAAAGAATCTGGAGCGGTCTGAAAATTCCGATGCGACATCTTTCGCCGGGCGAGCAACCGATTGGAGGTGTTTCCGATATGACGAACAAAGGTGATCTCAGCAGGATGCTCTTGTCTGAATTTGCCAATGAAGATGAGGTTTTTATGAATCGCGTGGCGAATAACGAAGCGCTGTATATCCAGCGGGAAATTCCGCCTGAGGAAAATATTTTCGAAAGGATTATTCTGATCGATACGTCGTTGCGGAATTGGGGAACTCCGAAGGTTTTGGCATTTGCATCGGCAATTGCTGTGGTCAAGCATCCGAAAGCTAATTCTGAATGTAAGGTTTTCGTGCTGGGACAAAACACGATTCCAATTTCTCTGGACAAAGTGGAGCAAGTTGTTGATCATCTCAATCAGGTAAGCCCTGTTTTGGATGCTTCAGATGCACTTCAGAAGTTTCTTGAGGAAGAGCGTACGGAAAAAGATCTGGAAGTATTCCTGATCACGAATCAGGACAATCTCTCAAATCCAAATCTTCAGAAAGTAATTCATGAAAATAGAGACCGACTGAAGTTTCTGGTAACGACTTCCGCAAATGGAGAACTTGATTTTTACAAACACCACAAAGGAGCGAGGAAACATATACAGAAAATTGTCCTTCCGCTTAAGGAATTGTGGGCAAATCCACCTCAAATAAAATCTAAAGGACAAAATAATAATAATTCCAAGAACAGCAAGAGAATCGATGTTCCCAAGAATTATCCGTTACTGTTCCCAACACCGAAAAACAAGATCACCACGTTTTTGTACGAAGGCGAATTCTATATTTTAAGCTCCAAAAAACAGCTGCTTAGGACTTATGTGTCCAGTAATTATTATAATAGAAATTATTACGAGCAATATAAGATCCACAGAGGCTGTGAAGTTTTGATGGAAAATATATCCGTAAAGCCAAAAGGAAAGTTTGCATTGGCAAGAAACAGACAACAGCAATTTATTCTTTGTCAATATCAGCCGGATAAGAAATTGGTCTCCAAACTCAATCTTAATACGAAAGAATATTCTGAGCTTAATGTCACCGGGCATCATATCCCGCTGAACTTCGAACCGATCTACTTCAACAGGGCTTTCTATCTTTATCAGGAAGATTTTCCTTCCGTTTTCAAATTAAATATAGATGGTGACCTTTCCATCGAAATGGTTAAAAATAATGATGATATTGCTAAAAATTTCAGGAAAGTTGAAGTAGAGATTAGCAAACAAATCCATAATGAGACCAAGATATTAAGTAGTTTTAATAATATCGGGATCAATATGGAAAACAACCTTGTCATTTCAAACTACGAACTGGCTGTGATGAATGATAATTCGTTGAAATTATTTAGAAATAGATTTCAAATCAAAATATCAGCTCAACAGAATAAAAACAAATTCGTATTTTCAGATGGTAGCGAGATCATAACAGACTCCCGAGGAATGTTGACTTTTACGAGTAGTAATAAAAATATTCCGGTCTTCTATATTCCGTCTTCGGAAGATGGTTTTTTGGCTCTGGCAACAGCCTATGAATTTGGTGGTTCAGAATATTACCTGCCAGAGTCCACAAAATTGAAAATAAGGGAAAGGGAAGAAATGTATTCAGAATATCTGGATGCTTATATAGATCAAATATTGGCTTATGGAACTGATCATTAAACCTTTTCCTGAAAACACCTATCCTAAAAGAGGAATTCTTATCAAGAGTCCTTCGCCCTTGGTATGGCTTTCTGAAATGGAGTTTTTAGGGATTGATATTGATCAGATAAAATCCTATGCAATTCCTTCAAATGAACCGAATATTTTATACGGCTGTCTTCTGGTCTTTGACAATTTGGCTCCAACAGAGATAGGTAAAAACTCTTATTTTCAATGTGTTAATAATAAATTGTTTATTCCGGAGAATACGATTTTTTACCCAAAAATAACTCAGGAAGACTGGCAAAATATCTACCACGACTTTATGGTCATGCACCCTGATTTTGGTTTGGTAAAATTGGCACAGCAGATAGATTGGGTTTCATTACTTCAGGATTCGCAAAAAAGTAATGATATTATAATAAAAGCTTCAAAAGGTGTTAAGGTTACTCAAAAAATAGAAAGCTTCACTGTCGAAATGAATGACGAGAAAATTCTCGAAGCACTTCAGAAACCACAGACCGAAGAAGAATGGATGAAGGATTTGCCTTTCGATCTGAAAAAGGTAATGGCAGGTAATAAAAAAGAAGTGGAAAAGTATCTGCAGTATTTAGAAAAATATCCGGACAGAGTTGCAGATCTTGGTGTTCCTCTTGATGTTGCCGGAACTTCACGAGGAGATGGCTGGTCAGATTTCAAATTTGGAAATAATTGGTTTAGCGGTATTTTGGGAAACAATAGAGACTCATCCGGCAAGGGTACCTTTGGTCCTGGATGGATAATCTTTGGCGTACTGATCATCTTGTCAATTATAAGGGCCAGCTTTAATTCGAATAAATTTGAAGCACCCGGACAATCTGCTGGTTCTTTACAGAATACTTCTGAAACCTATGGCGAACCACCACCACCGCCTCCTCCTGCTGTTACTATGGCATATAGATCTGGCGTTACAGATATCGATATGAAAATTGACTCGATGTATGGTGATAAAAGGCTAAAGCTAAATGCCGAACTTATGAAAGCATCGCTAAGCTTTAGTAATATCAATGAGAAAAGTTATAAGGATTATTTGAAGGAAGGTGGAAGGCCGATCAACGAAATTCAGTCTGATGTTTTTTCGCTTAATGAAAAAACAGATCTTGCCACAGATTCCTTAAAATTGGTTTACAGGAAGAAGATCATGAAATTTCTGGCTAAAAATGAAACGAAATATAAAAAGAAGATCAAAGATTCTCTAAATAAAACAGGCTCAGGAATACCTGCTGATCATGGCGTTATTTCAACGATATTAAAGAAAAAACAGCTTTTGGTTGAGGATTCTTTAGGACGACTTTATGGAACAAAAGAATATCAGGAACCTCAGATGTATTCTAAGAAAAATACAAAAATCCAAACATTGGACAGGGATGCAACTTCGGAAAAAGATATTTCATTTCTTGAGATCATCTATTTGATATTGGGTATCGTTGGGGCTGTAAGCGCATATTCTTATTTTTTCAGAAAGAAAACATTAAATATGGGTGGCGACAATATTCCTGTTGTGGTTAAGATTTTTTTGATGGTAATTCTTGTCGGGATGTTGGTCTATCTTTTTTATCCGGTCATCAAAATGTATGGCTATAATTTCTTCACATGGATCTTGATCATCTGTGTTGTGTTTTTATTATACTATCTTTTCAGTGAGGATAAAACCATTTTAAAATCCGATAAAGATGAATAAGCAGAAGTTTATAGATAAGTTTTTGGCTGCTTTTCTCATTTTGGCGGTTATAAAGATCATCAGTGTCTTGGCTCAGGTTCTCCAGGAAAGTTTTTGGGTGGCTATGGGAAGTTTATTTCTTGTGATTGTCGTTGTCATTATTTTATCTTTGGTAGTAGCGGCTTTAAAAAGTAAAGAAAATAGTTGGGGAAATTCTGGAGGTCGAAATTCACGCGGTGGCAGTGCGTATGTAGAGGGATCACTTTTTAACAGATTGCTCAGTAAGTATGAGGAACTTGCGCAAAGATATATTGATGAGAAGAATCATATCAAGGCAGCAAAGGTTTACATGAATTTGTTAAAAGATAATTATCGAGGTGCCAAAACCTTGGAAAATGGCGCACTATATAATGAAGCTGCCGTTATCTATCTTAAGAAATTGAACAATAGATCAGATGCCGCAAATTGTTACGAGAAAGCAAAACAATACAGGAAGGCAATAGATTTGCATAAAGAACTTGGAAACAAGGAAAAGGTAGGTGATCTTTATAAGGAGATCAATGATATTAAAAATTCAAATATCTATTATCAAATGGTTGTAGACGATTATGTAGACAACAATCAAATGGTAAAGGCTTCTCTGATCTATCGCAAAAAAATGGAAATGCCGGAAGAGGCACAGGCAATTTTGTTAAAAGGTTGGGAAGAAGACAAAGATGGATTTAATTGTCTTAATAATTATTTTGCCAATATCTTTGATGTTAAAATTTTGGATCGGAAGATCCAGGAATTATACCAGGATTTGGCTTCGGAGAAAAAGATGAATTATTTAAAAGCCATTAAAATTGAGTTTAATAAAGACCCGAAGCTCCAAGAAACAACAAGGAATATTGCATACGAAATAATTGCGGAAAAAGTGAATACCCACTCCGAAATCGTGAATGAATTAAAACATTTTAATCCTAATGATGAGGTAATATTAAAGGATATTTCCAGGTATAAAACAGGGAGGAACAAAATGTTTAGAAACTGATGTATTCAAAATTTAAAGAATAAAATTTATCTTTGCCTTAGAAAAATTATGACAAAACAAAGAGCACATATCAATGCTAATCTATGCGAAAGCCCATCAATAGATGGACTATTCGGATTTGAATGGATGATATGGAATGAGGCGAAATGTGCTAGCTTTGAAAATTATTTACTGTAAATTCGTAAAAATTTAATCAAAATACTACAGAAACGCCTCGATAATCGGGGCGTTTTTTATGTTTTTAGAGCAAAAATTATTTAGAATGAAAAAAAATAACCATAAAAATGAAAATAATTTAATTAAAGATGAACCAATAGTTAGAAAATAAAACGTGATAAGAAAGCCAATGAGAGACAGTCATTTAGGTAAAATAGATATCTGTAAAATATTACGGACAGGAATTCTCTGTTTTAAATTTAATATTTAATTAATTGATTTTCAGTGATTTATTTTGAAGGTAAATTTGTGAATTCAAAAAAAACATATTTACTTTGCAACCGAAAATTAAAACAACACGATTTTAATATTCCAAAAACATTTTAAAACAACAAGAATTATAATGAAACAATTACATCACATAGCTGATCAATATTCAAGACTGCACGGCGAAGAGCCGAAAGGATTGGTATGTATTCTTGGGAGTGAATTTGTGGAGAAAAGGTGCTTATATAAATGGGTCAGCTAATGGACTGACACGTCAAAAATATAGAGCGCCTCCCAAAAAGAGGCGCTTTTTTTATGGTTTCTTTAGCTTATTTGGTAAAGCATCGGTTTGTGGTACCGGAGAACAGGGTTCGATTCCCGGAGAAACCCAAGTATTCGTGAATACCATAAACGAAATATAAGATTAATGAACAATCCTTCTGAGATTACAAAAGATTCACGGAAAAAATTTGGCTACGACTGTCTCTCGGAAAAGAATTTTGAAGTGAATCTGAAAACTGGAAAGATAACGGTGGTTGTTTACCCGCCTTGGACGCGGGAGGTCATAGGTTCGAATCCTATTTTCCAGACAATTGCTCCATTCGTCTAATGGTTAGGACGTCTGCCTTTCGAGCAGAGAACAAGGGTTCGATTCCCTTATGGAGTACAATTAATTAATGTTAATTGTTTCAAAGAGAGAAAGAAAAGGTTTGTCAAGAGCAGGAGTTCTTTAAACAAAACACAAATTACAATAGACAGACTTTTTCTTAACTCGAAATTAAAATGTAATTGAGAAATCTATTATCGTTCATCGATTATTATTTATAAAACTGATGGTTCGCCGAAGTGGGAGAGTCGGGGCGGTCTGCAACACCGTTGTGAAAACTGAGTGGGTTCGAATCCCATCGCCATCTCAAATAATTAAAATGAGATTAGTTCCGAAGAAAAAGTGAAGTTTGTCGAGCGCAGAAGTTCTTACATCAAACCAAAAATTACAGACAGGCTTTATTTTTCTTCAAAAAAATAGTTGGATAAAATTACTTATCAACTTTCAATCTGCGGGGATGGCGGAACTGGCAGACGCACTTGATTTAGGTTCAAGAAATTGAGGGTTCGACTCCCTCTCTCCGTACTTCAATTTAACAATTAAACAAAACAAATTCAAAAATGTAGAAAAAATGGAAACGCAACAACAACTATGGCAGAATATGACTGGAAAGATTTTCCAAAACGCTATCACGACATTGGTAGAAGAAGCCATCATCCGCGAACTAGCCAACGGACACCGACTGAAAGTTTGTGTGGGTTCAGATTCTCACGTTTACGGTAATACAATCAGTTATGCAACGGCAGTTGTTGTTATTCGTGAGGGAAAAGGAGCGTTTACATTTATCAGAAAACAAAGAGAAATTCAAACAATCAGTATCAAAGAACGAATGCTGAACGAGGTTAACAAATCTGTAGAAATCGCTTACACAATCTGTTCTATTTTGGAAACTTATAATGTGGAAATGGAAGTTCACGCCGATATCAACACAGACCCAGACTTCAAATCCAATGTCGCTTTGAAAGATGCAATGGGCTACATTTTGGGAATGGGCTACACTTTTAAGGCAAAACCATTTGCATTCGCAAGTTCCAACTGTGCTGATATGATGGTATAACAATAAATTTAATAACTATGAAAACAACAGATAAAATATTAATTATAGACCTCGAAGCCACGTGTTGGAATGACCGACCGCCGAGAGGACAGGAAAGTGAAATCATAGAAATCGGAGTTTGTATTATGGATACAAAAACTGGTAAGATTTCGCAAAACGAGGGAATTTTAGTAAAACCTCAATACTCAAAAGTGAGTCCGTTTTGTACGGAACTGACTTCCATTACACAAGAAATGCTTGATGAAGAAGGTGTTTTGCTGGAAGATGCTCTAGGTATTCTAAGAGAAAATTATGAATCCGAGGATTTGACTTGGGCAAGCTATGGAAACTACGATTTGAATATGCTTCAAAATCAGGCAAGAAAATTCAAGGCTGATTATCCTTTGAGCTATGACCACATTAATGTGAAAACTTTATTCGCTGAACTGCATCCAATCAGAAAAAGTGTAGGAATGGATAGGGCATTGAAAGAATTGAAATTCCCTTTGGAAGGAATCCATCACAGAGGAGTTGATGATGTGAAGAATATCGCCAAGATTCTATTTTGGTGCCTGCAAAGAGCTTAATTGCAAAAAACATCAAAATTTTTAGTAATTAATTTTACTACGCAAGAACATTGCGCAATTAGGTTTTTACTTTGCATCAGAAATAAGAGAGAATTGATAATCCTCCAAAATGTTTTAACAATAAAAACAGTAATTATGAAATTTAATTTTTTAAGAAAATCAAATAGAGTAGTAACCAACTACGAAGGTGCAGAGGCTTACACAATGACGCCTGCAGAAGAACTATACAGTGCTGTTGTTACAACAGGATTATCAAACGCAACCTATGAAAAAGGAAATGACAGATTGGCGAGAATCCAATCTCTGATTCAGAAAAACGACCCGGATTTCGTTGCGAAATTGGCGGTTTATGCAAGAAAAGATATGTATTTGCGTTCGATTCCATTGGTGTTGACAACTGAATTGGCAAAACAAGCTTCAGGTACAGACTTGGTAAGCAAAACAATTGACGGCGTTATCCAAAGAGCTGACGAAATCACAGAATTGTTGGCGTATTATCAATTGGCAAACGAAAGAACCGAAACGAAAAAACTGAACAGGCTTTCAAAACAAATCCAAAAAGGTTTGGTGAAATCTTTCAACAAATTTGATGAATACCAGTTCGCAAAATACAACAGAAAAGCGGAAGTAACTTTGAAAGATGCTTTGTTCTTGGTTCACCCAAAAGCAAAAGATGAAAATCAACAAGCAATTTTCAACAAAATCATAAACGACTCGTTGGAAACACCTTACACTTGGGAAGTTGAACTTTCGGCTTTGGGTCAGACTAAATTTGCCGATGATGCAGAAAGAAAATCAGCTTTCAAAAACAAATGGGAAGAACTGATTTTCAGCAGCAAATTGGGTTATATGGCAACATTGAGAAACCTTAGAAATATCTTGGAGGCCAACGTTTCTTCCGATGCGATTTATAAAGTTTGCAATTATTTGTCGGATGAAAAAGCGGTTATAAACTCAAAACAATTGCCATTCAGGTTTTTGTCGGCGTACAGGGAATTGAAAAACAGCGATTCAAAATACACTTCGTCGATCTTGGAAGCATTGGAAGATGCGGTAATGGTGAGTGCAAAAAACATCAGAGGATTTGGCTTCGAAAGTTCGGTGGTGATTGCGACAGACGTTTCCGGTTCGATGCAGAAAGCAATTTCTCCAAAATCTAAAGTATTGTTGTACGATATCGGTCTGCTGATGGCGATGATGTTGCAGTCGCAGTGCAAAAACGTGATTACAGGTATGTTTGGTGACA
Organism: Epilithonimonas caeni DSM 17710; assembly: GCF_000426465.1. GTDB lineage: Bacteria > Bacteroidota > Bacteroidia > Flavobacteriales > Weeksellaceae > Epilithonimonas > Epilithonimonas caeni. The sequence goes on from NZ_AUFK01000009.1 coordinate 238,063, forward strand.
TTTGGAAAATAGTTCCGATGCCGAAAAATGGTATCCTGAGAAACGTAGATGCGTTTTACAAAAGAGAAGGTGAAGTTGGTTATTCCACAAACGGTTATCTTGTGATCGAGGATTTAATCAGAAGAAATGAAAAAGTGGACAAAGTAATGTTATTTACCGATACTCAATTGTGGAACAGCAACGTAACCAATGATTCTTTTGAATATTCCTGGAATCGATATAAAAAAATCAATCCAAATGCGAAATTGTATATTTTTGATTTGGCAGGTTACGGAAAACAGTCGTTGGATGTCAGAAAAAATGATGTTTATCTTATCGCTGGCTGGTCCGACAAAATCTTCGATGTACTGAATGCTTTGGAAGACCGAAAATCTGCAGTAGAAATGATTAAAAAAGTGGTGCTGTAAAAGGCAGTGCTTTAATAACCACTATTTTTAGGAGCTTAATCCCGCTTTCCACTATATCTTTTTCTTTTTTGAGAAAAAAGAAAAAGGATGCCGTTGCAATCGGGGCTATAAATAAAAACTACAAAAATGAAAAATATAACTTTAGATTTTATAAAAGGAATTTTATATGCATATGCAGACTTAAATACTCCAAATAGTAATTTATCTTATGAATATGAAATAATCGAAATGGAATTAGAAAAAGATGAATCTATTTTTTTTAGAAATCAATTTCAACTTCCAGAAGAATGTTTGTTTATTATTAAGGATATTAACTTTGAAGAATTTCAAAAGTCTCTAAATAATTGGTTCTTCAAAAATGGTGAAATTCTTAATTTAAAAATCAATGAAAGAAGAGAAGATAATTACATCAAATTATTTTTCAATAACTTAAATGATTTGATATGTATTAAAGATATTAAAACAGTGGAATTTAGCCATACCAATGAAGTGTATTATGAATTAGGAATTTATTATGAATATTTTTTCATAGAAGGAGATAAGAATAAATATCTTATCTATTTTAAATATGAAGATTAATAAAAAACAAACCGATGCCGTAAGAAAAGAAATCCTTCGACTTCCAATTGAAAAATGAGTCTTTTCGCAAATTGCTCGGTTTAAATTAGCCAATGTCGTATATAAGAGTTTCTTCGACCAATTAGAATTTGAACTATGTTCATAAAGAACTCTTAGCTTATTACTTGGTTTTATAAAATAAAAACAATAACCATAAAAACTTAAAAAAGTAAGTCTCTGTTTGATTTTTTACCTTACTTCAAAAACCATCGATGCCGTAAAAAAAGAGTTACTTCGATTTTCCATTGAACTAAAAAAGCTCTTTTTGCAACTTGCTCGATTTTTTTAAAATAAAATGATCAAGTGTCGTCTTAGAGTCATACTTCGATATCCAACCATTATGTCGCAGGTTCGATTCCTGCCTTTTCTCTCATAAAGGAAAAGTAGCTCAGTTGGTAGAGCAAATGAAAGACTCTATAATTTATTACCTTGATCTAAATAAAAAATATTTTTTGTAGCCTCACCAAGAATCGAACTTGGATCTAAAGTTTAGGAAACTTCTATTCTATCCGTTGAACTATGAGGCCATCAATAAGATTACAAAAATAATCAATTTTCGTAGGTCTCGAAAGTTCCGTCCTGATAAAAAAATACAATTCGTCTAATTTTTTTAGATGAATTTTCTTGCTTTTTATCAAAATTCTCTAATGGCTGAGAATCCGCTAAAATATTTTTTCCTGACATTGGCTTAGAAATATCAGATTCTCGCGGTTTTGATTTTTCAGGTTTATCTTCATTTTCAGTCATTCCAAAATTATCATCATTGATCAAAGAGAAAAGATCTGGCAATGATGATTTCTTCTTTTCGACAATTTCCGGCTTTTCTTCAATAATAGGTTCAGCTGTCTTTTCCGAGATAAGCATTTCACCTTGCCCATTTATCAGCCAATCCCATTCGATATCGGGAAAAGCAACTTTGATTTTGGTAATGAAATCCAAAGACGGTTTGTTCCTCCCGGAAATAATATGAGAAATACTTGAACGCTGAACATTGATCTCTTCTGCAAATTCTGCAGGAGATAACTTTGAATATTCGATTACTTTTGTAATTCTATAGTTAAAATCCATATTACAAATGTAATAAAACTAAATTTATTATCATTTACAATTGTAATAGAACTTGTTTACTTTTGTAACAATGCTTGATTAATGTATAATTATTTGATATATAATTGATTATAGTCATAATTGTTAGTAAAGCAATATTATTTCTCATTTATAAGTATTCGTGATAAACCAGATGTGGAAAACATATAGGTTGTAAGAATCTAATTCATATCTACAGGCATATTTTTTAATTAATAAATATAAAAATAGATTTAAATTAAGATTGTTATAATATTTAAAATCAATAAATTAATATTAACAAATTTTGAACTATTTTGTAAATAATAGTAATTAGTTAAATAATAGAGGTCTAAGTTCTTATACTTGATATTCCACATTAACTACATGTATTTTCTATTGATTGGTTATTACTTCGTTAGATCTATTTTTTCTATCTAAATAGAAATCAAGTATCAAAGGACTTTATATATTCATTTTTTTTAATTATTATTTGAATAGAGCAGGGAAGTGTTGAGTAGAATTAGTCATTTCTGAATAATTCTGTTTAACATAATTGTTTATTAAATATAGAACATTGAAAATTATGAAAAATAGGGGAGTTGACTGTAATTTAGACGTTTATACATCTGTAAAAAATCAATATTCTTCTTTAGATTTATGTTTAATGATTTGACAAACAGATGAAACAAACGGACACAAAATCATATTCAAGTAAATTTGTAAAATAACTTTACTTAAATATTATAAATAACTGATATTTAATTTATTATAATTTTTGAATAATGATAATGTAATCCACAAAAAAATCAACAGACAAATTGGCAATATACGTTGTTTAGTTGTTTTACAAATGTAATTTGGTTTTATATATGATTAAACCTTATTTTTGGGCAAAATCAAAAAGTCGAAATGAATTTCAGTTTTCCATATTTTAAGAATGTAAATTTCCCTGAACGCTATATTTCCCCTGAAAAATTATTTTCTTATCTACAGAGCAATTACAGCGATTATATAAAAGAGGTCGGAAGATCCAGTTTGGGGAAACCTATCTATATGATGACTTTAGGAAATGGCAAAACTAGAGTTACCGCATGGTCACAAATGCATGGTAACGAATCTACCGCAACACTGGCAATGCTGGACTTGTTATCAATCTGGGAAAAACATCCGGAACTCAAAGAAAAGCTTTTGGATTCGATTCAATTGGATTTCATCTTTATGCTGAATCCTGATGGTTCTGAGGTCTGGACAAGAAGGAATGCTTTTGATATTGATATCAATAGAGACTATTTGAGAATGTCCAGCGTTGAAATGAAAATCCTGAAATCTGTGGTTCTAGAAGGAAATTACGATTATGCACTTAATCTCCATGATCAGCGTACGATCTTCACAACGGATGGCGAACATCCTGCAACCTTATCATTTCTGGCCCCATCGGAAAATATAGAAAGAACGGTTACGGAAAACAGGAAAAAAAGTATGGCTGTCATTGCTGCGATCTACCTTCAGATGAAGCAAATCCTACCGAACAGAATCGCCAAATACACAGATGAATTTTATCCGACATCCAGTGGCGATAATTTTATGAAGGCCGGCGTTACACCGATTTTATTTGAAGGCGGTTTTTTCGAAAATGATCTGGACAGAGAAAAAACCAGAGAGTTTTACACACATGCTCTATATTTTGCCTTGAAAGCGATCTCGGTGCTTAAAGGTGATACTTATAGTTATGAAACTTATTTTGACATTCCGCAAAATAAAGAAACCCATTTTGATCTTATTTATAGAAATGTCAAGCTTAACACAGATTTTGAATGTATTCTGGATATCGCTGTGCAATACAGAGAAATTCTGGACAGCAATAAAAATTTGACTTATCAGCCATACGTTGTTGAAGTTGGCGATCTGAATCATAAAAAAGGCTGGACAGAAATCGACTGTATGGATAAGAAATTTGTTTCTGTCAAAAGATTTCCAAAGCTGGATGCTTTAGTAGATTTTAAAATCGAATAAATTTTCAATAAACAGCATATTATAATCACTTGATAAGATATGAGTTATATACTCTATTTAACATAATATAAATTATAGGACATTTTAGGATTGCTGAAAAAGGAGAGATATACCTCTATTTCAGACGAATATTTTGGTATAATATTTTCTAAATTCATTCTATCCCAAAATAAACTATTATGAAAAATTTATTTATAGTTCTTTCAGGAATCATTCTTTTAATTTCCTGTGAAAAAAACGACGGCAAACAATCCCACGTCGAAAATCGAAAACCTGATACGCTGGCTATTCCAAATCAAGAAAAAAATGTTATCCCAGAAGCTGAAAATGTTGATTATTGCTATCTGAATGTTCTGGCTAAGGATTCCATGTTCATGACTTACAGAGTTACCAATGGCATTGTTAAAGGAAAACTGAAATATAAAAACTTTGAGAAAGATTCGTCTTTCGGAGAAATTACAGGAACTATTTCCGCAGATACATTAAAAGTAAATTATAAGTTTGTTTCTGAAGGTGTTACAAGTGAACGAGAAATTTATTTCTTACAAGATAGCGGCGTTTTATTGGAAGGAATTGGAAATTATGCGGACAATAATTCTGCAAAACTCGTTTATCGATCACCAAAAGCGATCAATTATTCCACAGGACGCAGACTGAACCCGGTTGATTGTAAATCAATTAAATAAAAACAGCAGCTGATCAGCTGCTGTTCATACCCTTAAAAATATATAATTTATAAAACTATAGTCTGTATAGAATGTGCCGGTGCAGACAGTTTGGATGATTTTCCTTCGATCCAGAGATTGAAATCTGTATCTGCATCGCCTTCGTTCATTACGATTACCACCAATTCCCCATTTTCATTCATAAAGCTTGTTGACAAAAGGAAATCTTTATTAGTTGAAGTTCCGATTCTTTGTGCATTTGGTTTTACATATTTTGAAATGTGTCCGATGTAGTAATACTCATAAGTATAGTGCAGCTCCCCTGTTCTCGTATCCGCGATAATTGGCGCAAAACATAGATTATTGGCATGATTCGGGCCGCCTTTTTCATCCAAAAGAATGTTCCAGTCTGTCCACGCTGCAGTTCCTTTGTTAAAATCATTGATCATATTTCTTCCGTAAAGCTCACCCAGACTTACATCGTAAATTTTATTAAAATCGAATTGTTCCTTGCAGCCTTCCGTAAAGATCAGAAATTTATCCGGAAAAGCTCTTTGAGTTTCAGCCAGATTATCGAATAATTGAGATTTGTTATTCCACGTCTCATACCAGTGATAACCTATTCCGGAAGCGTATTTGGATGTTTCGGGATCTTGTAAGGTTGTAGTTGCCCTCTGATAGATCAGATCCCTGTTATGGTCCCAGATAATTACTTTTTTGTCTTTGTAACCATTTTTCCAAAGTGTCGGTCCAAGATTTTCTCTAAGGAATTTTCCCTCTTCATCAGCTGTATAAATACAAGATTCCCAGGTCTGTGTTGCCATTGGCTCGTTTTGAACCGTTAATCCCCAGATTGGAATATTTCTCTTTTCATATTCCTGAATGAATTTAACATAATAATTTGCCCAAACCTGGTAATAATTATCCAATAATCTTCCACCTTTCAACATACTGTTATTCGATTTCATCCAAGCTGGCGGACTCCACGGACTGAAATAGAACCTGAAATCCTTCGGATCAATTTCTTTCTGAGCCAATTTGATCAGAGGAATTTTGAACTTCTCATCGTGCTTTATGTCAAAGGAATTCAGAGAGGTATCATTATCTTTTACGTATGTATAATTGTCGCTTGAGAAATCGCACGAGTTCATATTGGTTCTCACAAGATTGTAGCCAATTCCGGATTTGCCATAATAAGCTTCTATGAATTCTTTCTGTTTATTCTTTGGCAACTTGGCGAAAATCTCTGCTGATGCATCTGTAATGGCACCTCCGATTCCGATCAATTTCTGATATTTGAAATCCGGGTCAACAAAAACACAAACATCGGTTTCTTTTGGCTGAGGAAAGTCTACGAATTTTGCGTTCCCCTTTTTGGCAAATTTTTCATTGTTTTTTTGAGAAGTAATGATAATTCTCCCCTCTTTTATGCCATTTTTCCAGTAATTCTGTGCATTGCAATTAATGATAATTCCTGTCATAAAACAAGATATGATCAATCTTTTCATTCGTTGATATTCTAAATTAATAGAATTTTTTATTTGTTAATTATTTAATTTATAGATTCTTACATAATCAATCAAGAACTTCTGAGGATAGATTCCGGAATTTACACCTTCTTTTCCACCCCAATTTCCACCAACAGCCTGATTCAGGATCAGGTAGAATGGTTGGTCAAATGGCCAGGCATCATAGGTTTTTTCTGTATTGATGTAAGTAAAGTATTTCTTGTCATCCACATACATCTCGATTTTCTCAGGCGTCCAATCTGCTCTGTAAACATGGAACTCACTTGTTGCGTCCTTTATAATGATCGTATCAGTTTTCTGAGTTCCGATAACGTGATTATATTTTTTGGTGTGAACCGAAGCGTGGATAAAACCCTCGTTATAGCCAACATGTTCCATAATATCGATTTCCCCATCATCCGGCCATTTTTTGATGTTCTCGCTCAACATCCATATTGCCGGCCAGGTTCCCTTCCCTTTTGGTAATTTTGCTCGTACTTCCACACTTCCATATTTGAAAGGAAAAGTTTCCTTGGTTACTAACTTTGCAGAAGTGTAATCATTCTTTTCCCATTTTTCTTTTCTGGCTTCTATAACGAGTTTCCCATCCTCGATCCTTGCATTTTCCTTTCGGTCTTTAGTATAAAATTGAAGTTCATTATTCCCGAAACCGTTGCCTCCAACCTCAAAAGTCCATTTTGATGGATCGATAGACTTTTCATTGAACTCATCCTGGAAAATCAAAACCCGTTTTTCCTTTGCCACAGAACAAGAAATCGCAATTGATAATAAAACGATACCAGAAATTGAAACGATGTTTTTCATTACTAATGAATATTTCAGATTAAAAAACGAAAGTTGCTACAGACCTTGGAGACAAAGAAGTTGCCGCACTTTTATTGTTATATCTGATATTGAAGTTTTCGGTATTGTTACCTTCATTCAGAACAATAAGTGTAATTTTTCCGCCAGGTGTTACAAATGCGACAGAACTTAAACTTCCCGGTTGTGTAGAAGCAATCCTTTGAGAATTCTGAGGAACGAATTTTGAAGCCTGTGCAATAATATAATAGGCAACATTTTTTGTAAACATTTCACTGGAATTGATAGTGATCGCTCCCTTACATTCTGTACAACCGCCAGGCGTATGAGGGTTATAGGAAGCATCGTTGGCAACATTCCATTCAAGGGCTACTTTGCTCCAGTTTCTCATAGAGCCGATGATGACATTTTTCGTATGCCAGATCAGATCATCTGAGAATGAAGAATTAGCGCCGGTCCATTGCTCTGTAAAATAAAGATTCTTGGTTGGATAAGCTAAATGTACATTACTTAGAACACCGATATTTCCAGCGTACAAATGAAATGCAGAACCGTCAACATACTTTGCTGCTTCTGCGTCGGCTAAGATATCCATCGGGTAATCTGGTTTGTCGCAGTTATGGTCATAAAGAACAATTTTGGTGTTGATTCCAGCATTCTGAAAAGCAGGTCCCAAATGATTTTTTATGAATTCACCTTGTTGAGCAGATGTCATATACATACTTGGATTGTTCCCAGGATGCAACGGCTCATTTTGAGGTGTGATGGCATCGATAGTAATGCCTTGTGCTTTCATACCTTGAATATATTTAACAAAATATTGAGCATAAACACTATAATATTGAGGTAAGAGACTTCCACCAATGCTACTTCCATTGTCCTTCATCCAAACAGGAGGTGACCAAGGTGTGGCAATGATCTTGATATTTGGATTGATGGCCAGAATTTTTTTCAGCATATCAATAACAGCCTGGTCTTTGGCCATTGAAAATTGAGATAAGGATGTATCTGTTTGACCAGCTGGAAGATCATTATAAGAGAAAACTTCCCCATTGAGGTCAGATGCGCCAATACTCAATCTTAAATAACTGACAGCAATGGAGTTATCATTACTTGAAAAAAGTTGTTGCAACAATTCCTCTTTCTTAGCAGAAGATAGTTGATTGATCACTTGAACACTACCACCAGTCAAGGTATAACCAAATCCATCAATAGTCTGGTATTTTTGTCCTGCATCAATCTCAATGGTCTGATAATTATTGGAAGTATTTTTAAAATAAATGTCGCTTTGCTTCTGAAGCTTAATTGTTTCATCTGCTTTTGTTAACCAAACGGTAGCAGAAGCATAATTACCATTATCGTCACCGTCATTTGAAGGTGGATTTGATTGATCATCTACACTGCTACTTTGGCAAAACAATAGTGAGAAAAATGTAACTCCTAAGAAGAATAATTTATTGGGAAATATTTTTGTGTTATACATTTTAATTAGATTTAATAGATACCAAGATTTTTTAGAGAGAATTGTACCGAAATAATTATCTTTCCACTACAGCTCTCTTTTGCTAAAAGAAGCTTAATTTGATTTTTAGTAAAAAAAAATGAAAGAGGTTTTTTGAGGACCTCTTTCACCCTAAGAATATGATAAGAAAAAATTAGTTTATCCCTCGAAATTCAACTTTTGTAATAGAAATTCCATCTTTCATATCGTTACCTCCTGATCTGATGGCAAAATATGCAACTCCAGTTTTGGTTGCTGTAAAGATTCCCTCTGGATTATTGGCATTTTTAGATCCAACATTCGAAATTTTACCTTCAAAAGCGGAAGTTCCACTACCAGCCCAAGTGTTAATAGCTCTCAACCAAGTTGAATCGTTACCGTCTCCTGTATAATCATTATTAGCTGTAGGCTTTGTGTAGCCAACATAGATTTCAAACCAGGAATCAGTAACACCGGATTTAGAACTAACAACAGCATCAGCTTTGTATTTACGACCTTCTACAACATTCACTTCCTGATAAAGTACGTTTCTGTTCCATTTTGTTGCCGTAAAAGTAGCCTGCCCATTTCCCCAAGTCCATAGAGCAGAACCACCATCAGTTCCATTAGGATTAGGGAAAGTCAATGACCATTTTGCCACATCTGTTGCATCCTCAAATCTTCCACCCTGAATCATATTTCCAGCTGCGGGGTCTGATTTATCAACAGTAATTGTTTGACTAGCTGTACCACCAACAATTCCTCCTTGTCCGATAATTTCGTGCTGGACAGTGTAAGTTCCTTCATCTGGAATGAAAACATCATAAATATTTGGACCAACTCCAAATCCACCTCCGTCACCTAAATCCCATCTGGATTGGATATAGTTGTTATTGGAAGCAGTTAATCTATAGTGATTTTCAGAAGTTTTTGTAACTGTAAAAGAAGCATCTGAGTTAGTAGGTGTAAGGCCATTACCATCTCCTTCTACTCTATCTGGAGTACAAGAAACCGGAAGTATTGCAATAGCTGTTCCTAACAATATTTTTGTAAAATCTATTTTCATTGTTTTTATTATTTTTAGTTATAGCCTGGATTTTGCTTTATTGCAGTGTTTTGCAATTCAGTATAAGGAATTGGAAGTATTTCATTTTTACCAGCAACAAATCCCTTAACTGCTAAAACAGAAGGAGCATCACCCCATCTTACCAAATCGAACCAGCGAATACCTTCTCCGGCAAATTCTCTTCTTCTTTCATTTTTAATAGCCTGCAATGAAACAGGAACAGAAGAAAGTCCTACTCTTGCTCTTACTGCATCTAATAAAGCTTGAGCTCGTGCTCCTGTTGCACCGAGTGCCTCGGCTTCCATAAGATAGGTATCCGCAAGACGTATAGCTACATAATTTTGGTAAAAATTTAATTCCATAGCTCCTGGCTCAGGTGATTTCGCAGCAGTATATGGCGCATATTTTTTAAGGAAGTAACCCGTATCTAAATAAGCTGCAGAATAGCTGATTTTTCCATCTTGCACTAATTTTTTGGCATCTATAATAGTAGCATCAAAACGCGGATCCCCTGTCATGAAATTATATAAATTTTCTGTAATAGTATTAAATGACCAGCCAGCCACCAAATCTGGGGCATCGTTGTTTGGAACATTTTTTAGTGTATAAGATCTTGGTCCGGTCATAATACAAATAGAGTTACCTTCATCCCTACCTTGGCCCCAGAAATCCCAATCAGAATGTCCTTTGTAGCTATATACTGCCTCCAAAACAGATTCTGTGGTAAATCTGTTATCATATTTAAAAAGGCTGCTGTAATTATCCACTAATTTATATCCATATTGGCTTGTTTGTCCTGGAGTTCCATTTACTTCTGCAAATTGGGCTGCTGCAAGATCATTCTTCTTATCATAGAGATAAATTTTTCCCAGGATTGCTCTTGCACTTCCTTGTGTTATACGCCCCCTCTCAGAAGGTGTAGTGGAAGGAATTATCATTGGTAAATCTGCAATTACTGAAGCAATATCCCCCTCAATCTGGCTATACACATCTTTAGGGTTCGCTTGTGGTATATTCCAATAATCGTCATTAGAAGTGATAGGTTTAAGAATCAACGGGATATTACCGAACATTCTCACAAGTTCAAAGTAATACAATGATCGTAATACAGTCACTTCTGCAAAAATCCTTTTTTTGAAGTTTTCTGAAACAGGCGCATCAGGTATTCTACTAATTACCCAGTTTGCTCTCGCAATTCCCTGATAATAATCTTTCCAATAACTTGCAGGCATTGTAATCGGATTAATAGTATAATTATTAAATCCTTGAATTCCTGCTCCATCTCCTGAATTACCACCACCAGAATAGAAATCGTCCGATCCGGCATTGAAAAAGGTTACCATATTCTCAAAACCTCCAGCATACTTTTTCATAATATCATATACAGATGCTGTAGCACTAAGGCATTGTTCTTCGGACAAGAAGTAATTTGTATCATCAAAAGTTCCTGTATTTTCTATATCCCCGATATAATCTCCAGTACAGTTTACACTCCCAAAACTTAGTCCGGTTAACATAATTATTGCCAATCCTTTATATATAAATCTTTTATTTTTCATTTTTTTCTACTATTAAAATTGAATGTTTGCTCCTAATAAGAATGTTCTTGCCTGTGGATAATAGGCACGGTCTATACCATATTCATTGCCTCCCGCAATTTCTGGGTCATAGCCTGTATATTTTGTAAAAGTAAATACGTTCTCTCCAGTAATATAAAGCCTTACCTTATTAGATCCAAATTTTTCAGAAACATCTTTTGGAAGTGTATAACCTAACTGAATGAGCTTTAGTCTCATATAATCTCCTTTTTGAAGATAATAATTAGACATTCTGTTATAATTATGATTGGGATCCTCTCTTGTTATTCTAGGGTTATCATTAGTAGATCCTTCACCTGTCCATCTATCGAGAATAGAGGTTTGCCAGTTGGCATCCAACATATCAAATCTTCTAAGCCCCTGAACAATTTTATTTCCACCTTGTCCCTGCGCAAAAACCATTAAATCAAAGTTTTTATAATTCAAATTCACTGTAAAACCATATGTGAATTTTGGAAGGGAACTTCCAAGGTCCACCATATCACCAGCAGAATCTAAATCAATTTTTCCATCTCCATCGTTATCTTGCCAAATAAAATCTCCTGGCTTAGCATTTGGTAAAAGCTTTTCTCCATTGGAGTTGACATAAGCGTTGATTTGTTCCTGATTTTGGAATACACCACTGTATGTATATCCATAAAAAGTCCCCATTGGTTTTCCTACCTGAAGTCTGGAAACTGTTCCCAAAGTGTGTATAGATGAAAAATCTCTCCATTCAACATCATCTTCGAGACGAAGAATTTTATTCTTATTATAAGAGAAATTACCATTAACCGAAATACTGAAATCCTCCCAATTCTTTTTGTAACCGAGCTCAAACTCCATTCCCTTATTTTCCATATCACCAATATTGGCAAAAGGATTTACAGGAACACCAACGTATCCTGGAATTGCAACTCTACGAAGAATATCAGTAGATTTTTTATAATAATAATCCACACCAAGTGTAAAATTATTTAAAAAACGAATATCTGCTCCTATATCAGTTTGTGCAGTTTCTTCCCATTTTAAATCTGGATTTCCAAGCGTATTAGGCGCATAACCAATTATAATTTCTGTATTATCAGGGTTATTACCATTAGGATAATTACCGCCCGAAACCAATGAACTTCTAAACATAAAATTATCAATTGCATCATTTCCTAAGACTCCATACCCTCCTCTTATTTTAATTGTATTGATAATATTATTATCTCTCCAAAAATCTTCTTTATGTACATTCCATCCTAAAGAAAAAGAAGGGAAATTTCCCCAATATTTAAGGAATTTCGAAGAACCATCACGTCTGAAGGTTCCAGTAAATAAGTATCGATCTTTGTAATCATAAATTAAACGTCCAAAATAAGAAGCTCTTCTAGTCTGTACGTAGTCCCATGCATCACCTAATTTGTACTTGGCATCAACTGCATAAAAAGCGGCATCTTCCCAGTTGTTCACAGGAAGATGGGTATAGGTTATACTTTCTCCTGAGCCTATGTCATATCGATAAACTCCCTGTCCAACCAATAGACTGAAATTATGATCCTCTAACTTTTTTTGCCAAGTTAAAGTGTTTTCAAAACTCCATTCAAATTTTGTATTAGTTGTTCTGTTCAGACTATTAAACCCAACATTACTTAAAGTAGAGCTTAGATAGAATAAAGGCGTAAAACCTTGGCTTCCCCAAAAAGATTTTTTACCATTTAATGTCGTTTTAAAATTCAAACCTTGTAGAAGCTTCAAATCTGCAAATACATTACCTACAAAGTCATCAGACCAATTGTTTTTGCCTTGCTGGGTGTATCTATAGGCTAAAGGGTTTGACATTTCTTGGTTTACCCAAGGAGAAATTCCATAGGGGTTTCCATTATTGTCTTTTATAATATAAGGATTTGTATAATTATCAGGATCAACCTGTGACCAGTCTGTCACTACAGCCGGAGTTGTAGGGTCTAGATTTATCGCTGAACTTAAAGGTCCCCCGAATGTTTCATTGACACCAATTCCCTGGTTTTTCTGATGTGTATATAAAAATGTCTGGCCAATAGTTAAGTAATCCATTACCTTATGAGTAGAATTTAACCTAGCATTTATTCTTTTATAGTTGGAGATATCGCCCATTACAATACCTGTCTGATCAAAATAACCAAAAGAAGCATAATAAGTTGATTTGTCACTCCCTCCATTAATCCCTATTTCGTGGGACTGTCTCTCCCCTGTATTAAAGATAGTGCTTTGCCAATCTGTACCTACTCCAAATGATGATGGATTTGCAAATCTTGGAGCTTTACCATCATTCACAAAACTTTCGTTGATTATCGTCGCGTATTGTGTGGCATTTAGTAGGTCAAGTTTCCTAGCAGCGTGAGATACACCATAACTACCATTATAAGATAGACTTAATAATCCCTTCTTACCTTTTTTAGTTGTTACCAATATTACACCTCTTGCAGCGGAAACTCCATATATCGCAGAAGAGGCACCATCTTTTAGAACTTCAATACTTTCGATATCGGATTGATTTAACCATCCAATACCATCTACAATGATACCATCCACAACCCACATTGGATCATTACCTCCAGCTCCAAAACTAGTAATACCACGTACTCTTACAGTTGCCGCAGAGCCTGGTTGACCAGAGTTAGTTACAACAGAAACACCCGCTGCCCTACCTTGTAATACCTGTTCCGGCTTACCTGCAGGGATGTCTTCAATATCCGATGCTTTAATACTGGCAATGGCTCCTGTCACATTGCTTTTCTTTTGAGTCCCATAACCGATAACGACTACTTCTTCTATTACTTTTTCTTTAGAAGCCGTGTCGCTTACCCGTTGCTGAGCTGAGTAGTTTGCTGTGAAGTAAAGTACAGCTGCTAACCCAAGACATTTTGAATACTTTAAGTTCATATTTTAATTAATTTTTTGTTAATCTCAAACTGAGACAATAAAAGTATCTTTTTTTTTGATATGACAAAATAATTTTTCATTTTTTTTAATAACCCTTTTATTTATAGGACATTTAACGGTATAATTATCATGAAAATTTATTATTTTTATTATATTTGGAATCCCCAAAAATGCACCTTAGTGTTAATTTAAAGTTAATGAACGTATAAATGAGTGTTAATAAAAACAAAATAAAACTCCCTCTTATGCTCAGCTTTTTGATATTTTCAATGTTGCTGAATAGCATGGGCGTTATCATATTGCAATTATCAAATCAGGTTTCTTATAAAGGGCTTGGTATTTTGGAATCTTTCAAGGATATTCCAATGGCGATAGTTTCATTATTATGTGTCAACTGGATCGCTAAAACAGGTAACAAAAATGCACTCATTTTTGCTTTGGTCTTTATAATGATCAGTTCTATTGCTCTCCCATTGGTTGATGCATTTTGGTTCTTCAAGATATGGCTGAGTATTGTAGGTGTTGGGTTTGCACTGGCAAAGATCTCGGTTTTCAGTATTATCAAAAATAATTTCAAGGATAAACAATTGGCAAGCGCTGTTTCCAGTGTGGATGCATCTTTTATGATCGGAATCTTCTTTGTGAATATAGGTTTTGGAAGCCTGCTGACGAGCAATTATGCACAATATTGGAAGTACGGATTTTGGGTGATTGCCATTTTAAGCATAATCAATGTATTGATGCTTAGAAATTCTAAAATTGAAGAGGAACAATTCTCTGATACAACAAAAGCATCTGGTGGATGGAAGTTTTTTTTGAAACCAAAGCTGCTCTATTTTTTCATCATCGTTTTTTTTATGGTCTTTGTGGAACAAAGTTTTAATTCCTGGCTGCCAAGTTTTTTCAAAAATAATCTTCATGTCAATTCTTATTTTGCTCTTCAGTCATCGGCTTTTTTGGCTTTGTTCTCATTTCTTGGGAGATTTGTCACAAGCAAATTGATACTGAGGTTTCATTGGCTGAAGATGGTTTTCATCTGTCTTTTCATGGTTTTTTTGATATTAGGGATATCCCAGACATTAATATCCTATTTTTATAATGAATCCAGATTTTTATTGATATTTATAATCCCTGTAATCGGATTGTTCCTGTCCCCTCTTTTTCCGCTTTACAATTCGGAAGTTTTGAATCAGGTCTCAAAAAATAAAACCCATCTTTTTGTTTCATTGATTGTAGTTTGTTCATCTCTGGGAAGTTCTGTAGGATCGCTTTATATGGCTATTATTTTTCACAAAAATGCAAGTTCTTATTATCCATTGTTTATTTCTTTACCATTATTAATTATATTTGGCCTAACTTTTTTTCTAAATAAAACAAAAATAAACTATGACCGAGATCAATAAGAATAAACAAAATCTAAAAGAGTTAATAGACACCAATGATTTTGTGGAGCACGTATCGGTAGATTGTGTGATATTCGGCTTTCATAAGGATACGCTCAAAGTTCTCCTGTTGAAATATCACGACCTGGATCTTTGGTCTGTCCCAGGGGGATTTATTTTCAATGATGAGAATCTCAATGATGCAGCAGCCAGAACTTTATATGAGAGGACACATCTTTCTGATGTATTTTTGGAACAGTTCTACACATTCGGGGATATTAAAAGAACGGAGAACAATACCCATCAAAAACTTCTGGAAAATAAAAATATCGAAGTCGATAAAAACCACTGGATCTACCAACGTTTTATCTCCGTAGGATACTGTGCCTTAATAGATTATACATTGACTTACACGTTTCCGGATTCTTTCAATGAGGTTTGCCAATGGTTCAATATAAACGAATTGCCAAATATGGCTTTTGATCACAAAGAAATGATAGAAAAAGGACTACTCTATCTCAGGAAAAATATTGATTATCAGGTAATGGGAAGTAATCTTCTTCCGGATAAATTCACAATGAAAGAACTTCAGCATCTTTATGAAGCTATTCTTGGAGAACCGTTGAGAAGAAATAACTTTCAAAGAAAAATATTGAGTATGAATATTTTAGAAAGACTGGAAAAACATTTTACAGGTTCGGCGAACAAAGCACCTTATCTCTATCGATTTTTGGAAGGTTCTGAGATCAAACAATCGGATTTTGATAAATAGAATTATGCGCTTACAAATAAAAAGACGACAAATATTTGTCGTCTTTTTTATTCTTTAATTAGATAAATTTATTATCTGTCATTTTTCCCATCAACTACGATTCTGTCTGGTCTGTTAGCCAGTTCCCAAGCCGTTGTGAAAACCAGTTGCGTTCTTTTCTGAAGCAATGGATAATCGATTTTATCGGGCGTATCGGTTGGTTTATGATAATCCTCGTGGATTCCGTCAAAGAAAAATGCTACCGGGATATTATGCTTTGCAAAGTTGTAATGGTCTGACCTGTAATATAATCTTTGAGGATCTTTTGGGTCATCATATTTATAATTGAGTTCAAGCTTTACTGTCTTGTCATTTGCGGCAACATTGATCTTCTTAAGCTCAGAACTCAACATTTCTGAACCGATCACATAAACATATTGTTTGCCTCTATTCTCCTGGTCATCGCGTCCGATCATGTCGATATTAAGGTCAGCAACAGTATTGGCCAAAGGAAAAACAGGATGATCCGAATAATACTCTGACCCGAATAGTCCATGCTCCTCACCTGTTACGTGCAGGAAAAGGATAGAACGTTTTGGTCCGTAACCTTTTTTCTTTGCTTCCTGAAATGCTTGCGCAATTTCCATCACGGCAACGGTTCCACTGCCATCATCATCAGCACCATTATAGATCTCTCCTTTCTTCATTCCTACGTGATCATAATGTGCCGAAACTACAATAACCTCGTCTGGTTTTTCAGAACCTTCTATGAAAGCCATAATATTCTCAGAATCCGGAAGGGTTTCGCCATATTTCTTCATAGCATCAGATGGAACTTTCTGATAATAGGAACCTAAGCTTGGAGGGAAGCCAATGCCATTTTTCTTGTATTGCTCGATCATGTAAACACCTGCTTTTTTCTGACCTGCACTTCCCGTATCTCTACCTTCCATATCGTCCCCTGCAATTACATAAAGGTTGGTTTTTAGTTCTTCCAAAGTAATGCTGTTATAAGCATCTTTGAAACCTTTTCCGTCGTAAGAGAAGTTCTTTGTAGAAGCACAGCTATTAAGAAGCGCAGCGCCTATCAAAAAACCGTATAGTTTTATATTTTTCATAGAATAAATTTAAGATTAAGTCGGAAATAAAAAAATATTGTTACAATAAATTTATATTTTTTCTCCGAAACTCAATAGTGTTCCATTGGGGTCTAGCAAAGAAAATTCTTTCATTCCCCACGGTTTTGTTTCGAGGTTTCCGTTGGGATGGATTTCTATATTTTTAGCTTTTATCTGTTCAAAAAATTTATCAATATTATTTGAAATCTTGAGATAAAGCATAAAATCTGATTTTGAAGGTACCAATTCCTTAAACTCAAAAAAATGCAATTCCGAATTGTTATAGGTCGCGATCAGATAATTATCATAATCTGCAACAAACTCGAATCCCAGATTCTTATAATAATCAATTGTTTTTCCTTTGTCAATAAAAGGGATTTTTGGAATTATCTGTGAGATCATAATTTAAAAATTTTAGGCTAATTCATCGTTCCATTCTCTGATGGTGACTTTAGCGATTAAACCTTCCTGTACAAAAGGATCGCCATTCACAAATGCTTCTGCAGCTTCTTTGTCCACAAAAATTGCCATTGCGCCTTCGCCAGGATTGCCAAATGCACCAGTTCCCAAGACTTTTCCAGACTTTATAAACTCTGCTTCGAATTCCTCGTGACGTGGAAAAACTGCCATAAACTCGTCCATAGTTTTGTCTGTTGCGTGTTCGTAAAAAATTACTGCTTTCATATTTGTCTGTTTTTTAGTTATTAAAATTCTATTTCCAAAATTTCCACCATTTTTTAGTTCCTATTTTTTCAATCTTATTTGTTGGCAACTTGGTTATGGTTTCTATTTTAGATTCTATTTTGATTTCATTTTTTTTATCTTCTAACGACTTAAAATGCAAAAGCATATTATAGTGTTTGCTTTCATCTACTGCATAAATTATATATTGTAATTCATCAACTCTTTTAGATTGTGTTGAAATATATTTAATGAAATCATCATAAGCCACTTGTACAATTGCTTCATTTTTTTTCATTAAAAAAACATAATCAACTTTTGGTAACAAAACTTTGAAGTTAGCCGGAAAAATTGCTATTTTTTTTTCTCCTTCTGGAAAATCCATTATTCTTGTACTTGGAAACTCTATTTCATCTTCATAATCCTCAATGAATTGAATTTTTCTTATTTCTTCAATAAGTCTATCGTAAAGCAATTCTTCAGATTCATTATCTTTAGAAAGAGTGTCAATTACATAATTTCCAACATAAAAATGTCTAATACAACCCATAAATGTCATAGCACCACCTCTTGTCTTATCTTCTTTAAACATTTGTATAATGATACTCATTGAATGATACTTAACACTTTCTACCCAAGCTTCGTTATATTCATTTTCAAATTGTTCTAAAGTTTTTTCATCATCAAATTCTGGATTTATTAAAGAATCATTTAATTCACCTAAAGCTAAAGAAATTTTCACTGCTAATCTCCAATCTTCTTTTGTAGCTCCAACATTAACTTCAACATCAAACTCATTTTGAGTTGTAGTAATTGCAACACCTCTCGACGAGAGTTTAGAAATATATAATTTCGAATATCCGTTTAATAATTCATTAAAATTAGCTTCAAACGAAATATTTGTATTTTCAGGTAAATATTTGTTTTCTAATAATTGTTTAAAAGAGATATTTTGTTTTTTCTTAATTTTAAAATGAAAACTCATATTTTCTGTGTTTTTGTTTTATTACGATTAATATTTTATTAATCTAATGCGCTTCTAACCAATTATCACCTATTCCAACTTCGACCAGCAAAGGAACTTTGGTTTCAAAAGCAGATTCCATTTCTTTTTTGATGAGTGCTGTTGCAGTTTCAACTTCATCAATTGGAGCTTCGAAAAGCAATTCATCGTGAACCTGCAAAAGCATTTTGGTTTCCAGTTTTTGAGTTTCCAATTCGTTGTCAATTTTTATCATTGCGAGTTTGATAATATCGGCTGCACTTCCTTGGATTGGCGCATTCACCGCGTTCCTTTCAGCGTGACCTTTTACTACAAAATTGGTTGAATTGATATCCTTCAAATGGCGTTTTCTTCCCAAAATTGTTTCTACATAACCGAGTTTTCTTGCTTTCTCGATCTGCTCGTTCATATATTCTTTAAGCCTTGGATAGGTCTCGAAATAAGCATCGATCATTTTCTTGGCCTCAGTTCTGGAAAGTCCGGTCTGATCAGCTAATCCGAACGCACCTTGTCCATAAATAATACCAAAGTTCACTGTTTTTGCCTGACTTCTCTGTGTTTTTGTCACTTCTTCTAAAGCCACATCGAAGAGTTTTGCTGCTGTAGAAGCATGGATATCTTCCCCATTTTGGAAAGCGGCGATCATATTTTGTTCACCGGAGATCTCGGCGATCAATCTTAATTCGATTTGAGAATAATCGGCAGAGATAATTTTTTTTCCTTCATCAGAAACAAATGCACCACGGATCTGTTGTCCTCTCAATGTTCTGATCGGGATATTCTGAAGATTCGGATTAACGCTTGCCAGACGTCCTGTTGCGGCAACTGTTTGTGCAAAAGTCGTGTGGACACGGTTGTCTTTTTTCTCGATCTGTGTTGGCAAAGCATCCACATAAGTAGATTTTAGTTTTTGCAACGTTCTGTATTCCAGAATTGAAGTAATAATTTCGTGCTTTGAAGACAATTTTTGAAGGACATCTTCCGATGTTGCGTATTGTCCGGTTTTGGTTTTCTTTGCTTTCGGGTCAAGCTGCATTTTCTCGAAAAGAATCTCTCCCAATTGTTTTGGCGAGTTCATATTGAATTCTTCGCCGGATAGTTCAAATATTTTAGATTCAAGAACTTTCAAATCATTTTCAAGGTCTTTACTTTCCTGTGCCAGCCAATTATTATCGAGTTTTACGCCTGTCAACTCTATCTTTGCAAGAACTTTCATCAATGGCATTTCGACATTGTAGAACAGTTCCTCCAGATTTTCCTTAGCTAATTGCGGTGCGAACAATTCGTAAAGCTGGAACGTGACATCCGCATCTTCTGCAGCATAATTGGTCTGAGTTGCGATATCAACTTCACGGAGTGTCAACTGATTTTTCCCTTTTTTCCCGATCAGGGTTTCGATAGAAACGGGTTTGTAATCCAGATACATCTCGGAAAGATAATCCATCCCATGCCGCCCGTCAGGATTCAAGAGATAATGAGCGATCATTGTATCGAACAATTTCCCATCGACATCGATATTATAATTCTGAAGGACTTTGTAGTCGTATTTCAGATTATGAGCGATTTTCAGAACATTCTGGTCTTCAAAAAATGGACGGAAGATCTCAACTGTCTTCTGTGCTTCTTCCTGATCTTCAGAAACCGGGATGTAATAGGCCAAGCCCTTTTTATAGGAGAAGCTCATCCCGATCAGTTCAGCTTCCAGTTCATTAAGAGAAGTTGTTTCCGTATCAAAACAAACCGCTTTTTGTTTTAAAAGGTTTTCTAATAGGATTTTCTGAGCTTTTGGAGAATCGATGTACTGATAAAGATGGTCATTTTCTGTAATGGTAGATTTGGTCGTCGTTGCCTGTTCCAGTTGTTCGAAACTGGCAAAGAGATCCATTGTTCCATTTTTGTGGACAACAACATTTGTGTCAACTATTTCAGTTGTTGCGGTTTTTGTATCATCGCCGTCCATCAATTCTTCCACATATTCCTTATTGGCAAAAGCACGATAAAGGTTTTCATACAATCTCCTGAATTCTAACTCATCAAAAACCTCTTTTACCTTTTCGAAGTCCGGGATTTCCAGATCATATTGTTCTTCGATAAATTCAATCGGCGCATCACAAAGAATAGTTGCTAACTTTTTGGATAGCAATCCTCTTTCTGCACTGGCTTCGACTTTTTCTTTAAGCTTTCCTTTGAGCATGTGCGTATTAGCCAAAAGATTTTCCATCGACCCGAATTCCTGAATGAATTTTTTAGCCGTTTTCTCTCCCACACCTTCCAATCCTGGGATATTATCCACAGCATCCCCCATCATTCCCAGATAATCGATAATTTGTTTCGGGTCATTGATCTCATATTTGGCTTTAACCTCTTCAATGCCAAGAATCTCTATATCGCCACCTTTCAGCCCTGGTTTATAGATTTTAATTTTATCTGTAACAAGCTGTGCAAAGTCTTTGTCCGGCGTTACCATAAAGACATTATAACCTTGCTTTTCAGCTTTGCAGGCAATAGTCCCGATCACATCGTCAGCTTCATAACCTTCCACCCCTAAAATCGGGATATGCATAGCTTCTAAAATACTATTGATATAAGGTATTGCTAAAAGAATAGGTTCCGGTGTTTCCAGACGGTTGGCCTTGTAGTCAGCATAATCGTCGTGACGAACATTGGTTCTTCCCACATCAAAAACAACTGCCAAATGTGTCGGGCGGTCTCTTTTTATCAGTTCTATCAAAGAGTTCGTAAAGCCGAAGATCGCTGAAGTATTTAGTCCTTTTGTGGAAATTCTGGGATTTTTGATAAATGCAAAATACCCACGGAAGATCATGGCATAAGCATCAATGAGATATAATCTTTTGTCTGTAGAAGTCATAAAAACAAAAGTAATGATTTGTAACCGATTTTGATAATGAATACATCCAAAATAATAAAAAAAGTTTCTGTTAAAAAATCTTAAATTTTTACTATAAATAAAGAAATTTGGTTGTATTTTTGCTGCATTAATACAATGAAGAAAAATTACCACTTTTATTCTGTTTTTATGATCTGCTTTTTTGTTTCCTGTGCCAATTATGGGGACAGTCTTCTTTATTTCAACAAGGATGCAAAGATCAACGGTATAAAAACAGTCCTTTATTTCGAGCCAGAGGTTTTCCCGGATATTACAGAAATAAAGGATCCAACTTTTTCTGCCTTTTACAATGCAACATCTGACAAGATGAGATCTATAGGCAGTGTCAAATATCTCCAAGTCAATACCTCTGTTCCTTTTGACGATGTGGATTCTAAAATGATAAAAGAGATATGTAAAAATAATAATGCCGACGTTGCTGTGATCCCGAAAGTGAAATATTTCAAAGTAGGCTTTGGCAGGTATGTATTTTCTAATCAAGTTGTTGTGAGCCTGAAATTGTACGATTCCACAGGGAACTTTGTAATGGAAACTTCTTATGATACTTATAAGGGAAATGCAAGGCTACTTGGAAGTGCAGAAAACTCTGTGATCATCGGGACAAAAGGTGCCATCAGGAAAATGGAGAAAGAACTCCGAAATCGACAGGTGATTCTAAGAAAAGCATCTTAATTTACGTAATCTTAATACTTTTTTTTCTTAAGATTTTAATACTTTTGCAAAGCAAAATTTTAAAATATCGAGAATCAAGAGATCATATTAAATCCTGCGGATATTGCTGAATCCCTGAGCAAGTTGCCAGCGGAAGAACGTATTTTGCAGTTTCTTAAACTTCCAAGATCTGAGAAGGCAGAGGTTTTTTCGCATCTTGACCCTGATTTCCAGGAAGATACGATCAGAAGCATTGCGAGCCATGAGGTTTCTGATATCTTGAATGAAATGTCTCCCGACGACAGGACCCAGCTTTTCGAAGATTTTCCGGATGAATTGATCAAATATTCCATCAACCTTCTGAATCCTCAGGAGCGACGGGTTGCTCTTAAATTATTAGGCTACGAAGCTGATTCTATTGCACGTCTTATGACGCCTTATTATGTTCAGATCAGAAAAGAATGGACCGTTAAAAGATGTTTTCAGCAGATCAAGAAAGTTGGGAAGAAAGTCGAAACACTCAATTTTCTTTACGTTGTAGATGAAAGAAATCGATTGATAGATGACATTACCATTGGCTCACTTCTATTGGCCGACGAAGAGCAATTGATATCTGAGCTTTGTGATGATCATTTTGTGGCGATCAAAACAACGACCTCTAAAGAAAACGCAGTTCCCTATTTCGAAAAATATGACCGAAGTGCATTGCCGATCATTACTGAAAATGGTGTTTTGGTAGGAATTGTGACCATCGATGATATCCTAGATCAGATCGAATCCCAAAATACGGAAGACATCCAGAAGTTCGGAGGTCTTGAAGCTTTGGACGTTCCTTATACACAAACGTCCCTTATCGAAATGGTAAAGAAAAGAGGAATGTGGTTGATCATTCTGTTCTTTTCAGAAATGTTAACCGCTTCTGCAATGGGATATTTTGAAGATGAGATCCAGAAAGCTGTTGTTTTGGCATTGTTTGTACCATTAATTATTTCCAGTGGAGGTAATTCCGGATCACAGGCAGCGACATTGATAATCCGGGCAATGGCCCTTCAGGAAATCGGTTTGAAAGACTGGTGGTATGTTATGAAAAAAGAGATTTTCACGGGGTTATTTCTTGGCAGTATTCTTGGTATTATTGGCTTTTTAAGGATTATGATCTGGCATGAAGCAGGCTTTTTCAATTATGGGCAATATTGGCCGTTTGTTGGATTAAGTGTAGGTGTCTCCTTGATAATGATCGTACTTTGGGGAACACTTTCCGGGTCTATGGTTCCTTTTATTCTTAAAAAATTAAAACTAGATCCGGCTACTTCTTCTGCTCCGTTTGTTGCGACGCTTGTAGATGTTACAGGGCTGATCATCTATTTCTCAGTTGCTGGATTGTTTCTTACAGGCAAATTGTTATAAACTAAGAGGTTGTTTTTCTCATTGTTTTGAGAATTTCAATTGTTAACATAAATCATTCAAAGCTTTTTCAAAATCATCATACTTAAACTGAAATCCGTTTCTAATAAGAATTTCAGGATAAACATTTCTACTCTTCAGCATCAATTCAGTTTCAGTTTTGATAAAGATCGCAGCGACTTCCAGTAACCAAACAGGACTTGGGATTCCGAACGGAATTTTTATTTTCTTACAGAGCAACTTCATCATTGTTTCGTTATACAAAGGGTTTGGAGCGGTGATATTGATTGCACCTTGAAGCTGTTCATTTTCAATAATGAAACGAACGGCTTCACAAAAATCATCGATATGAATCCAACTCATCATTTGGTTCCCTCTACCCTGTTTTCCACCGAGTCCGAGCTTTGAGATCTGTTTGAATTTTGGAAAAGCGCCACCATTTTCTCCTAAAACAATAGAAGTTCTAAGTGCAACTTTTCTGATATTTTGATTATTTTTTTTAAAGAATTCTTTTTCCCAGCTTTTACAAATGTTCATAGAGAAATCATCACCGATGATTCCGTTGGCTTCGGTATTAAGATTGGTTTCCGAGTGAATGTAAATGGTTGCGGAACTTGCATTTATCCAGATTCTTGGTGGATTCTGACATTCATCAATGGCTTGTTGTAAAACTCGTGTTGAATCTATTCTGGAGTCATAGATTTCTTTTTTATTCTTTTCGTTGTATCTGCAATCTACAGATTTTCCCGCAAGATTAATGAGAATATCTGCATCTTCCAACTCATTTTTCCAATTACCAACGGTTTTTGCATCCCATAAAATTTCGTTTTTACGTTTTGGATTTCTGGTCAGGATTTTAACTTCATTATTTTTATTGAGAAAATATTGCTCTAAGTTTTTTCCAAGAAAACCTGTTCCTGCTGCGATGATTATTTTCATTGTATTTAATGTTTTTAGGTTGACCACATTTATAATATTAAATTTCTGGAAGGAAAAAGAACAGATAGTAGAATATCAAAGTTATCTTTTAGTAAATAAAAAACAATATGTCTATGTGGTTTAAAATGCTTTTTTAATTAATAATAAATTCCAAATTTCTCTTTGTATGAACTTCAATTTCAGAACCTTCGGCAAGCATTACTGATATTGGTTTTGAGTTATTTAAAACAGTAAAATCGGTTCCGTAATTTTCTTTGAAATCGACTGTTATTTCATAATTTTTGACTTCATAGAAATTCCATTTTGGATGTTTAACTTCGTATTCAGAAGTTTGAATTTCGTTTTTGGTAAACCCAAAATAATGTTCGGTAATAAATTCGAAATCAGAATCTCCAATCATTTCTTCCTGAATATTGGCAACTTTTAAGGCCATTGTATTGAGTTTTGAAGTCTGCCAACTGTAAAAAACTGAAATTTCATTATCAGATTCAATAATTAAGTGTGACATCGGTAAAGTGTAATAATTCTCATTATAAAATTTGTTGGCAACCAAACTCAAAGTTTTTTTAGGAACAATTTCCTTGATAAAAACAACGCCTCTTTTCCAGACCTCATTTTCCAATTTTTTCACATAAAATCTCAAATTAACTTCTTCGAAATTTTTATGAAACGGAACTGAAATCCCGAGAAGTTTTGTATTGAGAAACATAAACCCGACAAGACTTACCAAACATTTTCCTTGGTAAAGATCAAGTTCAGTTCCTTTTGGTAAATATGGTAATAGAATTTCCGGATTGATCTCGTAATTGATGATGGCCAGTTTTCGCCATTCTGCTGTTAGGAATTTCATCTTTTTAATTTTTATAATGCTCTTACAGGTCAAGATAATTGTACAGATTTGCTCCTTGAATTTTTAGCTATTCGTGACAATATACAGAAGAACCGCTCCGAAAGTAAGTCGGAAGATCATCCAGGAAATCGTAGGAACGATCCCAAATTGTAAGATTCTGCATCGTCTCAAATGTTCCAGAAACATGATGAACACAACAATTCCGAAGTAAATAAAATAGAAAATCTGACTAAAATGAAAAAATAAAGTTGGAATTAAAAGTAAAGTTCCGAGTAGAGAAACTGTCATCATATTACCGAGATAATCCCAAATTCTATTTTTAAGATAGATCCCCATAAATGTACTCTGCCAAACGATTTGCATACAACAAATGAAGAATTCTATCCCGAAGTTGTTTTTAGAATCCGGAAACAATCTTTGATTATAAAACCCTAGAACATAAGTGGAAAGCATTAAAACAAATCCAAGATAGAAAAGTCTATATTTCAGATTGAAATCCGGAACACAATTGTCTTTTGTCAAATCTTTTGCCGAAGGAATGATTTGTTTTCTGTTGAAAGACACAAATTTGTAAAGCCTTTGAAAAAACCAATGCAAAGGTTTTACTCTCGCGATTTTTCCCAAAGTCGGAAAAGAATTACCAATGATCGTCAAAAGACTTTCTAATCCATAAATAACTTTATTTTCTTTGGTATTGATCAATGCTATTTCGTTTTTTGAACGATGAAAATCAATCATATTTTTGATTTCTGGAGAAATCTCAGAGAAAGCCTCTCTTCCATTCTCATCAAGCATTCTGCTTTTTATAAATCCTTTGGAATAGATATTACACATTGGACAATCGTTGTCGTAAAGCAGAACGTGGTTTTGTAAAGTTTTCATTGTATTTGATTTTAAAGGTTTAGGAAATCGCCTTTTGTTCTTCGGTTTGTTCTGAAAAGGAAGAACATTATGATTTTAAATATCAGGTTTTTCATAATTATTAATATTTTTATATTTTCAGTAATTTTTGAAATTTAAATTGAAATAAAAAAGGATAATGATTTCCTTTAGATTCTTCGGCAGGCTCGTAATGACATTTACTTCAGTAAGTTGGTAATTTTTCCGACCAACCAATGGTCATCGCTTTTTATGGCTAAATCCATTATGTTGTTAATTTTGTTGGTTACGTTTCCAAAATCTTCCATGAGCTTGATAAATTCCTTTGCTTCATCAGAATCGTCATCTACATTTTTCAGTTCTTCCAAAAACGCGACAACCGGTTCTATTTCTCGTTTTCTACGTTCTTTTGTGATCTGTTTGAATAGAAACCAGACATCTTTTTCAGCAATGAAATATTCTTTCCTATCCCCTTTCACGAATTCTTTTTTTACAATCCCCCAATCCATCAGAGCACGAAGATTCATATTGGCATTGCCTCGCGAAATTTCCAATTGCTCCATCACATCATCTGTTGACAAAGGTTTGCCACTTGCCAGAAGAAGTGCATGAACCTGAGCCATTGTTCTGTTGATTCCCCAATTGGTGGCAAATGTTCCCCAGGTTTGGATGTATTTTTCTTTGGCTTCGTCTAGTTTCATATTTGTAATGACTAAATTCTTGTACAAATATAATTAAATTTTCTAAACTTTCAAAAATTATTGAAAATAATTAAATAAATTTTCTGAATTAAAAACAAATACTTTTTAATAAAAACTTAATTATAAGTTAACCAATAATAACGGTTTATTAATGTTAAATTTGCTGAAAACAAACTATGAAATACACTTTAATAAAAAGAAAAAAAAGTTTCCGTACAAAATCGGAAACCGAATTCGTGAGCTGGATGAAAAATATGGACCATCAAAAATGGATTGATAACCGGGATTTTATGGAAGGCTACTCCTATAGAAAAGCCACTTTTGAAAATATTCTGATCCGTTATGATAACGAACAGAATTTTATAGAAGACCTTCAAAAAAATAACCTTTTGAAAATAGAATCTTCAAAAGGTTTTTTAGGTTTATTTAATCTTTAAAAATTAGTAAACAGCAGGATTTTTAATCGGATCAAGCTCATTGAAAATTGCATAAACTTTTTCTACGATATCATCAGCAGATGGCTTACTGAAATAATCACCATCACTGGCATAGGCTGGCCTGTGATTTTTCGCGGCGATAGTCAAAGGTTCCGAATCCAAATATCTGAAAGCTTTTTGTTTTTCTAAAATCTGTTGAAGAATAAACGCGGAAGTTCCTCCCTCCACATCTTCATCTATAACTACCAATCTGTTGGTTTTCTTCACACTTTCCGCAATCTCATTTGTCAAATCAAAAGGAATCAATGACTGGACATCGATAACTTCAGCCGAAATTCCTAATTTCTCTAATTCCTTAGCCGCTTCTGTCACCACTCGCCAGGTAGAACCATAGGTCACCAAAGTCACATCCTTACCTTCTTTTGTAACTTCGATCTTCCCGACGGGAACTGTGAATTCGCCTAAGTTATCAGGTTGTTTCTCTTTTAATCGATAACCATTCAGGCATTCTACGATCAAAGCAGGTTCATCACTTTGCAGCATTGTATTATAGAATCCTGCAGCTTTTGTCAGGCTTCTTGGAACTAAGATGTTGATACCTTTAGAAAGATTTAGAATTCCTGCCATCGGTGAGCCGGAGTGCCAAACGCCTTCCAGCCTATGTCCTCTTGTTCTGATGATTACCGGTGCTTTTTGTCCTCCCTTTGTCCTATACTGAACGGTTGCCAGATCATCGCTCATCCCTTGGAGACAATACAAAATATAGTCCAGATATTGTATTTCAGCAATTGGCCTTAAACCCCTCATTGCCAAACCAATTCCCTGCCCAAGAATAGTCGCTTCACGGATTCCTGTATCGGCAATTCTCACATTACCATATTTTTCCTGAAGTCCTTCCAAACCTTGATTCACATCTCCGATATTTCCGGCATCTTCACCAAAAACAAGAGTTTCAGGGTATTTTTCAAAAATTTTATCGAAGTTATTTCTGACAACAACTCTTCCGTCCACATCTTCCGAACTTTCAGAGAATATTGGTTTGATTTCTTTTACATTTGTTGCTTTCCATTCAGATTCCGAATATAAATGGGAAGAATAATTATCTTTTTCAACTTTCAGGATTTCATTGTAAATATTCTGAAGCTGTTGCCTCTCTGAAGAATGATTGGTTCTTGTCACCATCAAAGATTTCCTTACCAATGAAAAAACATCTTTTTTGGAAACCGAAATTATTTTTTTGAAATTCTCAATCAAACTGCTGATTTCAGAATTCTGGTTCTGAAGCACTTCAATTAATGGAAGTACTTTATTTTTGATATCAGAAATTGTTTTCTGATAATATTCCCAAGCTCTCTTCTGTCCTTCTTTCACTAATTTTTTAGCTTCAGCATCAATTGAATCCAATTCTTCAATAGTCGCTAAAACCTCTTCCTGACCTTCGATTTCGATATTGTAGTCCAAAATCCACTCTCTGAATTTTAATAATCCGTCAAATTCGGATTCCCAATTCAGTCTATCTTCCGATTTGTAACGTTCGTGCGAACCGGAAGTAGAATGTCCCTGAGGTTGGGTCACTTCAGTCACATGAATCACAACAGGAACGCTCTCGTATCTTGCGAAATGTTCTGCTTTTGCATAAGCCTCCATCAATGCGGGGTAGTCCCAAGCCTTCACCTGAATAATTTCGCAACCTTGTTTTTCATCTTCATTTCTTTGAAAGCCGGAAAGCATCTCAGAAATGTCCGCTTTAGCTCTTTGGTTTTGTGTAGGTACTGAGATCCCATAACCGTCATCCCAGATCGAAACAATCATTGGAACCTGCAAAGCGCACGCTGCATTCAGGGTTTCCCAGAAATGACCTTCGGCCGTAGAAGCATCGCCAATTGTTCCAAAAGCAACTTCGTTTCCGTCTTTTGAAAATTTCTCAGAACCTTCGAATTTTACAGATCTATAAACTTTGGAAGCTTGGGCCAATCCTAATAACCTTGGCATTTGTCCTGCGGTTGGAGAAATGTCTGATGAAATGTTCTTCTGGGCTGTCAGGTCTTTCCAGCTTCCATCTTCATTCAAACTCCTTGTCGCATAATGGCCGTTCATTTGCCGGCCTGCGGAAGCCGGTTCTCTTTCTACACTTGTATCAGCGTACAATTGTGCAAAAAAACTTTCTATGGAAACAGCATCAATCGCCAAAGCAAATGTCTGGTCACGATAATAGCCCGAACGGAAATCCCCGTTTCTGAAAACTTTTGCCATTGCCAATTGTGGCAACTCCTTACCGTCTCCAAAAATTCCGAATTTTGCTTTACCCGTAAGTACCTCTCGCCTTCCCAAATATGACATCTCACGAGAAATTCTTCCCAGACGGTAATCATGGATCACGCTATTTTTGAAGTCCTGAAATGATACTTGTTGAGTTTCTATATAAGTTGATTGCATAGCTTGAGTATTTTGACAAATATAAAATTTTTTCGCTAATTTTTACGAAAATGATATTTTGAGTTTTAAAGATTTTTTCAAATATTTGCAAACTCTCATAAATACTATTTGATTTGTATAATATTTGATAAATTTAATCAAATTTATTTTTAATGAATAAAACTGCACCACACATACTTAATGCTTCCACCAATCTTTTGGGATTCTGCCTGGTAATATTGACCTCTTTGAAGATCACCAAGTTCAACCACCATTCCTATTTGGACGAATTTGCTGTGGGAGCCATTTTTTGTCTTTCTATAAGTTGTATTTTGTCATTCTTGGCAATAAAATCAAAAAAGGAGAAAACATCCAATATTTTAGAGAACATTGCTGATATACTTTTCTTTGTTGCTCTACTCTGTATAATACTTTCTGTTTTGATCGTCAGTATTGATGTGGTTTAAATATTAAATCACGGCCAAAAAAGCCATCGTATCGACATTATCAGCATAAGTATCCAATGAAGGATTTTGCGTCTCTCCAAAACCAATCGATTCCAATCCCAATTCTGGTTTTGCAACAATAGTTTGGATTTCGTCTCTGTTGCTTTCTAAGAATTGTTTTACTTCTTCCAAAGTTTCATAACGGGAAAAATTAATCACAGACAACGGGCTGAATAACCTCTCATCTTCCTTCATCATCACAAAATTATTGTCCCAGAAAAGATCTCTGTTCAGTAAATAAATAGCTTTGTTATAGTCATAATTATTGGCATATTTATTATGATTAATGACTTCCTGGTAATTGATGAAATTCTCAAATAATCTGTCTAGCTTAAAGTCCTTGGGAATCAATATTTTTGTTACATTTCTGCAGCCAAGCCCAAAATACCGGAAGATGTCATCAGCTAATAACTGCAATTCCCCATTCAATTCATCGCCTTTCAAAACCGCAATAGAGGTTCTGTTTTTTCTGATAATGCTTAAACTATTTTTAAAATAATATTCCAGATATCTTGCGGTGTTGTTGCTTCCTGTGGCAATTACAGCATCGAAGTTTTCTAATCTTTCTACGATGTGATATTCAATTTCATTATTAGAGAATTCGTTCCATAATTCTAACAAATAGGGTAAAACCAATCGGTCTTTTGATGATAATTTGATGACAGGAACATGATTACCCAAAACCACTGAAATAATATCGTGAAACCCGACGAACGGAATATTACCTGCTAATATCAATCCCACCCTTTTTGGAGCACTGGAAAGCTGATATTTTGAAAGCCAGTTTTCTATGTTCTCTTTGGTGAAAAGTCCCGACCATTGTTTTAAATTGTATTGTTGGTTCTCTTTTGTGAACCAAGGATTTTCAATCTCAGAACGCGTCATCAGATAAGCCAATCGTTCCTCTTTTTCATTATAATTATCTTCCTCTTTTTGAAAGAAATCTTTGATGAAATTCCCCAATTTTTCGAGCCCCAAAATTTTGTTTTCGTTCAGCATAGCTGGCTTTTTTTTTGTAATTTTGCACAAAATTAAAAATAAAATAGCAATGGCTATCAAGATAACTGATGAATGTATAAATTGTGGTGCTTGTGAACCGGAATGCCCAAACACCGCTATCTATGAAGGAGCTGTAGATTGGAAAGCGTCAGAAGGTACAGAACTGAGAGGAATGGTCGTTTTATCGTCGGGCCTTACCGTAGATGCAAATGCTGCCCAGGAACCAGTTGCAGATGATTACTATTTCATTGTAACTGATAAATGTACCGAGTGTAAAGGCTTCCACGAAGAACCGCAGTGTGCGGCTGTCTGCCCCGTGGACTGTTGCGTACCGGATGAGGACCATGTAGAAACCGAGGAGCAGCTTCTAGCTAAAAAGGCTTTCCTTCATAACGAATAATCTAAATCACTTAATCAAAATAAACTAATGAAAAAACATAATTTTAGCGCAGGTCCAAGTATTTTACCACAGGAAGTTTTCCAAAAGGCTTCGGAAGCCATCCTTGATTTCAACGGAATCGGTTTATCTCTTTTGGAGATCTCCCACAGAAGTAAAGATTTCGTTGCGGTAATGGATGAGGCTCGTGCTATTGTAAAAAGGCTGATGGATATTGGCGATGATTATGAAGTGCTATATCTGCAAGGAGGAGCAAGCCTTCAGTTTTTGATGGTTCCTTACAATCTATTGTCTGTGGACGGAAAAGCCGCTTATACCAACACGGGAACTTGGGCGTCAGGCGCAATAAAGGAAGCTAAAATGATTGGCAATGTGGATGTTGTTGCTTCTTCTAAGGAATCTAATTATAACTATATCCCTAAAGACTTTACAGTGGGTTCAGAGTACGATTATTTCCACTGTACTTCCAACAATACGATTTTTGGAACTCAGATGAAATCTTTCCCAAAGGTAGATACACTTTTGGTTTGCGATATGTCTTCTGATATTTTCAGCAGAGAGTTGGATTTTTCCCAGTTTGATCTGATCTATGCAGGTGCCCAGAAAAATATGGGTCCGGCAGGAGCAACTTTGGTAGTGGTAAAAAAATCGATCCTCGGAAAAACCGGAAGACAAATTCCAACTTATCTGGATTACTCTGTTCATATCGATAAAGAATCAATGTCTAATACACCTCCGGTATTTGCTGTTTATGCGTCTTATCTGACTTTGAAACATTTGGAAGAAAATGGCGGAATTGCGGCTGCCGAAGCCAAAAACAATGCAAAAGCCAAATTGCTTTACGACGAGATCGATCGCAATCCAAATTTCCAAGGTGTGGCAGCTGTAGAAGACCGTTCTTTTATGAATGTCACTTTCACTTTAACAGATGATTCTAAGCAGGAAGCATTTGACAAAGCTTGGAAGGCTGCAGGGATCAGCGGACTGAACGGTCACAGAAGTGTTGGCGGTTACAGGGCAAGTATCTATAACGCAATGCCAATCGAAAGTGTACAGGTTTTAGTAGGTGTGATGAAGAGTATATAATTACTTTTCTCCTTATAAATCAGAAGCGTCCTAGTTAATTCAGGACGTTTTTTTGTTAATATAATGTTAATTAGGATAAAAAGTCGTATCTTAGCCAACCTTGATTTTTAACTCAAACAAGTCAAGGAAACTCAATAACTAAAGGTTTTTTGAATTAAACAATGATTGTATTAGCTAATGATGGAATCTCCGAAAAGGGCGTTCAGCTTCTGAAAGAGGCAGATATTACGGTTCTCGAAGCCAGAGTATCTCCGGAACATCTGAGCAAATTCATCAATGATAACAATGTTGATGCTCTTTTGGTGAGAAGTGCTACTCAGGTCAGAAAAGATCTGATCGATGAATGTCCGAATCTTAAAATCATCGGACGTGGCGGAATCGGGATGGATAACATTGATGTAGAGTATGCTATTGATAAAGGTCTCTATATCATCAATACTCCAAAAGCCTCCTGCAAGTCTGTTGCAGAATTGGTTTTTGCTCATTTTTTTTCATTGGCAAGATTCCTTCATGAGAGCAACAGATTGATGCCTCTGGAAGGGGAAACCAATTTCAATGCCCTTAAAAAATCATTCAACAATGCGACTGAGCTTTCCGGAAAAACCCTTGGTGTTATCGGAATGGGAAATATTGGGATCGAAGTGATCAAAATAGGTATTTCTCTCGGAATGAAAATCTTAGCTTACAACAGAACACCAAAAACTGAGAAAATTCAGCTTACCTTTTTTGATGGGCAATCTTTGAATTTCGAAATTAAATCTGTAAATTTAGATGAAGTTTTAAAAAATGCTGATTTTATAAGCCTAAATACAGGTAAAACAGATGAATACTTGATCGATTCTAAAGAATTGGAACTGATGAAAGAAGGTGTTTTCATTGCCAATACAGCAAGAGGTGGTGTCATCAATGAAGTAGCTCTTCTAGATGCTATCGAAGGTGGAAAAGTTTATGGAGCTGCATTGGATGTCTTCGAAAAAGAACCCGTACCGGAAGTATTGATCCTCATGAATCCTGCTCTATCTCTTTCTCCTCACGTTGGTGGCAATACATTGGATGCCCAAAACAGGATCGGGGAAGAATTAGCTCAACAAATTATTAAAATAAAAGCTCAACTATAATATATGCCAGTATTTAAACCATTTAGAGGAATCAGACCAAACCCTGACCTTGTTGATGTTTTTCCTACTTATTCTTTGGATAATTTTACTCAGGAAGAGATCAACAAGAAGGCACAACAAGATGATTCTTACATCCAAATGATAAAACCTGCTGTTGTTAGCAAGTCAAAAGATGTAGATAGAAACCTTCGAAAGATCAGATCTAATTTTGAAGAGATGCTGGAGGATAAAAAATTAATGCAGGATGATTCTGCATATTATCTCTACGAACAAACAATGCCGGATAAAACGACCTTCAGAGGGCTCATGGGTCTGGTGAGTGTAGATGATTTTTGGGAAGGAAAGATCAAGAAGCACGAATCTACAATCACCGAGAGAAGAATGAAAATGGCGCATTACCTTGAAAAAGTTGGTGTTCAGGCTGAGCCTGTTCTTCTGACCTACCATTCCAACTCGAAAGTAGAATTACTGATGACCCATGAACAAAAGAATGTTCCGATTATCAATTACAAAGATGAAAAGGGTGTAAAACATAAGATCTGGAGAATTGACAATCGGCTGAAACTTCAGCAATTCAAGGAAGTTCTCGACCCTATTGATTCGTTCTACATTGCTGATGGCCATCATCGTATAGGTTCTGTTGCAGAATATGCAAAAAAACAAAGAGATAAAAGTAAAAGATCGCACGGTACGGAGCATTATAACTTTGTTTACAGCTTTATAGTTTCTAACCAATCGATAAAGATCAATGACTACAATCGTCTTCTTAAGGATTTGAACGGCCTATCAGAGGAAGATTTTTTAGAAAAGCTAAAAGAGGATTTCCAAATCCACGAAAAAGGGGAAGCTCCCTATTTCCCTTCACAGAAGTTCCACATTAGTATGTATCTGAATGGTAAATTTTATAGCCTGCACGTGAAGCACAACATCCGTGAGGAAAATAGAAATGGAAATGATTTGGATCATCATCTGGTCGACAAATATATTTTCGAAAAGATCTTCGGAATAGAGAATGCAAAACATACCGATAAGATCACCTATCAAAAAGGAACATCTGATATAAATGGGATCAATGATCTGAAAGAAAGAGTTGACAACGGAGAGTATAAGGTAGGATTCGGGATCTATCCCATCAGTTTTACGGATCTATTGAAAGTTTCTGATAAGGAGATCAAAATGCCTCCAAAATGCACCCTGATCGAACCGAAACTCATCACCGCCTTGATTATGTACGATATGAAATAACCCTTCGAGGAAATAGAATGAAGAGTGGCTTTTTTGCCACTTTTTTTATTACCCTATATCTGTTAATTTAACTTTTTAAATTGAAATCCAACACCTTAAACAAAATTTTTTTAATATAAAACTCAAATTCCAAATATAATTAACAATTGTTAATTATATTATATATCTTTACTAGACAAAACACAAAAGGTATATCAAATTAACAATCAATTATGTACCCCAAGGAATATGTCAATTGTGATCAGGAGCCCATTCATATCTGTGGAGAAGTCCAGGAATATGGATTTCTGATCAGCACTCAAAATTCTAAAATAGTTTCTTACAGTCAAAATGTTTTGGAGCTGTTTTCTTTAAATTCTGATTCTATTATTGGAACAGACATTCATACATTTTTCAAGAATTATGATATTGATGTTAATTGGGAAAATTATTCATCCAACGAAAACCTTGCAATACAGCATATTGATTTCAAGAATGAAAAATATACTTTAAGTATTCACACCAATAATGAGATTACTTTTTTTGAGATAGAGAAAGTCCTTCCAAATCATAAGATCAACAAGGAATACGAAGCCGTTCAAAATATTCTGAGAATGTCCAATGATAATAATGTCTGGACTGTTTTGCTAAAAGAAGTTCAGGAAATCATAGATTTTGACCGTGTGATGATCTATCAGTTTCTATATGACGGAAGTGGCGAAGTGATAGAAGAATTGGTAAAGCCAAACCTTGATAGTTATCTGCATCTTCATTATCCGGAGTCTGATATTCCTGCACAGGCCCGTGCGCTGTATCTTAAAAACCCTGTTAGGATCACGTCTCATGTTTCCGGGAAAACATTTCCTATTGTTGGGATCATTCCAAAAGAACAGATAGACCTTACCTACAGTGTAACGCGTTCCACCTCTCCTGTTCACAGAGAATATCTTAAAAATGCTCATGTGGAATCGAGTTTCAGTACATCTATTATTGTCAATGGACAACTATGGGGAATGGTAGCTTGCCAAAATGCAGAACCAAAACATTTGGACCTACAGTCCAGGTTATTGGTGGAAACGCTGACCAGAACATCAGCCAATACCTTTGCTGCGAACAGATCTCTACAAACCTTGGAAGAATATCAGAGAATCAATCTTAATAATATTTCCCTTCGTCAAAATCTTCTAAATGAAGAGAGTTTTAAAAAAGGCCTGGAGAATAACATCCAGGATATAAAGGAGGCTTGTACTGCCGATGGTCTAATCATTAAAATAAACAATGAGATACTAACGTCAGGAAATATTCCGAATAATCTTGACATAGAAAAGATCATCAAATGGAGCATAGACCACAATCAGGATTTCGAGGAAAATATGTTTGTTTCTGATACTTTCTGCAAAAAAATAGATACAGACCTGGACAATCCTGAGACCAGTTGCGGAGTTATCATTAGCGTTTTGGGAAATAACACTTCCGATATGCTGATCTGGTTGAGAAAGGAACAAGGTCAAAAAATAAAATGGGCAGGAAAACCGGAAAAAGAAATTGTTTCAGAAATAAAAGATGGTGTAGAGATCATCAGATTCTCTCCAAGAAAATCTTTTGAGGTATGGAAAGAATATGTCAAAGGAACATCATTGCCTTGGAAGATCAAAGAAATAGAAGCGGCGAAATGGATCACATCTATTATTCTGAAAGCATCTCATACCAAATCATCGCAGATACAAGACCTTAATAGTCAATTAAAGGAACTGAACCAAGAATTGGATTCTTTTTCTCACACGATCTCACACGATCTAAATACACCCTTAACCGTCATAAGACTGAACGCACAATTAGCAAAAAGAATCTCTGATCCGGAAAACCTGCAAAAAAGTCTAGACAATATCATTGCTCAGGTTGATACCATGAGCGAGATGATCAGAAATGTACTAGAGCTAAGTAAAATCAAGAAATCTGAAATAGAACTCAAGCGAGTTGAGGTGGAGTCATTGATCAATAAGTTAGCCGAGGATTCTAAAATAAGTTTCAACTCTCCCAATACAGAGATTATTATAGAGAATACTCCGGAGGTTTTGGGTGATCAGACAATGGTTTATCAGGTTTTTGTGAATATCATTGGCAATGCTGTGAAATATTCTTCAAAATCAAAAAAGCCTCAGGTCAAGATCGTAGGAGAAGTTTATGAAGATGATGTAACTTACAGGATATCCGACAACGGAATAGGGATTAAAAAAGAGGATTCTAATAATATGTTCAAGATCTTCAGTAGAATGAGTAACGCAAAGGATTTCCACGGAAACGGTGTCGGACTAAGCATTGTTCATCATCTGATGGATAAAATGGGTGGAGAAATAAGCTATGAGAGCGAA
Organism: Epilithonimonas caeni DSM 17710; assembly: GCF_000426465.1. Classification (GTDB taxonomy): domain Bacteria; phylum Bacteroidota; class Bacteroidia; order Flavobacteriales; family Weeksellaceae; genus Epilithonimonas; species Epilithonimonas caeni. The sequence continues at coordinate 276,018 of NZ_AUFK01000009.1, forward strand.
AGTGGAAAAGGGACAACATTTATATTAAAATTTCAAAAACCCAATTATGATTTCAGCATTTCTTAAAGAACAAACGAAACAACAGCACGACGATACGGAAGCGAAATTGCAATCTCAAAAGATCTTCGATAAGTCTTATACTTTAGATGATTATAAAAAATTACTGATTCATAATTATCAACTGATCAGCAGGTATGAACCTCAGATTCAGGAACAATTGAAAGGTTATCCTGAATTGAAATTGGATATAAGAAGTAAGGTCAATGCTCTTAAAGTTGACCTGAATAATCTGAACATTGAGCTAAAACCAGAAGCTCCAGCTCAAGACCTTGAAAATGAAGCAGAGGCTTTTGGTGCTTTGTATGTTATGGAAGGTTCTACTTTGGGCGGGAATGTTATTGCAAAGCAACTGAAAAGAAATCCGGAATTCGAGAATGTTGAGTTCAATTATTTTGGGGTCTACGGAGAGAATACCGGACCGTTTTGGCAGGAATTCAAATCTATTATTGATGAGAAAATTACCGAAGAGCAATATGATGCTTGTGTGGCCGGAGCTAAAAAGGCTTATCAGTTATTAACATAGAATATCAATATCTCTATCATAAAAAAAGGAGCGAAATCGATTTCGCTCCTTTCCTGTTTTATATGGATTATAGAATAGATCAACCTCCGATCTTAACTAATTCTACATCGAAGATCAACCAGGCATTCGGTGGGATAACACCTCCTGCTCCTCTTTCTCCGTAACCCAAAGCTGGTGGGATCAACAATGTTGCGGTTTCACCTTCTTTAAGAAGCATGATTCCTTCGTCCCAACCTTTGATAACTTGTCCAACACCAATTGGAATATCGATAGGCTGCCCCCTTTTGAAAGAATTGTCAAACTCTTCCCCATTTACCAATTTTCCGGCATAATGCACAGCAACAGTCTGTCCTGCAGTTGGAGCTGCTCCAGTCGTTGTTTTTGTGATTTTATAGAATAACCCGGAAGGTGTAGATTGCATTCCTGCCTTCAGGTCATCAACCAGTTTTTGTTGATTGGCTTTGAACTCCTCTTCCTTTCTCTTCTTCTCTTCTTCAGCTTTAGCTAAATATGCTTTATTTTTTTCTTCGATCTTATCTTTTCCTTCAGTGAAAATTTTTGCAGCGTCATAATGTTTGTACTTGTCCCCTTTACCGAAAACAGCAACTTTAGTAAGAACAACGTCGGTTTTAGGTTTGTCTTGAGCGCCCTTCTCTACATTCGCAATAGAATCGATAACAGCTTCACCACCCACAACTTTTCCGAAAATCGTATGCCTTCCGTCTAACCAAGGCGTTGCTACTTCTGTAATGAAGAATTGTGAACCGTTGGTGTTAGGTCCCGAATTTGCCATAGATAAAATTCCCTTTCCTGTATGCTTAAGATCATTTTTCTCATCAGCAAATTTATAACCTGGGTCACCCATACCAGTTCCCTGAGGATCCCCGCCTTGGATCATGAAATCTTTGATCACTCTGTGGAAGATCGTCCCATCATAGAAGGGTTCTCCCTTTTTCTTGGATTTGTTTTCGATCTTACCTTCAGCAAGACCTACAAAATTAGCAACGGTAACCGGAGATTTCTCATCTTCGAATTTTACAAGAATATCCCCCTTGCTTGTTACAAAATTTCCATAAAGCCCGTCTGGCAGACTTTTATAAACTTCTTTGTCTATTTCCAATGTTTTACAATTTAATAATGTTAATAATGTTAATAATGTTATAGAAAGTGCTATAATTTTCTTCATTGTTTATAATATCGTTGTTTTTTTATAATACTTTTACTTTAATGATCAAAGGGGTATCGTTGGTTATTTTTTTGTTATCACCATACGTTCCGTAAGCTAAAACGGATGGAATAAGAAGTTCAGCTTCTTGTCCTTTTTCCAGATATCTTATGGCATCTTCCACAGCGTCCATTTCGTTGAAACGTCCCAAGGTGACATTTGTATTTCCTACAGGCGTATCGTAAACTTTGGTCCTGTCAAAATCATAGATATAATATTCATAGGATACCTTTTCCCCGTCATTCTTGCGGTGTCTGTTTTCAAGATTGGGGATGTTTACCCAATAATTCATACCCATTGGGTAATATTTTATAGGCTGGGCCTTGATCCAATCCTGTATCTGTAATCTTTCCAGGTCATTAAGTTCTTTGGTCCTGTTTTTGGAGATTTCCAAATCGCTTTCCGTCATGGTCCGTTCTTCGGATGGATGGATATTTGGTTGCTTTGCGCAAGCTGCCAACACTACCAGAGATGCTATAAAAATTACTTTTTTCATTGATTAGATTAATGATTCTCCAGCAATTAAACAAAAAAGACCGGAGGACAGATGCAAAAATAAGAATTTTAATAGACTTAATGAGCATTAAAACAAAAACCGGAAAATAATTTCCGGTCTTTGTTCTTCAATTTACTTTTATATAATTCTATAGACTATAGACATTTTCTTCAACCAAAACTCTCCATCCGAAAGGGTCTTCTGCATTGTTGGTCTGGATGTTGACAAGGTCATTTTTCAGTTGGTCAGCAAAGCTTTCTACCGCTGGAAGTTTCGGTAATTCGAGATGTTCGCCCTGATAACCTAAAGCTTCAAAAACACTTGTTACAACTGCTGTTCCTACACCCCATACCTCTTTCAGGGTCCCATTTTTCTGAGCAGCAATAACATCTGAAACCTTTACATCGTCTATAACAACTTCAATCCCTCTTTTTTTAGCTAACTGAATGAAACTATCTCTTGTAACACCATCTAAGATCTTATCAGAAGTTTTAGGTGTATAGATGGTATCATTGATTCTTACAAAAACATTCATTGTTCCACTTTCTTCGAAATACTCGTGAGAACAATCGTCTGTCCAGATAATTTGTTCATATCCTTCCTGAATTGCCAATTGCGTCGGGTAAAAAGATGCAGCGTAATTCCCCGCAGCTTTGGCTGCACCAACGCCCCCACTCGCAGCTCTGGAATAGTGATCCGATATTTTCACGGAAACCGGGGCTGTATAATAGCTTTTTGCGGGTGTTGCCACAATAGCGAACATATATTTTTCAGAAATTCTTGCCTTTAGGGCTTCTTCTGTTGCAAACAGAAGAGGTCTTATATATAAAGACATACCTTCTCCGTGTGGGATCCAGTCTCTGTCTATATCTACCAAAGCTTTGAGACCTTCCAGGAATATTTCTTCGGAAATCTCAGGAATTGCCAATCTTTTTGCGGATTTGTTAATACGTTGAAAGTTCTTTTCCGGACGAAAAAGGAATACCTGCCCATCTTTATCTTTGTAAGCTTTCATTCCCTCGAAACATGCTTGTCCATAATTGACCCCCATCATTGCAGGGGTAAACCCGATTGGACCGTATGGTACTAATTTAACATCCCCCCATTTTCCATTCTCGTATTCACAAATTATCATATGGTCGATAAAAGTGTTTCCAAATGAAAAATTATTGGGATCGAATGTTGTGATTCTTGGGTTGGTAGATTTTTGAATTATCATTTTTTAATTTTTTGTTGAGGTATTACAAATATATAATAATTTTTTAATAATAAAAATTTAGTTTAAATTTGAAAAAAAATACTTTGAAAAGACAATTAATTCAAACTCAGGATGGTAGTAAAACATTGTTAATCAATGATTTGAATGAGAGTTACCATTCTATACATGGCGCTTTACAAGAAGCTAATCATGTATTTATCAAAAATGGACTTAATTTAATAAATGATTACGAAATTAATATTTTAGAGTTAGGTTTTGGAACAGGTCTTAACGTTTTGGTAACATTTGATGAATATTTGAGAAATGACAAAAATCATATGATCAAATATTTTGGCGTAGAAAAATACCCAATTATTTTTGAGGAAGTGTCAGAATTGTCTTATTCTGAATTATTTCCGAACCAAATCGTCAAAGACCTATCTCTAAAAATTCATGAAACGGAATGGGAAAAGTTAGTTGAACTAGATGTTAATTTTCATCTCAAAAAAATCAAAGACGACTTTTTTAATATAAAAAATATGGATTTGCCTCCTATGGATTTGGTTTATTTCGATTGCTTTGGAGCCAGGGTTCAGCCCGACCTTTGGGAAAAGGAAATATTTGAGATCGTTGCAGACAAAATGAAAACCGGAGGATTATTGACAACTTATTCATCCAAAGGGAGTATGAGACGAGCCTTAATAGAATTAGGCTTCGAAGTCGAAAAAAAGCAAGGGCCTCCCGGAAAAAGGGAAATGCTGATTGCTTGGAAAAAATAACAAAAAGCAGGACTCGATCGAGTCCTGTTTTTTGTTGATCAACTAATATTCTATTCTTTTATAATTTTAAATGTCTTAACTGAATCATCAAAATTATAAACCTTAATGATGTAAACTCCGGTAGAAAGTGTTGATAAGTTAATTTTAGAAGTATTAGAATTAGTCATTAGTATTCTTCCATCGGTGCTTAGCAATTCGAGTTTTTTATAATCCTTAGAATAATAGAGATAATCCTTAGTCGGATTTGGGAAAATCTGAAATTTCTTATTTTGAATATCATTAACCGACAAAGAATTACTTTCCAGAATCACATTATCCAATTGACCTGTGTCCGGACCAGATTCGAATTCTCCTCTTATTCTAAGACTTATAATGTTGGATAACACTTCTTGAATGTCATCATTAGTTGCAAGATCACCTTCAAAAGTGCTGATCTTCCAAGCAACAGAATTATCCAATTTCACAACATACTGCGTCCAAGTTGCAAGAGGATTTGGAGATAGATCTATGACCAAGGTTTTATTATTTCCTTCGATAATCACATCATAATAGTCGAATGGACTAGAAAAATTGTTCTGAGTCAGCTGGAATTTCAAATTCTTACCAAAAGACGCCAATTGGTTTCCTTTGTATTTATCTGGAGCTTCCCAATACCAGACCCCGCCGGCAACTGTGTCATCTGCAGAAATATAACCATTGGGATTTCCATTTGTCGGATGCCAATCCGGAGCACTGCTTGTGGCATCTCCTACAACCAACCAGCCTTCGTCATCCGTATCAAAAGTGCTGACGATATCCTGCGAAAAAATTAGTGTAAAACTAATAAGTCCTAAAAAAGAAAATAATTTTGTTTTCATTGTACTAAAGTTTGAATCATTATTGATGTAAAATTCAAACAAATTGAAAATCAAAACAATACGACATTGTGCGTATATAAAATCAAATAGGAACTATGATAATTGCTGTTAATCCATTACTATTCTGAAAAGAAACGTTGCCATTCAAACTTTTCACTCTGTTTTTAATGTTCGTCATTCCGTTTCCGAATTGGTTTTCCTTTGTCAATCCGGTTCCGTCGTCAGAAATTATAATTTCCAGATTTTTCTTGTCAATGATGTTCACAGAGATTTTAATTGTTTTTGCGGAAGAATGTTTCAGGGAATTATTAAGGATTTCTTTGATGCAGAAGAAAAGATTTTTTCGGATTTGTCCGTCCAATTCTTTTGACAAATCCAAAGTTTCCGATTTTGTACAAATTAATTTGATATCCGTTTCTTCCGTAAGATTGTTGGCGTAGGAAAAAACATACTCGCAGAAGCTTCTCAAATCATTATTTTCATTGCTCAAAGACCAAATAAACGTATTGAGTTTTTGTGAAATTTCTTTCCCAACTTCATAGATTTTTGAGGATAATTTCTGTTGTTGTTCACTCGAAATCTTATTGGAAAGCAGTTGAGAATGGATAAGAATACTTCCCAAACCACTCCCGATATCATCGTGCAAATCTTTGCTGATGTCTGTTTTCTGCTGGAGAAGTTTCTGTTGTATCTTATTTTTCCTCCTGAAAATGATGATTGTCAAAGCCATAATTACAATTGTAAGACCAGCGACCAGAAGCTGAAGGACAGAGATTTTTCTCTTTCTTTTGAGTTTCTCGATTTCGAGATTCAAAAGTTTGTTTTCATTTTTAATGTATTGATTGCTGATGTCTTGGATGTAAGCGTTATTCTTTGATTTTTCTTCGTTGACAAGAGAAATTATTTTGGACTGAATTTTTCTGACATCTTCCGAAGAATTCATTTTTTCAAACGCTTGCAAAGCATATTCGTAGAAAGTCCTTCTGAAAAAAAGGTTGACATTTTGTTGTTCAATAAGTTTTTCTCCTTGATCGAAATAATCTTTACAAACTTTTGGATTTTGGATTTCATTTTTCAAAAGCAAACCGTAACTCAACAAAGCAACATCAAAGTTTCTAAAACGTTTCGCCGATTCTATACTTTTCAGGAAAAATTGGTTGGATTGAATCAAATCTCCCTTGGACTGATAGATTTCACCAAAGGTTTGTTCGCAGTTTGCAATAGCTCTTTTGCTGTTCTTTTTCAGAGCAATATCGTAAGCTTTTTGATTGTAATACAAAGCAGAATCCGCTTCTCCAATTGTCCGTTTTAACTGAGAAATATTATTGAGAATATGTTCATTTCCAATCGTTTCAAAAAGTGATTTTTTAGGATTTTCAGGATAAAATTTCAATGACAATCTGAATGATTTTTCCGCTTCTTGATTTTTACCTAATTCATAAAGATTGAGTCCTTCGAAAAAATAAGCATCTGCAATCATCAGACTGTCATTCAGAATTTTTGCTTTTTTCACAGCTTTCTTCGCTTCCTGATTTCCAAATTGGGACAATCCAACGTAATAAAAAATCTCTGACTGCAGACTCAAAATATGAAAAGACAAAGCATTGTTACTATTTTCCGGATGATAATCTTTGGTTATGTCAAGCCATTTCTGAGAAAGATTGATGCTATCGATTTCCAGATAATATTTTGAGATTTTGAATGATCCTTTAGCCTTACATTCATTCGTTTTACAACCATCAAAGCCTTTAGTTATTTGCCCATTATAATCCGCAAACAAAAACAAAAGTATAATGATTAGAAATGATTTCATTGCTTATCGTTTAAGGTAGATATTCACGGCTTCTACTCGGGTATTAACGTGCAGTTTGGTGTAGATATTCTGGATATGTTTACGAACCGTTCCCTGGCTTATTTCCAGAATGGCTGCGACTTCCTTATTCATCAAACCTTTTGAAAGCAAGTCGAGGATTTCCTGTTCTCTTACGGTCAATCCTTCAGAAACCAGTTTTTTATTTTCGAGATTACAGAAGCTGGCCACTACTTTTCTGGCAATACTGCCGCTCATCGGACTTCCGCCTTCAAAGAGTTCATCCAAAGCATTGATAATTTTTGCAGGACCTTCGGTTTTTAATATATATCCGGTTGCACCTTCCTGAAGACTTGCGAAAATCTTGTCCTCGTCTTCATAAGAAGTACACATCAAAATAAGAATCTGCGGTAGCTTGGATTTTATTTTTCTGACACAGATGATGCCGCTTTCACCAGGTAAATTGATATCCATCAAAACAGCATCAGGAGAGAGGGTCGAAATGTTCATCAAAACTTCTTCTGAGTTTCGGAAACTCCCGCAAAGTTCATAATTCTGCGTGTACTGAATCATTAGTCCCAGTGCCTCCCGCAGATCGGAATCATCTTCAACGATACAAATTTTCTTTTTTACCATTACAGCTATAAAACAACGAATTTAAAGTTATTAATTAATTATTGAAATACGTAAAAAAGCGTATAAAGTATCAAATAGGCCTTGCTATTAAAAACAAAAATCATAACTTTAAAATTCGAAATCAATAACTGATGATAGACAAGATCAACATTCGGGTGTATGCGCTTTGTATAAAAGATAGCAAAGTTCTGGCGCTTCACGAGGAATATGCCGGAGACCACCTTTTAAAATTGCCGGGAGGCGGATTGGAATTTGGAGAAAGCACCCTAGAATGCCTTAAAAGGGAGTTTCAAGAAGAACTGAATCTTGAGATCGAGATCAAGGAGCATTTTTATACACAAGATGATTTTTTGGTTTCCCGATTCAGAGATAATGAACAACTTTTAACGGTTTATTATTTGGCAGAAATCCTAAATGAAGAAGACCTATTGATTCTTGACCCTTGTATCGAAAAAACAGAATGGATTCCGCTGGAAGGAGAAAATCCTTTCCCATTACCAATTGATAAACGTGTTTTTGACATAGCAAAACAAAAATTCCAGAATTAAGATCCTGGAATTTTTTATTTAATTTTATAATTATTGAACTTCTTCAAAATTGACATCGCCTTCGTACTTCCTGTCAATAATCAGGATCATTGCTGTCTGGGTCGTATAGGATTGATTTTCACCGGCGATCCTTTTATATTTTATTTCAAGGATATTGCTATTTTTTCTTATTGAAACAGGTTTCAGTTCTATGGTCTGAGTTGAAGGATCTTCGATTTGAGCCACCACAAATTCTTTAGAAAAATCAATTGGTGTCGGTTTTCCGTTCTCTCCCATTGTTGTCGCCATTCCGAAAACCTTTTCAAATTCCTGTTGTGTTTCAAACTTGGGACTGCCAATGGCTGCATCAATATTACTTTTTACAAAATAATTCTTCGCTTCTTTATAAGGAACCTCTTCATTAAGCGTTGAGTCGCCGGACTTAACTGACGAATTGCAACCAATTAAAAGTAATATTGAAAATAAGATAAATACGTTTTTCATCATAACTTAATTAATTTGAATTTTTAAATATTCCAAAGAAGGTCCTCATATTTTTGCAGGATAATATCCTTAGAAAATCTGTTTTTGATTGATTCTTTTATATTTTCTTTGTTATTATTTTTATGTACAGCATGTTTTATTTTTTCAGCAAAGCTATCATAATCGTCGATATTTGCTATCTCACCATTGATTTGATCCAAGATGATTTCATCAATACCTCCTGGACAATTATTTGCCAAAGAATAGATCCCACAAGCTCCAGCTTCTAAAAGGACATTGGGAAAACCTTCATAACGCGAAGACAGAACAAACAGATCGGCATATTTGAGATATTGGTAAGGATTGCTTTTCTTTCCGTGAAAGATCACGTGATCCAATCCCAGCATCTCTTTCATCTGCAAAAGCATTTCCTTATCTTTTCCATCACCAAGAATATGAAGCAAAATATTCTGATTCTTAAGCCTGGAGAAAACTTTCAAAAGATTGTCAAATCCTTTTCTGGCAGAAAGATTTCCAATAGCAACCACATTTTTGTACTGATGAGAGAATTCAATTGGACGTTCTGATCCATTCAGTTTTTCTTCGATGAAATTGATATCAACCGGATTGTTGATCTTAACCAATTTTTTTTTCTTGATACCAAAATTTTTAACAAGGTCATGTTGCATATCGTTACTTTGAGCAATGATCTTATCATAACCATTATAGAATTTGTAGAAAAATCTGATCTCTTTTCTGGTAACGTGCTGAGAAACGACATTGGTCTCTCTGGCTATGAATTTTGTTTTAGGAAATAATCTTATGAATAATGACAAATAAGCATTCACCTCTCCAAATCCAGAAAATACAATATCAGGTTTTCTGCGTTTGATCTCCAGAAGAATTGGTTTTAGAGAATGTCTGATCCTTGGTGTTTGAATATCAATGATCTCAACGTCCGGTTTCAAAAAATCAAGATATGCACCTTCTTTTCTCAACAAAAGAATTGATGGAGAAAATCGGTCTCTCGGAAGATGATTTGCGATCGTTGTAATAATGCGCTCTGCACCTCCGGTCTCCAAATCGGGCAATATGAAAATGATTGATTTTTTCATCTATCAAAATTAATAAAAAGTTTTATTAATTTTTAATGACAGGTTTTTAAATATGGATACAATTTCATTGATATTTTCAACACTTAAAAATGCATATTTATCTTCCGAGAAATTCATACCATATCTTTTAAAAAGAGAAAAAGGTTCATCATTACATCCGAAAATATTTTCAGGTTCTCCAAAAATAATATTTCCAAAAAAATGTTTATTCATTTCTATATTTACTTGGTCAATTTCCTTGATATTTTTATATTTTTCAATTTCATCATTCTTCTTATTAGCAATAATTATTCTTTGATTTGTGATAACATAATAATTATTTTTTAAATCAAAATATCTTAAAACCCATCTAAAAATTGTAATATACAAGGCTGTAAAAAACACAATAATTGCAAAAAAGAAAAGAGGGAAAACCATATTAAAAAGAAGTACTACGGAAATAGCTAAATAAAAAAATGAGAAGACTATTCTGATTTTTTCTGTTAAATTAAAAAAGAAACTCTTTTTGGGAAGAATTTCTTTTAAAATAATTTCGTTGTCGTTGAGATGCATATTTTATTCTAATTAGCTACGTCACTTATGAACTTGATCCTAAGAATCCGCACTTCTTCATCGGTAAGGTCATCTCCATACTCTGCCAGAAGGGTTTTCATACTGTCGCTTTCAGAATTTTTCATAAAGTCCATAAATTCTTCTACGATATCTTCATCAAAATTTTCATCAATATAATAATCGATATTCAGTTTTGTGCCTTGATAAATAATGCTTTCCATTTCGGAGAGAAGCTCTGTCATGCTAAGATTTTTAGCTTTTGCAATATCTTCCAGATCGATCTTCTTATCCGTATTCTGAATGATAAAAACTTTGTGACTGGATTTGTTTGCCACTTGTTTCATCACCATATCCTGAGTTCTTTCTATCTCATTATCTTCAACATACTTCTTGATGAAATCAGCGAATTCTTTTCCATATTTTCTGGCTTTACCCTCTCCTACGCCATAGATTTTCGCTACTTCTTCTACAGTTATCGGGTATTGGACCGTCATATCTTCCAGACTTGGGTCCATAAAAACCGTGTACGGTGGGATCCCATGTTTTTTAGCCACGGTCTTACGAAGTTCCTTCAATTGTCCAAACAATAACTGGTCAAGTCCGCCACCAGCTTGGGTCTGTACCTGTTCACTATCTGCTTTTGATTTGATCTGGGAAAGGTCGTATTCTCTATCTTCTGCGATCAGGAATGTATTTTTGGACTTTCCATCGATGACCTCCTTCCCTTTTTCAGAAAGTTTCAGTACGCCGTAGGTCTCTATATCCTTTTTAAGATAATCCTGAACGGTAGCTTGTCTGATAATCGATTTCCAGTAATTATCACTTTCTGCTTTTCCAAAACCAAAAAAATCAGTCTGTTCTAATTTGTAAGATTTGGTAACAGCAGATTCTTTTCCTGCAATAATGGAGATCAGATCTTTTGTACGGAATTTTTCACCCAAAGACTTGATCATTTCCAAAACTTTTTTCAGGTCTTGTGTCGCATCTTTTAGTTTTGGTGGATTTTGTGAATTGTCACACATCTTTGCACCTTCACCTTTTACCGGATCGAATTTTTCCCCGAAGTAATAAAGAAGGTATTGTCTCCTGCTCATCGATGTCTCGGCATAGCCAACAACTTCGTTCAGCAATTGCAGTCCGATCTCTCTTTCGGAAACAGGTTTCTGAGCTAAGAATTTTTCTAATTTTTCAATATCCTTAGGGTCATAAAATGCCAGGCAATAACCTTCTCCTCCATCTCTGCCTGCACGACCGGTTTCCTGGTAGTAACTTTCCAGAGATTTCGGAATATCATAATGAATTACAAACCTAACATCAGGCTTATCGATTCCCATTCCGAAAGCTATGGTTGCAACGATCACATCCGCTTCTTCCATTAAGAATTTATCCTGATGGAGAACCCTTGTTTTTTGATCCAAACCTGCGTGGTAAGGTAAAGCATTGATACCGTTGACCTGCAAAAGCTGAGCAAATTCTTCTACTTTTCTTCGGCTAAGGCAATAGACTATTCCAGATTTCCCTTTATGCTGATTGATGAATTTTACAATCTCTTTATCCACGTTCACTTTTGGACGGATCTCATAGAACAAATTGGCCCTATTGAAGCTTTCTTTGAAGACCGAAGCATTGTTCATTCCCAAAGTTTTCTGAATGTCGTCTTGTACTTTAGGTGTTGCAGTCGCAGTTAAAGCGATGACAGGCACATTGGCAATTTTATCGATAATGCCTTTCAGATTTCTATATTCCGGGCGGAAGTCGTGTCCCCATTCCGAGATACAGTGTGCTTCATCAATAGCAACAAAAGATATTTTAACAGCTTTCAGAAACTCGAGATATTCTTCTTTGATGAGAGATTCCGGAGCAACATATAACAGCTTGGTTTTACCAGCCGTTATATCATCCATAACCTGCTTTGTCTGTGATTTGTTGAGAGACGAATTAAGAACATGAGCTACACCTTCATCGGACGACAGTCCATTAACAGCGTCAACCTGATTTTTCATTAATGCAATAAGAGGGGAAACAACAATAGCTGTTCCTTCCGAAATAAGTGCAGGCAACTGATAACAAAGAGATTTTCCGCCTCCAGTCGGCATCAATACAAATACATCATTATTTCCCAAAAGAGTTTTGATAATCTGTTCCTGCTGTCCCTTGAACTTAGAAAAACCAAAATATTTTTTCAGTTCTGCAGATAAGTTGATGTCTTTTGTGTCCATCCTTAAGATATTGTTTGCTAAATTTGCATTTTGTTGAAAGTTAAACGACTAAGATCTAACAAGAGAATCCTTGATTTTAGTGGATAAAAAAATGAAGCCCTAAAACTTCATTTCTTGTTAAAATTATTAGCGTGAAGATACAAAATAAATATTAGTAAAAAAAATAATCAAACATTTTTAAAAGTTTTGAATCCAAAAGAAATCATTTCCAATGCCCATCAGGCATTAGATATAGAAATTAGTGAATTACAAAAACTGCGTGACAGATTAAACGACAGCTTCATCAAAAGCGTTTTGGCGATCAATGAGTCAAAAGGAAAACTGATCGTTGTCGGAATCGGTAAATCGGCACATGTTGGAAATAAAATTGTTGCAACACTTAATTCCACAGGAACACCTTCTCAGTTTTTACACGCAGCAGAGGCTATTCACGGAGATCTGGGAGTGATTCAGAAACAGGATATTGTTTTGTGCATTTCATATTCGGGGAATTCTCCGGAGATCGTTAATCTTTTACCATTTCTGAAAGAGTATTCTTCTGTTTTGATCGGAATGACAGGAAACCCGGAAAGCAAACTTGGAAAAGCGTCTGATATTATTCTCAATACCCACGTTGACAAAGAAGCTTGTCCAAATAAATTAGCCCCAACCAGTTCTACAACTGTTCAAATGGCTCTTGGCGATGCTTTGGCGGTTTGTTTGATGGAGCTGAAAGGTTTTAAGGATATTGATTTTGCGAAGTTTCATCCCGGAGGAAGTCTTGGTAAAAACCTGACGGCAAAAGTGGAGCAATTTGTTTCTCAGAATAAACCGGAAGTTTCTCCGGAATCAAGCATCAGAGATGTTATCATATCGGTAAGTGGTTCAAAACACGGGATCACTGTTGTTATTGAAAACGAAACCATTGTCGGCGTGATCACGGATGGGGACATCAGAAGAATGCTCCTTGACCAAGATGATATTTCCAAAGTAAAAGCTTCTGACATCATCAGCAAAAATCCCAAAAGCATCGATAAGGACCATCTTGCAAAAGAAGCCATGCAAATTTTGAAACAATATAATATTGGTCAATTGATCGTTACCGACAAAGGGAAATATTACGGCATCATTGATATCCACACTTTATTGGACGAAGGAATCAATTAAAATCATTCATCAATAATCATTTATCTTTTATAAAATAATGAGTGAAGAAAAGGAAATGTCCTTTCTTGGACATATCGGAGAACTAAGGGCACATTTGGTAAGATCTATTCTGGCGATTGTGATTTTGGCGGTTATCGTCGGGTTCAATATCAATTGGGTAATGGACCATATTTTTTTCGGACCTACAAGAAATGACTTCTTGACATTCCGGATTGTGAATCATTTTTCCAGAGAACTGACGGGCAATGACAGTTTTGTTCTACCGGCACAGTTCAGTGTTCAGCAGAAGCAGTTGTTTCAACAGTTCAATGTCATGATGGCGGTTTCCATTTTCTCCGGATTGGTTTTAGCTTTTCCTTACATCGTTTGGGAAATTTGGAAATTCATAAGTCCGGCATTGATGCCTAAAGAAAAAAAGAATTCTATTTTCTATATCAATTCTATTTGGATCCTGTTTATGTGCGGTGTTTTGACGGGCTATTTTCTGATCTTGCCATTCGCGATCAATTTCGGGTTGCTGTTCAAGGTTTCAGATAATATCGTTCAGCTTTTCGATCTGTCAGATTACACTACTCTATTCTTGCAAGTTACACTAGGGATGGGTGTTGTATTTCTATTTCCAATTGCGGTTTATATTTTAACATCAATCGGAATACTGACACCAAAATTCCTCAGAACTTACAGACGACACGCTATTGTCCTGATAATGGTAGTTGCAGCGATCATTACACCTGCTGATGTTCTGAGTATGATGGCAGCCGCACTTCCTCTCGTCATTCTTTACGAGATAAGTGTTCTGATGTCGAACTTTATTTATAAAAAAATCCAAAGGCAGGATCTGAAAAACGAAAATTAAAACTCAGGTATAAAATAAAGATCAGCAGTTATATTGCTGATCTTTTATTATCCTTTCACGATCTCTTTTCTGATCCTGCTGAGAGACGTATCTGTAATTCCCAGATAAGAAGCTATATTTTTAAGTGGTGCAAATTTCAGGACATCGGGTTTTTCTTGAATTAAGTTCAGATAACGTTCTGTAGCTGATTTGGTTATCATTTCTACAGAACGGTTTTTCAGATAGAATAATTGATAAGACATCCACGCTCTTCCCCATTCCGTAAGTGCGGGAATGGTCAAAAACAATTCCTGAAAATCATCATAACCGATCCTCCAGACCACACAATCTGTCTCTGCCTGGATGTTTTCTATCGATGGAATTCTTTGGAACAAAGATGATGCTTCTATGATAATATCATTAATCGTGAAAAAATTGATCGTGATATCATCATTATTAATATCATAAACAAAAGAACGTACAACGCCACTTTCCAAAACAAAATAATCATCGGAGATCTCATTCTCTTTCAGAAAGAAATCACCTTTTTTACAATTGATTTTTTGGTGTTTGTTGAAGATAAGATTAAGGTCTTCTTCGGAAAATGCGGGATGCTGATAAATATTTTTTAAAACGTCCATAAATGAAAAAAACGGAAAATCTAAAATAATAGATTTCCCGTTATAAAGAATAATTTTATTAAAATTTTTATTTCAAGGCATTTACAGCCGCTTCGTAATTTGGTTCCTGTCCTATTTCCGGAACTTGTTCTGTGTAGATTACCGTTCCTTTTTCGTCCAAAGCAATCACAGCTCTGCTCAATAACCCCCTCAATGGAGAATCATCCAGGGTCACACCATAATCCTCCCCGAAATTTCCTCTGAAATCTGACAATACTTCTACATTATCGAGACCTTCGGCTGCACAGAATCTGTTCAATGCAAAAGGCAGATCTCTAGAAACATTGATAACAACAGTATTTTCCAAAGAACTCGCTTCTTTGTTGAATTGTCTTGCAGAAGCAGCGCAAACACCGGTATCAATGCTTGGAAAGATATTCAGCAACACTTTTTTGCCTGTATAATCTGCTAAGTGTTTTTCTGATAGATCAGCTCCAACTAATGTGAATTCCTGAGCAGTGGCTCCAACTTCCGGCAAAGTTCCAACAGTATGGATCGGATTCCCTTTGAATGTAATTTGTGACATAATAATTTATATTGAATTCCAAATTTAGAGAATTTTTATAATTAAAGCACCAACAAAATTCCTTATTTTCGCACCCGAACTATTATGTACACAATGAGAAAATTCAATCTAGGTGTATTACTGGTTTTTCCTTTGTTAGGAAGCGCTCAGTCGGTCATTGGGAATATTAATTCCGGTGCTGTTTCTGAGAATTCCTTCAACCATTCTGTAGGAGAAATCTATGTAATACCGTCTAATCCGGACGATGCAAGTTCCGGAACAATGGGAATCTTATACCAAACAACTCTAAAGGTTTTAGGAATTAATGAAATTTTGAAGGATGAAATTAGAATCTATCCTAATCCAACAACCGATTTTATCAATCTAAAATTAAGCTCAAAAAATAAAATTGATGAAGCTGTGATTTATGACAATTCCGGCAGAATGATTTTAAGAACAAGAATCGAATCGGATAAAATAGATTTGCGTTCGCTTAATACAGGAATCTATCTGCTTTATTTCACAAACACGGACATCAAACCTATTAAAATTATAAAAAAATAAAAACCAAATGAAAAAACTCTACACCGCTTTAAGTTTATTTTTAGCTTCATTCGCATACTCTCAAGTTCCACAGGCTTTCAGTTATCAGACAATTGCTTTCAATTCTGCAGGTGCTCCAATTGCTAATGGAAACGTCAAATTAAGAATTAGCATTCTGGACAATTCTGCAACAGGAACTGTTTTATATACTGAGACTCATACAAAAACAACCAATTCCAAAGGTTTGGTTAACCTTAATATCGGACAAGGAACTGCAACTACAGGAAACTTCAGCGGAATCAATTGGGGAACGAATACCAAATTTGTAAAAGTAGAAATGGACCCAGCTGGTGGAAGTAATTATACTAATGTTGGCGTAAATCAGCTGATGAGTGTTCCTTATGCTCAGGTCAGTAAAACTGTTGTGACTGGTCCGGGGCAAGGAATTACTTTGGTTTCTCCAAATGGAACTCCTTATGAGCTAAATGTCAACGATAATGGTCAATTATCTTTACCAACTTCCAATTCTTCAAGCACAGCGGCTTCTAATTTATATCTTTATGGTTCTTTTAATAATTGGTCACCAGCTTCTGCATTAGAATTTGGAAAGAACGTACAACCATTTGGCTCGGGTTATAATGGTTTTATTTATTTAAAAGCAGGAGACCAAATTAAATTCTTAGCAGATAAAACAGGAAATGTTATATATGGTGGAAATGATGGATTAAATGGAAATATTGTTAAGAATGGAAATGCCATCACAATTCCTTCTAATGGTTATTATCGAATCGCAATTGACCAAAATAATAGTTATTATCAAATTTTTTCTATAAATGTAAAATTTGGATATGATTACACCATGAAATTAGACAACTCTACTCCTTCTTATACAAATTTTAATATGCAGAATGTATATCCAAGCAGTATGAGTTATTATGTGGAAATTGGCAGTAATGATTTTGGAGATAATCTAGCGGATGGAAGCTTAGATTACAATGGGCCAAAGATTGTCCTGCCTGGAAATAATGTATTAAAAACTAAAATTAATTTCAACGGCTCTGGTAGTTATTCTTATGTCCCTTGGTACACTCCACCATCAAATCTTTATATGAAGGTATATTATACCAATGGAACAAGTGGTAATCAGTCAATAACAATGTCTTCTCCTGCCGCAAGCATTTACAATGGAACTTTTACGACAGCTCATCCTGCTGTAATATATTTTACAGATTCTTATTCTGGGAATGGTACAATTCAATATGGAGGGCAAAATAATATTATTACTCCTGCTGGACAAGGTTTTATTAACATTCCAGAACCTGGTAGTTATTCTGTAAAACTAGATTTCACAACATCAAGTTATACGGTTCAAAAACAATAAACACAATGAGACTGCAATAAGCAGTCTTTTGTGTATAATTAACAAGAAAAACACTCAAAAATCATATTTCAGTATCATAAAATTATTATAAAAACACTAAATTTGTATGTTTTGAAAAACAGTAAATAAAATCAACTACTATAATGTCAGAAAAATCAAAAATTATCTACACGCTTACGGATGAAGCGCCAATGCTTGCAACACATTCTTTTTTGCCTATCGTTAAGGCCTTTACTTCGGTTGCAGATATTAACATCGTTCCAAAAGACATTTCACTTTCAGGGAGAATCCTGGCTAACTTTCCAGAGTTCCTGAAAGACGACCAAAAAATCGGAGATGCCTTGGCAGAATTGGGTGAACTGGCGACCACTCCTGAAGCAAACATTATTAAATTACCAAATATTTCTGCCTCCGTTCCTCAGTTGGACGAGGCGATTGCAGAATTACAATCCAAAGGTTTCGCCGTTCCAAACTATCCTGCCGAACCAAAAACTGAAGAAGAAAAAGCAATCAAGGCTAAATATGCTAAAGTTCTAGGTTCTGCTGTTAATCCTGTTCTAAGAGAAGGAAATTCTGACAGACGTGCACCAAAAGCAGTTAAAAACTACGCCAAAGCAAATCCACACAAAATGGGAGCTTGGGCTGCTGACAGTAAAACCGACGTAGCTCATATGAACAGCGGCGATTTTTATGGAACAGAAACTTCCACTACTGTTGAAACTGACGGAAAATTCAGAATTGTTTTCTTTGGGAATGACGGTTCTGAGAAAGTTCTTAAAGATTTCGCAAACCTTAAGGCCGGTGAAGTAATCGATTCTTCTGTAATGAACCTTAATTCACTGAAAGCATTTGTTCAAACAGCAATCGATGAAGCAAAGCAAAGAGGCGTGATCCTTTCTGCACACCTGAAAGCAACGATGATGAAAATCTCTGACCCAATTATCTTCGGAGCAATTGTTGAAACTTTCTTTAAAGATGTTTTTGCTAAATATGCTGAGACTTTCAAATCTCTGGATATCAATCCAAACAACGGATTACAGAATCTCTACGATAAAATTGCAGGAATTCCTCAAGAAGCTGAAATCAAAACTGACATCGAGAAAGCTCTTGAAAACGGACCTAGAGTTGCAATGGTAAATTCTGACAAAGGCATCACTAATTTCCACGTTCCTTCTGATATCATCGTTGATGCATCTATGGCTGCATTAATCAGAAATGGAGGGAAAATGTGGGACAAAACCGGTGCTGAAGACGACACAGTGGCTATTATTCCGGACCGTTCTTACGCAGGATTTTATCAGGCAGCAATTGATGATATGAAAGCGAACGGGAAACTGGACCCAACAACAATGGGTTCTGTTCCTAATGTTGGTCTGATGGCTCAAAAAGCGGAAGAATATGGTTCTCACGACAAGACTTTCCAGGCAGAAGCCGACGGAACTGTAAAAGTTCTTGATGAAAACGGAAACGTTCTTTTGGAACAAAAAGTAGAGAAATATGATATCTTCAGAATGTGTCAGACTAAAGATGCGCCAATCCAAGATTGGGTAAAATTAGCTGTAAACAGAGCAAGATTATCTGATACGCCTGCTATTTTCTGGTTAGATAAAGCAAGAGCTCACGATAGAGAAATCATCAAAAAAGTTGAGAAATATCTTAAAGATTACGATACAACCGGACTCGACATCAGAATCCTAGATGTGAAAGATGCAATGACGGAAACGCTTAAAAGAGCAAGAGAAGGCAAAGATACCATCTCGGTTTCTGGAAACGTTTTGAGAGATTATTTAACCGACCTATTCCCTATTTTGGAACTTGGAACTTCTGCAAAAATGTTGTCTATCGTTCCTTTGATGAACGGTGGCGGTTTGTTCGAAACTGGTGCTGGAGGTTCTGCGCCTAAACACATCGAACAGTTTATCGAAGAAGGTTATCTGAGATGGGATTCTTTGGGTGAATTCTTAGCGCTGCAGGCTTCTTTGGAACATTTGGCTCAGACTCAGAATAATCCAAAAGCTCAGATTTTGGCTGATGCTTTGGACGAAGCTAACGCAAAATTCTTAGCAGAAGATAAATCTCCGGGAAGAAAATTGGGAACAATTGATAACAGAGGTTCACATTTCTATCTGGCAACTTATTGGGCAGAAGCTTTAGCAAATCAAACTAAAGATGCTGATATCGCTTCTAGATTTGCTCCACTTGCAAAAGCTTTGACAGAAAATGAAAGCAAGATCAATGAAGAGCTCATCGGTGCTCAAGGCAAACCTCAGGAAATCGATGGTTATTACAGACCTGATTTCGAGAAAACGGACAAAGCAATGAGACCTTCTGCAACGCTGAATGAAATCGTCAACGGAATCTAATCCGATTCTTGTTAAAATTAATATAAAACCCTCGACAAATGTTGAGGGTTTTCTTTTGTTTAATTAATTTGCAGAGGGAAATTAAAATTAATATTTATGACGCTTTTTGATATGAAAAAAATCTTTATTTTTTTTATTTATGTTGTTGGAATTTTGCCGTTTAAAGCTCAGGGAAGAATAGATAAAGCTATTCAGAATCTGGAACAGAATTACACTCAAGAGAAAGTCTATGTTCTCTTGGACAAAGACAACTATGTAGTTGGAGATAATATCTATTTTAAGTCATTCGTTTTTGATGGCTACAGGCGTTCGGCCATTTCTAATACACTATTTGTTGAATTATATGACCACAATAAAAATCTGGTAGACAAAAGAACAATTGCACTCAAAAACGGCGAAGGCGATGGCTCTTTTGCATTGACCGAAGCTTTAAAGGAAGATGTTTATTTTTTTCGGGCCTACACGGCCTGGATGGCAAATTTTCCTGAGGAGTTCAATTTTATGAGGCAGGTTCCGATTTACAACCCGAAATCTGAACAAAGATTGATTCTTGATAAAAACATAAAATGGACGGCCAATGTTTTTCCAGAAAGTGGAACTTTTGTTGAGAATATCAATACGAAAATTGCTGTAAGATTATTCTCACAAGGTACTCCGCCTGCGAGCTGGAGCGGATATGTTATAGATGCTGAAAAACCTGCTGAAAAAATTGTCAGTTTCAAAGGATTCGACCAAAATGTGAGTGCATTCAATCTTACACCAAAAGCAGGAAAAACTTACAAAGTCATTATTGAGGACAATAAAGGAACCAAACAAACCATTGCTTTGCCAGCTGTTTCTGATTCTGGAGTTAATCTTCAGATAGCGAGTGATAACGACGGAATCAATTATGCATTAAAAAGTAATAATCTTCCGGAAGGTCTGAAGGGCCACAGCATTGTTGGAATCATTAATAATCAAATGGTCTACAGAGCTAACATCAAAAATACTTCAGCAGAAATTTCCAGTAAAATTCCTACAAAGGTCAGTGATGACAAAAATGCGGTTTTACAATTGGTGATATTCAATGACAAGGAAGAAGTGGTTGCTAAAAGGCTTTGTTTCATTAAACCAAAAAACCTGATAATTGAACAACCGACTTTTGTTTCAACATCGTTCAACAATGACCCACGTGCCTTTAACAGTTTTGAATTAGAACCGGATACAGATTATCCAAGTTATACCGTCTTAATCAAAGAAAATACAAAAACAGAAAGCACAAACAACAATAATATCTTGAGTTCTCTCTGGCTGACAGGCGATTTTCCATCTCCTGTTTTTTCACCCGCTCAGTATTTTTCAAAAAATGCTAATACTGATGCTTTGGATGCTTTGTTAATTTCGGAAAGTTGGAAACGATTTGATTGGGATTCTCTTCTAGCAGGAAAAACGCCTGAAATCAAATACAAACCGGAATCCAATTTGTCTTTCAAAGGAAAAGTCACCAATAATGGTCGTATTATTCCAAATAAAAGTGTCAATTTATTATTTAATACGGGCGGAACCGACAAAGGGATTTCTCAAGCTGTAACGGATGATAATGGTTTTATTTATCTCAATAATATTTATTTTGATGAGCCTTTGACGGTTTCTTATTACCTGAATCAGGAGAAAAATAAAGCTTCAGAATCTGATAATGTGAATATCTATTTCCAGCCTTTGACAAACAATATTATCTACAAAGGCAATTTACCAGCTACCAATTATCGTTTGGTAGATCCTGGGCAGAATTCCCAAGTGAGTTCTGACGTTGCCAAAGCGCTTCAAAACAAGAAAAATCAACAAATCCTCAAAACCGCAAACGAGGAAACCCTAATTGAAGAAGTTAAGGTAACAGCAAAGAAAGTCGATTTAAAAGAAAAATTAGATAAAGAACTATCCAGTGGAAGATTCAGCAGTATGAATGCAACTATTTTTGATCTGGTCAATGAGAATCAAGATGCCCAAACTTCCCTTAACATTATGCAATGGTTGCAGGGAAGAGCGGCAGGGCTAACTTTTACTATGGATAATTCCGGCAATTATGTCCCAAGCATCCGTGGTTCACAAGCAAAGTTGTTTTTGGATGAAATGCCTGTTGATGCAAGTATGATTAACTCACTTCCTGTCAGCAATATTGCAATGGTAAAAATTTTGAAGAACGATGGTCTGGTTGGTAATGCAGTTGCTATTTATACAAAAAGAGGGAATATGTTGGCCGACCAAAAAGACGATAAAAAAGAACAGACCAACAAAACCATTCTAAGAGGCTATGATAAAGCAACTGAATTCGAACAGCCTGATATTACCAGTGATGCTTACAAGAAAGTTGCAAAGGACACACGTGAACTACTATATTGGAATCCTAATCTAACTCAAGAATCAGGACTTCCTGCGAGAGCCATATTCTTCAATAATGATGAAGCAAAAAACAGAGAAATCATGATCATAAGTTTTGACAAAGATGACAGGCTTCTTTATTATGATGAAATAAAATAAAACCAAAAGCTTCTCAAATCTGAGAAGCTTTTTTTATAATATTTTCAATCTCTTTCGCTTTGTTCACAGTCATAAAATGTCCGCCGTTCTCAATCATAACATCAGCTTTTATATTTTTAATTGGAATAATTCTGTTTCTATTCCCATGGATATGAAAACAGTTTTCAGGATAAGTTTCATTTTTCCAATTTGCGATTTCATTGATTGCCCAGGAGAAAAAGTCAAGGTTCGTATCTCGTAAAATTTCTTTTAAAAGTTGTTTTTCAGAATCAGATTCGATTCCTAAAAGCCAATTGGTTATTGAGTTTTGTTGTTTGAAAATCTTTTTTGGAATTAATTTGATGAGATTCAATTTTCCAAATATTCGATAGATCAATGGAAGTTCAAACTTATTTTTTGCAGAAGCAATCAGAATCAATTTTTCGACTTTAATGATTTTGGAAATTTCAACAGCTAACATTCCACCAAAAGATAACCCTATCAAAATTGGATTTACATAATTAATTTTCTTCGAAATTCTAAGAGCATAATTTTCCAGGCTTTCATTTTCCAAAGGTTCAATCCAATCTATAAATTCAACATCCAAAGTTTCGAAGTTAATATTGTCAAAAACTCTTTTATCAACACCTAAACCACTGAAAACATAAATCTTACTCATATCCGAATATAAAAAAAGACTGAAAATTTCAGCCTTTTAATTTTTTATAACATTTTCAGGTTGTTCACTTCCTGTTCCGTAAGGATCCTCCAGTGTCCGCGTTTGATATTTTTCTTGGTAAGTCCGGCAAACATTACTCTGTCAAGCGCTTCAACCTCATAACCTAGTTTTTGAAAAATTCTTCTGATAACTCTGTTCCAACCAATATGAATCTCGATTCCGATTTCATTCTTAGGTTTCCCTTCTATGAAAGAAATACTGTCAACTTCTGCAACACCTTCTTCCAAACGGATTCCTTCACCAATTGCTTTCATATCATCGTTAGTCAGTTTTCTGTCCAGCGTTACATGATAGATTTTTCTCATATTGAAAGATGGATGCGTCAGCTTCTTTGTCATATGACCGTCATTCGTCAAAAGAATGACACCCGTTGTTTGTCTGTCCAATCTTCCAACAGGGAAAATCCTGTATGGAGAAGCATTCGCAGTCAAATCCATAACCGTTTTTCTCGCCTTATCATCTTTGGTTGTCGAGATGTAACCTTTTGGCTTGTTCAATAGAACATACACTGGCTTTTCAGGCGTGATGTTTTGTCCGTCAAAAACGACTCTGTCCGTTTTCTGAACCTGATAGCCCATTTCGGTTACCACTTTTCCGTTCACTTCTACAAGACCTTGCGTAATCAGTTCATCTGCCTCTCTCCTACTGCAAATCCCAGAATTTGCAATATATTTATTAAGTCTGATGGTATCTTTGAAAACCTCTTTGCTTATTTTCTCGAATCTTCTTCTCTGAATAAAAGATTTCGTTTTATCTTCGTCTTTTTCGGCTCTGCTAAAAGGTTTTTTCGGTCCGAATTTTCTATCGCCATTTTCATATTTGTCACGGCTGTCAAATCGGTCTGCACCTCTTTTAGTTTTTGGTCCGCGAGAATTGCCTGTTGGTCTGCTTCCTCCAGAATTTCCTCTACTGTCGCTGGAGCTACGGGAGTTTCCGGAAGGTCTGCTACCTCCAGATGGTCTTGGTTTTTTGTTTCTACCTGATTGATTTCCGTCTCCGCTCATTTTCTAAAATTTTTGCAAAGATAGTGATTTAGTTAAGAGTTACGAATTCTTAGCTAATATTTAAGAAATTTGAGAATAATGTAAAACTTTATTTTATTCTAAGATGGCAAATTATGAACAAAATATTTACCTCATAGACACATAGTTCTTTCAGAAAATATAGATTGAATAGTTTTCAAAGTCTATTTTTATTTACTAATAGAAAAAAGTATTTCATTTTCTATATATTTCTCTTGTAAAAAATATAATCCGTATTGATTGGCTCCAATCCGGCCTGCTTCATCAGCATTGCAATCTGACCACGGTGATAGGTAGAATGATTGATAAAATGGAACAAAATCTCTTGAATCGAGTTTTGAAAATCATCCCCTTTTGAATTTCTGTAAGCGATGATTTCATCAAAATTTCTTTCGTTCAGAATTTTGATGCTATTTTCGAAATTAGATTGATTGATGTCCAAAAGTTTTCCATCGGAATTGATTTGCCAAACTCCAAATGTATCTTGATTAAGGATTCTTGCATTCCAGATTTGATGTGCATTCAGAATGTGATTGAGAAGATTCTTGCTCTTCTCAGTCCACACATAATTATTTACCAGAAAATTCTGAATCAATAATTGATTATAATGCAGATTATATTCTAAAAGGTTTTGAAAATATTCTTTCATTATTCAAACATTTCCGCCAGACGGACAGCTTTTATTTCATTAAGGTCATAAAGCTCTTCAATAGATTTCTTTACTTCAAATTTAGGATAAAGATTAACACCAATTAATTTGATTTTTCCTTCTTCAACCCAGCTTTGTTCTTTCACAGCTTGTTCAAAAATCATTTTATGGATTTCACCTGATCTTAAAAGTTCAAGATAACCACCTTTTTCTTCGATTTCAATGAATAATTTCCAAGATTTTTCGGCAAATTGCTGCGTGATATCTTCCACAAAATAACTTCCGGAAGAAGCATCCTCAAATACATTGATAATACTTTCGTAAGCTAAAACGATCTGTTGTTTGAAAGAAATTTCTTTTGAAAGCTCTGTTTGATTTTCAATTTTATAATCATTAGAAAAAACAGCATCAGCTCCGCCAATCATTGCAGAAGCCAATTCCAGGGTTGAACGAATCAGATTATTATCTGCATCATTTTTAGCTTTATTTCTGAATGAAGTTTCAGCAAAAATATAAGGAACCAAATCTTTTTCAAATTCTTTAGAAAGCTGATTGAACAGATATTTGAAAGCTCTGATTTTAGCAATTTCAAAGAAATAATTAGAACCAATTGCAAATCGGAAAACCAATTTTTCAAGAATCTCCTGACCAAATTTTTCTACTAATTCTTTAGATTTCGCTAATGCAAAAACCAATTGGTGAATGATAGAAGCCCCGGCATTTTGATGTAAACTAACATCAACGCCAATCTGTCTTTCAAATGATTTTGATAATAATTCACCAGCCAAATGTTCATTGATTTTCGCATTTTTATCATCAGAAAAAACATCGATCAAAGAAAAATATCGATTGGTTCCTTCTGTTAAAATGTGTTCTGCTAAATCCGGATTGTTGATGAAAATTGCTTTTTCCTCTAAACCTTCAACATTTTCATTCAAGAGAAAAGCAAAAGCCTGTTCTTCCAGACCATCCTGATACTCTGCAACAAGATGTGTGCTTTCTTCAACTTTTGGAAGGATTTTTGTCTCAAGATTATTTTGATAATATGGTTTTACAATGATATTTTCCAGATTATCTTTAGTAAGAATTTCATAAATATTTTCTGTTTTGAGCTGCTTCTTTACAAGCTGTTCCCAATCTTCCAGCGTATTTTCTATGAAACTCATTTTGTATTATTTTTTTGCGATTTTAGAACTGTCGACTACCAATATGAAAATCTCCTCGTTCGGCTTTTTCATAAAGTAATTTTCACGGGCGTATTTTTCTTTTTCCTGCTTGTTATTCATCAGTTTACGATAGAATTTATCATTCTTTTCGTATTCTGTTTTGTAGAATTCACGCTGGTTTTCATAACGCGAAATTTCTCCATTCAGTTCATTGATAACCAGAAAAGAAGTGCTGTCAAAAAATATCATCCAGACCAAAAATCCAACCAATGTCAACACATATTTGTTGAAAATATAAGTCTGGAAAAACTTCAGCGTTGGCGATTTTTTCTTGATATCTTTTATCAGTTCTTTCATAATGAATGAATTAAGATTAATGAACTTTTTTAAGCGAATTGTTAATCACAGTCGTCAAGAAATCAATGGCTACAGAATTCTGCTTCATATTCGGAACTATCAGATCCGCCTCGTTTTTAGAGGGCTCGATAAATTCCTGATGCATCGGTTTCAAAGTCGTCTGATATCTATGCAAAACTTCCTGCAAATCCCTTCCTCTTTCCTGTGTATCTCTACGGATTCTGCGGATCAATCTTTCATCCGAATCTGCGTGGACAAAAACTTTCAGGTCAAATTCTTTCAGCAATTCTTTGTTTGTCAGAACTAAAATCCCTTCCACGATCAGAACACTTCTTGGCTCCACTGTTACATGGTCGCCCGTTCTGGAATGGGTTACGAAAGAATAAATCGGCTGTTCTATGCTCTGATGGTTTTTCAGGGCTTTAACGTGTTCTAACAGAAGTTCAAAATCGATAGATTTTGGATGGTCGTAATTGAGAACTTCTCTTTCAGATAAAGTAAGGTTTGGATTGTCGTGATAATAATTATCTTGAGAAAGCACATTAACACCTTCTAAATTAAGTTGTTGAAGAATTTTGTTAACAACCGTTGTCTTTCCGGAACCTGTTCCTCCGGCAATTCCTATCACGAGCATCTCTACATTTTTTACAAAAATAGTATAATTTTTTTTCGGACTCAAATAAAAAATTGATTTCACAAAAAAAGCTGCAATTTGCAGCTTCCTTTATTATCGTCGTCCGGAATTATCATTATTCCTGATTTGCGGTTGTGACTGTTCCTGCTTCTGAGGTGTAACTTTGATTTTATTAGACTCTCTTCTAGTTGGCTGGACCCTAATGTTATTATTCTGTTGGGTTCTTCCATTGTTCGGCTGAACTCTAATGTTGTTATTCTGCTGAGTTCTCACGTTGTTCGGTTGAACTCTAATGTTGCCATTCTGCTGATTTCTCACATTATTGGGTTGAACTCTTATACTATTCGATTGAGAACGGGCGTTGTTAGGGATTTGATTCTGCAAGGAACTACTTCTTTTTGGAGAAACAATTACCGTATTCCTGCTTCTATTATTGTAATTGTAAACGTTACCATTCCTATAGTAACTTCCATTATAGTCATAATAAACTATGTTTGGAGCATACCAATAGCCATCTGGTGATTGATAATATCCTGCTCTGTACCCATCTGAATAACCTTGTGAATAGGGATCATTGTATCCATAAGAATCTGTCGTTGCAACACATGAGACTAAGCTCATTGCAAAAACTGTCATTAATATTTTGATTGAATTTTTCATTTCTTCGATTTTTATATTTTCCAATATATAAGTTACAAAGAATCTGCCAAGATGGAATTAATTATAAAATCATAGAATGATCTATATTATTTTCATCCAAAATACAACTTTTGTGAGACAGTTTTTTAATAGACTATGCAATTCTTAGATTTATAATAATATCCTAAGTCTTTTACTTTTGATAATATTCCATTCTTTTGTACAGATACAATAAAAGCTTCTTTTGATTCAGGACAATTGACGTATTTGTTTACTTTAAGTTTATAGCCATAATCTGTTTTCACAAAACCATTCCCTTTTGAAGACCAAGTATCAATATCATAATCATTAATACGAGCAATCAAAAAAGCTTCTTTTTCATTATCTATTTCTCCAATAAATTTGCTTAGTTCTTCTGTATCTTGAACATAATACCAAATCTTATTTTTTAAATATAGAATTCTGTAATTACAATAACTTGGCTGACATCCTGAAAAGAATCCGTTTTCAGTTTTAGCTTCGGGAATGGGAATTTTTTTTGGAAGTTCCACATTACCTTTAGAAAATATTTTTTTAGGTGAAAAACCATACACATAATCAACTTGCCAATATTCCACATTTTTATTTGGAATTATAAACTTCAATAATTCCTCATCATAAGTTTCTTGTTCGGGTAATTTTTTAAAACTTTCATTACAAGAATTTAGAAAAAATATTAGAATTAATATAGAAAGTATTTTATACATTATCAATCATTTATTCTTCAGGAGAAATTCCCAAAACATAATAGAACACTGCCAAAACTCTGGCAAAGAATTCACGGGTGTGATTTCTGTAGAAACTTTCATTCTTACTGACATCCTGCGCATCAAATCCAAGCGCATTCATTCCATTGTTTCGAGCAAAGAACAAAGCTCTCAGGTTATGAAAACCTTGTGAAACGATGATGACATTTTTCTGCTTATAAACATTTTTACAACGAAGAATGCTTTTATGTGTATTGAAACCTTTCGGGTCTTTGATAATGATATTTTCCGGAACGCCTTCGTTATAGACAAGAAATCTTGTCATAGCTTCTGTTTCATCGTAGTTTTCACTTTTCTCTCCACTTACGATGATCTTTTTTATTTTGCCATGATGATAAAGCGTTCCGACCGCGTCCATTCTTGCCACAAAATAGGGATTTGCGACACCGGAACGCATCTTCGGGGAAGTTCCCAGAACCAAAGCACAATCTCTTGGTGGAACTTTGCTGATTTTTGTATAAGTTCTCCCGCTGGTAAGCGCATACACCCAGAAATTTGCTAAAACCATTAGCAAGATCCCAAGTTCCAAAAGTCTGAAAAGAACTTTTAAAATGTTTGTAAGCGCTTTCAACATATTTTAATGTAAATCAAAATCTAAATATACGTCTTTACTCATCGCTATGGAAACACAAGGCAAAATTTTCCCTTGAAGTTTCTCTTTTTCCGTCAAATATTCGTCTTCTGTCATATCCACCTCTCCATTTTTCAAATAGCAGAGACAGCTTCCACATATTCCGGATTTGCAGGAATATGGCAGTTTGTAACCCAGATCCAATAATTGCTGTAGAATTTTTCGTTCGTTATTTTTTAGAATGATTCCGTCCTTTTCAATATGATTGAATTTGATTTTGACATTCACATTCTCGATCAGAGGAAATTCTTTTTCAGTAGGATAAATATCTTCATTAAAAGCTTCAAACAATTCAAAATGAATGTTTTTTTTTGGAATCCCATGGTTGTAACAAGCATTCGCAACAGATTTTATCATTGCGCCGGGACCACATATCAAAACCTTGTCTGTACTATCCCAAATTGTCGATTCTTCGTCCTCTTCATCCAAATGGAGAATCTGATTGATGATCAAAGAAATTTTTCTCTCATCCAATCTTCCCTGGAAAAGTTTGTCTTTAATTGGTTCTTGTGACAGAAAATAATAAACCTGGAATCTTCCGACATTTTCTTTCTGCAGATCTTCCAGTTCCTGTTTCAGAACAATATCTTCATAACTTTTGTTGCCATAGAAAAGAAAGATCCTGGCAAACTGTTCATTATGAAGAATATTTTTGATATGACTTATAATTGGTGTAATTCCAATTCCGGAGGCGAAAGCCAGAATTGTTCTTTTCTCGTTCGGCCTTGAGGGAATAAAAAAACGTCCCAAAGGTTCACTCACAGAGATTTCATCATCAATCTGATAACTTTCGAATAAGAAGTTGGTTGAACTTTCGTCGCCATTGATTTTGATGGCCAATTCAATTTTATTTTCAAAAGGTGCGGATGTGAAAGAATAATCATTCTGAATTTCCTTTTCGTTGAAATGATATTTCAGCGTCACATATTGCCCGGCCTGATATTGATATTGCCGTTTCAGTTCCGCAGGAATCGCTAATTCCAACGCAAATGCATTTTTGGTAAGTTGACGTTTTTTAGCTATTTTTAGCCTGTGAAACTGAGGTTGATTCGCGATCGTTAATTGATTCTCCATTGTCAAGAATCAAATTTAATCAAATTTGGGAAAAGAAAAAATCTAAATAGCAAAGCTTGGTTTCAAATTTAAATAAAATAATCTATGAAAAAATTCCTGATATATTCCGTTTTGTCAATCAGCCTTTTAGCTTGTAAAAAGAACGACGAAAAAGTAGCTGAAACCGAAGCAAAAGAAGATTCGATACAAGTTAAGCCGACAAAATCGGAAGCTGATGTTGCAGGACTGACAGAACTTTCTCCTGAAAAAATCACGGAAGTTTTGAAGTCCAATCATTCTGATACACTTTATGTAACTAACTTCTTCGCAACTTGGTGTGGGCCATGTATGCAGGAGATTCCGCATTTCAGAAAAAAAATGGATGAATTGACCAATCAACCCGTGAAATTTACGTTTGTGAGTCTTGATAACAAAACGGATTGGGCAAGCAAAGTCAGTGATTTTGCAGACGAATATGATATTAGAAAAAATGTGATCCTTCTTGACGGAATGCTTTTGAAGCAGGAATTTTTCAAGCAAAATTTCCAATCCTGGAATGGAGAGGCAATTCCTTTTACATTAATCAGAAAAGGCGATAGATCTGATGAAACTGTTGGTTCTATGACCGAAGAGATGCTAAATCAGAAAATCGAGAAACTCTTAGCCAACAATAGTTCTTCTAAAATGATTGATAATAAGGAAAAAGCTATGATTGCCAGTCCGAAAAAATCTTTGAAATAATAATTAATTCTTGATGAAACGTTTTCCTGTTTTGGTAATTTTAATAATCCTCTTTGCGGTTATTGCGTTTTTCATCAATCTCAATATTGGTTTTGCAAAACTCAATTTTTCTGATTTTATCAATTCAGAATCTGAGAATTTTCAAATTGCCGGATTTAGGATCAATCGTGCTTTGGCAATGCTTTTGGCTGGAGTTGCGATTCCGACAAGCGGATTTCTTTTGCAGGAATATTTCAAGAATCCTTTGGCTGGTCCGGACGTCTTAGGAATCACTTCGGTTTCCAGTTTGTTTGTGGCGATCTACATTTTCTTTTCACAGGATATTCTAATTCCGGATTTTTTGCAGAATAGTTTTATCAGTTTATCATCGATCATAGGAAGCATTGCTTTGATGATGATTTTACTGTTATTTTCGAATCGGTTTCGGGATAGAAGTTTCATCATTATTTTCGGATTTTTGATTTCGGCTTTGGCTGGTGCTGTTGTTTCCTTTCTCCAGTTTTATGTGGAAAGTCAAAGTTTAAAGAATTATATGCTCTGGACTTTCGGAGCGAATAATCAGGCGAGTTTGATTCAGATTTCAATTCTTACAGTTTTAATAATTATTGGACTGATTTTCACTTTCAAATCCATAAAACCATTAATTGGGAATGCTCTTGGAGCAGCTTATGCAAAGAGTTTCGGAATCAGTCAATCTAAGCTTAAAATCAGTATTATTATAGCTTCTTCACTACTTTCTGCTTCGGTTACAGCGTTTTTAGGGCCGATTTTGTTTATTGGTGTTGTAGTTCCACATTTTTGCAGAATGATCTGGAATCCTGCGCAGCTTTGGCATCAATGGATCCTGAATATGATTTTGGGTATTTTCATCATGCAGGTCTTTTCGATTATTTCAGAATTAAGTCAATTTCCGATTAATATCATAACAACTTTCTTTGGGATTCCGGTGATTTTGTTGATGTTGATGAAAAATAAAGTTTAACACAAAGGCACAATTGTTTTTTATTAAACATCATGCTTTAAGGCACAAGTAATTTTAGCTAAGAAAACTTTGTGCCCTAAAACATGAAGGTGTTAAGTAAATTTTTGTGTCTTTGTGTTAAAACTGCGATTTTATTATCTTCGATAAAAAATACAAATGACAGAAAATGAATTATCAAAAATAGTTTTTGATGCTGGACTCAAGATTCACAAGAAATTGGGACCTGGATTATTTGAAACAGTTTATGAAGAATGTATGTTTTACGAACTACAAAAGCAAAATTTAAAAGTTGAAAAACAAATAGTTCTACCAATTGTTTATGAAGAATTGAAAATAAATAATGCATTTCGGATTGACATTATCATTGAAGATAAATTAATTTTAGAAATCAAAGCTGTTGAGTTTATAAACCCTTCGCATAAAGCACAATTATTAACTTATTTAAAAATGACAGGTTGCAAGTTGGGACTTCTAATCAATTTCAATGAAGAAACTTTTAAATCAGGAGTTACAAGAGTAATCAATGGTTATTTCTAAAATAAAAAATCAACTTTAAAAATTAACAAAGTTAATCCTCGTGCCTTAAAATACAATATTGTAATAAAATTATTTGTGCCTTTGTGATAAATTTATCTTTGCTAAAATAAATATGTTTTTAAAAATAAATCAAGCAACAATCGGTTACACGAATCCATTGGTTTCGGAGATTAATTCGTCTTTGGAATTAGGCGAAGTTTGTTTGTTAATGGGAAATAACGGCATCGGGAAAACTACTTTAATCAAATCAATTCTTGGCCAAAATAAACTTTTAAAAGGCAAAATTTCTATCAATGGAAAATTGATTCAAAAACTAGACTCCAACGAAATAGCTTCCCAGATTGCCATTGTTTTTTCTAAAGCGGAAATCCCGGATAATTATACGGTTACCGATTTGATTTCGCTCGGAAAATATATTCATTATCCCTATTATTTTAAATTAAATGAAACTGATAAACAGGAAATTTTCGAAATCATTAATAAACTCAATCTATCAGAATATCAGAACAAAAAACTAACTGAATTATCTGACGGAAATCTTCAAAAAACCTTTATTGGAAGAGCTTTAGCTCAGAATTCTCCTTTTATCATTCTGGACGAACCAACAACACATTTGGATGAAGAAAATAAACTGATGATTCTTTCATTGCTTAGAAATCTAGCAAGATCAGAAAACAAACTCATTCTTTTATCATCTCACGATTGGCGATTGGCAAAAGAATTTTCCGATAAGATCTGGTGGATCAAAGAAAAAAAACTCATCAGCGGAATCTCGGAAGAAGTCATTCTCAACAATCCTGAACTGATTACGCCTAAGATTTTAAACTTCAATCAGACATTTCATTCGCCAGATATTGATGCCCCGAAATTGGAAAAAGAAATGATGTTTTCTTACCTCCAAAAAAACTTCTCCCAGGATTTAAGAAAATTTAAATTGACGTTTAAAAATGATTTTTGGGAACTGAATTCGGAGAATTTTCATGATAATTGTCATGGTTTCCTAGAAATTAAACAGTCTTTGCAAACAGTGATTGAAACAAGTATTTCTAACTAAATAGATTTTTATCAATTTTATTTAATAAGAGTCGCATAATAATTAATCACTTGTAAATCAGTATTTTAAATAACTTAACATCAAAATACTATGCATGCATAGTATTTTTTTTATATTTGTAAAAAGCACTTCAATATGCCAGTTATGGAAAAGAAAAATTCAGAAAAAGTCGAAAGTATTGACTTGATGTTAAAGTCGGCTTGGTTAGCGGTCTCGAAAATGTATTCGGACCAGGCATCTCTGTACAATTCAACTGCAGTTCAAGCACTTACATTACTTAAAATTGATCCAAAGGAAGGAACCAGGAGCACAAACCTTGGCCCTAAAATGGCAATAGAACCGACTTCTCTTACAAGAATCATCAAGCTTCTTGAAGACAATGGTTATATCTACAAAGAAAAAACCACAACCGATAAACGGGAAGTCATTATCAAATTAACTGATAAAGGTATCAATTCCAGAAACTTATCAAAGGAAGTTGTTATTAATTTCAATAAGAAAGTATTGGAAAGAATTGCGCCTGAGAAATTTGAAGTTTTCAAGGAAGTGATGACAGACATCTTAAAAATCGCAAACGAACTGAATCACAAAAAATAAAGATAAACTCTCGCTGATTAAGCAAATCGAGCAGATTAATCTGCAATATCAGTGAAATCTGCGAGAGAAAACTCTTCTGTAAAATATTAAATCATAAAAATATCTTCTAATAATGAACAGAAAAATAAAACACGTTACGGTTCTCGGTTCCGGCGTGATGGGTTCCGGGATTGCCTGTCATCTCGCAGGTAACGGCATTCAGGTTTTGATGTTGGATATGCCTCCGAAAGATTCGGAAAATGCCGACAAAAAAACAAGGAACAGCGTTGCACAAGGTCATCTTGACAACGCTTTGAAAAGTAATCCTTCACCAATCTATGACAAATCTTTTGCCTCCAGAATTACGGTTGGAAATTTCGAAGATGATTTGGAGAAAATCAAAAATTCGGATTGGGTCATTGAGGTGATTGTCGAGAGACTGGACATCAAACAATCGATGTTTGAGAAAGTGGATAAACTTCGTAAAGAAGGAACTTTGGTAACTTCTAACACATCGGGAATCCCGATTCATCTGATGTCGGAAGGAAGGTCAGAAGATTTCCAGAAGCATTTCTGTGGAACGCATTTCTTCAATCCACCGAGATATCTGAAATTATTTGAAGTAATTCCTGGTCCGAAAACAGACAAATCTGTGATTGATTTCTTTATGTCTTACGGTGAAAAGTTCCTTGGGAAAACAACGGTTCTTTGTAAAGATACACCAGGATTTATCGGAAACAGAATCGGAGTTTATTCGATGGCGAAAATTATGGAATTGACGGAAGAAATCGGTTTAACGATTGAAGAAGCCGATTCTTTGACCGGAGATTTGCTGAATCGTCCTAAAACCGGGACTTTCAAATTGGGAGATTTGGTTGGATTAGATACGGCTTTCAACGTAACCAAAGGACTTCAGGCGAATCTTAAAGACGATGAGATGGTTCAGGCACTTAAAGACTCGAAAACTCTGAATTTCCTGATTGAAAATAAATTTCTTGGTGATAAAGCTAAAAAAGGATTCTATTATAAAGAAAAAGATGCTGGCGGCAATGTGAACCGTTTCGTTCTTAACTATGAAACGTTGGGCTACGAACCGACAAAACAACCTAAACTTCCTATCGTTACAACAGCGAAAGAAGCCGGAAGTTTGAAAAACCGTTTGCCGATTTTGTTGAAAGACCAATCCAAAGCCGGAGAATTGATTAGAAAACATTTTGCTTCATTGTTCGCTTACGTTTCTCAAAGAGTTCCGGAAATCACGGATGTATTCTACTCTATCGATGATGCAATGAAAACCGGTTATGCCTGGAAATACGGACCGTTCGAAAACTGGGATTTTGTTGGTGTTCAGAAAGGAATTGATTTGGTAGAAAGTGAAGGCTATAAAGTCGCTGATTGGGTAAAAGAAATGCTGGCTTCCGGAAACGAATCTTTCTACAAGCTGGAAAACGGAAAGCAATTATTCTACAATCAGAATACAAAATCGTACGAACCAATTCCTGGTCAGGATGCTTTCATTATACTTAATAATATCAGAAAAGAAAAAACAGTTTGGTCTAATTCCGAATCTGCATTAATTGACCTTGGTGACGGTATTTTGAACTTTGAGTTCCGTTCAAAAATGAATTCTCTTGGAGGGGGTGTTTTGGAAGGTCTTAATAAATCCATAGACATTGCTGAGAAAGATTACAGAGGTTTGGTTGTTGGAAATCAGGCTGACAATTTCTCAGTCGGCGCTAATCTCGCAATGGTAATGATGATGGCTGTTGAACAGGATTGGTACGAACTGAATATGGCCATCGCAATGTTCCAACAGACTTCTATGAAGCTAAGATATTCATCAATTCCTGTCATCGCTGCACCTTTCGGAATGACGCTTGGTGGCGGATGTGAATTCTCGATGCACGCGGACAAAATCGTTGCTGCAGCGGAAACTTACATCGGTTTGGTAGAAGTCGGCGTTGGTTTGATTCCTGGAGGTGGCGGAACAAAAGAATTTGCATTGAGAGCATTGAAAGGAACGCTTCCAGACGATGTTAAGACCAATCATCTTCGAAATTATTTTATGAATATCGCAACGGCAAAAGTGGCAACTTCTGCTCACGAAGCCAAGCAAATGGGAATCTTGACCGACAAAGATATTATCGTTGTGAACAAAGACCGACAGATTGCTGAAGCCAAACGTCAGGCGATTGTTTTGGATGAATTAGGCTACACGCCGCCAGTTCCTGAGAAAGTTAAAGTTCTAGGAAACGAAGCAATGGGAATGTTCTACGTTGGAACTGACCAAATGGTTGCAGGTGGTTACGCATCGGAACACGATAGAAAAATCGCTAACAAAATTGGTTATGTAATGACCGGCGGTAATCTTTCTGAACAGACAGAGGTTTCTGAACAATATCTTTTAGATTTGGAAAGAGAAGCATTTTTATCACTTTGTGGAGAAAGAAAAACGCTTGAGAGAATCGGTGGAATGTTGAAAACAGGAAAACCGGTGAGGAACTAGGAAGCTCCGTAGGAGCGACCTGTTAATAGATAACAATATTATCGTTAAGCGGAGCCTCGTAGAGGCGACCTGATAATTAATCCAAAAATGGCAAATACCTATACACAAATTTATATTCAAATTGTCTTCGCTGTAAAAGGAAGGCAAAATCTGATTCCAAAAGAGAATCGGGAAGAACTGCATAAATTTATGACAGGTATAATTTCTAATAGAGGACAGAAATCATTCGCCGTTTTTGCAATGCCAGACCACGTCCATATTCTGGTAAGTATGAATCCAAATATTTCGGTCTCAGATTTAGTAAGGGATATTAAAGCTGGTTCATCCAAATTTATAAATGATAAGAATTGGATTAACGGAAAGTTCAGCTGGCAAGAAGGATACGGGGCATTTTCATATTCCAGAAGGGGTGTGGATGCTGTGGTGAAATATATCTTAAACCAGGAAGAACATCATATGAACAAATCTTTCAAAAACGAATATTTGGATTTTTTAGAAAAATTCGAAATCGAATATGATTCTAAATATTTATTCGAATGGATTGAATAAAATTATCAGGTCGCTCCTACGGAGCTCCGCTAAAATAAAAAATAATATAGCTATTAACAGAAAACCTCTACGAGGCACATCAAAAATAATAAAATCAAAAATATGGAAGCATATATAGTAACAGGATACAGAACAGCAGTTGGTAAAGCGCCGAAAGGTTCTTTGCGTTTTACCCGTCCGGATGATATGGCGGCAACTGTGATAGAACGTCTGATGAAAGATGTTCCAAATCTTGATCCGGCCCGCATCGACGATTTGATTGTCGGTTGTGCAATGCCGGAAGCAGAACAAGGACTGAATGTCGCAAGACTCATTTCACTAATGGGATTGGATACGGACAAAGTGCCGGGTGTGACAGTCAACAGATATTGCGCCTCAGGCTCAGAATCGATTGCGATTGCAGCGGCGAAAATCAAAGCCGGAATGGCAGAATGCATCATCGCAGGTGGTGCGGAAAGTATGTCTTACATCCCAATGGGCGGTTACAAACCAATCCCGGATACGGATTTAGCCAAATCAAATCCCGATTACTATTGGGGAATGGGATTAACGGCCGAAGCGGTTGCGAACGAATTTAAAGTGGGTCGTGAGGAACAAGACCAATTTGCCTACAATTCACATCAGAAAGCAATTAAAGCGATACAGGAAGGAAAATTTGAAAATCAGATTGTTCCGATTGATGTGAAATATAATTTCCTTGACGAAAAAGAAAAAATCCAGACCAAAGAATATGCATTCAAACAGGATGAAGGTCCGAGAGCTGATACTTCAATCGAGGCCTTGGCAAAACTTCGTCCGGTTTTCGCTGCGAATGGTTCTGTAACAGCAGGTAACTCTTCTCAGACTTCTGACGGTGCTGCTTTCACAATGGTAATGTCCGAAAGAATGGTCAAAGAATTAAATCTGACGCCAGTTGCAAGACTTCTCTCCTATTCTACAGTTGGTGTTCCGCCAAGAATTATGGGAATTGGTCCAATGTACGCCATTCCAAAAGCGTTGGAACAAGCTGGCCTTAAACAATCGGATATCGATTTATTTGAATTGAATGAAGCTTTTGCTTCTCAATCCGTTGCCATTTTAAGAGAATTGAGCATCAATCCAGACATCGTTAATGTCAACGGAGGCGCAATTGCACTCGGACATCCACTAGGCTGTACAGGAACAAAATTAACAGTCCAACTTCTTGACGAAATGAAACGTAGAAACAGCAAATACGGTGTTGTGACAATGTGCGTTGGAACAGGTCAGGGTGCAGCGAGTGTATTTGAATTGTTATAGACAAGGAGAAAAAAGAATAAAGAGAAAAGACTTTTTATAATGAAGCATAAT
Source organism: Epilithonimonas caeni DSM 17710 (assembly GCF_000426465.1). Classification (GTDB taxonomy): domain Bacteria; phylum Bacteroidota; class Bacteroidia; order Flavobacteriales; family Weeksellaceae; genus Epilithonimonas; species Epilithonimonas caeni. The sequence goes on from NZ_AUFK01000009.1 coordinate 314,417, forward strand.
TTTAAGAATCTGAATATTTGGAAATTATCCCTAGAATTAGCTGATGAAATTTATGCAATTACAGAAAGTTTTCCTAAGAATGAAGAATTCGGGTTAAGATTCCAAATCAGAAGATGTACAGTTTCTGTGGCTTCTAATATTGCGGAAGGTTCAAGCAGAACTTCACAAAAAGATTTCAATCGATTTCTAGAAATAAGTCTAGGTTCTCTTTATGAATTACAAACTCAAATAATTATTTCCTCAAGAAGAAATTATATTGAACAATCGAAATTTGAATTAATTGAAAATAAAATCACCGAATTACAGAGAATGATTTCAGGCTTTCAAAAAACATTGAAATGGTAAGTCTTAATTCTTTTCTCTTTATTCTTTAATCTAAAAAAATAAAATATTATGTCAACAGATACAAAAACATTAGACGGCGGCGAATTTCTTGTAAAGGAAATCACTGCAAACGAAATATTCTCTATTGAAGAATTGTCCGAAGAACAAAAGATGCTTCGTGATTCTGCTAAGGAATTCATCGATAAAGAAGTGGTTCCGAATAAGGAAAGATTTGAGAAAAAAGATTACGCTTACACGGAAGAAGTGATGCGTAAAATCGGGGAAATGGGATTCCTGGGAATCGCTGTTCCGGAAGCTTACGGCGGTTTGGGAATGGGATTCGTGACCACAATGCTGGCCTGCGATTACCTTTCCGGTTCTACAGGTTCATTGGCAACGGCTTATGGCGCGCATACCGGAATCGGAACGCTTCCTATCCTGCTTTACGGAACCGAGGAACAAAAGCAGAAATACCTTCCGGACTTGGCTGCCGGAACTAAATTCGGAGCCTATTGTTTGACTGAGCCGGATGCAGGTTCGGACGCCAACAGCGGGAAAACAAAAGCTAAACTTTCCGAGGACGGAAAACATTATATTATTAATGGACAAAAAATGTGGATTTCCAATGCCGGATTTGCAGATACATTTACTTTGTTTGCTAAGATTGATGATGACAAAAACATCACGGGATTCGTTATCAACCGTTCAGAATTAGAAAATCCGGAAAGTCTGACTTTCGGAGAGGAGGAACACAAATTGGGAATCCGTGCGTCTTCTACGCGTCAGGTTTTCTTCAATGATATGAAAATTCCTGTTGAAAATCTTTTGGGCGAAAGAAACAACGGTTTCAAAATCGCTCTTAATGCATTGAATGTTGGTCGTATCAAATTAGCTGCAGCCTGTCTGGATGCCCAAAGAAGAATCCTGAATTACTCTTTGAATTATTCGACTGAGAGAAAACAATTTGGGGTTTCTATTAATACATTTGGAGCCATTCGCAAGAAACTGGCAGAGATGGCAACGGGTGCTTTCGTGAGCGAAGCTGGTTCTTACAGAGCAGCGAAAAATGTGGAAGACAAAATCGAAGAACTGGTTGCCGGCGGAATGAACCACGAGCAGGCAGAACTGAAAGGTGTGGAAGAATTTGCAGTTGAATGTTCTATCCTGAAGGTTTTCGTATCAGATTTAGCCCAGCATACAGCAGATGAAGGCATCCAAATCTACGGTGGAATGGGATTCTCAGAAGATACACCAATGGAAGCGGCCTGGAGAGATTCCAGGATTTCCAGAATCTACGAAGGAACCAATGAAATCAACAGACTTTTAGCCGTTGGGATGTTAATCAAACGGGCGATGCAAGGCAAAATCGATTTGTTAACACCTGCGAAAAACGTCGCTAAAGAATTGATGGGCATTCCATCTTTTGACATTCCAGATTATTCAGAATATATGTCTGAGGAAAAAGAAGTGATTAAGAACTTGAAGAAAGTATTCTTAATGGTTTCCGGTTCTGCCCTTCAAAAATATATGATGGACATCGAGAAACAACAGCATTTATTATTAAACGCTTCCGAAATCCTGAACCAAATCTATATGGCAGAATCCGCCATCCTGAGAGCTGAGAAACATTTCTCAACAGATTCTGTAGAAGCGGCAATGGCAAGACTGAACCTTTACAAAGCAGTTGAAATCATCACAACCAACGCTAAAGAAGGTATCGTTTCTTTCTCCGAAGGTGACGAGCAAAGAATGATGCTAGCCGGATTAAGACGTTTTACAAAATACGTCAACACACCAAATCCAATTGCATTGACAGAGAAAATTGCAGCTCATTTTATTGAAAAAGGTTCTTACTAGATAATCGATTTAATTATAACCAAAAGCTCCTTAGAAATTTCTGAGGAGCTTTTATTTTAAATATGCATCAGTCATCTTCGAGCGATATAGATTGCCACACTCGCTCGAGTGTGGGTGTCAACTTCGGGCGTATGTGGCAGACACACTCGGGCGGGTGTGTCGTTCCATTATTTTTTATTGACTTATAAAATAATTATTCTCTCCAATGCTACTGTTCCTATAGACAAAATGCCTCTCATTTTATTGAGAAAGAGTATTACTGAAATCAATTTAAATATACCAAATATTGCTTTAGAAATTTCTAAGTTGACATTTAATAAACTAAACCTTGCCATCTTAAGTGATAAGGTTTAATTATTAATATGAAAAATAAAATTAGTTTTCTCCGGCGTTAATTGGATTTCCTGTTTTGTATCCGTAATTGAAAATGGTGATTTTATCTTTTGAAATCAACAGTTTTAGCCAGCCATAAGAAGCAAATTCTGTATTGCCCCCAATGTTGAAGCCTATGTAAAAAGTTTCATCAAGTTTAACTGTGTTAGCTGCATTATTGGTATTATTGTAATAGTTAATAATAGGAAGTGAACCTGAAAAATATCCCATTCCCGAATTAATACTAATACCTTCAGGAACATTATAAATTGTACCGCCATTGCTTTTGGCAAATCCTAATGGTGGATTGATAAGAACAGACACCAAATATTGCTGAATAGTTCCGTTATTATATAATATTTTGTAATAGGATATAGTATAATTGTAATCTGTATCATTGATTCTCAGTGTCCCTATATAACTTTGGCTGTTATTGTTAGAAACTGTGATTTCTTTGTTAACATCTACAGTTTGAACCTTGTCGCTGAAAACTAATCCTTCTATCTGACTTCTGTCACTACAGCCGATTAGGATTGTTAAGCAAATAGAGAAAAATATTTTATTGATGTAGGTATTCATTTTTAATAGTGTTTTTAGTTTGACATTACCAAAGCCTTCCTGTTCTTGTAAATCTGATTCCAAAATAAGATTTGTCTGTTCTTTCCAGAGTTGATGGATACATTACCGTTCCACCTATGAAATATTTTGGAGAATAATAAAATTCCAGACTTCCTATTTGGTTATACATCCCTTGCAAAGTAAATCCAAGATTTGGTTTGATACCATTTGGATAGAAAGACGGCTTATCAAAGAAGACACCAGCTTTGACATAAAATTCTTCGGTGTCATCCACCTGATGAAGCATCATCCCACCTCCATATCGTATTACAGAATAATTATATTCACCATCCCTCACATCATCTGTAGCTGTGGTAGCACCTGAGCTTTGAGCTGCCGCATCTGCATCATAATGGTAATCTCCAACACGCTTGAAATAGCCAGCTTCTGCATAAAATTTTAATGGAAATTCTTTATCCCAGTTTCCGAGAACCAATGCTGTTCCGCCGTATTCTATACTTGAGCCGCTTACTCCGGCAGCGAATGCGCTGATATTGTAACTCAATTTTGGATTTAGATAAAGTGATACTTTTTTGTTGTTAGCAATTCCGAAAATCAAACCCAAATCAAAACCGGGTCTGAACGGTGCTTCTACATAAGATTTGTTGGCGTGGTAGGAGTTTGTGTTGTTGGAAATCATAGGTATTTGCTCCATATTAAGTCCCAAATATATTTTACCAGAAGTGAAACCTAGGCTCGGTTTATCTTGCAAAAGAGCCATTGCACCTGCCGTAGCTGTGAGGCCAGAGGCATACGCTATATTTTCTTGTTCATCTCTTTTTTTCTGCTCGGCTACTCTTATTTTTCTCTCTGCAGTTTTTTTAGCTTCAAAAGCCTGGTTATATTTGTTTTCAGCGGTAGAACGTTCCATATCAGTGCTTGCATATTGTTTAGCGTTTTGGTAATGGTTCATTGCAGAAGCGTAGTCTTCGCTTCGCATAGCCTGGTCACCTTGTTCTATATAGGAGTTATATCTTTCCTGCTTTTCTTGGGCAAGGCGTTGTTTTTCTTCTTCCTCCTGTTTTGATGAACCTTGCAATTCTTCCAAAATACTTTCCAGTTTGTGGCAGTCTTTTTTTAAGGCATCAACAGCATAAGGCTTTTTTTCATTATCATTGATTGTTTCTCTTGTATTGCAAGGATAATCGCTTCTCAACACATATTTTGCCCTTTTGTCCAAATATGGAATTTTTTGACAAAGTTCTTCTCTTCTTCTCCAATATTTATCATATTCTTCAACCGAAGAAAGTCCAGAATTTAAATTATTGTTCTGAGGATTTGATGTATTACTTGTATTGGTGTTTTGAGAATTCCCAAAGAGGTTGTTTCCATTTTGGTTATTATTAGAATTTTTACAATTAGCATCACAAACTTTTTGTCCACCACTACAAGTATAAGATGGAATTCCCCAATCATCTTTAGAATTCTCTATATATCTTCTAACGGTAAAAGTAAAACCCGTAATTTGGTTAGGAGGAAAGTCACTAAAAGTTCCATCCATACCATTATTATATTCTCCGCCATTTGCTTTTAGGTCGAATCTTCCGGAAAAAAATCTTTCACCATTAGATAAATGTCCCTCTGTACTAAAATGTATATTCTGCGAACCTGTATTTCTAATTTTAAAGCGATATTCATATTTTTTAACAGATGAAGACCAACCGTTAGATTTCATAGAAAACTGTACATTAGGAAAGCAAGACAAAGAAGACCAACTTGACCAATTTGTTTTTCCATAACCTTCTTTTTGTCCAAAAGCAAACGAGCAAAAAAGTAATATCAATAGCAAAATTGTTTTTTTCATCGTTTAAAAATTTAAATTATTTACCATTGCTGCTATTTGGGAGATTCTTTCTCCTCCTTTTTTCAAAACCGCCCAGTACAGTCCGCTACTAAGAGCAATACTGTTTTTTCTTCTGATTTGGTAGGCAAGAATTCTTATTCCAAACTCCAGATTGTATTGGGCATTAAAAATTGTTTTTGCAGGATCATTATCCTTTAGATTTTTATCTTGCTCCCAATTAAAATCACACTGCAAAAAATGATAATTTGGTTTATCCTGATAAGAAAGTTGTAGCAACCCTTCACTATATACTGGTCTTTTTGTTACACTATCAATACCTTGTGTTGTTTCCTGATATCTACAGATCGTTTTCCAATTGCTTTCAAATTTTGCCATTGCACAAATAAGCTCACCCCAGACTATAATCCGCTGTTCTTTTGATAAACTATAATAGTCCTTTCTGAAATCGGAAATATCATCACATTTGGAAAAGGAAGTATCAAATAGTTCTTCAATACTCCTTAAGGTAATTTCCGTCCAGTTTCTGTCAATGCCTTGCCTGTCCCAGGAAAGTGTTACTTTGCCACTATGGTCAATATATTTTCTCAATTCTACTTCCATCACCCTCATTGTATTTTTGCCAATGATACCATCTATTACTAAGCCTTCTTTTTCTTGGAGTTTTTTTAGGGCTTTAAGGGTTTGATTTCCAAATATTCCGTCAATGGTTAAATTAGCAATTCCTTTTTCTGCTAAGATTTGTTGAATCGTTTTCACATCTTCTGATTTATCCCCAAAATGTGGTATTGAATTAATTGTCTTCATCTTATTGTAATTTTTGATTAATGCTCCAAAATTACCTCACCTTCTTATTTATCATTTGATACAAAATCCTAAAAAAATCCTAGGATTTTTCTTAGTCGTCCACGAAAAATTTATTTGTAAATTTGATTGATGATGAAAAATCTACTTATTGCAATGTGCTTGTTTATTGGAATTTGGATTACTTCCCAAATGAAAGCCGATACAATGTTTGTAAATGGTGGTAACTGGATTCCTCTCTTTTCTAAGTCCTCATACTATATTGACAGCAGCAACTCAAAAAATGTTTTTCAGATTAGTCAAATCAATAATAATTTTAGAAAAGTAGACCATCCTTCCAATCTTATTCTGAAAAAGCAGACCAAAACGGTTTGGGTACATACTTACATAAAAAATACTGGTAACAGAAAAGATTATTGGCTGGGAATATATTCTCAACTGGATATTCTTAATGTATATAGAAAAACAGAACAAAGTATTGTACTTTTAAAAAAATATAATATTTCTTACGCTAATAAGCAGGATATTCCGGATATTCGGTTTCATTATGTTCCCTTCGTACTTAATAAGAGCGAAATTGCAGAAATCTATATGGAGATACGGAATCTACGTTACTATCAAAATATTTATTCGGATTTTACCACACCTGTTGAAAACCTCTTTTGGGAGAATGGATTTTATTGGGAAATAGGTTTTGTCATTGGTGTTACCTTTATAATTGCGGTTTTAAGTTTAGTGGTGGGCATTATTCTGAGGCGGAGATTTTATTTCTTGTATTCTTTATATCTTGCTTTGATTGCTATAATTGTAATTAGGGAAGAATTTTTTATTAATATTATCAAAGTCCCTTTCTTATACTATTCAATTCTGAAAACCAATTCTCTCTTTTTGCTTGTCATTGCAATGGGGCTGAGTATGAAGATTATGACAGGATTTCTGGACTTTAGAAAAAAAAATGGCGGGCAGTTCAGAGTACTCAATACAATTTTTGATTTTTATGTTACATTTGGGATTCTTGCTAGTCTTTGGTTTTATATAGATTACGCCAATACAACCTTTGACAATCCTATTTATAATGGTATCTGGAATATTTCAATTGGGCTCTCTGCTCTGGCGGTTCTGATACAGATAACAATATTAATCTGGCTGGGATTACAAAATAAGAGACCATCGCTAGGTATTCTGGCAGCACTATTATTCGGCTTTATCAATCCTGTAACTTATTTTTTCAATTATTCACGAATTTTGACAATATATGAAATCAGCCATCCCAATTACTTTTATTATGTTTTGTTGCTGGAGATTTTTATAATGGGAATTGCCATAGCATACAGCTATCGCAAAATCAAATCACAATATATATCAACCCTGGAAGATAAGCTGAAACTGGAAGAAGAAAACAGCAAAATAAAACAAATGGAGGAAGAGAAAATAAAGCAAAGCATCCTGGAATCTCACGAGCATCTTCTGAAAAACCTTTCCAAAGACCTGCACGACGATATAGGACAAAAATTGAGCATCATCAATTTCTCTGTGGAGAATCTAAGATTTGCAGTGTCCTCCAAAGAATCAATTAACGAGATAAGAAGTTCTATTTTGGAAATATCGGATTCTGTAAGAGACCTTAGTCATTGGCTAAATGACTTCAGTATTGGTAAAAATACCATTGATGAAATAATAATGAATGAAGTGGAACGTATCAGAAAAACAAACATTATAAAAATTAATTTTGAAAAAATAAATAATTCCTCAGAAAACTATGGAACCAGTACAGAAGAAAACATTATACTTTACAGATGTTTTCAGGAGAGTATTAATAACATCCTAAAGCATTCTGATGCTTCCCAAATAAATATAATAATAGATTACACAAATATAATATCCATCAGCATTGAAGACAATGGAAATGGTTTTGATGTCAACAACCAATTCGGAAACGGCATCAAGAATATAAAAGAAAGAGCAACTCTCATTGGATTTTCTTGTACAATACAATCTAATCCGGAAAAAGGAACCAAAATCTCAATTTACAAAAATGATAAACCTAGTAATCACTGATGACCATAAAATTCTGAGACAAGGCATTATAAAACTTCTAAAAAACCTCGGCGATTACAATATTCTCGCTGAACTTAATGATGGTGAAGAACTGCTTCGGAATTTCGGAACTCTCAAAGAAAAAACAGACCTTTTTATATTAGACCATTCTCTTCCGAAAAAAAACGGAATAGAAATCCTCACAGAGCTACAATCTATACTGAACGAAGAAAAATTTCTTATCCTTACACAAAATGATTCTGTAAATATCAAATCCCAATTTTATAAATTGGGAGCCAGAGGCTTCTTATCTAAAACTTGCACAGGAGAAGAACTAAAAGAAGCTATCGAACAAATCATCAACACCGGATATTTTAATCTTCAGGAGAATATCAAAATGTTGAGAAAAAATGACCCGGAATTCAGTCCGATTTTCTTCCTTAGTAAAAAAGAACTGGAACTGATAAAATGGATTTGCTGTGAAGAAGAATATACTTATGAACAAATCGCATCCAAAATGAATATCAGTATAAAAACCGTAGACTATTATCGGAATAATCTGTTCGAAAAATTCAATATCAGCTCAAAAACAGGATTGGTTTTATTATCTCATAAACATAAACTCACACCTCCTTTTTTGTAGAAAAATATCAATAATTTAATACAAAAAACCTATTTCCTGTCCATTATCCAATTGCGCTGACAGAAAAAATTGCCACATTGAGAAAGGTTCTTACTAAAGAATCAATTGAATTGAAATAAAAAACCTCAGAGATTCTGAGGTTTTTTTATTGTCTCGAATTATTCTAATGGTTTTATAAGTGTAAAAGATTTTTTATTGAATTTGAAAAATGTTCCATTATCTGTTCCTATAAGACTTTTTTCACTTGATTCAATCTTCTCTAATATCTTTAGCTTCAAATTCCAAACGAAAAATGAAGTTTTATCACGATAAGAAGAATGAAAAATAATGTTCTCGCCTTTTGTTGAAATCGAACTTGCACCTGAAAAATCTGGTGGACAATCAAAATCAGAAATTGTTAGATTTTCTAAATTTAATTCGTGAAGTTGAAAATCACTATAACCATAAAATATAATTTTATTATTTCCATAATTTGTCATACAATAACAATCTATGAATTCATTGTTAGAATATTTTGATTTATATCCAAAAATCTGATTTCCGTTAAAATCAAAAACAGAAACCCCATCATTATTTGGTCCTGATTTTCCTAATACACCTTCATCAAAATAAGAAACAATAATTTTCTTTTTGACAATTTTAATTTCCTGAATGTATATTCCAACATGAAATTTACATAAAACATTTCCAAAAAAATCAATCAAAAAAGCATTGTCTTTTAGTTTTGAGCTATCGTCAACAATCAAAAATTTTTCATTATCAACTATTCTTATCAAGGGAAATTCAAAATTTTGATTTAACGAAATTTCAAAATCATTCCCAATAATATTATTTTGAGAAGTTATTGCAATGAAATTATTAAAACTATCAACAGAAATATTTTTAATATTTTCTTGATTCAAGTCCAATTCTACAAAATTTGTTTTCATAAAAGCAATTAAAAAATATTTACTAAATAAAAAAACTTAAATCTATAATATTCTACCACCAAAATCAATTATATATCCCGTTCCTATAATATCTTTTAAAATAATATTATCATTATTAAGCTGAAAAGCATCTTCTTCATCCATAGAAACAAAAATATCAGCACCACCAAATTGCCAAATAATATTTCCAAAACTATCAATTCTTGTAATTTCTAATTCTCCGTGAATTACAAAATCATTTTCAATTTTAAAGATTTGGAAACAAGTTGCCATATCTAATTTCTTAACCCAATTTAATTTTAAATCAACGATTGAAATAGAAAAAACCGAGTCAGAACAACAAATGAGGATATTGTCATTATCTAAAATAGAAGAGTTTGGATGGATAGTTGTTGCTCCACCTGAACCAATAATTAAACAATTTTTAATTTCTTTATCATTATCAATCAATTTAATTCCGTGTTTTGAAGTTGGATATTCTTCAGCATCTTCTCCAAAGTAGATATTCTCATAAACTTTCAAATTATCATTTGAATTAAGAGAAAAAAATGTTGAATCATTAAAAACCTCAATCGTTAAATTATTGTAAAAATATTTATTCATAAAATTTAATTATCAAAACAAACTCAACTGAATCCCGTCATTCGGTTTCGGAGGTTTCGCATTACCAAAAACAGTTTTTCCACCAAATCGCCAAGAGTTTTGCCGTTCCTCTTCTATCACTTTTTCAAGACTAAAATCCGGCGTAAAATTCTCTTCGGTTCTCACAGCAATCTCGTGTAGTTTTTTAATCGCCTGATTCTTATCCGTGTTTCCCAACTTAGCTTTCTCTATGCCGGTTCTTAGGATAGAAATCGTTTCATCATAAGTTTTGGTAGGAACAGGGAACGGATGACCGTCTTTTCCGCCGTGCGCAAAAGAAAAACGCGCAGGGTCTGTAAATCTGGAAGGCACCCCGTGAATCACTTCACTCACCAAAGCCAGAGACTGCATCGTTCGCGGACCAACACCTTTCAGCATCAGCAAATCTTCAAAATTCTCAGGTTCATTTTCTCTCGCCAGCCAAAGAATATTCCCAAGCTTTTTCATATCCACATCGCTCGCCAAAACCTCGTGATGAGCCGGCAAAATCAAACGCTGGAAATCCTGCATCCATTTCTCGGAATCGGTTTTGGTTATGTCAACGATGCCGTTTCTGTTTTGTTCTGCTTCGGAAGATGTGAGGTTGAGAATATTGCCACGATTAACGCCGGAGATTCCCGTGTGAGGTTCATTGACAAAAGAAGTTACATTTTCCGACAGCCAATGATAACGTCTCGCCGTTCCGTCAGAATCATGCATCCCTTGCTGGACAACCGCCCAATTCCCTTGGTCAGACAAAATAAAATTATGCAGATAAAGTTGGTAACCATCCTGGATAGCCGTGTTGTCAACCTTCGCAGACAACTTACTGCAACGCACTAGTTCATCACCATTCAATCCGGTTGAATCTGCGATTTTCAAAAGTTCATTTGGTGCATCTTTGGAGAATTTTCCTTTTCCGCCGGCAATGTAAATTCCGAGAGATTTTGAATTCGGATTAATGGCTCGTTTCAAAGCACCCATCACAGAAGTCGTGATGCCTGAAGAATGCCAGTCCATTCCCATCACTGCTCCAAAACTCTGGAACCAGAACGGGTCGGCCAATCGTCGTAGGACTTCATCTTTGCCATAATCTGCAAGAATGACTTCCACAATCGCCAGCCCAAGTTTCGACATACGTTCATACAGCCAGGGCGGAACCTGACCGTAATGAAGTGGCAAATCTGCAGTTCCGGAACGTTTCATTTTCTATTTTTGAATGATAAATTTAAGCAAAAAAAAAATCTTATTCCTCAAGCCGAAGCCAAGAAATAAGATGATTTTAAGCAAAAATTATTTATAATCAATCCTCTTTTAGAGAGAAGAAGTATTCTTTTAATTTACCAAGATTAGCTTTGTCGTTACCGATAAAAATTTCGTTATCAGTCAAGAAGACTGGGCGTTTCAGGAACGTATAATGGTCAAGGAGTAATTCTTTGTAATCCTTTTCCTGCAAAGCTTTTGGGTCAATTTCCTGCAATTTTATCTGAGTAGATTTCTTATTGAAAAGTGCTTCATAAGAACCAGAAATTTTGTACATATCCTCAACTTCTTCCTCAGTGATCGGGTTGGTTTTTATTTCACGCAGTTCCCAATTTCTTGTATCATATTGTCCTAATATTTTTCTACAAGTATCGCAAGTTTTAAGATAAAATACTTTTTTCATTTCGCAAAAGTACGTTTTATCTTCCACATCCCGGCTATATCACGGACTTATCTTATATTACGCCCAAAGCGAGGTGTCATCTGCTGTGCTTTATAGACACTGAACTTTAATTGAGGTTCGAGCCTGTCGAAGTAGCAGATTTAGTGTATAAATAGGATTTGTCTTCCAATCAAAATTTCCATTCCCATCAAAAACCTTACATTTGACATAAATTTTCAGAAAAATGGACAACCAGCCAATCACTTTCCAGTTTATTTCCGAACCTACAGATGTCAACTTTGGAGGCAATGTTCATGGGGGAAGCGTGATGAAGTGGATAGACCAGGTTGGTTATGCGTGTGCCAGCAATTGGTCATCCAGTTACTGTGTGACGGTTTACGTTGGCGGAATCCGTTTTTATCAGCCGATCAAAATTGGAGAAATTGTCAAGTTAGAATCCCGCGTGATTTACACTGGAAGTACGAGTATGCATATCGCCATAGACGTCTATTCCCGAAATATCAAAGAAAAAATCTTCGAAAAGAAAACGCATTGTATTATCGTTTTTGTTGCAGTAGATGAAAACGGAAAATCGGTCCAGGTTCCAAAATGGATTCCAACATCAGAACAGGAAATCCAAATGCAGGAATACGCCATAAAACTAATGAACCTCCGTCGGGACATAGAAGACGAGATGAAACCATTTCTATAAAACGAGATTTGTTATTTGACAATTGATTATTTGAAGAATCTCAATTCATAATCGTTATAAATTGAATACAATTTAACAAGCTGATTTATTATATCCGGTCAACAATACATAATTTTGCCTTGGATTTATAAATTTATTAAATTGAATAAAAAAATTATCAGTTTATTAGCCTTATCATTATTGGTTAATATCAATGCGCAGGTTTTCAATGCTGGTTTCGAGAACAACAACGGAACACCTTTATCACAATTCAAAACGATCAATGCAGATGGATTAACAGTTCCGGAATGGGGACAGGTCCAGGATTTTAATGAGAAAGCGTGGATTCAGTTCTATGATGGTTATGACAACAAAATTGCTTTCAGTACGTCTTATTACGACCCAGAAGGCCAGGCCAACGATTGGTTGATCACACCGGCAATCACCATTCCAAATACAGGAACACCAACACTTTACTGGAAAGGAAAATCCTATGATTTTGAATACACAGATTCTTATGCCGTCAAAATTTCGGAAACGAATGACGATATGGCATCGTTTACAACCCTGACTCAGATAGACAATGAGCAGCCTTTTGATTATGCCAGCCATACATTGGACCTTTCAAATTATAAAGGAAAAACAGTTTATTTGGCTTTCGTTAATAATACCAACAGCGGAACTTATCTGGCTTTGGATGATCTGTATATCAGCCAGTCTCCAGACTGTATGATGCCTTCATTAGACGGATTTTCGGTTTCGGATCTTAAACCAAATTCAGTAACGGTCAATTGGTCTGCAACCAGCGGAATTAATAGCTATGATACGGGATTGACGACTTTTGACACTACTGTTTCTTCCAAGGGAACAACATCATCTACAAGCAAAAACTTTGACAACCTCCAGGCTGGAAAAAGATATCAGTTCTTCCTGAAAAATGCAGGTTGTGGTTCCGGCTGGGCTGGTCCGAAATCAGTTTGGACGCCAACAGAACTTCCCTATTCCTACGATTTCGAAAAAACAGTTGAGAACTATGGCGAATATGACTCGGATGGCTGGGCTTCTACAACTTGGTTGATGGGAGAAAATGAAGCTGTTGCTCAAAATGGAAGTGGTTATGCTTATAATAATACAAGTACTTCTGCTGCTGGGAAAAATGACTGGATTTTTTCTTATCCGATCTATCTGAAAAACGGTGAAACGGTTACAGCAAAATATTATACATCAATAGGAAACGAATCTGCTGAACCTGCTACTTTGAAGGTTGCTATAGCAAGTGCCCCAGACAAAAATAATATCACTGTAGATCTAAGTACACAAACTGTCTCTCAACAAACTTATACAGAACATTCCGTGAGCTATACGACGACGGCTGACGGTGTTTATTACATAGCCTTTGGAAATACAACTCCAAAAGTTACGACAACAACTGCTTTGAGATTGGATAATATCAGTTTTACAAAAAACAATTTGGCAGTAATTGATATCAATAAAACCAATATCAAGACTTATCCTAATCCAGTTATCGATTTCTTGAATATTAAAACTGATGACGTAATCAGATCTGTAGAAATCTACGCTCTTGATGGTAAATTAATTAAAAAAATTGAAGGAAATAACAACAAGATCGACTTCAGAAATTATCAAAAAGGTACTTACTTGGTGAAAATTGAGACCAACGAATCAGTTACAAGTCAGAAGGTTATAAAATAATTTACAAATAGTTAGGTTACAATTTATAGATTTTCGAAAAAAAATTGTTGCAGAATTAAAAATCATTTCTAAATTTGTCCCAATGAAACTTATGAACAACAATAACTGGTGGTGGCTTTCAAACTCTTTGTCGGGTCTGGAAGGATTATCGGTGTTCTAAAATTCTGAACTAACTATAACTCAATCATAATAAGACTTCGACATTTTTTGTTGAGGTCTTTTTTATTTTAGGGCTTCGACAAGCCTTAATAAAAATGAAAATTATTTAAAATGAACTTAAAAAACATAATCAATATAAAAACCTCTGTTAAATCCCGTTTAGCAGACCTTTACACGCCAATTGGAATCTATCTTCGCCTTCGCGACCAATTTCGTGATACGATTCTTCTGGAAAGCGCAGGAAATCAGAATTCTGAAAATTCGTTTTCGTTTATTTGTGTCAATGCGATCGCAGGAATAGAAATCCGAGATTATCAAGAAGCTGAACTTAAATTTCCTCTTGAAAATCCACAGAAAATCAATCTTGAAAATGAGAAATTGTCTGATTTGATGCAGAAATTTTCTAACTGTTTCCAATGCGAAAAACCAAACCACGAGATTGGAAAGCAAGCACAGGGATTTTTCGGATATACAAGTTATGATGCGATTCCGTTTTTTGAGAATATCAAATTCAAGGAACAATCGGAGGAAAATAAAATTCCGTTGATGCGTTATCGTCTTTATCAATATGTGATTGCAATCAATCATCACAACGACGAAATGTTCCTGATTGAAAATAAAATCAATGGATTGAAATCAGAACTTTCAACATTGGAAAACATCATTAATCAAAAAAACGCACCGGTCTTCCCTTTCGAATCTCTTGGCGAGGAAACATCCAATTTAACTGATGAAGAATATTTGGAATCGGTAGAATTTGCGAAGAAACATTGTTTCCGCGGCGATGTTTTCCAGTTGGTTTTGAGCAGAAGATTTGAACAGAAATTCCAGGGTGACGAGTTCAATGTTTATCGTGCTTTGCGAAATATCAACCCTTCTCCTTACCTGTTCTTTTTCGATTACGGCGATTACAAATTAATAGGTTCCAGTCCGGAAAGCCAATTGATAATCAAAAATGGAAAAGCGATTATTCATCCCATTGCAGGTACTTTCAAAAGAACTGGAAACATCGAAAAAGATTTGGAATCAGCAGAAGAACTCAAAAAAGACCCGAAAGAAAATGCGGAACATACGATGTTGGTAGATTTGGCAAGAAATGATTTAAGCATTCACGGGAAAAACACAACAGTTTCAAAACTGAAAGAAATCCACTTTTTCTCTCACGTCATTCATATGGTTTCCGAAGTTGTAACCGATGTTAAAGAAGACCAGAATCCGTACGAAATGATTGCAACTACTTTCCCACAAGGAACTTTGAGCGGTGCTCCAAAATACCGTGCAATGCAATTAATTGATGAGCACGAGAAAACGTCCAGAAGCTATTATGCAGGTTGTATCGGTTTTGTAGGTTTTGACGGAAGTTGTAATCAGGCGATTATGATTCGAACTTTTTTAAGTAAAAATAATACTTTATTCTACCAAGCCGGAGCCGGAATTGTTGCAAAATCTATTGCAGAAAACGAACTTCAGGAAGTTAATAACAAATTAGGCGCTCTGAAAAAAGCTATACTAAAAGCAAACAATATTTAAAAAATGAAAGACAAAACACAATATTTTATTATTCCCGGATTGGGAAATTCTGGTCCCAAACATTGGCAAAGTTATTTCGAAACATTCGGTGAAAATTTTCACCGAATAAATCAAAAGGAATGGGATGCACCAGATTGTACAGATTGGATTGACAATATAGAAGAAACAATTTCAAGATTTAAAACTTCAAATGTGGTTTTAATAGGTCATAGCTTAGGTTGTGCGACAATTGTAAAATGGTTTGAAAAATACAAAAAACAAATTAAAGGAGCTCTCCTGGTTGCTCCAAGTGATATAGAATCGCCTATTTATACTTTTCCAGCAACAGGTTTCTCTCCTATTCCTTTAGAAAAATTACCTTTTACATCCATAGTTGTTACTAGTTCTGATGATGTTTGGGTAAGTTTGAAAAAAGCACAGTTTTTTGCACAAAGATGGGGAAGCGAATTAATAAACATTGGAAATGCTGGGCATATCAATGCTAATTCTGGGTTTGGAGAATGGAAAGAGGGTTTAGAAATGTTAAAAAAATTTGAAAAATGAAAATATTAGTCTTCGATAATTATGACAGTTTCACGTACAATCTTGTTCAAATTATTGAGCAGATTGTCGGCGAAAAAGTAGATGTTTACAGAAACGACCAGATTCCTTTGGAAAATATCGAAAAATATGACAAAATCATTCTTTCCCCAGGTCCCGGAATTCCCGAGGAAGCCGGAATTTTATTGGATGTGATCAAAAAATATGCGCCTACAAAATCAATTTTCGGAGTTTGTCTGGGACAGCAAGCTATTGCGGAGGCTTTTGGCGGAAGTCTGATTAATCTTTCCGAGATCTATCACGGCGTTGCGACTGAAGCCACACAAACCAATGAGCATAAAATTTTTAATAATTTACCCAAAACCTTGGAAGTTGGAAGATATCATAGTTGGGCTGTAAATCCTGTTGATTTCCCTGCGGAATTGGAAATCACAAGCGTTGATAAAAGTGGAATGATTATGAGTTTGAAACATAAGACTTATGATGTTCACGCCGTTCAATATCATCCGGAAAGTATCTTGACGCCTGATGGAAAACAGATTTTAGATAACTTTTTAAATGGTTGACAGTTGCTCGTTGTCTGTTGATAGAAAAAAACCGACAACTAACAACCATCAACTAACAACTATATTATGAAACAAATCCTACAATATCTTTTCAATCATCAGACTTTGACGAAAGCCGAAGCTAAGGCGATTCTGATTGAAATTTCACAAAATAAATTCAACGAAAGCGAGGTCATTTCTTTCATTACGGTTTTCCTAATGAGAACAATTACTTTGGAAGAACTCGAAGGTTTCCGCGAAGCGTTACTTCAGTTGGCAAAACCTGTCGATCTGGGAACAAAAGATCTGGTTGATATCGTTGGAACTGGCGGAGACGGAAAAAATACATTCAACATTTCGACTTTGGCAAGTTTCATCGTTGCCGGAACCGGACAGAAAGTTGCGAAACAAGGTAATTACGGTGCATCTTCTATTTCTGGTTCATCCAATGTTCTGGAAGAATTGGGATACCAATTCAAAGATAATTCCGAAGATTTGAAAGCCGATCTGGAAAAAGGAAACATCTGTTTTTTGCACGCTCCGTTATTCCACCCCGCTTTGAAGTCAGTTGCGCCACTTAGGAAACAGCTTGGTCTGAAAACTTTTTTCAATCTGCTTGGGCCTTTAGTTAATCCTGCACGTCCGGATTTCACAATGATTGGTGTTGCGAATTTGGAAATTGCAAGAGTCTATCAATATCTTTTGCAGAAGCAAAAAAGCGAGTTTATGATTGTTCACGCTTTGGACGGTTATGATGAAATTTCCTTAACCGGTGATACTAAAATCTTCAGCAAATCAGGTGAAAAAATATATTCCGCAGAAGATTTGAAATTCAAAAATGTTTCTCCAGAAAGTATTTTCGGTGGAGAAACCAAAGAAGATGCTGCAAAATTATTCATCAAGATTTTAGAAGGTAATGGAACTGAAGAACAAAATTCAGTCGTTCTGGCAAATGCTTCAATTGCTTTAGAAAACACAGGAAAATATGGGAATTATGAGGATTGCTTGGCTTTGGCAAAAGAAAGTTTAAAAAGTGGAAAAGCGTCGAATTGTTTAAACTCTTTGGTTAAAAATTAATAGTTACAAAATGATGGATATAATAACAGAGCTAAAAAAAAGTGAAAAATTCACAGAAGGAAAAAATACTTCTGTGAAATATTGCCAGTGTGAAAAATGCTTAATTTCAAGATATAGGCATACCCACGAGCCTAATTTATCCGACCCCAATCATTCATATTGGCAATATTTGAAATTTTGTATCGAACAAGCTGATACCAATGGAATTTGGTTAGAATTTGGAGTTGGTTCTGGCAAATCCATTTCCTTTATAGCAAAACAAAATGAAAAAGCTAAAATATATGGATTTGATAGTTTTTTTGGACTCCCTGAAGATTGGATATTTAGTAATAATAAAGTTTACAAAAAAGATTCTTATTCCAGAAATGGACTAGCGCCGAATATAAATCAAGAAAATATTGAATTAATTATTGGATTATTTAATGAGACATTACCTGAGTTTTGTAGTAAAAATAAGAATAGGGCTTCTTTAATACATATTGATTGCGACTTATACAGCTCTACTAAAGACGTATTGGATATTCTATATAGTCATTCAATGATTAAATCCGGAACAATAATTTTGTTTGACGAATTTTACAATTACCAAAATTATGAAAACTATGAGTATAAAGCATTTACTGAATTCATTAAAGAAACTAGAATAAATTATGAGTGGATTGCTCACACTGAAAGTTTTGTTGATTGGAATGGAAATCAAGCTGCCTTAAGAGTATTGTAGAAACTAATTACTAAATAGAATGAATATCTTAGATAAAATCATAGAAAGAAAAAAACAGGAAGTTGCAGAAGCAAAATCCAAAATTTCTGTTGAACAACTAAAAGATTCGGCGTTTTTTGGCAGGCCAACTTTTTCGTTAAAAGAAACGATCAAGACAAAATCCGGAATTATCTCCGAATTCAAAAGACAATCGCCAAGCAAAGGTATTATCAATGACAAAGTTTCACCTTTGGAAGTTGCTTCACAATATGAAAATTTCGGAGCAAGTGCGGTTTCTATTTTGACGGACAAAGATTTTTTTGGAGGAAGTTTTGACGATATTTTGAGTGTCAGAAATCACGTTAATATTCCTATTCTGAGGAAAGATTTTATGATTGATGAATACCAGTTTTATGAAGCAAAATCAATCGGAGCAGACGTCATTTTGTTGATTGCTGCTTGCCTTTCTCCAAATCAGGTTTTGGAATTTACAGAATTGGCGCATTCTCTCGATCTCGAAGTTTTATTGGAAATCCATTCTGAAGAAGAATTAAAACAGATCAACAAAAATGTTGATTTTGTAGGAATCAACAACAGAAATTTAAAAGATTTTAAAGTTGATTTGCAGCATTCCGTAGATTTGAAAAACCAGCTTCCAAAAGATATTTTCTCTGTTGCAGAAAGCGGAATCTATAACGAAGAAGATTTTAATTTTTTAAGAGAAAAAGGATTTGATGGATTTTTAATGGGTGAATATTTTATGAAAAATGAAAATCCGGGAAATAAATTCGCAACTTTTGTAAAAAGTATAATGTAAAATGTACAAAGTAATGAGTACAACTAACCGACAACCAACAACCAAAAACTATCAACTAAAAGTCTGCGGATTAACAAAACTAAATCAAATTAAAGAATTGGTTGATTTGAAAATTGATTTTCTAGGATTTATCTTTTATGACAAATCTCCAAGATATGTTTTGAATCATTTGAGTTTAAAACAAATTGCGGAAATTCCACATTTCAAAAAAGTGGGTGTTTTTGTAAACGAGAGTATCAAAGGAATTGCTAAAATAGTTTCAGAAGCTCATCTTGATATAATTCAATTACATGGTAATGAAGATGAAAAATATATAAAGCTATTAAGGCAAATGATAGGTGAAAGTATTAAAATCATCAAAGTCATTAGAATAGGAAATCAAACTATAGAAGAGTTACAAAAAACCATCAACCAACAACCAACAACTATCAATTATCTCCTATTTGACACCGATTCCCAAGCTTTCGGCGGAACAGGAAAAACCTTTGACTGGAACATTTTAAATGACATCAAGATTCCAATTCCTTATTTTTTAAGCGGGGGGATTTCATTGGAAAACAGCCATCAACTGTCAACCATCAGCCATCAACCTTTTGCGCTCGACATCAACTCAAAATTTGAGATCGAACCTGGAAATAAAGATTTAGAAAAAGTAAAAAAATTTATAAAAAAAATAGAAAGTTCCGAAGGAATGACTTAACAAAGAATAGGATATAATCCTATTAAAATAAAAACACAAATAAAATGCCTCAGTCTTTAGTAAAAAATTATGTACATATTATTTTTAGCACTAAACATAGAAATGATTTTATAGACGAAAAAATTGAATCCGAATTGTTTTCATACATAGCAAAGATTTGCAAAGATTTTGAAAGTACTGCATTGCAAATAGGAGGAACTGATAATCACATTCATATCCTTTGTCTCCTATCCCGGAAAATTGCCTTAATGAAATTGGTTCAGGAAGTAAAAGCACATTCTTCGAAATGGATAAAAACAAAAGGCAAAAAATATGAAGACTTTTTCTGGCAAGATGGTTATGGAGCATTTTCAGTAAGTCCTAATAACATTTCTTTTGTGAAAAAGTATATTAAAAATCAAAGAGAACATCACAAGGAATTTGACTTTAAAACAGAAATCATTAATTATTACAAAAAATACAATATGGAATACAATGAGAAATACCTTTGGGATTGAAAAGTCCCAAAGGGACGATTTAACAAAGGATAAGATACAATCCTATCAAAAAAAGTAATTAATAAAGGATAAAATGCAATCTCCTATCAAAATAAAATTTGATATTTTGTATTTGAATATTCCATATCGTATATTATATATGATATGTTTAATAGGACTAGCGTCCTACCCTTTATTAAATCGCCACTTTGTGGCTCATCAGAACAATAAAAAATTAAAATAAATGAACTTTCAAAACCCAGATAAAAATGGTTACTACGGCGATTTCGGAGGTGCTTTCATTCCCGAAATGCTTTATCCGAACGTTGTCGAATTACAGGAAAAATATATCCAAATCATTGAGTCCGAAGAATTTCAAACAGAATTTCAGGATTTGTTGAAGAACTATGTCGGGCGTGCTACTCCACTCTATTTCGCAAAAAACCTGAGCGAAAAATATCAGACTCAAATCTATCTAAAAAGAGAAGATTTGAATCACACTGGAGCTCACAAAATCAACAATGCTTTAGGACAAGCTTTATTAGCCAAAAAACTAGGAAAACGCAGAATCATTGCAGAAACCGGAGCCGGACAACACGGCGTTGCAACGGCAACAGCTTGTGCATTATTAGGTTTAGAATGCATTGTTTATATGGGCGAGATCGATATCCAAAGACAAGCGCCGAACGTTGCCCGAATGAAAATGCTTGGTGCAACAGTAATCCCTGCAACATCCGGTTCCAAAACCCTGAAGGATGCTGTGAATGAAGCTTTGCGAGACTGGATCAACAATCCTTCAACAACACATTACATTATCGGAAGTGTGGTTGGGCCGCATCCTTTTCCTGATTTGGTAGCAAGATTTCAAAGTATTATCTCGAAAGAAATCAAAGAGCAATTGAACGAAAAAATCGGTAGAGAAAATCCGGATTATGTCATTGCCTGTGTTGGCGGCGGAAGCAATGCAGCCGGAACTTTTTATCATTTTGTAAATGAGGAAAGTGTAAAAATCATTGCAGCGGAAGCAGGAGGCTTTGGTATCAATTCCGGTAAATCTGCAGCGACTACTTTTCTTGGAACTTTAGGAATTCTGCACGGAAGTCAAAGTTTGGTAATGCAGACTGAAGACGGACAAGTTATTGAGCCGCATTCTATTTCTGCAGGTTTGGATTATCCGGGAATCGGCCCTATGCACGCTAATCTTTTCAGGCAAAAACGAGCAGAATTTTTCAGTGTCAATGATGATGAAGCTTTGAAATCAGCTTTTGAAATGACAAAAATAGAAGGCATTATTCCGGCTTTGGAAAGTGCACACGCTTTGGCGGTTTTGGACAAGAAGAAATTTGAAAAAAATGATATTGTTGTGATTTGTCTTAGCGGCCGTGGCGACAAGGATATGGAAACGTATTTGAAGAATTTATAGAATATTTTATTATGATTAATAGAAATGATTTTCGTTTAAATGAATTGAATGAGCTTATTTATTCAATGGTCTTAATTAAAAGTGCAGACAAACAATCATTCAATAATCTAACTGAAAAAATATTAAAGCACTTAGAAAAAGGAACTGACGAAAATATACTGAAAAGAGTCATTGAATCTGAACTTTGTACAACTTATGGATATTTTCATATGAATTTGATTCTGAGCAAATTTCAAAGGATATTTTTAAATGGTGGGAAAATTCTAATTATTAAAAATTTGTAATAATAAATTTAAAAACAAAATGAAAAAACTAAACATATATTTCACAGCCGGAATTCCGAAATTGGAAGACACCGGAAAAATTGCAAAGCTGATTCAGGAATCTGGAGCGGATATGATGGAAATAGGGATTCCTTATTCCGACCCGGTTGCGGATGGACCAGTGATTCAGGATGCACATTCTCTGGCTTTGAAAAACGGAATGTCTATCAAAAAGTTATTCGAGCAATTGGCTGAAATCAAAGACTCTGTTACGATCCCGAAGATATTGATGGGTTATCTGAATCCGGTTCTTCAGTTCGGATTCGAGAACTTTTGTCAGAAATGTGCTGAAGTCGGTGTTGCCGGATTGATTATTCCGGATTTGCCACCCATTGAATTTGAAAATAAATATGGTGAAATTCTTAAAAAACACAATCTGAATTTCACTTTTCTAGTAACGCCGGAAACTTCGGAAGAACGCATCAAATATCTGGATTCTTTGAGTTCAGGGTTTTTATACGCCGTGAGTTCCTCTTCCACAACCGGAAACGACAATGCTCTTCTGAAGAATGAAAATTATCTGGACAGATTAGCTTCTTTAGATTTGAAAAATCCAGTTTTCATAGGATTCGGAATCAAAAATCAATCTGATTTTGAAAACGTAACCGAAAAAGCCCAAGGTGGAATTATCGGAACTGCATTTGTGAAAATTCTGCTGGAAAACCAAGATTGGCAATCAAAAGCAGAAAGCTTTATCAAAAGTGTTATAAATTAATAAAAAACAGTCTTACTTTCTCAAATAAGACTGTTTTTATTTTTAGAAAAAATATTGATTCAGTTCTTCAACAAAACTTTTCTCAGAAGGATTCCAACCTAATTTTTCCTGAGTCTTCAAACTTGTTGCGGGACAATCTGCTCCAACAAAAAACGTCATCCAGGTAAAATATTCCGGAGCTTCTTCTATAGACAAAGATTTTACAGGAATATTCAGTTTTTCACCTATCAGTTCTGCAAATTCTTTCATTGACAACTGTTTATCATTATTTACAGCATTGTATCTCGCTCCTTTCTCACCTTTTTCAAGAGCTAAACGAAACAACTTCGCCGCATCCAAACGATGAACCGCTGGCCAGACATTATTGCCCTTACCAATATAAGCCGCTGATCCTTTAGCCTTTGCTAGTTCAGCAAGCATTACTCCAAAACCTCCCTTGAAACCTAATTCAGAATTTCCATAAACACTTGGTGAAAGACGAACGATTGATGCGTTAACACCTGATTCTGATAAGTCAAGAAAAGCTTTTTCAGAAAACCTGATGGATTCTGCTGGTGCTTTGCTTTCTTCCGTTATTTTTCCTTCAATCAATGGTAATCCTAATGTTCCGCCTGTTACTACAATGGGCTTATCAGTTCCTTTCAAAACTTCGCCCATGGCTTCGATTGCTTTCTGGTCTTTGATTGCATTGCTTTGATAATCCGAAAAATCGTGGATAAAGGCTGTATGAATAACGCCATCCGCCTCCCTTGCTCCTTTTTGCAAAATATCAAGACTGTCCAGATCGCCCATCAAAACTTCTGCTCCAGATTCTTTGATGGATTGTGCAGATTCTTCCGAACGTGCCAATCCAACGACTTGATGTCCGTTTGCTAATAATTCTTTTACAACTGCTGAGCCTACAAATCCTGAAGCTCCTGTTACAAATACTTTCATATTCTTAAATTTTGTTCTTATTAAAATTACTGATACAAATTTAGTAGTGACCGAATCTCAAAACCGAGGTCATTTGACACAATTTTTAAATTAATCCAATAAAAAGAATTAATTTTAAATATAATTTCAGTTTTGAAAATGTCAGAGATTCTTAAAAATTATTTTCAGAAAGTGCTTCCCGATTTCACGGATGAAAAGTTCAATTTCATTTTATATAAAAGTAAATTGATAAAACTTCAACGAAAAGAGACCATATGTAAACAAGGGGATATTTGCAATTTGAAAATCTTTGTGGCTAAAGGGCTTTTGCGAAATTATTCAATCTCCGAAGACGGAAACGAACATATTCTCCAGTTCGTAAATGAAATGTCCTGGACAACCGACCCCGAAAGTTTTTACAACAATGCGCCTTCAAAACTCAATATCGAAGCGATGGAAGCCTCAGAGATCTTTGCTTTTAATCTTGAGGATTTTGCCGAACTGAGAGAACAAATCCCTGAACTCAATATTTTTGTAGAAAATATCCTGACAAGAAAATCAATGGAAATCCACAGACGCCTCTTGATGAATATCAGCAGCAGCCCGGAAGAGAAATATCTGGATTTTATCAATACTTATCCTGACATCTTCAATAGAGTTCCTTTGCATATGGTCGCTTCTTATCTGGGACTTTCCAGAGAGACCTTGTCACGTGTGCGAAGGAATATCCTGAAAACTGTCCTGTAAAAATATAACGACATACTGGAAAGCAATAGGGATAGTAGCGGTTACCCTGCAGGCCGACGACGAAGCGTAGCGGAGACGTTGGCCGAGGAGTATGAGCGGATAGCCCGACCCGAGGTTTGGACCTGGAGTTGGTAAGGGAATTGCCCAAATGAATATTATAAAAAAAGAGTTTCAATTTCTTGAAACTCTTTATGTTTTTTAATCGTTGCTCTCGAATATCGTAGAGAAAGCTGATGTTACCAGTGATAGCAAAATACTGAAGAGCAATGCCCAAAGGAAGCCATCAATCTGCATACTGTCCATAAAATAATCGGTCAGAAGAATCATCAATGCATTGATAACGAAGGAAAACAATCCTAATGTGATAATCGTAATTGGCAATGACAGGATCGAGAGAATCGGTTTTACGAATACGTTCAGGATTCCCAGAACGATAGCGAAAATAATAGTAGCACCAAAGCTTTCAAAATGTACGCCTGAAAGGATCTTGCTGAGTAAAAATGCTGAAATGGCAGTTATCAGCAAACGAATAATAAAGTTCATAGTTTTAGGGTTTTATGATTGGCTTTTCCTATTCAAAAACCAGACCTAACTGATTTTCGGCAATTGGCTTATGTCTTACTTATTTAGATTTCTGGTAAACTTTTACTTCTTTGTACTGTGATCCTTTTTCTCTTTCCAGTTTATCAGGGATCAAGATCCCCGAAAGGTGGTCTATCTCGTGCTGGAAAATCACGGCCGTGAAACCTTCCACCATCTCGTCGTGCTTTTTATTCTCGAGGTCATAATATTCCAGACGGATACTGTAACTTCTGTAGAAAACATCACGGAAATTCTCGATGGAAAGGTCGCCTTCCGGCCCTTTGTTCAGCAGTTCGGACCACCACGTAATCTTCGGATTGATAAAATATTCCACTGGTGCATCCTTCTTATCAAAACGCTGAACCAAAATTATACGTCTGTTGATACCAACCTGCGGTCCGGCAATCCCAACACCTCCGCCTGTTCCTGCCAAAGCCAGTTTCATCCTTTCAATCAAAATCGGCAAGGTTTTATCCTTTGGCGATATTTCTTCCGACTGCGCCAGCAAAACCTTGTGCTGTTCCTCGTTATCGATTTGGTAAATCGGCAAAGCAGTTTTCACATCGCCCGCCAAGATGAGGACTTTTTCTTCTTTAGAAAATTTCTGAGAAAATCCGTGGAAGCCTATAACTAGTAATAATATCAAGATAAAATTCCGCATAATTTAATTTTAAATCAAAGATAATAGTTTGGGTACCTAATCCGCCTTCCACTCCCAATCTTTTTTGCAGAAAGTTTTCACATCAATAGAATGTAGTACAAGCAAAAAAGGATTTTCGCTCAAGTCGGGGTGCGCTTTGCCAAATAGAAATTGAAAAATTCCAACCAATATTTCAATAAAATCGAAGCTGTTTCAAAGCTAAAAAATGACCTTTGCAAAGTACTGTGAACAGAGCGTTTACACAAGGTATTAAAAACAACTTGATGTTTTCACAAAAAGGTCAAGTTGTTTTAATGAAAAGGTCTTGATGTTTTTAATAAAAAATACGGACGTTTTTTGAATTTCTCAAAGACAAACAAAACGTTCCTCTGGAAAAATCCTGGAGGAACGCAAATAATAGAGAGAAAAATGTAACAACATACATCGGGTTTCACCCGACGCTACTAAACTTAAGCCACTTCGTGGCTATCCATAAATATTATTTCTATCCTGTAAGAGCTTTGAGAGCCTCAACCCGACATTGTTACCAATTAACCAGTGATGCTAAGGCTGCCATCCAGAGGCTCTCGAAGTATCTCAATAATTTAATCTATAACTTCATTTTTTCTTCTATTGAAAATCCAGAAGATAATTGGGAAAATCAATAGCGTCAAAACAGTTGCGGTAATCAGCCCGCCAATAATTACAATCGCCAAAGGCTTCTGAGATTCAGAACCGATTCCTGTAGAAAGTGCTGCAGGAAGCAAACCGATTGAAGCCATTAATGCGGTCATCACTACCGGTCTGGTTCTTACTTTTACACCTTCCATTATCGATGTATCCAGAGACAAGCCGTTCTTGACATTCTGATGAAACTCGGAAATCAGAATCACACCATTCTGGATGCAGATTCCAATCAGAGCAATCATTCCGACTCCGGCAGAAATCCCGAAATTCATATGCGTCAGATGAAGCGCGATAATCGCACCAATCAAAGCAAAAGGAACGTTAGCCAAAACCAAAAGTGAATCCTTCATATTCCCAAACAAAATGAACAACAGGAAGAAAATCCCGAGAATACTGATCGGAACCACTTGCGCCAATCTCTTCGTAGCACGTTGCTGATTTTCAAATTGTCCTGTCCATCCGATCGAGTAACCATCCGGCAATTTAATTTTAGCCACTTTCTTCTGGGCATCGGCAATCGTTCCTCCCAAATCTCTGTCTCGTATAGAAAATTTGACACCGATGTAACGTTTGATATCATCTCGGTAAATAAACGCAGCTCCATTCTCTTTCTCAATCGTACTGATTTCCTTTAACGGAATCTTAGCGCCATCCTGCGTCGGAACCATCAGAGAAGCGATGTCTTCTTCATTCTTTCTGTAATCTTCAGCATAACGAAGTCTGATTGGGAATTTTCTTTCACCATCAAACATTTCAGACGCTGTTTTACCACCGAAAGCCATTTCCAGAACCGCTTGGGCATCGGCAGGCAAAACACCATATGCAGCCATTTTGTTTCTGTCAAGAACCACACTTATTTCCGGCTGACCAATATTTTTAATGATTCCAGGTTCTTTTACGCCTTCCACATCTTTGATAGAAGCCAGAACTTCTTCTGCCAATCTATCTAATGTATGAAGGTTATCACCGTAGATCTTGATTCCGTTTTCCGCTTTGAAACCTGCAACGGCTTCTGCCACGTTATCGGAAATCGGTTGAGAATAATTGAAGGTAATTCCTTGATAGTTTTTCAGTTTTTTATCAATCTCTTCCACCAGTTCATCATAAGTGATTTTTCTTTTCCATTCTTCTCTTGGCTTCAGACTCACGGCAAACTGTACGAAACCAAATCCGTTCGGGTCAGTTCCGTCATTACTTCTACCCGTCTGCGCCAAAACACCTGTCACTTCGGAGAAGCTCATAATATCTTTTTTGAGAACGTCAGCCGTTTTCAGAGATTCTTTAAGCGATGAACTCATCGGCATTTCTGCGGTAATCCAAAGCGAACCTTCATTTAACTGAGGTAAGAATTCAGTTCCCAGGAATTTGGCTGAGAATAAAGTAATAGCAAGAATTACAGTTGAAACTAGAAGACTAATCTTTTTATTTCTAAAAGTGAATTTGAAGCCTTTCATCACACTTCTATCCCAAAAGTTCACGAATGGATTGTTCTTTTCTCTTACATTTTTCTTTAATAACAAATGAGACATTACGGGAACTAAAGTCAGAGTAAATATCAATGCTCCTAATAACGCAAATCCTAGTGTAAATGCTAATGGAGAGAACATTTTACCTTCTACTTTCTGGAAAGAAAAGATTGGTAATAGTGACGTAATAATAATCAGCTTTGAGAAGAAAATCGCTTTTCCCAATCCGGTTCCGGTTTGTTTTATCCAACCTGCTTTCGCCATTTTGTTGAAACGTTCCATTCCATATTTGTGAGCCTTGTGGTCGAGCATTACGAATAACCCTTCGACCATTACGACGGCGCCATCTATAATAATTCCAAAATCGACTGCTCCCAATGATAATAGGTTAGCGCTCATTCCTGCCATTCTGAGACAGAAAAATGCAAATAACAGCGATAATGGAATGATGATGGAAACAATCAAAGTGGTTCGCCAGTCTGCCATAAAAATCAAGACAATAACCGTTACCAGAATGATTCCTTCCAACAGGTTGTGCATTACTGTTTTGGTGGTAAAATCCATTAGGTTCTGACGGTCGTAGAAAGTTTTCATCTTCACATCTTTCGGAAGGATCTTGTTGTTCAATTCATCGATTTTGGCTTTTACCGCAAGCAGAACTTCCTGTGCATTCTCACCTTTTCGCATTACCACGATTCCTTCAACCGTGTCTTTTTCATTATCCAATGAAGCCTGACCAACTCTTGGCAAAGAACCTTCGTGAACATCGGCTAGATTCTTAACCAGAATCGGGTTTCCGCCATCACTGTGAACTGTAATATTCTCAATATCTGAAATCGATTTCACCAAACCTATTCCTCGGACTACATAAGCCTGGCCGCTTTTCTCGATAACATCTCCACCAACATTCAGATTACTGTTGGTTACAGCATCCAGAACTTCGGAAGGTGTAAGGTTATATTTGTCTAATTTTCTTGGGTCGATACTCAATTCAAATACTTTATCCTGACCTCCGAAAACGTTGATATCCGCAACACCTGGAACACTTCGTAATGCTCTGTCAACTACCCAAGTCTGTAATGTTAAAAGGTCTCGTGAATCTCTGCCTTTACTTTCGAGTGTGTATCGGAAAATCTCTCCGGTTGGTCCGTAAGGTGGCTGGACTTCGGGGTCAATGCCTTCCGGTAAGCTTACTGTTCTCAGCTGATTGTTAACCATATTTCGGGCGAAGATGTCATCCACACCGTCCTCGAATAAAATCTTGACAATGGAAAGTCCAAACATTGTGGTACTTCGTACGCTTGTCTTCTTCTGAACCGGACTCATTGCCAGTTCGATTGGTGTGGTAACGAAACGTTCTACTTCTTCTGCACTTCGTCCGTTCCATTGGGTGATGATGACAATTTGGGTATTGGTTACATCCGGAAATGCTTCAATCGGCATATTCTTGAAACTGATGAATCCCGAGACCGCCAAAATCGCCACCCAAATGAATGTGAAAGCTTTGTTCTTGAGTGAAAATGCTATGATATTTTTGATGAATTTGTTCATACGTTTTGGTTTTACCTTAGATCGTATCTACGGTTATTGATATTGAACCCTTCGGGTTCTATTTGTATGTTGAATATTTTCCATAGGTTTCACCTACGGCTATTCATATTGAATCCTTCGGATTCTGTTTTTTGTGTCGTTGTCTTTTCCATAGGTTGCGCCTACGGCTACTCAAATTGAATCCTTCGGATTCTTCCGATGAATTTTCAATATTAATTATAAAGATATCTTCAGAGATAAAAACAAAAGATTGTAGGTCTTTTATCTTTTCTCTATCATCTTTAATCTCATTAGTTATTCAAAGAGCGATAAATCAATAATTGATTGTTCGTCACGATACTTTCTCCTTCGGAAAGTCCTTCTGAAACATAAGTTGTCTCCGAGTTTTGTTTCAAAATCTTAAGTTCTTTAACCTTGATATCGGTCTGCGATTTATAAACCACGGCAAAATATCTGTTATCATCAAAAATCACGGCTTTGGAAGGGATTGCCAAGGCTGTTGCATTTTCGGATTTGGAAACTTTTATCGTCGCTTTGCTGTCGGGAATCAGCAATCCCTGCGAATTGTCCAACACTACTCTAGCCTGCATCGCATTGGTATCCGGGTCTATGATTTTGAAAATCTTATCGATTTGTCCGTAAAAAACTTTGTCTGGATATGACAATGTGGATACCTGAGCTTTCATTCCCAACGTAATTTTATCGATGTCTGCTTCGTTGACGTTCATAATGGCCCAAACATTTTTGGTGTTGGCAACATCGAAAATATTCTCGCTTCTGTCGCTTCTCAGTTCCATATCTTTGTTGATGTCCTTGTGAACGATATAACCGTTAATAGGCGAAATAACACTGTAGATATTCCCTTTTTTCACATTATAAACCGTGCTGACGTCATTGGAACGTCGTAAAGCATCTTTTGCTTTTTTGACTTCGCTTTCGGCTTCCAGAACGTCTTTTTCGGTATTCAATTTGCCTGCGTAAAGCTCTTTTGCGACACGAAGGTTGTTCTCTGCGACTATCAAATCGGTTTTGGAATCGCTGACATCTTTCTGAACTTCTGCCAACTCCGTACTTCTAATCGTTGCCAGGACCTGACCTTTGTGAACATAATCTCCCAATTCCACATTCACGCTGAGAACGTTACCGCCAACCAACGGAAAAATGTCGATGTATTTATTTTTATCTGCGGAGATTTTACCGTAAAAGCTGAATTCGTCCTCGATAAATTTCTTTTCAACCTTTGCAAAAGTTGTGCTTTTCAGCATAGTATTGCTCAGTTCAAAACCTTTTGTTTCTTCCGGTTTTACTTCTTCTTGCTTGGAACAAGACAGCAAAAGTGTTGAAAGTATAATTGATGTAATAATTTTTCGCATTAATAAAAGATTTTGGTTTGTACTAATTGGTTCAGGTTTTCTGCAGAAATCATAATCTGCTTTTTCATCTCATAAATCTGTAAAACAGTCTGTTTGTAACTCTCCATAAAATCGGTGAATTCTATCAAGCTTATATTGCCGTTTCGGAAGTTTTTGAGGATTCCGTTATAAACTGTTTCCAAATTTTCCAAATCGGTTTGTTTCAATTCAAAATATTGGTCATATTGGTTTTTCCAGGTTTGATAAGCAGATTCTACCTGAGTTTGGAGATTCAGTTTTTGATATTCTGAGTTTTTCTCGTTTTGCTGAATGGCATATTTTGCTTTTTCAACATTACCTTTATTCACTTTCCAAAGCGGAATTGGAATTCCGATTTTTAAATTAACTTCATTATTGAAAGTACCGGAAGCCTGGTCATATTCGGCTCCCAGATTAAGGTCCGGCGTATTCAGTGATTTTTGCCATTGTGCGTAAAGCTTGCTGTTGTCAATCAGTTTTAATTGATAGAGATAATCTGCATTGTTTGCTAGAGCTTTTTCCTTAAGAATTTCCAAATCTCCGAAAGGCTGTGAAATCAGGATTTCATTTTCTTCCGGCTTTGAGAAATTAGCAATGGTTTTTTCCGAATTTCCAGTCAAAACTTTCATCGTCTGCTGGAATCCAAGAATATTGTTATTGATTTCAATCTTATCATTATTCAGCTGAATCACAATACTTTGAAGTCTCACAAAATCTTTAAGCGAAATATTTCCTTTGTCTGTCTGAACTTTGTACGCTGCCAAAAGTTCATTCATATATTTCAGCTGAGCATCGATGCTAATTTGTTTTTTTTGCTCATAAATCAGATTGTAATAAGTCTCTCGAAGCTGTGAACGAAGGTCAACCAATAATTGGTTAAACTGCAATTGCGAAAGTTCTTTGTTGGATTTTGCAAATTGGATTTCGTTTTTCTTTTTCCCGCCCAGATAAATCAATTGCGTGATTTCCACACCTTTTGCTCGCTCTACATCGAAAACTCTTTTGTCCTGTGGGTTAATTGCATTGACATAACCTTCTATTTGAGGAAGTTCCCAAATCTTTGCCTGAATAATATCGGCATCAGCCATATTGATATTGTATTGTGCGGCGAGAAGCTGGAGGTTGTTTTTTTGAAATGCCAGTTCGCAATCCTGAAGAGACATCTGCTGCTGCCCGGAAAGACAAACAAATGCCGAAACGGATAACACCAGCGTTGTAATTTTGTTCATTCTTATCTCGTTTTGGTTTTGCAAAAATGGCTTACCGAGATTAAAACGGACTTAAATGTGACTTAAAAAAAGCTTAATTGTTGTTTTAGATGATAGAAAATAGACAGATAGATGAAAGATTTTGATAAATTACTCTCTCGCAGATTTAGGAAATTTCGCAGATTTAAAACGCAATATTGTCATTCCGGAAGAATCTCAGCAGTTTAGATTCTGTCAGAATGACAAATATTGTATTTTTATAAACAAATGTTGATTCGAAGCTGAAAGCCGCAGCCCGACTTGAGTGGAGCTCTTTTTTGCATTGGGAAGAGCTTGGCAAAAAAAGCGGGAACGGAAGGCGGAAATAGCTGCCCAAATAAAAATTACTTGTTGAAAATCACTGTGAAAAGATTTTCTTTGTTGGAAAGCGATGTGTAGGAAATTTCTGCTCTATGGTATTCCAGAATACGTTTTACAATGCGTAGACCTAATCCAGAACCTGTTTTATTGTGCGAATTGCTACCACGCATGAAAGCATCGAAGAGTTTTTCTCTTTCCTCAACCGGAATGGTAGTCCCAACGGAAAAGACTTTCACAATAATTCTAAAATCGGTTTCCTTGATAGAAATGTCAACTTCCTGATTATCCGAATATAAAGCCGCATTTTTGAACAAATTAACAAATGTGATCTCCAATAAGGATTTGACGCCTTTTACTGTCAAAATCGAATCTTCAACACTTTCTTCGTCAATCAAGAAATCCATTTTGAAGTCTGGGAAATTACGATGAACAGTCTCAAATGCATCGAAAACTACTTCATCAATTCTTACTTCTTCATAAACACTGGCAATTCCCTCTTTATCGAACTTTGATAATAAAAGCAAGGATTTTGTAAGGTCGGACAACTGGTGGACATCCTGCAACATTTGTTGCAAAGTAGTTTTTGTTTTTGGAGAATGACTCTCCAACTGAATCAAATTTTCCAACTGGAAAGCCATTCTCGTCAAAGGCGTTCTAATCTCATGTGCCGCACTGGAATTGAAATCTTTCTGTGACTGAAAAACATCGTCCAATCGACTGGTCATCAGATTAAATGATTTTGCCAAAACGCCAATTTCATCATTAGAATTTTTAACAACAACAGGCGAAGTAAGCTTGTGAACACTGATATCCGAGATTTCTTGTTTGAGAATTTCCAATGGTTCAAGGAATTTTGAAACCAAATAATAACTGAAAAACCAAATCAATATAATACTTACGAAATATGAAAAAATCAAAGTGTATTTTAAAAAGTCGAGTTTTGACTGACCTGTAATATCCTGAGCACTAGTCAAAATGTAATAATTTTCGCCCTTTATGTTCCGAAGTGCGGCGTAAATTTCCGGAACCGAATATTCATTATAGATTGTTTTTTCTTTATCCAGTCTTTCTAAAAGATTTTCGTCCCAAGTTATTTTTTTGTCTTTCAGCGTGCTGTAAACTAAATTTTTCTCGTTTCCGAAAATCATGATATTCTCATTAAGAAGGACATCATCCGAATTTTCGTCGAAAAAAATGGGCGCTTCTTTTTCAAAATCTTTTGATTTCTCGATAAAATTGACCGTAAAAACCAGACGTTTCTGAAATCTTTCCTTGAACTCATCTCTCCGGAAATCATTAAACGAAACATACACAATGAACATCATAATCCCAAAAATAAGGGAAAATGCGATGCTTAAACTGAGCGCTATTTTACGTTTTAATGACATAAACTAATGATAAATGATGAGTGATAAATTATATAATTGATTTTGATGCAACTCTCAAACTCTTACAGTGGACTAAGGTAATATCCGAAACCAGGTCTTGTGTGGATAAGTTTTGTTTTGAAATTTTTATCGATTTTTTTTCTCAGAAAGTTGATGTAAACTTCAATGGCATTGTTTGTAGATTGGAATTGGTTTTTCCAGACTTCGTCAGAAATATATTGTTTGGAAAGCGTTCTTCCATTTGCTCTTGCCAATAAAACCAACAATTGAAATTCTTTCACGGTCAAATTGATTTCTTCTCCGGAACGGAAAACCTTGCTGTCTTCCGGGTAAATAATCAGATCTTCGATAACGATTTTTTCCTTTTCTTCCGTTTTCGGGGTCAGTCTTCTCATTTGAGAATTAATTCTGAGTAGCAATTCTTCCAACAAAAATGGTTTTACCAAATAGTCATCAGCAGCTCTCAGAAAAGCTTCTTTTTTCTCCTCGATTCCGTCATAGGCCGAAATAATGATGATTGGTGTTTCGGAATTGCTCTCGCGAATAGTTTTACAAATTTCCAATCCGTTGATTTTCGGAACATTGATATCCAAAAGAAAAATATCATAATGCTTCTTTGAGAATACATCTAAAAATATTTCTCCGTCTTCTGCCTTATCTGTTTTGATAGACCTGGATTCCAAAAAAAGTGCAATTTCCGATGACAGAACAGAATCGTCCTCTAAAAGTAATGCCTGCATTATGTGATGATTTATTTTACAAATATGGGGAAAAGTAATTAAGTAATTTTTTTGCCTTTAATTTATAATTATATTTGAGGAAAATCGATAATTTCTGATTAAATCCCAAATTAACATGGAAAAACACGAGTTAGATGATTCAATTTATAAAAAAATATTAATGTCGGCAGAATTATTCTTGAAAAAAGAAACTGACAGGAGTGTCTTTATTGCAGATGCTCTTGATTGGCTGAATGACATAATGGAAAATGAAGACTTAAATAGAGTGACCGACATACACATTTATGAGGAAGGTTTTAGCCAAAATGATAAAGATTTAAAAAACACAATTTTACATATGATCACATCAATCATTGCAGATAAGTATTCTGATGATAATTTGCTGTATTTGGAAGAAATTATTTTGTTTGAGGACAATTTTAAAAGTGACCTCAGTTTTGATTATTATTTAAAAATAGGTAGATATCATACAAAATTTTTAAATCGTATTTTGACTTTTACTGAAAATAATATTAATAGTTTCACAAAAAATAAACTCAACGCAACTGCTTTTTATATGATGAAGGTCTATGGAATGAGTTCAAGAAATAAGAAATTATTCAATACTTCAAATACACTTCACCAAGAAAAATATCCGTCAGCTAAAAATCAAAACACATCCGAAACCACTCAAGAAATAATACAAAAGCCAAAACAATGGTGGAAGTTCTGGTAATTTTCAAATATAATTTAGTAAGCTTTCCATATTGTAGAAATCATAAACCCTTCAAAAATTTTGAAGGGTTTATATGTTTTAAGCAGAGTTCCTACTAGCATTGATATTTCCAAATAAAGATCGCATTACGAGTTTTTCATAACTCTCTCTGTTACCTTCTTCTTTCTGTATTTTTATCAGCGCATATTGCTGGATACTCAATAGTGGAAGTACGATCTTCTCACGGATCCTGATGGATTTTCTATTAATAGGTTCTTCTTGCATCAGGATATTATACCCGGTCAGCTCCAGCATCATAGCTTTGGATAATTCAAATTCGGAGAAGAGAATGTTCCAGAATTCTCCAAATTTCTCGTTGTTCCTCATATAATAAGTCAGTGGAAAGTAGGTCTTATTCATACTCATCATCGAGTTGAGAACTAAAGTTTTAAAAAAATCCGAACCTTTGTAAAGTTCTTTGATCTCATCAAATCTTCCGGCATCCTTCAAGTCCTTCAAAGCTGATCCGAAGCCGAAGAAACCAGGGACGTTCTGCCTCAATTGTGCCCAAGACCCAACAAATGGAATAGCTCTCAGATCTTCAAATTTCAGTTCAGAACCTGCACCTCTTTTGCTTGGCCGGCTTCCAATATTTGCCCTTCCATAATATTCTAAAGTACTCATTTCCTGAAGATATGGAACAAACATTGGATGTGCCTTCAGATCAGAATATTTTCTGTAACTGATGTCCGCTAATTCAGTGATCAACACTCTTTCTTCCTCATTAAGTTCTTTTTTTGAACTTTTGAATGCGTCATTTTCGATACCTGCTGTCAGCAGCTGTTCAAAATTGAATTTAGCCTGGTCTTTATTTCCAAATACACTGGTAATGGTCTGACCTTGTATAGTCAATTCGATTTTGTTATTGGCAATGGTTTTACCCTGAGAAGCGTAAAAATCATGCGTTTTTCCACCACCTCTTGCCGGAGGTCCACCTCTGCCATCAAAGAAAATAACTTTGATATCATTGTCTTCCGAGACCTTTGTCAGCTTTTCTTTGGAGGTATAGATCTGCCAGTTGGCTTTCAGATAGCCGCCATCTTTAGTCCCGTCTGAGAATCCAAGCATGATCACTTGTTTTCTGTTACGTCTATTCAGATGTTTCTGATAAATTTTATCATTGTACAAAGTCTGCATGACTTGCTCAGACTTATCAAGGCCTTCCATTGTTTCAAAAAGCGGGACAATATCGATATTGATGTCTTCTTCAGAATAACCGCATAATCTCATCATTACATAAACGTTCATTACGTCTTTCACCTCGTCGGAATTTGAAATGATGTAACGGTGCAAACCTCGTTCGCCATTATTTTTCTGGATCAATTTGATATTGTAAATACTCTTAAGAGTTTCCTTGGTCATATCATCTTCAAAATCATCAGGATCCAAAACAACACCCGAATCCAATAACAGTTGAATTTTCTCATCGTTTGTTTTTGAATCTATATCTTCATCAATAACTTTCTTATAGATATCATTGATCACATTCTGATGAATCCTGCTATCCTGACGAATATCCAAGGTTGCAAAATGGGTCCCGAATATCCTGACACGATCTCTGAAATCATCCAAAACATCTAGAAAAAGCCCATTGTGCTCTTCTACAAGAATCTTTTCGGCCTTATTAAGTTCAATAATGATCTCCTCTGCTGAGACTTTTACACCTTCCTGGAAAATAGCATCATAGATTCTCTGGCTTATAGCTTTCAAAATATCTGAAACACCTCGGAAGCTCAATCTTCTTCGTACAATTTTCAAATGTCCATAATAATCTTTCAGAATCGAAATCCTCAATTCTTCGGCAACCTTCAAAGTAATGTCAGATGTTACAAAAGGATTACCATCTCTGTCTCCTCCCGGCCAAAATCCTAACTGAATTATATCTGGATTTGGCGTAAAATTAGACGTTCCAAAAGTCTGTTTTATTTTCTTATATAATTCTCCAATACTTTGATAATAAACATATCTCAGATAATAGATAATGCTCATCGCTTCATCCAAAGGGGTTGGTTTCTCCTTATTTACAAAAGGGGTTTTTCCCAACTGCTGAAGCAAAGTATCAATTTGAGTTACTGAGTCATTAATGATCGCATCTCTCAAATCGTGGATGATTCTCTGGACAGCATTCGGATAGAACTGGGTTGGGTGAGCCGTAAAAACGATCTTGATCGCAAAATCATCCATTTTCTTTCTGATCGCAGCCAAATGATGTTCCTGATTTGCACGGTCATAAAGATTGAGGATCGTTCCCGGATCACTTTCCGAATGTAGCTTTTGGAAAGCGGCATCTTCTATACTATCAAACAATACGACCTGTCTTTCTATGTACTGAATGATCTTGAAAAGTAATTCCAATTTTTGATCTTCGGTCTTCAGCTCTGTATGTTTCTGAAAAAATTCTTCTACAATTTCTTCAGGGGACTTGCCTTGTTGATAACCTTCTTTACTTTCTTCTGCAAGAAAGGGAAGCAACATCCCGATATTTGTCATTTTATCATATGGCAAACTCATAAAGAGTGAATTGTAGATCTGAAACTTATTTTCTACAATCTGCCGGAATTTTTCAATTTTCTGATCGTTTAGCATTTAACAAATGTAAGAGATAAACTTAGAATCTCAATATCCACAAATGTTATTTTATCTTAAATTTTCAACTCTAAGCATTTTCTAAAATTTCAATAATTTCTATACCATATCTTTTGATCTTTGATTCTCCCAAACCACTTATTTGTTCCAAATCTCGCAAATTATATGGTTTGAACTTCGCAATAGACATCAAGTGCGTGTTGTGAAAAATAATGTAAGGAGGTTGATTAAGTTCTTTAGACTTTTCGAATCTCCAATCTTTTAGTTTATTATAAATGATTTTCTCTTCTTCGGAAAGTTCTTCTTCTGAGTTCACACTGACTTTACTAGAATTGGTCTGTTTTGACTTTTCTTGATAATAGACTAAAACGGACCAATAATTTATTTCATCCTGAACTAATTTTGAATTCAAATTCACTACATCGTATCTGGAAAGAAAATCATTGACGAGAGTTTCATCTTTAGTTTGAAATCCCTCGGAAATCCTTACCTTCAAAGCTTTAACTTTCATAATGATATTTTGGAAATAAAAACCTTGACAAACCTTAGAAGCTTGCCAAGGTTTAACAATTATTTTGAACCTAGAAGAATTAATTCATCAATTCTAATCTCTGTTACAAATCGTTTTATCCCATCTTTGTCATCATAGGATTTGTAGGTCAATTTTCCTTCGATGGCAATTTCTTTTCCTTTCGGAACATATTTTTCGAGAATATCGACAGTTTTCCCAAAGGCGACTAAATTGTGCCATTGTGTTTCTTCTACCCTTTCGCCCGCAGAATTTGTATAAAAATCGTTGGTTGCGAGCGTAACATTCGCTTTTTTGTTACCATTTTCGAAATTGAAGACCTCAACATCTTTCCCTGTGTGGCCGATAAGCATCACTTTGTTTCTTAAAGACATAATATTAAATTTTTAAATTAGATTTTTTAAAAGCAGGACGTATCGTCTGTTTCCTGATTTTCTTGTTGCAAATTTTCATCAAAAGGAAAAATTGATTCGGTTAAAAAGCATTTATATCCGTTTGTAATCATTTGTAAATGAATATAATTTATCTATCTTTATAAAAAAACCAAACACACAAATGGAAACTCCAACATGCCCGGAATGTGGCGACAAAATAATCGGCAGATCGGATAAGAAATTCTGTTCCGATGCCTGTCGCAATGCTTATAACAATAAGCAAAACAAAACTTCTACAAACTATATGCGGAACATCAACAACAAGCTCCGCAAAAACTATCGCATACTTTCTGAATATAATTTTGAAGGAAAAACAAAAGTCAATCGTCTTAAGTTACTAAGTGCCGGTTTCGATTTTGAGTATATCACACAGATCGTAACGTACAAAAACGGTTCACAATACTTTTTCGTTTATGAACAAGGTTACAAGATCCTTGATAACGAATGGTTACTATTAGTAAAAAAAACGACTGAATAAATTATGATCATTACATTTCTCATCCTGCTTTTGGCTTCAGCAATCTATCTTTATAACCTTCCTGTATTCGGAGGGAAGGCCGAAGGAAAACGCCTTGTAAGAATGAAACAATCATCTAATTACAGAGATGGTGCTTTTCAAAACCTGAGTTTTACACCACCTTTGGCGGAAGGTTACACAATGAGAAAAGTGATGTGGGAATTCCTAACCGATAAAACCGCAAACAAAAAACCAGACTTTCTCCTGCCAACTAAAAAACAGAATCTGAAGGAGCAGCCAATCTCAGACAATTTCCTGGTTTGGATGGGACACTCCTCTTATTATTTTCAGCTGGATGGAAAACGATTTTTGGTTGATCCGGTCTTCAGTGGAAATGCGTCACCAATCCCCGGAACTACCAAAGCTTTTACAGGAACGGATATCTATTCTTCAGAAGACTTCCCGGAGATTGATTTTCTTATTATTTCCCACGACCATTACGACCATCTTGATTATAAGACCATTAAAAGTTTAAAGTCAAAAATTGATAAAGTGATCTGTGGTCTGGGTGTTGGTTCTCATTTTGAAAAATGGAATTTTGATGAAGATCAGATCATTGAGCTCGATTGGTATGAGGATGCAGAAATAACTGAAAATTTCAAAATTACTTCTACTCCGGCACGCCATTTTTCCGGACGAATGTTCAAAAGAAACAATACACTCTGGTCATCTTATGTTTTGGAAACTCCGACTAAAAAAATCTTTGTGGGTGGTGATAGCGGCTATGATTTTCATTTTAAAGAAATCGGGGAAAAGTTCGGACCTTTTGACTGGGCTATTTTGGAAAACGGACAATACAATGAAAAATGGCAATACATCCACACTTTACCACATGAATTCGTAAAAGTTGCAGAAGAACTGAATGCTAAAAATGTCTTGCCCGTACATTCAGGGAAATTCGCTTTAGCTCAACATTCATGGAATGAACCTTTACAAAAATTATCAGAAAATTCTAAAGATAAAAACTTCAGAATATTCACACCTTTAATTGGTGAAAAACTTGAGTTCGATAATGATTCTCAAAGTTTTTCTGAGTGGTGGAAATCTTAATTTTTTATATAAATTTTACCGACAATCAAAACATTACTTATTTGGAAAATAAATTTTAAATTTCAAAGTGCAAAAAAAGCCGAATATTTTCATTCGGCTTCTTTAATTTTTTATTATTTCAAATATTACTACACTGCGTCTTTACTTTCATCCTCTTTATCCGGAAACATTATAGAGATGACAACTGATAAGATCAAGATGCCACCAACAATTCCCAATGAAACAGGAGACGAAATATGATACCAAGGCGAGATCAACATTTTAACTCCAATGAAACTCAAGATAACAGCCAATCCGTAGGGTAATTTGCTGAACATGTAAATGAAATTGGATAGCAGGAAATACAAAGACCTAAGCCCTAAAATTGCAAAAATGTTAGATGTGTAAAGGATAAATGGATCTTTCGAGATCGCAAATATCGCTGGAATAGAATCTACTGCAAACAATACATCCGTAAACTCAATTACTGCAACTACAACCAAAAGAGGCGTTGCCATTTTTATTCCGTTTTGTACAGTGAAAAACTTGTCGCCATCATAATTATCAGAAACTTTCCAGAAACTTTTGATCAATTTTGCCCCGGCACTTTCACTGTAATCTTGCTCATCATCATCATCTCCTCCACCCCAGGATTTGATTCCCGCATAGATCAGGAACAGTCCGAAAAGTGTCATTACCACATTGATCTTTACTGGATGACCAAAAACATCCATTTCTGGCAGGTAGGTCAAATCAATAAGCTCAACACCTGCAAAAATGAAAATAGCTCTGAAAATCAATGCACCAATAATTCCCCAAAACAAAACCTTATGATGAAGATGTCTTGGAACTTTGAAAAATCCAAACACCAAAATAAATACAAAGAGATTATCAACTGATAACGCTTTTTCTATCCAATAGGCGGCCTGGAACTGGGTGAACTTTTCTATTGCCAAAGCATGTCCGCCCGCATCCTGATTGAATACCCAATAAACGACAACTGAAAAGACCATTGATAAAGAGATCCAGACAATAGTCCAGATCGTAGCCTCTTTGGAAGACACCTCGTGCGCCTTTTTGTTAAAAATCCCAAGGTCTAATAATAACATCACCACCACAACGATAGCGAAACCTATTATAAGACCAGGATGCAAATCGATAATACTCTTATCCATAACTATTTTTATTTTTTTACGTTTTACATCTATCAGCTCTTATCAAAATAATAAAAGAGCTATAATTGTGTAAACGTTTTGCAGATCAGCTCTATTATTTAATTTTTATAAATAATTCTGTTTCACGGTCTCTACAGTTTCTTGTAGTTTTCTGTCACGAGTAGGTTCTCCCACTGCATTGAATTTCCACTCGCCATTTTTTTTGTAGAATACGCCCATTACCATGGCAACATGTCCGGAAAAATTGTCACCTTTAGCAATATTATATGTAGCAAAAACTTCCGTCACACGTGTAGGAGTTCCCTCATAGATCCGGATAGAAGCAAATGGAATGGTCTTGAAATCCTGACCTTTATAACTATTAAGGACAAATGCCACATAATTCACATTTGGACTTAATTTTGAAAAGTCTAGTGTGATCACCTCGTTATCAAGACCATCATCTCCGGACATATCTCCGGTAAGGTCATCCCCACTATGTCTCACAGATCCATCTTTGGATTTTAGCTGCCCGAAATACACAACGTCCAACACATTTTTAGCCTCATCATACAAAGCGCAGCTTGCATCCAGGTCTACAGCTTCTTTTGTAATGCTTCCCAACCAGCTTTTTTTCTCGATTGCACCCCAGTTAACACCCACACATATATTTTGTAATGTAGATCCATTGTCTTTCTGAAGGTTTATCCTTTGTCCTTTTTGTAAATTAATTGCCATGTTATTGTAATTTGTTATTTAAATTTAAGTTAAGCATAGAATTGAGGATGTTCATTTCCTCATCTACATTGATCACCTGATCAATGACCTTTTGGTTATCCAAGGTCTCCTTGTATCGTTTTAATAATAGTAAAATATCTTCCGGAAGGTCGGTTTTGATAGTTTCTGATTTTGTTTTCAATTCGGCATTACGATTCTTCAGCTCGTTTATTATACTTTTTTTCGAGCAAGTGTTGGCGGATCTATCCAGAAGCAAGGCGATATCATCTGCCAAGAAATAAAACTCATTGGTTTGTAAATTCCAGATAAAATCTTCCTCGTTATCAGATATTTTATACAATTCAAAAACTTGATCTTCGATATTATATCCACAGACAAATCTGACCTTGAAATTCCCGGCATTCAGTTTTCCTAATAACTTTCTTTCTATTTTTATATTGTTATATTCATAATATCTGGTATCCGAAAAACTCATCAGGTATTCTCTTTTAGCCGTTTTCCTATAATAATCGATTGAATAGTTATTCGATAGGCTTTTGATTTTAGTAAAATCCATTTCTTTTTTATTGTCCGTCAAATTATCATACAATGCCCGTAAGAATCCTGACATGAGAGCATTCTGATATTTCCTGTCGATGTCGAAGTTTTTTTCACCACTTTTTTGAGATACATATTTATCAATATATTCTTCATTAGTATCCATCTCTTTATAGATTGCAAGGATATTGGCCTCTTTTTGTTTTTTGATTTTTTCTAAAAGGACGATCAGCGTATCAGTATATTGCAAATGAAACAATTCCAATTTATTGATATCAAGTCCGTTAAGGGAGTCAGCATCAAAATAAGATTGAATAAGTTCTGTCCTAATGATGATGTTGATGATCTCTACCTTATCAAAAAACTTGCTCAGAAGCTTTAGTTTCTGTAATCTTTTTTTACTTTTTTTTAATATCTCTTTATTGTGGTCCAATTTCTAATTTAAGAATTTTGAATTTGTTTTTTCAAAGTATCTTCAAGGTTTTTCAACTCAATATCTAACTGTTGTCTGGACTGCGCTCCTTGTTGTTGGATCTGTTTCACTTCATTCAAAGTGCTGATCAAGGAACTTGTCGTATCACGAAGTGTGTCTATCGAAACAATGGTCTGTTCATTGGCACGGGCAACATCTATCGTATTTTGCTGCAATCTCTGTGCATTTTTTCTAAGGATTTCTTCCGTAGTAGACGACACTTTTTTCTGGACATCGATATTCTGTTGCTGGCGGTGCATTGCAACTGCCAAGGTCAATTGGTTTTTCCAAACCGGAAGTGTGGTTGTCAAAATAGTTTGCGCTTTTTCAGCTATAGAAACATTGTTGTTCTGAATCAATCTGATTTGAGGCAACGACTGCAATATAATAAAACGAACGACTTTCAGATCGGCCAATCTTCTGTCTAATCTTGCAATAAAATCTCTTTTGTCA
Source organism: Epilithonimonas caeni DSM 17710 (assembly GCF_000426465.1). Taxonomy (GTDB): domain Bacteria; phylum Bacteroidota; class Bacteroidia; order Flavobacteriales; family Weeksellaceae; genus Epilithonimonas; species Epilithonimonas caeni. The sequence goes on from NZ_AUFK01000009.1 coordinate 358,355, forward strand.
GCAATCTGATAATCCTGATAATTGGCCGCATTGATCTCCATCAAAGCCAATTCCTCACTGGATTTCTGCATTCTGAGGCTTCCTGCAATGATATAGTCCTCGATTTTTTTTACAGACTCTATATTGCTTGTGAAAATCGTTTGCAAAACAGCATTATCCTTTGTGGAATTGATAATACCTGCATTCACTTTGTTAGAAATATCAGATATATTATTGACGATCTTATCATATTTTACAAACAAAGTTTCTACAGAGGTCACCATTTTCTTGAAGAACGGGATCTTCTTAAGGAACTTTTTCACAGAGTTTCCTTCCAGTTCATCAACATCGACATAGTTAAGCTCTACCAAAAGTTTATTGATAAGTTCACCTACTTCGCCAGAATTTGATTTTCTGACATTATTCAGAAAAGAATCGCTTTGATTAGCTAAAGAATTCTGCAATTCCGATCCAAAATTGATGATCGAATTCGGATTCTGTTCATCTATTGAGCCAGAAAGGCTATCATATTTCTGAACATCAACAGTCTGGAGCTGAGCCAGATCTACGTTGCCATTTTTGTCAATGACAGTATTGGTAACTTGAGGTAAATCCATTTCCATTATTGATATAAACTTAAATATTTGGCCAAACCTTCTCTTTGTCCGTTTCCTACCGCTTCGAATTTCCATTCTCCGTTTCTCTCATAGATCCTACCGAATTCCACTGCTGTTTCTATGGAGAAATCCTCGTCCAGTTCGTATTTCAAGATCTCTTCATTCGTTTCTGTATTGAAGATCCTGATGAATGAATTCCTTACCTGTCCGAAATTTTGATTTCTGGTATCAGCCTCATGGATGGTTACCACTACGATGATCTCCTTGACCCTGGAATCTATTCCCGTAAGGTCTATTTTGATCTGCTCATCATCGCCGTCGCCATCTCCTGTCAAATTATCTCCCGTATGTGTTACCGCTTTGTCCGGCGTTTGAAGATTGTTGTAAAAAACAAAAAATTCATCAGCTATCAATTTCTTATTCTCTCCCAATACAAAAACTGAAGCATCCAGATCAAAAGCGCCTCCCGTAGAAGAATTATTAGCATCCCAACCTAGACCGATTGTGAATTTTGGAGCGTTAATGTTTTGTCTTTGTCCTTTTTGTAAGTTAATTGCCATTGTACTTTATCTTTTAATTTAATAATATTTTTTTGATACTCTTCCACTTGATGATAATTGTTGCTTATCGCCCAGTGTAACATTTCTTCACGTCTTTGCCCGGAAATATTCTGATAGATCTGCTCAAAATCAGAATCTTCCATCAATAATATGAACTTGGTGATCCTTGTATTGAATCGGAAATGTTCACTATTCATCACTTCTATCAGGTCTTGTGTGGTCTTGATCCTGTAATAGTTGTAATGGTTTTCAATTTTTGGATGAATATCATTATTCATCAATTCTGCGAAATAGACAAAAATGAATTCCCCATTCACATTATATTCTTTCAAAATTCTATCTACAGTTTTCTCATGGCTTCCCGTGATCTTTATATCGTCTATAAAAATACAGAATTTCCCGTCAACAAAGCTTTTATCAATATAATAAGTATCATTGGAAATCAGTGTGATCCTTTCTTCGAAGCTCATATTCCCATAATCCTGGACATAAGTCTGTTGTCTGTGTATCTTTCCTTCTATGCAACCTGCCCTATTATTTTCAAATAAAAAATAATTAAGATGTTCTTTGAAATAGGAACATAGAAAATTAGATGCGGTAGGGATAGAATTGTAAGGGCTCGGAAAAAGGATGATCTCATTCTGGGCCAAGATCTCTTGTCCAAATTCCTTAATAAACCCGTCAAATAATTCTGTCGCAAATGACTTCGCATAATAAGTGTCCCCAAATTTGAACCGGCTGTATCCTGCTTCATCAAAAGGACAATCAAACTCATTTTCTATTTTGTGTAAACTAAATCTCTTATTCATGTTTTTAAAATTTCACCAGTTTTGCATTCATCCCGTATGATAGAGCACCGTTTTGGTCGGCGATTTTGCTATCACCTACGTGGATGATCTGCGACCGGTGCAGTGGTCGTAATTCTTGTGTTTTTTTATAAAGATATTCAAATATTTTAATATTCGGTTTTGACATTCCTATTTCATCCGAAAAAATCATAAAGGAAAAATATTGTTCCAGCTCCAATTGCCTTAAAACCTTCCGCAGAGAATCTCCATGGATAAAAGCTGTATTGCTCAGGATACTTGCTGTTTTTTCTTTTTCTTTTATTTTTTTCAGTAAATGATCAATATCTTTCCAAATTATCAGCGGAATGTTTTCCAAGAACAACTTATCTGATCGAATAAAAAATCCGCGAAGGTCATCCACAGAGATCCCTTGTATATCTTTTCCCAAAGATGCTAATATCAGGAAAAAAACCTCTTCTCTTTCTATATGATTGCCTGTTTTTTCTGAAATGACATTGAACAAGTTATCATAATGACGAATAACCTTATTAATTTCCTCTACATTTTTATCAATATCAAAATATTCTTTTAATAAGACTGTCCTTTTCGGTTTGAATTGAGGATTGGACCTAATGATCGTCATCCACAGATCAAAAGAAAAATGCTCGTATGAATCTATATCTATTTCCACAAATAATTATTTAATCCGTTTGTCCACTATGCATTTCTCAATTATATCTTTGATCGAACTAATATCAATTTTCTGACCTTTTTGCAAGAGTACAGTCATAAATCATGTTGTTCTTTTTTAGGTTTTAATATTCAAAAATAAATTCCGCACAATGCGATAAAAAACGTCTAAATATAGAAAAAGCAATTGAAAGAAAAAAACGATAAAACCGTAAAGAAATCATAAAAAATCAATAGAAATATTTTTGATTCTATCTGGAAAAAGATTGATGAGGAATTAGAATATCATAAATCAGAATTCAGCTTAAAATGCCTGTCAGATTGTATGAAAAGAAGATGATCAGTATTGGCCCCGAAGGAGTTCCTGATCATGGATCCAACAGCATTCAATTCATAAACTTTTCAAAGTATACTGAGAATATCTATTGTAAAGATGGGCAAGCTTTGTTTGGGAAGCTTTTCTGCGAATTTCCGAACCTTATTGATGTCAGATGCTTAAATTAATAATAAAACATTGTTTATTAAGTACTTGTTCAAAGTTTTGACAGATCCTTTTACCGAAAAAGGACTAACAAATTTTACAGAAAATCGGTCATTAAATTTTTTGCATACAACATCTTTATTAAATTTGAAATTTATTTACATAACGCAATATAGATGAGGTTATACCAAAAAAATTGGAGAAAAATTTTCTTTTTTTTAATTACCGTAGTTTTCGTAAGAATCAGCGGACAGAATCCTGAAGAATACAATAAGATTTATACAAAAACTTTTATTGATATTTCCCAAAAAGATTTTCCCAGAGCACTGAAAATCGCTGACTCGCTGTATAGCATTTCGGAAACCCCTCGTTTCAAGATAAAAAGCCTTATGTTATCCGCATCATTACTGCAACAGTCTGGTGATATCAAAAAAGCTATCGGATATGCAGTTACAGCGCAGCAGATAAGCAATGATAATGATGATTTCATATGGAAGGCCAAAATATCAGGCTTTCTCGCTTCTCAATATCGGCAACTGAAACTTTTTGAGCAATCTAAAAAGTATATTGATGAAACGATAGAAGCCACAAAAAAGATCAGTGACCAAAAAATTGTCGATCAGACCATGGGCTTCATTATGCAGGAAAAGGCCTATTATGAACTTGAGATGAAGAATTATAAGAAATCGGTTTCTTATGTTTTGGAAGCTCAAAGATATTTTGATCTAAATGGGCAAACCAATCCTTTTATAATCGCTAACAACAATCAGCTTTTAGGCCTGAATTATTATTATCTCAAAGAATACGATAAGGCTCTTGGCTATTATGACATAGCACTCAAAAATCTAGGGCAAATGCCGGACAATTTTATGAAAGCACTTGTTATCAATGGCATTGCCCGGATATTTATCGCAAAAAAAGATGTTGATCAGGCAAAAAAAAGACTGGATGAGGCTAAACGTCTTGCAGAAGAATCATCATATTTAAGCTTAAAGAGCGAGATTTACGAAACCACCCAACAGTATTACGCTTTGACCAAGGATATCGATAAGCTTCAAGAGACCAAAGTCAAGCAAGACTCGATTATTGATAAGATCACAACCAACTCTTCTTCCTTCATAAGCGACTCTGTTTCAAAACTTACCAAAAACAATGATGACATAAAGAAGGAAACGGAGAAAAAAAACATTGCAATTTGGATAGCATTGTTGCTTATTATCCTGGGGATAATTTACTTTTTTTTATATAGAAGAAGACAAAAAAACAATTTCAATAAATTCAAGCAGTTCATGGAGAATCAGATAAAGACCCAGGACCTGAATTTTGAAATTCCCCCAAATAATCTTAACAATGAGCTCCATAATGAAACCAATTCTGACGATCAATCGGAAGGTTCAGAACAAAATACCATGATGACGCCTGCGACAGAGAAAAAAATACTGCTTAAGCTCGAGAAGTTTGAACAATCAAAATTATTTACCCGCAGCACAGTCTCCCTTTCGTATTTGGCCTCATATTGTAATACCAATACAAAATATCTTTCTTATGTTGTGAATACATATAAAAAGAAAGACTTTAAGAATTACATCAACGAATTACGTATCAAGTATATCATCGATAAATTAAAAAATGACCCTCAATATCATAAATATAAAATTTCCACACTAGCTGAAGAAGTTGGATTTTCTTCCCAAAGTAAATTCGCTGCAGCATTTAGGAAAATAACAGAATTGTCACCATCACAATTCATCGAACATTTAAAAAAGAACTCTAATTTACTGGTAAAATAAGCAATGAAGCAATAAAATAACTTTTCTTTCCCATGAAAATGTATATTGCTGATTTCTAAAGCTTACAATTGTCCTATTTTTTAATTTTCATCCATTTTTGTTTATTCATTTTCCCGAATACGCACTTAACAATGTTTGTTTAAGGCTTTGCCTGCCTGTACTTTCGTAAAAAGTTTTCTTGCAACACTACAAAATACAAATGATGAAAAAAGCACTTACTTTTCCCGATCTTATATTGGGAAAAGTATTTTTAAGGTATGATCTCTCATTACCATGGATCAGTTCTCTACAAATACGATCGAGCAGCATTATAACCTTCATCAAAATTATACCGGTCAAATCGGCCTATACTTATACCAATGCATTATTTACACTATTGTTGTTACAAAGCATTGCACATAGCCGCATTCTATATTTCTCAATCTCGACAAGCCCAAATATTAGACTGAAAATATTTTTATATCCCAATACTTAATGAACACAAAAATGAAACAAAAAACTTTACAAACTCTTGGCTTCTGGCGAATCATACTGACAACCTTATTGCTGATCAACAGCAGCTATCTCTTCGCAGATGGATCAAAAAATCTTTATCCAAGTGGTGTCTTGGGAGGAAGGGCATTTTTGTACAGCAATTCCTATAATGGAACCTCGGGTACAACTCTGGCATCTTGGCCATTTAAGACCACAGGAACGCATTATGCATATGTTAAAGCAGGCGAAATATTACATGTTGCATCCAGTGCTCAGGGAATTGGGAACGGAAGAATTACTTTGACAGACCCGAATGGTACTGTATATACATCAGCAAATAATACAATAGGACAAATAACTAACAGAACCGCTGAACTGGCTGGGCCTAGATTATCTTCACAAGGGACAGGAGGTAATCGATATTCTACATTTAACAGGACAGCAGCATCTAATCAGGAAGGAATTTGGAAAATAGATTTTTTACCGACCGGTGATGTTAGCTCATCCAGCTCCCCTTCTGTCACCAGTGTGGCAGCAGACTCCAATTGGACGCAGGGAACAAGTACAGAGTTGATCGCAGCCTGGGATATTTCAGTAGAATCTTCAGGAGCATGGGTGCCTGGACGTGTCTATACCAATGTCGTGAATCTACATATAAGCAGTAGTCAAACTTCAGGATTTTATGGAGAATTATTTGCACTCACAAGGGATGGTTATATCTACAGGGTGAATAACAACGGCAGTAATGGCGTTGGTTTTACTTTTTTTGTTAACAATAGAGGATTTATATCCGGAAATAATAATCTCTATAAGAGTATGGATTTTTCGAGTGGTATATCATCGTATGTTCAACCACCAACAGCCGCTGATACAGCACAGAATATAACCCATAAAATATTCTATGCCCAACCAGCAACAGATATGCCGACAAGTGCAAGTGGTAGCGTACCCGGAAATAGCACATGGCTTAAAAATAATGTTATAACACCTACTGTAAACAATGTAGCTCTCGTGGGAGCAGAAAGCACACCAGGACAAGTAAGCAGTATAAAAGGAGGTTATATAAATTTCAATGCTGCTGTATTAGGATCATACACCGTTAGTATTGAAAGTTTATCTACGCCAGCAAGTTTTGCAACAAGAACATTGACAGGAATAGCAGATGCTGGTGCCAATACTATTTTTTGGGATGGTAAAGATGGGAATGGTAATACTTTACCGCAAGGAGATCAACCTATAGGCATAAAGGTACAGCTACGTGGCGCGGAGGTCCATTTTCCATATATCGACATGGAGATCAATCCATCTGGTATCGTATTAGAACTTTTGAATGGGATGGACTCGTCCAATGAGCGGTTCCGTGTATACTGGGATGATACTGATATCACCATCTCTTCCGGGAATAATCAAGGGAAAGCTTCCAATCCCCTCAATACAAGTGTTAACGGTTCTTTAAGCGGACCTACAGGAACAGGCGGACATATGTGGGGTCAACAGACGGCCAATACAAACCCGCTACCAACAGCCAATCTTGGAAATGGATTTGGAAATGAAAAATCGATAGATACCTGGTCATATATCAAAGGACCAATAGCGCAATCTGATACATCCGTCACTGTTAAGACAGCCGACCTGCAAGTTACAGCATTAACCGTAGATAAAACCAACGTAACCACAGGAGATGACCTTACTTATACTATCAAGGTAAAAAACAATGGTCCCAGCGATGTGGAAGGTGCTCCTTTTACTTTTACTCTCCCTTCCGGGTTAGACCCTAAATCATTTACTTTCACAGGGAACTCTTGCGGTAGTCAGTCTGTAGTATTGACATATAATTCATCTACCCATACTTATTCATCGGAGATAAACCTTCCTAATGGTTGTGAAATTACTTATTCTATTACTGTAAATATTACAAATCCATCAATTACAGGGAGCATTCAGTCGCAAGCATCAATCCTCCGTCCTAATGATGTTACCGACCCAGATGCTACAAACACAACTCCTGGGGTTCCGCCAACAGATGCTGAATATGAATGTGCCAACAATGGTCTGGGAGGAAATTGCAATAATATTTTGACAAACAATGCAGTTTCGTTCACTCCCGGAGAGGTATGTACAGAACCTGTCAATGGTAATACTTTTCAATGGAATTATTCTGCTTCGCCAGAACCTTTTATAACTCAGAATATCACACAACCACCTTCTAACTATGGGTTTGCACTTGATATATATGAACTGGACAATTCCTTTAATCTAAATATAAATGGTACGCTCATTGCCACGCAGGAACTTCAGTTTCAATCTTCCGGAACATCCGGCATCAACATTCAATTTGCCGATGGAGATCAATATGAAACAAATACAACTGATAATGGAGCATCAGCACAAATTTGGCAAATGAGAGGAAATGCGGAAAATCCATTGATACGTATAGTTATTAGCCCATCAGGAGCGATCTCGCTTTTTGGTAGCAAAGCTTCTTATGGTCCATTATTCCCTCTTGTCCTAACAAATGGGAACACATTGAATACAATCACGTGGAACCAGTCAGGAACCAACAACATTACTGTTACACAAAATGTCGTTGGCGTTACGATCATGGACGGTTATGGTTACGGGTTGAATATCGCTCCGTGTGCATGCTACAGACCACCACTGATTACGGGTAATGGCCCAGACACAAAAACAGGCATCACTCTATTAAAAAGAGCCGGAAGCGATGATTCGGGTAATTGGCCTATGGTAAGAAAATCAGGACACATTGCTTTAGAGTCCAATACAAAAGGGTTTGTAATCACCAGACTTTCAACGATCGATATCGAAGGACAAAATAGTCCTATCGTCATTGCACCTAAAATAGCCAGTCCTCAAGAAGGTATGTTGGTATATGATACGACAGCAAAATGTATGAAAATCTATCATGATGGCATTTGGAGTTGTTTCGATAAGCCAGCTTGTCCATAGTTTATTTATAAGAATAAAAAAGTATAAAAAATTAATTCCGCTCTTCAGAATTATATTTAACATTTTTCAAATTGTCTAACAAAATATATCGAGTAAAAATCAATAAATGAAAAAAATGAAAAATTTATTTTTAGCAATTTCCCTAGCATTTTACAATTTCAGTTTTTCACAAGTAATCTTTGGGAATACGGCAGGAACAGTTCCTGCGGGACAAAAAGACTCTGTCCTTCTCGAATTTGCCACAGGCCAGAACAAAGGTATCATTCTTCCTTATGTCAGAACAGTACCTTCCGGATCTGGCTTGGTGGAAGGCACATTGATATTAGATGCAACAGATGCTACAAAAGCAAAAATAAAGTACTACAATGGAGTGACCTCTGCGGAATCGCCAGATGGATGGATAGACTTAAGCAATGGAAATACGGCTGACATCTCTGCTGCCATCAATATTCAGCCAACTTCAGCTGTGGTCACCGAGGAGTCTGCTGCCAAAGTTATTATTGGATCAGACACAACTAGTGCAGAGGGCGTCTTAGTACTAGAATCCGACACCAAAGCAATGGTTTTACCTATGGTTGATAGTACTGACGATGTTCCGGACCCAGCTCCCGGCATGCTGGTATACATCAATAAAAGCGGCGCTAAAAGGCTCGCACTTTTTAATGGCGAAGGTTGGACATTTTGGAAACCATGATCAAGAATTCTATTATTTTATAAATCTGCCAGATAGTCGTTTTTTTATAAGAGATATCATTTATCCTTTAATTTGTGTTTTTTGACTATCTGGCTTTATCATTACATCAATGAAAGTAAGCAATAAAAAAAATATCGAAGCAGTAGGAACATTATTGTTATTTTTGATTCCCACGAACCTAATAATTATAATATGGTACCTCTTGGTACTAAAAAAAACAGACGTGATTTTCTTTTCCTTTCTGTTATTATTAATTATAATAGCCTTTTCTCTTGCAAAATTAAGATATACTGAATTTGAAAATTCAGGTTATGTTATAACTATTAAGAGAAAACATCCACTCAGGGCAGACAGTTTTGTATTTCCAGTCTTAGAATTTCCGATAGCTTTATTACAGCATTCTTATCTGAAAGGGAATACTATTTACTTGAATGTTATCACTTCTGAATCTGAAAAATTACACGTTTTCAAAATGTCATTAATTGGATTCAATTCAAAACAGCGCTTAGAGATTCTGGCATCATTGATAGAGACGCTTAAAATATTAAAAGAATAATGTTGCAGTCCGGTTTTAAAATAATTTGATTTTTAAAATCTTGAACCAAAAGTTTGGTAATTAAAATAGGCATCTGAGAGTTTCTGCACTGTCCATAAATTATTTTAAAGAATACAAAATCCATTTCGTTTACAATATAATTTAATTATCATGTTTTAACATTATCCGGTCAAAACAATCCAAAGAAGAAATTATTATAAGTATGAAAAAATATTTTATTCTATTCTTCTTTGCTTTCAACATTCTTATTTTTTCTCAAACCACAAAGAATTATAATATAGATGGTACATCCCGAAAAGCAATCATCTATGAACCTACTGCAAAATCAGGTAAGGTTCCGGTGGTCTTTGTTTTTCACGGTCATGGTGGCAATGCTAATTTTGTAAGTAAAAGGATTGATGTTCAAAATTATTATAAAGAGGCTTTAGTAATTTTCATGGAAGGCCTACCTGGTAGAAAAGTTCCGGGCATTGACCCGAATGGTAGAATGAATGGCTGGCAGATTTTCACAGATGATCTGGAAGGCCGCGATATCCAATTTTTTGATGAGGTCTTTTCGGATATCCATAAGAGTTATAAAATAGACGACAGTAGAATCTATCTCATCGGGCATTCCAACGGTGCCAGATTTGCGAACGTACTTTGGAAGATGAGAGGCGACAAAATCACAGCCATCTGTTCCGCATCTGCACAAGGTGGCAATCTTATTTCCGATGCTGTTCCTATTTCGGTCTGGATGTACATCGGAAACAATGACAGAATTGTTTCTCCACAAAGTCAGGAGCAGTCTATCCCGATTGTCAAAAAAAATCTTGGAATCACCGATAAAGGAAAAACCGAAGGAGACAAAACCTATTTCACAGGAAAAAACAATACCGAACTTGTCCTTCAGCAAAGCAATGCAGGTCACGAATTTCCGAAATCCTCACTTGCTGATATTGTAGTGTTTTTTAAGAGCCATAGTAAATAAAAAAACTCTCCAATTTTGGAGAGTTTTCTTTTATAATCAATGAATCATAATTTATAATTCGTAATTAATCATTAATTATTAAAGTTTACATATACGCTTCAATCGGCTCACAAGTACAAATCAAGTTTCTGTCGCCATACGCTTCATCCACTCTTGCAACAGTAGCGAAGAACTTGTGCGTTCTCACCCATTCCAATGGATAAGCCGCTTTTTCTCTACCATAAGGTTTATCCCAATTGTCAGAGATAACCAATTGCTCTGTATGGGGTGCGTTTTTCAGAACGTTGTTTGAAGCATCTGCATCTCCGTTGGCAATTTCTTCGATTTCATTTTTGATGCTGATCAAAGCTTCTGCAAAACGCTCGATTTCTTCTTTGCTTTCAGATTCAGTTGGTTCGATCATCAACGTTCCGGCTACAGGGAAACTCACTGTTGGGGCGTGGAAACCATAATCCATCAATCTTTTCGCAACATCAGCCACTTCAATTCCCAAAGATTTGAACTGACGGAAGTCCACGATACACTCATGTGCCACTCTACCATTCGCATTTGCGTAAAGAATCGGGAAATGTTCTGCCAGTAATTCTTTCAGATAATTAGCATTAAGAATTGCATATTCAGTAGCTTTTTTCAAACCGGAAGTTCCTAATAATTTGATGTAAGCATAAGATATATTCAGAATCAATCCAGAACCGTAAGGCGCTGCAGAAATCCCTTCAATCGCATCTTTTGTTCCTACCGGGATATTAGCATTGGTAGGAAGGAACGGAACCAAATGTTCAGCCACACAGATAGGGCCAACACCAGGACCACCACCACCATGAGGAATGGCGAAAGTCTTATGAAGATTCAAGTGACAAACGTCCGCTCCGATATTTCCAGGACTTGTGAATCCAACCTGAGCATTCATATTAGCACCGTCCATATAGACTTGTCCGCCGTGTTCGTGGATCAGTTTTGTAATTTCCTTGATGTTTGCATCGAAGAATCCGTAAGTTGAAGGGTAAGTAATCATTACCGCAGAAAGATTCTCAGAATGCTGTTCAGTTTTCGCTTTCAAATCTTCAAAATCGATTTCTCCATTCTCAAGATTTTTCACAACTACGATCTTCATTCCCGCCATTGCTGCCGAAGCCGGATTGGTTCCGTGTGCAGATTGAGGAATCAATACAATATTTCTGTGACCTTCTCCTCTATTCTTATGATATTCGCGGATGACCATTAGCCCTGCATATTCACCTTGAGCACCTGAATTTGGCTGTAGTGATGTTCCTGCAAAACCAGTAATCTCAGCTAAATCTTTTTCAAGCTGTTTAATCATTTCCTGATAACCGCCAGCCTGTTCTGTCGGGATAAATGGATGAATACTTCCCCATTCTGCCCAAGACAACGGAATCATTTGCGTTGCCGCGTTCAGTTTCATTGTACAAGAACCCAAAGAAATCATCGAATGTGTCAAAGACAAATCTTTTCTTTCCAGACGCTTGATGTAACGCATCAATTCAGTCTCCGTATGGTATTTGTTGAACACTTCTTCTTTAAGGATTTCATCCGTTCGCAACAATTCTGCCGGAATCGAATATTCTTCTTTAAGTGTCAATTTATAACCTTGTTTAGCTTTGAACTGAGCAAAAGCTTCAACCAATCTATTTAGTTTTTCAACCGTTGTAGTTTCATTGATAGAGATACTTACAATCCCTTGAGAGAAATAATTAAGATTGATTTTCTGGTCTCTCATCTTCATTCTCAAAGACGTTTTCTCTTCCTCGTGAAGTCTGAATTTTACCGTATCAAAAACCGGTTCGTCTACGATATCGTAACCCAAAATTCTCAAGGCATCTGCTAAAGCATTTGTCTTATAATGGATTTGGTCAGCGATAAAATTAAGACCTTTTGGACCGTGATAAACAGCGTACATCCCAGCCATTACGGCTAAAAGAACCTGCGCTGTACAGATATTAGAAGTTGCTCTTTCTCTTTTGATATGTTGCTCTCTGGTTTGAAGTGCCATTCTCAGTGCACGTTTCCCGTACATATCCTGAGAAACACCGATAATTCTACCAGGAATATCTCTTTTATAATCGTCTTTACAAGCGAAAAATGCTGCATGAGGCCCTCCATAACCAATCGGAATACCAAATCTCTGGGTTGTTCCAACAGCGCAATCTGCACCCATTGAAGCAGGAGATTTCAGTTTAACCAAAGACATCGGGTCACAAGCTACAACCACCTGCAAATCGAATCCTTTTACAGAAGTGATGAAATCTGTATAATCCAGAACGATTCCGTTTTTACCCGGATATTGCAACAATACGCCATAATAAGAATCATTGAACTGATGTGTAGCGTGATTCCCTACAATAATATCAATTCCAAGACCTTCTGCCTTTGTTTTAAGAACAGAGATCGTTTGTGGTAAAACCAGATCAGAAACAAAGAACTTAATCGCGTTGTTTTTCTTTTGGTCTTTTGTTCTGTTATTGAAGAACATATGCATTGCTTCTGCCGCCGCAGTAGATTCATCCAAAAGTGAAGCATTTGCCATTGCAAAACCGGTCAGGTCGCAAACTACGGTCTGGAAGTTCAAAAGAGCCTCCAATCTACCTTGTGCGATCTCTGCCTGATAAGGCGTGTAAGCAGTGTACCAGCTCGGGTTTTCAAGAATATTCCTTTGGATCGGAGAAGGCAAGATCGTGTTGTTATACCCGAATCCGATATACGTATCAAAATCGACATTCTTAGATGCCAGATCTTTGGAGTGAAGCAACATTTCGTATTCAGAAAGTGGCTCAGAAAGCTCCAGATCCTTCTCTAGTCTGATACTGTCCGGAATGGTTTGTGAAATGAGTTCATCGATACTGTTAACCCCGATTTTGTCTAGCATTTCCGCTTTGTCAGTTTCATTTAGACTGATGTGGCGGTTTACAAATTGCTGTGTGTTCATTATATACTTTAGAAAATTAGATTTTAATAAAATTGGTTTGTAAATTTAGTGAATTTTGTAAAAATAAAAAATCCCTATTTGCACAGAGATTTTATGTTAGAACTTATTCGTGATGATACATTGCATCGATGATACTTTTATATTTTTGGATGACAATGTTTCTTTTGATTTTAAGAGTCGGTGTGATCTCGCCACTTTGAATTTCGAAATCAGCAGGCATCAAAACGAATTTTTTGATTTTCTCAAAACCAGGAAGATCCTTCTGAATATCATCGATCAATTGATGATAAAAAGAAAGTACCTTTTCGTTTTTCACGACTTCTACCCAATTCGTGAATGTCACACCTAAACTTTTTATTTTCTCCGTCATCGATTCGAAATTTGGAACAATGACAGCAGTTACATAAGGTTTATCTTCCGCCACCAACATTATCTGATTGATGTAACTGTTATTCGAAAACATATTCTCAATGGGTTGTGGAGCGATATATTTTCCGTTGGAAGTTTTCATCAGGTCTTTGATCCGGTCTGTGATCACAAGGTTGCCTTCATCATCCATAAATCCGGCATCACCTGTTTTCATCCAGCCATCATTATCAAAAACTTTCGCCGTTTCTTCCGGTTTGTTGTAATAACCTTTCATTAGCCCGCTTCCTTTCACTAGGATTTCATCATTCTCACCAATTTTGATCTGAGAATCTCCTAATAATTTTCCTGCAGTCCCGTATTTATATTTAGTAAAAGGAAAAGCTGTAATTGTAGCCGTAGTTTCCGTCATCCCGTAACCAACGGTGATATGGATTCCCATTGCATCAAAAAACTCGGTCACTTCAGCTGAAATAGAGGCGCCTCCGCAAGGCATGAACCAAAGTTTTCCACCCAGTTTTTTCTTTACTTTACCAAAAACCAGAGCATTGGCGATTTTATTTTTAATACTCAATCCAAATGGAATACTTTGATTCAATCGTTTTTTCTCGGAAAATAAACTTCCGTTCTCAATTGCCCAACTGAATATCTTCTTTTTTAAATCCGAACTGGAATTGACCATTTCGTTCAGTCCTGCATAGATTTTCTGATAGAATCTTGGAACAGAGCACATCATTGTCGGTTTCACTTCGGTCAATGCAGATGCAATCAGTTTTGGATTTTCCAGGAAACTGACCTTTGCACCGAAATGTAAACAAAGCAATGTCCAGCTTCTCTCGAAAATGTGTGTCAACGGCAAAAATGCCAACGAATGTTCGTCTTCAAAACGTTTGAATTTGAAAAATTCCATATGTGCCTCAAACGCTTTTAGGAAATTGGAATGTGTGATCATAACGCCTTTCGGAACTCCGGTTGTTCCTGACGTATAAATCAATGTTGCCAAATCATCTTCTCCTCTTTCAACAATTTCCAAATCCTCCGATGCTGATTCGATGAAAGTTTCTAAGTAGGAAGAATTTTCTTTTAGCTTGATATATTTTTTCGAAACAATAATCTGCTTAAGAGGCAAACCTTTCTTCAAAAGATTTTGGCAGACATTGTATTGCTCCTGATTTCCTGCAAAAATAATCTCTGCTCCGGAATCCTTGATGATGTATTCCACCTGGTCTTCGCCATTGGTAGAATAAACCGGAACTGTAACCGCTCCAATCGCCATAATTGCCAAATCGAAAATAATCCACTCGGCAGAATTATCCGCATATATAGAGACTTTGCCGTTTTCTTTTACGCCACTTGCTTTGAGTGCGTTGGCGGTTTTAAAGACTAATCTTTTGAGTTGATACCAGCCAAGCTCTTTCCATTCGTGGTCTTTTTTGAAACCTAGCGCTGGTTTGGTCGGATATAGGTTAACGTTTTTTTGAAGAAAACTAGTAACGTTGCTCATTAATGATAATTAAGTAGATGAAAGATAATAGATATGAGATAATAGACTTACAATCACTCTGTTTTATTGATGAAATTTATCTTTAATTCATAATCTTTATATTTTTTGAGATTCCATGTAATTTTTGAGATGGAAATCTATACTTTCAGAAACCGGAATAAATTGATAATTCAGAAATTCTGTTATTTTTTGATTAGAGACTTTGGAATCTGTTCTTACCGTTTCGATGTTATCTTTACTCAATAATTTCAGAATCGGAAATAACCATCCGAAAAGAAACGAAATAATTGGCAAAACTTTGTAAATAAATTCTGGAACCAATTTAGCTTTCGGTTTTCCAAGTGCAGTTCTTACTTTATCAGAAACTAGACGGAATTTTTCATTTTCAGAAATGATGATAAAACGTTCTGCAAAAGCATTTTTATCCATCAGTTCAATAGCGATTTTCGCAACATCTCTTACGTCCACATAAGCAGTTCCGCCAGGAAAAGTTCTGGAATGAGAGGATTTTTTGAATAAATCACCACTGCTATTTCCCCAGTTTCCTGTTCCGATAATTACACCAGGATTGATGATAACTGTATTGAGACCCTCATATTGAGCACGCCAGACCTCCATCTCGGAAATATATTTGGAAATCGCATAATCGGAATGATGAAGTTTTTCATTAAAATCAGAATTCTCATCCATCTCACCCTTTTCATTAAATCCATCCAAAACGGCTATGGAACTTACAAAAAGAAACTTTTTGATTTTCAAGGGGTCTATCGCGAAAAGTAATTTCTCCGTTGCCCCAGAGTTATTTTTGTATAGACTTTTTTCATCTTTTGGATTGAAGCTTACTTTTGCGGCGCAATGATAAATCTCGTCCACATCTTTCAGAACATTTTGAAGTGAATCCAAATCTTCGAAATCAACATCCACCCACTCTATCTGATCAAAATAAAAATCAGGCCGGTCGGTATAAAACCTGTAAGATTCTAAAACATCTCTTAAGTTGCTGGATCTTCGTTTGGTTGCACGGACCTTCTTCCCCTTTTTCAAAAGTTCAAGAGCAACAACTCTTCCTAAAATCCCTGTGGCACCAGTAATTAGAATCATTCTTTAATAGATTTGATTTTTAAAAATCTAACGATGAAAATAGAATTCGCTATAGAATATGCGAGAATCACACCCATGAAATACCAAAAACTTCTGCCTTCTAAAAACCATTCTCCGTGACCAGAAAGTGAATCTCTGAGGACAAAAAACAGCAATATGATCAAAAAGATATTGATGAGAACAGAAAAAATCAAAATGATCTTATAAATGGTTTCTTGGTATTTTTTCATTTAGGAATTACAAAGATAATTTAATTCTGCAAAAAGTCTTTCACCGCGGCGTTGAAATCAACAGGATTATTGGCCTGGACCCAATGTTCTGCATTTTTGATTTTGATGAGTTGGTAATTCGGGAATTGTTGTCTGATCAAAAACTCATCTTGCGGAAGTATATAATTGGAATTGGCTCCGGCAATGAATAAAGTCGGACCACTAAAAACCCCGAACTTAATTGCATTGGAAACAAACTCGGTATATTTTGCAGCAAGAGTTTCAAGATTGAATCTCCAGGCCAGCTTCTTCTCCTCCGTCCAATATAGATTTTTCATCAAAAACTGAATCACAAACTTCTCGTGGATATATTCTCCAAGAACTTTTTCTACATCCTGACGAGATTCAACCTTAGAAAAATCGACTGTTTGTAAAGCTTTGATAATTCCCTGATGATGTGGCGGATAGGCTTTTGGAGAAATATCTGCAACAATCAGCTTTTCAACTCTTTCAGGAAAATTAATTGCGAATTGCATCACCGCCTTTCCACCAAGAGAATGTCCAAGAAGATTGGCTTTTTCGATCTTATGAAAATCCATATAATCCAGAATATCGTTGGCCAAATCATCGTGCGTCATAGAATCTGAATGAAAACTGCGACCGTGATTCCTGAGATCCAGCAAATGTGTTGGCATCAATTCCCCAAACTCTTTCCCGAAGCTTCCCCAGTTATCAAGCATCCCGAACAATCCGTGGAAAACCAAAAGTGGCGTTTCCATTCTTTCTTCTCCGTATATTTTTGAATGTAAAATTTCCATTACAATTTTATAATTCAGTATTATAGATTTAATTTAAGATATTCTCTTATGATTTTTTGCTTGCAATTTTCCCAATCAAATTTTTTGAAAATCTCCGGACTATCCTGGTACTCGGCATCATCAAAATATGTTAGACTTTTCATAACCATAAAATAAGAACCATCCTGATATTTTTCATTATAAAAAGTCATCATTTGTTCCAAAGAAAATTCATTCAAAAGAAAAAATAAATCAATAAAATCTTTTTTGCTTCCTCTTCCAGAAATTGCGTTGAGTTTCATTGCAGCAATATCTTTTGTTGAAGCAAGACGGATTCCATCAATAGTTTTAAAGTCTTCAAGAAGCGGATAGCGATAGTTTACGAAATCAACTTTTATATTGTTAAGTGACAGAATAAGAATATTTTTGGTTTTTTGCAGTTTTATAACTTTACCAAATTGTTCAAGTTCATCGATAAAAGCATCTTCATCAATCAAGCAATTTCCGAACATATCAATATCAATAGAATCACGATGTCCGATCTGCAAAGCCAAAGCTGTTCCTCCAACTAAAATAAAATCAGAAAAAAATTCTGATTTCATAATTTGCTTCAAGAGTTCCAGTAATTCTGGACTAACTGTCTGTGTTTGTAGCATCTGAACTCGGTTTTATCTATGTTAAAAATAGTAGAAACAAAGGAAAGTGTAACTGCATCAAGGCTTCTTAAATTTAGCGAAACCTCTTTTATTTTATTTAAACCGTAATACATCTTGAGTAAATTCCAGTCTTCAATTTTTCCATATTCCAAGACTTTTTGAATCATGTGAACATAGTGTTTATCCAAATCAAAAGTTGACAAATCCACATCCCAAAAGAGGTGCGGTGAAAAATCGTTGACGGTAATTTCGGAATCCATATTTCAAATTTAAGCAAAATCTACCACTTCGCCAATCTCTTAAGATAAGCTTGCACCGTATTTTCCAAACCAAGATAAAGTGCTTCCGAAATCAAAGCATGGCCGATGGAAACTTCCAGCAGGTTTGGGATGTTATCTGCAAAATATTTTAAGTTGTCTAGTGACAGATCGTGTCCGGCGTTGATCCCTAAACCAAATTCACTCGCAACAACAGCGGTTTTAAAATAAGATTCGACAGCAAATTCTTTATGGTTAGGATAATGTTTTGCGTAAGCTTCTGTGTAAAGCTCGATTCTATCCGTTCCTGTTTCTGCAGCGAATTTTACCATTTCGGGATTCGGGTCAAGGAAAATCGAAGTTCTGATGCCAGCATGTTTGAATTCTGAAATAACAGATTTCAAGAAATCAAGATTCTTTTCGCAATCCCAGCCGGCATTGGAAGTAATCGCATCATCAGCGTCTGGAACCAAGGTCACCTGCTCCGGTTTAACTTCGAGAACCATATCGATAAAAGGTCTGTGAGGATTTCCTTCGATATTGAATTCTGTCTTTACCAACGGCTTCAAATCGTAAACATCTTTTCTCGTGATATGTCTTTCGTCCGGTCTTGGGTGAATGGTAATTCCCTGCGCTCCGAATCTTTCCAGGCCCAAAGCGACTTGAGTTACACTTGGAACATCGCCTCCTCTTGCATTTCTCAACGTTGCGATTTTATTGATATTGACACTAAGTTTGGTCATAATTTATAAATGATAATTGATTTTTATATTTTGTTTACCTGCATTATCTCGAGGTCAAACTCTTTGGAAGCCACCAGAAGATGGTCAAAAATATCGGCTTGGATCTGTTCAAAATTCTCCCAATTAGAATCATTTGTAAAACAATAGATTTCCAAAGGCATCCCTTGTGGTGTGATTTCCATTTGGCGAACCATTACAGTTCCGGTTTGGTCTATATTAGGATTATTTTTGATATAATTGTAAGCATAGATTCTGAAAGTTCCAATGTTGGTCAATTGCTTTCCATTGATGATTTCGTCAGAGTTTTTCAAAGTACTTTTCTCCAAATCAATTTCTTTTTTCTTTTCAAGAAGATAATCTTCAATCAGATTGATTTTAAGCAGTTCATTGAAAAGATTTTCATCCAGAAACTTAAACGATTTGATATTGAAAACAATCGACTTTTTAATTCGTCGCGTGTTGGTTTCAGACATCACCTGCATATTTTTAATTTCCGTTGTCAGCAAGTCATATGTTGGGATTGTGGAAAGTGTCTTGTCAAAGTTTCTGATTTTTGTCGTCAACAAATCGATATCTTCAATATTCCCTTCTATAGAATATTTTGGAATGGCCACCCAATCTCCTACTTTCAGATTCTTGGATGTCGCTACGTGAATTCCTGTTACAAAACCTAAGATTGTATCTCGGAAAACCAAAACCATAACCGCAGTTATCGCTCCAAGACTTCCCAAAACCGTTGTACTGCTGATTCCAAATAATACACAAATCGCAATTACTCCAAAAATAAATCCTCCAAAAATCCTAACTGTTTGTGAGATAGAATTAATGGCAATTATCTTATAATAATCTTTCTGAATCAAATAATAATTCTGTAAAACTTTGATAAATCTGAAAGCCATATTTGCAATCACGAATACAATCAAAATCCCAATTAATCTTTCTAGAAAAACAAAACTTTTCGGATGTCTATAAAAAATCGAAAACAAGGCATAATTCCCAAATCCTAAAGCTAAAATATTAGCAACAGAATTGGTCACTTTTGCTTTATAAATAGACTTCATCACCGGATATTTTTCCTTATCAAAGAAGAATCTGAAAACTAGATTGATTCCGTTTTTCAGAAGAAAAGAAACCAAATAGATGAGGAATATGAGAAGAAAAAACTTAAGTGTGATCTGCATTGATAAAACAAACTCATCAGGAAAAAAGCCTTTGCAGAAGAAATGAATTTCATCACTGATTTGCTGAAGAAAATCTTTGTAATCTATAAGTTCATTTTTCATTGAGGAGAATTATTTCACAAATTTAAGGATAAAAAAAATCTTTTGGCATTAGTTTGAATGTTGTATTTTTAAATAAATTTAAAAACTATGGATTCTGTATTTATAGATATTGTCGCTTTGCTCCTCCTTTTTATAGGAATGCTGGGGACTTTTCTTCCTGTTTTACCTGGCTTACTATTGAGTATCTGCGGATTACTGATCTTCAAATTCTGTACAGAAAATAATATGCCAATGACATACGTTTGGATTTTTATTTTACTGACATTAATTTCAACAATTCTGAATTATGTAATTCCAGCCAAAACCAACAAAAAATACGGCGGCACACGCTACGGAAGCATTGGTTCTTTTATTGGAACACTTGTGGGATTATTTTTCATTCCGATTCCTCTGGGGTTTTTAATCGGAATGCTTCTGGGTGTTTTTCTTGGAGAATTATTACATGACATGAACGACCGAAAGAAAGCCTTCAATTCGATGAAAGGCGCTTTTATTGGGTTTGTTTACGGAACGGGATTCAGTCTGATGGTTGGACTGGCAATGTTTTTGGTTGTTGGTTATTATATTTTCTTTTAAAATTATAAATGATGAATTTCAAACCACTTTTATTCGCACCGCTTTTATTATTGATGAGCAATTGCAAGACACAGTCACAAACTCAGACTTCTGAAAATGGAAATAACACGATCACAATCGGAATTAATAGATCTGTAAAAATCCCAAATTCCAAAATAAGTCTGGAATTCCTGAATATTGCAGAGGACAGCCGTTGTCCGGTTAATGTGACTTGTGTTTGGGAAGGCATTGCAAAGGTCAACGTAGAAGGAACTGATGGAAATCAGAAAACCAATTTTCAAGTTGGAACAAGAGATTTCTTACCACAGAATGTAAGCAAGTCTTTCAGTTTTTCAGGATACAGATTTACATTAACTGATCTAAAACCTTATCCCGGCGGAAAAGAAGAAAGCGAATCTGTGACATTGAAATATGAGAAAGAAGAGTAATTTGTTGATGGTTTCTAGTTGTTAGTTGATAGAATTTTCGACTCAAAAACTCTCCTACTCTCAGACTCAGATCAACCCCAAACAATAGGCTTTTTTCCTTTTTCTAATAGATAGTTATTAATTTTAGAAAACGGTTTGCTTCCGAAAAAACCTCGGTGAACGGAAAACGGAGAAGGATGCGCGGATTGGATAATGAAGTGTTTGCTTTGGTCGATCAATACAGATTTTTTCTGTGCAAATGCGCCCCAAAGAACAAAAACAACATTTTGTTTTTTATCAGAGATCTGCTTGATGATATAATCGGTAAAAGTTTCCCAGCCAAGGTCTTTGTGCGAATTTGGCTGATGCGCCTGCACTGTCAAAGTTGCATTAAGAAGGAGAACGCCTTGTTTCGCCCAATCTTGCAGATCTTTGTTTTTCCTTTCTATTCCAATATCGTCCTTTAACTCGATGAAGATGTTTTTCAGCGAAGGTGGCGCAGTTACATTTTCTGAAACCGAGAAACAAAGTCCGTTCGCCTGGCCGTCATTATGGTAAGGGTCCTGGCCAATGATCACCACTTCTATATCATCAAATTCCGTCAGTTCCAAAGCACGGAAAATTTCATTTTTCGGAGGAAAACATTTCGCCGAATTGTATTCAATTTTTACCTTATTCCAAAGATTTTCAAAATAGTCACTTTCTTTGATCGGTTTCAAAACTTCTTTCCAAGTCATTTCCAGATATTTTTACAAAATTAGATTTAAAAAAGTATTAACGCAAAGGCACTAAATATTTTTATTAAAAACGTTTATAAGTCGCAAACTAAAAAACACTTTTGATATCCTAGAGAACCTCATGATGACATTGATAGTAAAATTCACACATTGTCAGGCTGAGGCTCTCGAAGCCATTAATAAATAATAAATTCATTAATAAAACTTTTGCGACTTTCATCAATGAAAATAACTTTAAGCTTTTGTGATTTTGCATTAAAATCAAACAGGTAATCGCTGACTTTTCCCTTGCAATAAAGTTAATTTCTCTTAAAAGGTCTTTGGCTTAATTTTTAATGTAATAAATTCGGGCAAAATTTAACATTTATCTGTAAAAATAGCTCAAATTAGAATGAAAATCTGGAATAGTATTATTTTCTCAACAATTTTTATGGCCAATTTATCAGCACAGAACACCATCATCGTCGGAACTTACACCAATAGTGACAAGTGCAGTAGTGGTGGAATTTATGTTTTTGATTTTGATGAGAACACTTATAAATACGACCTCAAATATCACACAGAAAATATCATCAATCCGAGTTTTGTGAGTTTGAGCCCAGATAAAAAATTCTTATTCTCGGTCAATGAAAATGGAGATAAAAGTACAGTTACCTCATTTGAGATTGATGAAAATGAAACCAGATTAATAAAAAAGGATGAGAGAAAAACCCAAGGTGAAGACCCGTGCTTTTTGATTTCTGATGAGGAAAATGTCATTGTTGCCAATTATTCCGGCGGAAGCATCAATGTCTTTAAAAGATATGCTGATGGGAAATTATCTGATGTTTTTCAGAATATCAAGTTCGAAGGTGTAGGCGTGAATCCAAAAAGACAGGAAAAATCACACATCCATCAGGTTCAGTTTTCTCCGGACGGCCAATATGTGTTGGCAAATGATCTAGGTTTAGATAAGATCTATGTTTTCAAATACAACAAATCCGGAGATAAAGTCTTGGAAAAAGTTGGCGAGTTTGATGCGAAAAAAGGTTCCGGACCAAGACATATAGCTTTCAATAAATCCGGAAAATTGATTTACCTTGTTCAGGAGCTTAGCGGGGATCTGTCTGTTTTAAGTTTTGATGACGGAAAAATAGAATTGATCCAGGAAGAAACTCTGCTATCCAGAAAAGTAAGGTTCAATTTCAGGGCAGCGGACATTCATTTATCTGATAATGAAAAGTTTTTATATGTCACTAATCGTGATGATGCAGATGACATTACCACTTTCAAAATCCTGAAAGATGGAAAAGTGAAAAAAATTCAGCAGATCAAAACGACTGGAAAAAATCCAAGGAATTTTGCAATCAGTCCCAATAACAAATTGGTTTTGATCGCAAATCAGGACACCAATAGGATCAACATTTTTAGCAGAGATCTGAAGTCGGGAGAACTTGCTCCTACAAAGAAATCCATACCTGTTTGCGCACCTGTGAATGTTATTTTTTATGAAAAAGGAAAATAATTCATTACACATATAATATTTTAATAAAATTTTAGTTTTAATAGCTTAATGTTCGAAGACTCGATGTTTGATAAAAAAATTATTCTTTCATTTTTTCTGATTTGGTGTTCCGGATTGCTTTTTTCGCAAACCGAAAAAGAGAATGAAATTGAAAGCGTTACCATTAAATCGGTAAAGAAGTATAAAAATAAAAAAGAAAATCCTGCCTATGCGATCATGCAGCAGGTCTGGAAAAAAAAGAAGTCCAACGGACTGCTTCTCCATAAAGATTACAAATATAAAATTTACGAGAAAATCGATTTCCGATTAGATAATATCGATAGTGCTTTTACGAAAAAGAAAGTATTCAAAGGTTTAGATTCTATTATTTTCAAATACAACGATTCATCCGAGATAGCAGGAAAAGCGGTTCTGCCGCTTTTCATAACAGAAAGTATCTCCCAGATCTACGGAAAAAACGACCCTAAGAAAGAAAGGAAAGATCTTCTTGCCATAAGGAATTCCGGACTTAAGAACAATCAGATCGTTGCGAAGACCATTCAGAACATGTATAAGGACATCAATATTTATGATAATACGATCAATTATCTGAATCTTGGTTTTACAAGTCCTGTTTCCACAGACGGTTTCGGTATTTTTGATTACAACATTACCGATACGATCGAGGTCAATACGGTCAGAAGCTACGAGATCCGGTTCACTCCAAAAAATCCTGAAGCATTGGCTCTGAAAGGTCGACTCTATATTTCGATGGACAAATATAATGTGATGAAAGTGGAGATGGAAACGAATAAAAGGATCAATATCAACTTTGTTAAAAATATTGCTACTGATCTTGAGTTCGATAATCCGGATGATTCTACTTTCATTCCGACCAGAAACGAGACCACGCTCAATCTTGTCCTTAATGATAGAGACGGAGCAAAAAGTGTGATCGCAAAGCGGGTTGCGAATTATTCCAATTATGAATTCGATAAAGGAATAGATGATTCCTTTCTTAATAAGGTCTATATTCCGGAAGATTATTTGGTTGATAAAGATGAAAATTATTGGCAGGAAAACAGGACCGAAAAACTGACCGAAAGCGAACAGAATATCTACAAAATGTATGACGAACTGGAAAATGTCCCAAAATACAAGCGGATTGTAAAACTGGTCCAGATCGGTAACACGGGTTATATTCATTTTGGAAAATGGCTGGATTTCGGGAATATTTTTCAGACCTGGGGATATAACGACATAGAAGGTCTGAGATTAAGAGCCGGCGCCAGGACTTATTTTGGAAAAAATGATATGTGGAGGGTTCAAGCCTATACTGCCTATGGTTTCCGTGATGAAAAATGGAAATTCGGAGGTGAAGCAAAATATATGTTCAATAAGACCAATCGTTTCCAAATTGGTGCGGGCTACAGGCAAGATGTTTTGCAGCTTGGAGTTCAATTAACGACCGATGAAGGGATCATGACACGTTCATTCGCCTCGTCTTCTGTTCTTAATAGCGGCGAAACAACATCGATGAGTTCTGTCAAACAATACAATTTTTTCACCAGCATAGAACCTTGGAAAAACTTCCAGATCAAATTGGATGCCACCACCCAAAACATCAGATCTGCCGATTCTAATCTTTTCAACATCGATTATTACAGACAGGGCGTTCTTAGAAATGATCTGAACGACACCAGATTTACGGCAACTTTAATTGCCAGACCGGGTATCAAATTTTCCACTTACGGAGTTGACCGATACGAGATGACCGCTTTGGCGACCAATCCAACATTGATCCTTAAATATACGAAAGGTGTAGGCGGCGTTTTTGATTCAGATTTTAATTATAACAAACTTCAGTTTTATTATTATCAGCCTGTGATCATAGGAAACTGGGGAAGACTGTTTGCGAATGTGGAAGTTGGTAAAAACTTTGATGCGCTCCCACTCGCTTTACAAAATGTCCTGCCTGCCAACCAATCTTACGGTTTGGTGAGAGGCGTTTTCTCTCTCATGAATTATTATGAATTCGTGGCGGACTCTTATGCGGTTTTATTCTTGGAACATCATTTCAATGGAAAAATTCTTTCTCAGATTCCATTAATTAAAAAATTGAAACTAAGAGAAGTTGCATTTTTCCGTTCCGGGGTCGGAAGTCTGAAACAGGAAACTATCGACATGAATGCAGGAAGTATGAACCTGACTGCTCCAGATAAGCCTTATTACGAATATGGTTTCGGAATCGAAAATATCGGTTGGGGGAATTTCAGGATTTTGAGAGTTGATTTTAACTGGAGAGGAAATTATCTGAATCACAAAACGACCAATACGGACGTAAGAAAATTCGGGGTTCAGTTTGGTTTCCAGATGAATTTTTAGGAAATTTGTGACTAAACAGATTTAAGTCTGTCATAAGTCAATTTCCAATGAAAATCCCATCAATGAAAATCCAAAAAATCGCTTTATTATTAAGTCTCTTAATTTTTACTAATCTATATTCTCAAAGGCAATTTGTGTTTTTTGGGTCTTACAATTGGGACAAAGGTTCAGAAGCGGTTTACGTTTATGAACTTAATAATGAAACAGGAAAACTAACTAAGGTTGCTTCATCTTCAAATGTTATTAATCCTGGTTACATTACTGTTTCGCCTGACGGAAAATATATTTACGCTTCATCCGATGCTAAAACTCCGAATTACGGAACAGTAAGTTCCTTCGCTTTCGATGCCGATAAAAAAACTTTGATTTTCCTCAATCAACAGAAAACAGGCGGTGAAAATCCTGTCTATGTGAATGTTGATAAAAGTGGTAAATGGCTCATCAATGCAACTTATAATCAGGCAACGATTTCCGTCTTTCCAATTCTTGGCGATGGAAGGATAGATTCGATCGCTCAACATTTTAAATTCACGGCAGGAAGTGGCGTTGAGGCGAAAAGACAGGAAAAAGCACATACACATTCTGTAGTTTTTGCACCGGATTTTAGATCTGTTCTTTTTGCAGATCTGGGTGCAGATAAGATTTTGCAATATCCTTTTGACACAACACAAAAACAACCTTTGATTGACAGCCAAAGCACTTTCATCCATACAAGGCCAGGAAGCGGACCGAGACATATCACTTTCAGCAAAGATGGAAAATTAGCTTATTCTATTGAGGAATTGGCTGGAATGATCTCGGTTTATGATTTTTCTGAAAATAAACTGAAAGAAATCCAGAGAATTGCAACACATCCAGACAAAATAAAAGAAGGTTTTGAAAGTTCCGATGTTCATATATCGCCAGACGGAAAATTCCTTTATGCGACCAATAGAGGGAATGAAAACAACATTGCAATTTTCAAAGTTTTAAATGACGGAAAATTAAAATCTATCGGCTATCAAAAAACAGGTGGAAAGCATCCAAGAACTTTTGCAATCGATGAAACTGGGAAATTCATTATTGTAACCAACGTTATTTCGCAAGATGTAACAGTTTTTAAGAGAAACTTGGAAACCGGAATGCTCAAAAAAGTCGGAAAACCTGTAAAAATTAAAAATGTCACTTGTGTGAAGACTAAAGGTTATTAGTGTCGCTCCTAAGGAGCTGAGTCATTTTTGTAATTTATTTCTACAAACATTTGCTTCCTACGGAGCTCAGTGTGACATCCGAATATCAATTGTCTGTCTGAGCGGAGTTGAAGACTTTAACACTTCTTTGGACTTTTCGTTAAATATAATTCTATCTTTGCAGAATGGACGTTAGAGCAAAAAAACATCTTGGTCAGCATTTTCTTACAGACCAGAATATCGCACGCAACATTGTAGACTCGCTTTCTTTTGAAGGTTATAAAAAAGTATTGGAAGTCGGTCCGGGAATGGGCGTTCTTACAAAATTCCTTCTCGAAAAAGAATCTGAGATCTATGTTGCGGAAATCGATAACGAGTCCATCGATTATCTTAAAAAACATTACCAAAAATTAGAGGAGCAGCATTTTGTTGGTGATTTTCTGAAAATCAACATTCCGGAAGTTTTTGGTGAAGAACTCGCTGTGATTGGAAACTTTCCTTATAATATCTCTTCTCAGATCTTGTTTAAGATCATTGATAATTTCCAATATATTCTGGAAATGAGCGGAATGTTCCAGAAAGAAGTTGCCGAAAGAACCGCCGCAAAGCCGAGAACAAAGGATTACGGAATTTTGTCCGTCTTGGTTCAGGCTTATTATGATGTCGAATATCTTTTCACGGTTCACGAAAATGTGTTCAACCCGCCACCAAAAGTGAAATCCGGCGTTATCCGGATGACCAGGAACCTAAAAGAAGGATTGGCCGGAAATGAAATCTTATTCAAACAGATTGTAAAAGCTGGATTTGGGCAAAGACGTAAAAAGATGAGCAATGCTTTGAAAGTTCTTGGTATTCCAGAAAATATGAAATTCCATCCTTTCCTTGACATTAGAGCAGAAGAGTTGTCTGTTGCAGATTTTATTGGTTTTGCTAATGAGTGGAAATCAAGTTTGTGAGTTGGGAGTTTATCCAAAAAACTAAATTATAAAACACAATTTTCGTCATTCCGTAGAAATCTAAACTTCGCTCTCTAGATTCCTACGGAATGACGAAAATTGTGTCGATTATTTTAATAGATAATGTTCTAATTATCGACAAATCCCCTAGCCCCGATTGCAGCGGCATCCTTTTTTGTTTTTGTGTAATAGTTCTATTCAAAGACGAAAATTTCTAAAAAACAAAAAAGATATAGCGGAAAGCGGGATTAAGCTCCTAAAAATTTGTTTTAAAATCCTTATTTTTGTCATATGGAAAAAGTGGTATTGGTGAATCCTCAGGATGAAGTTTTGGGACAAATGGAAAAATTGCAGGCGCACGAAAATGGTCTTTTGCATCGTGCTTTTTCGGTTTTTCTGTTCAATGAAAAGGGTGAAATGCTTTTGCAGAAACGTGCAGGCGAAAAATACCATTCGCCAAACCAATGGACCAATGCCTGCTGTTCGCATCCACGTTTAGACGAATCTTATCTTGATGGTGCAAAAAGACGTATGAAAGAAGAGTTAGGAATCGATTGTGAACTGACGGAGAAGTTTCATTTTATTTACAAGGCAGATGTTGGAGAAGGGCTTTGGGAACATGAATTGGATTATGTTTTTACAGGAAACTTCGATGGCGAATTTGATTTGAATCCTGATGAAGTTTCCGAGATCCGATATGTTTCGATTACTGACCTGCAAACTGAAATTACTAAAAACCCTGATGATTTCACGGAATGGTTCAAAATTATCTGGGCTGAATATCGCAATCAGTTGAATTGAAACATTGAACCACAAAAGACACAAAAAGAAATTTTAGAAAATTCACTTCTTTCCTGAATTTTGAAAAACCAAATTGACTTTAAGGCCTTGGTGACCGTTGTGTTATAAATAAAAGCTTACAAAAGTGCAATACCAAAAATATTGCTTAACTTTATTATCAAATCCATATTTATGAAAGCTTTGGTAATTGGTGCGACAGGTGCAACGGGAAAAGACCTTGTGAATCAGCTCTGTAAAGACTCTGATTTTGACGAGATCGATATTTTTGTAAGAAAACGTTCTGACTTTCATGACGAAAAAGTCAAAGCACACATCATAGATTTTGACCGACCGGAAGAGTGGAAACACCTGGTTAAAGGTGATGTTGTCTTCTCTTGCCTTGGAACCACTTTAAAAGCCGCAGGAAGTAAGGATAACCAATGGAAAATCGATTATGATTATCAATATCAGTTTGCGAAAGCAGCGAAAGAAAATAATGTGGATGATTATATTTTGGTTTCTGCTTACGGTGCCAATCCTAATTCAAAAATCTTCTATTCCCGAATGAAAGGTGAATTGGAGGAGGCTGTAAAAAACTTACATTTTCCTAAAACAACTATCTTCAAACCAGGAATGCTGGAGCGAAAAAACACTGATAGAAATGCAGAAGTTACAGGCTTGAAAGCTTTGAAATTTCTCAACAGATTAGGACTTTTCAAAAGTCAGCAGCCTTTGCCGACAGACGTTTTAGCCAAAGCGATGGTAGTTGCTTCAAAAATAAAATCCAATAGTTTTTCAGAAATCAAGCTTCATAGCATTTTTAGTTTTGCCGAGAAGAAGACGCAACAATAAGCTTAACTTATTTTTATTGATAAATTTGATTTGATCATCTCACTCTGAAATTCTGCAATTGCTCAGGTTTATCACAGCAAACCTGCTCCATAACTTGTCTGAATTGCATTTTTAGCATTTCGATAATATGGTCACCGCCTTTTTCGCCTAAAGCACCGACCGCATACATAAAAGTACGCCCCATAAATGTGAATTCTGCACCGCAACTCAAAGCTCGGGCAACATCCGGACCGGTCCTCACACCGCTGTCCATCATTATTTTGATTTGACCTTTATATTTTTCGCTAATTTCCTTTACAACTGCAATTGTAGATTCTCCTGCATCCAGCTGTCTACCGCCATGATTGGAAATGATCATTCCATCGAAGCCCAAACGTACCGCTTCTTCCGCATCTTCATCAGAAGCAACACCTTTGATGACCAGTTTTCCCTTCCATTTGTCGCGGATGGCTTTGATCCTGTCCGGATTTAATCTGCCGGAAAAAGTGGAGTTCATGAACTGTCCCAGTTGTTTCACGTTCATATTCTTATCCATATATTTTTCCATCGTTTTAAAACTTGGCACACCGTGTTTCAGCATTTCCAGACACCATTGTGGTTTTACCAAAGCCTGAGAAACATTCCTGAAATTCAGCTGAGGGGGCATTGCCAGACCATTTCTGATCTCCTTTGCCCTGTAACCGAAAGTCGGGACATCTGAAAGTACGACTAAAACATCATATCCCGAAGCTTCGCAGCGGTCAAGAATATCGTCTCTTAACCATTCTTCTCTCGGATGATAGAGTTGATACCAAGCCTTTCCTTCCGTTAATTCGGCAATTCTTTCGATACTGCTTGTGGTAACTGTACTTAGAATAAAAGGGATATTATGTTTGAAAGCTGCCTTTGCAAGAATCTCCGGTGCATTTGGCCACATCAATCCTTGTAAACCTACAGGCGATATCCCAAAAGGTGCAGAATATTTGACACCGAACAATTCGGTTTCCATATTGGCTTCTGCATAATTATTATTAAGATAACGAGGTCGGAGCAGAACTTCTCTTAATTCGGTTGTGTTTCTGTCTCTGTTGATATTTTCGTTGCAGCCTCCATCAAGATACTCGAATGCAAAACGGGGCATTCTTTTTTTTGCCCTTTCGATCAACAATTCAAGCGAAGCATATTTGGTATCAAATGGAAATGACATAATC
Source organism: Epilithonimonas caeni DSM 17710 (assembly GCF_000426465.1). Classification (GTDB taxonomy): domain Bacteria; phylum Bacteroidota; class Bacteroidia; order Flavobacteriales; family Weeksellaceae; genus Epilithonimonas; species Epilithonimonas caeni. The sequence continues at coordinate 389,316 of NZ_AUFK01000009.1, forward strand.
TATAAATTAAAAATTAAAGGTTGCAGCACATTCATCTTATAGTGTTGCTGTAAAAAAGTTTCATCGATCTCTTTATTTGAGATCACCATTGCTGCCCCCAAAGCAGAACCTAACGGAGAGTGTGTAGACATCACGCTGTAATGCTGGAAATGATGGGACATCAGTTTCATAAAAACATCATTATCCGTGAATCCTCCATCAATATATATCGTTTCAATTTCCGAATTTCCGATAGCATTCTTAACGGTATGAATCTGCAAGTCCATCAGTTCAATCATCAATTGATGATAAGCTTCTTCAAAGGTCGGAAATGAATTCAGATCTGTTTCACTGATCATTTTTCGTTTTAATGAAATCCCTTCAAAACGGAAATAAACCGCTTTGTGCTTCATTAAACGAAGGTACAAATCTTGGTCAAATTGCACTTCTCTGTGGAAACCGTATTCTTTTCCATAATGAGCACACAATTTTTCAACCTGGATCCTGTATTCATTTCCCATAAAAAATCGGGAAGCTTTTACACGTTTTCCGTCAACGCGCATATAATTCAAGCAGTTATTTTCGATGTCTTCATAAGTCAGACTTTCATCATTAAAAGGATTCAGAGAAATGCTCCAAGTCCCTGTTGAAACCAATAAGAACGGATCTTTTTTACTCAAAATATAAGGCAACAATGCAGAAGAACTGTCATGGATCCCTACTCCGATCTTTATTTTTTGACCTTTATAAGATGTATTAATACTCGCCGATGTCGGGACAATTGGCGGTAACAAAGCATCAATCCCTTCTTCATAGACCCAGTCATGATAATCATTCTTATCATAATCCCATAAATTAGTGTGACAGCCTATTGAAGTAAATTCGGAGACACACAAACCCGTGAACAAGTATGATAAATACTGAGGCAAATGAAGGGTGTAGCGGATTTTTTTGAAAACTTCAGGATGTTTGTACTTTAACCAAAACAACTGCATCCCGGAGTTCAACATTCCTGATTGTGGAGAAGCGGTTTCTCGGGCTATTTTCAGTTTATCACCGTGTTTTTCGTAAAACAGATCAAGAATCTCCTGCTCCATTGGTTTTGTATAATTGTACAATGGCGTCAGAACATTCCCTTTCTGGTCCAGATGGATCAAGCTTGCACCGTAACTGGAAAAATTGATTGCCTTGACCTCATAATCTTCATTTTCCAATATCGAATGAAAATTATCTTTTATCCAGTTTTGCAAGGCAATGATATCTTCTGTCGGATAGCCATCTTCATCTGTCGTGAGCGGTAATTCTGTATATTCCCGAACAACTTCTTTATAATTTTTATCAAATAAAAAGAATTTTTTATTGGTCTTTCCAATGTCAAATACGATGCTTACCTTCTTCTTTTTGGACATCCTTGCAATGAATTATTTTGAATATTAAAATAGTCTCAAATCTCATCTCTGAACTATTTTAATAATTGGATTAAAATTTTTAAAAACCATTAAGGAGTGTTTAGGTCTAGGAAAACTAAACTCTGCCTTAATGGTAGTAAAGAATAAATTAACTTATAATAAAAACCTTTAAATTCTTAAAAGTTGAAATTATCAATTTTAATAGGATCTTACAATCCTGTTGCTTTGGTTTCGAAACCTCTTTCGGAGATCAAAGTTTCTCTTACTTTGAGACTTCTGTAAGCTGAAATCGGGTCAAGTGCAGCTCCGGTCTGAAGTCTTGCAGCTTTCAACAACGGACGAACATCGGTTCTGTATGCTTCCTGTAAAATCTCCTGTGCACGAACGACATCATTGTTTAATTGAGCATCTTTCAATGCTTTTTGGTCAACTAAAAGTGCCTGTGCATAAGCCAATAAAATCGCTTCCAAAGACTGAATCAGATCTTCCAAAGGATCTTTGACATTATGACTCGCATCGATCATCCAGGCTGGATAAGGATTCTGAGGATTATTTTCGATGCCGTAAACCAATTCGTTGAAAATCAAAAATAACGCATAGGGTTTGATCGAACCAACCGTCAGATCATCATCTCCATATTTGCTGTCATTGAAATGGAAACCACCCAACTTCCCTTTATACATTAAGGTTGCAACAATCTGCTCAATATTTGAATTGGGTAAATGGTGACCCAGATCAACCAAAGTATAAGCTCTATCACCACAAGAATTTGCCAGCATAAAAGACGTTCCCCAATCTTGAATCGTGGTTGAATAGAAATTCGGTTCGTAAGGTTTATATTCGATGAATAACTTCCAGTCTTCCGGCATACCTGCGTAGATTTCCTTTAAACTCTGTTCGGTTTTTGACAAAGCTGTCTGGAAATTCAGTTGTCCGGGAAAACTTGCGCCGTCCGCTAACCAAACCGTCAAACTTTTTGAGTCTAATTCTTTTCCGATTCTGATGACTTCTTTGTTATGCTCAACCGCATAAGCTCTGGAATCTTCGTTAACAGCATTCAAAGAACCGAATTTGTAAGAATGTTTTGCTCCCTGCTGGTCTTGAAATGTGTTGGAATTCATTGCATCAAAAACAAGTCCGTGAGAAGCCGCTCTTTCTTTGATAGCTTTCACATCACCCGGGATATCCCACGGAATGTGGAGTGAAACCGCTCCGGCAGAATGTGTCAGTGTGTGGATCAAGCCAATATCATCCAGTTTTTGCTCTAAAGATGAAGGTTCTCCTCCGTAAGAAAATCTTCCGAAACGAGTTCCTCCAGCTCCCAGAGCCCAGCTTGGAATGGCGACCTGAAAATCGGCAATTTTATCAACGATCTCGGAAACATTAACTCCTGATCTTGTCAGTTTATTCTGCAGATAATCAAAATCTGAATTAAAACTTTCTACTTCTCCTTTATTGTATTGTTCAATGATGTCTTTTCCTATGATCATAATATATTTAAATTTTTCAAAAAGAAAGCCTGCCCGTAAACAGGCCCTCCAATTAATAAATTACTTTTATTTTTATCTTGGAAAGGCATTTGCCATTCCACCATCAACATTGATGATATTCCCCGTACTCTTCTCCAGGATTGCAACACAGGCGAAAACACCGTTTGCTATATCTTCCGGAAGGATGATCTCGTTCAAAAGGTTTCTCTTTGCATAAAACGCCGGCAATTCTTCAACAGAAATACCATTCGCCTTTGCTCTTCCTTCCGCCCATTTTCCTTCCCAGATTTTGCTTCCAACGATAACGCCATCAGGATTTACAACGTTCACCCGGATTTTATCAGCTGCCAATTCTGCTGCCAACAGTCTCGTCATATGTTGCTGAGCTGCCTTTGCAGTTCCGTATGCAACATTATTTGGACCTGCAACCAAACCGTTTTTACTTGCAATGTTTACGATGTCGCCGCCAAGATTTTGCTTTTTCATAATCTCAACCCCAAATTTAGACATTAAGAACTGACCTTTTACCAAAACATTTTCAAGAAGTTCCCAGTCTTTGGTCGTTGTGTCTTCCAATGATTTAGAAATCGCCAAACCTGCAGAATGAACGATGATATCTACCCCACCAAATGCCAAAACTGTTTCTTTGAAAGCATTGGCAATCGCTTCTTCACTCGTTACATCGCAAGGAACGGCAACCGCCTGGTCTTTGTTATATTTTGAAGTTGCAGATTCTACAGCTTCTGTATTTAAATCTGTGTAAACTACAACGGCACCTTCTGCCAACATTTTATCTGCAATAGCCTGCCCGATTCCGCCGCCCGCTCCGGTTACAATTGCAATCTTTCTTGACAACGGTTTTTCTTTTGGCATCCTCTGAAGTTTTGCTTCTTCCAATAACCAATATTCGATGTCGAAAGCTTCTTGTCTTGGTAAAGATGTGTATTCCGAAATAGCTTCTGCACCACGCATTACGTTGATTGCATTAACGTAAAATTCGCTTGCAACACGAGTAGTTTGCTTATCTTTTGAGAAACTGAACATTCCAACTCCAGGATAAATGATGATCACCGGATTCGGGTCACGCATTGCTGGACTGTTTGGATGTTTGCAGGTTTCGTAATAGTCTTTGTATTCTTGTCTGTATTGTTCGAAAAGTGGATTTAGTTTTTCTAAAATAGCTTTGGAATCAGATAAATCTTCATTTTTGTCCAAAGTCAAAATCAACGGCTGAATTTTGGTTCTCAAGAAATGGTCCGGACAAGACGTTCCAAGCGGAGCCAGACGTTCCAAGTCATTACTGTTGATATATTCCAACACGACATCGCTGTCTGTGAAATGACCCACCATTCTGTTTTCGGAAGAAGCTAAACCTCTTAATAAAGGCATAATCTGAGCAGCTTTACCTTTACGTTCTTCAGCCGGAAGAGATTCTACTTTTTGACCACCGAAAACCTGACCATTTTCCGCTATTTTCTTATTGATATATTCAGAAGCTGTTTCTATGACTTCCAAACTATTGATGTAACATTCGTATGAAGTATCGCCCCAGGTAAATAATCCGTGGCTACCTAGTACAATTCCTCTGATCCCAGGGTTATCATTCAGACATTTTTCCAATTGTAACCCCAGGTCGAAGCCCGGCTTTTGCCAAGGTACCCAACCCATTGTATCCCCCCAGATTTCTTTGGTAATTGCTTCACTATCCTTTGCTGCTGCGACTGCGATCAAAGCATCCGGATGGAGGTGATCGATATGTTTGAACGGCAATAAACCGTGAAGTGGCGTATCAATTGAAGGCGCTTTACTGTCCAGATCAAAAATACAGTGATTGAAAAGTCCAACCATTCTATCTTCATCTGCCAAGCCCTCATAAACATTTTTAAGATTTCTTAATCTTTCGGTATAAAGACCTGCAATTCCTTTTCTGGTTAAAGTTCCGATATCACCGCCGGAACCTTTCACCCACATCACTTCAACTTCTTCGTTGGTCAGAGGATCTTTTTCGATGGTTTTACAGCTTGTGTTCCCACCACCGTAATTGGTAATTCTAAGATCTGCTCCTAATATGTTTGAACGGTATAAAAATAAGGCAACCTGATCATCACCAAAAGATGCTGCTTTTTCTTCATCCCACAAATAATCTACATATTTAAATGTTCTTACGTTTTCCATTTTTATATTTCTAAATTTTTTATCAAAATTAGATGGTTGGATTTTCAACGGCATCCCGTACTATACTGATGAATCCTAGATTTAAAGTTAATTTAAAGTAACATTCAACTTCAATCCGATGATTATTGAAGTCAAACCAACCCTATCTAATTTGTAAAAGATTAATAGCCTGGCAATTGGGTCAGATTTGGATTATCTATCATTGGGTGTCCTGCAGATGCTGCCGCGAATGGCAACAATTCTGTTTTATTGGTCTGGAAACCGAAGAATAGGCCGTCATTGGCAGACTCTACCCAACCAGGATAAGCATTTCCGTTCTCAGCATAACCAAACGCTTTAGAATACATATTGTTACCCATTCCCAAAACGTTGAATCCCGCTCCAAACCCTACTGCTTTTCTCGCATTGCCGTTAAATGTACTGGTGTATGCTTCAAACATCTGCGTAGGATACCATTTATCTTCTGTCGAAGTAGGCTGTCCGTGTGCTGCTACAATCGCTCTTAATGCCGTTTGATAAGCTGCATAATTTGCTGAACTGGTCGGAACATTTTTAATCGTAGCAATTTCTGTTGGATCAGTGATATCAATGTAAGGCAAAGCCAAAAATGGGTCTCCGTAGGTCTGAGAATTTTTATGGAATTTGTAAAGCCTGTAAGTAGCAATATTTGCATATTTACCAACTCTTCTGGTCAGGTCTTTCATATCTTGTCTTGTAGCCTCGATTTCTGTGGTCAGGCTATTGGTTCTGATAAGGTCTGTACGAAGCATAAACTCGCCTGCAAATTCCCATTTTCTTTCCTGAACAATCGCTTTCAAAAAGTCGGCTTGTCCGGATGGTAATGGTAATGAACCAATGCCAGCTCTTGTACGTACGGCTGTCAATGCAGCGTTTGCAGCAGCTGTGGGGCCATTGTTAAGATAATTTTGAGTTTCAGCATACATCAAAAGGACATCTGCATATCTCAGCAACGGAATATTAAGATTTCTGTCAGCAGCGGCCTGTGGCTCAACGCACCAGGATAATCTGAATTTTCCAGGCATTATTGCAGAATAAGTAGTTCCTACATCCACAAAAGTATCTCCTGCAGCACCAGCTTCCAGGAAGTAGACACTATAAGAAGTACAAGTCACATCTCTACGTGTATCATTTTGATTGAACGAAAGATAGTAAGACGGCAATATCATTTGCTGGGAAGAACGAGAACCGAAAACACCATTTCTATAACCCGGATGCGCATACACCTGGAATGCCGAATTGGTATTTTGTCCCAAAGATGCAACATGCCAAAGCATTTCGGAATTGACCGCACCAAAATTCCTACGGTCAAAATTAAACCATAATGCTTCGAAACCACTTTTTCCACCTTGGCCTTGAACCAAACTTTTAGTTCCTCCATTGATGATAGCTGCACAAGCATTGTCCGCAATCTGGTACAATTCTCTTACTCTTGCATTGTCTGAACGGCGGGAAACCACACCCGGATTGGATGTGTTCAGTTCCCAGCGTAATGAATAACCTGCAGCATAAAGTGCAATTCTTGCAAGCAGTGCATTGACACCTTCTTTAGACAAACGTTCTGTGGTCCCGAAACCGCTGGCTGCCAATGTAGGAACAGTCACTGATGCTTCCTGCAAATCGCCTACAATTCTGTCATAGATTTCGTCGCGAGAGGCACGTTTTGGATAGAATGTATTTTCATCATTCGGGTCCAGTGTTTCCAATGGCTCGAATACCGAAGGCACATCACCATAGATCCGAATCAGGTTATAATAACAAAATGCACGGATAGACTTAGCCTCGCCAATCAAGGCATCGCGCTTTTCACTTGCAGGCATTTTGCCTAATTGATAGACCGCAATATTAGTACGCTCTATAACGGCATACATTGCAGAATAAATTCCTGTTACTGTGAATGGGGTGTAGGCATCATAATTATAGTTGCAGACATTGTATTTTGAATTATTAAGCGCTTCAACAGAATGGTTCACCGTGTCACCTGCACCCAGCTGATAGAACATCTCAGTGGGAATCAAACCTCTGTAGCATCCCAATACGAACATCTCAGCGGTCTGCAGGTTTTGAAAAACAACATCCGAATCTGTTGTATTGTATGCTGGCTGGTCCAGAAAATCTTCATTACAGGAGTTAGTTGTTAAAACAGCTAAAACCATTGAGGACATTAAGACCGTCTTCTTTAAAAATCTATGTTGGTTAAATATATTTTTCATTTTAAATCAATTTAAAAAAATTAAAATGTTAAGTTAATTCCAAGTACATAACTTCTGGACCTTGGATAAGTAGAACTGTCATAGCCTGGTGTCACTGCCACACCACTTGCAGCAGAAACCTCCGGGTCAAAACCGGAATAGCCTGTAATCGTAGCCAAGTTATTAACTGTAACATAGATTCTGGCATTGGTCACCATAATGTCTCTCAGGAAATTTTTAGGTAAGGAATAGCCTAAGGTCAGCTGAGCAATTCTAAGGTACGAACCATCTTCTACATAATAGGATGACGGATAGGTTATGGTCTGTGTATTGGTATTGCTAAGACTCCAAAGTCTTGAATCTTCATTTGGGTTAAGTTCTTTCAATCTTGCAAGATTCATTGTCTGTTGTCCTGTGTTCGGGTCAATCAGATGATAGAAATTAGTTCCGAATTCTGATGGAACGTTCTGAAACAAAGCATAAGGACTCAAACTATGTTTAGTAGCATTGTAAACATCGCCACCAACGCTGAACTTCATAAATACCGCTAAGTCAAAACCTTTGTAAGAAAAGTTATTGCTCATACCTCCGATGAAATCTGGCGTTGCATCACCAATCTTCACCATCTTTCTCGTGAATTGGTCTCCGGCTTCGTTATCTGCCGCAAACTTGATGTCTCCTGGCTTCGGTGTTCCTGTTGCTGGTTTCACCACACCATCTTTCAAGGTCAATGAACCATTGGCGTTCTGGATGAAATCATCCGTGGTATAGATTCCCTGATAAACATAACCGTACATCTCACCAAGCTGCTCTCCAACCGTGGCATAATACGTTACCACACCGGCTCTATTACTTCCAACACTGAAGGTTCTGGAATCTCTTCCTCGTTCTAAAGAAAGTACTTTGGAACGGTTATGACCGATGTTGAAGTCCGTGGACCACCTGAAATTATCAGACCTCCAGTTGATTGTGTTCAATGTAAACTCGACACCTCGGTTTCTCATATTCCCGATATTCTGGTATTGTCTTGAGTAACCTGACGATGTCGGAAGAACGGCCTGCAAAAGCATATCACTCACATTGTTGTTATACCATTCAGATGTCAGTTTGATCCTGTTGTTGAATAATGCAAGGTCAACCCCAACGTTAGTCGATTTCAATTCTTCCCATTTCAAATAAGGATTCCCCAGGTTGGAGCTTGTAACATAAACTGGTGTTCCCGGCGTGTTGTTCATAGGATAATCCGTGATGGAATAAGTCGTCAGGAACAAATTGTTTCCGATATCATTATTTCCCGTCACACCATATTCAACCCTGAATTTTAAATCGTTGATAACATTATTGATTTTAGAATTCTGCCAAAAGCTTTCCTGAGAAGTTCTCCACGCAGCCGCTACTGACGGGAAAAAGCCCCATTTGTTTTTGTCACCAAATTTAGAAGAGCCATCTCTTCTCACTGTTGCAGTTAATAGATATCTGTCATCATAGTTATAAGTTACCCTTCCAAAGTAAGACAATAGGCTTGTACTGCTTCTGTCTGTGGACTTGTCGGAAACTGTTGCTGTGGAAATATCATCCAGACCGAAGTTAGGAAATGGGAATTTTATCAGAGTCATATTATTACTTTCTGACTGAGAGTAAACGAGTTCCTGACCAATTAACGCATTAAGCTTATGTTTACCAAATGTATTGTTATATGTTACTGTATTTGTAATCTGATAGCCGTAGGATTCGCTGTTCCCGATTTTTCCATTGATTCCCGTAGTCGTAGGATCTGTAAGATTGGCTCTTGAATTTTCATCCGAGAAAGAAGTAGACTTGACGCTTCTCCAGTTATATTGTCCCGCCGTTCTGAATGTAAAATTCTTCAGGAAATCGATTTCCAAACCTGTGTTGGCTACGAAGTTCCTCGTACGGGCGTTGGATGTGGAGGCCTGAAGTTCTATGAAAGGGTTTTCTGTATCATAGCTTGGGTCCAATGCTGTAAAATCACCGTAGGTCTGTGTATTGAAAAGCTGATCCAGACTAAAACGTGTCCCACCGCTAATTGGCTGAAGTAATATTTTCTTCATCCCGGAATAAGCACCGCCACCATTGAGGGAATTGGTATTGAACACAGAATTGAAATCCACTCTTATTCCTTTATAAAGCTCAGAGGTGATATTGGCTCTCAATGAGTTTCTAGTCTCGCTAAAATTGCTCAGCAATCCATCCTGCTTGTTATAGTTATAACTTACGAAGGCCTGTGTCTTTTCCGTTCCTACAGAAAAATTGAAGTTATGGTTCGTAGTCAGACCCGACCCGCCGAGCATTTTCTTCTGCCAGTCCAGTGTGGAAGCATTAGCATATCTTTCATCAATCCTGTTAAACACACCTGTGTAGAAACCCGGAGTTTCCGGTGGAAGATTATTATCGAAATAATTGCTCCACTGAGCCGTTCTGCCAGCCAGGTTAGCCATCTCGTACTGATACTTTACATAATCTTCCGCATTGGAAATCATATCCAGTTTTTTGGACAATGTATCGAATGAAGTAAAGTTATTATAATTGATAATCGTTTTTCCCTTCTTCCCGCCTTTTGTTTTGATAACGATAATACCGTTGGAACCACGCGCACCATAGATGGCGATGGCTGAAGCACCTTTTAGTACGTCGATACTTTCAATATCGTTCGGGTTAATAACGTTAAGAGCATTATCCAACTGGAAACCGTCCACAATGTAAAGCGGTTCTGTTCCCTGTGTAATGGAAGCACCACCACGGATGGTCACATTGGCATTGGCGCCGGGTGCACCACTCGCCGTCACGATGTTAAGACCGGCCGCTCTTCCCTGTAAAGCCTGCAGCGCGTTCATCGCAGGCGTTGCAGCCAACTCCTTCGCAGAAACAGAGGAAACCGACCCTGTAAGGTCAGACTTCTTAACCGTTCCGTAACCGATGACCACCACTTCATCAATAACTTTGGTACTGACCTGTACAGTATCGCTGACAGTCTCTTGTTGACCAGCAAGAAAAGCAGAGGACAGTAAAAATGCCGGAAAAACGATTCCCTTTATTGCTTTGTGTTTAATGATTAAAGACATATGTTAATTTTTAGTAATATTAAATTAATACTGCCAAAGTACATTGTTAAGAAAAGTTTGGCATCCTGCATTGTCCTGCATTATTAATTTAATAATTTATCATAATTTTTAATGATTATTTCAACCACATATTCAAAATATTAAGAATTATGTTTAAATATTCAAAATAAAATTGTTAATATAAAATTGACTGAATTTTTGATTTTAGAAAAAAATTTCGGATTATTTTTCGGAAATCTACATTAATTATAAAAAAAGAACACTGACAAAAATCAGTGCTCAATTTTCATTTAATTTGAAAGGAATTTGTATAAGAAATTTATACAATATATAAGAGAAAATTTATTCATAATTGATTATCAATATTTGTTTCTTATCTCAACGAGTTACCATAACCCACAATCAAAATCGAGATAAACATCACGATCATCCCGACAATAATAGTTGAAATAGTTTTTCTGGAAACGCCTTTCCATTCCTTGATAATCACGCCCCAAAGATTGGCAATAAGAATGATGAATGCCATGTGTAAAATCCATGAACTTGGACCATTGCCCATCTTGCTCTCTCCCATTCCGTAGAAGAAAAACTGTAAGAACCACATCGTTCCGGCCAGTGCACAGAAAATTATATTTTTTACAACAGGTACATTTTTCTTGGTATAATCGGTGTAAGATTTATTTTTAAATGAAAGATAAAGACAGCCGATAAGATTGGAAGCCATCCCGCCCCAGAGGACAACAACATACGTCACATTATTTTGAAAAAGGAATTCACCTTGTCCCGGATTGGCTAGTTTCCACGCCTCGTTTGCGACCATTGCCATTGGTTTCCCCGCTTCCAGCCCAAAATTGAAACACGCGCTTAAAACTCCCGAAATAATCGCAACTGTTAAACCTAAACCGAATTTGTATTCCGTTTTTGTCTGACCTCCGTGCGGGTCAAAAGATTCGGTCTGAAGTTCCCTGTCTTTCATCACTCCTGCTTTTCCACTGATGATGATTCCCACAACGCAGACCAAAAGTCCGAGCAAAACAAACTGTCCCCAAGTGTTTGAAAACATTAATCCGATATTATCTTTTCCCGCTTCAGGATTGAATTCATAATAAATTGACGGCAAAAGTGAGCCAATCACCATCGTAAGTCCTAACATAATACTGCTTCCCAGTGCAACACCCAGATAACGAACGCCCAAACCATACATAAAACCGCCAATTCCCCAAAGTGCACCGAACAAAAAAGTCAGTCCCAAAATGGATGAAGATTCATTCTGAATGATTTTCCAGAAATTGGGAATGGTAAGAAATGCAGCCAGCGGCGGAACAATAATCCAGGAAAAAACACCTCCGATTAACCAGAATGTTTCCCATTGCCAACCTTTTACTTTTTTATACGGCAAATAGAAACTTCCCGATGAAAAGCCTCCTAAAAAATGAAATATTACGCCTAATAGTGCATTCATAATTATTGTAATTGTTGAATCTGAAAATTAACAAGACGAAATCGATTGCGCATCTTGCTCTGTCCTGCAAAGAGAAATTCAGTTGCGAAATGTATAAAAATAATCCGGAAATGTTGATGATTTTAGTAATGTGTATGATTGACCACGGTATTTTTCAGGTACATTTCATCTTTCTTTTTGTCTTTACCCGATTTTTCAGCAGATTTGCTGCCCCAAACTCGTAAATATCCTGAACCTAACGTAATGACTTCTTCCGCACCGTTACCCGTAAAATCGAACATATGAAAAACCGGGTCAGGAAAATCAAGTTGTCCTTTTCCTTTTTCATTAATCAGAAATTTATACCAAAAAAGTTGCTCTGTTTTGCCATTCCAAAATCCCTTAACAAAATCCGGATTGCCGTTGACAGGATTTCCCGGCCATTTAAAAAGAAAATCTCCGCTTTGATTAAACCAATACAGCTGACTCGAGAGATAAGGTTCTCCCAATTTTCTGTTGCCGTATGTGCGTGCGCCGGCAACAACCTGTAATCCGGGCATATTCTTAAGAAAATTTCCAACCTGAATCTGCTGTGTATGTTCAGCAACATTCTGCCAGATGATGTTCCCCGTCATTCCATCATAAATAAAAACCCCGGTTTCACTGTTGGCGGTGACAAGGTCTGTTTTTCCGTCCCCGTTGATGTCAGCCAACTTATAACTGTCGGCGTGGTCGTGATTATCCGGCAGTAAATCAAACTTATTCCAGATTTCATTTCCTTTTGCGTCCAGTAAAAGTGAACCGATGAGAACTTCATCGATTCCGTCGTTATTTAAATCAACCGGATAGATGTAATGTCCCAAATTATCTTTTTTCCGCTTCTCGGTATGTTGCCAAAGTTTTTTTAGTTGGCTATCATAAGCCGTAATGTTTATTGTATTTCCCATATCGGTAAAAACGGCCAGTTCATTCGGACGGTTTTTGGTAAGTTTTCCAACAGCAAGACGGAAATTATTGTACACGTGTGGAAGTGGCTGAGTCGGCCATTCGGTTTTATATTTTATTTTTCCTGTGGTTCCATCGACAATGACAAGAAATTCTTTCCCGTCAATCATTCGCCAATGTGCAACTTCCGCCTTTCCGTCATTATCAAAATCCCAAATAACGCCCGGCGCCTCAAACTCGGAACGCTCTTTCGAATATTCTTCAGGCGCTTTCCATTGCCAGAGTTCTTTTCCGCTGTTATCATAAACACGAGCCGAAAAATCTCTTTCCAAAACCAGAAAATCTGTTTTTCCGTCGCCATTCACATCACCGAATTTCACAGCATTGCTTGTCGGAATTTTATATTCTTTGATGAGAACTACGTCTTCATTCAATTGTTTCGAACGAATATCTTCAATTTTGAGATTCGGATTTTTACTGAATGCGAAAACATTGAACATTGCTCCGCCACGAATTCTTGTGATTTTGATGTCGTTAATACCTTTTCTCAGCTTAAAAACACCTCCATTCTGCCAATTCATTTTATCACGTCCAAAAATTCCTGAAGTAATCTGGTCATTGACAATCACTTTGAATGAACTCTTTTCATTGCCGCTGCTGCGGACAAAAAGATGGTAATCGTCTGCTTGGGGAACAATAATTCTGGTCATCAGATTGGTTTCTGAATTGAGCAGAATCCCCGTATTGTTGAACAGCCATTCCTGCTTTTGCTGATTGGCATCGGTGAGATAATTACCTTTCGGAATTTCATCTACAAAGTCGGACGCCGGAACAATAATATCCTTAACTCGGTCATTCTGGGCATTAAAAAATGATATCGAAAATATCAAAATTATTAAACTCATTTTTTTTGAGAATGAACATTGCTCCATTAAAAACTTTTTGTGGAAAAGCAACAGCCTCATTTTAAATTCAATAATAAACAATTTGAAAAGCATATCTCGAATATCTTCTGAAAATGTAATATTAGTTTTGATTTGCATACGCTGTTGCTTTTTTGTTATTTCAACTTATAAACCTCGCTTCCAGCCAACAACAAGCAGCCTAATCCGTAATCTTCAAAATCCGGCACCTTATCAACCGCTAAAGGTTGTCCGTCTTTCGGTTCCTTTCCTGTTCCCTGAACCCAGCCTAAAAATCCGTTCGGCTGCACAGAATCTTTTACAATGGCATTCCACGCTTTGACCAAAACCGGCAGATAAGTTTCTCTGTCGATTAAATTATTGTTGACGCCATATGCCATTCCATAAACGAAAAGTGCCGTTCCGGTCATTTCTTTTCCGCCAAAATTCGTGGGGTCGTGAAGACTTACATTCCAGAAACCATCTCCCCGCTGAATCGGCAACAAAGCCGCCAACAAATCTTTGTAATCTTGGAGATATTCCTGATAATGAGGGTCAGATTTCGGTGTATCGTGCAATGTTTTTGCCAAAGCAGCGACTACCCAACCGTTTCCACGGCTCCAGTAGCAATCTTCACCATTTGGTTCTTTGTAAGGCGGAATAAAACTTTTGTCTCTCCACCAGATTTTATCAGCCTGGTTGTACAGACCGTTTCCGCCTTCTTTGTACTTGGTGTGGGCATACATTTCATAATTTCTGTCAAAATATTTTTGCTCACCTGTTATTCTTCCCAATTTGGTAAAAATCGGCATCGACATCTGAAGCGCATCAATCCACCACCAGTCATCCACTTTATTGGTGGCAATCATACTGTCCATCGCAGCTTTCACGTTTTTGATTCTTTCCGGATTTTTTCTTTCGTCGATTTCATACAAATCGATATAGGTCTGTCCGCAAGCTTGGTGGTCGGCGTTTCGGGTGTAGGTTCCTCGCTGTAATTCCCAGTTGTGATTATTTGCCCAAGACATTGCATAATCATAATATTCTTTTTTTGGGTCAACAGAATATAACGCCATCAACCCTTCATAATACACCGCTCTTGTCCAAAGATTACTCGGCCAAACTTTTTTCCCGACAATCTCCTTTTTCGTATCGGGCCATTTGTTCATAAAATATTGATTGGCTCGTCTTGAAACTTCCAAAACTTCTTTTTTATTTGGAATTTCAACTTTTGACGCCGTGTTGCTTTTCTGTACAGAGCAGGAAGTAAAACCTCCGATGATGAGTGCCAAAAAACCTGTTGTTAATAGTTTCTTCATTATATTGATTTTATTTTTTAAATTGAATTTCTAATTGCTTGGAATTAATTTCTTTTTACAGAGATAACATTTGGCTTCGGCAGTTCTTTAATTGATTCATCCAAATAATAATTGGTGTGCGGCGGTTGATTGTAGCCTACATTTTGCCAGACAATACTTAGTCGATACTGCGGATTGTGCATCAAAGTATACAATCGATGTTGCGTCGGAATGGTTGTACTGAAAATTCTCAATTCCTGATTATCGGCCGTTCTGTACATTACTTCTTCGCGCCAGTCCCCAAACAAATCGGCAACAAGAGCCGGATTTTTCTTTGTCCCGTTATTCGATTCGCATTGAAAATCTTTTGCATCGAAAATCAAATTGGATTTTTCTCTTTTCCAGTCCCATTTTGAAACAACAGTTCCGTCTAAAATCTCGCTTAAAAAATCACCGTCCCAATAAATCCCCATATTCACTGCCGGATTTTTATCACTGATTTTTTTGCCTTTTGCGCTGTAAACACCTTTTAATCCTGCGCCGGATGCCCAACATTCTGAACCTTCATACCGAGGGTCAATGTTCAGCGACAAACCCCTTCCCGGTCCTTGAAATTTACTTGCCTGACTATAAACGGTTGACGGTAATTTCCACAAAACTTTTCCTGTTTTCCCGTCTCTGAAATGCGCTCCCGCATCGTCAAACCGTTCCTGAATATCAAAAATTTCCAATCCGGGATTGGTTGGGTCTAAATCGCCAACGTGTAAAGCATCGCCGTGACCGTAACCTGTACTGTTCAGAACTTTCCCATCATCGTCAACCGTCATTGCTCCGAAAATAATTTCATCTTTTCCATCATTATCAACATCTGCAATGCTCAGATTATGATTTCCCTGTCCGCGGTATTGTTTGTTTTCTTCGGAACTTTCGGTATCAAAAAGCCATCGAAGACTGAGTTTTTTATCTTTGAAATCCCAAGCAGCAATCGCTGTTCTAGTGTAATACCCTCTCGACATAATGACACTTGGCCTTTTTCCGTCCAAGTAAGCAACAGCTCCTAAAAATCGGTCGATACGGTTTCCTTTGGCATCGCCCCAGGTTTCGGTCATTTCTTCGTTGGTAGGATTTAAACCCCCTGCGAATCTTGGAACTTCATAATTTACTGTATTAATTTCCGCCCCGGTTTGTCCGTCAAAAACCGTTAGAAATTCCGGACCAGAAAGAATCATTCCGTTTTCATTGACGTAGTTTTTTGTTGGGTCACCAATATATTTTCCTTTTCCGTCTTTGCTTCCATCAGCAGTTTTCATTACGATTTCCGCTTTTCCGTCCTGGTCTAAATCATAAACTAAAAACTGTGTATAATGCGCTCCTTCCCTAATATTTTTGCCTAAATTGATTTCCCACAAAAACTGTCCGTTCAGTTTGTAGGCCTGAATAATCGGCGGGTCAGTTTCTCCTTTTTGGCTGTTATCGTGCGACCTTCCCGTTTGATGAAGGATGATTTCGTATTCTCCGTCTCCGTCCAAATCGGCAACTGAAGCATCATTTGGAGTGTAGCCTTCCGGTGTTTTTAAAGGAATTGAAAAATAAGATTTCTGATTGGCTATATATTTTGCAAAATCCTGGTCAACATCCTGATGTTGCGTATTTGATTTTATAAAATAGGTGTAATTTTTTCCTATGTCAGCGGTTTTATCTAAAAAATTAGTTTCATTGAACAACGGTTTCTCATTCAGTTTTTTGGTCTGATTATTTTCTGTGCGGTATACATCGAAATGGGTATCCTGAGCTTCCGTTCCCAACAATCGCCAACTTACAAAAACACCTGATTCTGCAGGAATTGCAACGATTCCACGCTTTAAATATTCCATTTGTCTTTGGGCAAAGAAGATTTGCGAAAGAAATAAAGCGGATGTAATGAAGATATATTTGATTTTCATATTTAAAATCTCTTGTTTTTAATAAGTTTGGCTGAATGCTTTTATAAACTAATATTTCCACAATGTCATTCTGACGAAGAAGAATTTCATTGGTTTAGTTAAGATTCTTCACTCCATTTCATTTCGTTCAGAATGACAAATGCTCTAATAATGACATTTAAAACGTTTAATTTTTCGCAGCCCGACTTGAGCGGAAATCCTTTTTTGCATATTCCTCAAGTTCTATTTAGACCGAAATCTTCTTGCAAAAAAGATTGGGAGCGGAAGGCGGAAAAGCTGCCCAAATAATCCCCAACAATTAAATTCAATCGATTGCACACACTCAATTATTTTTTGGAAACCTGCTTGAGTAACCATTTTACCCATTCTTCGGTTCCTTCATAATTGGAAAAATCCTCGGTAAGCTTCTTTCCATCGATGTACTCATTGTAGCACCAAGGGTCACCTAACGCAAACACAGTTCCCTTTCCAACTTTTGCGATAGCACCAATCGCCTGATTCTGAGCATACAAAAATGGCTTTGCAGGTGCTTTTACCGAAATGGTACTGACTTCTTTCATATATAATTTAAGTTCCGAAAACACTTCATTTCCCGGTTTTACGTAGACTGCACCTTTCTCAAACTCCCTGCCTTTCAATCTGTTGATGCTGTCATCGTTAAAATGAATGCCGAACTTTTCCGCCAGTTTATTGAAATACTCAAACTCGGAATTGCCATTGTCGTTGCTCATCAAAACCAAAACACCGCCTTTTTTCACCCATTCTGTAAGGTTTTTGATGGAATTAGCGTCAATCAAATTGGCTTTTCCTCCGTACGCTTCTTTGTCGATATCGGGATCAACGATGATATAAATATTAGCGTTTTTCAAGTCTTTTTTGGATGGAGCGGTCGTCAAAGTGCTGATTTCTGCACCTTGCTTTTGGAAGATTTCGCCTAGCAAAGAAAATCCGCCGTTGGAAGTGTCGTTCCACGTGTAATGCCACGATTCCAAAACTTTGGTTTCTTTATTTTCCTTTTTTTCGTTGTTGAAAAAGTTGTCCAAAACGACTTTCGGTTTGTTTTGAGCATTGGAAAATCCAAATGTGAGGAGCGTTCCTAATGCCAATGTTTTTACGATATTTTTATTCATAAATATTTATTTCTATTTTCAAAAGGCTTCGACAATCCTTCGACAAGCTCAGGATGACAACGCTAAAATATAACGTTTATTAGTAGAGATGTCACACTGAGCTTGTCGAAGTGTCTCTATAATATTAATTCCTAATTCTAAATTATTTTGAGAAATATACAGGAATTAATTGAATTTCGCCATCCAAACCTGAAGGTTGTACTTTCCAATTTGATGCATCGAATGGTTTGTAATCAATGTTTACAAAATTGATTTCGTGGTAATTTCGCCACTGGATTTTATTCTGGTCCATATAACGGATTCGGTTGGCCATCAGGTTTGAAACCTCAATCTGAATGGTATTTTTTCCCTTTTTCAAATATTTTCCGACGTTGATTTCAAACGGTAAACTCCAGACAATTCCCGCATCTTGTCCGTTGATGATCACTTTTGCACTTTCATATAATTTGTTGAATTTCAGTACAAAATCGTCGGCTTTTTTATTTAATTTAAATGAAGTCGTGTAAACTCCGGTTCCTGAAAAACTCTGTGTTGAAGCGTCTTCAGTAAAATTTGTCCAAGGCTGAATTCTGTCTAAAACTCTCGATTTCGGAAGTTCGGGACCGCCTTCTTTGAAAGTCAGTTGCCAAGGTTGATTTAAAATAATTGGGGCTTCCATTTTTTCAATATATTTCCATTTTGAAATTGAATTATCCGTAGTTTCTGAAGCTTTTATAATTAATGATTTTCCTGATTTCAGTTGAACTTTTACCGAATTATTCTGTGCTTCAGCAACACCAAAATCTCCGTTTTCAGGATTCATTAAGGCAATCTGTTTTCCGATAAAATTCAAAGGAATTTTCTGATTGATTTCTTTTGAAGTATGATTGACAATGTAATAATATTTTCCACCGTCAAACTTTCTTCTGACAAATTTCAATCCTGTATCCGTTAATTTTTCTCTTTCAATTTTTAAATATTCTAAAGCTTTTTCAACATCAGAACTCAACACAATTCTTCCTTTTCCGAATGTTGCTGATTGTAAATTTCCATCCTGCTGAAAAGGAATTTTAGCCCATAAAGATTGTAATTCTTTTCTTCTTTTTTCAAATTCAAAAAATCCCGGAACGTTTTTTGGCTCGCTTTGGAAAATCACTGAAGCGCCATTTTGAGCTAAGTTTAAAATATTTCTTAAAGTGGATTCAGAAGAATAAATCAACTGAGGAATAATTAAAACCTTGTAAGAACCACCATTTTTCGAAACCTGAATATTTTGATTTTCAAACTTTGCTTCACCAACCATTTTATCTGAAATCATATCCAGAGAATAACCGGATTTTCCTAATTTTTCAAGGTTTTCGTAAAATACGGTCGGATGCAACCACTTTTCAATATTATGAATTTTGAACGCCATATCTTTCCCTTTCGGACTCGCCCATTGGTCGTAAACCGGCCAATACATCAGGATTTCGTTGTCTGATTTTCCACTTTGCAAAACGGATTGTGTTCTTTCGATGTAAGAATTTAAACCTTTAATATTCGGCCACAACGAATTTTCTGGAACAAAATTCGTCGAAGCATAAAACAACCAGCCCGGAAACTGAACATCAGCGGGCGTATACGTCGTTCCGTGATAAAAAATATGGTTGATTCCGGATAAAAAAATCTGTTCTGCTTCAGGTTTTACCTGTGACCAAGACGTTTTAAAATGTTCCGTCAACCAAGTAAAGGATTCATTGGAAATCAAAGATTTTCCGGTAATATTGGCTGCCGAAGAAGCGAATTTCAACATATTGATGTCGGGAATTTCTTTCGTATTAATGTCTTCCAGATTCCTTCTCAAACCCTGAATATCAAATTTTGTGCTTCCGAAAGTTTCAGATTCAGGAATATCCACTGCAGCGTATAAATCCAGCAAATTCCCCGGAGAACCGTGTGCCTGATTCGTATTTTTTGAGTTTTTGGAATGTGCCCAATTCGTAAAGTTTTCTGTGAAATTATGAAGAATCAGTTCGCTCATCGTTTCACGATAATCTGATTTTATTCTTCCGGCGATTTCACTTTCATCATCGCTCACCAAATATTTGATATACTGACTTAAATCGTAACCTCTTCTTTTTTTGAATTCTTCTTTAAAATTTACCGTCCAATCTGCACCATAAACCTCATAACTGTCATTGAAAAACGAACGGACTCCATAGTTTGAATTTCCGAAAGCTTTATCGAAAGTTTTCAGATAATCCTTTGTTGCATCGGGAGAAAAATGGTCTAAAGTGTAGCCATCGCCACCCGGAGCGGCACGCTTTACTTTCTGTAAAGTTTTGCCAACAAAAACTGCGTAGATTGTCCATTTTCCAGAGATTGGTTTCCAGTTTAAAGTTCCGTCTAGAGCTACTTTATCTGTTAAGACAAACGCTTCATTCTTCTCATTGTAAGCGGTTACAATATCGAGTTTTGTGGCTTTTATATTCTTCTGTTTCTCGTCTTTTAAAACAATCTTTTCAGAAAATTTTTCATTCGGTTGAATGTCATAAGTCTGAACAATCATTTTTGTTGCTGCATCATTTTCATCAACTTGCAGTCCGCCAATTGGCCAGCCTGTTCCAACCGACATATCAACGCCCATATTCAGACTTTTAGCCTTGTCAGTCGTGAATTGTAACATTTTCATCCATTCCGGAGAAAGATAATTTATGTATTTGTTTTCAAAACCTTTAGCACCATAAATCGGGACAATCTCTACTCCACCAAAACCTGCTTTGGAAAGGGTTGTCAGTTGTTTATCCAAACCTTTTTCATCGACCGCACTTCCCATCCACCACCAACGAGTCCACGGTTGAGCGGTATTGTTTGCTTTTGGCCACGGATTCTGTGCGGAAAGATTTCCGAAGGTGAAACATAGAACGCTGAGTTTGAGTATACTTTTAATTTTCATTAAATTTATAATTAAGAACAAAACTTTTTTCAGACTTAAATTATTTAAAGTTTTGTAATTCTGCTTTTCAGAAGAATACATTAGTTTTAAAAATCAAAGATTTATTTTTCAACATTAAGAAATGAAGATTTATGGTTTTATTATTTAAATTCTTATATCAAATCAATTTATTTAGCCTGATAATTAATCCGTCAAAATATTTTCTTTTGGCATTGTAAACTGTTTATTTTCATCGCCTAAATCCGGCAATCCGAAATAGAAATATAAGGTTCTTTTAAACGTTCCGTTCAGATGATTCGGTTCGCTTTCCGGTCCTAACGATTCGGTTTTATCGTTAATGTTAAACGCCAAAACAGTTCCCAACGGCGGAATCGCATCTAAAAATGAAATATTTCCGCTTGGCAATTTCGGATAACCTTCCGCTCCATAAATTCCGTAAAAATCGAAAAGTCTGACGAACATTTTTTCTTCTTTTGTTCCAATCGTAATTTTTCCTTCGGCTGTATCCAGTTGCAACCACGAAACATCATCAAAATAACCTTTAAATTCAGGGTAAATCCACGGCGATTGTCCGGTTCTTGTTGAGTTTTTTAAATTCTGCCAAACATTGTAAGTCTGTCCCTGAGTTCGGTTTTTCCAAATGTGATAAGGGCCTTTTCCAAGCCATTTTGCGTTGATGACATAATTTTCTGGATAATCGAAACTTACGCCTGCAAACTGATAATCTCCCGCTAAAGAATACTCATAATTTAATTCTAAAATCCCATTCGGATTGAGCTTCCAAATGATTTTATTTCCGTTTTTGTAATTGACTTCAATCAGTTGGTTTTGTCCTTCTGCAAAAGATTTTATAGATGATAATTCCATTGTTCCGTTCACGAAAACAGGGCCATTTTTGAAGGTCATTTTCTTGCCTTTTTTATCGACAATCACAGATTTTAATAAGCCATCTTTTTTTCCAATGGCAAATTCTTTTTCGTCTGATTTTAGAATAAATTCAGCATCATTTTCAGTCACAGAAACCTGAAATTCTTTGATTAAAGATTTTGAAAACTGCTTTGAAATTTCATCATTCGACTTCAATTTCCAGGTCCAGGTATAAATTTCTTTTCCGAAAGAATCAGTTGCCGCTAATAACAAGCCTTCATTTTCTTTCCAGTTTGGAGGAAGATTTAAACTTATATTTCCTTTTTCTGTCGGTTGAATATTTGGAGATTCTGCTTTTCCTGTTTTAATAATATCAAAACCTGATTCAGAAGAAAATGGTGTTTTAAATTTAATTAATTTCCATTCAAATTGACAGTCTTTTAAATTCGTAAAATGATAGCGGTTTTCAACAGGAATATTTCCGTTAAAATCGTTTGGTAACGATTTCAAATCAATTTTTACCGGGCTGTAAATTTCACGGATAGCATAGAAACTACCTTCCTTTTCACGATGTGGCCCCAACACTCCGTCGGGAGCATTAATCGCATTGACATCAATCTGATTATTAAAATCCGTTCGTACCAAACCTTCATCCACAAAAGCCCACAAAAAACCTCCCGCTCCTTTCTTGGAATTCCAATGCAATTCCCAATAATCGGCGAGAGAAGTTCCGCCACCGCCGTCGTCCTGTGCGTGTAAAAACTCGGTCGGCATATAAATATTTTCGCCTTCGAGGATATTTTTTGTGCTGTAATAATCTTCATAATGATTGCAGTCGATGCCGTTGAAAGCGTTTCCTGGTTTGTGATGCGCGTGAATGACAGGTCGGTTTGACAAGTCGTATTTTGCAAACTCGGCATCCAAATCAAAATTATGTCCGCCTTCATTTCCGTTGCTCCAGAAAATAATTGACGGATGATTGGCATCTCTTGTAACCATTTCTTTTACAAGCTTTTTCCCGACTTCTGTGCTGTACTTTCTTTGCCAACCCGCCAATTCATCCAAAACATATAAACCAAGCGAATCGCAAATTTTCAGAAACGATTTATTCGGTGGATAATGAGAACAACGAACGGCATTCATATTCATTTCTTTGATGAGCTTAACGTCCATTAAATCGATATTTTCCGTGACCGCTCTACCCGTTTCCGGCCACCAAACGTGACGATTGATGCCTTTCATTTTTACCTTTGTTCCATTGATGAAAATTCCGTCACCTTTGCGGATTTCAATCGTTCGGAAACCAAACTTTTCTTCAGTTTGACTGATTGTTTTTTTGTTTTTATTTAAAGTGAATTTAGCTTTGTATAAATTCGGTGTTTCCGCTGTCCATAGTTTTGGGTTTTTAACGGAAAACTGAATCTGTTTTAAAATATCTCCTTTTTGAATTTGAACCTGAGATTCACCAACCAAATTATTTTTAATATCAAAAATTTCAACTTTCAAATTATTTGTGGAATTAATTCCTTTCAACCTAATATTCGAACGGAAAGTTCCGTCTGCTTTAGCATCAATTGCCGTTGATGAAATATGTTCTTTCGAAGTTGCTTCCAAATAAACCGGTCGGAAAATTCCACCTAAAATCCAATAATCAGCTAAGCGTTCTGCATTGTTGACAGATTTATCAGCTGACATTTTGGAGACTTTTACCTCCAGAATATTTTCTTTTCCAAATTGAATTTTATCCGAAACATCATATTTAAACTCATAAAAAGCACCCTGATGAATTGCTCCTGCCGATTTTCCGTTGATTTTCACTTCGGTATCGGTCATTGAACCTTCAAAAACGATGTTGATGGTTTTTCCTTTCCAGGAATTGGGAACGGTGAATTTGTGTTTGTACAAACCTGTTTCGTCATGAAACTTGAAGTTTTTACCATACGTTACATAATCCCGACCGTAATTGTACGAACCAAAACCTTGCTGTTCCCAATGAGAAGGCACATTGATTTTGCTCCAGCTTCCTGATTTTCTACCTGAATTTATCCAAAAATCCCATTCTTTGGTATGTTCAGCATCTTTCCCACTTAAGAATTGAATTTCTTTAGACTGAGAAAACAAAAACTGTGAACAGACACATAACAGAGCTAATATTTTGGAAAAAAAACTCATTATTTTGCAGCAATTTTTGAATCGTCTTTTTTATCGTAAGATAGTGTAAGAGAAGCCACTTTCGTTACGTTAACTTTATTTTGCTTTAAATTCTGAATGGTTTTTAAATTCTGTTCTTCAGGCTTTATGGCTTTAATTTTAAGATTTTCAAAAGTGAAATCTTTTAAATCAAATAAATCTGATTTTTCAATAGAAAAAGTGGTCTCGCAGGTGATATCAATATTTTTTAAAGTAATGTTATTGGCTAATCCTTTTCCAGGTCTTTCCTCACCTTTCAAATCAAAAAACTGATTCCAGCCTTTTACATACAAAAAGGTTTTTACATTTCCTTTGATGTTTTCGACCGTCACATATTCGTAGTGTTGAGGCGTGTCTGGACGCATTTTCAGGTGCAGCAATCTTGATGGGTCTTTCACCACAGAGTTGCGTAAAAGCACGTTGTAATTGTGGATAGATTCGCTTCCGCAAGTCAAAACCGAATGACAGAAACCAAAGGTACTGTCTTCAATCAAAATATTTCTGTTTTCTCCGTTATTTGGGTCTGTGTCGGCTTTCGGACCTTTTCCTCCTTTCAGAGCGATGGCATCGTCATTGACTGACATATAGCAATTTTTAATCAGGAAATTCGTGCAGGCATCGATGTCAACTGCATCCGTACTTGGGGCTTTTACCGGAGCTTTTGGAGCAAGAATCGTGAGATTTAATAATTTAACGAAATGAGATTTGTAATAATGCGTGCTCCAGAACGGTGAATTTTTTACCGTAATTCCTTCAATCTGAATATTTTTTGAATTGGAAACATAGATGATCCTCGGCCTCATTTCATCCATATTTGTGCATTTAGGATTCCATTCGCGTCTTTTCCAGAATGATTTCCAGAATCTTAGTCCGTTTCCGTCAAGGGTTCCCTTTCCTGAAATGGTAAAACCGTCTAATCCATCTGCATTGATCAAAGCCGGAAAATATTTTACGGTCTGCCCTTCCATTCTTGTTGTCACCACAGGAAAATCGTTGATATCATCGCTTCCTTTTAATTTTGCACCATTTTCTAAATATAAATGAGTTCCTTGTTTAAAGAAAACCGAACTAATAAGAAAAGTTCCTTTCGGGACGATGATAACACCGCCGCCGTTTTTCGCAGCAACATCAATAATTTCCTGAAGCTTTTTGGTCTGAAGAACCGTACTGTCGTTCTTCATTCCGTTTTCTGTAATGATGTATTTTTTGCCTAATGTATTGACATCGGTTGGCTTGTTTTCTTTGAACCACTTCGGAATGGCTGTTCCGTCTGGAAATTTGTCCTGACTTTTTAAAGATGAAAAAGAAAAGAGAAGAGAAAAAGTTAAGAAAAGCTTTGATATATTGTGAAATTTCATAATCGATTTTATATAGCTAATAAACGAAAATAAAAATATAGTTTTTGTGTAATTAGCGCATCCTGTCCTCACCTGTCAATAAAATATCAATGAAGTTATAAAACATATTTTTCATCGATTGAATGTTAAATTTTGATTCTAAAACATTTTATTTGATACAAATCCAATCATCTTCAAACCTTGATTAAATCTTAATTCAAGTTAATATTTAATTAATACAAAATTCACAATAAATCATAACAACCTGATAATTAACAGGATTCGACAGGACAGTCATCTTGATGGTTGTTTCTAATTTTCCATCACATCAAAAGCCCTTTAATTAATCAGAATTATTATGAAAGAAAAAATTCTACCTATTAAGCAAATGCTTAAGCTATTTATGTTTTGTGGAGCAATTTCAACGACTATCGGTATTGATGCACAAACATTGGCCTTTCCGGAAGCGAGTGGTTTTGGAAGATTTGCAACAGGTGCACGCGGTTCAGCAAATCCTGAAATCTATATGGTAACCAATCTAAATGATAGTGGGCCAGGTTCTTTCCGCGATGCAGTGAGTAAAGAAGGGCGATTTGTGATATTCAAAGTTGGTGGTATCATCAGGACCCAATCGCAAATCGTGATTCCTAAAAACACAACCATTGCCGGACAAACTGCGCCAGGGGAAGGTATTGTTCTCCTTGGTTCCAGGGTTACTTTCACAGGTGCGAGTAATACGATTTCCCGTTATGTAAGAATCCGCTTTGGAAGCACTACACAAGGTCAAGACACATCGGGATTAGCCAATGGTGCGAATATGATCTTTGACCATATGTCTTTCACTTGGGGAACCGATGAAGTTTTCTCTATCAACTGGGATAACAAAGGCGACAGTCCTGATAATATAACAATTCAGAATTCTATTATCGGCCAGGGTTTGCATCGTCATAATCATTCGGCTGGAGGATTGATGCAACCTTCCGGTGGAAAAATCAGTTTAATAGGAAACTTGTATATCTGTAACAAAACCCGAAATAATAAAGTAAAGGGAATCAACGAATTCGTCAATAATATCGTTTATAACTGGGGAAATTATGGCAATACCTACGGCCATACAGAATCCGGTGATGCTTATATTATGGGTGGAGACTCAGCAGGAACTTCGGATGTTAATATCATCAATAATTATTTTATTGGTGGCCCAAATACAAGCAACACCGTCACAACGCCTTTTAACAGAGGGAATGATAACTTCTCTTTGTACGGTTCGGGAAATTATTTTGACAATAATAAAGACGGAATCCTAAACGGCACTTTGGTTCCTTCGGATTTGACAGGTTTTCCTACGGGAGATATTAATTCCATCAAATCAGAACCTTATGATTATCCGATGAAAAATCCGACTTTGACAGCTCAACAAGCTTATGACAAAGCGATTTTGGATGTTGGTGCATCCTATCCCAGACGTGATCAGGTTGAGAAACTTATGATTTCTGATCTGCAGTCAAAAGGAACAACGGCAACTTATGTTTATGTTCAGTCCGACCTTGCGTCACAATTTGGTTTTACAAACGGCGGTGCAGGACACGTTTACGGTGCTCCAGCTCCCTTGGATACAGACAATGACGGAATGCCGGATGCCTGGGAAGAGGCGAACGGATTGGATAAATATACGCCAGATGCTCTGAATGTAAGCACAACGAATGCGCCGTATCTCAACATCGAAGTTTATATCAACAGCTTACCCTATCAAACTCCGCCGGATTTTATAATTCCGCCAACTGACCTGAATTTCACGAATGTTACGACAACAGAAGTTCCGCCTGCAAGTTCTTTCACAGTTAACTGGAGCGATAATTCGATTAATGAAACTAATTATATTCTGGAACGTTCGACCGACGGAAATAATTTTTCTGAAATCGCAACCTTGTCTGCAAATACTGTAAGCTATAATGAAACAGGATTAACTCCAAATACTCAATATTATTACAGAGTTAAAGCGAGTAATGCAACAGGATCTTCAGTTTATACTTCAATAGAATCAATTACAACTCCACCAATTCCGTCCGCTCCAACAAAAGCTACAAATCCTACTCCGACAATTGGAAACAACAATGTAGAATTAACCAGCGGTAATCTACTTTTGAAATGGTCAGGAAGTAATAATACAAAGATCTATTCAGTGTATTTTGGAACTAATGCATCCAATTTAAGTAAAGTGGCAGATGTTACTTATTCAGCTTCTCCGTCTTATCAAATGACGGGATTGAGTCCTGGAACAACTTACTATTGGAGAATTGATGCTTCGAACGAAAAGGGCACCGCAACTGGTGACGTTTGGAATTTCCATACATTAACTCCAGGTCTTGTTGGGCATTGGCCATTCAAAGAAGCACCTTTTGAAGGTGAAAAAATTGCAGATGTCACAGATCATGAGAATAACGGCATACTGGATACAGCTTATGATAATGCTAATGTCAGAATCGCAGGAAAAGAAAATTATGCACTTGATCTATTGACCTCACCCAGTAATATGTACATTGCAAGTATTCCAAATCAAGACCATATTTTCTTCGATAAAAATTCATTCACGGTGTCTTTTTGGATGAAAGCTCCTACGAGTATGATTCCAACTTCATCATCAACAAGTCTCTATGTACTTTGTAAAGGCTCATTTACAAGGAATACAACAACGGGAGCAACGGGAAAACGCTACAATATTGAGATAAAGGGCGGACAATTACGTTTTGCTATCGATGATGATGTGACCAAGAAAGAGATCACTTCACCAATTGCCAATTATTTTACTGGAGATTGGGTCAATGTGGTAATAATGAGAGACATTGTTGCCCACAAAATGAGAATTTACACAAACGGAGTCTTGAGTGCAGAAGGCGATGAAACGGCTGTTACAGGAATTGGAGAAGTCAGCGACTTGGTAATTGGAAATATTGGAGAATTGGAATTAATGTCAACCACAACTCCGGCGCCTTATAAGGGCGCATTTGATGAACTGAAAATGTTTAACTATGCATTAACTCTATCAGAGGTACAAGCTTTGTACAGCCAAGCGACATTAAGTACGGATAAATTCCTTTCTAAAAAAGGCATTATATATCCTAATCCTGCAAAAGACCAGATCTCGATACAGCTTCCTGATTATAAAAAATCCAATTTGACTGCAATACTAAGAGATATGACAGGAAAAATTATCATTGATGAAAAAATCAATTCTAAGGAAAAAGGAATTTTCATTTTAAACATTTCCAGCAGAAAAGCTTACGGGGCTTATATCTTGAATGTTTCCGGAGAAAACCTGAATAGTAATTTCAAAGTTATTATAGAATAATACAAAATCAAATTTTTCATAAAAAACCTCTTTCAAAATCTTTGAAAGAGGTTTTATTTTTTTGATCATTAATTAAGACTATCCCATTGCTTGCTTGTCCGTAAAAAACTGAAATGTTCCTTTCTTCTCAATTAATTGAATTGGATATAATTCCGGATTGTATTCTCCGTTTAGAACTTCATTCAGAGCATGTTTCTTTGATTCACCAAAGGCAACTACCAAGATGTTTTCAGCTTTATTAATGATCGGTGCCGTCAATGTAATTCTGAACATCTTCTGGGACTCCAGATAATAAGCACTTACCCATTTTTCTTTTTCGTGGAGAATTTTTTCACCTGGAAAAAGCGACGCTGTATGACCATCATCTCCCATTCCTAAAAGTATGAAGTCGAAGACTCCTTTTCCCAAAACCGATCTGATCTTCTCTTCGTATTTTCTAGCATATTCTTCTGGTTCAATCCCATCTTCATACATCGGGAAAATATGATCACTATTAACCGGAACTTTATTCAGCAATGTTTCGAAGGTCATTTTAGCATTACTTTTCTCATCATTGAGTGAAACCCATCTTTCATCGACCCAGAAAAAATAGACCTTGTCCCACTCTACTTTATCTTTATAATCTTGAGTTGCCAATAAATTAAAAATCGCCTTTGGAGAAGAGCCTCCACTCAACGCAACAACAAATTTGCCATGCTTCTGAACAGATCTTTCCGAAAGTTCAACAAATTTATCAGCCGCCTTTCTATACAGCGCATCCAGATCATCAAATACTGTGATATTCATTTTAAATTTTATAAATTAAACCCATTTGTGACCTTGTCTTTCAACTAAAGCATTACTATCTTCCGGTCCCCAACTTCCTGCCTCATAATTGGGAAAGGAAGAATCTTTGGTCTTTTCCCAGGTTTCCTGAATGGTTTTCATAACATCCCAGGCTTCCTCTACCTGATCAGAACGCATAAATAAAGTCAAATCACCCAAAAGAGCTTCCAACAACAATGTCTCATAAGCTTCAGGCGTGTCATTCTGACAGGCAAAATTATCAAATATCATTTCCACAGGTTTCAACTCCAATGAGAGTCCAGGTTTCTTTGCCATAAACTGCAATCTGATATCCATCTGAGGTTGGATATTAATGATTAATCGATTAGCTGATAAAAGCTGTGAACTTTCTGAAAATGTATTATGTGGAAGCGGCTTAAACTGAATCGTGATGTAAGAATGCTTTTCTTTCATCTTTTTGCCAGTACGGACATAGAAAGGAGTATTCTGCCATCTTTCATTATCAAGATAAAATTTTATAGCGACGAAAGTTTCGGTATTGGAGTCCGGGGCAACTCCTTCTTCCTGACGATAACCTTTTTCTGGAACGCCATTAACTGTACCTTTTCCATATTGCCCTCTCACAGCATAATGATCAACTTTGTCGGGCGAAATTCTGCGAATCGATTTCAGAACATCAACCTTGCGATCTCTGATCTCACTTGATTCCAATGAAACAGGCGGCTCCATAGAAACCATGCAAAGGATCTGTAACAAATGGTTCTGGATCATATCTCTAAGTGCTCCTGTCTGCTCATAGAAAGCAGCCCGTGTTTCCACTCCGACTTCCTCCGCAACAGTGATCTGTACAGATTCTATGTGCCTGTGATTCCACAAAGGTTCGAATATCGAGTTTCCAAATCTGAATGCCAGAATGTTCTGAACTGTTTCTTTCCCAAGATAATGATCGATACGATAGATCTGTTCCTCTTCGAAAGCCTGGGAAAGAAGGTCATTCAGCTCGATCGCAGATGCCTTATCATGACCAAAAGGCTTCTCTATTATGATTCTATCCTTCTTGGGATTGGAAGCAATTGATGTATTTTTGATATGACCGGAAATAACCGATACAAAATTGGGAGCGATCGATAAATAGAAAAGCCTGTTGCCTCTTGTCCCATAGACCTTGTCAAAACCCTCTAATTTCTGATACAGATTTTTATAAGAATTTTCCTCGTCCAATTGATGTTGAAAATACTTAATATGAGCCTGAAAGCCGGCCCAATCTTCCAAAGTCACTTTTCTTCTTGAAAAACTTTCCAGATTTTCTTTAATATGATTTCTAAAGTTCTCATCCGTATTCTCTGCTCTTCCCAAAGCCAGAATATTGAATCCTTTGGGCATTCTTCCATCAATATACAAATTATAAAATGCCGGAAAAAGTTTTCTTTTCGCTAAATCTCCTGTTGCGCCAAAGATAACAATGGTCGTTGGCTGCAAAATTGTGTGTTCGCTCATTTTTTTTTCGAGATTTTTAATTATTTTCACTATTCCAGAAAGTATGGAAAACACCCTCTCTATCAACTCTTTGATAGGTATGTGCCCCAAAATAATCTCGTTGAGCTTGAAGAAGATTCACAGGTAAAGATTCCGTCGTGTAAGCATCAAAATAGCCCAAAGCCGTCTGGATTCCTAAACTGGGGATTCCGTTTGACACGGCAAAAGCAGCAGTTTTCCTTAATGACAGAATTTTATCTTTCACAATTTCAGAAATTCCGTGATCTAATAAAATATTAGACAGGTTCTCGTCTTTAGAGTAAGCCTTGTAGAATTTTTCCAATAAAACCGAACGAATGATACATCCGCCTCTCCAGATTTTCACAACATCCTTTAATGGAATTTCAAACTGATACTCTTCAGAAGCTTTTACCAATAATGCCAAACCTTGCGCATAACTGATCAAAGTTGATAAATAAAGCGCTTCACCAACTTCTTTGATGAATAATTCTGTATTTTCCGGCTTCGAGATGTCTGCTTTAGAATATAATTGGGATGCCTTTACTCTCTCATCTTTATAAGCGGATAAAATTCTTGAGGTTACGGCTATATCAATTGTCGGGATAGAAACTCCGATCTCCATGGCCTGTTCGGAAGTCCATTTTCCGGTTCCTTTGGCACCTGCTTTATCAAGAATCCTATCGACAAGGTAAGCATTTGTCAAATCATCTTTTTGCTTAAAAATATCTCTTGTGATCTCTATCAGGAAAGAATTCATTTCGCCTTCATTCCAAGCTTTGAAAACCTCGTACAACTGGTCGTTATTAAGGTCTGCGCCTTTTTTCAACAAATCGTAAGCTTCGCTGATCAATTGCATAATAGCATATTCGATTCCGTTGTGCACCATTTTCACATAGTTTCCGGCAGAGCCCTTGCCCATATAAGCTGTACACGCTTCGCCATCAACTTTTGCAGAAATCGCTTCCAGCATCGGTTGTAGAAGACCGAAAGCTTCCAGGTCTCCCCCAGGCATTATACTGGGCCCTCTTCTGGCCCCTTTCTCTCCTCCGGAAACTCCCATGCCCATAAAATGCAGATTTTTTGATGCCAGGTCAGCAATACGCCTGTTTGTATCGGCGAAATAAGAATTCCCTGCATCTATTACGATGTCTCCTTTGTCTAAAAGTGGTGTAATATTTTCTAATACTGCATCTACAGGTTTTCCCGCAGGAACCATCAGTATGATTTTTCTCGGACTTTCCAATGCAGATACAAATTCTTCCAAAGACACTGTTCCCTGCACTGTTGTTCCTTCAGTTGCACCATTGTGAAGTTCTTTTACCTTTTCCTCGTCAAGGTCAAATCCCGCAACCGAAAAACCGTTGTCGGCTATATTATAGAGAAGGTTTCGTCCCATTACTCCAAGACCAACGATCCCATAATTAAGTTTTTTCATTTTTAATTTAATTAATTTAAGGAATAAAATTACGGAAATGCTAAAGACGAAAAAAATTAAACACAAAAAAATTATTTAAAAAAGGCTATAGTCAAAATGAATTGATAATACTTTGAAATTTTTTTTCAAAAGCTATGTGTCATTCAACGACTCATTTTGCCCGTTCACCGAAAACATGGTCATTTTAACAAGATTCCTCCCGAACTTTACATCAGAAAAAGAGCAATAAAGCTCTCAAATTAAATCTTACCATTATGAAAACAAAAATCGGAATTACAGAAAAAAACACAGAAGCAGTTGCAGAACAATTGGCAAAACTTTTAGCTGACGAAACGCTTCTTTACATCAAAACAAGAAACGCTCACTGGAATGTAACCGGAGATAACTTCCACGCCAACCACATCTTTTTCGAAGAGCAGTACAAACAATTGGATGAACTGATTGACAGCGTTGCAGAACGTATGCGAAAAATCGGACATTATGCACCAGCAACGATGAAAGCTTACCTGGAATTGACACATCTTACAGAATACAGCGACAGAACCAATGACGGTTTAGGCTATATGAAAGACCTGTTAAGTGACCATGAAAGCATCATCGAATTTCTAAGAGGAAACATCACGCCTTTTGCCGAAGAATTCAAAGATTACGGAACCAGCGATTTCATCACAGGATTGATGGAAACCCACGAAGAAATGGCATGGATGATCCGTTCTTACTTTAGATAATTTGAAAATCAGAAAAGGAATAATTATATTTGTGTAAATCATAAATAACTATCCCTATGAAAGCTCTCATCGTCGATGACAACGACATTGCAAGAACAACATTATCTCATTTGGCAAAACAGGTTCCCAATCTCACGATTGCCAGCGAATTTTCCAATGCCATTGAGGCTTACAACCACTTGCAGTCCAATCACGTCGATTTGATTTTTCTCGATATCGAAATGCCGGAAATGACTGGTATCGAACTTACTAAAAATCTTTCCGGAAAAGAAGTAATCATAATTTTTACAACTTCTAATAAAGAATATGCCCTGGAAGCTTTCGAGCTCAACATCGCAGATTATCTTCTGAAACCTGTGATGCCCGCAAGGTTTTTACAGGCGGTAAGCAAAGCGCAGGCGATTCTGGAAAGCCGGAAAGAGAATGTTGAAGTCACCAAAGACGAGTTCCTTTTCGTGCGAGATTCCAATATTACAAGGCGATTGAAGCTGGATGATATTTTGTATGCCGAAGCGATGGGCGATTATGTAAAATTCTACACCCGGGAAAAAATGTTTGCCATCCACGGAAAGATGAAAACGGCCGAAGAGCGTCTTCCAAAAGACCATTTCATACGGGTTCATAGGTCTTACATCGTATCTGTCGGTAAGATAGATACACTTCAGGATGGTGGAATTATGATTAACGGAAAATTCATTCCCGTTGCAGATGCGTACAGAAAAGCGCTCAATACAAGGATGAATGTCTTTTAGAATTTTAATTTTTATTTGACTAAGTCGAACTACCTTGTTAGGTTTGGGCAGCTTAATCCGTCTGGAGTTTATCCTGAACTTGTCGAAGGGCTCCCAATTGTCACTCTGAGGCTCTTGAAGAGTCCGCTCAAGCCGGGCTGCGACAATTCGCTGTTCCAATTGCAATGCAAGAATTCCCCTCCTTTGGAGGGGTGGCGAAAATTCAAAGAATTTTTGACGGGGTGGTCAACAACAATTTTAAAGTCAAACTTAATAGACTTATGAAAAAAATATCCTCGGTAATGGACAACAGGAGATTCAGTTATTTTATCATCCTCACATTTATTGCGGGTTCTCTCCTATTGATAGCGGTTCAAATCAATTCAGCTCAAAATACGAAGGAACTTATCCGAAATAATAATAAGCTTCTCAACGAATTACGTTCGAGCAATCATCTGCGTGAAATCGACCGTGATATTTTGGGCGTTGAAAGCCGAATCCGGGCTTCCATTGCAACCAATGACACGACTCATCTCGAAGGAATCGACCAAAAAATCAATCAGATAGAAAACTTTCTCGATTCATTATCAAAGGACAATGCAGATGATGTTGAAGAAAAATTAATTCACAGATTAAGTGTTCTTGCGATGGAAAAGAAAACAACCAAGGACAAATTATTGCTTCGTTATCACACCCTCGGAAATATGAATGACAATACTTCCATTGCCAATCCGAGAGCCCGAAAAATATCCAATGAAATCACAACGATAACCGCAAAAATCTACGAAAGCCGCAAGATTCACATGGTGGGCCTCAGCAAAAAGACCGAAACCATGGGACAAAAAGCAAGGTTATATGATATTTCTTTATTGATTCTTTTGATTTTAAGCGGTTCAGTGGTTGGATATCATATTCTTCGCCAGTTCAGACGTCAGCAATTATTAATTCAGGAATTGGATGTAGCGGAAAAAAAGGCTTCAGTTGCAGCACAGACTAAAGAGAATTTCCTTGCCAATATGAGCCACGAAATCAGAACACCTCTGAGCGGAATTCTCGGCTTTACCAACCTTTTACAGAAAAGACCTCTGGACGAGACTTCGAAAGAGTTTGTATCATCCATTCAGCATTCCGGGGAAAATCTGATGGCAATTATCAATGATATTCTGGATTTATCAAAAATCGAAGCCGGAATGATGCGCATTACCAAAGGAATATTCAGCATCAATGGATTGGTGAATTCTGTCGAAACGTTTTTTGTGGAACGTGCCAAAGAAAAAGGATTGACGATTTCCAGCAAAATAGATTCGTCCATTCCTGATACTTTGAACGGTGATGCAACAAGATTAACTCAAATTTTAGTCAACCTCATCGGAAATGCCATTAAATTTACCCACCAGGGAAATATCAGTATCGAAATTTATAATAAACAACAGACAGAAAATGAAGTCATTGTCGGCTTCAAAGTTTCAGATACAGGCATTGGAATTGATAAAGAAAAACTCAGCGAGGTTTTTGATAGATTCAATCAAGGAGAAGATTCGACGACGAGAAATTACGGAGGAACCGGACTTGGCTTATCTATTGTGAAAAGCCTGATTCAATTACAAAACGGCGATATTGAAGTAGCAAGCGAACAGGGAAAAGGCACGACTTTTCATTTTTACATTCCTTATGCGATTGCAAAAGAACAGCTTAATGTGGCACCTGCCGTTGGCATCAATTATTTCAAAGATAAATCAAATGCACCTCTGAGAGTTTTAGTTGTAGATGATAACGCCATCAATCAAAGCCTCATGAAACATCTTCTATCACAATGGAACATCGATTTCGACACCGCAAACAACGGTCTGGAAGCAGTAGAATATCTGAAAAATAACGATTGTGATTTGGTTTTAATGGACATTCAGATGCCACAAATGGACGGTTATGCTGCGACACAAAAAATCCGTGAAGAACTAAAGCTTGATATTCCGATTATCGCAATGACAGCGCACGCTTTGGCTGGTGAACGGGAAAGATGCATGAGCCGTGGCATGAATGAATATATTTCAAAACCCGTCAATGAAGACGATTTATTCAAGCTAATTTCAAATTTCGGATTAAAAGAAATCAAAAAAACCGAAACGAAAACGGAGAAAACCGTCTCTGAATATGAATTCATCGACCTTACTTATATGAAATCCATCAGCAATGGTGACAAAGATTTTGAAAAGACGGTGACACAACAGTTTTTGGATAAAGTCCCGATTCATTTGCAGGAACTGAAAATAGCTTATGAAAACAAAGATTTTAAATTGCTGAAATTAAGAGCGCACGATTTGAAATCGAGTGTGGCAATCATGGGATTACTTCCTTTTCTGGAGGAAAAACTCAACATTTTGGAATTAACAAACGAAGAAAATCCAATATCAAAACAGACTTTGGAAGAAACAGAAAATATTTTGCTGAAATCTCTTTTTGAAAGCAAATTATTTCTGGAATCTATCAATAACTGAATCTATTAAAAACCAAATTTATTATGGAAACTCAGGGTGCATCTGTTGTTATTACCCATCATATTCTCAAGGGAAAACAGCCGGAATATGAAAAATGGCTGAACGAAATCATGCCCATTGCCAAAAATGCAGAAGGTTTTATCGATTGGCAGGTGGTTCGCCCGATTCCGAATCTCACGTTTGTTTATACGGTTATTATCCGTTTTGATACCATCGAGCATCTCAGAAACTGGATGGAATCGGATGCCAGAAGACAATTGATTGAAAAAGCACATGCTTTGTTTACAAAGAAAGACAATTACGAAATCAAATCCGGTCTGGATTTTCTTTTCTACGGTGAAAAAACCGATGTGAAAACGCCTGTTAGATGGAAACAGTATCTGGCAACGTGGTCTGCCATCTTTCCTTTGTCACTTTTGATGCAATTGGTTTTGTTGCCATTTTTAAGGCAGCTTGGCATCCCTGCCAATCGTTATTCAGACACTTTAATAAGTACAGGCTGTCTGGTTTTTCTGGTCATTTTTGTAGTGATGCCGAATTATACGAAACTGATTAGGAAATGGCTTTTTAAATAAAAAAATTACTATCAATTTATAACTAAGAATCACTGTAAAAATGCAGTGATTTTTTTATTTGACATACCTTTTCGGGTTACAAAATTTCATCATACTGATTTAACGATACTTTTCGCCTGTTCACCGAACTTCGGTAGATTTCCCACTTAGTTGTCTGTAGCTTTACATCATTAAATTAATACAAAACAATTAAAACCAAAACATTATGGAAATTCTACAAACACCAGAAAATGCATTGTCTCACTCAAGTGTAACTGCAATCATCAACGCACCATTCGAAAAAGTTAACATTGCAGATTGGTTATTAAACTTACCCGATGCCGAATATCAAAGATGCTCAACCCAGCACATCGGAGCCGCTATTTCTACTACTTTTGATGGCGAACCGGTTTCGCTAAATGTTGAAACAATCGGAGATGCTTTAATGGTTCAGCATTACGTGGCGACCGTGTATCGTCCTGATTACTGCAGAATGTTATCAATTTCAGATTCAATTACCAAAAACGGAAGAACAAAAGTTCAGGTTTTATGGGAACTGAAAGCGACAAAAATTGATGATAACACAACCTTGTACACCAATGAAATCCACGCAACCGCAACTCCGGAAATGTTCGAATATTTGAAAGAGCACAATATTAATCTTGTAGATGCCGCAGCCTCAAGACAAGCCGCATCCGACGCCCACAACCACGAAGAAACGCCCAACTTTGCAAAAAGTATCGAGAACAAAGCTTTGACAGGCAAATACAATCAGCCTTTTTAAAATCAGCAATACATATATTTTATTAAAATCATTGGTTCATCCAGTGATTTTTTTATTTAAAAAACAACTGTGAATCAATAATTATCAGGTCGTTCCTACGGAACTCTTCAAAATTAATATGTCATTCTATTAACAGAACGCTCCTACGGAGCTGGAAAAAATATGACCGTCTGACTATTAATAAAACTCAACGACTCATTTTGCCCATTCACCGAATGAGGTCTCAAAAACCACTGATTCAGAACTAATTTTACAATAGAAATAAAGACAAACACATATTAATAATCACTAAAAAATAATATTATGAAAACAACATCATTAAGTTTTAAGTACGAATTAGAGAAAAAAGAACCTCGCACCAATGATGGCGGAACTACAAGAGGGGCTTCTGTAAAAGATTTCCCTGCTTCTATCGGTATTGCGGGAGTTTCTATGAGACTGCAACCCGGAAGTATGAGAGAATTGCACTGGCACGCCAACGCGGCAGAATGGGCATATGTGATTTCCGGAACAGTTCGTACAACGATTATTCATCCGGACGGAAAAAGTTACACCGATAATTTCGAGCCGGGAGATGTATGGTATTTCCCAAAAGGATACGGACACTCGATTCAGGCGACAGGAACGGAAGAATGCCATTTCATTCTGATTTTTGATAATGGAAATTTTTCAGAAGACCATACGTTCAGCGTTACAGATTTTGTATCAAGTGTACCTCCTGAAATTGCAGCTCAAAACTTAGGATTAACGCTTGACGAAGTGGCAGCGTTACCACAAAAAGAAGCGTATTTCGCCGCAGGAATTGTTCCGGATGAATTATCCTTCAATGCCACAGCAAGACCTGAAGAATCTGATATAGAACTCACCAATCTTCACCGTTATCCTTTGCATTCTCAACAGCCGAGAATTATTCCCGGAGGCGGTTTGCAGAGATTGGTAACGAGCAAAGAATTTCCTATCAGTAAAACGATGGCAGGTTCTGTTTTGGAACTGCAGCCCGGCGCTTTGAGAGAAATGCACTGGCATCCAAACGCTGATGAATGGCAGTATTTTATTTCCGGACAAGCAGAAATGTCGGTTTTCTTAGCAGAAGGTACCATTGTTACAGAACAGTTTAACGCAGGTGATGTCGGTTATGTTCCGATGGGAGCCGGACATTACATCAAAAATACGAGCGATACGGTTTGCAAAATATTGATTGGATTTAATAGCGGAACGTATGAATCTATTGATTTAAGCGAATGGCTGGCCGGAAATCCAAAAGATGTTGTCATAACGAATTTTGGTTTGAAAGAAGGTGAAATTGAAAAATTCCCTTCGAAAAAAGCATTTATTCAACCTGAAAAATAAAGGTTTTGAGTAAGGAAAAATCTCTTCTGTCTTCCGAAGAAATCAAAGTACAGGAGAAATTGGCTATCTTGTTAGCATTCATCGCAGGATATATCGACGCAACGGGATTGATTAAATGGAAAACCTACGTTTCCTTTATGAGTGGAAATACCACGCAATTGGGAGCTGCTTTTTCCAGTGAGAAATTTGGGGTCATCATTACATCAGCCACAGTAATCGGAAGCTTTTTAATTGGAATTTATGCCGGGACCTGTTTATCATTATGGAAGAAATGCAGGATTAGGGTCATCGCTTTTTATATTGTTGCGGGAATTTTGATGCTTTATACTTTCATTAATTATTACTGTCAGTTTTCTGTGATTCCGTCCGTAGCCGTCATTGGTTTTGCAATGGGAATGATGAATACCATCGTAACTTCTGTTGGAAACCAAAAAGTAAATACCGATTTTGTAACCGGAACTTTGAATAGTCTTGCAAGAAATACCGCAATATTTACAATGAGCAATGATGAAAATGAGAAAAAAGAGTCTAAAGCCAATGCGATTCATCTTTTACTGTTATGGATAGGGTTTGTGTCGGGAGCTTTTACTTCTCCATTCTTAATCAATTTATTAGGAAAATGGACTTTGCTTATACCTGCAGTTTTATTGCTAACTTGTAGTAGATTAATATCCAATTCATTAACACCAAAAAAATAAACATTATGTTAGCAAAAGGTACTGTTGCTCCCGATTTCACATTGTTTGCAACTCCCGACCAGAAAATCACACTCTCCGAGTTTAAAGGAAAAAACGTCATCCTTGCCTTTTATCCAGCAGACTGGAGTCCCGTTTGCAGCAACCAAATGG
Organism: Epilithonimonas caeni DSM 17710; assembly: GCF_000426465.1. Classification (GTDB taxonomy): domain Bacteria; phylum Bacteroidota; class Bacteroidia; order Flavobacteriales; family Weeksellaceae; genus Epilithonimonas; species Epilithonimonas caeni. The sequence goes on from NZ_AUFK01000009.1 coordinate 429,186, forward strand.
CTTTGTACAATGAAACCTTAAAGTTCTTTCATAAATATGATGCCGAAATCTTCGGAATCTCTGTGGACAGCAAATGGTGCCATCTGGCATTTTCGCAATCAAGAAATTTACATTTTCCTTTGTTGGCAGATTTTGAAGCTAAGGGAGAAACTGCCAAAAAATACGGCGTTTATGACGATGAGGAAGGCGAATGCAAACGAGCATTATTTGTCATCGACAAAGATGGAATTATAGAATGGAGTTACCTATCTCCTACTGCCATCAATCCAGGAGCAGACGGAATTTTAGAAGCTTTAGAAACACTTAATACAAAATAACTATGTCACTAAAACCAACAGTCAACAAAAATGACCACACACAGGGCAACGAAAATGCCGATTTGGTCATCGTAGAATACGGCGATTATCAATGTCCGTATTGCGGAGCAGCTTATCCTGTCCTGAAAGCATTGATGAAAGAATTTGGAGGTCAGGTAAAATTTGTTTTCAGAAATTTTCCGTTGTCGGAAATGCATCAATATGCAAGACCTGCCGCTATTGCAGCCGAAGCCGCTAATTTGCAAGGAAAATTCTGGGAAATGCACGATGCGATCTATGAAAATCAGCAGAGTTTGAATGAAAACCTTTTGATGAGACTGGCAGAGAAATTAAAACTGAATATTTCTCAATTTGAAAAAGATCTGGAAAGCACAAAATTAGCTGAAAAAGTAGATTCGGATTTTGAAAGCGGAGTCATGAGCGGCGTGAACGGAACACCTTCCTTCTTCGTGAATGGAAAGAAATTCGATGGTGGCGCGCAGGATCTGATCGAGCTTTTAAGAGAAAACGCTGTCTGATCCCAACGATAGTATTTGCCTTTGCGACACAAAGGAATATAATTTTGATACAAGTCTTCGTAGCTTTACCATAGTTAAGATAAAAAACGGCAAGCTTATTCTGTCGTCAAAAAATAAAATTTCAAAACAGCGAACGATTTTAACCTAGGTTAAGATGTAATGAATTTAGCCGACCTAAATTTGCTAAAGAATTAAGACAAAAAATAATAAACAAATATTAATCACAAACAACTAAAAAAGTAAATTATGAGCACATTAAAATTAAAAGACGGAACAGAGATTTTTTACAAAGACCAAGGAGAAGGACCAGTATTGATGTTTCATCACGGATGGCCGTTATCATCAGACGACTGGGATGCGCAGGTAATATTCTTTCTGAAAAAAGGTTACAGAGTTGTGACACACGACAGAAGAGGCCACGGACGTTCCAGCCAGAACATTTACAACCACACCATCGAGCAATATGCATCTGACGCGGCAGAACTGGTAGAGTTCCTGGATCTGAAAGATGTGGTTCACATCGGTCACTCGACTGGCGGTGGCGAAGTGATTCGATATGTGAATAAATATTCCAATGGCAGAGCTAAAAAAGCGGTTCTGATCAGCGCTATCCCACCGGTAATGGTTCAGAGCGAGACCAATCCGGATGGAGTTCCAATGTCTGTTTTTGATGATATCAGAGACCAGACAATGAACAACAGGAACCAATTTTATTTTGATTTGACCTTTCCTTTCTACGGCAACAACAGAGAAGGTGCCGATGTGAAAGAAGGTGTACAGAGAAACTGGTGGAGACAGGGACTAATGGGCGGGATTGTTGCACATTATGACGGGATCAAAGCATTCTCCGAAACAGATTTGACAGAAGATCTGAAAGCCGTTGATATTCCTGTTCTCGTAATGCATGGCGAAGACGATCAGATCGTTCCAATTGCAAACGCTGCATTGAAATCCATCAAATTACTGAAAAATGGTAAGCTGATCACTTATCCTGGTTTCCCTCACGGAATGCCAACTACGGAACATCAAACCATCAATAAAGACCTTTTGGAGTTTATTGAAGCTTAATTGGCGATAATGTATCATGCGACAAGCCGAAGAATGATCGATTCTTCGGCTTGTCTTTTTATTATCAGCTAAATACTTTTGTCATAATTTCACAAAAGGATCAGTATTATGCATTGCTATAAAATAAAAACAGCACAACAACATGCATCATGTTCCATATCTAAAAAGAAGCCTTGTGATCAATCCATTTCAAAACTTTCTTCTCAAGATCTTCGAGATCAAAGGGCTTTGAAACATAATCATCAGCCATAGCCTCATTTGCCAAAGAAGCAATGTCATTATTAGCAGTAATATAAATTACAGGGATATTTTTATAATCGGAATGCGCCTTCAAAAGTTTAGTCGCTTCTACTCCGCCAATTACCGGAATCCAATTATCCATAATGATCACATCGGGTTGGAAATCTGACACTTTTTGGATAATATCGTCAGCCGTTTCAGAAACCTCAACCTCATATCCCAAGTCGTTCAAAACAATAAAGATCACTTCTAAAATTGAAGTTTCATCATCAAAGATCAGGATTTTTTTCTTACTCATAATTTTAATAGTAATATTTATTTTTTTATAGTTTATTTAATTTTACTGGAAGATTTTCCGGTGTGATGATTTCATCATATTTAATAATATCCATTGCCATCTTGGGCATATAATTGACTTCTGCCGTTTCCGGATCCTGAATCCAGATCTGCCCTCCCATTCTTTCAATAAGTCTAAGACCCTCGACACCATCGGAATTGGCGCCAGATAATAATATAGCAAGAAGATTTTTGCCAAAAATTTCTCCGGCCGAACTAAAAGAAACATCAATGGAAGGACGAGAATAGTTAAGTTTTTCCGAGCGGTCCAGAGACATCGTTTGTTTATCATCAAAAAGGAGATGAAAATCTGCCGGAGCTAGATAGATATTATTATTTTCAATTTCTGCCTTATCGTCAATTTCTGTAACCTTAATAACAGAAAATTGCTGTAATAATGTTGGTAAGATATTAAGTCCTGAAGCCTTACGATGAAAAACAATGACTATTGCAAATTTTATGGGTTGATCCAGATCTTTCAACATATTTAGTAGGACCGGCAAACTACCTGCAGATCCGCCAATGATTACTAATTCTATTTCAAAACCTGATTCTTGCATTTTATAATTGCTCCGTTTTTTTCCAGATGCGCTGGTCACCGATCTGATGATATTGTCTTCCCAGATCTGAAAACCGCAAAGTTTCCTTAGATCCAAGCGCAAGATATCCAAGATTTTCCAAACTATTGTCGAACAGCTTGAAAACACGCTCTTGGAGCATTCGGTCAAAATAAATTAAGACATTTCTACAAATAATCAGTTGAAAGCTGTTGAATGAACTATCTGAAACTAAATTATGCGTAGAAATGATCATTTTCTTCTGAAGCGATTTATCAAACCTTGCGACATCATAATTGGCTGTATAATATATTGAAAAATCTTCTTTACCTCCGGAAAGCTGATAATTCTCCGAATATAGCTTCATCTGCTGAAGAGGAAAAACACCTGCACGTGCTGTCTCCAGAACAGATGGATTAATATCTGTCGCATAGATCAGGCTTTTATCATATAATCCCGCTTCCTTTAGCAAAATCGCTACAGAATAAGCTTCTTCTCCCGTGGAACATCCTGCAAGCCAAATTCTGATGAGCGGATAAGTTCCCAATTGTGGCAATATCTTTTCTCTAAGACTTAGAAAAAAATCAGGGTCGCGGAACATCTCTGTTACGTTGACCGTAATTTCTTCCACAAAGCGCTTCAAATAATCCTGGTCATTGATAATTGTATACCTTAATTCTGCAAAACTGGCAAACTTATCAATAACACAGATCCTGTTTATTCTCCTTTTAAAAGAAGCTTTGCTGTACATCGAGAAATCATAACCATACAGATCATAGATATCTTTTATCAGATATTCTAATTCTTCATCTTTAACAATACTGGGCTCTAACATCAGGAAACTTTTTCTATAACATTCAATAATTGATCCACATCTATAGGTTTCTTGATATAATCTGTGGCACCAGCATCAATACATTTTTGATAATCTTCTTCCATTGCCTGTGCTGTAACAGCAATGATGGGAATGTGATCAAGTCCATCTATTTTGCCGATCATCCCGATGGCCTGATAACCATCAATATCAGGCATCATCATATCCATCAAAATGAGATCTATATTTTTATCAATCGCCAATTTATCAATCGCTTCTTTTGCACTCAAAGCAGTTTCAATATCAAATCCTCTTGCTTTCAAAGTCAATTTGAGAGCAAAGATATTCCTTGGATCGTCATCAACAATCAAGATCTTTTTATTCATCCTATGACTATTAACTTTCATACAACCAAACACGCAGAAGTGACAACAACTGATCAATATCAACAGGTTTCGTAATGTAATCCGAAGCTCCTGCCTGGATGCATTTGTCACGATCTCCGATCATAGATTTTGCCGTAACTGCAATAATTGGCAGATCTTTGAAATCCTGCATCTTTCTGATTTCCCTGATGGTATCATAGCCATCCATTTCCGGCATCATCATATCCATCAAAATAACATCTATGTCAGGATTTTCCTCTATTTTATCAAGGGCCTGTTTACCATCCATTGCCAGAACGACCTCGACTTTATATTTTTCGAGCGCTTTTGATAGAGAAAAGATATTTCTCACATCATCATCAGTGATCAATATTTTTTTCCCACTTAACGTTTCTGTTAAAGTACCTAAATTTTTAACTCTTCCGGATTCAGCAGATTGGTTATTTTCTTCCACCAAATGAAGGAACAAGCTTATCTCATCCAAGATCCGTTGGTAAGAATGGGCTGTTTTTACAACAATAGAATCAGCATATTGCTTGATCTTGAGTTCTTCGGATTGGGTCAAATTACGTTCGGTAAAAATAATAACCGGCAAATTTTCCAGGCCTTCATGGCTTTTTATCCTTTCAACGATCTGATAGCTGTTTCCTCTTGCTGAACCCACATCAACGATCACACAATCCACATTATCTTTTTGAAAAGCTTTTACACTGTCCTCCACATTGTTTTCTACAGACAAGGATATGCTGTAATTACTAAGAAAATAAGATAAAGCTTTTGCGTGTTGGGCGTTTTCCTCTACAATCAATACTTTTTGCGGCGATCGTTTCAATGCATCTTCAATTTTTTTGAATACATTGTTCATTTCTTCCATTGCTACCGGTTTATTAATAAAATCAATAGCACCTCTCATCAGACTTTCTCTTTTGGCTTGTAGAGAGGACATCATGTGGACCGGGATAGGTTTTGTCTGGCTATTTGTTTTTAATTCGTTCATAACCTGCCATCCATCTTTAACCGGTAGCTGAATATCAAGCAGGATGGCCGCAGGCTTATATTCCAATGCGGCAGAAAGTGCATAATCTCCTCTTACAACTACAACGGCTTTGTAATCGTTAACATGCGCATATTTCAAAAGTGCTTTTGCAAAATGTGTATCATCTTCAATTATCAAAATGACCTTATCTCCTTTGGAGATATTATTTCGATCATCCTCAATCTCTTCAGGAATTTCCAGATGAGCTATTGAAGCTATATTTTCATCATCTGTTTCAATTATTGCTTTAATATCTTCTACATCCTGGGAAATAACTTCTATCAAACTTTGTTCGGCAGAAATGATCTCTGAAGAATCTAACGGTTCTTTCGGGATAATCAGGCTAAAGTTACTTCCTTCGCCTAATTGGCTTTCAAGTGTAATTTTCCCACCTAGAAGTTTCGCAAGTTCACGACTGATGGAAAGTCCCAACCCCGTTCCTCCAAATTTTCTTTGCGTAGAACCATCAGCCTGCTGAAAAGCTTCGAATATCAGTTTCTGTTTCTCCTCAGGAATTCCCATTCCAGTATCTTTTACGGAGAAAACAATATAGTCGGAATTTTTAGGACATTCATAGATATTAAGGTCTACTGAACCTTCTTTGGTAAATTTGAAAGCATTTGAAAGTAAATTCCTTAATACCTGGTCTAATCTTAAGCGATCGGTATTTATAGTTTTATTTATAGAATCATCAAGATTTACATTGAATTGCACGCCTCTTTCGTTGACAATCGGCATAAAGAGGTTCTTGAGGTCCCTGGTAACATCCTCCAGTAAGACTTTTTCGTTCACCAGATTCATTTTTCCGGATTCTATCTTCGCAAGATCCAGTATCTCATCTATCAATGTCAGGAGACTTGTCCCTGAGCTTTGAATTACTTTTGCTGATTCTATCTGGTCTTCGGTGAGATTCTCTTCCGGGTTTTCTGCCATTAAACGAGATAGTAACAATATGGAATTAAGCGGTGTTCTTAATTCGTGCGACATATTTGCCAAGAACTCTGATTTGTATTGAGTACTAAGTGCCAATTCTTCTGCTTTCTTCTGGATCTCAATATTTCGTTCAGCAATTAGATGATTTTTTTCCTCTAATGCTTTTGAGCGCTCCTCTAGTTCGGTATTGGTTTGTAAAAGTTCTTCCTGCTGAACTCTCAGCTCTTCTTCCGAAGCCTGAAGTTTTTGAGTCTGCGCTTCCAATTCTGTATTGAGATTTTCCAATTCTGCATGCTGGACCTGCAATTCTTCTGACTGTGCCTGCGTTTCTTCCAACAAGCGCTGCTCTTTCTCCCTTCCTTTGGCTGCGCTTAGGGCAATTGCAATATTTCTGGCACCTTCATTGAAATAATTGATTTTAGCTTCATCAAAATTATGTGTAGCACCCAGCTCCAACACCCCGAAAGTTTGTCTCCCGAGTATAATAGGAATTAGAATTATTCCATTGATTTTGATCTTACTGCTTGCAAAGCTTGCTACAAAATCTTTATCATCAAGATCATTGAATACAGCTGTATTTTCATTCACAAAGGCTTGTCCAACCATCCCTTCGCCTGGTAAAAAGCTTTTTTTCATATGTTCTTCAAGACCAGAGGCATTATATAATTTCAGTCTCTCATCTTCATAAAGATATATAGCTCCGTTGACACAATCTGCGTAAGAAATAAAATGGTCCAGCGCATTATCCGTAACCTCTTTTACGGTTTTGTTGCCAACAAGGGATTCATTCAATAATACCAATCCTTTTTGTCTCCATTCGCTTTCATTGATCTGTTCAAAAGAAGTCTTCAAAGACAGGGTCATATGATTGAGAGATTCTACGATATCCCCCAGTTCATCTTCTCCACCATCAGAAAGCTTTACATCATAATCCCCGCTTGCAACTCTACTTGCAACTTGCTTAATGATGCTTACTCTCTTAGAGATCTCCAGATCTTTAGCTGTAAGTTCTTTTTCAAGTTTATCTCTTCTGATGAGATCGCTCCTTAGTTTAGTATAAAAGAAAATCGTAACGATCACCGCAGCAAGCGCAGAAAAAATAATGAATAAAACCGTGGTATTGGAAGAGTTGTTAAGTGCCTTATTTTTGATCACCAATTGACTTTCTTCATATTTGACAAAGTCGGCAACAATCTGTCTGCATTTGTCCATATAGACCTTGCTGGAAGTTATCTGTTCCTGTGTCATCAATAATCCATTGCGTCTATTGATCACAAACTGTCTCAGATTTTCCATGCTATTATTGGCATTCTGCTGCAGATCCTCTACTCTTTTCAATTGCAGCTTATCTGTTATTTCTATTTCTTTTGCTCTATTTATTGCTTGTGTGTACTCAGAAACACTTCGGTTGTAAGGTTCCAGGAAAGATTCTCTCCCGGTCAGCTGGTAACCCCTGTTTCCTGTCTCGGCATCCAAAAGAGCTATCAGAACATCCTTAACTGCAGTTATAGAGCGGCGGCTCTGAGAGGATCTTTCCCGATTTTCCATCTGGTTCTGGATACTCAGATATGAAGCTAATGAACTGGCAAGCAATATCAAAAGAGATAGACCAACACCGAACTGCAGATTACGTATAATTTTTTTTGGCATACGATTAATTTAATGGTAATGTAAAATAGAATGTGGAGCCTTCGTTGACCTCACTGGAAACACCGATAGTTCCATCGTGCTGCTCAATGATCTCAGAACATATGAATAGGCCAATCCCAAGGCCTTGAAATTGTACTGAAGATTCTTCCACACGATAGAATTTTTGAAATACGGAAGGCTGTTTATATTCCGGGATCCCAATTCCGAAATCTGTTACACTCACTCGGACATTTTCTTCATCAATGAAGGTAGAAACAAAGATCTGATGATTGTCAGGAGAATATTTGATGGCGTTACTTAAAAAATTGAGCAACACCTGTTCTATTCTCATTTCATCGAGAGGAATCAAAATATCAGGCTTTGGCCCGTGGCGTTCAATATTTATCTTATTGCTATCATGTGTTTGTAAGATCGTGTCAATTGAATTTTGAATGACAGATTCAAGATTGGTAGGTTTCTTATTGATTTTCAGTTTACCATTTTCGATTTTGGAAACATCAAGAAGATCGGTAATCAAACTGTTAAGTTTCTCGATCTGGGTAAGAACTTTGTCCACATAAGTTTTTTCCGGACTTTCCGGATCGAATTTAAGCTTACGGTCCATCAGCTGAACATAGGCTTTTATACTTGTCAAAGGTGTTTTCAGTTCGTGGCTTGCAATACTCAAAAACTCATCTTTTTCCTTCTCTACTTTCTTTTGATCATCGATATCTGTAAAAGTCCCCACCCAGTTTTTAATGGTTTCATTTTCAAAGACAGGTGTCATTCTAAGCAGATGGTATCTAAAGCTGTTGGATCGCAAATGTTTGATCCTAATCTCTAGTTCAAGTGGTTTATGTTTCTTTTTGGACCTTTCAAACTCTTTCAAAATATCTTTGTCATCAACATGAGTTTCCGGGAACAAAGATTTGGAATTAGAATAATCATACCATTTTGCATTCACGAATGTCACTTGACCGTCTTTGTCCAAAGTAAAGGCAATCTGCGGCAAAGCTTCCAGCATCAGATGAAAATGATCGATCTCCGATTTCATCACTACCTGGGATTCTCTTCTGCCTTTCACTTCCAATTCCAGATTCTGATGATTTTTTTTAAGCGCCAGACTATTTTCCTGAAGATTATAAAAGGTTTTAACTTTTAGCATCAAGATCTCCGGGTCGATCGGTTTTGTAACATAATCAATCCCTCCAGATGCATAACCTTTTGCTATGAATTGTTTTTCCGTATTGACCGCAGAAAGAAAAATGATAGGAATGTCTTTGGTCTTACTATATCCTGCAAAGCTTTCCGCCACTTCAAAACCATCCATTCCGGGCATCTGAACATCAAGAATGATCAAGAAATAATTATTTTTTAGCGCTTTCCCTAATGCTTCTTCGCCTGATTCTGCTGTATCAATTTTAAAACCTTGAGATTCTAATAGCTTTTTTAAAGAATAAATATTGTTTTTATTATCATCAACTATTAAAATCATAAGACAAATATTGTAGGTGGGTAATTTCTCGTTTCATTAATTTCAAAAATAATGAGATTTTTTTTAGTAGAACACAATTTTTAAATATTTATAAATATTGTGCTAAATAGAAGCCCATGATTTGTTTCTCATTAAGCTAATAACAGATTGTCCTCATGCACTTTGTGAAGGAGCATAAGTATTTTGGTAAACATTAAAACTCGCCAATTTATTATTCTGCTGAATGTAGGTGATCTCTACTAAAAAAGATCCAAGTTTATAAATAACGAAACGTAAATCACTCTTTGAACTTTCGTTAATAATCTGACCTTGTGTAGTCACCAATTGACATTGATCCTGAGATGACAAATTTTTAAAATCAAAATAAGAGATTTCTGTATCCATAATTATAGTTTTGAAATTTGAAAAGACACTATACAATTTCTTTACCATTCGAAATAAATAATCAATAAAAATATTTAAATATGATTGTAATTGCTCTTTTAGAACATTAGCTATATAATCTTTTTATTTTTATGACTTTCCAAAGTATAGAGATCCTTATAGTATCCTTGTATCTTTAGTATTCCATGATCTTTTTGGTTATCAATAAAGAAATTACAATGTCTTTCGCCAAAACAACTTTTCTGCCAAAGATCCGGCACTCAGAATCTATCATATTAAAATTTTGATTATAATATTTATGACTCCGGTCATAAAACAATTAACAATACCAACACCGGTTAACGCCCATATATACTACCAAAAGAAGATGTTTTCGAATAATTTCCTGTTCGAATAGAAATTTAAAAAGATAATTGAAAAAAATCTGGATCTGTTGGATTTACAACTCATTTTTCAGTTAGCACATTATTTGTAACTATTTCGAAAAATAAAAAAAATGGAAAAAGAAGCTAAAAAGAAAATTAGACCCCAACAAAAACAGAAACGACCGGGATCGGAAAAGAATATGAGCCCAATTCCCGAGACTGAACCGATAAAATATCCGAAAGAAGGAAAATTAAAAAATAAAGTAGCATTGATCACAGGTGGCGACAGCGGAATTGGAAAGGCAATAGCGTTGCTGTTTGCGAAAGAAGGTGCAGATATTATCATAGCCTACCTAAGTGAAACAAAAGATGCCAGACAAACTAAAAAAGAAGTGGAAGCCTTTTCAAGAAAATGCACTTTGATAAAAGGTGACCTCGGAAAAGAAAACCACTGTAAAAAGGTTGTTCAGGATACGATAAAAGCCCATGGGAAAATCGATATTATTGTGAACAATGCTGCTCTGCATTGGGAAGCGGAGTCGATTGAAAAAATCTCCACAGAACAATTGTTAAAAACATTTCAGAATAATTTTTTTTCTTATTTCTGGATCACAAAGTATGCAATGCCATATCTAAAAAAAGGCGCAAGCATCATCAATACATCTTCCGTCACAGCCTACAGGGGAAGCCCGCAACTTATCGATTATTCTGCAACCAAAGGTGCCATTATTTCCTTTACGAGAAGTCTGTCTGCAAATCTTGTCGATAAAGGAATCAGAGTGAATGCGGTTGCACCAGGCCCGGTTTGGACGCCATTGATCGCTTCCTCGTTCAAACCGAAAAAAAATTCGGAGTTCGGAAGTGATTCGCCCATGAAACGTGCCGGAATGCCCAATGAAATTGCACCAAGTTTCCTTTTTCTCGCCAGCGAAGATTCCCGCTTCATCAGCGGACAGGTTCTTCATCCGAATGGCGGGGAAATTGTAAATGGATAGATCAATAGTAAACAAACATCAAAAATAAAATATTATGTCTACACAAAATCTCACACATCTGGAAGCCATCAAAAAAATCAAAGAACTGTCGGAAAAAGCTAAAATCTGTATGTTCTGCACAGAACTCGACAGATTGCCCGTAAATTCCCGGCCAATGAGCTTGCAGGAAACCGATGATAGCGGTAATCTATGGTTCATCAGCAGTGCAACAAGCAACAAGAATTTTGAAATCAAGGAAGACAGACGCGTTCAGCTTTTCTTTATGAATAACAGTGATTCCGAGTATCTTTCTGTTTATGGCGAAGCTTCCATCTATAAGGACAGATCCACGATTGAAGACAAATGGTCGCCAATGGCAAATGCCTGGTTTGACGGAAAACACGACCCAAATGTTTCCATCATCCGAGTGAAACCGAAGGAAACTTATTATTGGGATACGAAAGCCGGAAAATTGGTTAGCCTTTTAAGCTTTGCCGCAGCTGCAATTTCTGGTACCGAAACCGATAATTCTGATGGTGTTGAAGGAACCGCCACGATTTAAATTAAAATTGATCCTATAAATCTCCAGTAAAATTTTGCTGGAGATTTTTTTTGAGGTTAAATTTAATTTGTAAAATATTCAAGAGTCTTGAAAAGAAATAATTTGGTCAGTTTTTTGAATATTCAGAAATAACCAATTATTTATTCTTTTGAAACTCATTACATTCACAAACAAAGGCATTTATTGTCCTCAAGGAAAATTCTATATTGACCCGTGGCGACCTGTTGATTTAGCGGTCATTACCCATGGTCACGCCGACCACGCCCGTTGGGGAATGAAGAAATACCTTTGCCATCACTTCACAAAACCGATCTTGTACAAAAGAATCAGTGAGGATATCGAATGTCAAAGTGTCGAATATGGCGAAATTCTCAATATCAATGGCGTGAAACTTTCACTTCACCCAGCGGGACACATTATCGGTTCAGCTCAGATTCGGCTGGAATATAAGGGCTATGTGAGTGTAATTTCAGGAGATTATAAAATTCAGGACGATGGTTTGAGTACACCCTTTGAATTGGTAAGATGCAACGAATTTGTTACAGAAAGTACTTTCGGGCTTCCGATTTACAATTGGCTGGAAGTGGATGATTTGAACAAAAAGATGCAAAGCTGGGTTTTGAGAAATAAAGAAAATCAGAAAACATCAGTGTTCGTCGGTTATTCTTTAGGTAAAGCTCAGCGAATTATGAAAGCCGTGGAAGGTTTGGGGAAAATCCACGTTCATTACTCCATAGGAAAACTTAATGACGCTTTTGAAACGGTCGGGATTGACTTACCAGACTACGAAATTCCTGATCTCAGAGAGTCTGTAAAACATCTTCAAAATGAAATTGTCATTGTTCCACCCGCTTTGTTAGATTCTAATGTGATCAAGAAAATCCCGAATCCGGCAACTGCGATTTGCTCCGGTTGGATGCAAGTCCGAGGCGCAAGAAGATGGCGAAGTGCAGATGCAGGTTTTGCGATGAGCGATCACGCCGATTGGAAAGGGTTGTTGGAAGCCGTGAAAGCTACGGAAGCCGAAATTGTTCACGTCACGCATGGGCAAACCGAAGTTTTTTCAAAATATCTAAATGAAATCGGAATTAGATCTGATGTTGTGGAAACTTTGTATGGCAATGATGATGAAGAGGAAAAAGAAAAAGAGATTATTGAAAATTGAATGTTTTTTGGAAAGCTCCGTAGGAGCGACATGTTTATAACAGATTATTAAACACCGAATTGCACGCAGCCCGGCTTGAACGGAACTCTTTTTATGAGAAGGCACGAATAAAAAAGGTAATAGCCGCCATAAAAAATAAAATTTGATATTAGACACAGATGTCCAAAAAGTTATAAAAATACGTTTCGGAAACGCCAATTAAAATGTATGAAACATTTCGCAGAACTCATCAACGCTCTTGAAAGCACCAATAAAACCAATGCTAAGATCGATGCGATAATCGATTATCTGGAACGTGCGCCAGATGATGATAAACTGTGGTTTATTGCTTTGTTTACAGGTAAAAGACCGAAGAGAAATGTGAACACCAATTATATGAAAGAATGGGCATTGGAAATTACCCGATTGCCATTTTGGCTGTTCCAGGAAAGTTATTCTTCGGTTGGGGATTTGGGCGAAACTTTGTCATTGATCCTTCCGCCACCAACGGAAAAAATCGAGAAACACCTGTCTGAATGGATGAATGAAATTGTAGGTTTGAAAAATAAATCGGATCTAGAAAAAAAAGAATTTGTTCTCAATTCCTGGAACGGTCTGGATTACACAGAACGGCTGATTTTCAACAAATTATTGGGAGGTAGTTTCAGAATCGGGGTTTCTGATAAAACTTTGATCAATGCTCTGACAAAGTTTTCCGGACAGGAAGCAAGTACATTGATGCACAGTTTAATGGGAAAATGGCAACCAGACGAAGTATCGTTCAAAGAATTGATTTCTGCAGAAAATATTAATCCCGACAATTCAAAGCCCTACCCTTTTTGTTTGGCTTATGCGCTTGAAAAAGATCTGGATGAATTGGGGACTCCTTATGAATGGATGATCGAGTACAAATGGGACGGAATTCGTGGACAAATTATCCGAAGAAATGATGAAGTTTTCATCTGGTCTCGTGGAGAAGAATTGGTTACCGAACAATTTCCCGAAATCAAAGAAGTTGTTCAGAACATGAATGGAAATTTTGTAATTGATGGCGAAATACTTGCCGTAAAAGATGATAAGGTTTTGAATTTTAACGAATTACAGAAACGGTTAAACCGAAAAACCTTTACAAAAAAAATGCTTTCCGAAATTCCGATTCAGGTTTTTGCATATGATCTATTAGAGTTGGAAGGAACTGATTTGCGCGAAAAGCCAGTCTCTGCAAGGCGTGCAATGCTGGAAGAATTATTATTAAATGAAAATCCCGGAAATATCAAAATTTCTCAGGTCATTGATTTTGAAAACTGGGAAGAACTAAATCAGATCAGAGAAAATTCCCGGGAGATCAATAGTGAAGGTTTGATGCTGAAACAGAAAAATTCACATTACCATCCCGGACGAAAAAAAGGCGACTGGTGGAAATGGAAAATCAATCCACTTACCATTGACGCTGTTTTGATTTATGCCCAAAAAGGAAGTGGACGACGAAGCGCTTATTACACAGATTATACTTTTGCAGTAAAAAGTGAAGATAAATTAGTCACGATTGCCAAAGCGTATTCCGGCTTGACCGACAAAGAAATCATGGAAGTCAGTAAGTTTGTCAACAAAAATGCGATTGAAAAATTTGGTCCGGTTAGAACCGTAAAACCAGAATTGGTTTTTGAAATTGCTTTTGAAGGGATCGGTTTCAGTAATCGTCACAAAAGTGGTGTTGCATTACGTTTCCCGAGAATCCTGAGATGGCGGAAAGATAAAACGGTGGATGAGATTGATGATTTGGTAGAGATTAAGAAATTGATACAATAACCCCTTAAAATTTAACCACAAAAGCCACAAAAGTTTTTAGAGTTGTCATTGGTAAAAATTAAAGTTTACAAAAGATCATGCGTAGGGCTTTTTGTGCTTTTGAATAACTTTAAACAGATTTAGATCTTTTGTGGTTCAAAAATATAAATAATTTGACAACATTCGAAAATACCAACGGCTACAAAATCATTCAAAACTGGATGAGCGATAAAGGTATTTCGCCTTTTAAATTTCAGATTCAGACTTGGCAGAAATTCGGGAACGGTTATAGCGGAATGGTTGTTGCGCCAACAGGTTTTGGTAAAACTTATTCCGTTTTTTTAGCCTTGATTTCTGATTTTCTGAATCATCCCGACCAATACAAAAACGGACTGAAAATGATTTGGATTACGCCGCTGCGTTCCCTGTCAAAAGATATCGCAAAAGCAATGCAGGAGGCGATTGACGAGATTGGTCTGGATTGGACAGTAGGCGTAAGAAACGGTGACACAGACCCGAAAGTCCGTCAGCAACAAGTCAAAAATATGCCCGAAATCCTTGTGGCAACTCCCGAAAGTTTACAATTGCTTCTCGGACAAAAAAATCATCAGCGTTTTTTTACGAATTTACAGACAATTGTTGTAGATGAATGGCACGAATTATTAGGTTCGAAACGTGGCGTCTTGGTGGAGTTGGGGATTTCTCAGCTTAGAAAATACGTTCCGAAAATGAAGATTTGGGGAATCTCGGCAACAATTGGAAATCTGGATGAAGCCATGCAAGTTTTGATTCCTTACAACATCAAAAAGACAAAAGTTACTGCTAAGGAACATAAGAAAATTGAGATTCTTCCCGTCTTTCCGGATGAAGTGGAAATTTTGCCTTGGGCAGGGCATCTCGGTCATAAATTAGCGGATAAAGTTGTTCCGATTATTCTCAATTCAAAATCAACGATTGTTTTTACGAATACAAGAAGTCAAAGCGAAATGTGGTATCAGCTCCTGCTTGAAGCTTATCCCGATTTTGCCGGGCAAATTGCAATCCATCACAGTTCGATTGATACGCATCTGAGAATTTGGATTGAAGAAAATCTGAGTAATGGTAAATTAAAAGCAGTTGTTTCCACTTCATCTCTAGATTTGGGAATTGATTTTAAACCGGTTGATACCGTTATTCAAATCGGTTCTGCGAAAGGTGTTGCGAGATTTTTGCAAAGAGCTGGACGAAGCGGTCACTCCCCTTTTGAAACTTCAAAAATTTATTGCGTTCCGACGCATTCTTTGGAATTGATCGAGGTTTCTGCCTTGAAAGAAGCTGTCAAACAAAATGTTATTGAACCTCGCGAGCCGCAGGTTTTATGTTTCGATGTTTTGGTTCAGTTTCTGATGACGCTGGCAATTGGCGACGGATTCTATCCTGATGAAACTTACAAAAGGATAAAGCAGATCTATACGTTCCAGGAAATCAGGGATGAAGAATGGAAGGCCATTATCGATTTTCTCACAATTGGCGGAAGTGCGTTGAAAAATTACGAAGAATATCATAAAGTCGTCGTGATGGAAGACGGTTTGCATAAAGTCACTTCACGCAGAATTGCGATGCTCCACCGGATGAACATGGGTGCGATCGTGAGCGATGCGATGCTGAAAGTGAAATTTATTTCCGGCGGATATATCGGAATGGTTGAGGAATATTTTATTTCAAAATTAAAGAAAGAAGAGAAATTCATCTTGGCGGGCCGCGTTTTGGAAGTGTCAATGGTAAAAGATATGACGGTCTATGTCCGGCTGTCAAAAGGCAAAGCTTTGGCTCCTAGTTATTTGGGAGGGAGATTGCCTTTGAGTTCAAACTTGGGACATTTTCTCAGGGAAAAACTTTCCGGAGCATTGAATCCGAAAGCTTCTGAAAAGGAACTGAAATTTCTGCACCCGCTTTTGGTGAATCAAGAAGAAAGATCGCATATTCCCAAGGAAGATGAATTTTTGGTGGAACTCATCAAAAACAGGGAAGGTTACCATCTGTTTATGTATCCTTTCGAAGGTCGATTGGTTCACGAAGTAATGGCCGCGCTGATCGCTTACCGAATTTCAAAACTTTCTCCTATCTCCTTTTCGATGGCAATGAATGATTATGGTTTTGAATTGTTCAGTGACAAGGAAATTCCTTTGAATGAAGAAAATTTAGATAAAATCTTAACGAGAGAAAACCTGATGACTGATGTGATTTCCAGCATTAATGCGGCGGAAATGGCGAGACGAAAATTCCGTGATATTGCAGTGATTTCCGGAATGGTTGTACAGAATTTCCCAGGGCTACAACGTTCCAACAAATCGCTTCAAAGCTCAGCCGGGCTAATTTTCAAAGTCCTGGAAGATTATGACCCGAATCATTTTCTTGTAAGACAGGCTTATACGGAAGTCTTCAATATGCAACTTCAAGAACAAAGATTGGTGGAAGCTTTCAAGCGAATCGCAAAATCGAAAATTATCCTGAAGTTTGCAAATGCTTTTACACCTTTGAGCTTCCCGATAAAAGTAGATAGTCTGCGACAGACTTTGACGAGTGAGAGTCTGGATGCAAGAGTTCAGAAATTGATTTTGCAGGCGAAGAAAATTAAGTGAAGTTGAAACATTTCGACAGGCTCAGTGTGACATCTCTAATACTAAATTCTGTTTATTAGCATTGTCAGGCTTTTGTCATCCTGAGCTTGTCGAAGGATTGTCTAAGCCATTTTTAATAAAAAGTAATGAAAATAGTAACTAAAAATATCAACATCCAAAACGAAGTTTTTACCTTAACCAATCAGCGAGCATTGTTTTGGAAAAAAGAAAAAGCTTTGATTTTATCTGATCTACATATCGGAAAAACGGCTCATTTTCGAAAGAACGGAATTGCTTTGGCAAATCAGGTCATGAAAAATGATTTGGAGCGTTTATCTATTCTGATTGAATATTTTCAGCCGGGAAAATTCATCGTTGTCGGTGATTTGCTTCACGCCGGAGACAATTCTGATGTGGATGAATTCTGTACTTGGAGAAATCAATATCCACATTTACAATTTTATTTAATTGAAGGCAATCATGACAGGATTTCTAAAAAACTAGAATCAAAGCTTTGTTTGAATTCTAAATCAAAATCTCTGGAAATTGAAGATTTCACTTTTGTTCACGATTTTGAAAAAGAGCAATCAAAATTTCAAATCACAGGTCATATTCACCCGGGGTTTGTTATTAATTCTATTGTGAAAAAAATCAAGCTGCCTTGTTTTGTGGTTTCGGAAAATCAGTTACTGCTACCGGCTTTTAGTGAATTTACAGGTCTGGATACAAAAAGCCTTCCGAAGGGTGGAAGATTCTATGTTTTTACGGATACAGAAATTTATGAGATTTAACGTTTCTTTTTGAAGATAAAACAACAGGTCAACAAAGTCAGATTCACCAAAATTGAAAAGCCATTTGATAAAATAATTGGTAGTTCATCTTTCAAGATCCCATACCAAACCCAGAGAGAGAGCCCGGAAATCAAAACCAGTAACATTACTATTGAAATGTCTTCTGCATTTTTTTCTTTCAAAACTTTAATAAGTTGTGGCATCATTGCAATAGATGTAATTCCTCCCGCAATTAATCCAAGTAAGTTTTCATCCATTTAATTAGATTTAAAATAAATATACAGAAATTTTAGGGTAAGATCGTTTTTTTGCTATGTGCCATGATCAGAATAAGATCTACCTCTAATTTTGTGATATCAGGATATCCATTTTTCAACCTTTCTCTCTAATTCGCCTAGATCAAAAGGTTTGGATAAATAATCAACAACTGATGATTGTGAAGATATAAAAGCTGCATCGTTTTTTGCAGTAATGAAGATGACAGGAATCTTGTTATGGACAATATGATTCTTCAATAATCTTGTAGCTTCTACCCCTCCAATTACAGGGATATATACATCCATGATAATAAGGTCCGGTAAGAAAACGTTTACTCTTGAAATAATGTCGTCTGCGGTTTCTGCAATTTCAACTTCATAACCATTATCTTCAAAGATAATAGAAACAACTTCCAATATAGAAGTATCATCATCAAAGATCAAAATTTTCTTTTTACGCATTTAATCTGTTTTGGCAAGTTCTTGAAACATTCCCCATAATAGCAAAATTACATATATCTATCACAGACTTTTATGATTTGGGTCATAATTGATATCCATCAAAAATTATATGATCTCGTTTTCGGCATAGAAATTACTTAGTAATAATCAAATAAACTATCGAAATTTTAAACTATGCTAATTCCAGAAGAGCTTCTTATAACTTATGGAGCAACAATTGAAAATTATAAAAGAGGAGATGTTATTTTCAGTGAGTTTGAAACCCCTAAAAATTATTATCAAATCATTTCAGGAAGCATAAAGCTAAACCATTACAATGAAGATGGCAAAGAACTTATATTCGCTATTCTTAACAGTGGTTTGAGTGTATGCGAAATGTTGTTGTTTATTGATCATACTTTCCCCGTGAATGCGGTTGTTTTCGAAGATGCAAAAGTTCTGAGATTATCAAAAGCCCGGTTTACACAAATGTTGGATGATCATCCAAATATTTCGAGAGACATCAATAAGTTTCTTGCAGAGCGGCTTTATCAGAAATATATAATGTTAGAAAACAATTCTTCTCTATATGCCAATGTCAGAATCAAAGGTGTTCTGGAGTATCACAAAAGCTTCAGTCCGGATAGAACTCGATATTCATTTCAAATGCCTTTGACCAGGCAGCAATTAGCTGCGATGACAGGTCTGAGAGTGGAAACTGTTATCAGACATATTAAAAATTTTGAGAAACAAGGGGCTCTAAAAATTGTCAAAGGAAAAATATATTACTAGGGACTTAGTAGAAAATTTTTCGATTTTTGATTTTTACAACATTCTCTTTTTCCATCATCTTAAGAGCTCTGATGGTTGTTTCCACGCGTAATCCTGTAAGACTTGCCATCTGCTGCCTCGTAAGTGGGACCTGAAAAGAAAATGCACTTAAATCTTTTTCCGAACTTTTAAGGTAATCCATTAGAACGCGAAGTTTCATTGCTGGATTTTGTGTACAGAAAATTTCTCCCATCACGTACTTGAAGTACATTGAGGCAGATAAACTATTAATGATCTTAAATTGATTTTCAGGGAATTTATTAAGTATTTGAAAAAACTTGGATTTAGGAAGACGAAGAACTTTACAAGCCGTGATTGCTATTGCATTTATGGGATAAGCTTTATCAAGAAAAAGCAAAGACTCTCCTACGCTTTGACCTTTTTTCAGGATTGTTTGGATTGTTTCCTTACCATCCTCATTATAATTATTCAGTTTAACTTCTCCTTCTACAATCTGATAATAATAATTAGCATTGCTCTTTTCAGAAAAAATAATTTCTGACGCATTATATTCTTTTAATTTCCCCCCAAATAATTTGATGACACTTTCCTCAATAACCATATCAATCTGACCTGTTCTCTTATGCTTTCAAATACTTAAATGATATTTTTACTCAAATTAATTGAATGGACTGAACCAATAGTTTGAACAAATACAGAACAGAAATTGAATATAAGTTTATCATAGTTTATCTTTAATCATCAAAATTAAAGAGAACTTCTATAGAACTTTATGACCTGGGTCATAATTAAGTTCATGAAAATTTAAATATAAAAATACAGGGCAACTTACGCCATCTGGTATTGGCTTGCATTAAAGATTTATTTGTGACATCAGTGGTGAACTTCCCGAACGCTTTTATAGAAGATTTAACTATATTTTAGGGATGTTTTTTAGAGTTGTTTGCGGCTTACAACCTTAGAGATTGGGTTTTAGAATTTAAAATAACCATATATTCTTTAGCATAGATGTTATATGCATTCGTGCATCCCGCCAGTCAATTAAAGACATAATGCAGCATCCACATATTTTTATAATACAGTGTTTTCAGGATACCATTTTGATCAATGTGGAGAAGAACTGAATTCCGAAGATAATGGAGTGCGGATCATTATGAAAATTATAGTTTTAAATAGTCACTTATCGTTTCCAGCACACCGAATTCATCATTAGAAAGAGCAGAAAATGATGCAATCTCTTTCACATGAGAATGGGCATTCTCCATAGCATAAGAATATTTTGATTTTTCGAGCATAGTAATATCATTCATATAATCTCCAAATGCCATCGTTTCCGAGGGCAAGATATTCAACTTTTTCTGGAGGATTTCCAACGCTTTTCCTTTGCTGATGTTTCGGTTCATAATATCAATCCAGTATTTTCCTGAGACCACGACCTCAAGGTTTTTATTCTCAAACTGTTTAAGATAAGGATAAAGATTTTCTTCAGCACCTTCGGGATGATAAACTGCAATTTTAAATGTGTTATCCTCCAGTTCGTTTGTCAAGTCATCTATTTTCTGATTTTCTGTATAATATCTGGTAAAATAATTGACAAATTTTTCATCTTCACTTTCATAGTAGGCTTTTTTCTTTGCTGATAATACGGCTCTTGCGCCAGGAATTTCACGAACAGTTTCGATGATTTCTTTTATAAATGAATTTTCTAATTTGTCTGCAAAAAGCTCTTCATTTTTATAAATCACATAACCACCGTTTTCAGCAATAAACCCGATCTCGTCTTCTATTTCTGTAAAATATTGGGTAATTCCGGGCATTTGTCTTCCGCTTGCAGGAACGAAAAGGATATTTCTCTTTTTCAATTCTTGGTAAATGGCAGGAAAATCCGGACTGACTTCATATTGAGAATTAAGAAAAGTGCCATCCATATCGGTGACAATCAGTTTAATGTCATTCATAAATTTAATTTTATAGAAAAATAGCTTAATTCCTCTATGATTAATAAAAGCTTTACAAAGATAAAACTATCTTTTTACTTGTCTTTATAATGATTTGTGGAAAGGTTTTTAAGGATTTCAGCACTTTGTTCAGGCGTAATATCGCGTTGTGGTTCAGCCAGCATTTCATAACCGACCATGAATTTTTTCACTTCCGCACTTCTCAGCAATGGCGGATAAAAATGCATATGGAAGTGCCACTCGGGGTGAGATTTCCCGTCGGTTGGCGACTGATGAATTCCGGCTGAATACGGAAATGAAATTTCAAAAAGATTGTCGTATTTCGTGGTTAAATCCTTTATGATGGATGCCAGAGACAATTTTTCAGCTTCAGAAAATTCTGTGAGACTTGCTATTTTACGCTTACTGATAATCATTGTCTCGTAAGGCCAGACTGCCCAGAAAGGAACTAATGCAACGAAATCATCATTGTCTAAAATTATCCTTTCATTAATTTCCAACTCTTTTTTCACATAATCTTCAAGAAGTGAAGCCCCGTTTTTCTCAAAATATTTTTTAAGATTTTCCTGTGTCCTTAAAACATTAGAAGGTACCGAAGATTGGGCCCAGATTTGCCCGTGCGGATGCGGATTGCTGCAACCCATAACCTGACCTTTATTCTCAAAAATCTGAACATGGTTGATATAATCTTCAAAACCCAGATCTTTATATTGTTCTTGCCAGACATCTACCACTTTTTTAATATCAGCAACTTCCATTTCCGGCAAGGTAAGACTATGATTTTCAGAAAAACAGATAACTCTGTTAATCCCGCGTTCCGGTTTTAATGAAAAAAAATCCGACCGTTCTTCAGAAAATTCAACATCATCTCTCATCAAAGAACCAAAATCATTTTCGAAAACAAAAACACCTTGATAATCAGGATTTTTATTACCATTTATACGTACATTTCCTGAACACAAGTAGCAATTCGGGTCGTGAGCGGGAAGTTTTTCTTCGGCAACTTTTTCGGTTTGTCCCTGCCAAGGTCGGTTGGCCCGTTGCGGGGAAACCAGAATCCACTCATCCAAAAGCGGATTATATCTTCTGTGAGGATGATTTTTTTGATTAAATGACGAATTCATTTCTTTTGTATTCATTGATTCCATCCGATATTTTTACATGGTACACCTTCATTTCGATGTCAAAATCTGCTTTGTATTTTGCACTGATATTTTTGATCACATCATCAACATTTTCATCTTTAATAAGATTGATGCTACATCCGCCAAAGCCGCCACCCATTATTCTCGCACCCAGAACGCCATTTTCCTTTAAAGTTTCTTCTACCATAAAATCCAGTTCTTCACAGCTTACCTCAAATTCTGTTGAAAGTCCGGAATGTGTTTCGACAAGAAGTTCTCCCAAACATTTCACATCGCTTTCTGACAAAGCTTTGGCAGCTTTTTCTACCCTTTTGATTTCCTTCAGAAGATAAAGACATCTTTTATAGGACAACTCTCCTATTTTTGTTCTCACTTCATCCAACATTGAAAAGCTGAAATCCCTGAATTTCTCTACTTCCGGGAATTTTTCCCACAATGCTTTCTTTCCGTTATCGACATCATTTCTCCTGTCATTGTAGCCGGAAGTCAGATGCGTATGCTTCACACAACTGTCAAAAAGCACCAGACTGTAACCTTCGATATTGGCTTCAAAATACTGATGTTCGAGAGAATTGCAATCGAGCAGTATCACCTGATGTTCTTTTCCGAAAACAGACGCAAACTGGTCCATAATTCCGCACTTTACACCAACAAAGGTGTGTTCAGATCTCTGACCGATAAGTGCCAAATCTTTTTTAGATAAACTCAGATCAAAAATCTGGTTGAGAATAAAGGCAAATCCGCATTCCAAAGCTGCCGAAGACGACAAACCAGAACCCATCGGAATCGTGCTGCTGAAGGCAATCTGCAGACCGCCAATTTCTTTACCAGTTTCTTGGATAGCATTGAAAACGCCAAGCAGATAATTGACCCAAGTCTGCGAAACCGGAGTTTGTTTTTGATGGATATTAAAACTGAAAGATTCATTAAAATCTTTCGCAAAAAAAGTACATGTTTCTGAGTCATCCATCTTTTTCACAGCAAAACAAATATGTTTGTCGATGGCCGCAGGAAGTACAAAGCCATCGCTGTAATCAACGTGTTCGCCAATAATATTAATTCTTCCGGGAGCCAGAAAAAAATGTTCCGGCTCAGATTGAAAGGCTGATTGAAAAGCCTCTCTGGTATGTTTGATTAATTTCTCCTGCATAGATGACTGCAATTTATGGCTTTTTTATAATATATTTTGGCTAAAGCCAATTTAATTATTCATATTAAAAACGGGCTAAAGCCCATTTCTATTAATATTTTAATATGTTTAAACAGCGTTTACGTATTTGTACTAATAATCGATATTTAAAAAAATAATTACTTTCTTTTCATCACTTTTTTTACGGCTTCAACGATGTCATTGGCAGTCAATCCGTATTTTTCCATCAGTTGGTCAGGCGTTCCGCTTTCTCCGAAACTGTCGTTTACCGCAACATATTCCTGAGGTGCAAGATATTCTGTAATCAGAAGCTGTGCAACGCTGTCACCCAATCCGCCTAATCTGTTGTGTTCTTCCGCAGTAACTACACAACCTGTCTTTTTAACGGAATTAAGAATAGCTTCTGAATCTAAAGGTTTGATAGTGTGAATGTTGATAATTTCCGCATCTATGCCCTGCTCTTCCAGAATTTCTCCGGCTTTGATCGCTTCCCAAACCAAATGACCCGTTGCTATAATTGTTACATCTTTTCCTTCATTCACCATCCAGGCTTTCCCGATTTCAAATTTCTGATTTTCATCGGTAAAAACTGGAATTACCGGTCTTCCGAATCTTAAATAAACCGGGCCTTCGTAATCTGCAATCGCAATGGTTGCCGCCTTGGTCTGGTTGTAATCGCAGGTATTGATGACCGTCATTCCGGGAAGCATTTTCATCAATCCGATATCTTCGAGAATTTGATGCGTTGCGCCGTCTTCACCTAAAGTTAAGCCAGCGTGGGAAGCACAAATTTTCACATTTTTTCCGGAGTAAGCAACCGACTGGCGAATCTGGTCGTACACTCTTCCTGTAGAAAAGTTGGCAAATGTTCCTGTGAACGGAATTTTGCCTTCCGTTGCCAAACCTGCGGCCATTCCAATCATATTGGCTTCTGCGATTCCGACCTGGAAGAATCTTTCCGGTGCTTTTTCGATGAATTTTTCAAATTTTAATGAGCCAATCAGGTCAGCGCAAAGTCCGACAACATCGGGATTTTTATCGGCCAATTCTGCCATTCCGGCTCCGAATCCGCTTCGGGTATCTTTTTTTTCTGTGTAGGTATATTTTTTCATTTGATTAATTTTAATTGATGGATTTACCATTCATTACGTTTTCCATAGGTTTTACCTACGGCTACTGATATTGAACCCTTCGGGTTTTTTAAAAACATTAATTTAAACAGCGAATCTATCTCCACTTTATTATTTTTTTTTTGAATCGATGAATCTCGTTCCTCGATTTCTCGCAGCCCGGCTTGAGTGGAGCTCTTTTTGTGACATTGCGCGTTGTAACGTTCTATGGATTGCTTCACTTCGTTCGCAATGACACAAAAAAGCGGGAACGGAAGACGGATTAAGCTGCCCAAATTATTTTAATAATCTCCCAAAGTTTCTTCTAATTGGTCTAATGCTTTTGCCAGTTGCTCGTCATTCGGTGCTTTTCCGTGCCACGCGTGAGTTCCCATCATATAATCGACGCCGTGTCCCATTCCGGTTTTCAACAAGATACAAATCGGCTGACCTTTCCCTGCTAATGATTTGGCTTCATCCAGAACGCTCAGAATTTCTTCCATATCGTTTCCGTTTTCTACTTCAAGAACTTTCCAGTCAAAAGCTTCGAATTTGGTTTTCAGATTACCTAATGAAAGGACTTTTGAAGTCGGGCCATCAATCTGCTGACCGTTGTAATCGACCGTTGCGATGAGATTGTCAACTTTGTTATGAGAAGCATACATAATGGCTTCCCAGTTCTGCCCTTCCTGCAATTCGCCATCACCGTGAAGGCTGAAAACGAGATTCGGGTCTTTATCTAACTTTTTTCCGACAGCGTGACCGATGGCAACGGACAAACCTTGTCCCAATGAACCCGAAGCTATGCGAACTCCGGGAAGATGCTCGTGCGTTGTCGGATGCCCTTGTAATCTGGAATTCAGTTTTCTGAAAGTGGCCAGCTCAGATTTGTCGAAATAGCCTGCGTGCGCCAAAACACTATAAAAAACTGGTGAAATATGGCCGTTGGAAAGGTAAAAAACATCTTCGCCTTTTCCTATCATATCGAAGCTTTCTTTTCTTTTCATCGCATCAAAATAAAGAGCTACAAGAAAATCTGTGCATCCTAATGAACCTCCCGGATGTCCCGACTGACAGGCGTGAACCATTCTTACAATATCTCTTCTGACCTGAGAAGCAATACTTTTTAGTTTTGAAATATCGTGCATATTTTTATTGCATTTTTTGTGAGTCTTTGATGAACTGCTCCAGACCGCTTGCTGTTAAAGGATGATTAAGCAAAGACAAAATCGGTGGCAGTGGACAGGTCACGACATCGGCGCCGATTTTCGCACAGTTGATGATGTGCATTGCGTGACGGACAGATGCCGCAAGAATCTCGGTTTCAAAACCATAATTATCAAAAATGGTTCTGATTTCCTGGATTAAATGAAGACCATCCGTGGAAACATCATCCAGCCTTCCTAAGAATGGAGAAACGTAAGTTGCTCCTGCTTTTGCTGCTAAAAGAGCCTGTCCGGCTGAGAAAATCAGGGTACAGTTGGTACGGATTCCTTTTTGCGAAAAATATTTGATGGCTTTGATTCCGTCTTTGATGATGGGAACTTTTACCACGATATTCGGATGAATTGCTGCCAATTCCTCGCCTTCTTTTATCATTTCTTCATAAGTTGTGGAAAGGACTTCTGCCGAAATATCCCCGTCTACAATTTCACAAATGTCTTTGTAATGCTTCAAAATAGCTTCTTTTCCGCTGATTCCTTCTTTTGCCATCAGGGACGGATTGGTTGTAACGCCATCAAGGATTCCCAAATCCTGAGCTTCTCTTATCTGCTCCAAGTTGGCAGTGTCGATAAAAAATTTCATATATAGATTTTTATTTGTTATTAATTATTTTACTCGTTATTAGTTTTAGTTATTAGATTTGAATATTTCATTATTTTCAGTACTCTGTTTGTCATTCCGCAGGAATCTAAACTGCTTTATTTTGGCTCTGTTGAAATTCCTACGGAATGACAAACGAGCTGTTAAGAAATATGATTATAATTCATTAAAGTTAAACGATTTTATTTAAGTGTTAAAATTACACTTAATTGATTAAAAAAACAACTCCCTGTCTTAAAAAGATTCAGAAAGTTATTTGTTTAAGTTTAAATAGATTGTTTAATTGTGATGTCCCATATTGAGCTTGATTTTTTTTAAATTTTCAAGCTGGTGAACAGGTTTTTCAATATCAGACGGAATTGGCGTTTTTGAGAATGTTTGAAAATATAAAAGACACGCATCCTTCCACCAAACGGCATCTTCAGCCTGAATCTTTAATTTATCCTGAACCTCTGAAAATCTCTCCGCATCCACGTAAGGTTTTACCGATTCCCAGGCTTTTTGATAAGCTCTGACATCCCGAACTCCCGAATCATATTTATAGCACAACTCATCCCAAAGGGTTTTTCCGTCTATCATCCTGTAATCCCAAGGAACGTGATGGAACCATAGAATCAAATTTTCTGGAGTTGTTTTAATGTTATTATAGATTTCGTTAAGCGGCGGAAAATATTGCGAAACGGCATTGCTTCCCGTTTTTGTTCTATCGAATCCGATTCCTTCTGCATTAGCCTGATGATAATAAACCGGCGACCAGTCAGGTCTTCCTCCTTTATAATCGCCCCAAGGTTCAGGACCGTAATGGTGTCCGCCGGCAAAAATGTGGTGAAGACCAAGCGGCATCATATAATCTACGGCAGTTTCGCGTGAAGTAAGCATTATTTCTTTGACCGGATTTACGAAGTTTTTATCATCCGTAAAAGTCATTTTAATCCATTCATCTGCAATCTGTTCTGATGACAAATCGTGATTCCAGGCTAAACGTCCGAAAGCGTACCAATTGGCCTGTGCAAAGTGATGTCCCGTCCAGTTTTTATCTTCTCCGATGTTAGCAACTGCTGAAATCGCTGTCAGTTTTGCTGGTCTTAAAGTTCCGTCTGTAATCTTTGCTATCGTAGAACCCTTTCCGTCCGAAAAAGTATCGCTGTCCAAAGTTTCTTTGAATAACGGGGCAAGATAAACCAGATGATTGGCCTGTCCCAAGTATTCCTGGGTAATTTGAAATTCGACCATTTCAGAAGTTTTTCTCAATGCCCCGAATAGCGGATTGAATGCTTCTCTCGGCTGAAAATCTATGGGTCCGTTTTTAATCTGAATAATAACATTATCCCTGAATTTTCCATCTAAAGGAACAAATTCCAAATGCGCCTGTTTCGCACGGTCTTCTTTGCTTGGACTGTAAACAAATGCTCTCCACATCACGATTCCGCCATAAGGTTTCAAAACATCTGCCATCATATTCGCTCCGTCTGCGTGGGTTCTTCCGTAATCCTGCGGTCCGGGCTGTCCTTCCGAATTGGCTTTTACTAAAAATCCTCCGAAATCAGGAATCAGTTTATAAATTTCTGCAGCCTTGTCTTTCCACCATTTCTGAACATCCCGATTCAACGGGTCTGAATTCTGTAATCCACCCAAAACTTTTGGTGAAGAAAAATTGACAGACAGGTAAACTTTGATTCCGTAAGGTCTGAAAATATCGGCTAAAATTTTGACTTTTTTAAGATAATCTTCACGAAGCATATTTGGTGAAGCATTCACATTATTCAATACTGTTGCATTGATTCCGATGGATGCGTTGGCTCTTGCATATTCTTCGTATCTCGGAGAAAGTTTATTAGGTAAGTCTTCCCACTTCCAAAGCGAATGACCGGCATAACCACGTTCAATGGTTCCGTCGAGATTGTCCCAATGGTTGAGAATTCTTACGTCATAGGAAGGTTTTTCTTCAAGTTTCAGATTAGAAAAATTGGCTTTTTGCTGCTGTAAATTCAACAACTGATAGCTCCCGTACAGCAATCCTAAGTCTGTTTTTGCCAAAACGCTGATTTTTTTCGGAGTAGAAACGATTTTGTATCCGTCTTTAAAATTTTCCGGAAATCTGTCAATCTTTAAATCAACGGCTTGTCCTGTCCAATGTTGGTTCAGTTCCTTTTTGGCGATTTCAATAGTCGGACTTTTACTGTTTGAATTGACAATATTTCTTGGCTTTGGATTTACCGGATATCTTAGCCATAACTGACTTCCGTCTTCGGCAAAAGCCATTAACGGAATGATTAAAAACAGTAATATGTAATGTCGGAAATGTTGCATTATTTTAAATTTTTGCTTTAAATTCCATAGGTTTTACCTACACCTATTGATATTGAACCCTTCGGGTTCGGTCTTTATCTTTAATATTCCATAGGTTTCACCTACGGCTACTTTTGTTGAACCCTTCGGGTTCTCTTTAATGAAAACATTTTAAGAATCAATAACATATTAAGGGTTTACTCATTGTCTTCCAATCCTTCAATAGTTTTGATTTTACCGTCGTTATCATATTCAATTTCGACAACCTTCATACTTCTCAGCCACGTTCTTCCACCACTCGGAACAGAATCGTGGAAGAACAGATACCATTTTTCTTTAAATTCCACAATGCTGTGATGCGTGGTCCAACCCACAACAGGCGTTAATATTTCACCCTGGAAAGTGAACGGTCCATAAGGATTATCACTTATTGCGTAACAAATCAAATGGGTGTCTCCCGTGGAATATGAAAAGTAATATTTTCCGTCGTATTTATGCATCCAGGATGCTTCAAAAAAACGATGCTTATCGCCGTGAAGCAAAGGATTTCCGTTTTCGTCAATTATTAAAACATCTTTCGGCTCTTCTCCAAATTCCAGCATATCATCACTTAACATTACTACTTTTGATGAAATGGCAGGCTCATTATCGGCAGGAAGAATGGCAGATTCCAATGCTTTGTTATTTCTGTAGCGTTGTAATTGTCCGCCCCAGATTCCGCCGAAATACATATAATGCTTTCCGTTATCCTCAAAAAGACAAGGGTCTATGCTGTAACTTCCCATCATCGGATGTTTTTCAGGAACGAACGGTCCGTAAGGTTTATCGCTCACCGCAACACCGATTCTGAAGATGTCGTTTTTGTCCTTCAAAGGGAAATACATATAATATTTGCCATTTTTAAAAGCCACATCGCAATCCCATAACTGTCTTCCCGACCAGGGAATATCCTTTACCGAAAGAACAACACCGTGGTCTATAACTTCACCATTTTCCACATCATCAAGAGAAAAAACGTGGTAATCGTTCATATCGAAATGGTCGCCGTTGTCATTTTCTTCGATTCCACTTTCACGGTCGTGTGATGGATAAATGTAAAGTTTTCCTTCAAAAACGTGTACGGAAGGATCTGCCATATAATCGCTTGGGAAAAGATATTTTGTTTTGTTCATTGTTTAGATTTTAGATAATAGACTGATAGATGATAGATTTGTTTAATTTTATTTCTCGCAGATTTTTTCAGATTTCGCAGATTATTCCAATAAAAATCTGCTCAATTCGCTAAATCTGCGAGATAATATTTTTAAATCTTAAAACTTTAAAAGCTTTTTCGAGATTATTTTTCTTTTGTTAATTGAATGATTTTCTCAACGACAGGTTTTGCCTGGTAATTCCTGTCAAATGGCAACGGATAATCGGTTCTTCCTTTTACCGGAAAGTCATTTTTCCAGGATTGATTGTCGGTAACGCCCCACAATGTCACCCGTCTTATTTTATCCTGATGTTTCAGGAACAGTCTGAAAAAATCCAGATAACGGTTTTCCCATTCTTTCGTCACATTTTCAGGTAATCCTTTGGTGTAAGGATTCATTTTGGCTTCGTATTCTACTTTGTCGGAGACATTCGCAGAAGTTCCCCACGGAGAAGGCAGTGCGCTGATTTCCATTTCGGTAACATTGATTTTTACGCCTGCTGCAGCATAATCAACGATTGCTTTTTCGTATTCTTCAAGTTTCGGATTGTCTAATCCAACGTGGGTCTGCATTCCAACGCCATCGATGCGGATTCCTCTGGATTTCAAATCTTTGACGATTTTGGTAACGGTTTTTACTTTTTCCGGAAACCATTCGTTGTAATCGTTGTAATAGAGTTCGGCATTCGGGTCAGCTTCCTGCGCATATTGGAAAGCGAGCGGAATAAATTCTTCGCCCAGAATTTCGTAAAATTTGCTTTTGCGATACGTTCCGTCTTCCATAATGGCTTCGTTTACCACATCCCAACCTTTTACACGGCCTTTGTATCTGCCGACCAACGTTGAAATATGGCTTTTCATTCTCTGTCTCAGAACTTCGGGTGAAACATCTTTTCCGTCCTTGTCTACGAAAAACCATCTTGGTAATTGTGAATGCCAAATCAAGGTATGACCGATGATGAACATTTTGTTTTTCTCTCCGAATTCTACAAATTTGTCCGCATCGCCAAAGAAAAACTGCCCTTCCTGAGGTTGGATAAACATTGATTTCATACAGTTTTCTGCAACAATGGAGCTGAATTGCTTCTTGATGATTTCATCCGATTTTACATCGGTACCGTCAATTTGCGGAAGGCTCATTGCGGTTCCGATGTAGAATTTATTTTTGTAGGCATCTTTCAGGGAATCTTTTGAGGATGCCGAACTTGCTGTTTTGCAGGAAACGGTCAAGGCTAAAACTCCTAATAATGCGGCTATTTTTTTCATTGTTAATTTTTTTTAATTCTTCGTGAAACCTTAACAGGTCGCCTCTACGAGGCTTGATGGCTTATCTTATATATTGGCTATTAACAGTTCGCTCCTACGGAGCTTTTGCTATTTTTATTTTCTTTATTAAAATTCTAAATCTAAAGAATGACCAATATTGTATTTAAGGGTAAAATTTGTTTTTATGCTGAATCTCGCAGCCCGGCTTGAACGGAGCTCTTTTTGTGGAGCAAAGCGGAACAAAAAAGCGGGAGTGGAAGACGGATTAAGCTGCCCAAATAATCAAACCTATATTAATCTTCTTTTTTTCTTCTTTCTTTGAGTTCCTGTTCGATTTGGGTTTCCATTTTTTTGTTGATTTCGTAGAACATTAATAATCCACAGGCCGCAAAGAACGGAATAGCCGGAAAAATACTGACCAGCATCTGAGCGCCATTTGCAACGGATTCTGGCTGGATAACGTTTTCGGTTCCTTCGGATGAAATATAGCCGTAATGACCAATAATGGAAGAAACCAATGAGCTTCCGATGCTCAACCCTACTTTTAGTCCAACCATCATCGCGGAAAAAATAATTGCTGTGGCGCGTCTGTTGTTTTTCCATTCGGAATAGTCGGCGACATCGGCAATCATTGCCCAAAGCAACGGTGTGCTGATTCCGTAGAAAAAGCCATGAAGGATTTGCGAAAGGAACATCAATCCTACCGATTTTGGCGGATAAAAGATGAATGCAACAATAAATAAAGTTGAAATGAACAATGATGCAATGAACGCATCTCTTTTCCCGTATTTATCGGCAAATCTTTTTGAGAAGGTAATCCCAACAATCATCATAATGATTCCGCCGGCATTGAAGAGCCCGAAACCTGCTGAACGAGGGTCTTCACCGAAGAAATTCATTCCGATGGAACTGAAAAATGCAGTAATCGGCGAAATGAAATTTTTCAAAGAAGTTTCATCGACATAATTGTTGAAATAATAAACGTACGAACCGCCTTTCATTGCCAAAGTAATGAAAATCAAGGCTGTAACTACCAACATTATTATCCAAGGCTTGTTTTTCTTTAAGTCTTTTAAATCGGCTCCCAAAGAGGATTCCTGCTCCGGTTTTGGAATGACTCTTTCTTTGGTGGTGAAAAATGTGATGAGCAACATAATCGTTCCGATAATCGCTAACCAGGTCATCACAATTTCGATTCCGGCTGCTTTGTCACCTTTCCCTGCCGATAAAATTATTGGCAACATAAATACCTGAACGAAAAACTGTGCAAACATCACCGCCACAAAACGGTAAGAGGAAATACTGTTTCGTTCGCCCATATCGCCTGTAATCACGCCGCTCAGTGCTGCGTAAGGTAAATTATTAGCTGCGTACAAGAGTAATAAAATTGTGTAAGTTGCTGCTGCATAAATCATTTTCCCCTGATACGAAAAATTGGGTGTGCTGAATGCAAAAAGTGCTGCTGCACCCAACGGAACGGCAGAAAATAAAATCCACGGACGGAATTTCCCCCATTTGGTTCGTGTTCTGTCTGCCAAAGCGCCGACCAGCGGATTGAACCCAAAACCGGCAATGAGCCCGACAATCAAAGTAATGATGGAGGCGTCTTCCGGCTTTAATCCGTAGATATCGGTGTAAAAATAAGCTAAGTAAGTCACCAAAGTCTGGAAAACCAGATTGGCCGCTAAATCTCCCAAACTGTAGCCGATTTTTTCAACGACAGGTATTTTCTGAGATGGATTGTTCATATAGTTTATGGTTGTTTTTTATTGAGATAAATAGATGATAGACTGATAGATGAAAGGTTTTTTAAACATTAAGAATTTAAGAGGCTTAATTTTTCTTAAATAAAATTGACTTGTTAATTTCTTAAAATTTTTACTTATTATTAAATTTCTTAAATCCTTAACGTTTAAATAAATTAGAAATAAACAAGTTTATTTAAAATTAAGTAATTTAAGCCTTTAGTTATTCCGTTGTGAAAGGCGATGCGGGAAGTCCGGTTTTGCTTTTCAGGTTTCCATCGGGATTGTCTGCCCAGTCGTAACGGACTGCAACTGGATTTGTTACCGAGTCATTCCAAACCACAATTGTTTTTCCTTCGATTTTTGCTTTTGCCCAAGCCCATTTTCCTTCGGCATTTTTAATGGCAAAACCTTTCAATTCTGAAACTGGCGCAAAATCATCGGTTCCTTTTTTGAAAGTAAGAACGATTTTATTTCCGTCAACTTTCATCGACTGATAAACCGGGCCGTCTGCAACGATGTTTTTTCCGTAAGCCAGTTTCATCGCCTGCAAAGCCAGCCTGTCTCCCACTGTTTTTTTATCCAGCGGATGAATGTCATTCCATTCTCCTATGTCGATGATTACTGCAAGTCCGGCATTCGGAACTTGTAATGAAACTTTACGCTGCTGGTCTCTGAGTTCCGCCCAGTTGCTTTCTATCGGCTGTGCTTTTGACTCCATAAAATTAGCCAGCTGAACGGTGATAAACGGCATTTCTTTGTTATTGAATTTGTTTCTCCAGTCTGTAATCATTGTCGTCAGTAAATCGCCGTATTCTTTTGGTTTTCCGGTGTTGCTTTCGCCTTGGTACCAAATGGCGCCTTTGATATTATAATTGATGAGCGGATTAATCATTGCATTGTACAATCCGGTCGGTTTCCAGCGGATGAAAGTAGTTCCGGGAGCCATTTTTTCCATTTTAGCACCGATTTTATATTTCCATTCGGATTTTAAATCGATTTTATTACCATCAATTTCAAGATAATAAGGTTTATCGGCGATGAACTGCCCTTTTCCGCTACCGTTGGAAACTCTCACAGCAATGACGTTTTTACCTTCTTTCAAAACTCCTGCTGGAACGTCGTACCAACGTGGCGGATATTCATAGGTTACATTTCCGACTTTTGTTCCGTTGATGTATGTCACATCAGCATCTTTGATTCTACCAAGGTTTAAAAATGCAGGTTTTCCTGCCTGATTTTTGGTTAAATTAATTTCTTTTCTGAACCAAACCGAGCCTTCAAAAGAACCTTCTTTATCTTCCCAGGAACCTGGAATTTGCATCGTTTTCCAATCAGAATCGTCTAGGTCGAAATTTTCCCAATGTTGATTTAATCCGATATCGCTTTGGTCGAGTTCCGTGTACCAGGCTTTGCTCAAGGCCTGTTCGCCGGATTCGGTAGATTTTATTAAATCATCATTTTGCCATTTTTTGGCTTCGTCCAGATATTCAGGGTATTTTTTCAGAGAATTTTCATCCATCCAAGCCTGAATCGGAGAACCGCCTAAACTGGAGTGAATAATTCCTACCGGAACTTTATTTTTCTCGCTTAAATCTTTAGCAAAAAAATAAGCTACACCAGAGAAATTCAGAATCGTTTGTGGATTTGTTGCTTCCCATTTTCCGCCATCAAGCTCAGTTTGAGGTGACTTAAAATTATATTTTTGAGGAACAGTAAAAAACCTGATGTTCTGATTATTTGCATTTTTGATTTCGTCAGCATAAAGCGGAGTCAGTCTGCGCATCGGCAGTTCCATATTCGATTGTCCGGAAGCGAGCCAAACGTCGCCGATGAGAATATCTTTCAATGTAATTTCATTGATGGTCATCGTGTAAGGACCTCCGGCTTTCTGCTCCGGAAGTGTGATTTTCCAGTTTCCGTTTTGGTCGGCAGTGGTTTTATAATTTTTATTGAGGAATTTCACTTCCACTTTTTCTCCAACATCGGCTTTTCCCCAAACATTCAGTTTTTGGTTACGCTGCAAAACCATTCCGTCTGAAACCAGTGCCGGAAGTTTGATTTTGGCTTCAATAAAGGAAATGCATAATAAGCCTACGCATAAAATTAATATTTTAAAAAAGATTCTGTTTTTCATAGTGAATTTGAATTCTGCAGTTTACTTTTAGTTTTTATCTGGCATTTGGGTCAGTAATCTTACTTCAATGATTTTCGGGGTCAAAGATTTTTCATTTGTATTAAATTTTACATTAAGAATATCTTTTCTACTTTCAGATTCAGGAATCGGGATTAATAATGATTGCGGAGAACTGCCCATTTTTCCATCGAAATTTTTAGAAATCGCTTTCATTCCATTGATTTCTACATTCAAAGTTCGGTTATTGTTGGCATCAAAATAAATAAGATAAAGGTATTTCGCATTCTTATCTTTGTTTCTCATCTGGTAGCTGAACCAGCCTTTTGCCTCACGGAAATGGCGGTCTTCCATATATCCGGTGTTGGAATCTTTGCTGTCGATGAAATGGTCGGATTCCGGCTGCTGCTCACCAAGTTGGATTTTATCGGTTGTGATATTATCCAGTTTTCTGATTTCCTCTTCTTCTTTGGCTTTCTGTTTCTGAATCATTTCGATTTTATCCTGATTCGCCTGAGGAAAATAAATAATGTAACGTTCTTCCTGGATTTTATAAAACGGAACCAACTTCAATCCGTTACTGAACTTATTTTGAGGATACAATCCTTTTAATCTGAAAGTCAAACCCTTATCATTCACCGTTTCCAAATGGCTTAAAACCGAATCTGAACTTCCCAAAATGGTAGGAATTTCATTCAAAGGAATTTGTGGTCCGTGCGCGATATGTCCGCCTCTGCTGTCATCGGCAAAAAGTCCGTCCTGATTTTCCTTGCCGTATTTTGCCGCCAAAACTATCGGACCATATTTGAAGGCAAAATAATCCGAATGGTCAGGAAGCTGTTCTGCGGAAAGGTGCATTGGCATTTTCATTTCGATAACGTCTCCTTTCTTCCATTTTTTATTAATGGTAAAATAACCTTCGGCATCAACCGTAACATTGATATTTTTGCCATTTACTGAAATGGTAATTTCAGAAGCATTTGCCCATTCCGGTGCTCTTAATTTTAAATTTAAATTTGATTTCGGAGCAACATCAAAAAATAATTTTGTCGATGGATTTTCAGGGAAATTATTTTCCTGTCTCAGAACCAATTTCTTTTCAGACCATTTTAAAATGGAAGGAATAAACAAATTCACGTATAAATCTTCATCAGAATAAGCATAAATCATTTCACCATATTTGGCTTGATTTTCCATTCCTGAACCTACACAACACCAAAAGCTGGTTTCCGGCTGAGAATAAACCCTGTAATGACCCGGACGCATCGGTGTAAAATACACAAAACCGCCTTTTTCAGGATTTTGTGTGGAAAGAATATGATTGTACAAAGCTCTTTCGTAATAATCTACATACGACGATTTTGGATTGGTCGCATACAATTCTTTGGAAAGTTTCAGCATATTATATGTATTGCAGGTTTCGGGTCCTTCAATACTTTTAATCATTCCGCTGAAATCATTGATGGGATTAAAATGCTCACTCACACTGTTTCCACCAATAATTGCTGACCTTTTTTGGGTAACATTGGTCCAGAAAAAATCGGCGGCATTGCTCCAATCTTTGTTATTTTCCAAATCTGCAATTCTTTTGAAACCAATCACTTTCGGAATCTGCGTATTAGCGTGGATTCCTGTGAGTTTATCTTCCTGAATCAATAATGGGTTTAAAATGGCAAGATGTGAAAAACGATGGGCAAGTTTGAGATATTTCGGATTTTTTGTGATGTCGTACACGTCGGCAAAAACTTCATTCAGACCGCCGTGCTCACTGCGAAGCATATCCTGAATCTGTTCATCGGAAAGTCCGGAAACTTCATCAGCCATCCAATCAGTGAGCTTTATCAGCATTCTTTTTGCTTTCTCGTTGCCTGCATACCAATAGGCATCGCGTAAACCCGAGTAAATTTTGTGAATATTATACAGCGGAACCCAGCGGTCATTCAAACCGAAAGTTGCGGCACGAATGTTTCCGTCAGCAATTTCTCTCCATATTTTTTTACCGTTTGGAACCCCGGAAAGATACCCATTTCCTGAAAGATTCTGGCATCGTTCCAATTCATCAATCATATACTCCAAACGTTGCTTGATTTTTGCATCGCCTGTGGAAGCGTACATCAACGCCAACGCAGAAATATAGTGTCCTCCGATATGACCGTCCAATCCAGTATTTTCCCAGTTTGGATAATTTTCTTTTTTTGGTTTCAATCCTGCTTCTTTCAGATACGGCGCAAGAAGCCGGTCTACATCCATCGACAAGATATATTTCTCATCTGTTTGCATCGCTTTGCTGAAAACACTTTCGGACAGATGAACCTTATTGAGCGGAAAGTAGCTAACATTTTTCTTTACCTGCCCAAAAGCAAGCGAAGTAAAGCCTAAAAATAATATCAGTGATTTCTTGTTCATTAATAAATGTTATTTCTACATTTCTAAAATAAAAGAAAGTATCTATATGGCAAACAATTTTCATTATTTAGAAATAAATCCTATTGAAAAAGCATTTTTCAGGCAACAAAAAAATGTTTAAAAAAGTTTCACCTTATCATAAAAAACAAGATTAGACAAACCATAGAATATCAATTAAATAAATGTAATTTATACATTATCAAAATAGATAGAGTGGGTTTCTAAAAAACAATAAAAATTTAAATTTATACTTATCGTATTTTAAATAATATGTCGAATAAATTTTCAACTTAAATCCAAGATGAAAATTTAACACAATTTTAACATTATATTCACATAGGATACATAGTAATTTCAGCAAATAAATTGTCGAAACGATGAACACAATTCCCCAAAACACTTCCTAAAATCAACAAATCATTAAAAAAAATAGTTAGAACATAAAAATAAAGTGTCTAACATACATTTATTTATTTTTCATATTAGAATCTATTTCAAAACCTTTAACTTTGTATAAAATCATTTTTTGATGGAAGAGAATTATCTTAATTATCCCAAACATCTTGTTGCAGTTGACTGCATTATTTTCGGTTTTGACGGAGAAAATCTGAAAATCCTTCTGGTACAAAGAAATTTCGAGCCTAAAAAAGGAGAATGGTCTCTGATGGGCGGGTTTGTTGATGATAAAGAAAGTTCTGACCAAGCCGCAAACCGTGTCCTGAATACATTGACCGGACTAGAAAACATCTACCTTGAGCAGCTGAATACCTACACCGAAATCGACCGTGAGCCGACAGCCAGAATTATGTCGATTTCGTATTATGCTTTAATTAATATTCAGGATAATATCCAGATCAATGAAAAATACAGCGCTAAGTGGTTTGATCTGAAAAACAGTCCGGACCTTATTTTTGACCACAACGCAATGGTGAAAGATGCCGTTTTGAGATTGAGAAGAAGAGCTACGACAAGGCCAATCGGTTTTGAACTGCTGCCTGAAAAATTCACAATGAAAGACCTACAGAATCTTTACGAAGCTATTTTTGACGAAAAATACGACAAAAGAAATTTTACCAGCAAAATCAATGCTTTGGATGTATTGTTAAAAACCAGCGAAAAAGATATGAGCTCGTCTAAAAAAGGTTCTTTTCTGTACACTTTTGATGAAAAAAAATACAATAAGAAAATCGCGGAAGGGTTTATGTTCAAGATTTAAACTTAAAAACTTCCTGTAAATTTCACTTTGATTCCCATCTGGAAATTGGCAATGGTTTTGAAGATTTCGATTAAAGTGATCCGCTCTATTTTGGTAAGTTTACTGATTTCGATATAATTATCAGGACGTTTTTTATCAATGTTAATCTGATTTGCCTGATTTTTTAGCCGAAGTGCCATCAGATAATAGTAAGACTGATGCATTTCATTGTATTGATGCTGGGTGAAAACTCCGATTTCCGTCAACTTTTTCATTCTCTCGCCTGTATTTTCTATTTCCAGCTGATTTTTCAATGCATAAACACGAAGCAAGTCAACAATTGGAGACATCGCAGTCTTAATATCAAAAACCTCTGATTTCCCGATGGTCTGGGTTTTAATTCTTTTCAAAAAAGTCAAAGGTGGTTCGTACTGTAGAGCATTTTTAGCAATATGGGCAAAAAACAGATGATTGGGCGAAACCAGCTTTTCCTTGATAAAAGTTTTCAGTTCTTTCACAATAGTTTCTTCGCCATAAATAAAACGGAAATCGAAAAATGTGGAAAGCTTCATTGCGGTTTCCGGTACAGGTTCTTCAATCCATTGGTTGTAATTTCTTTTCCAGTGAGAAAGAGAATGCGTCCATTGGGGATTGCTTGCCATAAAATTACCTTTGCAGTATTCAAACCCAATTGTATTGAGATCATCCGAAACTTTTTTGGCAAAATCCAGAAAATATTCCCTTACCATTTCACGTTGTTCATTGGCTTTATCTTCATAGATAATTCCATTGTCCTGGTCGGTGCTGAGTGTCTGTTCTTTCCGACCTTCGCTTCCGGTAACAATAAACGCAAATTTCGCGGGAGGTTTTCCTATTTGTTTGATCACTTTTTCTATTACTTTTCCGGTTATTGTATCGGCAATAGTAGTAATGACCTGACTGGCAATTTCACCGTGTACTCCCCTACCCAAGAGTTGGGTGATAATATCCGGAACCTGTTTCCATTTTTTTTGCAGCTCTTCTATACTTTCAGCCTGTTTTACAGATTGGATAAAAACAAGCGGACTTTGTCCCTGCTCACTCAACAGACGATTTCTGCTCAGAAAGCCTAGATATTCACCCTTATCTTTTATGAGAAGATATCTTGATTTAGTTTTAAACATCATCAGAATCGCTTCATAGAGATAAGCATCGCTGGAAATACTTACAATGGGATTATCCATCACCTCAGAAATTGCAATCCTGGAATCCAGGCAGCGGGCGATAACATTATCACGCAAAGTAATATCTGTTGCATAGCCAATAATCTCCTCACTTGCTGACTTTTTCACAAAGATGCAACTTACCTTATTGGCAGCCATTATTTGAGCTACCTCAAAAACAGGGGTACTTTCTTCGCAGGAAACGATACTTTTATAGGTAATTCCTTGTATTTTTCTAGAATAAAGCTGGTCGGCTGCAAAATAACTTTCTTCAAACGTGGCAGGCGTTTTCACAAAATGAGAAAATTCTTCATCCAGCATTTTTTTACCGAAATCTGAAGTAAAATAGTGGAAAAAATCTTCATACGCATTACACAATTCATAGAATTCCTTTTTGGGTAGCGTGTAAACAACAGTTCCCTTTTTGGCTATAGCCGATTTCAGTGCACGTACTCTGTTCAGAACCACTGAAATTCCGCCAAAGCAATACGGGGAATGGTGTCTGGAAATACATCTTTTGTCTTCTGCTGCGTCGAAAAAAAATGTTTCGTATTCTCCTGATTCAATAATATCCACACCTTTCATCTCTGTCACTTCCTGTCTGTAAACCAACGTATCTTTTGAAAATTCCGTTTTTGTAAATGTTTCCGAGATTTCCGCAAGAACGGTTTCAGGTAAAAGATGAAAAGGTTTTGTTATCTTTAAAAGTGAAATAATTTTTTCCTGCATACTGATTACTTCATTTTATCTGTTAAAAACTTTAATCCGGATTTGATTTCCTGATGAATATTCTGAAATTCAATTTCTGAAATTTCTCCTCGTTTCTGGATTTCAAAAAAACATTTTGCTGTCATTTCTGCATCCACCATTGCATTGTGAGAACGTTCCATTGTGTCATTAAAAAGAAACTCGTAAAGCTGGTACAATCGAAAATAATCAGCTTCAGGATTAACAACGTAGTCTTTACTTTTGAGCATCGTACAGTAAAAATGACTTTTCAGAAAAGGGTTTTCCAGGTTTGCCCTGTAAAAATCGCAACTCAACGTGTGAATATCAAACTCTGTAAAATGTCCCGTAATCAATGGCTGAAATTCTTTAATATCCGAAGACAATTTTTCTAAAACCGTTTTTCTTTCTTGTCCGTTTTTGCTGAGAAACTCTTTTGTTATCCCGTGTATTTTTAATGACTTTGAACTGATTTTCAAATCATTATCAAAAATATAAAAATTTTCACGCTCAATTTCCTGAGCATTTTCGTCATAGATAATCCAGGCAACCTGAACTGCTGAAGGCCAATTACCCGTTTCAGAGTAAGGCAGATTCCAGCGTTTTGGAATTCCTGTGGTTTCGGTATCGATGAAAAGAAAATATGTTTTCAAAACACTGTCAAAATTATAAAAAAAATAAAAAGGATGCCCTTAATGACATCCTTTTTCTATAATGAAATTAAAATTTACCAAAATCTCACATAAAGTGCAGTGAGTAAAAGCAATGTCACGACAATTAAGACCAATGTTCTATTATCTACTTTGAACATTGTTGCATCAATAACAAAAGCTTTTGGATTGACTTTCGGTCCTGCAAGGCTGATGAAAATCATTACTACAATCGTAAAAAAGAATGACCATCCCATATTAATCAGAAACGGAATTTCGGTAATGGTATGAACTGTACCATTTTCCAATTTCTCATACGTGAAAGCGGTGTATAACCAAGT
Source organism: Epilithonimonas caeni DSM 17710 (assembly GCF_000426465.1). Lineage (GTDB taxonomy): Bacteria > Bacteroidota > Bacteroidia > Flavobacteriales > Weeksellaceae > Epilithonimonas > Epilithonimonas caeni. Next base: position 470,945 of record NZ_AUFK01000009.1, read on the forward strand.
TTCTTTCCCGAAAATATCCACTGCAAAGCTATTGAAGAAAATCGCCAGGACAAATCCTAAAATTACTCCAACCAAAGCTGCAGTTCCGGTCGTTCTTTTCCAGAACATTCCTAAAAGGAACATCGCAAATACCCCAGGGCTAATAAATCCTGTATATTTCTGAATGAAGGTAAATCCTCCTTCACCACCAATTCCCAAAGCATCGGTCCAAGTAAATGCCAAAGCCACGAACATTGCTATGATAATTGCCCAACGTCCTGTTCTCACCATCTGAATTTCCGTAGCATCAGCTTTCAGGTATTTTTTGTAAATATCTAAAGTGAAAATAGTTGAAATACTATTTACCTTTCCTGCTAAAGACGCTACAATTGCGGCTGTTAAAGCGGCAACGGCAAGACCTTTAAGACCTGTAGGTAAAAAGCCTAAAATCGCAGAGTATGCACCATCTTTCACCCCGTTAAAGCCCGGTAAATGTCCCTTTGTGTATAATACATAAGCTGCAATTCCCGGAAGCATTACAATAATCGGCATAAATAATTTCAAGAATCCGGCGAATAGAATTCCGGTTCTTGCTGTTTTCAAATCTGCTCCTAAAGCTCTTTGCGTGATGTATTGATTACAACCCCAATAATTCAGATTCACAATCCACTGGCCTGCGAAATACATTGCCAAGCCCGGTAAAACCACATATTTCTGAACGTCAAGATTTTCCGGCATTGCTAAAGTTGTCGTTGTCTTAACTGGTTTGTCAAGCATTAATTTGAAATGTTGCGGTGCTTCATTCATCAATGTCTGAAAGCCTGCAAAAGCATTTCCTACGGCAGCTCCGTTGATTCGCTGGTCAACAATTTGCAGCGCCATATAAACCGTAGCAAAACCTCCGATAATTAAAACTGCTACCTGAATCACATCGGTGTAACCGATTACCTTCATCCCGCCCAAGCCAATCAGCAAAGCCATTAAAAGCAATCCTATCATAATAATATGCAAATTATCACCACCAAGCAGCGTATCAATCGCCAAGGCGCCTAAATAAAGAATTGAGGTAAGGTTTACAATTACATATAAAAACAGCCAGAAAACAGCCATAATCAATGAAACAGATTTGTTGTAACGGGTTTCCAGAAACTGGGGCATCGTATAAATCTTGTTTTTAAGATAAATCGGAATGAACCAAATGGCAATAATGATGAGTGCAAGCGCAGCAATCCATTCGTAAGCAGCCACGGCTACCCCTACGAAAAACCCTTCGCCACTCATCCCGATAAATTGTTCTGCCGAAATATTAGAAGCAATTAAACTGGCCCCGATTGCCCACCAAGTTAATGAGCCTTCTGCCAAAAAATAATCTTTGCTGCCTGAAGCCACGGATTTTTTCTTTCTGTAAATCCAAATTCCGTAAGACGCTACCACCACAAAATAAATAAGAAAAATGATGATATCAATAGTTGCTAAATTTCCCATACTTTATTTCTTAACTGAAAATTTATAAATTGTTTTCGACTGATATTTTTGTCCCGGCTTTAACTCTGTGGAAGGGAAAGAAGTCTGATTCGGAGAATCCGGGAAATGCTGAGTTTCTAAGCAAAAACCTGTTCGGAATTCATTTTTCCCTCCGGTTTTGGTATCAAATTTTCCATCAAGGAAATTTCCGGAATAGAACTGAACACCCGGTTCATCGGTAAGTACTTCCATCACTCTACCCGATTCTGCGTGATAAACTTTTGCGATACTTCTTAATCCGCTGCCATTCAGAATCCAGTTGTGGTCGTAGCCTTTTCCTTTTTTCAATTGGTCGTCATTTGAATTAATGTCTTTTCCGATAGGTTTTGAAACCGTGAAGTCAAACGGAGTTCCTTTCACCAATTTTTGCTCGCCAGTAGGAATTAACGTTTCATTCACCGATAAAAATTTATCTGCATTAATTTGCAATTCGTGATCAGTAATTGTTTTTGTGAAATTTCCGGAAAGATTGAAATATGAATGTTGCGTTAGATTCACAACAGTTGGTTTATCTGTTTCCGCTTCGTAAGAGATTTCCAGAGTGTTATCGTCAGTCAACGTGTAAAAAACAGTTGTTGTCAATTTTCCAGGATAACCTTCTTCTCCATCTGCACTTGTGTAGGTCAGCTTCAACGTTGGGAATTTTGCATCTTTTACAGGTTCAATATTCCAGAATTTAGTATGAAATCCTTCCTTTCCTCCGTGAAGACTGTTTGGACCGTCATTTTTGTCGATGTCATACGATTTGCCTTCCAATGTGAATTTGGCGTTGGCAATCCTGTTTCCGTAACGGCCAATCAATGCTCCAAAATAGTAAGGATTTCCGTTGAAATAATCTTCAGGTTTGGTAAATCCTAAAACGACATCTTCGTATTTTCCGTTTTTATCGGGAGCGGTAAGTGAAGTGATAATTCCACCGAAGTTAATGACTTCCAGCTTCATCCCGTTTTTGTTGGTCAAAGTATATTTTTTGATGGAATCGCCTTTTGACGTGACTCCGTAATCTGAAACCTGTATGTTTTCCATTGTTTCCGGTTGAGTTTTTGATTGATTTTCTTTTTTATTGCACCCGAAAATACATAAAACGGCAAAAAGAATTATCAGGTTGATACTTGTTTTTCTCATTTTTTAGAAGTTTTGCAAGTTTAACGATAATATATTTCATTCCAGCGAAGCGTGTTCTTAAAATCACGGATTTTCGTATCTTCATCAATAACAAGCGATTCGATACCTGCAATCTCCGCAAAATCTTCCAATTGTTCTACGCTGATGTTCTCACTGTAACACGTGTGATGCGCTCCACCTGCCAAAATCCACGCTTCAGCTGCCGTGTACAGGTCAGGAAGCGGTTTCCAAAGGACTCTCGCAACAGGAAGTTTTGGCAATTCTTCGGTAATTTCCAACGCTTTTGTTTTGTTGATTAACAGTCTGAAATGATTTCCGAAATCCATCAAAGCTGCATTCAGAGAATCAATATTTCCTCTGGAATTGAACACGAGACGCACTGGGTCTGCTTTTCCACCAATTCCCAATGGATGAATTTCACAAGATGGTTTATCAACCGCCAAAACAGGGTCAACTTCCAGCATATGCGAACCTAAAATCGAAGGATTTGAAGGGTTTAAATGATAAGTATAATCTTCCATAAAGGCATTTCCCCCTTCCAGACCTTGTCCCATTGTTTTCATTGCACGAACTAAAGCGGCAGTTTTCCAGTCGCCTTCTCCGGCAAATCCGTAACCTTTTTCCATTAATCTCTGAACGGCAATTCCGGGAAGCTGCTCTAACCCATGAAGGTCTTCAAACGTGTCTGAAAAACCTTTGAAGTTTCCTTCTTTCATGAATTTTTCCAGTCCTAATTCTATTCTTGCAGCCACTTCCAAAGATTTTCTATTGGCTCCACCGGAAAGAAGAGATTCAGCCATTTTGTATGAGGCTTCGTATTCCTCCATCAAAGTTTTAATCTCACCATCGCCTATGGAATTGACAACACTCACCAAATCCCCGATTCCCCAAGTGTTGACAGAAAATCCGAATTTGGTTTCCGCTTCCACTTTATCTCCGTCTGTAACCGCTACAAATCTCATATTATCTCCAAAACGGGCGAATTTTGCACCCTGCCAATCGTCCCATCCCGCTGCAACACGGCTCCAATCACCTATTTGTTTCTGAACTCTTTCTTCCGCCCAATGTCCTACAACAACTTTTCTGTTTTTACGAAGACGGCTTACCATAAATCCAAATTCCCTGTCGCCGTGAGCAGCCTGATTCAGGTTCATAAAATCCATATCCATTGTAGACCACGGAATATCCTGGTTGAACTGTGTATGAAGATGCAGCATTGGTTTTTGTAAAGCAGTCAGCCCGCGAATCCACATTTTTGCAGGCGAAAAAGTGTGCATCCAGGTTACGATTCCGATACAATCTTTTGCGGAGTTGGCAGCTGTAAGCGTTTCAAAAATTTCTTCTGTAGTTTTTACCGTTGGCTTTAAAACAACTTTTACAGGAATTTCCGAAGATGCATTAAGTGCTTCTACGATTTTTGCTGAATGTTCTGCAACCTGGGCTAATGTTTCAGATCCGTATAAATGTTGGCTTCCAGTAATAAACCAGATTTCTTTTGTATTGAGAGATGTTAACATATTTTATAAATGATGATTTATAATTGATAATTGATTTTTATTTTTATTTTTATTTTTATTTTTTTCCATAGGTTTAACCTACGGCTATTCATATTGAACCCTTCAGGTTCTGTAGGATTTTGTACATTTTCCTCCATAGATTTACACCTACGGCTACTGATATTGAACCCTTCGGGTTCAGATTTTCAAACGCAGCTAAAAGCCTATTGTCATAAGCTTTTTTACTGTCCGTAATAGGCATTTTTGCCGTGCTTTCTTTCGTAATGTTTTTTGATTAAGGAATCTTTTAAACGAGGTGCATCCGGATTAATTTGTCTTGTGAGATACGCCATTTCAGCGATGGTCTCAAGAACTTTGCTGTTGTAAACGGCTTTGTCGGCATTTTTTCCCCACGTGAATGGTCCATGGTTTCCGATGAGCACCATTTCCACTTCTTCATAAGATAATTGCTTTTCTTTGAAACATTCCAAAATCTGGATTCCGGTGTTGTATTCGTAATTTCCTTCGATTAAATCATCCCGCATGGGCGGAGCACAAGGAATATCCTTCGTCAAATGGTCTGCGTGTGTCGTTCCGAAAATCGGAATATCCAGCTGTGCCTGTGCCCAAGCTACAGAATAAATGGCGTGCGTATGGGAAATCCCGCCAATATTTTCCCAATTCTTATAGAGATAAGCGTGGGTTTTGGTGTCGGAAGATGGTCTTAAATTTCCTTCGACCACGTTGGCATCGTAATCTAAAATTACAATGTCTTCAGGCTTTAAAATCTCGTAAGGAACACCGCTTGGTTTGATGGCAAAAATTCCTTTGTCACGGTCAACGGCACTTACATTTCCGAATGTGTATACGACCAGCTTCAATGCATCGAGCTGCATATTGGCTTCGTAACATTCTCTTTGTAGTTCTTTATAGATATTCATTTTATTTACATATTTGTTGAAAATCTTTCTTTTCAAATCCATAGGTTTCACCTACGGTTATTCGTATTGAACCCTTCGGGTTCTAATCGCAGCCCGGCTTGAGCGGAAATCCTTTTTTGCATTGAAAAAGCCCTGGCAAAAAGATTGGGAGCCCTTCGACAAGCTCAGGATAAACCACAGACGAATTAAGCTGCCATAATAATTTTAGTTGTTAGTCAATGATTGTTTGTTGACGGTCTTTACTTTTGAAATTTCTATCAACTACAAACTATCAACTGTCGACTTTTTCTTTGATTTGATATTATTTTCGGTGAAATCTGCGAGAATCTGATACTGTTTCATAAACTCTGCATATTTTTCTACCTTTTCTTCCTGTGGGAAATACTCTGCCTCAAAATCGGAGCCCATTTTCTGGCTGGCTTCCTGAACAGTAGGATAAATTCTTGCTGCAACGGCTGCATACACAGCTGCGCCCAAAGCCGGGGCCTGGTCTGAGGCTGCAACGACAATCGGCATATTCAGTACATTAGCCAAAGTCTGCATAATGAAAGGTGATTTTCTGGCAACGCCTCCAATTCCTATTACCTTATTAATTTTAACGCCTTCCTCTTCGAAACGGTCGACAATTTTTTTAGCTCCAAAACAAATAGCATTCACCAACGCTTTGAAAATATGCGGTGCTTTTGTTCCCAAAGAAAGGTTACTAATAGCCATTTTTAGTTCCTGGTTCGCATCCGGCGTTCTGCGTCCGTTAATCCAGTCCAATGCAACCGGAACAACCTCCGAAAGTGAAATTTTTTCCGCTTCCAAAGTAAGATTGCGAATAAGATTGTTTTCTATTTCTTCTTTCAGCAAGTGTTTTTGATTTTCATCAATCACATTGGAATTCATCAGAATATTGTGTGTAGGCCAGGTCAGAATGTCTTTGTACCAAGCCAGAACATCTCCAAATGCAGATTGCCCCGCTTCCAGCCCCATCAACCCAGGAATTACAGAACCATCGACCTGCCCGCAAATTCCTTTTACAGTTTTGTCACCGATGACTTCGTAGGGAGCCACCATAATATCACAAGTTGAAGTTCCCATAATTCTGATGAGCGTATTTTCCTCGACTTTTGCTCCCACTGCTCCGGAATGGGCATCGAAAGTTCCTACAGCAATTACTGTTTTAGTCGTTAATCCTAATTTTGTCGCCCATTCCTGATTTAAATTTCCGGCAACTTCGTCTGAAGTATACGTTTTTTCATAAAGTCTGTCTCGGAGTGCTGACAATGACGGATCCAGCTGACCGAGAAAATCTTTGGAGGGAAGTCCATCCCACGATTCGTGCCACATTGCTTTGTGACCGGCTGCACAACGGCTTCTTTTAAAAGTTGCTAAATCCTGATTGTCGGAAAGTAAAAATGTGAGGTAATCGCAATGTTCCATCCAGCTGTAGGCCGCATCTTTAACATCTTCATCTTCTCTGCTGATATGGAGAATTTTTGCCCAAAACCATTCTGAGGAGTAAATTCCGCCTTCGAATCTGGTATAATCTTCGCCTCCCCAATTTCTTGCTAACTGATTGATTTCTTCGGCCTCATTTATTGAAGTATGGTCTTTCCATAACACCATCATTGCATTCGGATTTTCTGAAAATTGAGGCAAAAGCGATAATGCAATTCCTTCTTTATTCACAGGAAGTGGTGATGAACCCGTTGTATCAATACAAATGCTAACAATATTTTCGGGCGAAACTCCACTTTCTTTCACGACAGTTGAAATGGTTTTTTCCAACCCTTCGATGTGGTCGAGCGGATGTTGGCGGAATTGGTTTTTTTCTGGCTTGCAGAATTTTCCTTCTTTCCATCTTTGGTAATAACTTACGGAAGTCGCCAGTTCTGCCCCATTTTCTGTATCAATCAAAACAGCACGAACAGAATCTGTTCCGTAGTCTAAGCCGATAACATATTTTTTCATTAACGTGGATAATAAATTTTTTATGAATTATTTTAATAAATCCTTCGACAAACTCAGGATGACATCCCTAATATCAACTGCAATATTTACCATTGTCAGGCTTAGCCTGTCGAAGCTTTTTTAGTTTAAGATTGAGTTAATTCTTCATCAGAGATAAAACAAATATAAGATTCTATTTTAAATAAATGTAATATTTACACTTAATTTTATTTTTTTATTTTCTTGACAGTAGTTTAAAGCTATTTTATTTTCAAAACAATGAGAGAATTTGCCGGAATTCCGACAGAAATCTTTCCATTTTTCAAGCTGTGGGTTTCCTCAATCGGCTTAATAGTTTCTGTCTGGAAATTATTTTCATCTGAAAGTCCTGGAGAAGTCAATATAATTTTGGTGACATCATTGTTTAATTTGATATTTTTCGGATTAATTTCAACTAAAGTTTCCAAAGGATTAGTATTGACAATTTTAATGATGGTTTCTCCTTTTTTGTTGTCACGAACTGCCGATGCATAGAGATTATTCTCGCCCTTCAACGGTTTTCCGTTTTCGGAGATTTTAATTAAATCAGTTCCTTTATTGTTAGAAAATAATTTCTGAACATAATAATTTGGTGTTGCGTAAGATTTTAAATTATTAAACCAAATCAAATCCGGAGTCCATTGCCACCCATCTGCATGGGCGAAAAGCGGCGCATAGGAAGTCATCGTCACGACATCTGCATTGCGCTCCAGTCCTGTCATAAAAGCAGCTTCCGAAAGTGCGGTAAGCCAATTGTTTTTATTGTCAGGTTTCACGACGCCAACTGATTGCGCGGCATATTCTCCGGCGAAAACTTTAGGTCCGGAACGGTCATAATTATCATATCTTCCAGCATTTTTCAAAAACCATTCCGGGGAATTGTAGTAATGTTCGTCCACAATCTGAGCTTTGAGTTTTTTGAGCTCTTTCCATCCATAATCGAAAAATTCGCCATCAGGTGACGGTCCGCTTCCGGAAATGATTTTGATATCGGGATATTTAGCATGAATGGCTTTCTCAAAAACTTTGTAACGTTCGATGTAATCTGCGCCCCACTGTTCGTTTCCTACCCCGATGAATTTCATATTAAAAGGTTTTGGATGCCCCATTTCAACACGAATTTTTCCCCATTTTGTATGAGCATCGCCATTGGCAAATTCAATTAAATCCAAAGCATCCTGAACATACGGGTCTAAATCTTCCATTTTCACAAGTTCCGCCGTATTGAATTGGCACGCCATTCCGCAACTTAAAATCGGAAGCGGTTCTGCGCCTAAATCTTCCGCTAACTGGAAATATTCGAAAAAGCCAAGCCCGAAAGACTGCCAGTAATCCGGCGTAAGACGATGCGAAAAACCGTTGTTCCATTTATTAATAAGATTTTCACGGTCTTCTGTTTTACCGACCGTTTTTTTCCACTGATAACGTTCTGCTAATGTTCTTCCTTCCACAATACAGCCACCCGGAAAACGTAAAAATCCTGGCTGCAAATCATATAATTTCTGAACTAAATCTTTTCTTAAACCACCTTTTCTTCCTTTCCATGTATCTTGTGGGAAAAGTGAGATCATATCCATATTTACAATGCCTTTTCCGGTAAAAGTAATTTGAAGCTTTGTTTTTTCAACAGTTTTGGCAGGTGCAAAAACAGCATTGTATTTTTGCCAGCCTCCACCTTTGATGATTGTAGAAACTGATGAAATCACTGTTCCGTTTTCATCAATCAAGCTTGTATTGATGGCAGAAATATTTCCTGAAACGTTTTCTAAATTAAAACTTAAGTCATATTTCTCACCTTGATGGAGACCAATCCCTCTGAATCCTTCATTTTCCAGCACATAGTTTTTGTCATTCCAAACGGTAATTCTTGCGTAATTTTTATTGGTTTTTGACCTATCCGTTATAATCGTCAGAAAACCTGAATCCAGATTGGGAGAAAGTGTTTTGGTGTTGGGCTGTTTCCAACCTGTTAAAGGTTCATCAAATTCGAAGCTGCGATTTTTAATCAATTCAGCATACAATCCGCCATCCGCTGCGAAGTTGATATCTTCAAAGAAAATTCCGTACATCGTTGACTGGATTTTGATGTTGGTAGAAGTTCCGTCTAAATCGAGGAAATGCTTTTGGACATTTCCGTTTTGCGCCGAAAAGAGTGCAACACTTAGTGAAATAGCCGCTGTGAATATTTTGGTGTTTATTTTCATTCCTGATATATTATTTAAAAAGAAGTAATGATTTTACGCATGATAGAGTAATAACAAATATAAGATTCTATTTTTAATAAATGTAAAATAAACACTTATTTTAAATATTACCGATATATTCTTAAATCTCACTTTTTATTATTTATAATCCTTAAAAAGCCATCACAGAAATCTATGATGGCTTTGGATGAAAAAATGTTAATGAAAAAATTACTATTACTGTTTGATGAACTTGTTGGTTTCCGTCTTTTGGGTATTCCCGGAAACTATATAATATACTCCAGCCGTAAGTTTGGAAACATCTATCCTATTCTTACCCGATGTTAGTTTTCCTGTAAAGACCAAACTTCCTTTTGCATCAATGATCTTATATTCGGAATCCGAATTTTCAATTGTAACAAAGAGTTCCCCTTTTGCAGGATTCGGATAAATCTGTATTTTAGATCTAGCAATATCTCCAACGGCAAGCGTTTCAAATTCTAAAGGTAAAAGTGAAGCTGAATAGGCATTTTCTTCAGTGATATAAGCACTGAACGCCGGTACAGTCTCGTTTCCGCTTGCAATTTTGTAGAATCCGGCAGTCCCGCTCACAGTTTTAAGGACATAGCCTCCTGTATAAGCTTTTATCGTGCTGTAATCTGCATTGAACTGATTAGAAACAATCGCTTTCGGTGTAGAAACAGTACCCGATCCGGTGAATATAAACGTGCCGTTTCCGTTAACCAATACTGGTGTGTTTGCCGGAATTTTGCTATTGACAACCGCAGTACATAAAACCCTGGATGATGAAGGCTGCATATTATAAGCCTGCACACCATTTGGTACATTAGCCTCAAAAGGAAGTACGATCACTGCATATCCACTCAATGTTTTGGTATATGAAGCAGCAGTTGCCGTGAAAGTAAAAGGCGCATTAAAATCGCCACCCTGGTCGGATAGTTCCAATGATGCGGCAACAGTTCCTGAAACAACATTTGTATTGGCTGCTTTGGAAGAACTTGTACGGAATCCTGAACCGCTGCTGACATAAAATATACTGTTTGAATTGGCCATCTTGCTTTTCCAGTCAGCCGAAGTATTGATACCTGTCGTACTGGTGAAATCCAATGAGGTATAATAAGTATTTTCGTAAACATCCATCAGATTGCTGTCCCCATCCGAGTAAACGCCTGCAAACTTCATCGCTTTTTCATTTGAAATCCCAAAATAGACATCTCCGAAATTGAATGTCAGAATAGAACTGAAATTACCATTTCTAAGTCCGATAATTCCTTTGCAACCCGTTGTAAGAACTGCCCTGGAAATATCAAATACCAAATCGAAATTGGACGAGCCGGACGATGGCAAGTTAACTGTTCCATAATTATAGGACTTCACAACGCCAGCATTATCAACATAATATAAAGTCGTATTGGATGAAGTTGCAAGATTGCTCGTCGTATAACTATTAACATGGAAAACCAGTTTGTTGTAACGATCATCTAAACTGATGTATCCATTAGCATCTGTCGTATTGGAACTGATCAACGGCGTCGAGTTGTACAACGTAGCTGTTTTACCACTTAATTGGTAAGATGTTCCGAATGCAGGATTGGTAACGGATTGGGTTTCAATTTTAGAGTAATTAATATCCTGTCCCGTCATATTGGAAACTTCTCTGACATTACTTTTATCAAAAACAAAAGTGATAAAGCTTGATGGATTGACCTGAATGGTCGGACGGAAAGTCTCTGTAAAATTCTGATTAGAAGAAACCATATTAGAGGTTTCGTTGGTCATGATCTTTTGTGCAGACGTAGTATAGAATGGCAGATCTACTTTCAGTGTATAAGTATTGGCCGATGAGTTGAAAACCATCAGTTTTATCTTATCACCGGAATCATTGATGTACGCAGATCCCTGCATCGATCCCTGGTCGCTCCAGATGGCATCCAGTCTTTTTGAGCCCGTGGTATATTTTGCAAAATGAGAAAGGATATAACCACGTTTGGTAATTTCGCCAGCCACAGTTCCGTACAGGCCATCGCCCATCATCCCATAATATCTTTTCGTCGCATAATGGATCCAGGCATTTCCTCCGCCTACCATAACATCATTGACGCTTTTTGCAAAGTCAAATGCATCGGTATTCCAAGAAAAATTTCTGGTGCCACCATTGGAATTCCAGTTGATCAGAAACTCTGTCATCCAGATTTCTTTGTTCGTGTTCAGGAAACCTTTGTATGTTGAGCCTATCCCACCATATTGATGTCCCGCATAGATCTCAAATTTCGGCAAAACATCTGTGGTAAGAAGTGCATTGGCATAATTGTTTGACATTCCGACGGTTTCCGGCACGATGATCCTGCAGGAAATAACGTCAGAATAATTCTTAAGAAAATTGGTGATCTGAGTCGGTGTGTAAGTACATCCCGCATAAGTAACGACATAATCCGGTTCATTTTGCAGGGATATTGCGTATAATTCGACACCGTTATCTCTGAGATAAACCACGAATTCATTCAGATAATTAGCAAAATCTGCATAATTTTCCTCTTTCAGAAATCCCTCTACCCCATTATAAGTTCCGGCATCATTACCATTGGTCTTCCATTCTGCGGGTGGCGACCACGGACTTGCAAAAATAATCAGACCCAAAGATGCTGCTTTTTGTGCAGTGGCAAGAGCCGCGCTCCAATTCTCCTTGGTTGTAGGAATATAAAGCCGCATAATGTTATATCCGGCATCGCTGTTGGCACCCCACATTTTTTCAATTTCTGCAGGCGTCATATGGTCGTAAGCAAACTGAGGACTACACACAAAACCTCCAAATCCGGTAATTTTCTGCCTTGGTGTTGCATCGATACGGACTTTCGGAGTTTGAGCAATTAAATGAAATGTGGATAAAACAATTACAAAAAATGTGATTCTTCTAATAGATGTAGTAATAAATTTGTTCATAACATAAGTTTTATTTTTAATGATTTTGAATTTTTAAAAGATCATCAGCAACTTCTCATTCTAAAAAACACAATACAATAGCTGATGCAATTTGAACAAATGCATCCTTAACGAGATTTTAAAGATTTATTGAAGAGTTACAATTTAAAATCAGCCTTTTTAAAATCTAACTAAAAACAAATAGCAGATTTTTTCAGTCTTAAAATTGCCATACTATTTAGAGAAGTAAATCGTTAGTTTCATATTAATTTTGAATTAGATATTATTATAACCGAATATAATAAAAATACTCAATATTAAACCAATTAACATGAGAATAAATCAAATAAAATACCAATTTTAGATAAAATATACAATAATTAAACATCATTGTTTCATGAATAGCTTATCATTGAATTAACAATTAGTTAACATTAAGATCTTTTGTTAAAGAAATTTTCCCGATATAAATATTATTATTGATAAACAAAAAATAATGATAATATATGATAAGGATTATACTATCATATTTGTAAAAATTATCTAAAAAATATATTATTTATAATAAATTAAATCTTTTTATATCACAATTTCCAATTAATCTCTTACGAAAAAAGGCAGATGACCGTATCTAATTGTTATATATTGAAAAATATTTGATTTTTATCTTTGACTTCCTTTAGTAAAAATCAACTAAAAATTCAATCTGTAGAATCATATTCCAATTGATACATAAATAGAAAACCCTTCCATATTTAGAAGGGTAATCAGTTTTAGAATCGGCTAGATATAAAGTAAATCCATTATTTTATTTCACTTTTACCTGAAGGCTTTTCAATCCGGATTCATCGGAAGTTCCGCCGTAGAAGATGGTGTAATCTCCAGCTTTCGGAGTCAAGTCATCCTCTTTTTCATCATAAAATTTAAATGAATCTTTAGAAACATTTAATTGGATATTTTTTGTTTCCTTAGATTTAATCAAAACCCTTTCAAAGGCTCTCAAAGTCTTTACAGGAGCCAAAGAATCATTATTTCTTTTCACATAAACCTGAATCACTTCCTCACCGTCTCTTTCAGAATTATTGGTAACAGGAATTGTAATCGTAACATTTTCATTGGAATTGATGGTATTTTTGCTCAATTTGGCATTTCCGTAAGCAAATTTTGAATAACTCAACCCGTGGCCGAAAGCATACAACGGTTTTTCTGTCATATAACGGTAGGTTCTTCCCTGCATATCATAGTTTTCAAAACCCTGATGTTTGCTGGTTTTAGATAAATTATTGTCGAGCTGTTCCAGATTTTTGTAGAATGTAACCGGCAACCTTCCGGACGGATTGTAATCTCCCGCCAAAACATCTGCAACCGCAGTTCCTCCGGCTTGTCCGCCATACCAAGCGTTCAGTAATGCATCATAATTTTTTTCATCCTTTTCCAAACCAAGCGAACTTCCTGTACAAAGCACAAAAACGACTGGTTTTCCTGTTTTTCTTAATTCAGCTAACAGTTCACGCTGAACTTTTGGAAGGTCGATGGAAGTTTTATCACCACCTTTGAAACCTTCTGCATTCACCATCATTTCTTCGCCTTCCAGACTTGGAGAAAGTCCGCCTGCAAAAATAATGACATCCGCATCTTTCACTTTTTCCCTTACGGCATCGAAGTTCACAGGGTCTTTTCTGTACACGTCAAAAGTGATGCTTACATATTTTCCTTTCTGACTATGACGCAATTCTATTTGATACTCTTTTCCTTTCTCCATTTTTATAGGAAATTCCGAAGGATGTCTTGCATCGGGGCCTTTTCTGGTGGCAATTTCTTTACCGTCAACGAAAAGTGTATAAACATCGGATGTTGAGGGTGAAAGAATCACATCGCCCGTATAAGGACTTTTGAAAACTCCGGAAATGATGGACGAAGTATTTTCTCTTTCCACGTTCGGAGCAAACTGAGTTCCGCCAAAACTGTTGTAGTTGATTCCTGTTTTATTGACAGAAATATTCGCAGATTTCCCTTTGAATTCATTGTTGTTAAAAAACTCTACTTTCATTCCTTTCTCACCGCTTTTCTGGCTTAAAAAGTTTTGGTAAAGAGAGGTTCTGGAAGATGGGTCGGCGACTTCGGTTCCTTTCTCATAAATGATTTCTGCATTTGGAAATTTGGTTTTGATTCCGTCCAAGATCGTTACAATGGAAGAAGGTGTTCCGTTATAATTTCCCAGCTGCATGAGTCCGTCATCGGCGTTTGGACCGACAACAGCAATCTTTTTGATATTTTTATTCAAAGGCAAAACATTATTCTCATTTTTCATCAGAACAATAGATTTCTGAGCCATTTTTAAAGCCTGTTTTTTATGCTCATCAGAATCCACAACTGAATATGGAATGGAGTTCCAGTGAACGGAAGATTTTGGGTCGAGCATTCCCAACTCAAACCAACCTTTCAGAATTCTTTGCATAGAAATATCGAGGTCTTTCTCCGTGATTAATCCGCTTGCGAGAGATTTGTTTAAATTATTATACGTGTCGCCACACTCTAAATCTGTAGAATGTTTCAGGGCGTCTGCGGCGGTAGTTTTTTCGTCGGGATGTGTTCCGTGGTACTGTTTCTGGTAGAAATCTGCCAAAGCCCAGCAATCGGAAACGACCATTCCATCGTAGTTCCATTTTCCACGGAGAATTTCTGTCAGCAAAGTATTGTTGGCGCAGCACGGCTGTCCGTCGAATGCATTGTACGCACACATCACTTCCCTTACATTTCCTTCCAAAACCAATGCTTTGAAAGCCGGAAGATAGGTTTCATACAAATCTCTTTTGGAAACTTCGGCGTTGTAAGAATGGCGGTTCCATTCCGGGCCGCTGTGAACGGCGAAATGTTTGGCACAGGCGTGGGTTTTGAAATATTTCGGGTCGTTTCCTTGCAAACCTTTTACCGCAGCAACGCCCAAAACAGAAGTCAGATACGGGTCTTCACCGTATGTTTCCTGACCCCTTCCCCATCTTGGGTCGCGGAAAATATTGATGTTTGGCGTCCAAAATGTAAGACCTTCGTAACGACCTGTTTTCTGAGATTCGTCAAAAGATTTATTGTATTTTGCTCTGGCTTCATCAGAAATCATTTCAAAAGTTTTGAGATGCTCCGGAACGTCCCAGGTTGCCGCCATTCCGATGGCTTGAGGAAAAACCGTGGCTGTTCCTGCCCTTGCAACACCGTGAAGCGCCTCATTCCACCAACCGTAACCGGGAATATCCAATCTGGGAACTGCTTTAGAATTATCCATCATCATTCCGATTTTTTCATCAACCGTCAATAAACCGAGAAGATTGTCGATTCTCTGCTCGACCGGAAGCTTTGGGTCTTGGAACGGATATTTATGATTCTGTGCGGATGAGAAGGCGCAGATGAAGACTGATAAGGAAAACAGGACTTTTTTCATTAGATTTTATTTAAAATATCACTTGAATATCAAATTGATTCTAGAAATTGAAATTCGATATCCGATTGATAACAAATATAAGATTCTATTTTTAATAAATGTATTATTAACACTTAATTTGTCTGAAAATTTTAAACTTATTGACTTATCCTTTTAATTAATATTGAAGAACTACGATTAATAGAAGTATTTTCTAGTAGAAGCCCTTCGACAAGCTCAGGGTGACATCTCAAATACTAACCATAATATTTAATGTTGTCAGACTGAGCCTGTCGAAGCCTTTATAAGTAAAAGGTATGGGTCAATAAACTTATTTATTCTCTAAGTTTAATATGGAAATCCGTTTTCGACATATTGCTGATAAACCTAATGGTTTTTCGTCCTTAGGAATCAAAATCTCTTTATTTCTGTGTGTTGAGATTCTTACGGAATGACAAAATGCTGCTGAAATTAATTATTTGTTATCAAACATAAATTTTAAAATAAACCAAACAGAAAACCATCAGAAATCCGATGGTTTTAAAGCTGTTGCTATGATTTAGTTCAGAAAAAAAATCCCAAATCAGTTATTTTCTTTCTGCCGTATCCCGAATCTGTGCAGGATATCTTTCGCCAACGATTTTGATGGTCGCCAAAGCCGAATTTATTTTCTTCAATTCGTCATTTGTCAATCCAACATTTGTCGAACCAATATTTTCCTGTAGACGATGTAATTTTGAAGTTCCGGGGATTGGAACAATGAACGGTTTTTGGGCCAACAACCAACCTAATGCAATTTGAGCAGGCGTTGCATTATTGTCTGTCGCAATGGAAACCACCAAATCTACCAAAGCTTGGTTTGCCTCCCGGTTTTCTTTACTGAAACGCGGCAGCATATTTCTGGTATCGTCTTTATCCAATTCCACATCTGCGTTGATTGTTCCTGTCAGAAAGCCTTTTCCTAATGGGCTGAAAGGAACAAAACCTATTCCTAATTCTTCCAAAACAGGAATGATTTCGTTTTCAGGCTCACGATAAAACATAGAATATTCACTTTGTAAAGCCGTTACCTGCAGAACGGAATTTGCTTTACGAATGGTTTCTGCACCGGCTTCCGAAAGTCCGAAATGTTTTACTTTTCCCTCTTGTATCAAATCTTTTACGGTTCCTGCGACGTCTTCAATCGGCACATTCGGGTCGGGTCTGTGCTGATAAAACAAATCAATGACATCGGTTCTCAATCTTTTCAAAGATGCTTCGGCAACAGATTTTATGGTTTCTGGACGGCTATCCAAACCGAATCTCACATTGCCATCTTTGAAGCCGAATTTTGTTGCAATCACAACTTCTTTACGCAACGGTTCGAGCGCCTCACCAACCAAAATTTCGTTTTCGCCATAACCTTGAGCCGTGTCGAAGAAAGTAATTCCGTTTTCAACTGCCGAACGAATCAGCTTTATGCTTTCATCTTTTGCCGGTGCATTTGGAAAACTTAATCCCATACAACCAAAACCTAATTCAGAAACTTCTAATCCGTTTTTTCCTAATTTTCTTGTATTCATTATTTATTGATTTTAAATTTTGATGAAACAAAGTTGGTTCAATAAAAAATGAATGGATCTGCCATTTGGCAAAAAGTGAATTTCAACGGATATTTTTTCTTATTCTGCTCAAAGAAGACTGCGTAATTCCGAGATAAGAAGCGATGTAAGACAAAGGAACACGATTGACCAAAGTTGGAAATTTCTGAATAAAATCAAGATAGCGTTCCGTTCCGTCCTGCGAAACCAATTCGCTTCTCCTGATGATTTTTTCACTATGATGTTTGGCGACTATTTTTTGAATAATGTTATCCCAATTTATTATTGTCTGGGAGATCTCTTTCCAATCCTGTTTTGAAAAAACAATCAATCTGCATTCTGTTATTGCTGACAAATATTCAGACGGCATATAAATTTCGTCGATTGTATTTCCTGATAAAATCAAATGGTTTTCATCAATGAAATATCTTGTAATTTCCTCGCCCTTATTATTGTAATAGAAAACCCGAATAACGCCATCGATTAAGAACCCGATCTGTTTCACAGTTTTTCCGGCCTCCCAATAGAATTCATCTTTACGAAGTTCTATTTCTTTGGCTTTGCTTTTTATGAAATCCAGTTGTTGCTTGTTCAGATTATCAAATTGCAAGATGTAATCAATAAATTTTTCCATTCGATAAAATTACAAATAGTTGCTTGGCATATATTTGACATTTGGTAAAAAATGTGATTTGACAATTTAAAATCGACAAAATTTTAAATAAAGATATCAGCTTCATTAAAAATTATATTAATAAAAAAACCACCAGAAATCTGATGGCTTTTATGATCATTAGTTTGAATATTCACTTTCCGGTGCTCCGAGATAACTTGGTTTCAGTCCGCCTGTATTGATCAATATTTTTTCTAAAACAATTCCAGGTTCCAAAACTCTGAAACGAAGTGTATGTTTTCCGGGTTCAGAAATCTGATGTTTGGTTATGGATTTAATGATATGTTCAGATTGCCATCTTCCCAATTCACCTTTGTAATGACCATTGAAATTGACAACTTGCGGAGTTCCGCCATCAAAGGAAATCTCATAACGTAAACCTTTATTATGATTGAAATTCAAAGTCGGGGCTAATAACAACTGGACCTCAAATTCACCTTTGGATTCAAAATTCATATCATATTCCAGATAAATATTTTCATCAGCTTTCGGATAAGCGTTTTGAGGGAAAGTCGTTACACCGGATTTTGTCTTTCCAAAATCAGGAATCACTTCCCAATGGATTCGGTCTGAATTATTCATCCTTGCAAAATTTTCAGCTTCAATGGAAACATAACCGTTTTTCTCCTGAAACACTTTTTCTTTCGGAACTTCAGACTCAGAAACACGGGTAACTTCAGGCATTATATTTTCTTTTCCGTCGAACCAGTTCTTATACCCGATTTTCATCTGATCCATCATATGGGTCCATTTTCCTTCCGCAATCACATTGTTATATTGATTGTCGAGGTAATTATTTCTTTCAAAACATTCTTTTACTTTATCGGCATAAACATTTGCTTCAATATCCTTTTTAGCAGCCAATTCCCTGTTTTTGGCGACAGCATAATACATTTCATACAAATTACTGCACGCATCAATCGGATACAACACCAACTGAAAATATGCATCCTGATACTCTGCCGGAATCTGCTCTTTCAGACGTAATGCTTCAACTGCCAATGCTCTGTAATCATTCAGAACTGTTTCAAATTCATTATAATTTTCCAAGCTGTAGGTTTTCCAATCCAGTGTCTCAGGTGTTACCCGACGGTTATATTTTGAATAAAGATTAATCATTCCGGCAATTTCTTTGGCATGTTTTTCCCCAAACTGCTGTGCAGACCATTTTTCGGTATACGCCAAAAGATTTTTTGAATTGAATTGTTTCGGATTCCACGCCATCTCAAGGAAAAAGTTGATTGGGAATTCCATCGGCTTCAAATCCCCTACATTGACGACCCAAACTTTATCCACTGTATGTTCGTAAGAAAGATTCATCTGTTCCCAAACTCTTTGAATCGGACTGATATTAATCCATTTTGAATTTCTTGGTCCGCCCACATAATCGAAGTGGTAATACATTCCGTAACCGCCTTTATGTAAAGGTTTTGAAAGGTCCGGAAGTTTTCTCACATTTCCCCAGTTGTCATCACAAAACAATAAAATCACATCGTCCGGAACGCGCATTCCCTTGTCATAATAATCCTGAACTTCTTTGTACAAAGCCCAAACCTGAGGCGTTTTCTCCGCTTTTTTTCCTGTTACGTCAGCAATAATTTTTCGCTGGTCTTTCACGATTTTTTCAAGTAAGGAAATATTGGTTCCTTCTCCCATCGCTTCATCGCCATCGCCACGCATTCCCACTGTAACAAGTTTTTCCCAGTTTTTGCTTCTTTCTAGCCCTAATTTCCAGAATTCCTGCAAAACTTTCTCATTTTTCGAATAATCCCAGACATTCGGCAGATTATTCTTCTTGATGTATCTGTGCCAATCGGTTTGAGCCTGAGCCATCGGTTCGTGATGCGAAGTTCCCATAATGATTCCCATTTCGTTGGCTAAAGGTCCGTTCAAAACATCATCATCATAAAACGCTTTTCCCCACATTGCAGGCCAGATGTAATTGCCTTTCATTCGCAAAATCAGTTCAAAAACTTTTTCGTAAAATTTAGAATTGATTCCTCCAAACGTTGCTCTCGCCCATCCTCCAAGTGAAGGTTCTTCATCATTCAGGAAAATTCCGCGATATTCCACTGCAGGTTCTCCGTCTGTGTAAATTCCTTTTTTAAAGTAAATATTTTCTTTTTTCTCAATCGGAACATCCGCCCAGTAATACCACGGTGAAACTCCGATTTGTTTGGACATTTCGTAAATTCCATAAATTGTTCCGCGTTTGTCGCTTCCTGCAATTACAATCGCTTCTGAAACGCCGGGAAATGGATTGCTGATATTTTGAATGATAAATTTTTCATTCTTTCCTTTGATTGAAGTTCCATCAATTTTTTTAGCTTTAATTAAAGCATCAATGGTCTTGCTTTTCCCGGCCTCACCAATAATGATGAGCATTCCATTCGCCCCGGAATTTTTGGAAATAAGAGTAGGCTGAATACCTGTTACCTTTTGAAAATCAGATTGAAGATTCGCAACCGCACGAAGAATTCCTTTATCCGAATCGCTATCCGAAAACAGCATCAACCCTGAATTGTGCTCTTTCAACACAACCGAGTTTTCCGTTTTAGTAAAAGAAATAAAAGGGTCGGCGGCTTTTATCATCGTTGTAAAAACCAACGTTATCAAAAGAGAAAAAAAGTTAAAAATCGTCTTCATAATCAATATTTTATGAGTATTTTATTTTAATATTTATTTACCAATCATCCGTTCTGAATGGCGACGCCAGCAAATCTTCTTTATTTTGAAGGTTGGCATCTTCGGGATTATTGCTCCACGCATATCGCACTGCAACCGGATTTTTGATTTCCTTGCTGGTCACAATGACTGTGTTTCCTTTAATTTTTGCATCAGCCCAGACAAATTTCTTGTCGCTTCCGGCAATTGCAAAATGTTTCAGGTTTCCGTTTTTACTTTGCAAACCGCTTCCAACATTGTCAAACGAAAGGATGATATTTGAATTTTCAACTTTCATCGACTTGAAAACAGGTCCGCTGCTTACCAATTTTTCACCATACACCAATTTTCGGGCAGCCAGAAATAGACGTTTTGCCATATCTTTTTTATTGAGAGGGTGAATGTCATTCCATTCTCCAATATCATAATTGACACTCATTGCCGTGTACGGAACCGTCTGTGACGTTTTAAACTGAGCCTCACGAATTCCTGCCCATCCGCTTGGTGCATTCGGGTCGTTTGTTTTTTCCATAAAATTCGGAAGCTGAACCAATAAAAACGGCATCTGACTCCATTGAAATACGTCCCGCCAATTTTCGATAAGATTTTTCAGCAAACCGGCATAATCTTCTGATTGACCGGCATTGCTTTCGCCCTGATACCAAATAGCACCACGAACTTTGTAATCCCGAATCGGATAAATCATTCCGTTGTACAATCCGGAAGGCGTGCTTCTCAGGTTTTTCAGTTTTGATTTATATTCTTCATCTTTGCCTGTATCTCTTCCGATGTTATATTTCCATTCGCCCGTCAAATCAACGGTAACGCCGTCTCCTACAATTTTATAAGGTTTATCCGCTACAAATTCACCGTTTCCGAAATTGGAGGTCAACTGGATGGCAATCGTATTTTTTCCCTGTTTTAAAATTCCGCCTGGAATATCATATTTTCTTGGTGGATACGTATATGAAGTAGAGCCCACAAATTTTCCATTCACAAAAACCGAATCGCTATCCACCATTACTCCCAAATACAGTCGGGCAAATTTTCCATTCATTGACGCAGGAAGTTCAAAGTTTTTTCGAAACCAGACCGTTCCTTTTGCGCGGATTCCATTATCTTTCCATTTTCCGGGAACTTTTGCCTTTTCCCAATTCCCGTCGTTAAAATCCTTTTGATTCCAAAGATTTCTTCCCTGGTCCAGTTTTGAAGAATTGAGCGCTGACAATGCCTGTTTATCAATGATATCATCAGGAAAATTCTTAAGATGCTCCTGACTGACCCAACTCTGAATTGCCGAACCACCCAAACTGGAAACCAGCATTCCCTGCGGAATTTTGGTGTGTTCATACGCTTCCACCGCATAGAAATACGCAAAGGCCGTCCAATTCATCACTTCTGAAGCCGTCCCAGTGAACCATTTTCCGCCTGATGCTATATTTTCCCGAACAGATTCAACAGTGTTCTGTGTAGGAACTTTGAAGTAGCGGATTTTATTAAAATCAGAAACATTAATCTCCGGAAAACGGTCTGTTAACCGTGCAATAGGCGTTTCCATATTGGACTGCCCGGAAGCTAGCCAGACATCTCCTACCAGAATATCCCGAATTGTAATTTCATTGATTTCCATCACAAACGGTCCTCCTGCTTTCTGTGGTTTCAATTGGACAGACCATTTCCCGTTTTTGTCCGGTGATGTATTGTAGGTTTCATTTCGGAATTTGATGGTAATATTTTCACCATTATCTGCCCAACCCCAAATTTTAAGTTCGACATCACGTTGCAAAACCATCTTATCACTTACCAAATCAGGAAGTTTTATTTTCCCGAAAGACAACTGATGACTAAGAAAAATCATCAAAAAGACAATTTTAAAAACCGTTGAGAATTTGAAATTTCTGGGTTCCATTGAGATTTATTTTTTCGGGTTAAAATGAAATATTAATGAATTACAAATCCGCCTTTGGATTGGATTTCTATTTTGAGTTCTCCGTTTTTGCCAACAGTAATTATTTTTTCAGAAGTCTCCCCTTTCGAATCATCATTGATGAATCTAACCGATTTTCCGGCAAGCATCGGAAGTTTTAAAGTAAGTTTCTGAACAGTGTTTTCAGCGTTCACACCTGCAACAAACCATTGATTCTGATGCCTTCTGGCAATCACGGAATATTTCCCGGGATAACCGTCGATGAACACTGTTTCGTCCCAAAGCGTCGGAACTTCTTTCATAAAATCGAGCTGGAATTTTGGAGCATCGGTCAGGTTATTCGGCATTACTCCAAACATCTGAACCGGATTTTGAAACAGAACAGCCGTTGCCAACTGGAAACCATCTGTTGTGTATCTTTTATTTTTATCCTTGTTGGATTTTGTCAAATATTTGTTGAGGAAAGTTCCGCCAAATTCCATACTTCCGACCGTATTTCTGATGAACGGATGCAAAGTCGCAAAAAAAGCTTCCTGCTTGCGGACGTCTTCTGAAAAATACAGCATTTCAGACGCCAGGACGGCTTCACTTCCGGCGTAGTTCGGGTACATTACTTCCCAGCCTCTCGGCAAAGTAGCTCCGTGGAAAATAATCTTTAATCCAAAATCATTGGCATCGGAAAGAATATCTTCATAAAGACGCATTGTTTCCTGCTTGTCGCCTCCGAAAAAGTCGACTTTCAGACCTTTTACACCAATATCTTTAAGCCATTTCATTTCTTTTTTTCGTTCAATCGCTGAACTCATTTTGTTTCTCGGTCCCATTGGTGCATCATTCGCAGCGCCGTTGGAATTGTACCAAAGTAATATCCCTACATTTTGAGATTTTGCATACTGAATGAGGTCTTTCATTCGTTCTTTTCCAATATTTTTGTCCCAAAGCGCATCAATTAAAATATATTCATAACCAAGTTTTGATGCCAAATCGATAAACAGACTTTGGTCTTCATAATTCATGCTGTTATCCTGCCACAAAATCCAGCTCCATGTAGATTTTCCAAAAGTGTATTTCTGTGAAGGTTCATACATTGGCTCGACAACGTCAAAAGGAATCGTCGTTTCAACAATTGGCTTCAAAGAATCTCCCACCGTAATAGTTCTCCATGGTGTTTTTCCCGGAAGCGAAATAGCAGCTCCGGTACTTCCGAAACCATTGTTTTCAGCCATATTAGGGTAAGCAACCTGATAAAGATTTTTTTCTGACGTTGTATCCAAATGAGAAGCACAGAACAAACTGTTTATTCCTGTTTCGGACAATAAAATCCAGCCGTCATTTCCAATATGAAATAGTCCAGGGAAAACGTAACCATAATCGGCTTTTGTTCCTAATTCTGCATCAGCTTTGTAACCGCTTTCGTAGCTTGGAGCGGTTCTGGCAAAACCTGTCATCGGCTTCATCATCGGAGAAAGGAAAGTTGTAGTTTGAGACGGAAATCTGTAACCCGTAATTTCCGATTGTACAACTGCGCTCAAACGGTCTTTCATCGGCTGAATCTCATATCTGAAAGCGACATTATTATCGCTCACCTGAAATTCAATTCCGATATTGAAATTATCTGCATTGGTAAAATTGACTGTCAGAGTATTAGCCGTATAACTAACTTGTGATTTTTTGATTTTTTCGTTCGTGTAATTTTTGGAAACCTTATTTTTTTTGCTGTCAATGAATTTTAAATTTTTAGAGAAATCAGATTCATTGGTGACTAAGCCCAATGGAGATTTATCAAGCATTGTTTTCCCTTGAAAAGTAACATTATAAAGTGCTTTTCCGTTTTCTGAAAAGACATTCAGTTTCAATTTTCCGTCAGGACTGGAGATTTCTGCAACCTGTGCAAAAACAGTATTCATAATGAGAATACTAAAGGCGAGTGATAGTTTAAAAAAAAGTTTAATCATAATTAATTATTTTCAAGAAAAGTCCAATAATCGAAAAACATAATATCTTTTGCTGCTTTTCCATTAAATACAAAATACACATCGTGAACACCGGAAACTTTTTCCTTAACTTCGGCTTTCACCGTTTCCCAACGGTCGTCTCCGCCAGTCAACGGAACTTTTACCGTAGCGATAATAGGTCCGTTAATACTGTCCAAATGAACATCCATCGTCACATCGCTGTTGTGTGTCGTTCCAACTCTGGATGAAAATGTTGATGCTCCTTTTTTACCAAAATCGACATTTTTCACACTGGTATAAGCACCGCTTTTTTTAGCTTTGATGAAGACGCCTGCTTCTTTGTTCTGATAAGATTTTACATTTTCCGACCAAGCAATCATTTCCGCCTGATTGAAAGCATAAGGATTAACCGATGCAATCGCTTTGGTAATGCCATTCGTCATTTTGATGGGCGAAATCGAACCGTCTTTGTTAAAATTAAGTTCCTCCACACTCACCGACCTTGTGAAACCGCTTCCTCCCGGCAAAGCACCGTTGTGATAAAAGAAATAGGTTTTTCCTCTGAAATCAACAATTCCGGGATGATTGGTAAAAGATTTTCCTTCGGTTGGCATTACAATTCCACCATATTTCCAAGGTCCTTGTGCACTTTTGCTTGTGGAATATCCGATGAATTCCGGAAGCGGACCACCCGGCCAGAACAGATAATAAAGATTTTTTCTTTTGTACAACCAGGGTCCTTCCTCATATTTTGTCGGTCTTTCAGGATTTTCTTTTCCATCCCTTTTTCCGAAAGATTCTGCGATCATTGGCACTTCCACAATATCGCCGGAATAGGAAATCATATTTTCATTCAGTTTGACATATTTTAGTTTTGGATTTCCCCAGTACATATGCGCCTGACCGTCATCATCCACAAAAACCGTTGGATCGATGTCGCCCCATTCACTCTGAACCAATGGTTTTCCAAGCGGATCGTGAAATGGTCCAAACGGACTATCTCCAACAGCAACACCAATAGCACCTTTATTATTAGTTTTGGACCACATTGGAACATACATAAAAAATTTGCCGTTTCTTTCGACACATTGCGCTGCCCAGGCATCACGTTTTGCCCAATCGAAATCGCTGTAGGAAAGAATGGTTCCATGGTCGGTCCAATTCACCATATCGTTGGTAGAATAGACCTTCCAGTCGTTCATCGTAAACCAAGTTGAATCGTCTTCATCGTGAGTGGTGTAGACGTAAAGCCTGTCGTTATACACCATCGGAGCCGGGTCGGCGGTATAATTGGTCTGAATGATGGGATTCTGACAAAAAAATGTTCCCGAATATCCTATTAAACAGAGATTAAGTATTGTTTTTATTGTTTTTTTCATATCTAACTTTTTTTGAACACTAAGGTCACAAAGTTTTTATTTTTTAAGTTTCACAAAGCCGCTAACGCTTGTATAAGCTCTGTGTGGTTGTATTGTTTGGTTTGGTGAATCAGGTTTCCGATATTGTTATACAGACCATTTTAACCACCCCGTCAAAAATTCTTTGAATTTTCGCCACCAGTGCCTCAATATTTATTAATTGATTTTTTGTTTCGGCGAATCTCGTCCCTCGATTTCCAAAGGAGGGGAATTTGTCTTTCATCTTATTTTTTCTGAAAACTCCAGTGGTCGAAATTGAAAAGCACCCTTCCTGCCGTAATGTTTTTACCTTTAAAGACAAAATATACATCGTGAACGCCGGAAACCGATTCTGAAATTTTTGATGTCAGGGTTTTAAATTCTTCCCAACCTCCGGTTCTCGGAGCTTCAATTTCCGCAATTTTATTTCCGTCCACCTTATCTAATCTCACTTCTAAAATTCCACCATCAACACCTGCGGCAATTGAAGCTGAAAATTCAGAGGCGCCTTTTTCAAAATCCACCGAACGAACTTTGATATAACCTCCCACTCTGGTATCGGAAACATAAATTCCCGTCTTTTTGTTTTCGGAAGTGCTGCATTTCTCTGACCAGGCTATTGTTTCCGCTTCGTTTCTTTTGTAGGGATTTAATGTTCCAACGGGATTTACGCCTTCTTTGGTCATAGAAATTTTTGGAATGCTGCCATCCTGATTGTATTTGAATTCTTCAATAGACGTTGACCTTCCGTAACTTCCTGCTCCGGGCAATAATCCTATGTGATAGAACAGATAGGATTTTCCTTTAAAATCGATAATTCCACCGTGGTTGGTAAAACTATTGGTTGGCTGGCCAGTCATTATTTTTCCCTGATATTTCCACGGTCCGGTCGGTGAATCGCTTATGGAATAAGACAGACATTCGGTTCGGTCGGTCATCCCGGCATACATCATATAATATTGCTTGTTGCGTTTGTAGAACCAGGGTCCCTCCACAAAAACATCTTTAAACTGCTCCTGTTTCTGCAAAACCTCATCACTTCTTCCGGGACGTCTCAATCCACCGAAAGCTTCCACTGATTGCGGAACTTCGGTGATTTTTCCTTCATACGAAACCATATCTTTATTGAGCTTCACATAAAATAATTTGCTGTTTCCCCAATAAAGATACGCCTGTCCGTCATCATCAATAAAAACCGTCGGGTCGATATTATCCCAGGTTCCTGTTGTCACCAGCGGTTTTCCGAGTGCATCTTTAAAAGAACCTGTCGGACTGTCTGATACCGCAACACCAATCGCCATATTGTTATCAACAGTCTGAACGCAGATGTACCAATAGAATTTGCCATTACGTTCCACACATTGCGCTGCCCAGGCTCTGTCACGGGCCCAGCTAAAGGATTCCAGTGAAAGTGGAGAACCGTGGTCAGTCCAATTGACCATATCATCCGACGAATACACTCTCCATTTCGTCATGTAATAAAAGTCATAGCCAGGAATATCATCTCCTGTGTAGACATACATCTTGCTTTTGTATACCATCGGCGCAGGGTCCGGTGTAAAATGAGTCTGGATTACGGGATTTTGGGCCAATAAAGTATTTAAGCCGCCATATAACAGACTAAGTGTAATCAGTATTTTTTTCATATCCTTTTCATTTTAAAATTTAATGGTAAGTTCATTCCCTTCATAAGAAATTTTTTGGGTGATAACTTCCTTATTGATTCCTACCATTTCCAGATTAAAAATTCTATGGTTGTTTTGTCCTGTGTAAGTTCCTACACGTTTATCAATCAGTAATTTTCTTGCTTTATCATTCCATTTGAAAGGAATCAGCGTGTATTTTCCTTTTTCGTAGTTATAATTATCTCCTTCATCTTCATATAATGTAAAATTTCCATCATTGCCTGCATATATTTTTATGGTAAGTTCCTCATTAGATTTTTCCGAAGTATATTGCATTATTTTACCAATAGGAATTATAGAACCTGATTTTATAAAAAGCGGAATTCTATTTTGCGAAGCATCGGCTAAAATGGTTTTTCCGCCCTTATTTTTTTGGTCGGTGTAGAAATCGTACCAGAAATGACCCTTGGGAAGATAAACCTCCCAATTTTCAGCGTTTGGTTTGATAACAGGAGCAACCAGTATAGATTTTCCAAACATATATTGGTAAGCTTGTTCAATAGCTTTTTTATCTTCCTGAAAATCCATTATCATTGGCCTCATAATGGTAGAATTATTTTTTGAAATTTCCCAGGATTGAGAATAGATGTAAGGCAATAATTGATATCTAAGATTCATCAAATCACGCATATTGCTTTCTATTTTTTCTCCGTATTTCCAAGGTTCTGTTTCAGACTGATAACCGTGCATCCTGAAAATCGGACTAAAAACACCCCACTGAAACCATCTCATCAAAATATCGTGATATTTCGGGTCAGAATATTGAGAAGAACCAGGACGGAAAAATCCGCCAATATCGGTTGTCCAATAAGGCATTCCAGAGATGGAATAATTCAATCCGGCCACAATTTGCCTTCTGTAAGCATCCCAATCCCAGCCAATATCACCAGACCAATTGATGGTTCCGAACCTCTGTTGCCCGGGAAATGCAGACCTGGTTAAAATGACTACCCTTTTGTCAGGATTAGTTGCTCTCTGTCCTTCATAAACTGCTTTGCTTACGAAAAAAGGATACGTCAGTCTGTAAAATTCACCAAGTCCCAAAAAAGTATTTTTGCCGACCAACGCATCATTTTCCGGTTCTGTGGCATCCATCCACCAGGAATCTACTCCATTCTGAAAAAGATTTTTGTTCAAAGCATTCCAATGTGTTTTTTGTGTTTTCGGATTAAAAATATCAATCCACGGACTGTCCGGTATATACAGTCCATCATAATCTTTGGCGACCTCAGATTTTTTATCTAAATTTTCCCAAACGGATACTGAAAATCTGGAATGAAGCTGATGCAATTTTTCAATAAATTTTTCAGGTTCGGGATAGTTCTGCTCATCGAATTTAGGTACGCCCCAACCATATTTCCCCCAATACTGCCAATCCTGAACAATGACATCTACCGGCAAATTGCGCTTTCTAAATTCTTCTACCGTCTTTACCAAATGTTCTGCAGAAGTATATCGCTCTCTGCATTGCCAATATCCGAAAGCCCATTTTGGCAACATGGGCACTTTACCCGTGATTTCCCGGTAAGACGAAATAGCCTCATCTGCATTATTTCCTACAAACAAAATATAATCTAATGACTTACTGTGCGGTGAACGAAAGGTAGTGATGTCTTCCGCCAATTTATATTGTAACGAAGGGGTGTTGGTGGCTTTACAAACGACCTGAAAATGATGCTCCCCTTTTGTAAGAAAAACCTTAGTGCTCACCGCAGGAGGAAGCCAAAGGTTAGACTGGTCGATTACAGGTTTTCCGTCAATGGTAAGAAAATGGCGGTTATCCATATTCCCCAGGTCCAGCATAAAAGTATATTCTCCACTTTTCTCAATTAAAATCTTACCTTTATGCAAGGCTTGTTGCTGGGAAACTTTTACGGTTCCTGAAGTACCTGTTACTTCTTTCTCTGCACCATTAGTGACGGCTTCTTTTTCTAAAGGAACCGATTTGTCTGCCGGATTATACCAGGTTAATCCAAACTGATTCCACAAAATTCCATATCCTTTTGAAGAATACAAAAAAGGCAAAGCAATCTGGCTGTTAACCTGAATCAGTTTTCTGCTGATACTTTTCAAATTATAATGACCATCCTGAAACTGACCTAATCCCAAGAGTTGCTCATCCTTATCATTGATAAAACTTTGCTCCGCAATATAACAGGGCTGAGAAGACACTTTACTTTCTATAAGTTTTCGGCTGTTTACAGCTTCTGAAAGTAAAACTTTACCATTGCCATCCAGAAACATAAGCTGAGCCGTTTTTTTATTGAATAGAACAGCATAATTTTTAGTTTTTAGTTTTAAAGAAGAAGCATTTTCTTCCAATCTAAAATCTGAAGAACTATTTTCATTGACAAAAACAAACTGATTTTCTTCCGGTTTTATCTCTTTTATAAATTGTATTCTTACAGCATTTCCGTTCATTGGTCTTAAGACTAAATATCCGTCAGAAAGTTTCACAGAAACCTCTTCAGCATTTTTGCTGTAGGATACGTAGTGCTGCCCAAAAATTAAAATGGGAAGAACAGTGAGCCAATATGTTATTATTTTAAATCTCATCAATAAACTTTATAATGGAGAAATTACTGCTACAAAACCACCTCTTCTCAAAACTTTTACCTCGACAGAATCTGTACTTTCTATCACAGAATCATCGGTTACAAGCTGTTTATCATGCTTTCCGTCTTTTATTAATCTTAGTTTATACTTTTTGCTTTTATCTAAAAAATCAAATTTAATGTTGATGTTTTTTTCAATATTTTCCCCGTTGATTCCTCCGACATACCATACATTATTCTTTCTTCTTGCCATTACAATATCTTTTCCCGGAAACCCTTGTAGCAAATGCGTTTCATCCCAACTGGTCGGAACTTCTCTTAAAAATTTCTTCGGCTCATCCGGCAATTCGTAATAACCTTCCGGTCGGTCGGCAAAATGTTGCAATGCTGATTCAAATACCACACTTAAAGCCAGCTCGTGACCATAAGAAGTCAGATGCGGAAACTGAGAATTGCTGAAAGTGACCGGCGTATAATCCATAGAACCAACCACATTTCTAGTAAAAGGGAGAATCGTATTATGAACAGGCGCAGTTGCCGTAAATTCGGGACCGTTGTTGTACCATTCCGCACCACGAACAGCCTCGTAAGTCATTAGATTCGGATACGTTCTGGACCAGCCTCTCGGAACCAGACAGCCGTGGAAATAAACCATCATTTCAAACTGTGCCGCATCTTCCAGAATGTCCAGATAATATTGAATCATATCCTGCTTCTCGCTTTCAAAGAAATCTACTTTTACCCCTGCAACGCCTAATTTTTTGAGCTTAGTAAATTCTTCCACGCGGTTTTCGTGAGTTAGCATTCTGTCTTTCGGTGTTGAAGAAACCCACGTATGGTCGCCGCCGGAGTTGTACCACATCAATGGTTTTGTCCCTTTGGAATGAATGTATTTCAAGGCATCTTCCAGGTTTCCGCCATTTCCCATCGAATCCCATTCCCAATCCAGCAACGTATAAGGCCAATCCATCGCAACAGCCAAATCTGCAAATTCGCAAACCGTTTTAAAGTCTTTGGTTCCATGATTACTCGACCAATAATTCCAGGAAACTGCGCCCGGTTTTATCCAATCCGTATTTTTTATCACGGAAGGCGGCGCAACATCATCAACCAATGTAGAAGCCACAATATCATTGAGATTTCCAATGATAATCACTCTCCAAGGCGATTTCCAGGGCAATGAAATTTTAGGCAACGATTCTCCTTTTCCTCGTCCGTCTTTTGGGTCGGGGAAGGTGATTTTATATTTATTTTTATCCTCTTTATTGCTCAGTTTAGACCCGCAATAACTGCCATCAACAGCCGATTCGTGAAGCAAAAACCAGCAATTATTATCTTTTGTTTGAAACAAGGCAGGATAACACCACTCTTCCTGCTGAATTTTTTCGCCAACCATTGGAGAATAAAGCTCTTCGTTCGCAGGATTCCATTTTTCTGTCCAGCGAGTAGTTTCCTGATTGATAGAATAAGAAGTCAATTCATCCTGTACTGTAAAACTTCCTTTTCCTGACAACGAATACCTGAAAGTAATTCCGTCATTATAAACACGGATAATCACATCCAGTTTTTTCTTTTCTTTGTTTTCGAATGTAAAAACAACTTCATTTCCCGTATTATGTCTTTGGGAAGATTTCCCGTGAGGCATTGTATAATTTTCTTTTATTAATAACGGTTTTGAAGATTTCAGAAATTTCATATCCGTAAAAGAAATACCATCAGAAAGAATCAATCCCAAATCTATTGACGAAATGGCCTCTGTCATTTTACCATCATTAAAATAATTTACCTTCAAAAACCATTTCCCATTTTCAGTATTATTTCCATTAAAAACTTGGACTGAAATCTTTCCGTTGGGCGATTCAACCTTTAAATTCCGGGCTGAAACAGCCATAAAAGAATACAGCAAAACCATCATCAAAATTGCTTTTGAAAATATATTAATGCCGATATGATTTTTGATGGTATTCATTTTATTTTTCTGATTTCCCTGAATGAACCTTGTTTTATTTGCCCGAACTTAACTTATAATAAGCCACACCGTGCGCCGGAATATCCAGTGATAATGTCTGATTTGATGTATTGATTTTGGCAATATCCTTCTGTCTCCAGATATCTCTTACGGTTTGACGACCGGAAATCCCGAGTTGCCTGAAATCTTTGTAAGACATATTCACTTTTTCCCTTCCGAAATTGGCAAATGCCACTGCTTTTCCGCCGTCCTCTAGGTCTTTTACATAAATTTTCAATTCGCCAATTGTTTGAAGACAAACGCCCTGTTTTCCCAGAGCATCCTGATTTACGGCGATAACTTCATCATTCGTTAAAAGATTTAAAGTAAAGTCGTCCAGTTTCTCAAGGTCGCAACCAATCAGTAATGGTGCTGAAAATATGCTCCAAAGACTGATGTGTAAATATTGTTCGTCCGGTTTCAATCGGCTCTGGTGCGGATTTCCCCAACCTACGACACCTACCACCAACATATCGGGGTCGTTCCAGTTGCCGGGTTTTGCGTAAGAAGCCGCTTTGTCCTGAGCCAAAGCAATATTTTTAACACTCGCCCAGGTATCGGTGATGTCATTGGTCGTTCGCCAAGATTGTGCATCCGCATCACTTCCCCATTTCCAGACATCGCCCATCCCGTATTGACAAAGATTGTACACAATATCACAAGGCTGATTTTTTAATAAATCTCCCATTAATTTAAATGGCTTTACGCCTTTATCCAAATCTCCTCCACCCTGAAAATTGAGTGAAGAAACTTTGTTTGGGTCATTATCGGGCAAACCATCAATCACACCTCCGTAACTGCACCAGTCGTATTTCAGATAATCGATTCCCCATTTTGCGTAGCTTTCGGCATCCTGCTTTTCGTAGCCGTAGCTTCCTGCACAACCGCCACACGTCCAGGGTCCGGGAGAGGAATAAATTCCTGCTTTCAGACCTTTTGAATGAAAGTAATCGGTTAATTCCTTCATATCCGGAAATTTTGAATTGGTCAGAATATAACCGTTATCGTCACGCATTTTACCTTTGAAAGACGGGTCTTTTCCGTCTCTGTTAAATTGCCAGGAATCATCGATATTGATATAATTCCAGCCGTGGTTTATAAGCCCTGTTTTAACCAAAGCATCGGCAGCGCGTTTTACTTTATCGGCAGAAACTTCGTGCCCGAAACAATTCCAGCTATTCCATCCCATTGTGGGTGTCAAAGCTATTTTGTCACCGCTTTCGATTCTTAATTTTTTTGAAACTGAACCTTTAGCATTTTTAGCTGATAAAAGGACTTCATAGGTTCCTTTCGTATCTATTTTTCCGGTAATGATTCCGGTTTGTGAATCTATTGTTAAACCTTCGGGGAGATTTTTCGCGGTAAAAGTCATCGGTCTATCACCTGTTGCTGCAACCCTGAACAAAAAAGGTGAGCCGAGACGAACGCCGTAAACACCTGCTGAATTAATTTTTGGAGTTGCCGCAGGTTTTGGCGTCAAAATATAAGGTACCGATGAAATCGGGTTAAATGTTATCAGTTTTGCACCGTCTGAAGTTTCAAATTTGGCATCTGCCCAGTCGGCGTGGTCATAATAAGGTCCGTTTCCGCCGTCTGTTACGACTAATTCTAATTGTTTTACACCTTCCAGCGAAACGGAAACAGGCTTTGCTTTATCGCCTAATTTCATTATTCCGCTTGACCACAGTTTTTTGTTGTCGCCATAAATCTCGAATTCCACTGCGGGTTCGTGGCCTTTCATTTCATCATCCAGTCCCACCATTGCGGAAAAGCTTTTTAATTTGCCGTTTAATTTAATCAACAAAGAACTTTCGGCGTGCGTTCCGAAACCTCTTTTGAAAACTTCGCTGGCAATCGTCAAAGGTTTTCCGTCCACAGAAGTATTGATTCCCGGTTTTCCGTGACCTTGGGTTGCCACGCTCAAATCCAACTGGTCTAACCAAACAGTTGACTGCGCCTTGAAAATATTTTCCGACAGCAAAAATGTTACAGCAATTAAAAGTATTTTCGTCTTCAACATTATTTAAAAATTTGGATTTAATTAAATTTCCACCAATCAAAATAGAAAAGGTCTTTTTCACCTTTAAAAACAAAATATAAATCGTGGATTCCTTTTACACTTTTCAGAGATGTATTAATGGTTTTATATAGGTCTCCTTCACCTTTTCCTGTAACGTTAACAACTCCCTGCAATGGTCCATTAAGAGCATCTGAACGCACTTCTATTTTCCCTCCATAGAGAGAAGCAACATTTACATCCAAAGATTTTACGCCTTTGGAAAAATCTACCCCCTGGATTTTAATATAATCACCATTGTTAATTGAGGTAACGATGACACGGTCTGTGATTTTTTTACCTCTGTTATAGGGTTGATTGCGTTCCCATTCTGTGACCATTTCTGTTTTCAGCCCTTCGCTGTAAGCCATTGTTTCTGCTTCCACTTTTTTATAAGGGTTCAGGGTACCCACTCTTTTTGCACCATCCGTAGTCCAGAAAGGAAGCTTCTGAATGGTTCCATCTGCATTGTAGGTAATTTCTGTGACACTAACAGACCGACGTTCGTAATGTTTGCTCATCGTCTGCATTCTAAGCATATGATTGAATCCAAAAACATAAGATTTGCCTTTGAAATCTATGATACCGGGATGATTTCCGCTGGATCTCTGGTCGCCATCCATGATCACGCCTCCATAATTCCAAGGTCCGGTAGGTGATTTTGCCATTGCATAACCAATCCCTTCCGGACAACATTTAGAAGCATAAGCCATATAGTAAATTCCGTTTCGTTTCCAGGCCCAAGGTCCCTCCTGATATTTGAAAGGATCTGGCTGGTCTTTGACCTTCGCAAACGAAGGGTCTTTGGTAATTGGTCCGGCAAGAGATATCATATCTTCGTTGAGTTTAGCATACCAAAGATTGGGATTTCCCCAGTATAGATAAGCCTGCCCGTCGTCATCAATTAAAACTGTGGGATCGATGTCATCCAGAGAATTTTTTATTAAAGGCTTGCCGATAGGATCGGTGAAAGGACCATACGGACTGTCCGCCACCAAAACTCCAATACCCATATTGTTGGGCATTGGACAATACATATAGAATTTCCCTTTTCTTTCAACAACCTGTGGCGCCCAGGCACCGTTGTCGGTATTTACCCATTTAAAATCCTTGAGCGAAGCCACTACACCGTGGTCTGTCCAATTGACCATATCTGTGGAAGTGTATAGTAACCAGTCTTTCATTTTGAATCCGAAAGCATCGTCCTCATCGTGGCTCGTGTAAAGATAAACCGTATCCTTATAAACCATCGGTGCAGGGTCTGCAGTGTACTTGGTTTGGATAATCGGATTTTGAGCGAAGGAAATCTGAAAAAATCCTAAAATCGTTATTAAATTTAAAAATTTCATAGTCAATGCTTTAAGATTATTTAAAACTTACATTTATCTTTTTTCCGGAATAGTTTACCATTTTCTGTTGGCCATTGGGAAGAATTAAAGTAAAATTTCGTTTCTCAATCATTCCTTTAAAATTTCCCTTTCTGGAATCTATCGTCAAGGTTTTTGATTTTTCGTTCCAATGAAATGGTATTTCAGAGTAATTTCCTTTTTCATAATTATAATTATCAAATTCATCTTCGTACAATACAAAATCAGCATCTGCTCCGGGATAAATTTTTATAATAATATTGTCCCATTTTTTCTCCGTTGCATACTCTACATCGGGACCCAACGGAATAATACTTCCGGCTTTCACATACAATGGAATACTTTGAAGAGTAACAGATTTTTCAATTTCCTGTCCCCCTTTTTGCTTTTCATTCGTCCAGAAGTCAAACCAGTCTGCACCTGCAGGAAGATAAACCTTTACTGTTTTATTTTGATTGAAATCGACATTGGAAATAGAATTTTCTTTTTTGCTGGCATCAGTTTTATTCCAGCCTTCATTTTCGTCTGTTTTTACGATTTTTTCCGGTGTGTACTGAGGATTAAGAATTGGCGCAACTAAGAATGATTTCCCGAATAGATATTCATTGTTGATATCCCAAGTTTTTTTATCTGACGAAAAATCCATCGAAAGTGCCCGTAGAAAGCTAGAATTATTTTTAGAAACATCCCAAGAAACAGAATAGATATAAGGCAGCAAACTATATCGTAGTTTAATGAATTTTTCTATCGCATCATAAACCGTATCTCCTTTTTTCCCAAACTGATAGATTTCCCTTGGAACATCAGTTCCGTGCGAACGCATCATTGGTGTAAAAGTTCCGTATTGCAGCCAGCGAACATACAATTCCTGAAACATCGGATTTTTGGCACCTCCATTTCTTTTATAAACACCAGCAAAGAAACCGCCGATATCGGAATTAAAATTCGGATTTCCTGTCAGGCTAAAATTTAAACCTGCCGGAACCTGATTGCGCAAAGATTCCCACGAAGAGTTGACATCGCCTGACCAGGTATTGGCTCCATATCTCTGCTGACCTGCAAAAGCCGATCTTGTAAGGATAAAAACCCTTTTGTCGCTGGTTGTTTCACGCTGATGGTCATACACTCCGCCAACTGTCATCAGCGGATAAGCATTTCTCACTTTTCGGAAAGAACCGAGATAGGTTTTGGTATCTAAATCTTCGGGTTTTTGACTGAGATGATCCGGTTCCGTAGAATCCATCCACCAGGAATCTACGCCAAGGCTGAAAACACCTTTATTCAGATATTTCCAGTAAATATTTCTGGCTTCGGGATTGTAAGCATCGTAAACACGGACTCCGGAAGGATAGTTCATATCGGGAGGCCAGACTTCCCGGCCAGATTCTGGCCAGGTTTTGAAATCGAACAACATTCCTTTTTTATCCATTTCACGGTACTGATTGGTCATCGGTCCGAACGACGACCAGATGGAAACGGAAAGATGTGCATTCATATCGTGAATATTCTGAATCATCTTTTTAGCATCAGGGAAATCAGGGCTGATGAAATCCATCGCATTCCACTGATAATTGTTGCCCCAATACTGCCAATCCTGGATAATTCCATCCAAGGGAACTTTCAAATCACGGTATTTTTTAACGACATCCACCAATTCTTCCTGACTTTTATAGCGTTCCTTGCTCTGCCAGAAACCATAAGTCCATAAAGGAATCATCGGCACTTTTCCCGTCAGGTTTCGTATTCCGGCAACTACACCATCGGCATTTTTCCCGTAGATGAAATAATAGTCAATGCCTTCTCCTACTTCAGAAGAGAAAGATGTTTTCTGCGGTGTATCGGTAAATTGTGTCGGCGAATAGTTGTCCCAAAATATACCATACCCTTTTACAGACTGGAAAAACGGCACAAAATCCCAGGTGTTGTTCTGAATCATTTTTACATCTATATTTCGCTGAGACATTTTTCCGTTCTGTAAAATTCCCAACCCGTAGATGGGCTCATCTTTTTCCAGCTGAAAAGACTGTGTAACCGAATAAGTTGAATCTCCTGCATCATTAAAAGGTTTGAAATCATTTTCTTTTTCCTTCAAAAGTTCTTTTCCTGATGATGATTTGTAAGTTATTTCACCATTTTTAGCATTAATAAAAAGCTGTACATCATTTGTTTTAAGTGAAATAATATGACTTTTTTCTGAAACTGAGAATTTAATTTTCTGCTCTTGTTTAATGACCGACAAGGTATTTTTGACGAATGATTTTCCGGCGGGATATTTAATAATTCTAATCATATTTTCTCCATAAAATTTCACTTCAACATTCATATCATCAGCGGAAAACTTCAATCCCGAATCTGTTTTTTGATAAGATTGTGCATTGACATTTACCATTCCGGAAATCATTATTATTGTAATGATGGAAGTTTTTATGTTAATCTTTGTAAATTTCATTTTAGATTTGAATTATTTTTTTTATGCTATTGACTTAAAAACATTATTTAAAAAGTATCTGTGCAAACTGATACAGACTGTTTCTCCATACCGGCCACGTGTGACCTCCCGGATAATCCGTGTACGAATATTTAATTCCGATTCTGTCAAATTCTTTCAGCATTTTCTGACCGTTTTCATAAGCGATATCATCTTTTCCGCCCATTGAAATCCAGAAATTTTTAACATTGGATGAAAAGGCAGATTTATTTTCATTTAAAAATTTGTACTGTTTATCGGCAACGTCCTGAAGCATCGGCAACATATATCCTGAACTGAAAACACCCAGACCAGAGAACATATCAGAATTCTGGATTCCTGCATATAATGTATAAATTCCGCCCATAGAAAGTCCTGCCAACGCACGGTTTTCTTTACCTTTTTTTATTCTGTAATTGGATTCGGCAAACGGAATGATGGACTCTTTCAGTTCTTTTTCAAATATCTGAAGATTACGCTCGCCAAAGTTGCGGATTCCGCCCTGACCAATATTTGCATCCGGCATAATGATGACCATTTTTTTTGCTTTTCCTTCGGCTATCAGATTATCTAATATCAGATTGGTTTTGCCTTGCTTCGCCCAACCGCTTTCATCTTCACCACCACCGTGTAAAATATACAATGCAGGATAAGATTCTGAAGGATTCTGGTCGTAACCCGGCGGTGTATAAATAAAAACTCTTCTCCATGAGTTGGTGATTTTAGAATAGAAATTTTTGATACGGATATCACCGTGCGGAACGTCTTTTAATGCATAAAAATCATCTCCTTCAAAAGGAATATCGATTCCACTGGCATATCTTCCCATTCCGTAGAATGTTTCACTGGACGGGTCTGCAACCGCAACACCGTCAATCAGCAAAGAATAATAATGGAAACTTCCGCTTTGAGCATCAGTTGTACCCGTCCAAAAGCCATCGGCATCTTTTTTAAGGTCATATTTTTTTCCTAAATCTATCTGAACTTTTTGCGCATCCGGTGCTTTTACTTTAAAAATAACTCTCCCGTCTGGAAGAATCTGAGGATACTGAGCATTTCTGATATTGGTTGCTGCGGGAATTCCCAAAACGGTAAATCCATCAAATTTAGTTTTATCAACAGGTTTGAATAGAAGCTGTGAAAAGATGTATAAATCATTCTTCCAAACTTTGAAATCGTGACCGCCCGGTTCTATATAAAAAATATGCGGAACTTTATTCTTTTTCAGATAATCGCTGGTTCTTTTACTGAAAGGCATCAGTCCATCTGCATCGCCGCAGGAAATAAAAATAAGCTTCAGCTTTAGTGCATCTTGTGGATTGGGTAAAAGCTGATTCGGTTCTTTCGTGTTGGGTGCTGAAGAAAATGCACCCAGCCATGCAAACTTATCGATGTTTCCAAAAGCAAAATTCTGTGTTTGTCCGCCTCCCATTGATAGACCAGCCAATGCCCGGCTTTCACGGTCTTTTTTGACAGGATATTTTTTCTCTACAAACGGAATCAGGTCATTCAGCAAATCTTTTTCAAAGGTTGCGAAAGCTTCAACTTTGTCCGGAGCCATAATATTTCCTGTTGCCCGGTCATCTTTCATTGCACGGCCGTTGGGAAGGACTACAATCATCGGCTGCAATTTTCCCTGTGCATAGAGATTATCCAGAATAACGTTCGGTTTTCCCTGATTAAACCATTCTTTCTCATCTCCGCCAATGCCGTGAAGAAGATAAAGAACAGGATATTTATCCCCTTTTTTGAATCCCGGCGGTGTGTAAATCAAAGCTTTTCTTGTAGTTCCAACCGTTTTTGAGACATATTGAATAGTGTCAATTTTTCCGTGGGGAACAGTAGAGTTTTCAACGTCGAAACCCTGCGGTGCCTGTTTATCAAGAGTTTGTGCAGAAACAAATATTCCCGACAAAACAAATCCTAGAGCCAATATAACTGATTTATTCATAATTTTATTTGTATTTTTTACACTTATTAATTTAGATAAAAAAATAATAGTTGTCAGAATTTTCTCATTTTTTTCCATAGGTTTCACCTACGGCTATTTACATTGAAACCTTCGGGTACGTTAAGGTAAAATCTAACAAAGTTCTTAGCCTCCTTAAAATTAATCCTGCCTTCATTATTCTGAATTTTTATTTACCCTGAAAAAATCAACATCCACAAAACCACCCACATTTTTAGTTGCATAATTAAAAATCGCAAACTTAGAGCCCATAAAAAGTCTTCTGTAATCGAAAATCATTTTGTAATCCTTTGCCATTTCCTTCCAGTTTTTCTGGTCGGTACTGTAATAGAAATCTGCCAAATCTTTTCCAAGATTAAAATCGGCATCGATGCGTAGGAAAATTTTATCCGAAGTTAGGGGATAACGTTTTTTTTCTTCTTTTTTAACGCCTGTCACCGCCTTTGTTTTATTATCTAAACTGACTTCATTAGTTGAAAAAATGATAAACTTTTTACCACCTTCCATCACCACAGACAAAATCCCGGAATCTCCGTTGAAAGCGCTGAAACCTGCAACATCGCCATCTTTCATCCCTTTTACATCCAAAGCAACCACTGCGCTGGATTTCGGGCCTTCCATTCTTTGTGTTAAAGTATTTGGAGCGAGATAGAGATTATCTACAATTCTATTGGTTTTCAACCTTAAAAAGCCTTTTCTTTCCGACAAAGACCAGGCTGAATTTACCGGATTATGATTCCATTGCCACTGTATTTTCATCTTTTTATCGGAAAATTCGTCGCTTTCTACCAGATGATTTTTTGGTTGAAATGGCGGAAGCGGAATCTCGCCTTTCAAAGGTACTTTTCCGTTATCACCCAAAATTGGCCATCCATTTTCCCATTTTACCGGAAGCAAAATAGGAACTCTCCCTACACCGTTTCTGTCCTGAAAAATCAGCGAATACCAATTGCCGTTCTTATCATCAATCAAAGCACCTTGTCCGGCGTATGAAAATCCAAGAAAATTGTCTTCAAGAACAACCTTTTTCTCGTAAGGTCCCGTCACATTGTCGGCTCTGTAAACCACCTGTCTGCGTTTTCCGTTTCTTGGCCAGGAAATCATCATCATATAATATTTTCCATCTTTTTTAATGATTTGATTTCCTTCCAAAAGTCCTGTTTCAGAAGCATCTTTTTGAAAAACCTCTGTTCCGTTCTGATTTCCGATAATGGTTTTAAAATCCGGACTCAGCTCAAAAACTTTATTGGAAGTGAAAACATAAACCCGGTCATCATCATCGAAAAACAAAGAAGCATCGTGAAAATGTTTCGTTCTTGTAATCAGCTTCCAGTCTCCTTTTTCGGGATTATCGATAACGTAAAAATAAGATTTGAAAGGCTCATCATTCGGAGAAAACAAAACATAATATTTTCCTTTGTGAAAACGGATGGATGAAGCCCATTGGCCACGACCGTAAACGGTTCCGTTCAGCAAATCATATTTTGAATTGTCATTCAGTGTGTTAAAAACATAGCTCGCCATTTCCCAATGTACCAAATCTTTGGAATGCATCACCGGTGCTCCCGGCATCAAGTGCATTGTTGTACTTATCAGGAAAAAATCATCTCCGTTTCTGGTGATAGATAAATCCGGCGCATCTGCCCAGATAATCGGGTTGGTAAATTCTGTTGTCTTCTCTTTCAGAGCCGGATTTACCTGGGCTGAAAGGAGATTCAGCCCGATAAATCCAAAAATAGAAACTATATAAAACGATTTATTAATTTTCACGGTTTTGATATTTTGGTTTGATTGGTTTAATATAATTTTAAACACTTCGACAGGCTCAGTGTGACATTGCTAATACTAATTGTTTATTTCAAATTGGCTTATTGTACCAAAGCCTATATTATTGTAAATTTGGGCTAAAGCCGATTGATTGTTTTTCTTTGAAAACGGGCTAAAGCCCGTTCCTATTGATATTACCACTTTTCCTTTACAAAACCTTGAAGGTTTAGAATGGTTAAATTAATTCGGAACAATATCATTAGAAGAAGTGCTGTACAGACCAATCAAACTTCCAGTGAAGCCTCCTGCAACATCGGTTGAAAGGATATCTCCAGAAACTGAACCTCCAATATTTTTAAAATTTTTGCCATCTAAAGAATAATTAAAACTGATTTCATCTTTTTCTCCTACAACCTGTAATTTAATCGGTTTTGAAAATGAAATTTTCCCGCTTGCAATCAGCTTAGATTCTCCTTTTTCAGTTCTTTCCAAAACAATATAAAAATCTTTGTCTTTTTTCGTTATTCCGAAAACATAGTTGAACCTTTCGCTTTGATAGCAGGTAATTCCGGCTAATTCTTTTTCAGATTTAGGCTTATAATCAAGCATTACAGAAGTTTCAAAATCTTCGTGCTGCAGTCTGTGGAACAGTGCAGAAACAGGAGCCAAAGCTTTAATATTGGTTTCAAAAGGAGTCACTTTTACACCATTTTTAGTCACATTGATAAAATTCTCACGAGGTCCGCGCATGGCGATCCAACGGAAATCCAGGTTTTTATCCGTTAACTTATCATTATAGGTAAAGTTCCCGTTCGGGAAGAATCCGTTTTGTCCGTTCTGGTTTTGAACGCCTTGTGGCATTTTCAATTTCGGTTTCATCGGGACCAAACCATTTTGAAACACAGGATAAGTTCCGCTCCAGTCAACCGGAAGAATGAAGGTTTCTCTACCTTTTGTTACACGATTATTGACATTCGGACGAATGGCTAAAAATACGCCGTACCATTGCCCGTTCGGACCTTCCACCAAATCGGCGTGACCTGCCCAATCCACTTTTTCTTTTCTGTCTCTTGGAAAATATCTTTGCGTTAGAATCGGGTTGTTTTTAGCGGGAACAAACGGACCTTTTGGAGAATCTGCCATAAAAATAACTTCGCTGTGGTTGCCTCCGGTTCCGCCTTCCGCACACATCAGGTAATATTTTCCTTTGTATTTGTATAAATGCGGTCCTTCAATCCATATTGGTTTTTGGGAAAGGTCTACCCCACCATTCACGATAATTCTATCTGAACCTGCTACAACTTGGTCTTTTTCCAAATCGTAGTCCCACATTTTGATGACGCGGTGACCTTGATACTGCTCGGTTCCTTTTGGTGGAGCGTCGTTGTGAACAATATAAGCTTTTCCGTCATCATCGAAGAAGATGGCAGGATCGATTCCGTCGAAATTCAGTTTCTGGACTTCACTCCAGCCTTTTGCCGGGTCTTTGGTTTTTACGACCATATTTCCGACTCCGCCCGCGATTTGGGTGGTAATCATATAAAAAGTGTCGTTGTATTTGTTGTATTTGATATCCGGTGCATAAATTCCCTGAGAAACTCCGCCTTTTTCAACTTTCAGCTGAGAAGGCCTGTCGAGAACGTGACCAACCTGCTTCCAATTCACCAAATCTTTAGAGGTGAAAATCGGAACTCCTGGAAACATTGAGAAAGAAGAGTTTACCAAGTAATAATCTTCTCCTTTTTTGGTAATACTCGGGTCCGGATAACAGCCCTGAAGAATCGGGGAATAGAATTCGTCTGATTTTAAAGGATTGTCGTTGTATATTTTGTCGTTTCCTTTATATTGAAAATCGGTGAATGTCTGTGCTGAGACACTGGTCATCGACAGTAAAGCTGCTGCTGCAAAAATGCCGGTTTTGTTTTTTAGGAAATTGGGATTCATTGTTATCTTTTTCATATATAATTTTTAATTTTTGTTACTATTGTTGAACCCTTTCAGGGTTCGTGGTCCATTTTCACATTGTCCCACAGGTTTCACCTGTGGCTATTGTTGTTGAACCCTTCAGTTATTGTTATTAACAGGTCGCCTCTA
The DNA here is from genome assembly GCF_000426465.1 of Epilithonimonas caeni DSM 17710. GTDB lineage: Bacteria > Bacteroidota > Bacteroidia > Flavobacteriales > Weeksellaceae > Epilithonimonas > Epilithonimonas caeni. The sequence continues at coordinate 514,689 of NZ_AUFK01000009.1, forward strand.
CGAGACTTTGATTGCAATTAACTTTTTTTCTATTATCAGGTCACTCCTACGGAGTTTTTGTAAATTTTTCATGTGACTAACATGTTTCAAACCTTTCTACCATAATTATCCGTTGAATCACTCGCAGCCCGACCTGAGTGGAGCTCTTTTTGCCGTAGAGAAGCGGAGGCAAAAAAGCGGGAACGGAGGGCGGATAAAGCTGCCCAAACCTAACAAAGTGGTTCAACGAAGTCAAATAATTTTTATTTCATTTTTAAAATATAAGTTTTTCCTGCTTCAGTCGGGAAATCGTACATTACCGATTCTTTTATTTCTACAGGATTTAATTTAGCTTCGCTGGAGATCATTGGTTCCTTAATTTCAGGTGTTTCAAAAAAAGGATTCGGGTTTTTGCCTTCTGCTTTTTTGAGTTTTACATTTCCTGTTAATTTCATTTCGTTCGGAATTCTGATTCTGCAGTTTCCACCTAAATTTGATTTTATGATGATTTCTTTCGCTTTATTATTCTCCCAGATTATGCTGATTTCAAAACCTCCATACGTTTTCAGGCCAGCAATTTTTCCGTTTTTCCACTCGTCTGGAAGTGCGGGAAGAATGTCGATGAAACCGTTTTGGGTTTGCAAAAGCATTTCGGTAATTCCGGAAGTACAGCCAAAATTTCCATCTATCTGGAACGGCGGATGTGCGTCGAAAAGATTCGGATAAGTTCCGCCTTTGCTGCCCCAGCCGTCTTTTTCTACCAACGATAATTGGTCTTTGATTAATTTATTGGCGTGGTTTCCATCTAATAATTTTGCCCATAGATTTACTTTCCAGCCCATACTCCAGCCTGTGGAAACGTCACCACGATGCAGTAAAACGGTTTTCGAAGCTTCCAGCAATTCGGGCGTCGTAAAAGGATTGATTTGGTTGGACGGAAACAATCCGTAGAGATGCGAAACGTGCCTGTGATTATCTTTCGGATTGTCCCAGTCTTCTGCCCATTCCTGCAATTGACCATATCTTCCGATTTTCATCGGTGGTAATTTTGAAATGATATTGTTCCAAACCGGGATTTTATCTGAGTCTATATTAAGAATTTCTGCTGCTTTTTTTGCCTTCGTAAAAAGGTCAAACATCAGCTGATTATCCATCGTATTTCCTGCTGCCAAAGCACTTCCCTGATGTCTGTCCGGAATATTCTCGGGAGACATCGATGGACTTACAACCAGCCAATGATGCGTCGGTTCTTCTATCAGAAAATCTTCATAGAATAGAGCGGCAGATTTTAGAATTGGATAAATGGATTGGAGATAATTTTTATCGCCATTGTACAAATATTTTTCCCAAAGATGCTGGGAAAGCCAGGCTCCGCCCATCGGCCACATTCCTGCGTTGGCAAAATCTACAACGCCTGTGATTCTCCAGATATCCGTATTGTGATGTGCGACCCAACCGCGGCTTTTGTACATCGTTTTTGCCGTTTCTTTTCCGGATTCGCTTAAGTCTTTTACCATCTGAATCAGCGGTTCGTGCATCTCGGAAAGATTGGTCTTTTCCGCCGGCCAGTAATTCATTTCCGTGTTGATGTTAATGGTGTATTTGCTGTCCCAGGCGGGTTTGTTGGAATTATTCCAGATGCCCTGGAGATTGGCTGGCTGACCGCCCGGCTGTGAGGACGAAATCAGGAGATAGCGACCAAACTGATAATATAACGAAATCAATTCCGGGTCGTAATGGGTTGCGAAATTTTTAATCCGAATGTCGGTTGGTTGTTTTGCTGCTTCGGAAGTTCCTAAGTCGAAATCCACTCTTTTGAAATATTCTTGATACGAAGCCAGATGATTTTTCAGTAACGTATTGAAACTTTTTTGTTCTGAGGCCTCGATGTATTTTCTGCTTTTTGAAACTTCGTCTGAGTTTAAAGTTTTGTAATCTGTGAAATTGGTCGCTATGGAAATTAGAATCAGTACTTCATCAGCATTGCTTACCGAAATTCCATCCCTCAAAACTGCCGTTTTTCCACCTTTATTGATGAATTTTGCAAGTGTATTGAATTTAACCTGACCCTGAATTCCATCCAAAGTTGAAGACAATCCGTCCATTTGCAAGGTTTTAGAATCAATGGCTACGATGTTTTTCTTAAGTTCGCCGTTGAAATTGCTTGTGAAATTCAGTGCATTTTTTTTGTCCGAACTTAATTTAATTACAATAACATTATCAGGAATTGAAGCGAACACTTCCCTTTTGAAATTAATTCCGTTGGAAGTAAATGTCGTGGTTGTGATTGCTTTTTCAATATCTAATTCCCTGTAATAATTTTTAACATCATTGACATTACTAAAATCAAGCGTAAAATCGCCAATATTCTGATAGGCCGAACCGTGAAGTGTTTTGGCCGTCAAACCTTTATCCGCAAGAACCTGAGCTCTTTTGTAATTTCCGTTAAATAAATAATACCGGATAGAATCCAACACTTTTGGTCCATCAGGATTATCATTCCGGGAAGGTCCGCCCGACCAAAAAGAACCTTCGTTCAGCTGAAGTTTTTCCCGGGAAGGGTCACCAAAAACCATTGCAGCCAATCTTCCGTTTCCAACTGGTAATGCTTCCACCCACTGTTTGGCAGGCTTGTCATACCAAAGCTTGTTTTTCCCGCCTTTTTGAGCCAGGGAAAATCCGCTTAGAAAAAGACAGATGATTAATATGTAATGTTTTTGGTTCATTTATTTTTTAACTGATTTTTACAGCCGGTTTTCTGTTAATTAATTTAATTACCAACCAGGCTGCAACATAAGACATTCCGGCAATAAAGAAAATGATGCTATAACCTCCATTAATATTTCCTGATTTTTTGAATGCATCCAAAACAATTCCGATGAACAGCGGGAAAATAATTCCTGCAACAGAACCCAGCATTCCACCAAATCCAATGACAGAGCTTACATAATTATTGGGAAGCCTGTCGCCAACGCTTGTCATCAGATTCGCTCCCCAACCTTGATGTGCAGCTGTTGCAAATGCAATTACAACTGTTATCATCCACATATTATCCAGGTATTTTGAAAACATCACCGGAACTACCAGCAATGCAAATAATAGCATTGTAAAATTCCGGGCTCTGCTGATTTCCCAGCCTTTCTTGATTAAAGCAGAAGACAAATAACCGCCCCCAATACTGCCTATTGTTGTTCCTCCATAAATTAAAATCAATGGTAATGAAGGTTTCGTCAAATCCATTTTGAAAACATCTGCAAAATAAGCCGGTAACCAAAACATAAAGAAATACCAGATCGGGTCGGTCATCATTTTCCCGATGGCAAAAGACCAAGTTGCTTTCAGTTTCAGAATATCTTTAAGAGGTGCACTTGGAAGGTTGTTTTGATTCTCCTCCTGGTCACTTTTGATGTAAGCCAGTTCTTCTGCAGAGAGATTTTTATTATCTTCGGGTTTGTTGTAAAAACGCCACCAAAGTACAAGCCATAAAAGCCCGGCCGCTCCAATCCAGACAAAAGTCTCCTGCCAGCCATAATGTCCTAAAATAAACGGTACCAAAACAGGTGCTAAAATAGCCCCGACTGTTGCTCCCGAATTGAAAATCCCTGTCGCCAAAGCTCTTTCTTTTTTGGGAAACCATTCCGCTACAGATTTTATCGCGGCCGGAAAGTTACCCGCTTCTGAAAGTCCCAATGCTGTTCTAGCAAACAAAAATCCGATGGTACTTTTCACGAAACCATGACCAATAGATGCCAAACTCCAAACCACCAAAGACACAGCATATCCGATTTTGGAACCCACTTTATCTACAAACCTTCCCATCAAAAGATTTCCCAAAGCATACGATGCCGTGAAAGCCATCACAATATAGCTGTAATCTTTTTCTGTCCAGCTAAATTCTGCTTCCAAAGTAGGTTTCAGAAGGCCCATCACCTGGCGGTCGAGATAATTGATTGTTGTTGCCAGAAAAACTAGGAACAACATAAACCATCTCAGATTCTTTTTTTGTGGTGCCTGCATCTTATTCTTGATTTAAGAGGGATAATAATTGTTCAACTTTTTCTTTTAGCTGTTCATCGGAAAATTCTTTTTTGACCAAAGCACTTCCAAGTCCGACCGCAACTACACCTCCGCTCATCCATTCGGAAATATCCTGAGCTTCTGCATGGATTCCGCCTGTCAGCATAAATTCCATTTCCGGGAAAACCGGAGAAATCGATTTGATGTAATTTTTACCGGCCAAATCCGCAGGAAAAACCTTTACCATTCTCAATCCGTTTTGATAAGCGATATTGATCTCCGACGGCGTGAAACATCCCGGAATCAACAGAATATTTTTGTCAACAGAATGTTTCACCAACTCTTCATTAATGATTGGCGTAATGATAAAATCAGCTTTTTCATCAATGAAAGCATCCATTTCTGAAATATTTTTCACTGTTCCGATTCCTAAAGAGAGTTCCGGAAATTCTGTTACTGCTAATTCTTTCAGTTTTCTGAAATTTTCTAAAGCCAATTCCCCACGATTGGTATATTCTACCGCATGGATTCCTGCTTCATAAAGCGATTTCACAATCGATTTTGAAACCTCTAAAGAATCATTGTAAAACAATGGAACTATCTTCTGGTCTTTTATTTTTTGTATGATTTTTAAACTCATAAATTTTCGATATTAATCGTTTCGTTGATGGTGTCGCCTTGTACAAAAAGTTTTTTGAAAGCCACTTTTACAGCATCATCCAGGATTTTTTGGATTGAATTTCCTTTTATGCTTCCGTGAATCAAAGCTGCCATAAATGAATCGCCGCTGCCGACTCTTTCCAAAATCTTATTCGAATAATATTGCTCTGAAATGAATAATTTCTCTTCAGAATATATTGTCGCAAAATAATTGACCTCATCACCTTTTGTGAATCGGAATGTGTTGGCAATCAATCCTACATTCGGATATTTTTTCTGAATTTCTGATGCTGATTTTTCAGCTTGTTTTAGAAGATTCTTATCATTAAAATTTCCATTTAATTCGTATTCAATTGGAATATTCAAGAATTCCTGAATCGACCAGATATTTCCCATTAAAACCTTAACGAATGGCATTAATTGAGAGATTTTATCATAAGGATTCTGATGCTGCCAAAGTGATGCACGGTAATTCAAATCCAAAGAAACTTTGATATTTCGGGCATTGGCTTTCTTCATCAAATCAAGACATTTCCGGAAAGCATTCTCGCTCAAAGCAGGCGTAATTGTACTGATATGAAGCCAGGTTACATCCTTAAAGACTTCGTCATCAGAAAAACCTGAAAAATCCGATTCTGTGAAAACTGACGGGAAACGGTCGTAAATGACTTTCGCATTCTGCATATCGCCATCAAAAGGAAGGTAAAAAGCTCCCATCCTGCCATTTGACTTCTCTGCAAGAACTTTTATTTTTTCATCATTTAATTTTAATTCCAACTGATTGCCGAGATAATTTTCCGGTAACGCAGAATACAGAGAAACCTGATTTCCCCATCTCGAAAGTGCCGAAGCAACATTATACTCAGCTCCGCCAACGTAAATTTTGAGAGCTTGATTTTTCAGCCAAGTTCCTTCAGAATCCGGAGCGAAATGCAAAAGCAATTCGCCGAAACATAAAATTTTTTTTGAAGCCATTTTTTTTGTTGAACCCTTCGGGTTCTAAATTCATTTACATAAATCCCACAGGTTACACCTGCGGCTATTATATTGAACCCTCGGGTTCTGTGAAATATTATTTTAGTTTAATAGGACTTCATCCTATTCTTTATTAATTCTTCCCTTCAGGACTTTTCATATTTCAAAGTAATTTTTCGCATTATAATAACAGATATCCTGAATGATTTTTCCAACCCATTTTTCGTCATCGGGAATAAGACCTTTTTCCATCTCGCTTCCGAACATATTACAAAGCAATCGTCTGAAATATTCGTGTCTCGAGAATGACAAAAAACTTCTGGAATCGGTCAGCATTCCGATAAATGTGCTGATAAGTCCAATATTGGAAAGCGTGTTCATCTGCTTCTGCATCCCATCCAGCTGGTCCAGAAACCACCAGGCGGCGCCGAACTGTACTTTTGACTTGATTCCGGATTCGTTGAAATTGCCTGCAAGAGATGCCAGAACTTCATTATAAACCGGGTTCAGATTATAAATAATTGTTTTTGCAAGCTCGCCTTTGGAATTGAGCTCGTCAAAAAGAACGCTCATTCTTTGTGCAAAATATTGTTCTCCAATCGCATCAAAACCGGTATTTGCTCCGATATTTTTCAGCATCAGTGAATTGTTATTTCTGGTTGCGCCAACGTGAAACTGCTGAACCCAGCCTTTATCAGAATACATTTTGCAGAGCTCTTTCAAAAGAAATCCACAAAGCGCATCCGGATTGGAAAATGTAAGTTGGTTACCTTTTAGAAATTCTGAAAATTCTTTTTCTAAATCCGAATTCCATCGGGTCGTGTCAGGAAAATATTCGAAGCCGTGGTCTGAAACTTTTGCGCCAATCTCATCAAAGTAATTGATTCGGGATTCAAGTGCGTTTAGTAAATCTGAAACCGAATTAATATTGATTCCTGAAGCTTTTTCAAGTTTTTTAATATTGAGAATATAAGAATCGGAATCAATAATGTTGATGTAAACATCCGGACGAAAGCTTGGTAAAACCGTTGTATTAAAGTTACTTGCTTTTAATTCTTTATGATAATCCAGATTGTCAGCCGGGTCATCTGTTGTACAAAGTGCTTCGACTTTATAATTTTTGAGCAGATTCTGTGGCGTAAATCCAGGTTGCTGTAAAACACCCTGCATCGAGCTGTAAATTTCGTCCGCATTTTTGCCAGACAAATATTCCTTAATCCCGAAAGAATTTTTGAGCTCCAGATGTGTCCAGTGAAACAAGGGATTCCGAAGCGTATAAGGAACTGTTTCTGCCCATTTTTGGAATTTTTCCTCGTCGGTTACCTGTCCGGAAATGAATCGCTCGTCAATCCCAAAATTCCGCATCGCACGCCATTTGTAATGGTCGCCATCCAGCCAAATCGCTGTCGGAGAACGGAAATTCTGATTATCTGAAATGACCTGAGGCTCCAGATGATTGTGATAATCGATAATCGGCATTCCTTCCGCATAGCCAAAATAGAGATTCTCCGCCTTTGCCGATTCCAGCAAAAATGATTCTCCGAAAATTCCTTTATTTTTAATGGAATGATTCATTATTCAATTTTTTTAAATCAAATCTCTATTGATTCAGATAAGATTTATTTTATCTTTATTATAAGAAAATCGTTAAAAACAAGACCTTAAACTATGAGAAAATTATTAAGGCCTTGCTCACTATATAAAGAAAATAATATTCAATTTTAAACGCCACTGAATGCACTGAAACCACCATCAACAGGTATTAAAGCTCCGGTAATGAAGCTTGCGGCATCTGAGCAGAGAAACTGTACGGCTCCATTCAGTTCTTCCACTTCTCCGAATCTTTGCATCGGTGTTTTGGCAATCACTTTTTTGCTTCTATCTGTCAAAGAACCATCCGGATGCAGTAAAATAGCACGATTTTGGTCACCAATGAAAAACCCGGGCGCAACAGCATTTACACGGATTTTGTCCCCGAATTTCAGTGCCAAATCCGAAGCCAGCCATTGGGTAAAATTGGTAATTGCCGACTTCGCTGCCGAATATCCGGCTACTCTTGTAATCGCCGAATAAGCGGCCATTGAAGAAATATTAACAATGCTTCCGCTTCCCTGCTCCGCCATTACTTTCCCGAAAACATAGCTTGGATAAACGGTTCCGTTGATGTTGAGATCAGTGACCTCATCCCATCCTTCCATATTCATATCGAAAAAAGATTGTTCAGGAGATAAAGTTGCCGTGGGAATATTTCCGCCCGCAATGTTCAGCAGAATGTCTATTTTGCCATACTTTTCGATGATTTTTTTAGAAGCAGCTTCGAGGCTTTCGATGTTCATTACATTGGCTTCTACGGCAAATGCGTCACCACCCAAATTGGCCAGTTCTTTTACACGAGCATCCAAAGTTTCCTGATTTCTGCCTACTGCAACAATTTTTGCCCCAGCCTCGATAAAACTTTTTGCCAAACTTCCACCCAAAACGCCGGAAGCGCCTGTGATGACCGCTACTTTATCTTTTATGCTGAATATTTCGTTCATTATAATATTAATGATAATTGATATTGAACCCTTCGGGTTCCTTTTGTATTAATTTTATTTTTTCTCATAGATTTTACCTACGGCTATTCATATTGAACCCTTCGGGTTCGTTGGAAATTACATCCGATTTTTTCCATAGGTTGCTCCTACGGCTACTGATATTGAATCCTTCGGATTCTTTCTTTTAATTTGATTCAGAATTGACAGCTGCCATAACGCCTTCTATTTGTCCTAGAGCCAACATTCTTCCTAAGAAAGAATAACCGGGATTGTAGCCTTTATCAATATCTTCCGACAAGAGTCTTCCGTGGTCTATTCTCATTGGTAAATCGGAATTTTCTTTTTCGAATACACGGATAACGTCGATTAATTTTCCCCTACCTGTTAAATGATGCGCTTCGATGAAGTCTCCGTTTTCAAAAACATTCGTACTTCTGAGGTGAACAAATTTTGTTCTGTGGGCATATTTCTGAGCTAATTTTGGAACATCATTCTGAAGATTTGCACTTAAAGAACCTGCGCAGAAAGTCAGTCCGTTGTGAGGATTATCTACTGCGTTCAAAAACCAATCGATGTCGTCTTCATTGGTTACGATTCTTGGTAAACCAAGCAATGCAAATGGCGGATCGTCTGGATGGACACACATTTGAATATTCCATTCTTCGCAAACCGGCATTATTTTTTCGAGGAAATATTTTAAATTTTCACGAAGCTGATCTTTATCTATTCCATCGTATAATGCTAATAAATTTTTGAATTTTTCTACAGGATTCAATTCGCCTTCTTTAATATTTCCATTAACGAATCCTTGTGTCTTTACAATAACTGAGTCTATCAAATCATTGTTATCCGCTTCTGTCAGAGTATTTTTTAATTCCTCAACTTTTTTAAGAATTTCAGACGTATAATCGTTTTCTGCTCCATCTCTTTTGAGAATATGGATTTCGAAATAGGCAAATCTCGCTTTATCAAAATACAATGACGATGAACCGTCTTCCCATTCATAGAAAAGGTCTGTCCTTGCCCAATCGAGAACCGGCATAAAGTTGTAACAAACTGTTGTAACGCCTGCTTTACCAAGATTTTCGAGACTTTTGATATAATTTTGTATTAAAAAATCACGGTCTTCACCACCGTATTTGATTGCTTCGCTCACTGGCAGGCTTTCCACCACAGACCAGCGAAGCCCGTAACTTTCTATATAGTTTTTGTAATCATTAATAGCCTCCAAACTCCAGATTTCTCCGTTCGGAACATCGTGCAATGCGGAAACAATGCCTTCCACACCAATCTGTCGAAGCGTTTGTAATTTTATTTTATCATTCTTCCCAAACCAACGCCATGTTTTTTCCATAATATATATTTTTAAATCATCAAACAAAGCAGGCGTATTTTCACGCCTACTTTGCTAATGATTGATATGAATGTGAAATTATTAAATTAATTAATAGCCAGGATTCTGGTATTTTGCTTTTTCTTCAGCAGAGACCTCCATCGCATCCAATTGACTTTGAGGAATTGGTCTCAAATAATGAAACTTCTGTATATTTCTATTGACGGTTTGTGGCGTGTGATCACTGTATGACACACCTCCAATCTGATAGGTTGCGCCGTATTCTTCCCATTTCTGAGTACGAACTAAATCATACCATCTGTAGAACTCGCCATAGTATTCTCTTGATCTTTCAGCCAAAATGTAATCAATTGTTATAACAGAAGGTGTTGCCGCCACCATAGCTGCACTATTATCGGCAGATACTTGTAAATTTTGAGCATTATTAAATTTCCATTTCCCAGCACGTGCTCTTATTACATTAATTAGATCTCTGGCTGACATAGATCCCGAAGCTCCTTTTACAGCAGCTTCAGCGGCTATAAAATAGAATTCTGAGAATTTAGCTACATTAAATGGACGCGTAAGACCTGCATTAGGATAACCTAAACCGTTCGGATCATCTGTACGATAAGTTCCTATTTTCCATAATCCCGGATACACTATTCTGTTAACAGCGCTAGGTGCCACTACCCAATCCGCTCTGCCAGGTAATGTTCCTGCTCCGACACCACTTTGAACTGCCCCGGTAGGATAAGTAACCGTTTGTGAATCATCGGTTAGAAATGTAAGAATTGCGCCTCCTGGCTGTACTGGTAAGTTGTTAGCATTATATAAAACTGGCACAGATGTAAGTCCCGTTCCATTTTTTTGCCAATTACCTCTATATGTCGTTACGAAGGTACCATCATATCTTGAATCATTCGTTTTATCTGCGAAAGTATTTTTGAGAACACCAAGCGTCGGACACATACGAACCCAAGGTCTGCCAAGCGGTTGAGCCGCTTCACGCTGTACAGAGCTAACTACATCGGAACCAGCCCAAGCTGTCGTCTTGCTACTTTTGATAGCTGTATAATTCCATGTTTGCATCCAAGCAGCAAAGTTATCAGGTGACCAACCGGAACCAAATCCTACAGGATCACTTTCGTTATAATAAGTACTCGAAACCGTATGATCTGCATATAACATACATTCGCTGTTACGGTCATTGGAGCCAACATTCACATCATAAAACGTAGGCTGGAGCGAATATGGTCCGGGAGCTGATATTCCGGCCATCGCAACATCGTAAGCCTGCTGAAAATACCATTGAGCATTGTGACCATTGGGATCAGTTCTTGGGGTCTCAGGATAAGTTGGAATATTATTGGGATTTTCTAGCCACCAACCATAAGTTAAGTAAGCTTTGGCCAAAAATAACCTTGCCACATTTTTTGTGACTCCTCCCGTTACGCGAGGTGAGGTTGGAAGATTTTCAATAGCTTTTAAAAAATCTGGAAAAATGGATTTTGTATAAACTTCTGTTACAGTATTTCTGGTCGAAGTTGTTACAGGCAATGTATTGAACTTTAATTCTCCCGCACCTAAATCCAGTGGAACACCTCCGTAGGTCTGTACTAACATAAAATAGTCAAATCCTCTGAAAAATCTAGCTTCGGAAATCATTGATTCAGCTATCCCAAAACCAGGACCTTTTTCAATGATACCATTGGCTGTATTAATATATGGAAATACCGATCCCCAGACCATACTTGTTGGGAAAGTGTTGGAATTGATATTCCCTTGTCCCGACATATCTAATTCTTTGAAATTGCCATCGGCACTTTGAGCCCAAGTCGATTCATCGGTACCGTTTTGACAATTACTCATAAAATAACCATTGCCATAAAGCGTACGCAATTGTCTGTATAAAGATGTAAAACTCTGATTAATTCCGTCTGGAGTACTGAAATAATCAACAGTATAGACTGATCTTGGTTGCTCATCCAGTATCTCATTACATCCTGTAAATGTTAGTGATAAGAAGATTGCTCCTAATATCACTTTTTTATTAAATTTTATCATGATTGCACGTTTTAAAAAGTTAAATTAAGTCCCATTAGATAATTTCTTGTAGAAGGGTTATTTGTTCCTATAATAAGCTGTCTTGCTTGATAACCACTAACCGCTTGATTTTGATCACCAACGGAATTTGGTTCCGGATCCATTCCAGAAAATTTATGATACGGCGAGAACAAGACTACTGGATTCGTAACAGTAACGTAAATTTTTAAACTATTTATTTTTAAATCATCCAAAAATTTGTTATCGATATTATAACCTAATGTTATTGTACGAAGCTTAAGATATGATGCGTCAAACATTGCAAGCGTAGATGAGTATTTAGGGTTATCACCACTTAAATGTCTACCAGGACGAGGGAAGTAAGCATTTGTATTTTCTTCAGTCCAATAATCAACGTCTACGTTGTTACCTCTACCTGTAAGTCTGTTAAGATAACTTGCGGAACCATATAAAGAACTGACAAGAATTCCTCCGTGTTGAAAAGCCCCTACAGTGCTTAATTCAAAGTTTTTGTACGAAAAACGCATATTAAAACCTCCTTGCCAATCCGGAGCTGTGTCAAAAACTTGTCTATCATCTGCATTAATCGCTCTGACTGGCGTACCATCAGGGTTATATCCTCCTGTATAAAGAACTTTGATGGAACCAATTACATCCGCTGCACTCCCTGGTTCTAAAATATTTTGGTATGGATCTCCTGCTTGCCAAAGTCCTATATATTGATAATCATAAAGTGAATTGATATTATGTCCTACAAACCACAAGTTATTAACATCACGCTGAGTTCCTGAAGCAAGCGATAATATTTTATTCTTATTAGTATAGAAATTAACTCCTGCATCCCAAGAAAAACCATCTGGGTTATTAATGATAACACCATTTAAGCTTACTTCAAAACCTTTGTTTTCTGTTTCCGCTACATTGGAAACAATAGAGCCAATAGCCGTTGATGAAGGAAGATTCTTTTGTGTTAAAAGATCATATGTATGAGTTTTGTAGTATTCAATACTTCCGGTAATTCTATTATTAAGAACAGCAAAATCTACTCCATAATTTTGTGTTTTAGAATATTCCCATCCTAGATTAGGATTGGGTGCCTGACTAACGTATACTCCTGTACTATTGGTACTTCCAAAATTGTATGGAGTTACGGTAAGTGCTCCTAAAGTTGAGTAAGGATTAACCGCTTGATTTGATGTCTGTCCCCAGCCAGCTCTAAATTTTAGAAGATTGAGAGCACTGATATTTTTCATGAATGATTCATTGGTTACATTCCAACCTAAAGATATTGCAGGATAAGTATGCCACTTATTACCAGGTGCAAGTCTCGATGATCCATCAGCACGGAGAGTTGCCGTCAACATATATTTATTGTCAAATGTATACATAACTCTTCCCATTGCCGAAAGCAAACCAGTCTGCCAATATGTTTGATCTTCGGGTCTTACAGTAATATCTGCCTGTGGTGACTGTCCTAAATTGTAGTATTGAAAAAAATCCGCAGGAACATTTTTTGCGCTCATATAGGAACTTGTGTATCTATTACCCTCTGCAGAATACAATCCAACCGCATTGATTTTATGCTTACCAAAAGTACGATCATAGGTAAGCAAATTTTCCAACACCCAATGGTAGGTTTGATTATTTCCTCTTCCTGCAGATGATGGACCTTGTGCATTTGTATTAAAAACACCAACACCCGTATAATTACCACTGTTTGATGTGCGATAATCTAATCCTACATTTAATCTATATTTAAGCCCATTTAAAGGAAGATTCACTTCACCATACAGATTATTATATGAAGCAAAAGATTTTGTTTCATCAATATATTTGTCGCCCAGGCCTTGCAAAGTTTTACGTGTATAAATCCATGTTTGGTCAATGCCTCCAGCTGTAGTCATTACTCTTTTAAAGCTACCGTCGGCATTATATGGATTAGCAATAGGTGAATAACCCAATACAGCTCCAGGATTTACTCCATTTCCTTCAGATTTGGAAAAATTGGTATTTGAGGTCACACCAAACTTAAAAACTTTTCCTACCTGCTGATCGATAGCCATACGCAAAGCAAATCTTTCATAATTCTGCAGTGGAATTAATGCATCTTGTTTAAAATATGATAGCCCTACATTGTAATTTCCGCCGTCTGTTCCACCAGATACACCTACATCATGGTTAGTAATCATCGCTGGCTTATAATATAATTTTTGCCAATCTATATTATTACTAGCAGATTCATCCCCGTTAGTTGCGTATAGAGGTGATGTTGTTGTCTGGTTACCTGTAGGTGCGGGTGTGGCATAGGCTCTCAACTTTGCAAACTGAGGACCGTCCATCATGGGATACTTTGAAAATAAAGTCTGAACACCTGTAAAAGAATTATAGCTAAATCTTGGTTTTTGGCCTTTAGTCCCTCTATTAGTTGTTACCAATATTACCCCATTAGCTCCTCTGGAACCATAAATTGCTGTCGCCGAAGCATCTTTCAAAATATCAATACTTTTAATATCACTGGAACTGATATCGCCCAATGAACCTACAAAAGGGATTCCGTCCAAAACTATCAATGGATTATTGTCTCCCGTTAATGATCTTGTACCTCTGATACGGATTTGCATTGTAGCACCTGGTTTTGTTGAATTCTGAGAAATATCAACACCAGCTGTTCTTCCTTGTAATGCCTGTGTAATGTTGGCTGATGGTACTTCTCTAAGCGCATCTCCCTTCACCGTAGCAACAGATCCTGTCACTGATTCCTTTCTCTGAGTTCCATATCCAATAACAACAACCTCCTCAATCTGCTTTTCTTTTGTAACAGTATCCTTTCTACTCTGCGAGTAAACTAGACCTGATGGTAATAGAGTCATTGCGAAAAACAATGCCGCTCTATTGGTTTTACTTAAATGAAATAGATTCATAATTATTATTTTTAAAGTTAGTTTGATAAGAAAGTTTCGGTTCCCTTTGTTGAGATTGGCGCAACTCTCTTATATATTTTTTTAGATATACATATTAACAATAGCTTCGAAAAGTTCCTGTTTCCCACTTTTCGGCATTGGTTCTCCTGACTCGTGGGCAATCTTCTGAAGGTCTTCCAATGTTAGTGTTCCTTCTTCAAAAGCTTTCCCATTTCCATTGTCAAATGATGAATATCTCTCGTTTCTCAGTTTGTTGTAATCAGAATTCTCAAGAATGTCTGCTGCTACTAATAGCCCTTTTGCAAAAGCATCCATTCCGGAAACGTGTGCAATGAAAAGGTCTTCTGCATCTGTAGAGTTACGACGGATCTTCGCATCGAAGTTAACGCCTCCTCTTCCCAAACCACCAGCAGGCAGAAGTACCAGCCAAGCCTGGATCATCTCGTAATAATCAACCGGGAACTGGTCTGTGTCCCAACCATTCTGATAATCGCCTCTGTTGGCATCAATGCTTCCCAACATCCCTGCATCTACAGCTGCCTGAAGCTCGTGCTCGAAGGTATGGCCTGCCAAAGTAGCATGATTGACCTCAAGATTCAGTTTGAAATCTTTGTCAAGACCGTAATGTCTTAAGAATCCTATGACTGTTTCTGCATCATAGTCGTACTGATGTTTTGTTGGTTCCATTGGCTTTGGTTCGATCAGGAACGTACCTGTGAATCCTTGTTTTCTTGCATAATCCCTTGACATAGTCAGGAATTGGGCAAGGTGGTCCTTTTCACGTTTCATGTCGGTATTCAGAAGACTCATATAACCTTCTCTTCCACCCCAGAAAACATAATTTTCCCCACCAAGCGCAATGGTTGCATCGATAGAATTTTTAACCTGAGTTCCTGCGCAGGCAACAACGTCGAAATTCGGATTAGTGGATGCTCCGTTCATATATCTCTCGTGAGTAAAAACGTTGGCAGTTCCCCAAAGCAACTTGATTCCTGTTTCCTGCTGTTTCTCCTTGGCATAATCTACAACAGCCTGAAGATTTTTCTCATAGTCTCTCCAATTGTCTGCAGGGTCTACAAGGTCAATGTCATGAAAGCAATAAAAATTGAAACCCATTTTCTGCATAAACTCAAAACCTGCATCCATTTTGTGCTTTGCTCTGCTCACAGCGTCCGTTCCTATATCCCACGGGTGATGGATAGTTGGTCCGCCGAACGGATCGCTACCATTTGCACATAGTGTATGCCACCAAGCCATCGCAAAGCGTGTCCAGTCTTTCATAGGTTTTCCCATCACAACCCTGTCTGCATCATAATAGCGGAATGCCAATGGATTTCTGCTTTCTTTTCCTTCAAATTTGATTTTGTCGATACCTGTAAAAAACTCTTTTGTACCTGTTAAAGTGTTCATTCTTTTTTATATTTATTTTTTAATTATTCTTGATTTTGACATAAAATCTCCCTTCCTCACTGATTTTTTAACATCAATAAGTTAATTGTTAATTTTTCTTTCTAGTGGGAGTTAAACTATTTCGTTAAGATGATTCTTCCATCTTGCATAGGCTTCTAAATATTGTTCTCGCTTCTCGTGTTCCGGTTCTATAACTGCAATTTTTTCTAGTGATGAAAAGGCCTCGGCAGAATCTGAATAAAATCCGATACCTATTCCCGCAGCTCTTGCTGCCCCTACAGCACCGTCCGTATCATAAAGTTCAATGATGGCATTGCTCACACTGGAAAGTGTCTGGCGGAAAATCGAGCTTAGAAACATATTGGCATTTCCTGCACGGATCACATTGATATCCATCCCGATATGCCTCATAATGTCCATTCCATATTCATAGGAAAAAACGATCCCTTCCTGAGCGGCACGCAAAATGTCCCCTTTCGCATGGATATTGAAGTTGATACCATGAATGGAGCAGCTTGTATCCTTATTCTCCAAAACTCTTTCTGCTCCATTTCCGAAAGGAATAATGCTAAGTCCTTTTGACCCGATCGGTGAGAGTGATGCCATATCATTCATATCACCATAAGATGCGAGCGATGTCGCAAAGTTATGCTTCAGCCAGGAGTTCAGAATCCCTGTTCCGTTGATGCAAAGCAACACACCTAATCTTGTCAGTTCTTCTGTATAGTTTACGTGGGCGAAAGTGTTGACCCTGGAAAGCCTGTCATAATCAAGCTTATCCAAAACACCATAAACCACACCTGAGGTTCCTGCCGTAGAAGCGATCTCTCCCGGATTGAAAACATTAAGAGAAAGTGCGTTATTCGGCTGGTCGCCTGCTCTGTAAGAAATCGGTGTCCCTTCCTTCAGTCCCAGTTCCTGCGCTGCAGCTGCAGAAACCGTTGCCTGAATCCCGAAAGTCGGCACAATATCTGGAAAAAAGCTTTTCGGAATTCCGTAATAATTGATGACATCCTCGGAGATGCAGTTATTTTTAAAATCCCAGAAAATCCCTTCAGACAAACCTTCAATTGTCATTCCTATATCACCAGAAAGTCTCATTGCAATATAATCTCCGGGAAGCATTATCTTATCTATTTTCGCAAATAGTTCTGGTTCATTGTCCTTTACCCAAGCCAATTTTGAAGCGGTAAAATTACCTGGGGAATTCAGCAAATGTGACAGACATTTTTCTTCTCCTATTTCTTTAAAAGCCTTTTCACCATAGGGAACGGCGCGGCTATCGCACCAGATGATGGATGGTCTGAGAAGATTCTGGTCTTTATCTACCATAATGAGTCCGTGCATCTGCCAGGTAATACCAATGCCCTTGATGTCTTCTGCGTGTACTCCGGATTCGTGCATTACAGCTTCATGCGCCAATTTGAGGTTTGTCCACCAATCGACAGGATTCTGCTCTGCCCAGCCCGGATTGATGGCTGTGATTTTCATCTCTTTTTTCGGAGAAAATTCGGACGCTACAACTTTTCCGCTGGATGCCTCTATGAGACAAACTTTTACAGAAGAACTGCCTATGTCATAACCTAATAAGTACATAATTTCTTTAAAAGTTTTTTATTTTATGAGCTTGGTATTATTTTTCTTATAAACCTTGGCATCAAACTTATAATACCTTGCAGCGCGATGCGAAACATTGGTCTCTATCTCATCCAGCGGAATAATGTAATTGAACGAAGAAATTCTTTTATGAAAATTCTTGATATCGATCTTCTTCTCACTAAGTGCACTATATAACTGATATAATTGTCTGATTGTAAATTTCTTTGGCAGCAATTCGAAAATAATGGAGAAATCCATTTCAATCCATCTTCTCACTTCAACCAAAGATTCGTTGATAATTTTATTGTGGTCAAAAGGCAGAGTCGGAATCTCATTAAAAGGAAACCAATCTACGGTATCATATTTTGAACTGTTGATCTTGTGATCGATCTTGCATAATGAGAGATAGGCCACAGTAATGATTCTGTCTATATCCTGCTTATACTCCTTCCCCATCCATTTGATATCGTTCATATTGTTAGCCCTGTCAGGATCTGCAAAACATTTGAACTGTTTAAGTACCATTTTTTTAATTCCTGTCAATTCATGAAGCACTCGTTCTGCAGCATCATCCACGTCCTCATCGCTGAATATTAAACTCCCGGGCAGCTTTCTTTGTCTTTCAACAGGAATATCATCTACATGACGCTGAACCAATAAAATGTTCAATCGGTTCTCATAATCGAAACCAAAAACAACACAATCTACAGATACATAAGTATGAATAAAATTTGGACTCATTAACGTGTTAACATTTATGTAACATTACAAATATAAAAATTCAGTTGAATAAAAAAAATAATTTTTACATTACATACTGCTTATCAATAATTTACATATCGATTTTTTATGATATCATATGTATAATATTTATGATAAGCTTATCATAAAATAAATACTTAGATAAATTGTAAGATGTGAGTTAACAAACAATTAGTAAAATGTACCGTTAAAATTATACTGGTATTTTTTTAAGAAAATTTTATGATAAGAATCATAATAATCTGCATCAAAAAAAATAAATAAAAAGTGTAAAAAACACACTTTTAAATAAAAAAAACATTGGAATTTAATATTTTTTTTTGCTTTTTTTTCATGCAAGCAAACATAAAAATGGTTATAACGAAATTTTATAATCAAAATTTATACAAAAATGACTATTGTGAAATAGTATAAAAAATTACCTTACATCCTTATCCTATGGGACTTTAAGTTAAAAAGTTCATAATCTCGAAATTCCGTGAATTTCTAAAGCAATCAAATATTAAAGATTTCTCAACTATATATTAATGGGGAGGGTATTGAGGTTAAAAAGCCACTGTAATTCAATTTATATGAAAAATTGAATTTTGAAGAAACAGCGTTCCAATACCTATTTTAAATTCAGAAATTAATTATACTGATTAATAACGAATTAAAACTAAAAAAAAGAAAAAAGCATTTCTAAAAATGCTTTTTCCCAAAAGGTGACCTCGAAGGGATTCGAACCCCTAACCCTCGGAGCCGAAATCCGATATTCTATCCAGTTGAACTACGAGGCCGATTTTAAAAATGATAATTGATGAATTATAAATGATATAAAATCACTCATCAATTATTTTTAGAACGTAATCTTCACGCCTCCCAAAAACTGTGCTCCCAAAACTTTGTAGCCCAGATAATTCTGATATTTGGCGTTCAGCAGATTATTTCCGAGTGCGAAAATACTGAAATTTTTGTGAATTTTGTACTCTGCAGAAAGATTTAAATCCGCAAAACCTCCAACTTTCTCATTAACATTCTCTTGCATTTCAAAAGCAGGAAAGTTTGTAACCACAGAATAGGAATTCGAAGTTCTGTCCGTTACGAAATAAGCTTTAAAACCAAGGTTCAGTTTCTTTTCCAGCATTGTATATTTTGCACCAAGATTGAATTGGAATAATGGCTTATAATATACTTCTTCCAGGTTATCCAATTTGTATTTCATAAAATGCAAACCTGCGTCAACAGTCAGATTTTCCATTGGGAATGCCTGCAGATCTCCTTTTACTTCCATCAGAGTTCCGTTATCATAGATTGAACTGAAAGTATTTGCATAATCATAACCTTGTCTGTCTGCGCTAATAGTCGTATCAAACAAATTATTGTTGTAGAAAAACTGAGCGTTGTTCACTTTGCTGAATCCTGCATTAACATCATATTTGAAAGTCTGGTCAACATCGCCTTTCAAACCGAAATAAAAATGGTATTTGGTCTCAGTTGGAGTTAAAGTCAAATCAGAAATCAAGAAAGGATTTTCATCCAGAAGATTACCGTAAGTATTGAGTTTCAAACCCCCATCAACCCCTCCATAAAATTTGAATTCATCTGCAGCAGCAACCAGAACTTCTGCTTTTGGAAACCAATAGAATTTATTATTCTTTGATTCTTCGGCTATATTGCTGGAATTTTTAGAATTAAGGAAACTAAAATCAGAACCTATCAACAAATAAGAATCGCCTTTATAGAAAGTCACTTTTGGCGACAATGTAAAATTGAACTGATTATTAGTATTTTTATTCAGAATATCAAATTTGGAATTAACCGTTTCCAGATTAATTCCCAAATCCCCATTCGCTGTAATATCATCGTACACAGAAAAATCGTGCTTTGACAAATTCAATTCCGCATTCGCATAATTTTCACTGGCTCCGAAATGGTCGGTTAAGAAGTAAGATTTCACGCGAACATTATTCAGAATTTCATTGGAGTAATGGTCGTAATAACCATTCACACTGAATCTATTCACATTTTGCTGCAAATCAACATCATTATTTGAAGGCGTCAATGCATAAATTCCGTAATAATTGTAATTGTTGAAAGCATAATTAGCATCAATATTAAACTTTCCGCTTTCCGTGTAAATATTGGCAAAACCACCGATTTTTGCTTCGTTATGCTTAGAATCCCAATCGTAAACTTTTTTCAGGCCGTTTGTAGAAAGGTAATGCAAATCCGCTCCTACTTCCACATTGTCCTGCACTTTTCCGGAAACATTAGCATCGGCCAAAAACTTTCCATAATTCCCATAACCCAATCTGAAATAATTTGACTGATGATCATTGGAGAATTTCGGAGAAATGTCTTCACCCTGGATTTCGGTTGTTTTGAAATCGGAAACCGGCGGAACATTCACAATGTCATATTTCAGATTGAGCGAATCTTCCTTTTTCTTGTTATCCGGCGGATAGTTTTTTTCCTGAACAACAGATGTTTTTTTCTTCTCGATTTTCTTGACTTCAGGTTCTCGTTTTCTGTTGAGAATCAATTGCTCTTCTTTGATTTGAGCGCCTAATTCCGAGATTCCGACTGTCCCCAAAAATGCCAAAACGGCGATATATTTTAGTTTGTTCATTTAAATTTTATTTAAAATCAAATTAATCGCAAAGGCGCAATTTGTTTGGATTCAAAATTCGTTTAAAAGTCGCAAAAAAAAGATTCAAATCTTAAACTACAATTCTATCGAAGATAAAATCTTTGCGTCTCTAAACATTTTTTATTTTTAAATTTTTGCGACTTTGCGATTAAAATACAAAGCCAATATTTTACTTATTTTTTAATTTGGGCTTTCACTTCTTTCGCCTCAGCCACAATTTCCGGGAAATCGCCATAGTTGTTAATGATTTCATCCACCGTATAACTTGCCTGGTAATTATCTTTCAGCGCCAGATAATTTTTCGCCATCAGGACCAAAGCTTTTGCGCCCCAATATTCTTCTGAAGCATAATTGTTCGCCAATTTGAAAATAGTTTCATTGGACGACTTGAAGGCCTTTCCTTTATTCTGATAGAAAGCTTTCGCATATAAAGCTTCTGCCGCCACTTCTGTGTTGGAAGATTTCTCCAAAGCGGTATAAGCCGTTTGTGCATCCCTGTCTTTGCCTTGCTGCATCAGGCTCCTTGCTTTGATGACTTTCGCCTGTTCCAGAGTTGCTGCCGAATTTTTTGAATTAGCAATTACAACGTTTGCATATTTTTCAGCTTCAGCAAAGTTCTTTTCGTCCGCATAGATTTTCATCAATTCTACCGAAGTGAAGTTTTTAATCGTAACATTGGTAGAATTAGCATTCTGTTCCAGATACTTTTTCGCATCAGCAATTTTATCCTGAGCTAAATAAATCTGAGCCAATCTAACCTGCGCTTCCTGCTGATAATCGTTTTGGAAATCGGCCACATTTTGTAATGGAAGTAATGCTTTATCCGTTTGTTTTAATTGATAATAACTTTCTCCCAACTCGTACTGCGCTTTGAAAAGATTATCACCGCTTGGACTCTGGTCAAGATATTTTTCGTAGTAAGAAACTGCTTTTGCATAATCTTTTTTCGAGAAACTATCCTGTGCAAGATTAAGATTGATTTCACTGATTTCTGTTCCGGAAACATTCACATTGAGACCTTTTGCAAATTGTTCGTAACCTGCAACATCACCGGTTTTCACAAAAGCCGGTTTTGCAGCGGCTACAATTTTGTCCGCATAAGCAGTATTCTTATATTGATTCGCCAGTTGTCGAAACTCTGCAATAGCATTATCATTTTGATTTAAATCAATCAGATTCTGAGCTCTGTAAATCAGGGAATTCGCTACCAAATCCTTATCCGAACTGGATTTGATGACTTTATCAAAGTAAGAATTGGAATTGTTGAAATCATCATTCTGAGCATAAGCTGACGCAATTTCATAGTTCGCATCATCCACATATTCCGAATTAGGATATTTTGAAATCAAAGTTTTCAGTTCAGAAATCTTTGCAACCGTATCGCCTTTGAAACCTAATGCCAGAGCTTTTTGATACAACGTATAATCGCTGGCATTTTCGGTTTTATTATAAATTTCCAAAGCTTCATTCAACTGATTGTTTGCGTAATATGTATCAGCCAAACGCAATTCTGCATCCGCCTTGAATTCCTGTTTCGGGAATCTCAGATATTCCTTAAAATATTCCTGGGCCTGCGCAAAATCCTTAGACTTGAAATAAGCATAACCTAAGTCATAGTCCAATTGTTCACGTTCCGGAAAACCTTCTGCGGTTTCGTTTTCAAGTTTGGTGTAAGTTGCAATGGCAGATTTATAATCACCTTTCTGGTAGTAAGTCTGTCCTAACCAATACTGCGCTTTTTTATAAAAATCTTTATTGAGATTGAATTGAAGACTTCTTTTAAAATACGTTTCGGCGGCATCAAAATTCCCTTTATTGAATTCTTCGGAACCTAAAAGATAAGAAACCTCCTGCTCTATTTTTTTAGTCTCATTCGTTTTCTGGTCCAATTTTGAAAGTGCGTCCAGAGTTGCTTTATAGTCTCCGGAATACAAATAAGATTTAACCAGCAGTGACCTCATTTCCTGAGTTTTAGAATTCGGATATTTATCCAGATACCTCTGAATTACTTTTGAAGAGTTCTCAAATGGATTTCCTAATTCATAACTCAATTTGGCGTATTGTTCCAAAGCCAGTTGCTGAACTTTCGCATCATAATTCATCTGGGACGCATTACGATATGCTGAAAGCGCTTCTTGTTTTTGATTATTTTGCAGATAAGCATTCCCGAGTTGGTAATAAGCGTTTTGAGCCAGCGGAGATCGGCTGTTAATTAATTGATTATAATATCCTACTGCTTCGGCATTTTTACCTACCTGAGAAGAAACAAATCCCATTTCGTAAAGGTCGGTTTCTGATGGTGTCTGCTCTTTATCAAGGAATAATTTCAGGTGCGGATAGGCAGACTGATAATCACCTTTCATAAAGTAGCTCTCTCCTACTATCTTGTGGATTTCTGTATCGTAAGCAGTTGTTTTTCCGTTGTTCAGGATGTCGTTGCCTTCCGAGATGGCCAGATCATAGTTCTTCTGATTGTAATACATCTGCACATAATAAGGCTTTACCAGATGTGCATATTCCTGATTATTCTTGATTTGGTCGAAGTAAACAAATGCATTGTCATTTTGCTTGTCAGTATAATAAAGATGTCCAAGCATATAAGAAATAGCAGGCTTGCTGTTTTCGTCCGCATTTTTGTAAGATTCTTCCAGCGCTTCAATCGCTCCGGCAGAATCTCCTGTCATAAACTTGGCATAACCCAGCTTCATAATATGCTGCATGTTTTCCTCTTTGCTCAACTGATATTGATTGACTTTTTGCAATGTTTCCAGAGCTTTTTCAAAATCTTTTTTAGCCAAATAATAATCCGCCAATGGTCCGTTGGCCTGGGCAAAATAGGCCGACTTCGGATATTCTTTCATAAAAGCACTAAGACCTTCTTCTGCATATTGCTGCTGCAGAATCACACCAATCACATTGCTGAAAAACAGTGATGCTTCTTTTCTGGAACTGCTAAGACTTTTGTTGTAAAAATATTGGTTGGAATATTCGTATTGGGAAGCATTGTAAACTTTGGTGTTGTAGAGATTCTCTGCCAACCCAAAGTGATAGTCTTCTTTTTGGATGAAATATTGAGATTGTTGCGCCTCAGAGATCCCATAAATGGAAATCAAGGATGCCAGTATTACTTTTTTTGAATTCATACAGATTTTCAAAATTATTGTCGAAGCCAGAGCTGCAACAAAGTTTGTTCCTTTTTCAACGAAAATAGGGAAAAGATATTATTTGGAGGAGTTTTTAAAAGCACTTTTTGTTTGGGAAATAGTTTTATTTATTAATAAAATGTTAAAAACATCAAAATTTTATTACATTTGTTACTTTCACAAAAATTATAAACTTAAATGAGTTCACTTTTCAGAAGAAAACACTACGCAGAGAATGCAGATTCCGGACAGCTTAATAGAGTTCTTGGAACCTGGGATATTGTATTTTTTGGGATTGCTGCCATTATTGGAGCAGGAAGTTTCAGCAGTTTAGGTGAAGCTATCTTCCGCGGTGGTCCGGGCGTCATTGTTTTATATCTGATCTGTGGTTTTGCCTGTGCGTTTACCGCACTTTGTTATGCGGAATTTGCAAGCCGAATTCCCACTGCCGGAAGTGCTTACACCTACGCCTATGCCAGTTTTGGGGAATTGATTGCATGGGTCATCGGTTGGGCCTTGATAATGGAATATTCTTTTGGAAATATCTATGTTGCATTTTCCTGGTCAGATTATTTTACCAGTTTTATGGAGAGAATCGGGGTTCATATTCCGGATTATTTCACTTGTAGCTACACTGAAGCTAAAAAAGCTTTTCTTAACAATTCCAACAACGGAGAGCTTATCAACGCTTGGAAATCGGCACCAATTATCGGTGGATTGAAAATCATAGTTGACATACCGGCATTGGTAATCAATGGACTGATCACTTGGCTTTGCTACCAGGGAATCAAGGAAAGTAAGAACTTCAATAACTTTTTTGTTATTCTAAAGCTGTTCGTCATTCTTTTGGTAATTGCAGTTGGTGTAGGTTATATAAATACAGGGAATTGGTTTCCAACGACTTCTACCCCAACCTCCGGTTCTTTTATGCCCAACGGCTTTGCCGGTGTAATGTCAGCCGTTTCGGGTGTTTTCTTTGCTTATATCGGCTTTGATGCAATCTCTGTTTTATCAGAAGAAACCAAGAATCCTCAAAAAGACCTACCAAAAGGAATGCTGATTTCTCTTGGGCTTTGTACAGTTATTTATATCATTTTGACTTTAACATTAACCGGTTTGGTGGATTACAGAAAATTTGACGGAATCGGGGACCCATTATCTTTTGTATTTGATAAAACAAATCTCAATCTCCCCTGGATGGAATTCATTGTGGCGTTGATTGCGATTGTTGCGATTACGACCGTGCTTCTGGTTTTCCAAATGGGGCAGCCGAGAATCTGGATGGCAATGTCGAGAGATGGACTTTTACCTAAGAAATTCCAAGAAGTTCACAGTAAGAACAAAGTACCTTCTTTCGCAACGATTGTAACAGGTATTGTAGTCGGCGTACCTATTCTATTTACAGATAAGACCTTCATTCTCGATTTCACGAGTATAGGAACTATTTTTGCTTTTGTGTTAGTTTGCGGTGGCGTTCTGATGTTGCCTCCGAAAGAAAAGATCAAAGGAAGATTCCATTTGCCTTATATCAATGGTAAAGTATTTTTCCCATTGATATTCATTGGTGGATTGGTATTTTTCTATTTTTATCAGCCAGAATTTTTTCATAATCTGACCAATATCAGTGATTCCAACGAAGGCGAATTCCGTTTGGCAATCATTATTTTTATCATTATAAATCTGGTTCTATGTGGATTAGCTATCGTTAAAAATCTCTCGTTAATTCCTTTGATCGGTCTTAGTTCCTGTCTTTATCTTTTAACCGGAATGAGCCACGAGAATTGGTTCTGGTTTGGACTGTGGTTTGCTATAGGTTTGATAATATATTTCCTTTATGGATATAAAAACAGCAAACTAAATCAAACCAAAAATGGAATCTCCTAATAAAATAAAAACCTATAAGGAATTTTATCAGTTTTATCTTGCAGAGCACAGTAAACCACTAACCAGAGCGTTTCATTTCCTTGGGATCCTGCTAGTTTTTGTGGTTATTTTTTATGTCATACAATCTGGGAAAGAACGATTTCTTTGGTATTGCCCTATTTTCGGATATGGATTTGCTTGGTTTAGCCATGCTGTATTTGAAAGGAATACACCCGCTACATTCAAATATCCGATCTGGTCATTGGCATCAGATTTCAGATTATTTTTCGAATTATTAATAGGAAAACAAAAATTTTCAAAATAAGTATATCGCACTAATTTATTGTCTATTTCACAATGAAGAATTTCATCAAAACTAATATTTCGCAAGATTCTTTAGCCCTTTTGCTAGTTCAGGCTCCCGTAGCCTTGTCCATGTTAATTGGTGATGAATTTGTCATTCAGGTTGCCAATCCTCAGATGCTTCAATTATGGGGAAAACCTGCAGAGGTCATCGGTTCAAAACTAATAGATGCTTTGCCGGAACTCGAGGGGCAACCATTTATGGAGATCCTTTCGAATGTCAAGAAAACAGGAAATCCATATAAAGGTTACAAGCAACTGGCTTACATCGTAAGGAATGGAAACACAGAAGAATGTTATTTCGATTTCATTTTTGCACCGATCTATAATGATGATGAGACAGAGATCATCGGAATAAGTATTGTGGCAACCGAAGTTACCGAACAGGTTTTAGCTGAAAAAAAAGTTTCTGAAACTGAATATAAATTCGAAAATCTCATTAAGGAATCCGATTATGCTATTGCAATCTATAAAGGTGAAGATTTCATTATAGACCTGGCAAATGAAAAAATGTTGAAAACCTGGGGTAAAGATGACTCCATCATTGGAAAAAGAATAGAAGAAGGAATTCCTGAATTGATAGGACAATCTTTCATCGGGCTTCTCAAAAACGTCTATGAAACGGGAAAAACATATTCCGCAAAAGAAGACCGGGCAGACCTTGTGGTCGATGGTAAATTACAAACCTTTTATTATAATTTTTCTTATCAGCCCCTCAAAAATAACAAAGGAGAAGTTTATGCCATAGCCAATATTGCTGTAGATGTAACCGATGTGGTTCTGACAAAGAAAAGATTACAGGAAAATGAGGAAAGATATAAAAACCTCGCAGACAGTTTGCCAATCATCATATGGACCGCAGACAAAAACGGAAATATAGATTATTATAATAAGAAATGGTATGATTACACCGGATTTGAGGGTATAGATTCCAGAGAAAACGCCGCGAGCAAGCTCCTTCATCCCGATGATTATAAAAAGGCGATCAGTCTTTGGAAGACCAGTCAGAAAAACAAGCAAGGTTATGAAATCGAATATCAGTTTCGGAATCGGACAAAGGAAAACTCCTATGAATGGTTTCTGGGTCGTGCGGTCCCTATAAAAGATGAGAACGGCGAAGTGATCCAATGGATCGGAACCTGTACAGAGATCAACGAATTTAAACAATTTCAGCAACAAAAAGACAACTTCCTCGGCATTGCAAGTCATGAACTGAAAACGCCGCTCACAAGTCTCAAGCTCTATTCCCAGTTTCTGGAAAAGAATCTCCGAAAACAAGACGACAACAAAAACGCAGATGTTGCGATGAAAATGGATGAGCAAATCAATAAGCTCACAAGTCTTGTGAATGATCTGCTGGATGTCACAAAAATCCAGAACGGGAAAATTCTCCTTAATAGAAGCGAATTTGATTTTGATGAGCTTGTTCACGAAGTTGTTGAAGAACAACAAATGAATACCCGTCATAGAATTTATGTAGAGGCGGAACCGATTGGAACAATCACCGGCGACAAAAACAGGATCGCGCAAGTAATGACCAATCTCATAAGTAACGCAATAAAATATTCTCCCGACTCGGACAAGATACAAATCACTACGAGATTAACAGAAGAAGGCTGTGCCCATTTTGCCGTAAAAGATTATGGAATTGGAATCGCTGAGGACAAAAAAGACAAGGTTTTCGAGCAATATTACAGAGTCAGC
This sequence comes from Epilithonimonas caeni DSM 17710, assembly GCF_000426465.1. Lineage (GTDB taxonomy): Bacteria > Bacteroidota > Bacteroidia > Flavobacteriales > Weeksellaceae > Epilithonimonas > Epilithonimonas caeni. The sequence goes on from NZ_AUFK01000009.1 coordinate 542,654, forward strand.
GGAAGTAAAGAATATACGTTTCCAGGACTTGGTTTGGGATTATATATCTCATCCGAAATCATAAAAAGAAGTGGTGGCAGGATTTTTGTAAATTCTGTAGAAGGAAAAGGATCAGAGTTTTGTTTTGAGGTCCCTAAAATAAATTAACACTTAAAAAATGTCAAATTCAAAAAAAATATACGTTGTAGACGATAGCCCAGCCATTTTGGATTCAGTTAAAATGATGTTAAATATGGAAGGTTATGATGTTGATAATTATGAAAAAGGGTCAGAGATGTTCAACTCTCTTTCAATTTCTTCAAAACCAGACGTGATCCTGATGGATATGTGGCTGTCTGGTGAGGACGGACGTGACATCTGCAAAATGATAAAAGCACATCAGGATTTTAAAAATATCCCTGTCGTGATAATGTCTGCCAGCCGGGGCTTGGGCGACTCTGCCATAGAAAGCGGTGCGATAGATTTCATTCCCAAACCTTTTGACCTTGGAGAAATTGTAGAAAAAATAAGATACTATTCAAATAATAATTCTACTGAATAATTTTTTTTATCAGCTTAATCCACCATTAGTTTATCTTAAGGAAATCGAACTCGTGCTCTCAAGCTGGATCGTGTACAACTTATCAGTTTGAGAGGTGTCGATGATAAAAAAGTTTGATTTACGCTAAAATAGTAATTCCTTTCTCAGCCAGATCATAAATTGTATTTCTTGCACTGTCAGGTTTCACGTTCACCGCCTTTGTTCCGTTGAAATGAAGACAAGTGATGAATCCAGCATTGAAGGCATCGATTGCTGTAAATTTCACACAATAATCCAATGCCAATCCAACAATCTCAACCAACTGGATATCGTGGTACTTCAGGAAATCTTCTAATCCGGTTTTCAAAAAATGATTGTTGTCCTGAAAACCGCTGTAACTGTCGATTTCCACATTTTTTCCTTTTTGGATGATATGCGTGACTTTATCACGATTCAAATCTTTATGAAATTCTGCCCCGAAAGTTCCCTGGACACAATGGTCAGGCCACATAAACTGAGGAATGCCATTTAGAGAGATCGTTTCGCCAACATTTTTTCCATTGTTGGAAGCAAAACTTTTATGGTTTGCAGGATGCCAGTCCTGAGTTAAAACGATTTGGTCATATTCATTTTCTTCCATCAGAAGATTAATATAAGGAATGATGCTGTTAGCTTCCGGAACGGCCAAAGCGCCACCTTCACAAAAATCATTTTGAACATCAACTATAATGAGTGCTTTTTTCATTGTCTGAGATTTGGGTTATGAAATACAAATGTCATTCTGAAAGAATCTTACCAATCATGATTTTCTTCTCTCGGAATGACATATTGACATTAAGATCCAGGATTTAACCTAAATATGGATATTTGTAATCTTTTGGAGAGACAAAAGTTTCCTTGATACTTCTCACAGAAACCCAACGCAGGAGATTCATTTTAGAACCTGCTTTGTCATTGGTTCCGGATGCTCTGGAACCGCCGAAAGGCTGCTGGCCCACAACTGCCCCGGTTGGTTTGTCATTGATATAGAAGTTTCCGGAAGCATTTTCCAAAGCCTTGTAAGCTTCTTCGATCGCATATCTGTCCTGTGCGAAAATAGAACCTGTCAAAGAATACTGCGTAGAAGTATCAACCAGTTTCAACGTGTCTTCCCAATTTTCGTCCTCATAAACGTAAACGGTCAAGATCGGGCCGAAGATTTCGTCAACAATACTTTCGTAATAAGGATTGATGGTTTCGATAACTGTTGGATGTACGAACCAGCCTTTCTTATCATCGTATTTTCCACCGATGATGACATTCGCATCGTTCGAAGCTTCAGCTCTGTCGATATAACCTTTACATTTCTCGAAAGAATTTTTATCGATAACAGCATTCACGAAGTTGGAAGGATCTTCAGGAGAACCTATTTTGATGGTTTTCATCTGAGCTTCCATCACCGCCTTCACTTCATTCCAAAGAGATTTAGGAATATAAGCTCTGGACGCAGCAGAACATTTTTGACCCTGATATTCAAAAGCACCTCTTACCAGACCTGTTGCAACAGCTTCAACATTAGCTGATGGATGAACCATCACGAAGTCTTTCCCACCAGTTTCACCAACGATCCTTGGATAAGATCTATAGTTATGGATATTGTCACCGATCATTTTCCACATGCCTTGAAAAACCTTTGTAGAACCTGTGAAATGAAGACCAGCAAAATCTTTGTGGGCCAACACTTTCTCAGCCGTTTGTTTCCCATCCGTGAAAATCATATTGATGACACCATCCGGCAGTCCGGCTTCTCTCAGAACATCCATGATCACTTTTGCTGAATAAACCTGCTTATCGGAAGGTTTCCACACTACAACATTCCCCATCATTGCCATACAAGCAGGCAGGTTTCCGGAGATTGCCGTGAAGTTGAATGGCGTCACCGCAAAGCAGAATCCTTCAAGCGGTCTGTATTCTACACGGTTCCAGATCCCCTTGTCAGAAACCGGCTGTTCAGCATACATTTGCGTCATGAATTCTACATTGAAACGTAAGAAATCTATGAGTTCACAAGCCGAATCGATCTCCGCCTGATGAACATTCTTGGATTGCCCGATCATCGTCGCAGCATTGATAACATCCCTGTAAGGCCCGGCTAGAAGTTCAGCAGCTTTCAGGAAAATCGACGCTCTGTGTTCCCATCCAAGTGCATTCCATTTTGCTTTTGCAGCAAGAGCAGCTTCTATGGCCTGGTCAACGTGAGACATATCGCCTTCGTAATAGAAACCAAAATCGTGCTGATGGTCCTGTGGTGAACTTAGTTTTATTTTTTTGTCTGTTTTTACTTCTTTTCCACCGATCACCATTGGTATCTCGGTTTTTTCCTTCCACATTTTCTTGTACGTGGCAATCAGGCTTTTTACCTCTTCAGAATTAGGAATGTAAGATTTTACCGGTTCATTTATAACAGCTGGAACCTTGGAAATCGCTTTAGACATAATTTTAATTTTAGATTTTTACAAATTTACAATCAAAAAAAATAACAAATAAATTATGTTTTTATTTGTTTATTTTGTTTTTTTAACATAAATTTGATAGAGTTAATAAAACAAAATAAATAATTATGACGAAAAATTTACTTTTTATTGCGAGTTTGGCATTTGCAATGACTAATGCTCAAACAACTGTTATTTCTGAAAACTTTGATACTTTCTCAGCTTTATCTGGGCAAGGTTGGACAGCCCTTAATAAAAGTAATCCTCTTGGAAGTACTACAACTGGGGTATGGAGACAAGGACCTGCGGATCACATTGGTCCACAAAGTGGAGATGATACATCTTATGCATTTTGTAACTATAGCAGTGCTACAGGAACAGGAACCATTAGTAACTGGCTTATTACACCTGTAGTTAATCTTAGAAATGGAGATGTCATCTCTTTTTATACTATGAGCGGGGGAGAACCAGGTACTTATCCGGACAGGTTGGAATTAAGGCTAAGTACTGCTGCAACAACAACATTGCCAAGTGGAACGGGAGCTTCAGGGGCTACTAACTTAGGTTCTTTTACAACACTTGCGCTTACTGTTAATGCTGACTTAACAGCTACAGGTTATCCTTTTTCATATACTAAATATGATTATACGGTATCTGGTTTAACAGGTGACGTTGCGTCAAGAATTGCATTTAGATATTATGTTACTGGAGGAGGAACAACTGGGGATTTTTCAGATAATATAGGTGTTGATACATTCTCTGTGACTAGACCTGTAATGGCTGTTTCAGATTTGAGCAAATCTAAACTATCTGTTTATCCAAATCCAACATCTGATTATTTAAAAATTAATTCTTCCGAAAAAGTTCTTACTGCAGAAGTTTTTGATGTTACAGGAAAAAATATCCCTGTTAAATATGATGGAACATCTCTAGACGTTAGATCTTTACCAAAAGGAGCTTATTTGGTTAAGCTTAAATTTGGTGCAGAAGTTAATGTTCAAAAGTTCATTAAAGAATAATTTTATAAACAAAAAAAGCCCCCTTAAAATTAAGGGGGCTTTTTTTGTTTATAAAAATGTACTTATCTAATTTTACACAGTAAAATGAAGTAATGATAAATTTTGTATTGATCGTAGTTTGCGTAGTTGCAGGAATGATTTTCAAATCAACAAAAACCATTCATCCCGATGCGCACAAAGGCATCAATACCTGGCTTCTCTATATTGCCTTGCCCGCAGTTTCTTTCAAATATCTTCCCAAAGTAGAATGGTCATGGGAAATGCTTTTTCCAATTTTGAGCACGGTTCTGACAGCGATTGGCGGCTGGGCTTTTATGTTGCTTTACAGTCGAATAAAAAACTATTCGGCTAGGTCAAGAAGTACAATGGAGCTGGCAAGCGGTTATAGTAACACCTCTTTTATCGGATTTCCTTTGATAACTGCTTTTTACGGAGAAAAATATCTGAGTATTGCTATCATCTGTGACCAGACGATGTTCCTGATGCTCTCTACAATGGGAATTATCGCAGCATTGAGAGGTGGCAGTAAAAGCGGAAAAGTAGATTCCAAATTCATTCTTAAAAGACTTTTTACATTTCCTCCGTTTATAGGATGTATCAGTGCATTGATCTTGTCGCAGTTCATCGATCTTCATTTTGCAGAACCAATGTTTGACAAACTGGCTTCGACAGTTGCTCCTTTGGCTTTGTTCTCCGTGGGGTTGCAATTGAAATTCAATGGTTGGAGAAAGCTGATTCCACAGATTTCCACATCGATGCTTTACAAATTGATTTTGACACCAATAATGGTTTTGATACTGGCGGTCGTTTTCGGGGTCAAGGGTGATATCGCAAAAATCAGTATTTTCGAATCAGCAATGCCAACGGTAATCACGGCAAGCATCATTGCGGAACAGTACCGACTGAATACAAAGCTTATCAATCTGATTATCGGGATCAGCATCCTTGTTGGTTTTGTGACAACAGGGATCTGGTTTGAGATCATTGAGTTCTTATTCTAGGTTTTTGTCGCAAAGTTTTTTAAGAATGAAGTTGCTTTTTAAGAAGGTAGAATAAACAATTTGATTTTAAAAGCGGATTCTTTAGCTTGAATTTAAAAACCACAAAAGTCACAAAAGAAAATAGGCAACTGTATCTTTTGTGACTTTTGTGGTTTAATATTTTTAGTTCTTTTACGGCAGAATAAAAAAGAAAACTGCGCAGAAATGCATGATGCTGCCGCCTAAAACAAACAAATGCCAAATGGGATGATAAAAAGGTTTCCGGTCTTTGGCGTAGAAATAGATTCCGAAAGTGTAGCACAAGCCTCCCAGTATGATGAAAGTTAATGCACCCGCAGAAAGGTTTTCTATCATTGGTTTGATAGCGATGATCGCAGTCCAGCCCATAATGGCGTAGAGCGATAACGAGATCTTTTCATTGTATCTCAGAGGGGAGAATTTGAAAATAAAGCCGATGATCGCCAGTCCCCAGATCACGCCGAACATCGTCCAGCCCCAGATGCCCTTCAGCCCGAGTAATGCAATAGGGGTATAAGTCCCGGCAATCAAGATGTAAATACTGAGATGGTCTATTCTCTGGCAGATCTTTTTCCATTTCAGTTTGTAAACAGCGTGATAGATGGTTGAAGCAGAATAAAGCGTTATCAAACTCAATCCAAAAACCAGAGAACAGACAATGGCGATCGTGCTGTCGCTAATGGCAGAATAAATGATCATCAGTATCAAAGCCACCACAGACAGGGCCGCTCCAAAACCGTGCGTGATAACGTTGTAGAATTCTTCCTTTTTTCGGTTCTTCTTCGGCATTTTTATAATTTCTATCAAAATTAGTTAATTCAAATTTTTAGATAATTGTCCAATTTCAGATTTAACATAATTTTATATTTAAAATAATATTTGGTTTGAAATTTATTGAACATATAATGAAACGTCTTAGGTTGATATTCATTTTAAAAATCCTTAGTTTTGATGAAAAATAAGAATGAAAATTTTTCTCATTGTTCCCATACTGATATCTCAAATCGTTTTCTCACAGTCTGTGTCAGAAAATCTGGACAAATCTGTGAAAGAAATGTTATCAACTTCTAATGCCTTATCAGCCAATCTTTCTTTCTATGTTTCGGACGAAAATGGAAACTTGGTTTATGAATATAATGGAAACAAAGGTCTTTCTACGGCAAGTACACAGAAGATTTTCACATCAGCAGCGGCTTTGGAAACTTTGGGAAAGAATTATCAATTCAAAACGACCGCTTCATATTCCGGGAAGATATCTAATGGAACTTTGGATGGTGATTTTTACATCACTTCCAATGGCGACCCGACTTTGGGAAGCTGGCGTTGGGAAAATTATAAGCCGGAAAACTTCAAACAACAATTATTAGAAGCTATCAAGAAATCGGGAATCAAGAAAATATCGGGCAGCCTGATCGTTGATGATTCATATTTCGATTTCCAAAGTACGCCTGGCGGTTGGCCTTGGAACGATTTGGGGAATTATTACGGAGCAGGAACTTTTGGCGTGAACTGGAGGGAGAATCAATTTGATATTAATATTAATGGAAACCAATTCAAGAGTTTTTCCTATGGTTTGGATAATGTCAGTTGGATCAATGAATTGAAAACTGGAGGGAATTCTGACCAGAGTCTAATTTTCACAGCCCCACATTCGGAAACTGCAATGATCAACGGAACTTTACCTGCAGGAAAAGTATCTATAGTTTCCGGAGCGACCCCCAATCCACCAATGCAATTGGCCGTCGAAATCCAAAAACTTTTAGGAGAAAACGGAATTTCCATTTCAGGTAAAACAACAACTTATTACAATGAGAAATTGGCTGGAAAGTCCTTTTCAAAAGCATCAACACAGAATCAAATTTTCGAATATAAATCGCCAACGCTGGACAAAATCGTTTATTGGTTCTTGAGGAAAAGTATCAATCTTTACGGAGAAACGCTGATCAAAACAATGGCAAAAGAGAAACGAAATAACCCAAGCTTTGAGACTGGTGTAGATTTTCTCAAAGATTTCTGGAAATCAAAAGGTATCAATCCGATGATGATCAATTTCGCCGATGGAAGCGGGCTTTCACCACAGAATTACGTTTCGGCGAAAGCACAGGTGCAGGCTTTGTTGTATGCGAAAAAACAAAGTTGGTTCGATGCCTTCTTTGAGGGTTTCCCAACTCAGAACGGAATCAAAATGAAAAGCGGAACCATCAAAGACAGCAAATCTTTTGCGGGTTATCAAACCTCCAAAAACGGAAAGAATTATGTGTTTTCCATTATTCTTAATAATTATCAGGGTGGAAGTATCAGTAATGCTTTGTTTAAGATTTTGGATAATTTGAAGTAAACAATAAAATGTTGAAACACTTCGACACCGCTCAGTGTGACATCTTATCTGTTTTGTCAGTCTGAGGTTCTCGAAGACATTCAAATAAAATATTAGAATTTTAATGCAAAGGCACAAAAGGCTAATATCTATAATGCTTTTCAAGGCACAAAGATTTTAACTTCGTTAAAATTTTAAAATCGAAGATTTTATTTTTGCGACTTTTACTAAATTAATTTTAAATATTTTTGCGACTTTGCGATAAAACAAAATGAACAGAATCAATTCTTTTCCGCCAATTGTAGATGAACACTCAGAAATTCTGATTCTCGGTTCGGTTCCGGGTGTGAAATCTTTGGAAATGCAGCAATATTATGCACATCCTCAAAATCAGTTCTGGAAATTGATGTTTTATCTTTTTGATACAGAATTTTCGACCGATTATAATACAAGATTAGAATTACTGAAAACGAATAAAGTCGCACTTTGGGATGTTATAGAAAGCTGTGAAAGAAAAGGTAGCCTGGATACAGAGATCAAAGATGAAATTGATAACAATATCCTTGAATTAATAGAGAATCATCCTAACATCAAAACGATCTTCTGTAACGGGCAAAAGTCTTACAAAAACCTCCTGAAGATTCTTGGCAAGAATTTCGAAATTCCGATTCTTGTTTTGCCTTCTACAAGTCCGCTTCATACGGTGAAGTTTGAGGAGAAATTAGAAAGTTGGAAAGTGATCAAAGATTACTTATAAAAGTTAACTCCTCCAGATCTCCCAAGCCTTCTCCGCCTGCTGTTCCAGCATATAAAATCCATTAAGCGTTGTCGCTCCTTTTTCTGCAGATTTTCTGAGGAAAACTGTTTCTGAAGGATTGTAGATCAAATCGATGACGTAATGTTTATCGGTAATTGCATCAAACGGAAAAGGTACAGAATCATCTACATTTGGGAAAGTGCCAACCGGTGTTGTCTGGATGATCAATAATGAATCTTTTACCAATTCTTCCGGGAGATTGTCAAAATTGATCTCAGATTTTCTAGAAACCGTAGTGTGTTCGATATTATGTTTGTCTAAGATATATTTGACAGCTTTTGCAGCTCCTCCGTCACCAAGGATCAAAGCTTTTTTATGATGCTCTTTTTTATTGATAAGCAAAGTCTTTTCAAATCCGAAAGCATCTGTATTATAACCGATTTTCTTTCCGTTTTGAAAACTTACGCAATTGACGGCGCCGATCTGTAAAGCTTCCTCGCTTAGTTCATCAAGAAACGGAATGATAGCTTGTTTGTAAGGAATGGTGACATTCATTCCGATAAGATTGGGATTTTCTAAGAAAGACGTAACATTTTCGATTTCAGAGATGTCAAAGAAATTATATGAATGGTTTTTTAGAAATAATTTTTTGAATTTTTCCTCGAAATATTTTTTTGAAAATGAGTAAGAGATATTCTTCCCAAGTAATCCGAATTCCTGTTTTTCCATACTCCAAATTTAGGAAATATCAATACAAAATTCATCATAATTTTTTGATTCTTGCATTAGCTGAATTATTTTTGAAACCGATTTCGATGGCGTAATTTTGGCTTTTGAAAATCAAAAATATTTTAAAATGAAAAATGTTATTCTCAATAACGGAACAGAAATCCCAGAAATAGGTTTTGGAACCTGGCAAACGACAGAAGGTGTTCAGAAAACTGTAAAAATTGCTTTGGATGCTGGATATACACATATTGATACGGCTGATATCTACGGAAACGAAGCAGAAATAGGAGAAGCGATCGAAGGATCCGGAATTGCAAGAAAAGACCTGTATCTCACAACCAAGATCTGGAATAGCAACAGAAGCACGCAGGGTGTTAAACGATCAGTCGAACAATCGCTTAAAAAACTGAAAACCGATTATTTGGACTTATTGTTAATTCATTGGCCAGCGAATGAAAAACAGTTCGAAAACTGGAAAGAAATCAATGCGGAAACATGGAAAGCAATGGAAGAACTTTACAGATCCGGTGTTGTTAAAACAATTGGTGTAAGCAATTTTATGCTGCCACAGATCAAAGCTTTGCTGGAAACGGCGGAAGTGATCCCGGCTGTTAATCAGATAGAATTTCATCCGGGCTATGTTCAGCAGACGGTTGTTGATTATTGTAAAGAAAAGGGAATTGCGATAGAAGCTTGGAGTCCGATCGGTTCCGGAAGATTGTTGAAAGATGAAGACCTAAAAGACATTGCTGATAAATATGATGTCTCTCCAGCAATTCTTTGTATCCAGTTTTGTTTGCAGTCGGGTGTTATTGCTTTACCAAAATCAGAAAATCCTACCAATATCTATAATAACTTACATTTTGAAAGATTCAAGATATCCGAAAGTGATATGAAGTCCCTTAAAACTTTGGAGGAAACCGGCTTTTCCGGCTTGAATCCGGAAACAGTTGACTTCTAGACTCATTAAAAAAATAGAGATCCGTTTTAAAAATTTAAAGCGGATCTTTTTACAAGCAATTTCAATTTTTTTTTTAAAAGATATATTGGAATTATAAACATACCTTCTCAATTAGAGCGTCAAATTGGGGTCGAAGCATTTTCATCATACAATTATTGATTCCTAAACTTCCGTTTCATTTTGGTTTTATGTCTGGAATAGTGCGTTTGTTCCGTATTATTATCGGTTGATATCACACTGATATTTCCGTCCACTTCCAGAATTGCCAGCTTCACATCAGACACTTTTTCGATGCCGTGTTCGTGAACGGCCTCCTCCAGTTCGTCTTCAGAGATTTGAACTTTTCTGAGGACTTCAGAATACACTACTCCATCTTTTACTAAAATATAAGGATGGTCTTCTATCAATTCTTTGATCTTCTGGTTTTTGAAAATAAATTTCTTCACGACAAAATTCGCTACAAATAAAACCAAAGCGGCTACAAGTCCGCCTTGTAAACTGCTGTTGGAGCCGACCATCGCATTTTGAACGGCATTACTTATCAAAAGCAGAAGAATCACATCACCAGCATTGAGCTGTGATAACTGATTTTTACCAAAAACACGCACAGCGATGACCATAAAAAAGTAAACCGCCAGCGAGCGAACAACAATATCAAGAATTGGATCCAAAATCTGAAAAAATTTTTAAAATAAAGATAGATAGTTTTCCGGATATTATTAAAGTATATTTTGCATATTTTTTGTACAGCAAAAGCTTTGTGAAAAACAAAAATATTTTAAACTATATTTGGGATAAAACTATATGATGAAAAAGCAATTTTTACTATTCTCTGTACTATTATGCTTTTTAGCTTGTAAAAAAGGAGTGAAAAAAGTCGTAACGGTGAATAAACAAGAAATTACTGTTGATACAACTTCTGCTGAAAAAAAAGATCTTTCCGATTTTCGAATCTTCGATCTGTATTCTATTGAAAACGCTGGTAAATATAACATATTTGTTTCGATGTCTGATATCTATAATGATTCTTTGGCAATTCCCGAAGACATTATTCACAATCAAAAAACCAAGACATTTGCCGAACTGAAGCATTTTGAACTGACTGGGACTTACCGCGAAAAATTACTAAAAGGAACTTCTCTTTCGGAAACGGACACATTGTTTCTTTACAATTACAAAGATGCCAAATTACAGAAATTCCCAATCCGTGATCTGAAGTCTGTTGCCAATTTGAATCTTTACACAAGCGAAGGTGAAGAAATTTCCAGTTACGATTATATGATCGGCTTCGAGCTGAATGAACCTGAGAGTTCTGGACTATCTGTAATGGATAAAACAAATAACAGTCTGGTCCATTTTGGAAAGGAAAGTCCGTTTTCTGGTGAGAAAGTAGTTCCGATCCATTGGGAGAAAACAAGTCGTGATGAATTTCCCTTGTCGTTCAAAAACGAAAAGAATCTAGAAAATACTTATCTGGCAAAATTTCAAAATCTGACTTATTATCTTCAGGACCATAAAGGCGAGTATGGAATTTCCAAAAGACAATTAGCCGTTGTGAAAGACAATAAAGTTATTTTCGAAAAGACCTACACGACAGCTGAAGGCGCAGAATTCAGTCCTTTAAATTTCATCAATAATAACGAATACAACGATTGGCAATGGACAGGAAGATTGTTCAAAAATAAACCGCTTGTTGTTTTTGGTTTTGTGTCAGAATCTTTCGGTTGCCCATCGATTACTTTTTTAGACAGCTCTTATCCCGATATTTATACTAATTGTGATAACAGGCATTAATTAGATTTTGAATCAAACAATTATGATTAAAAATATATTTGCAACTACTCTATTAAAAATTTTACGAAAATGAGATTTTATGTGTCCCAAAATTGTTTTATCTTTTTATTAGTATTCCTTATGAATATTACTCTACATTCTCAAGTGAAAACCGACTACTACAACAAGATGGTATATAAAATCTATGGTGACCTGAACAAAGATAATCTTGATGATATGGTGGTTGTAAAAGAAAATAATAACGACAAACATAATCCTTACTTACTGGAAATATTCTTTCAAAATAAAAACGGAAGTTATCAAAATGTGTTTTCTTCAACCAAAGCCGTGATGGAGAAATTTCCTTATGGTGATGCAAGAACAGAAGCTGTATTGGAAGATCTGCAAATCAAAAATGGTGTTCTGATATTCAGAAATCAACTACTGAAAGGGAATTTTGTGCACAAATTCAGATATCAAAATGGTGATTTCGAATTGATCGGTTACACTTTTAATAATGCAAGTGCAGGCTATATCGAACACATAGATTACAATCTTTCAACTGGCGATAAAACCGAGAAACACACGGCTTACGAAACGGATAAGGTTTTGAAACTCACCAAGACAAAAAACAAGTTGTCTGTACTTCCTAAACTGAAAGATTTTTCGCCCCTCGAATTCAGTTATTAATATAAATCAGCAATGAACAATCAATCAAACCGTTATCATTTCTGATGGCCATTGTCAGCTGCCACAAATCAGTCACTTGACTATGAATGTAATGAAAGGCGAACTGATTTAGGAAAACAATGGAAGATGAAATGCCTTCTACAGAGAGACCTTTCATCTCAAAACAGAAAATCAATCTTGAGCATGCTTCTTCTGACGCTTTGATCAAAGATACTTATGAGGCCATTGATACAGAAAGCTAGCGCAATCTTTATTATCTTTGATTCAAATATTAAAGTAACTATGATAAAGAAATTATTTTTAACATTCAGCTTTCTTGCTGTATCAATGCTATTTGCACAAAAAAACAACGATCAACAAGCCGTTGCCGAAGCATCTGAAAAACTAAGATCAGCTATGATCAGTGGCGACAAAGCCATTTTAGAATCTTTAATTCTTCCGGAATTGACTTACGGACATTCAGGTGGTCATATTGATGATGCAAAAGAGTTTGTAGAAAAACTGGTCAGTAAGAAATCTAATTTCCTGACCATTGAAAATACCAATCAATCGATTCAAATCGTAGATAAAACCGCGATTGTCCGCAATCATTTGTATGCAACAACTCACGATTTGGGCAAAGAACCCGGAGAAGTGAGTCTGGATATTTTGTATGTTTGGCAGAAAACTAAAAGTGGCTGGAAATTGTTGGCCAGGCAGGCTGTGAAGGCGGAGAAGAAGAAATAAAATATGACTAAACTTAATGTAAAACATTATCTTGATATTTATACTTTAAGAAAAAAGATGCAAGATGAAGGAATTACAAATCCTCGTGAAGAAATTAAAGAATTTACAATCAAGTTTATCGAAAAGCTGAAAAGCATGGATTTGGATGATGAGATTATTTTAGAAGATAATTCTTTCTTTGATAGTTCCCGAAACTTAATAATGAAAATTCCTGATTAAGATAAACTATAATAATAGAAAATCCGCCTCACAGCGGATCTTTTATTTTTAAGATTGTAAAATATCTAATATCTAAAATCTAAATTATTTTCTTCTCTTCAATTCCTTGCTGATCAAACCCAATTCCCGTCCAGTTTGTCCGGCAACAGAAGTATTCTCCTGCGCACGTCTCGTGAGATACGGAACAACATCTTTTACAGGTCCATAAGGAAGATATTTCGCTACATTGTAATGCTGATCAGCCAAATAATAAGTAATGTTATCACTCATCCCATAAAGCTGTCCAAAATAAATATGTGGATTGTCGTGTTCCAGACCTTTCGCTTTCATTTTGTCCATCACCAATTCGGAAGATTTCTCGTTATGTGTTCCGAAGAATGCAGAAACTTTGTCCAGGTTAGCCATCACAAAATCTATTCCGACATTGTAATTATCATCGGTTGCTTGTTTGCTTGGTTGGATTGGATTCGGGTAATTCATTGCTTTGGCACGGTCGGCTTCTTTTTCCATATAAGCGCCACGAACAAGCTTATAACCAATGAAATAGCCTTTTTCTCTCGCTCTTTCAAGATGAGCATTCATATATTCCAGACGACCGGTTCTGTACATTTGGATGGTGTTCCAGACGATGGCTTTTTCCTTGTTGTATTTCTCCATCATTTCCTCACAAAGCTGGTCAGCCGCATCCTGCATCCAGGTTTCCTCGGCATCGACCATCACTTTTTTGTCGCTCTCGAAACAAAGTTTACACACTTCGTCAAAACGCTGCACTACTCTATTCCACTCTTCTTTCTGACTGGTTGTCAATTCTTTTCCTTTACCGACTTCCTCATAGATATCGATTCTGCCAAAAGCCGTCGGTTTGAAAACAATGAACGGAATCGCCGGATTCCCGACGGAAAACCGGACAATATCTTTGATCTCTTTACAAACCGCATCAAAAACTTCTTCCTCTTCCTTTCCCTCAATCGAATAATCGAAAATACTTCCAACACCACGTTTGAACATCTGTTTCACCACTTTCATGCTTTCTTCACGCGTTTCGCCACCACAAAACTGCTCGAACAAAGTCTGCTTCACGATTCCGTCCACAAACGGAAAATTGTTCCTAACTGTAAAATTGAGAAGAGAAACGCCAATATTGGTCAATGCAGGCTGTTCAATCGCCTTGAACATCCAATAGGCCTTTTTGAGCTGAGCATCCGTTTTATCGGCAAATGCGAGCTTTGTATCATTGAAAATACTCATATCAGGAATTTGTCCCAAAAGTAAATATTATTTCGATTTTAAGATAAATTTTAAAGCTAAATTTTATCATCTTATTATTTAAAAAGCTACAATTTGCCCGGACAAAATATTTTCGAAAATTTAAAGACAGGATTTAAAAATTACAGAAAATCAGCCTTATAACCATAATTGATGAGAATTAACAAAAATATCATGCGGATACTATCGGGAATTGGCATTTCTGACCTTATATTTGTAAATTATATTCTTTGCAGCAATGAGATTGAGGAATGCGTTTTTGGAAAAAAAGATTCTATATACCAACAAGTTTATTGTTCTGCTTACGTTGACTTGTAGCATTTGCATGTTCTCCCAAAAAAAATCAGAAAACGAAGACATCTACAAAAATGCACTGGGAAATCTGTACTCGCATCCCGAAAAGACCATTACAATTTCCGAATATCTTTCCATCAATGCAGGTTCCGATGAAGAACATTCCAAAGCTTTGAATCTAAAAGCTGAAGCTCAAATCTTGCAGGGAAATTACATTGTTGCGCTAAACGCACTTTTAGAATCCCTTCATTTAAATTCTGTTAATGATGATTCTATCGAGTTGCTGCGCACCAATCTTATCTTGGGTGACCTTTACAGAAAATTGGGGGTAATTCCCAAAGCAGAGGAAAGACTGAACCTGATTGAAAAAAAATTCGATAACAATTTTACTGATATCCCTAAAAAAACCAGTTTGTATATTGATTTTCTGACGACAAAATCCATATTGCTCTGCGAACAAAAAAAGTATCTTAAAGCTATAGAAGTTATTGATGATGCGCTTCTTAGAAAATTTTCAAGCCGGTTTCCCTATCAAGTCTCCAGATCATATGATCAATTAGCGAAAGCATATGGTATGGATCAGCAGTGGGACAGACCTCTGCAATATGCTGAAAAGGCCTTGCAGCTTTCCAAAAGATCAGGTCTGGAAGAAAATTTTATGGCTTATGCGGAATTAGATGTTGCAAAAGCGAATTTCATTAAAAAAAATAAACAGCAATATCTCATAGAGATTCCAAGACTTCTGATCTTGTCAGAAAAAGTCAATGATATCGTCCTAAAGAAGAACATTCATCAGTTTTTGGCGGAGTTCTACTTGTCAGAAGGCAACAATACCAAGTATCAACTTCATAATCTGAAATATCTTGAACTGAATGAATCCATCACTTCGGCCCAGCAAAAAGCGAGCGACCTGATACTTTCGCTCACTGAAAGTGATTTTAAAACAAAAGATCAGCGGAGATATAAGACCAATCACATTTTGATCTGGGTGATCGGGTTTGCTTTTCTTGTATTGGGTTTTGTATTCTGGTTCAGATTCAGGACAAGACAAAATTATAATTATTATAAAGAGTACATCAGCAAGCTGAAAAAGACGCAGAAAGAAGAAGAGATCATGATTCCAGGCAAAGAAGACGTTGAAGAGATGTCCAAAACGCCACAGCTTATCCCGGAAAAAACCGAACAGATCTTATTGGAAAAACTTCTTGCTTTCGAAGATGGAAAAGATTTCACAAAAAAAAGTCTCACACTCCACTCTCTTGCAAAAGAGCTTGACACCAATACAAGATATCTTTCGGAAATTGTCAATAAGCATAAACAAAAAAATTTCAATTCCTACATCAATGAGTTGAGAATCAATTACATCATTAACAAACTCCGCAACGAACCATCTTTTCTAAATTACAAGATCAGCTACCTTGCCGAGGAAAGCGGATTTTCTTCGCATACTTCTTTTTCAACCGTGTTTAAAACCGTAACAGGCATCTCACCTAAAGAGTTCATCAGCTTTATCAAAAAAGAGCTTTCCATAGCCAACTGAATCATGAAAATCCTTATTCAGAAAATAAAAAATGTATTAATCGCCCTGTGTGTTCTTTTTATAATCAATTCACAGACTTTTTCTGCACAAAATAAAAATGAACCTCATCTGGATTCTTTGTTCCTCCTCATGAACTCGAATCCGGAAAAGGTGATCCGGCAGGGAAAAGAACTCTATAAAAAATACAAAGGAAATCCAAAAATGGAAATTTCTATCCTTACGATCATTGGCAGCAGCTATTCCGTGAAAAAGGATTATGAAAAAGCCATAGAATATGCCTTTAAAACAAGAGAGATCTCGCAGAAAATAAATGATTATCCAACGCAGATCCAGGTTGCAGGATTCATCGGCGAAAAATACCATAATCTCAATATCTACAGCAAAGCAAAATACTATGCGGATGAAGCTTATGAACTGATAGAGAAACATCCTCTACCCGACTCGTTGAAGTTCTACAAAGGCAACATTCTTTTCTTAAAAGCTTTGATCTACCGAGACGAGTTAGGCTGTGACTTTGCCAAGACCTATTATGAAAAAGCACTGGAAGTTTACATACCGGCACTCAAAAACCGGGACATGCTCCGTTTTTCCATAGCAGATATCTATAACGAGATCGGGGGATGCTTTTTGGAGCAGGATCAATTAGAAGCTGCGAGAGAATCCTTTGAAAAATCACTGCAATATGCCATCAATGGAAACTATGCTCTTCTGAACGCAGAAAGCCTGGCAGGCTTAGGCAGAATCAATTTTCTGCAAAAAGATTATGGAAAGGCGAAAAAAGAATTTGACAAGGCAATCCTGATTTTAAAATCCAACAAAGTAGAGAATGCCAACCCAGAAGTCTATAAGTATATTTCCGAAAATTATTATGCATTAAACGATATTGAAAATCATACCTTCTATCTGAACCTTTACAAGCAGAAAACCAATACCGATATTAATGCGAAAAAGAAATCCGTAAACAAAATTATTGTAAAACAAACGGCTGAGGAAAATTCTGAAAATAACAACACTGCCAAATATTGGATCATCATCGTTCTTTGTATTCTGATCGTTTTGGTGATCTATCAAATAGTACAGACGAAAATCAAGATCAGAAAACTGAAAAAACAGATCCCCGAAGATAATAATCATTCTTCCTGATCATATATTCTCAAAGTTCTTTAAAAAACAGTGAATATTTCTTCATTTTTAAAGTATAAAAATAGGAATTATAAGGCTCTCGTTCTATGTTTGTTGCAAAATGAATTATATGAACAAAGCATTAACTTTTTTTTCTTTGTTGAGTTTTCTATTTACTTTCGGACAGACGGATCCGGTATCGCTACCGTATTCCAATAGCTTCGAAACAGAAACTGAACAAAATTACTGGTACAACATCAACACAGGAGCAGGCAATCCCTGGGCTATTACAGACGAAACCAGTACCGTCTATGCGCCTTCTCAAGGCCAATACTATGCACGTGTCCAGAGTGATTACGAAAATGGAGGGTCAGCCTGGCTCATCACAAAAGGTATTAAAATTGAAGCAGGACACAAAATTGCATTGGATTTTGATTACCGATCCAGTCTGAATACCCTTTTTCCGGTTAAATTAAAAGTGGTTCTGAAGCAGCAGCCCATTCCTGTTCTGGAAAACTCTACAGAATTATGGGTAAACGAAGAGATCCAGGTCAATACGTATCAAAACGCACACACAACTTTTGAAGTTCCTCAAAACGGTACTTATTATGTGGGCTTCTATTTTTATCCTGATCCGAATCTGGGATATTTAAGTCTGGATAATATCAATCTATACGAAGAATTATGTCCAAAACCAACAAATGTAAAAGCGGTTCCGGGACAGACAACGGCAAATATATCTTGGCAAAGTGCTTCAACTCCGGATGCAGGATTTGAGTATGTGATCAAGACGCCGGGAACAGGTATTCCTACCGAGCCAGGAACTCCGGCACAAGGTCTTTCTACAATTGCTGAAGGTTTGCAGCCGAACACTCAATATGAGTTGTATGTAAGATCTGTGTGCACCTCAGGTTCACTGTATGGAAACTGGTCCAGCCCTGTCGTTTTCAAAACCTATCCAGCCACAACGGCTGTTCCTGTAAATCTGCCTTATAATGAGAGTTTCGAAGGAGATAGCCACTGGACACTTCTTGAACCGCCAGTTGGAAAACCTTGGGTAAAAGGTGATTTTAACTCAGGTCCCGGAGGATTGTATGGCCCTTCTGACGGAAACAATTATTTGATGCACGATGACAGCGAAAATATTTCAGACGCCTGGGTGATCTCCAGAGGAATTAATCTTCCGGCAGGCAAGGAAATCACTTTGCAATTCGACTACAGATCCAGTCAGGATGAATATTATCCTCAAAAAATGAAAGTAGTTGTGAGCAAAGATCCGTTCCCTTCTGCAAACGCCATGCAGATCTGGAATAATGATTTTATCCAAAGCACTACTTACAACACTGCTAATGTAACATTCACTGTTCCGGATAACGGCGTTTATTATCTAGGATATCAAGCCTATTCTGACGCAAACTATGGCTATCTGATGTTTGACAATGTAAAAGTTTCTGACAAAGATTCTTCTCCCTGCGAATATATCCTTCGTCTCAAAGATTCAGAGGGAGACGGCTGGAACTACAATACGATGAGTCTATTTGTCAATGGTGACCCTGTATTTCCGGACATAACATTACCAATTGGTGATGTATTGGATTTCCCTTTCAAAATAAATTCCGGTGATGCTATTACTGCTGTCTGGAACGGAGGTAGCCATAGCGGATGGCAAACCAGTTATGAGATCCTGGATTCTAATGGTAATGTTGTAGGAAGCGCAAGCGAGCAAAACATCAGTACGCCAATAATTGCTTCCTGCCCGAACTGTGCAAAACCATCCAATTTAAAAGCCAATTACGGACAAACAACTGTAGACCTGACTTGGGATTTCCTTACACAACCGGCAAATGGATACCAATACGTAATACAGCCTGCCGGCACCGGCACGCCATCTTCCGGAACAGCTGTTGGTAACACAGAGGTTCATGTAGAAGGTTTGTCTACGGAAACAGTTTACGAAGCTTATGTAAGAGCTAATTGTGGGGAGGAAACCTTCAGTTCATGGGCAGGACCTGTTTACTTCACTACCCTGCCAAATCCTGGATCTGCGGTTAACCTGCCTTATAATTACGGATTTGAAACGGAAGATGAGTGGATCACACAATCCATATCGAGAAACAACCAATGGATGATCGATTCGGCATATCCTGCTGAAGGACAATCTCATGCAATTCAAAATTTCAATTATTATTTTGATGCCAATTCCTGGTATTTCTCCAGAGGTTTGAATCTACAGGGCGGAAAGGAAATCCTTATCAAATTCAAATACAGATCTATAGGAGACAACGTTCCAATGAGTTTGAGCATTGCTAATAAAGCTTATGCATATGTACAAAAAGAGAATGTGATCTGGAGCAAAAATGTAAGCGGTTCTAAGTACGAAGAAGCCATTATATCTTTCACACCAAATTCTTCCGGGGTTTACTATTTAGGATTCAACTCATTGGCGGCAAAAGGAACAGGAGCATTGATAGATGACGTTCAGGTTTATATGGTTGGTCTGCCAGATCCACCAGAATGTGATTATACTTGCCCGGGAAATATGACAGTTTATACAAATCCAGGTAATATCGGCGCTGTAGCTAATTACAATTTGAATTTTGCTTGTGAAGGCGCTTCCACGGGAGTCTTTTCAGTATTGACAGAAGGATTGCCTTCAGGCGCAATTTTCCCTGTTGGAGAAACAACGGTCAAACACAACCTGATTTTCAACGGACAGGTGATTGATACCTGCAGTTTTGTTGTAACGGTTGAAGAGAAGCTTGGAACAGCAGATAATACGAAAGATAACGGGCTTCAGTATTACCCAAATCCTGTTGTCGATAACCTGACGGTAAAAATGAATGGTGATACTATCGAGAATTTTGCGATATACAATTTTGCAGGAAGTATCGTTAAATCTGAACAACCTAAAGCAAAAACAGCCAATATCGATATGAGAAATTTACCTTCCGGCGTTTATATTGTGAATATCAAAACAGCTTCCAATGTAAAATCATTCAAGGTGATCAAAAAATAAGAAAGAACTAATAACCATAAAAATAAACCCCAACTGAATTGTAGTTGGGGTTATTTTTTATAGATGAATTGAAAATTCAATAGTTTATCAATGCAAGAAATGCCTCATTCCTGTAAATAACATTGGGATTTTATGTTCATTTGCCGCTTCGATAGAATCATTGTCTTTCATACTTCCGCCCGGCTGAATGATCGCTTTGATACCTTCCTGCGCGCAGAAATCCACAACATCTCTGAAAGGGAAGAACGCATCCGAAGCCAAAACCAGCTCACCATCGAATTTCGATTTCGCTCTTTCAATCGCCTGTTGAGTTGCCCAGATCCTGTTCACTTGTCCACCACCAATTCCGATTGCCTGAACTCCGTTTGAGACTACAATCGCATTGGATTTCACATATTTAACAACTCTTTGAGAGAACAGTAAAGCTTTTCTTTGTTCTTCAGTTGGAGCCGTTTCTGTCATCAATTTGATATCGTCTGAGAATTGGTCGTCCGCATTCTGAACCAGCATTCCGCCATCGATTTTTACCCAAACCTGTTTGTCGGTAACCGAGTTTTTGATTTTGATGATTCTAAGGTTTTTCTTTTTTCTAAGAATTTCTAAAGCATCGTCATCAAAATCCGTTGCCATTACAATCTCAAGGAAGGTTTTGTTCAATTCTTCTGCTGTTGCAGCATCCACTTTATAATTCATTCCGATGATTCCGCCGAAAATAGAAATCGGGTCACATTCGAAGGTTTTCGTGTAAGTTTCCAAAGCGGAAGTCCCAACCGCAACACCACAAGGTGTAGAATGTTTAACCGCGCAGCAAGCCATCTCATCTTTGAACTCATTGACCACTTTCCAGCACAAATCCATATCACGAAGATTATTGAAAGACAATTCTTTACCTCCCAAAATCTCAAAATCCTTCATTGCACCATTTTCGAAAGTCGAAGTATAATAAGCGGCAGACTGATGTGGATTTTCGCCATATCTAAGGTCAGAAACCTTTTTGTAAGAAGCATTTAAGTAAGTTGGATATTCTTCATCCAAAAGCATACTGGAAATCGCTGCATCGTAAGCAGAAGTCAGGTTGAAAACCTTTCCGGCCAGTTTTTTTCTGGTTTCAAGGTAAGTATCGCCATTCTGTTCCATTTCGATTTTAACGATTTGATAGTCATTAACATCTGTAAGAACCGTAACCGAATTGAAATTTTTCGCCGCAGAACGCAGCATAGAAGGACCACCAATATCGATGAATTCTACTTTTTCGTCAAGAGAAATGTTCTTGTTCACGTTTTCGAAAAACGGGTAGAGATTCACAATCACCATATCAATCAGCCCGATTTCGTAATCCTGAACTGTTTTCATATGCTCCTCATTGGACCGAACTGCCAACAATCCACCGTGAACTTTTGGGTGAAGGGTTTTGACTCTGCCGTCCAGCATCTCCGGGAAATCCGTTACTTCATCAATCTGAATTGGATTAAGACCAGCGTCTTTCAGATGTTTGAAAGTACCGCCTGTGGAAATCAATTCGTAATTGTTAGCTTCCAAAAATTTGGCAAGATCTACCAAACCACTTTTATCAGATACGCTGATAAGTGCTCTCTTTTTACTCATTTTTTATTTTTCAAATTTACTTTTTACAGTTTTATTCAAACTGTGATTTACCGGTTCTTTCACCTCCGGATTTCTATTATTAGATTGCTCCAATGGAGCTATTAGATTCATTGTATAAAATTAAAGTTAATTTGAATTAAAATTCATAAAATACTATATCAAAATACTTTACAAATCGAAATATAATTTTTACTTTAACTATATCAATTCTATTTATTAAGAACCAGATCAATGGCTTTTGGGAAAATATCATATTCGATCTGATGAACTTTTTGAGCTAAAGTTTCAGCAGTATCATTTTCATTAACATCAAATTTTCCCTGGATAATAATCTCACCTTCATCGATTCCCGAAGTCACAAAATGGACGGTTGCCCCACTTTCTGTTTCGCCAGCTTCAATCACAGCATTGTGAACGTGATGTCCCCACATTCCTTTTCCTCCGAATTTTGGCAACAACGCAGGGTGAATATTAATAATCTTTCCGCTCCACTTCTTACAGAATTCCGGTTTCAAAATTGATAAAAAACCAGCTAGAACAATCAGGTCTGTATTTTCGGGAATTGCTTTTTCTAAATTCTCAGAAAAGTCTTTTCCTCGTTTGATCAATAGATTCGGAATGTTATGTTTTTCTGCTCTTTCCAATCCGAAACATTCTCTGTCCGCAATCACCAGATTGATTCTTGCATTCCGGATTTCGCCGTTGTCAATACAATCAATAATCCTTTGGAGATTGGTTCCTGAGCCGGAAATTAAAATGGTAATATTGTTCATCGTCAGATGTCAGATGTCAGATGTCAGATGTCAGAAAAATCTGAAGTCTGAAATCTATCATCCTGTGCCTTATATTAATTTAATTTTCTCGCTTCCTTCTGTAATCTCTCCTATTTCGTAAGCGTCTTCCAGCAAGTCAAGGATTTTTTCAGAATGTTCTGCATCGGTTACCAAAACCATTCCCACACCCATATTGAAAGTCCCGAACATCTCTTCTCTGGTGATATCACCACGCTTTTCCAGCTCTAACATAACGGTTGGAATTTTGATCTGAGAAGCATCGATACTGGCACATAATCCGTTTGGGATAATTCTCGGAACGTTCTCGTACAATCCGCCACCTGTGATGTGCGCAATACCACAAACCGGAACTTCTTCCAGAACTTTATGAACATCTTTATAATATAATCTTGTCGGCACAAGCAAAGTCTCGTATAATGGTTTTCCTTCGAATTCTTCTTCGAAATCCGGAAAGATCTTTCTTACCAAAGAAAATCCATTGGAATGGAATCCTGAACTTGGAATCGCAATAATCCTGTTTCCTTTGCTTATTTTGGAACCATCAATGATCTGGTCTTTTTCAACAATTCCCACGCAAAATCCGGCTACATCATAATCACCCGGTTGATACATCCCAGGCATCTCGGCAGTTTCACCACCAATCAAAGCACAATTGTTATCCTTGCATGCATTGACCATTCCTAAAACGATCTCTGCTGCAATATCTGAGTCCAGCTTCCCGCAAGCCAGATAATCTAAGAAGAATAATGGTTTTGCGCCGTGACAAAGGATATCGTTGGCACACATTGCGAAACAGTCAATACCGATAGAATCATATTTTTTGGAATCAAGGGCAACTTTCAGTTTGGTTCCAACGCCGTCTGTTCCGGAAACTAAAACAGGATTCTTATATCCTGCAATCTCGTAGAAAGCACCGAAGCTCCCCAGATTGTTCAGAACATTTTTGTTATGGGTTTCTGCAACGGCAGATTTGATCTTATCAACGGTTTTGTAACCTTCTTCTTTGTCAACGCCGGCTGATTTATAGGTATTGCTCATTTTTACTTTATTCTTTGTTCATAGGGTTTCGCCCTACGCTATTATTGTGACGCCACTTCGAGGCTGATATAGACTTTATTTCTCTTCCTAAGATTTCACCCCAGGCCATTAATATTAAACCGATTTGTGGTTAGTCGAAACTTTCCAATCCTTTGTTATTCTTTCGATTCTTTCAGACTTTGACATCTGAAAGAATCTTGGAATTCATTAGATTTATTTCAAACTTACTTTTTCAATTTTATCAAATAAAAAAGCCGACAATCTTAGAGATATGTCGGCCGTTATTTTAACTCACAAGTTCGGAGGTGTTTGTGTAATTCTTTTTGCAAGAATTAAAATACTGTTGGAAATGAACTTGCGGGATTTTCATCGGATTAATTTCATTTTTCTTTGCTACAAAGTTAAGCAATCTTAACATTAATATCCAAAATCTTATCCAAAAAAGTTTTTAACAATAGATAATTTCTCCTGAAATTCAGTGTTCTTTTCTTCATCCACAATACCTTTTTCAATATCAAAAGTTTCTTTGAACTTTGGTAAAGTAAAGATTTGTAATACATTGGCTCCACTGGATTTTGAACGGGCTTCGAAAGCTGCAGCAACGTGCTTTCCCCCGCCAGGACCTGTTGCCGTTGCCAAAAGAAATACCGGTTTCTCTCCAAAATGTTTTCTGTCCTTGATCCTTGAGATCCAATCGAACACATTCTTGAAAGCCACTGTATAAGAACTGTTATGCTCCGCCAGAGAAATTATCAACAAATCTGCAGCATCGACTTTCTCAGCAAATCTCAAAGCCAAAGTCGGAATGCCATCGTGCTTCTCCCTATCCACACTGAAGATCGGCATTTCGTAATCGTTCAGATCAAGAACTTCTACTTCTGCTCCATTGAATTGTTTGGCCGAATATTCTGCTAATATTTTGTTGATTGATTCCCTGGAATTGCTTCCTGCAAAAGCTAATATTTTCATTCGTTTAAATTTAAGGCATCAAATGTATTGACTTTAAACATGAATATTATTGACATAAGTTAGTTTTTATTAATATTTATTATTTATCAAATTATTATAAAAATCTGCATTAATTATCAGTACTGAACATCCAAATCTGTTTATGGTCTTAAAATTGATAGCAAATTCTAAATAAGACCTACAATTTGATTTAACTCTAACACCTTCAGCGATATGATATTTGATAAAAACTACCTTAAACCGAATAATGACAGTTCATACTTCGTTTATCAAGAAGAACATGAAAATACAAACTTCATCAATCCTTATAACGACAATCCTTATATGATAAGTTCTCTGCAGAAGCTTAAAAAAAGAATGACCTGCAAAAAGAAACAGTCTATAATCAATGAATGCCTAGAGGATTACAGAGACCATATCGTAGAAAATCCACAGATCAACAACGTGTTTGAGACCGAAGATGTGCATCCTCCAAAGGCATCTCTGGCAGAATATGCGAGATCATCTTATCAGAAGGTCCTAAAAGATCTTGAAAACATTCAAACACTGATCGATAAGCTCAGCATCAATGAGGTCAATTTATAATAAAGCCTGAGAAAATATCTCAGGCTTTATTATTGATGAAAAGAATTATTAAAAACAAAAAAGACCTGAAGGATATTCAGGTCTTTTTATATTAGATAGATTACAATCAGATATTTTGCTCTTCGTGTTTGCCTTCCCTGATCTCCTCTACCATTTTAGCATTGAAAGCAGGCAGGTCTTTAGGCGTACGACTTGTAACCAGGCCATTATCTACAACAACTTCATTATCTTCCCAGATGGCACCGGAATTTTTCAGGTCGATGCTGATAGAATCTACCGATGTCAGATTCCTTCCTTTCACAGCCCCGGCATTGATGAGTATCTGAGGACCATGGCAGATTGCCGCTACAGGCTTATGCTGCTCAAAGAAATCCTGTACAAAGGACAGGGCTTTTTCGTTTGTTCTTAGCTGGTCTGGGTTGATCACACCGCCCGGAAGCACCAAGGCATCATAATCCGAGGCCGAGACCTCATCCAATGTTTTGTCCACATCATACTCTTTTCCCCAGTCCTTTTCTGCCCAAGCTTTTATCGTTCCTGCTTTTGGACTTACGATATGCGCTGTCCAGCCTTGCTGTTCCAAATGTTCTTTTGGAGAGCTCAATTCGCTTTCCTCAAATCCGTGTGTTGCGAGTATTGCAATTTGTTTTGACATAATATTTTATTTTTTGGTTTGTATGACACAAACTAAGAAAATATGATGCCGCAATAATCTATCGGTATATTTAAAAAATGTTAAATAACCTGAATTCGGGACAAGCAATATTTTAAATGATTGATTTTCAAAAGTTAGTTATCTTATCGCAAAGAAAAACAAAGAAATATTTACTTTTTCAAATGTTGTTACAATGCCACTTCGTTTATAAAAGAAATACAAAGTTTTGTATTTCTTTTATAAGTTTCACGCTTTTGCCTATCTTGAATTTTCACAAATCAAATACTCAAATCTTTTGTTTAGCTTTGTGTTAAATCCTTACCTCAAACGCATGTTAAATATGTTATTGGCATATAGCTATTTTACCGTTTCGAATTTCCAATATCCAGCAAAATATCAAGATCTGTAATTTTATGAGACCTGTTAAATATCCACACCAATATAAATCTTTAAATTTGTAGTTAAAAAAACAATCAATGACAGTGGATGATCTAGTGGGGCATTATGCCGTAGAAGGCAGTAATCAGGATGAGCAGGGAATTGCCTATCATGGTTTTTTAACATTGGGCCTGGATGAAAGCAAACGGATCGTTGCACAATGGACAATCGGCGACCATATCCAAAATGGGACCGGTTTTTTCAGAGATGATATCCTGGTCATCAATTTCCATTACGAAGATGATGAAGGCAAAGTTTATAAAGGTGTTGCGGTCTATCGTTTTATCAACAAGAATGTCTTGGATGGTTTCTGGTCAGAGAAGCATGGTGATCCATTATACCTTGGCAGCGAATACTGCACCCGGATTCCTGCTGTTGAGTTTCTGAATTGATTCTTAATTTATAGTATAAGCAAATTAAGACCAATTTGCAGAATTCTCAATTTTATTAAATTAAAACATCGCAAACTACGCTATCCAATTTTACTTATTCTGAATGTGGGTCTCATTCTTCCATCACTAACTTTGATACACCTGTTATGATTCCCAATCATTTAGGATATGCTTTTTCTTCAAAAATAAACGAGAGCAGGTTATTCCTACTCTCATTTTTAAATTTCCATATTATTATTCTATCTGATTTTCAATAATTTAAAATCTAAAACCATATCCATCACTAACTTTGGAACATGACCAAGTCTTCCTTATATATATATAATCCTACAATGATTCCAATAGTAATACACATAAAAATGTATGCTTTTCCACTCACACCTGTAAAATCTTTATCAATTATTTGATATCCTAAGTTAAAAACGCTGTCTATTAATAAAATAAAAACAACTGTAAAAACTAATGCAGTAGATAGCTTTGTTACTATTTTTCCACTCCCCTCAGTTTTATCATAATAAATATAAATATGATAAAAAAGTAGTCTTATAAATTTAATCATTTTTTAGAATGCGGGTTTACCATTATTATAATATGTTTCATAAATTGCCATGCCTGCAAAATATCCCAGAGAAACCCAGGCCGTGGCAGGAAAGAAACTAATTAACCCTCATATTATTCTCCATATTTTCAACTTGCTCTTTGTGCATTTCTCTTTGCTTGAAAATCCTTTCCCTGCTAATTTTACCAGTATAAATAACAAGACAAAGAATTAATAATACTATTAAGAAAAAATAATAATAGTACTTTTTATTATAATCTCTAAATGAATCAAAATCTCCAAAATCTTCTTTATATAAATAGCAAGCTATCATAATGGCTATTATTATACAAACAGCAATGTAGGGCTTACTGGAAAGAGTAGTATAACTATTGTCATAAAGTTGACATACTAAGTTGCAAATACTTGTAGATAAAAAGAAAAATATAACTGCAAAAACACAAAATGTAGAAAATTTAGTTAAACTTTTTCCTAATTTTTCTGATTTATCATAGTACATATAAATATGATAAAAAAGTAATCTTATAAATCTAATCATCTTAAAATGCGGGTTTACCGTCGTTATAATACGTTTCATAAATCGCCATTGTGGCGAAATAACCTAAGGAAACCCAGGCTGTGGCGGGAAAGAAGCTAATTAACCCTCATTTATTTTCCATATTTTCAATTTGTTCCTTATGTATTTCTCTTTGCTTGAAAATCCTTTCTCGGTTAATACTTCCTGAATAAAAAGCTAAAACTATAGCAAGAGCAGCTATTAGAAAAAAGTATAAGTAATATTTTATGTGATAATCTCTGAAGGAATCAAGATTATCGAAATCTTCAGTATAAACATAACTTCCAACAAACACTCCGATTACAATAAAAAAGATGATGTAATATATGTAAGGAGTATGAACAATAGCATCATTATAGGAAAGACGTAGGAATACATATCCAGAATATAAAATTATTCCACATAATAATGTAAAAACCAAAAACGTAGTAAATTTTGCTATTGATTTTCCTTCTTTTCTATAATAATAAATATAAATATGGTAAAAAAGTAATCTTATAAATCTAATCATTTTACTTTTTTGTTTCAATAGAGGCCTTCTGAATTTCTCTTTGCTTGAAAATCCTTTCCCTGCTAATATTAGCTTCATAAATAAATAAACCAAGAGTAAAAAGTACTATAATGAAAAAATAATAATAGTACTTTTTATTATAATCATAATACTCATTAAAATCATCAAAACTTTCTTTATAAAGATAGTAAGCGATAATGATGCCGATAACAACACAAACAATTACATATGGCTTTCCTGAAAGTGTAGTGTAGTTAATATCATAATATTGGCAAACCAAATCATAGATTGTCGTTGTTAAAATAGAAATTATAACTACAAAGACCCCAAAAGTTGTAAATTTTGAATATGACTTCCCTTCTTTTCTATAATAAAAAGTATAAATATGATAAAAAAGTAATCTTATAAATCTAATCATTTCTAAAATGAAGGTTTACCATCGTTATAATATGTTTCATAAATTGCCATGCCTGCAAAATATCCCAGAGAAACCCAGGCCGTGGCAGGAAAGAAACTAATTAACCCTCATATTATTCTCCATATTTTCAACTTGCTCTTTGTGCATTTCTCTTTGCTTGAAAATCCTTTCCCGATTAATTTGTATTGAATAAATTTCTAAGGCTAATAAAAATAGAACAATTAAAAAGAAATATAAATAATACTTAGTATGATAATTTTTAAATGTATTTAAATTTTGAAAGTCTTCCTTATATATATATAATCCTACAATGATTCCAATAGTAATACACATAAAAATGTATGCTTTTCCACTCACACCTGTAAAATCTTTATCAATTATTTGATATCCTAAGTTAAAAACGCTGTCTATTAATAAAATAAAAACAACTGTAAAAACTAATGCAGTAGATAGCTTTGTTACTATTTTTCCACTCCCCTCAGTTTTATCATAATAAATATAAATATGATAAAAAAGTAGTCTTATAAATTTAATCATTTTTTAGAATGCGGGTTTACCATTATTATAATATGTTTCATAAATTGCCATGCCTGCAAAACATCCCAGAGAAACCCAGGCTGTGGCAGGAAAAAATCCGGCAGCTCCCATCATTAAATCTACTGCGCCTCTAGTATTAGAGATATTCCCTTGTCTCATTTGATATAATGTATTAGCAATGCCAACAGCTCCAACAACTTTTCCTGCAACATTAAACACCGTTGAAGCAGTCCCTAATGCTTTGGCAGAAGCAGGTAGTTTTGTACTTATGGTCTCCGCAAAAATCTTA
This sequence comes from Epilithonimonas caeni DSM 17710, assembly GCF_000426465.1. Classification (GTDB taxonomy): domain Bacteria; phylum Bacteroidota; class Bacteroidia; order Flavobacteriales; family Weeksellaceae; genus Epilithonimonas; species Epilithonimonas caeni. Next base: position 572,439 of record NZ_AUFK01000009.1, read on the forward strand.
CTTTTTGTTATACTGGATGGTGCGTTCCAATTTGCCAATCCTTTTTCAGCTATTGTAGAACCAGCCTGTATAATACCAGCTATAGATGTAACTTCCCTCGGATGGTTCTGGATCCAGTTAAAGGCATTGTCCATAAAATTATTAAACCCTCCTTGGTCTATCTTGGTCTTATGCTGGTCTAATCCCTGGATATTGCTACCTCCATAGCTTGCGTTAGAATTGGTCCACCAGGTCAAGTTACCTCCCTGGGCTTTCACCCCGCCAAAGGTATTTCCTCCGTTAAAGCTATTCCAGAAATTACTGATAGCACCGTTGCCAAAGTTACCTCCAAAGTCACCTAACTGGTCTGACATACTTCCAAAATCTCCACCGCTTGAAAAGTAACTAAATATCAGTTTGATGTCATTTCCTGTAAAAGTCCAGCCTGTAGAAGTTTCTTCTATCTTCATTCCATCCGGGTCAATGAACATAGCAGGATTGTTGGCTACATAGACATACGGACTTGTCATATGGTATTTCTCCGCCAGCTTGTCCATCCCGAACCACCTTCCCAGGTCAGGCATATACTGTCTCCAGCCGTAGTCATAGAATCCTGTCTCCTGCAGTTCCTTACCGTTATACTTGTGGTTCAGGAACGAACCCATCGTATCAAAGGAAGAGTCCACGCCCTGCATGTTCATCCCAAAGGGATAGTAGTCGTTCCTGTCAAGAACATCTATGCTGCCACTATCCGGGTTTCTGGCATAACTAAGCCTCACATTCCCCAGGTGGTCTTTGTACTGGTAAATATACCTATTATTCTGGTAATCGTAGTAGCCCTCCGCCGTGGGGAAGTAGGACAGCTCCACACCGCTGCTCCCGGGGTCGCCGGGCTGTGCGGCCTCGCCCCTCTCGGTGGCCTCTGTGAAGGTCTCCTCCTGGCGCGCATGCCGGATATCCATGGTGGCGGCATCCTCTAGCTCCAGCGACCTCTGCAGGGCCTCCGCCATCGGCGTGGTGTACACAAAGCCGTCCAGGTAGTCCGTGATGATGGGATTGCTCCCCGCCTCGTTGTTCACCATCAGCCTCTTCCTCAGCTTCACACCGTCCGCACGGTAGTAGAAAGTAGAGACGTTGGTCTGCGCGATCTCCTCCGGCAGGTTCAGGAAGTTGTAGCTGATGTTCGTGATCCCCTTGTCCGGCATGGCGGTCATGTTGCCGTTGGCATCGTAGACGATCGCCCCGCCACCGCCGCCGTAGCCGTTCAGGTTGTTGGCGGCATCGGTCACGGAGGTGATGCGATTGCCCTGCAGATTATAGGTCAGGTTGTCGATCATCTTCACCTGTCCCTTCTGGCGGCTGCCGGTCCTTTTCAGCCTGACGATGTTCCCGTTGGGGTCATATTCCTCTATGATCTCGCTGTTCGCCTTGGAGGCGGGGCTTTCCGGCAGCTGGTAGAAGCCGGCCTTCAGCCTATTCGCCCCGTCATAGACATAGCCCTGCCTCTGCGGTGTCCCGGGGAGCACATCCCCCACGGTGTACACCGCCTGCCACACGGTCTCGGCGATGTTCCCGTTGTACCTCGGCTGCACCTTGTAGGCGGAAAAGTCCAGGTTGGGCGTCTCCAGACCGTCCCTCTGGGCATAGTTCACCTTGTAGGCGAAGAGCTTGCTGCCCATCGTGGTGACATCGTTGATGTTCGTGAGCCAGCCCCGCACGTTGTAGGCATAGTCGATCCCCTGCAGGTTGTTGCCCACCTGCTTGTTGGTGACCTGTCCCAGCTCGTTGTAGGTATAGCTCGCCAGCAGCTCCTCCGGGTTGGCATCCACCTGGTGGTAGTGCTTCTCCAGGTAGTTGCGCCCATTGTACACGAAACGCTCCCTCACGGTCACCATGTTGGCGCTGGCCGTGCGCCGGTGCTGCGTCTCCACCTTCTGCGTGATGCCCGCCCAGTCCTGCTCCGTATGGGTCACCGTGGTACCGCCCAGGTGGTTGCTCTCCTGCGCGCCGGTGCTTCTCCCCCGCTGGTCGTACCAGTACCAGGTCCTGGTCCACTTGTCATCGTAGATGTTCTTCACATAGCTCGCCGTGGGCATCGTCTTGGTACTCTGCGCAGCAAGGATGTCTGAAGATAGTGCTGCCTCGGCGATCAGTGCAGGCTTGGCGGGTGTCCCTGCTGGATAGGTATCATAATAGTTCACCGAGAGGACGGTATCCAGCTCATGGAACCAGCCATTGCTGTAGAGGACCTGCATCCCGTTCCTTGCGAAGCCCGTCCCGTCCGGCTGTTCTATCACCAGTGCATCCATGATGATCGTCTGCCAGCCGCCCCTGTCCCCACCTGAAAGGAAGCCCGTGTAGAGCACCCGCCCGAAAAGGTCGTACTTGGTGATCAGCCACCTGTTCTGTCCCCTCATATTGGCATCCCTGTAGAGAATCAGGCGGTCCGCCCTGTCGTACACCATCTCCTCCCTGCCCTTCCCCGGAAGCCGCTTCTCTATCAGCCTGCCCCTGGCATCATAGCGGTAGGTATAGCAGAGCTGTTCCCTTACATCCTGTGTCAGTGTCTGGGCAGATGCTTTCGGGGGAACGATCATCACCAGCTGCCCGTACTGGTTGTACACGTAGTAGGTGTCCAGCTTCTCCGTTCCCAGGTCCTGGCGGGTCATCAATGTCTGTCCCATAGAATTTTTGTAGACCACGGAGACGTTGCCATCCTCATCTGTGGAGACCAGCTTGTGGAGAACGTTCGGCGAATAGACCGATTGTGTGACCGTTGGTTCGAAGATGTAGTCCTGGTCATCCGATACCGCCGTATATCTCTTCACCTCGTTCAGACCGTTGAACAGGTACGCCGTCTTCTTCGTCTTCCCTCCGGACATCTTCCACGGGTCGCCCGGTGATGCCGTCTCCAGGGGGCGGGACAGCGGGGAGTCCTCCGTCCTCACCTCTGCATAGGCATTGGCGACATTATGGTAATTGTTGATGTCTGCTTCCGATACTGTCTGCAAAGCGCCTCCTGCGCTTGTTTTTGTGACCGGCAGGTACTGTTTGGTCTGCCTCCCCGTAGCCGGGTCATAGAAGTAGGATGTTATCATATCGTTCCCCCCATAGGTGGAACCTATCGCGATATCCTGCTTGGGTCTTCCAAGACCGTCCGTATATTGTACAGACTGTACCTGTTTTTTGCTATTGTTGGCATTGGGGTCAGAGGAATTATAGGTCACAGGCTCCAGATAGGTCCTGCTGTAGGTGTAGGTCTTATGCGGTGTGAAGTTCTGGGCATCTGCCACCCCGAACAGGCACAGCATCATGAATGTATATATCGTTCGCTTTTTCATTGTGTCGTGTTATTAGTAGGCGTCCTGGAAAACATTCTGTTCATATTTGTTCTCCCTGATGATGTTATGGTTGGTGTCCTCCACCCTGGTCGGGCGGTTCTGGTTGTCGTAGTAGTAATACTCCGTAAAGCCGTTCGGCGTGGTCATGCTCTTCACGCCGATCAGCGGGTCGTAGGTATAGGTGGTTATCAGATAGCTCTTGAGCTCCGGTCTTCTGCGGAAGGTCTCCAGCGCATCCCTCAGCAGCTGCTCGTTCGTGTTGTCCGTGCTGCTGATGTCCTGGTTGGAACGCTGCACGATGTCCAGATCGTTGACATTCGGCTGTTCCAGAAGGGACAGGACATTGAAGTACTCCGCACCCTCTATCTTCGCGATGGGCTGTGTCCCGTTGTAGCCCCAGATGATAGCGGTAGCCACCCCTGTCCTGGAGGTCGTCTGCAGCACATTGCCCAGGCTGTCATAGTGGTCGTTCACCTGTTCCCCCGTGACCACGTTGTTGATCCCGAAGGACCTGACCGATGATGGGAAGTAGTTCCCAGCCTGGTCGTATCTGGTCTCCAGCTTGCCGACAACCACGTTGTTCTGCTTCTGGGCCACCTCAAGAGGAACGGAGAACATGTTCGCCCCTAGGAGCTTCGTATTGTTCTTCTCCGCAGCATACTGGTACGTTGTCTCTGATACCGTGCCGTCAGCGGTCGTACGCTTCTCGCCCATCAAATTGTTGTTCGCCTGGTTGAAACTCTTCTCCGAGATATCTGTTAAGGAATTGCCACTTATATCGTAGGTGATATCCGTCGTAGTGACCTTGTCGAAGAAGGATTCCTGGGTGTAAAATATCTCTCCTGACGGCGAGTGATAAAGATACTGTAGCACTTCATTATAAGATGGGAAAGTATAATCAAATAATGATTCCTGCCTTTTTATATTATCAACATCATAAACTTCTTTCTTCTCCAACAATCCATTTTTGACCAGATTGAAATTGGGGAAAATATCGTAATTATATGTATTTGTCGATTGATATTCAGGAAAATCATCTGCTGTTTTAAAGTAGTACTTGGTATATCCCTTTTTGTCGCTTTCCGTTATCTTTACATTTTTATAAATCATAACATCCTCTTGATCTCGCGATTTTACACCACTTGATAAGCCTGAACCGTCGAACAGACTATAATCATAGTTAATACTCTTTTTTAGCTCATAGGTCTCAGAATTACTATTATAGTCATAAAATTTCATGTTTTCAAGCACAAGACTTCCTGATGAAGTAGCCTGGTATGGTGGGGGTAAGTAGGTTTTTTCAGAGACGGTAAATCTCCCTTTACCTCCAGTTCCTACTACTTGGAGATATACATTATTACTTGGTTTTATAATGTAAGTTCCACCATCATCTCTAGTTGGTTCAAGACCTATTACAGTAGGATCAACCAAACGATATTCAAACACCATTGGTACATCTCCTCCACCTAAACTAGGATTTTCGGTATTTCCATTGGGATACCATTCTTCTCGCGAAAAACCAACCTTTATCTTGGTTGTTGGCCCATGCAAAAACCAAGATGCAGGTAATGGATAATTTCTGTTTTGATTTTTGGTGTCGATAATGATCTCCCGCTCAGACGTATAATAATTAATTCCTTGGATAAATGTTGTAGGGTTTTGTACATACTGTATAAAATAAGGAGTGTTTAAATCAATAGCTATTTTAGTATAATCGAAATTATACTCTATTTTTTTTCCGGATGAGAACTTGACAATATTCAATATACCTAAATCGGAAACGGATGGATTGCTCGTACCATATGGTACAAAAGTATAGACTTTGTAACTAAAATCAACTTCATCAACTATAACATCATTTTTATCTACATTCTTAATCCAGTTCAGGTCTCTGCTATAAATCTCATTGTATTCAAATTGATAGGGTGTGGCACTAGTAATTCCTAATTTACTTTTTGATATGAAATTTTCATTATGATCTTTGAGGGTAATACTCTTGATATAACGACTGTCCTGCAAGGGAAACTCGTCACTATACATATTGCTGTTGCCATGCTCAAAATTAATACTTCCATATGCAGTTGTAATTTTTTCGGGTAGATAGTACCACGTATCATTGTCATCATTCTCATATCTTACATTATTAAAAGTCGCTACTATTCGGCTTGAGGCATCCTCTACTCTTGTCACATAAAAGGTATTTCTCAATTTCATAGAAGTATAGGTAGTTGTCCAATTTATACTTACTGGATAATAGAATTTGGTTTCGTCATGTTCAGAAAAATAATATTTGTAACCCTTACTATCTGTTATAGTAAATGACTCTATAAGTCTTGGCTGCCATGCTCCTATAATTGAGCCTCTTGTATGCTCAATAATTATATTGCTGGGTGTTAGTTTTATAGCTCTATAAGTATCATTTGGATAAAAACCGACTCTTTCAAATTTGAAACTTCCCTGTTCCCCATTGAGATTGTAATAGTAGACATCATCATAAAGCTCATTTGCATTCGTATCTACTATTGTTTCGTCAGGTGATCCATTATGAAAATCCCTTGTAATAATAAAATTGCTGCCTGTCAATGCCCAGTTCTTTGCAATAAGACCAGAGAAACTACCTTTCTTGTAGGCATTGGCGTTATAAGCCAGACCAAATCCTAAAGTAAAATCTTTTGCTGCCGGAAGGCTTGCTAGGGGAAACGATATATCAGGTACTCCAGTCTGATAGGTAGCCGGCGAATTCACAGACGCTGCCAAGCTATTATCTTGGCTTTTATAAAATATGCTTATCAATAATATAAATAGTAATTGTAATCTCTTTCTCATAGTGTTTTATTCTTTCACGATTTTAGTTGTTAGATTTTTGTTTTTCTGTGTCGGTATATTGGCCTTGATAATATAGACACCCTGTGGCAATCTTGAGGTGTCGACCTTAGTAACTTTATTCTTCGTTTGCGATTGCTGGATCACCTTGCCCGTCATATCATACAGATAAATATCCGCACTCTCGAAGTCCAGCCTTATCTCCACGTAGCAGTAATCCTTCACCGGATTCGGGTAGATCCGGATATCCTTGTTCTCCATCAGGTCCTCCACATCACTGTCCAGCAGCTTCACCACCTTCCAGTTCTCCTTGCCCAACTCTTCCGCACTCGTCCCTGCCAGGATGTACGAACCGTCCCTGTTCAGCAATGCCGATGTCAGTCGTTCCTCTTTCTTCTTTTCCCTACCCTCCACATACTTTCTCCAGACCTCCTTGCCATTCCTGTCGATGTACAGCATCCAGAACGTCTCGTCGTTCTTCTCAACCTTGCCCTCGCTCTGGGTGTAACCTCCTATCAAAAAGCCTTTGGTTCCGTCCTGGTTCTTTTCTCTCTGTCCCTTGATCTCGTTCAATGACATCAGCACATCCCTGTTCCTGAAGTTGTAAGACTGCTGCCATTGTTCATTGCCATCTTCATCCAAAGCCAAAACCCAAAGATCAGTTCCTTCTTCCAACTTAGCTCTCTTATTTCCCGAAGTCTGTGATCTACTTTCGCCACCGATAATGTAACCTGAATCTGTTAGTGCCATAGTTCTGACATGATCATCTTCACTCCCTCCAAAGTTCTTTTCCCATTGGACATTCATATTCTTGTCCAGCTTCACGATCCAATAATCACCCTCGCCATGGTTATCTGTGGTTTTTGGTTGATAGTTGGTGGTTATTGGCCCTTCGCCTGTCATGCCGAGCGGGGTCGAAGCATCTTCATTCTTAATTTTTAATTCTTCATTAGTAACTGCTCCGCTTCTGGAATAGATGCCCATCAAGACACCCCCATCCTTCGTTGGGATCACCTTCTCAACCTCGTCCAGACCTTTGCCACCCATGATGAGCTGACCGATGACCTTTCCGTTCTTGTCCATTTTGGTCACAAGGACATCCTTGGAGCCGTAACCCTTGCCCTGAGCTTGTCGAAGGGTGGGATGATTGGTTGAACCTGCCACAATATACCCTTGGTCTGTTGTCTGGGTAACACTTCTGGCTTCTTCATTATATCGTGTTCCTATCGTCTGTTGCCATTCCTCTTCCCCGTTCTCATCAATCTTGATCACCCATATATCAGAAGAGCCATTGCCTTTGTCCTTCTTGTCCAGGGCCGATGAGGAATACGAAGTGCCGGCCAACAGAAAACCACCTTCCTGAGTGGAAATGGTGGAACTGAGGTAGTCATGACGATTCCCCGAGAAATACCTCTCCCAGACCTTCTGCCCCTGCTGGTCGAGTTTAAGGATATGGTAATCGTAACCATTGTTTTGATTGGAGCCTGGGTTCTGATCCTTTTGGATGGAAGATCCGGATACCAAATACTGTCCGTCTATCGTGACAGCAAGCCCGGAAAGGAAATCCTGAGTATTGGAATCTATGTTCTTTTGCCAGCTCACCTTTTGGGCATGGACATGGCACAGGACAAGAATGCCCATACTGATGTAGAGTCTTTTCATGATCTGAGTTTTTATTGATTAAAAATAGTTATACGATCTATCTGATCTATTTTCTTTGATCTTTTTGCAAAAATAAATTTTAAAAACGACAAAACTTGACGTATTATATATTTTTTTATTAAAATTTTATAGTTTTTATCTTCGATAACGGATTTTACTATGTAATATTTTGATTTATTCGTAAATTTTTATTTCTTAATAAAATATACACTTATAAAAAAACTGATCGAGGCTTTGTATTATATTATATCCATTCATTAAAAAATCAAATTATATAATATTAATCCGGAATAGGGATCTTTAAAACGCAAAGCCGCACAAAGAATTAACTACCTGATTCAAAATATAAGATAAACCAAGACGTAAAACTTATCAAAGTAAACATCGTTTTGCATTACTTTGACAAATGAAGTGGCATTGTACAGCTTAAAAACGTTTCAGAAAGTAAATATTGCTTGTTTTCCTTTGCGATAAAATAATTAAATTTCTGAAAAACAATTATTTAAAATATTACTTATCCCGAACGCAGTTTTATATATGCTCCATAAAGAAAGATCCACTCTTTCGAGTGGATCGATCGTTTAGATAACCTGGTGTTGTCCCAGATAGAAACTGGTGGATGCCGAGGCCTGCTTCTCGTTGTTGAGAAAAGCATAGACCTCCATCGTTTTGCCGATGCAGTAGTTCGGGAGCGTGACATCTGCCATCAGGTCGGAGCGCATTACAATGCCCTCAAAGATCTCAAAATTCTTCAGCTCCGCACAGTAGCAAACGATACTGACCTGGTCTGACGGAGCAGCATTCCCCTGGGTACTGTTGTCCTCCCAATCCAGATGCAGTACGCCACCTGCCTGTGTAGTCAGTACCGCATTCTGAAACCCTGTAAGGTCACCTTTGGTAATGAGCACCTTGTTGTAGATCAGCTCCGGAACATCTTTCTGTACCTCAACCGCCTCATTGATGGTATAGGACACCGCCATATTCACCCTGGACCTCACACCACTCGACGAGCCAAAATACCGTGACTGGATGGTTTTGAGCGGCTGAAGGAAGGTGATGACCAATTTGAACCTGAGCTGCTGCATAGCCTGTTTTTCTGATGGAAGCCTCTGGGTCACTTTGGGACGGCTCCTGATGATGTCCTTGCCTCGCCAGCTGGCGCCCACTACTGTTCCTACTTTTCCTGAGAATCCGCCTAGGATCCCTTTATTGATTGTTGCCATAACATTTGGTTTTTAATGTTTAATGACACGAAGGTATAGCAGAAAATATCACTCTGTACACCCCTGACAGGTTTTGACCGGTTTTGATTGATTTTGACCATGTATCTGCTGCATTTCTTCGGAAAGGCTTCGAGGTTTCTTCGGGTCTTCTTCGGAAAAAAAATATTTTTTCCGAACAACTACCGAAGGATTATCGAAGAAAATAGGAATGGAAGTTGAAACATGTTCTTTTTAGTTGTTGAGGTTTTGATATCCTTCGACTCCGCTCAGGATGACAGTTTTGATTTTGAGAAAAACTTCTCGCAGACCTAGAAGTCTTGCAGGTTTTTTAATGCAAAGAAGCTGGACAGATGGTGGTGCTTTGGGGGTATTCGGCTCCGCTCAGGATGATAATATATTTAAACAAAATTGGGATAAGGCATAATGATCAAAGTATTAGAATTTAATATCACATCTTATCCCGAACTGAGATCATTTATGGAAAATGGGTCTGTTGATCTGGAAAATGCTATTCCTCTCTTTCAGTAGACACGATTGCTCTAACTGATAATGCCTTTGCAGTTTTATTTCAGCAGTTCTTCTTCTATCGACCTACGGGAATAATAATATTTACCACCCAACTTGATATATTTTATCTTTTTGTTTCGCCTCAAACGGTAGATAGAGCTGTCGCTCAGGTTGTAGATCTGTTTGAGGTCGGCACTGTCCAACAGATCTTTGGATTGGCTTTTGGTTCCAAAGTTATCCAGACGGTTGAGGATCTCATACAGCAAGATAATAGATAGGTCCTCACCCGGATCGGAGGAATAGAAATTTGTTTTCATCATTTTAGTTTTTAGGAAAATAACATAAATTACTTATAAAACGAAAATAGTATTAATATTATTCTCCAATCATATCATTTTTAATCAATTATATACAAAAAGGTCTTCGAATCATGATTCGAAGACCTAGCAAATACAGTTTAAAGCTTATTTTAGAGATGATAAGATAATTTCATATCAATAATTTCTATTTAGTAAAGCAATACTAAAAGTCTTTTCGGTTCTCGCAGATTTTCCTGATCGGGCAGATTTCAAACTTAAAATCTGATAAATCTGTAAGAATAAATAGTTTAATTATATGTAAATAAGTAGTGCCCTCTATATATTTTTATTATCAATTTGACAATTATAATCAGGATAAGGTAGGCTGTGAAAAGAAGTAAGGACGAAGGATATCCTCAAAATTATAAAATCCCCTGCCTTTGCTCTTTAAATTTTCAGCAACAAACAAAGCACCACTGCCAAAAGCTTCCCTGGATATGGACTCATGAACCAGCCTTACGGTCTGGTAAGGAAAACCGAAAATAACCTCGTGCTTCCCGACAATGCCTCCGGCCCGTACCGAATTAATATTGTCGGTCTCAATTTCCAAGGTCTCAGCAATTTTTATTGCTGTCCCGGAAACACCGGACTTTGCTTTGAAATGTTCTTCCACCACCTCTATATCCACACCAGGTGCAATGTTCTTTAATAATGAGGCCGCAAATAAAAGGTAATTAACCCCCAAGGTGATGTTGGGCGACCAAAATACGGCGGTCCTTTTCGACAGCTCCTTCAACAGTTTCAGATCATCCTCCTTGTAATGAGATATTGCTGAAATGATCTTGACACCTCTGTCTGCCAATACATTTCCATAAATATGAACGGCACTAGCGTCTGAAAAATCGATCACCACATCTACAGGATGTCTTTCCACCAGTTCTGCAATACCTATACTTTCCATGGAGTAGATCGACCCCTGATCAGATGCTTCTACTCCCAAAAAATCCTTGGCCGAGGTATGTTCCATGGCATGGCTTCGCCTGTAAACCCATTCCAGAGAAAACGTCTTATCGAGCAAAATGACATTTGCAACCGCTCTCCCTGCTTTGCCGAATCCTAATAAACCTATTCTCATAACTTTTACTTTTTGTAATTAGAAAAAACAATTATCAACATCGTGACCGAGAGGCCAACAAAAAATATGAACAATGAAAATATCTCAATAATTGCTATATTATTATTGGATGTAAGGTACAAAAAATAAAAAGAAGCATTTTTACAGCCCGAAGTTGATAAATAAGCTGAATCTAGATCGGGATTCTATGTCGCCGCCTGCCAATTGGGTATAAGCAGGCAACATCAATTCACTACCGAGACTGAACTTTTTATATGATACCTCGAATCCCAGTTTACCATACAAAGCACTGCCAGCAGTTCCGGGCATCACTTCGCCAAACTGCCTGTTCCATTCATAGACCTCGCCCTGCAGTCCCAACTTCCCAGAAAAGATGCTGTTCTCATTGCGCCATAACCTGTAAAACCCTGTTGCAGCATAGTTCCACTGGTTACCGAACCGATAATGTTTTTTATTTTCGGTTTTAATGGTATAATCGGTGTTCAGCATCAGGGCAAAGCGTTTTTTCTGAAATTTGTAGCTCAGTGCCAACTGATAATCCCAGCTTCCTGTTCCTAACTGGAAACTCGGATTGACACCTGTAATGCCTTTCTCGTCAAATCTTCCCAGTGGGATCTTTACACCTACGCCGCCATTCAGCTGATGGAATTCGTTTTTTGATTTTAGGATTTCGTAGATTCCCATTACACTGGCGTCTCCTATTCCACTGATGTTGATATCGCCCTGCAAGGTTTTCTTCTCGTGAAACTGAAACGGAATGCTCCCGTAGATACTTAATTTCTTGGTCACAGGAATCTTTCCCCAGATCTGGATGGTGTTAAAGTACTGGTCTTGTGTCAAGTCCTGTGTGAACAGGTTTTCTTTGGCTTTGTAATGCTGGGCAAAATATTTGACTCCGATGAACTGGGGATTGAGTAATGATTCGAAGCCTGATGAGCCGTTGCCGGCAGCACAGCCACAGGCATCACAGAAAAATTCTTCGTATCCGGATAAATGCTGTAACCGGTTTTGGTATTGTGGAACATACAGGCTGTCCCGGTTGGCTTTTATTTGCTGAGACAAAATAAATAGTATTATGAGTATGATTGATTTTTTCATTGATTGGGATTGTTTAAACCATAAAGTTCATGAGGATTTTTGCTTGTTAGAAGTACAAAAGACGCTTACTTAGATAAGGTTGATTTTATTTCTCGCAGATCGTTTGGATTTTGCAGATCATTAAATCTGCCTGATTTGTTTGATCTGCGAGATAATTATTATTGAGATTGCTTCACTTTGTTCGCAATGACAATGACTGTTGCTATTCTGCAAATTGCTTGTTGGTAATAAATTGTGGGTCACTGAGCGTTTTCAGAAAAGTGATGATGTATTGTTTTTCTAAAGTAGTCATTGGGATACCGACGTGTCCGTTTTGTTTCAGAAGCGGGTCCAGATTGGCTTGATTCTCTACATTATCCGAATAGAAGTTTAGAACCGCATCCAGAGAATAAAAACGGCCATCGTGCATATAAGGCGCAGTATATTCTACATTCCGAAGGCTTGGCACGCGGAATTTCATATTATCATTCCAGTCCAATGTCACACGGTATCTTCCCCGGTCGTCATACTGTGCATTATAATACATCCCGGTATTCCGGTAACTTTCATCCGTAAACAATTCCCCGGAGTGGCAACTGCTGCATTTGTTCTGAAATAATGCCAAGCCCTGCATTTCTTCATTCGTGAATGTGGCTGTTCCTTTCTTCATTCTGTCGTATTTGGAATCGGCAGAAATCATTGTCACCATAAATTGGGTCAAGGCCTTCAAAATCCTTTCGCCTGTAATATTTTCATCGCCATAAGCGGCTTTGAACATCTTCTTATAATTGGTATCCTGATTTAGTTTCGAGACCACCTCAGGCAGAGAACTGTCCATTTCAAAGTCAGTAGTAATCGGAACCAAAGACCGTTCATCCAGATTATGACTCACGCCATCCCAGGTATAGTTTTTAATAAATGCCATATTCTGGATCGGTAGTGCATTGCGGATACCTAATTTATCATCAATCCCATGGCTTACCGGATGCCCATGATGTGTGAACGCATACTCCTGGATATGACAGAACCCACAAGAAATGGTATTATTACGAGATAATTTGCCTTCATAGAATAATTTTTTGCCCAAGGCAATACCATTCACAGTTACAGGATTTTTATCGGTATCAAATGCCAATGCCGGAAAGCTGGTCGGAACCTCCAGATCGTAAGCTTTATCTTCTTCAAAAACTTCGCCTTCATATTCATTGGAGCAAGAGATCAATATCCCGGAAAGCACAATGAAGGAGATCCAAAGAGAACGCGATCGTCCCCTTTGGAATTGTCGAATCAAACTAATCATTATGAACATGGTCAACTTTGAACATATTGATAAGGTTGTTGCTGACATCCACCAGATGCTGACTGCTACCCATTGCCATATTGTTATTAAGATCTAAAGTCAGTGCTTTTTTACCGCTCAGGTATTGGTTAAAGTCTGCCAGAATGTGAACAGAAGGCGTGATATCTTTACTAACTCTAGCCGTAGTTGGCATATCCAAAACAACTTCTCTGTACAGGTCCGGTGTACCGTTAGCTGCTGTATCGCCCATATTGCCGCAATGGTTCATAAACCCGGTGTCAGGTGTTGATGTTCCATACTTCCCTTCCAGTTTGGTAAAAATGTAACCGGTAGCCCAGGACCAGGCCATCCCTTCCTGTTTGGCTTTTTCCCAGAACAGACCTTGCCCGTCCTGACCAATGAGATAAGCTGTTGGGCTGATGCCCAATCCTAGTTTGATTTTCTTGTAGTTACCTTTCGGGATTTCGGAAAGGTTGATATAGACGATGCCGCCTGCTGCTTGGGACTGGTTGATGATGAAAGCGCCTTTATCTGGATCATTATAATGATACTTGAATTCTGTTCCGTTTTCATCAATCAATGAGATATTACTGATGATGTATTTGAGGGTTGAAAATTGGTGTTTCTGACCATTAGCTGAGGTTTGTGTGGTCTGATTGAGAACGATATCGCCGAGGTTGTTGAACCCATTCTCGAACTTGAGCTGGAGATTTCCTGCTGTATTGTCCTGAATATCCTCATCGTCATTGTTACTGCAAGATGAAAGTGTTAAGAATGTAATGAATAGTAATGATAAGAGTTTATAGATTTTCATTTGTTTAGATGTTATGTTGTTAAACTGTTGATTTGTTTATTCGTTTAACTGTTAATTATATAGTTTTTGGACACGAAGGCACAAAAGATTCTTGAGCAATTCTATGTTTTAAGGCACAAAGGTCTGACTTCGTCAAATATTTTGTTGAACACAAACGCGCAAGGGCTTTTTGGACGATTCAATGCTTTTAAGGCACAAAGATTTGACTTCGTCAAATGCTCATAATTTTTGCTGTCTCTGATTGATAAAAGACTTTCTATTTTTTTTGAAATTTAGGTTTTGTGATTTTGCGATAGGGACGGTAACAGTTATACTTTTTTTGTCTTGACTGAAATGTTCATGATGAAGTCTAATCATCATAAGACAAAAAGATATGAGTCCTTCGGCAAGCTCAGGATAAATTTCCAACCTGACCCGAGCGGTAGGTTTAGCGCTGGAGAGGGAATCGCCCTAATAATGAATTTGAAAATCTAAATAATGGGAGGTCTGAAAATATGTTTCAGGAACAGATAAGAATAATCTGTGGCGTGTGTGAAAATAGGACTGGTAAAGAATCTCTGCCCTACTGTTTTGACCGCTGAAATCTCAACAGGAATGTAACAGTCGATGATCTTCTGTGTCAGATTTTTGGATCTGGAATCTTCTGAGCTGTTTTTAGCGAGCTCTTTTCCCAAGTAGCATTTGCCATTGCAATGTAACTCCGGTTTTTTCTTGTTGATACACAAGACATCCGAAATATAATCATAGTTAACCACATACTCCACCAATGGCAACACCGGTTTGAATACCAAATAAAAGGTGAGTAAAAGGTTAAAGATCAATTTCAAGTGTCTGATTTGAAGGTTTTAAAAAGCACAGACAAGCTGTGCTTTTTTAAGGTATTAGGGTTGTTATTTAATAGCTTCCTCGTATCTTCTGCTGATCTCTTTCCAATTGGTCACGTTCCAGAGTGCTGCCAGATAATCTGCTCTTTTGTTCTGATATTTCAGGTAATAGGCGTGTTCCCAGACATCGATTCCAAAGATCGGTGTTCCTTTGACCTCAGCAATATCCATCAAAGGATTGTCCTGATTTCCTGTAGAAGTCACAGCTAATTTTTTATCCGCTGTTACTACCAACCAGGCCCAACCAGAACCGAAACGGTCCGCTCCTGCTTTACTGAGTTTCTCTTTCAAAGCATCCAGGCTTCCGAATGTCTCGTTAATTGCCTTTGCCAGTTTTGCAGAAGGCTGCGTGTTCTTCTCAGGTGTCAACACGGTCCAGAACAACTCGTGGTTGTAATGTCCGCCAGCGTTGTTTCTAACCGCCGGACTTTCTTTTGAAACGTGGGAAAGGATCTTTTCCAGGCTTTCTTTTTCCAATGGTGTCCCCGCAATGGCTTTGTTAAGATTAGAAACATAGGCGGCCGCATGTTTGGTATAATGGATCTCCATGGTCTGCGCATCTACAGAGCCTTCCAAAGCGTTGTAAGCATAAGGAAGTGGTGTCTGCTTAAACTGTGCAGCAGCAAAAGTTGCTGCAGATATGGCACTTGCCAGAAATAATTTCTTGATTTTCATAATAACTTTTTTTAGTAATTAGACATTTATCGTTTTAATAATTTTCTGATATCTTCTATCAATTTTTCCCTGTCCGGATGGTACCTTCCTCTCAGACTGGTTTTTGTTCCGGCCGCATCTTCATAATTCAAACCTGAATAATAAAGAACCGGCATATTGTTCTCATCGAACCTGCAGCGCAGATTCCCTTCTTTATCCACCAAAGCAATCATCCCGCTGTGGTTGAGACTCTCCGCATCATCTTCCTTGTCCCCTACATAGATATCGAACTTGTCCGCCAAGTTACCGATATAATCCCTGTCTCCTGATAGAAAATGCCAATTAGGCGAATCAGCACCAATCATTCTAGCATGATCTTTAAGCACTTCCGGCGTATCGTTGGATGGGTCTATGCTGATCGAGATGATTCCAAAATCCGGATCATTGATCTGCTCATCGATATATTTCATATTCGAATTCATCACGGGACAGATCGTGGGACAACGGCTGTAAAAGAACTCTACAAGATAAACTTTCCCCAGCATATCCTTATCGGTGATCTTCCTGGAATTTTGATCCGTCAAAGCAAAATCCGGGACTTTCATTACCGTATAAAGACTTTTCCTGAAGTAGCTCATCCCAATTCCTATCACCAAAAATAGTACCGCAAAAACTATAATCGGAATAATCAGTTTGCTTTTCCGGAAAGACTTTTGTTTCTTTCTGTTTGTCATTTCAAAGCGTATTTGGCTGGGCTTTTCCTAAATTCTTTTTTACAATGGTCGCTGCAAAAACCATAAATTTTACCTTTATAAATGACGGTATCTTTTAGGAATTCGGCCGTTTTCATGTGACAGACCGGGTCATCGGTATTCACGACCTTCACTCCTTTGAGCTCGGTCTTGGGTTTCATTTTGGAAACCTGTTTTACTTTGGGTGCTTCCTGTGCACAAGAGAGTGCGGACACCGAAAGCAGTATCATTAATATATTGGATTTCATTTTTTAAAGTTGAATTAATAATAAATTTTAACGCAAAGGCGCAAAGATTTTCTAGCTATTAACTGTTTTAAAGTCGCAAATATTAATCGCTCAGTTAATTTTGGTTATTTCTTAATTAAACACAAAGCGCACAAGGTTATTTTTTAACTAAATGTTTTAAGGCACAATGGGAGCTTTGCTCAATTAAAGAATATTTTTTTATTACTAAAACAAGGGCGGATGGAATATTCTCGAGGTTAATGAGAAAGTGTAGAATTGAGATAAAAAAGAATTCTGCTTTAGATTTTTCAGATTGAAATTAATATTATTAATAACAGTGAAAACATTGCCTACAGTAAATAATTCTGAGAATACGGAAAGTTTCAGTTGGTCTTGCCTTGCAGAGTTCTGAGAGGTTTTGGAAAGTTCTTTGGCCAAGTAGCATTTTCCTTTACAATCCATTTCTTTTTTTGTTCTGTTTTCGCAAAGATTTTTGGTAATGAAATTATAATTCACAGCATAATCAATCAAT
Organism: Epilithonimonas caeni DSM 17710; assembly: GCF_000426465.1. GTDB lineage: Bacteria > Bacteroidota > Bacteroidia > Flavobacteriales > Weeksellaceae > Epilithonimonas > Epilithonimonas caeni. The sequence goes on from NZ_AUFK01000009.1 coordinate 589,648, forward strand.
GGCATTACCGGTCGCAATGCTATTGTGAATATAATGAATATGGAAATGAATACTTTCAATACAACAAAATTAAAGCATTGGTCTCAGATATCCAATGATATTTGACAGGATGAGAAAAGTTTCGCACCTACGGTGCTCCCATTTTTCTATCCTATTCTTTTTACAAACATTTCGCTCCTACGGAGCAAATATCAATCTATATCCTTAAAATAAAAAAGGCCAGAAGAAAAACTCCTGACCTTTTTGTTATGATTTTAAATCAATTAATCAATAATTACTTTCGTGCTGCCTGATTTTGTCTTCACAAAATAGACCCCTTTAGAAAGCTTTTTCAAGCTGACCTTTTCGTTGTTGTTGACGTTATTGATGGTTTGGACCAATTGTCCGCTTGCGCTGTAGATCTGAACAGTTTCATTTTTAGAAATTCCACTGATGAACAATTCGCTGTTTTTAACAGGATTTGGATAAACAGTCATTTTCTGATTTTTGGAAGCTGATTCTCCAACCGCCAATTTTGAATAACAAGTCCATGACAAATTATCGAAAGATACCCTGTTGCTTGTTGTGTCATCTATAAGCTCAATGACCACATTGCCATCTACATTGATATCATTGATCGTATAGGTCTTGGCCGTTTTGGAATAAGGAATCTGACCCTTCACCACACCATTGATCTTCAAAGTATAATTACCATCCGAATCACTGAAAGGCAGATAGGTTTTAACCGTCAATGAACCGATACCTCCGGAAATTGTAGACGATTTCAAGGAGCCTTTTCTGATACAGATCGCTCTGTTGTTATCACCATCAATATAGATCTGTTTGTCGGTTCTTGCATTAGTTGCAGTCCAAACAATATTCTGGTTAGACCATTCTCTATCCGAATAATTAGAAGCAACAGCAGGCATACTTTCAAAATCTTCCGTACCACAAGTTGTTCCAGTTCCCGGAGTTGTTCCGTTTTCTGTTGTTCCCTCTACTGATGTACTATTTGTAGATTTGTTTCCAGCAAAATCTTTAGCAACTACATAGAAAGAATAAGTTGTAGCCGGTGCAAGACCTGTTACAGTTCCACTATTAGTAGATACAGACATTTTATAGGCATTGTTCATATAGATGTCATAGCTGTTTACGCCAACATTATCCATAGAAGCTGTCCAAGATAAAGAAATACTTGAAGATGTTTTTCCTGAAACCGCCAAGTTTGTTGGTACAGTTGGAGCTTCGGTATCACCAGAAGTTCCGCCATTGAAGGTATCCGGCCAAGTATTCTGAGCAGCTGGACCACCCCAAATTACCGTTGCCAAATATGGATTATCGATAAATGGGTTTCTATTATGCTGTGTATTAGCTACCACATTGTTTCTTTGTCTTTCGAAATCAGAAACTGGGTCTTCTACATTCCATTTCAAAAGGATATCCGGAAAGTCTGAAGAATAAGTTGCCGGATTCATTGTAATATTCAGAGGTAGACATCTTGTGTTGTATCTTACATACATATACATCAAGATCCTTGCGACATCACCCTTCCACTCTTCACCAGGATACCAACCGCCACGGCTTGTCTTATATGCTGTAGCTCCGGTTCCGTCATCAAATAACAAACTTCCTCTTGTGCTGTTCAAGGTATTGTCTGCAGGACGAAGGTGGTGACCATCCGCTCCGGGACCGGATGTTCCCAAATTAGGCGTTCCCTTTGATTTTGCATAAACATGCTCACGGTTCCAAGAACCATTGATAGCGCGACTTCTCTGATGTGTTCCGGAGGCCTGGGAACCGTAGATCAACAATAAGTTGGACGGATTCTGAGGGTCAACATCACTGCTTTTCAAAAGCGTTTGCAACTCGCTGTAAGAAATAGTTTTTGTGTGTGTTGTTGTGATTAAAGTTGCAAGTTCACTCTTTAATTCATTTTTAGTTTTGTTGAAGTTAACTCCTGAATAATAAGACGGAGCTGACTGTGCAAAACCAACCAACGAAATAATACTTGCAAAAAAGGAAACCTTTAATTTCATAAGTAAATATTTAATTATTTTTTAATAACTCTTTATAATTCTATTTTGATAAATGATATTGAATGGGTTATACTCAACAGTTACTGAGACTTTATTTTCAAATTCCAGAAAAAAACTTTCATCAAATCCGTAAAGTTTAGCTGAAAGATCATCTTCATTTATTGAGGTTGAAATTTCCACATCAATTCCATTTTCTAATTCTTCTTTCGAAAAACTGATATCATTTAATTTTAAATTTTCTCCAAGACGAATGGTATCTGTCAATAGTCCCGGGTGCGAATCTCCTGCGCCCACAAAAAGCCTATTTTCCTTCTTATCGATCCCGATGACATACAAAGGTTCTTTTTTCCCACCGACATTGATTCCCTTTCGTTGTCCAATCTTAAAATTCTCCACACCCTGATTTTCCCCAACCAAAAATCCGTCGAACAGAGAATACTCTATTTTCCGGGATTTCCAGATGAATTCATCTTTTTTTGAATGAAATACCGGCAATTCTCTACTATAGATCGGAGCGCTTTCAGGTATTTCAACTATTTGGCCTTTTTTGGTCATCGATTACTGGATTAAATCTTCGTTTAACAATTGGGGGCGCTAATATAAAAAATTATAAATAAATGAAAAGTAACGGATTACACTTTAGTGAAAAATCATCAATCAATAATTTTTATTATGAATTTGACAATTATATAAGATTACATATTTGATTTTGTAGTTTGTAAAACTATAACGGAAATCAAGAAACCGTTATTAATATGTTAACGATGTTCTATTAAAGTGCCGCTCCTACGGAGCTCGACTGGCATTCAGAGCTAACTCAAAATCATTGTTAAATATTTCGCTACAAACTTATCGCTCCTACGGAGCTTTGATATAAGAAATGTTACATACTATTGAAAGAATATCATCAGCTTCAATTATTCAGGAAATTCTACCTTGAAACCTATTCCACGAACAGAATCGAATCTGATTCTCTCATCTTTCTGAAAATACTTGCGCAGCCTGGTCATGAAAACGTCCAGACTTCTGCCCAAGAAATAATCATTTTCTCCCCAGAGCGTTTCAAGGATTTCTTTGCGATTAATGATCTTCTGATTGTTTTTGGAAAGTAAAAGCAGCAACTCAGATTCTTTCTCAGTCAACTGAATTGTTTCATCCTGAAAAAGTAATTGAAACTGCGACGGAATGAAAGAATAATTCCCTATTTTAATTATTGCTTTTATAGAATTATGTTGTCTTTTGAGAATATTTTTGATTCTTAAGATCAATTCTTCGGGTTCGCAAGGTTTTGTGATGTAATCATCGGCACCTAGTTTTAAACCTAAAATCCTATCGATACTCTGGCCTTTCGCTGTCAGAAACAAGAATGGTATGTCAGAAGTTTTCCGGATTTCTTTGGACAATTCAAAGCCGTCAATGACTGGTAACATCACATCAAGAATTGCTAATTGATATTGGTCAATCTGCTTTTTGTTTTTCAGAATTTCTTCAGGATTCGGGATCCAATTCACATCGAAATCAGAGAATTCCAGGTATTGCTTCAGAACCATTCCCAGATCCGGGTCGTCTTCAACTAATAAGATCTTAGGCTTCATTCGGAATCGTTATTTTAAATGAAACACCTTTCTTTTTTGGATTCACTTCGATATCGCCTTTATATTTGTCAACGATCTTCTTGACCAGGAAAAGTCCGACACCGAGACCATTCACGTGAAGATTTTCATCTCTCGTAATTCGGTAATATTTATCAAAAATATTTTGTTTTTCATCTTTCGGAATTCCTATTCCGTCGTCAGAAACTTCCATTTCAATCAGTTTATTTGCTTTAATGAAAACCTCGATTTCTTTTGCTCCGTATTTTGATGAATTATCGATGAGATTGTCCATAATTTGCTTGAAATCATTTTGAAACAAAGACTTATTCTCAGAAAAATCCAATTTAATTTTGAAATCGATTTTGTCAAAAGACTTTTTAATCTCGGAAAAATAGTTCTCAATCTCTTTTTTATCAATTAAAACATCATCAGAATCATTGTTATGAATAGACGAAACGATATTTTCAAGACGTTTGATCTGGCGTTCCAACAAAGTTTTGGTTTCAGAATCAGAAGATTGGGCAACTGAGAACTTCAAGGTTGTAATTGGCGTATTCAGTTCGTGAGCGATCGAATCTATTGTTGTGTGGAGTTGTGAGATCTTCTTTTCCTGACGATTCAGGTTTTTGATACTATTTCGGAATAGAATTACAATTAGAATCACAATCAACAGACTAACGATGATCAAAGGAATCACTTTCTTTAAAACTAAGGTTTTGACATTCAAAAGCTGAAAAGTCGATTTAGATTTTACCAGATAATAGTTTTTTTCATCCAGCTTCAGGTCTGTATTTTCTCTGGATTGACGGCTGGACCATTTGCCTTCATTAATGGTCAAAGGTTTTGACATCTTTTTTACAGTTTGATACAAAACAAGTGAACGATCTTTTGGCAAAAGCTCTTTTTTCTGAACTTCATCCAATATCGAATAGATCTCACTTTTGATAGCGATCTCAAAACCCGAATCTGCAATATTCTTTTTTAGAATTTTTTCTAGTTTTTCATTGTAAAGTTTTTCCGAACTATAAATTCTTTCAGGATGCGTGATCTGTTCCTTTTGGATAACAATTCCTTTTTTCAGTCTTTCAAAATCGCCTACCAATTTTTCTTCATTGGTTTCTGTTTCATATTTTTCCATTGTGTCAAGTGTCTTGTCTGCAATGACCCTTGCTTGTCTGATGAGTTCTTTCTCCTCGAGACGATAAGAATTGTAGATGTAATAGCCTTGCAGAACAACCAAAATAACAAGGCTGAATGCGAACAAAATAATCGTGATGTTTTTCTTCCGATTCATATTCTTGAAGATATGGATATTTTAAACACTAAGGCACGAGGAATTTATCCCAATATTACGTTGTAAGACACAAGGAAAATCTTCGATTTTATAGTGCCTTAAAAACAGCCGATTACAAAAGAAATCTTTGTGCCTTCGTGTTTCTAAACATCAAAAATACAATCAATTTTCTTTCAAAACAGGCATTAACCTTCCATTAACCGTTCATTAACAAAACTTTCCTGCGATTCGTCTCAATTTTGTCAAAATTATTGAAATGAAATTGTTAGCTATGAAAACTTATTTAATAATGATATTATTGATACCAACTGTGATTTGGAGTCAGAATATCAAAGGACACATCGAGAACGAAAATCAGGAGCCTATTTCCGAATCAAGTATTGAAATCAATGAAAACAAAACAATATTCTATTCTGATAAAGAAGGGAACTTTAGTCTTGAAGGAATTTCAAAGTTTCCTGTCTCAATAACAATCAAAAAATCGGATTACCAGGATTATGAAATCACTCTGGAAGAAAATGAATTTCTGAATATCATTCTCAAAAAAGACACTGTAAAATCAATTGCCGGTGTCACGATAAAAGCTAACAAACCTTTACTGAAAAGGAAAATTGACCGATTGGAATTTAATATCGATAAAACACCTCTTCAAAATCTGAATGCCTGGGATATCTTGAAAAACACACCCAATATCTTAGTAAAAAATGAAGAATTAAGCGTTCGTGGAAATTCGCAAATCATTGTAACGATCAATGATAAGAAAACATTGATGACTCAGGAGCAGTTGAAACAACTTCTTGAAAATACTGACGGAAATAATGTTTCCTCCGTTGAAGTTATCACAAATCCACCTGCAAAATACGAAGCTCAGGGAGGCGCTGTTATCAATATCAAAATGAAGCAAAATGTTCTTTCCGGGTACAAAGGAAGAATCTCGACAAGATACACACAAGCCACTTATGCCAAAGGAATGGTTGGAACTTCGCAATCTTACAATACGGACAAATGGCAACTGACCGGGAATTATAATTTTGTGTCAGGAGATTATGTACGAAAAAACTTTGATGTCGTGATTTTTGATAAAGATAAAACCCGTTGGGAAAGTGATATGGTGAGAAAAACACACGCTCACGAACAGCACATTTACAACTTTTCCGGACAATATACCGTAGATAGTTTGTCAACCATCCAGTTTGGTTTTGATGGTTATAATGCGCCAAATAATAATGGTCTTTATAATGTTCCAACTAATATTTACAACACAGAAAACAATCAATTACAATCCAATTATTTGACCTCCAACAAGAAAAAGCAATATGATAACAGTTTTAATTCTTATCTGGTTTATGATAAAAAATTTGGGAACAACAACCTGACCTGGACCAATAACTCGAGTACAAAACGCTTCAAAGAAAATCAGGATGTTGCAACTTTATTGAATTTTGAGGGTCAACCTACAAGTAATAACAGATTTGCGAATAATAGTGTTCAGGATATTTCGCTTTATGCAACGCAGTTGGACCATCGATTTTCTAATGATAAATTCACTTTGGAAAGCGGACTGAAATACAGTTTTGTAAACAATAAAAATAACCTCGATTTCTTTGATGGAACAAGCGGAACTTTGATTCCTGATTTGACAAAAAGTAACCTATTTAATTATAAAGAGAATATTTTTGCTGGTTATATTTCCTCAGAATACAAATGGGAAAAATGGGAAATAAAAGCTGGTTTGCGCTCGGAAACGACATTGATCAGAACCAATTCTGACAATCCAATTGTAGAAAACAAGACGACCAGAACCGGACTCTTCCCTACTTTTTATCTGATGTATAACCTGAAAGAAGACCAGCAATTAGGATTCTCGTACGGAAAAAGGATCGACCGACCGAATTATGATTTCCTGAATCCTTCAAAATCTTATTACAATCTATATTCTTATTTTCAAGGTGATGCGTATTTGAGATCGACTATTATTCATAATCTTAGCTTGACCTACACCGTAAAAGACTGGAATTTTGAAACTTATTACAGCTATATCAAAGATCCGTCCATGGAAATTTCAATCCAAAATCCGCAGACTTTTGAAACAGTTTATAATTATACCAATATTGACCACGGACAAAATCTAGGCGTGAATTTCTCAAAAAACTTTTCTATAAAGCCATTCTGGAAACTGAATCTTTTTGCAATGGGAGAATATCAGGAGAATTATTTTATGGGAACTGATAAGATTTTGTATAAAAACGATGTGTTCTTTTACAATGCAAATATTTCCACACAGATCACTTTGGACAAAGCAAAAACCTGGGATTTGAATGTGTCTTATGTTTACAATTCCAAGACGATCCAGGGTTCATTTGACATCAGTTCTTCCCAGAGAACGAATGTTATCATTAACAAAAAAATGTTTGATAAAAAATTGGAAGCTGGTCTGGTTTTCAATGATATTTTCCGAACGGATAAGAATACAATATCAACAAGATATGCTGACCAGAACCAATACTTCAAAGATTATCGCGATACGCAGTATTTTATGATCAATCTGAAATATAACTTCGGAAATCAGAAAGTAAAAGATGCAAAAGCCGGACGAAAAACGGATGAGCAGAACAGATTATAAAAAACAACAAAAAAGGTAGATCGCTTGATTTACCTTTTTGCTTACATAGAGATCCATAAAACAGATATAACAAAAAAACAAACTAATTTTCAATACTTTAAAACAAAATAGTACAATTATAGTATATAGAAATCATTGATAATAAAGTCGTTTTTTTTTCATTTGCACATCAATTCTTATAGATACCTGTAGGAATTGAAAAACACAAATGATGAAAAAAAACACTATGGTTTCACAATTTTTTGTGAGGGCTTTTGGTACATTTTTATTACTTATTTCTATTTCCGGCTTTGCCAAAATTCATATTGACGAGGATATTGTTTCAAATGCTGATAACATATCCAAGTCATCAGAAGAACAAAGTCCTCAGCCTGAAAAGGCCAAGATCTATGTAACTGAAGGTGTAGTGATCACTAATTTAAGCGATAATATAGAAATTGTTTTAATTAAAAGTAAGCCTGACAAAAAAGAGAAGAAAAAAACTAAAGCAACTCCAGTTGTAACGACTTCTAAGCCAAAGAAACAAAAAAGTACGATGATAAAACAAGCTATCATCGCACACAAGTTCATCCCAAAACCATTCTCATCAGAATTATTATTTGAAAAAGCTGGAAAATTAGACGTTGCAACAATCACCTCGCCTCAAAATTCCAAGTCAAAAGCATATGCTATAAACGACTTTGTAAAATTTACTTTATTTACTTTTCTAGTAATTTTCCTTGGTTTTTATACCAATAATATTAAAATCCTAAAACCAGAATCTGTTCTATATTCTGTTCGTCCTCCTCCATTTCCTGTTTTATAGACAAAAGTTTGAAAAGGCTTGGCTAAGTACAAACAAAACCATCAATAGCTTTAAAAGCTCTTGAAACGGATAGTAATTTGCCCGATCCTTAATAAATAAAGCACCGATATAGAGATTGATTCCAATCTCAAGCATTTCGGTTTTCGGAAATACATCTTTCTGAAGACCTAGATACTCTTATGTCAAAATTTAATGGAATTAAATAATGTAATCGCTTTAGTATGGCATAGTCACTATTTACAAAGCCATGTAAAAGTGAATATCATAATTGTTCCAAAAACCAATCTTTAAAATCAAAAACATTCTAAAAATGAAAAAAATCATTTTCATGATCTCTGCCGTATTTTCCATATCAGCTTTTTCACAAGTTGACAACAACACTCATAATACAACAAAAACAGGTCTCATTGCCGAGATATGGACAGGTGATGAACTCAGGACTGCCGACAACTTTGAATTCACGGATAAGAAAGTCGTATTTATATCAGAACCGGATTCTAAGCCACAAGGCAGGACCAATAACATCACCGCAAAGGGATATTATTACTACGATGCCAGCAGTAGAAAATGGTTAAGACTAGAGCATCTGCCATACAATTCTTCAGTTAATCCACTTGAAAAAACAAGAAATAAACATTAATAAGGGAAAAAATGAAATTAATATTAAAAAACACAAAAATAATTGTCCTGATGCTTTTTCTTTTATCGAGTATAAATGGTAATGCACAGGTAACATGTAGTGGAGGAACTACAAATATACCAAGATCCGGCTCTGTGGTGGTAAACGGTGTGACCGTCACCACTACTTATACAGGTGATATTCAAAATTATTCTTATGGTGCTTGGTCCAGTTGCTCAGGAGCAGTTACCACATCCAACAATTCATTACTTGTAGGTGCTGGAGACCTATGGAACCCAACAGCCTACAGTCCCTGGAGTATCACGCTAAATTTCAACAAGCCGGTTAATGACCTGGTAGTTGTTTTAACCGCGACAGGAACAGGCGGATACACTTCTTATAATGAAAATTTTGTATTCAATTCCAATGGAGGTACAGTTAACATTACGGCTGGAACCAACTGTTATTCTACAATAAGCGGTAACACCATTTATTCCGGTGCAGGGGCTCCTCTTGACACAAGTGGAACAAGTGGCGGCGGCGGTGGGCTGTTCAAAATATCTGCATCTAATGCATATACCAGTTTGACCATAAATGGAAATGGCGGCTTAGCAGGTTCACTTATGGCAATATGCGGAGTATCGATAAAACCAGCTTGTTCAGCAGGAACTACAGCGCCTACAGTTAAGAACCTATCATACTCTTGTCCTACTACTTATATAAATCTCAACACGGCACATACGGGAACGGTTCCGTCCAGCGCATCATTGGTATGGTTTACAAATAGCGCACATACAGGAACGCCGCTTTCTGGAACTCAAGTTACACAAGCTGTCGCAGGAACATATTATGCCTTTTATTATGATGGCACAAACGGATGTTATAGTCCGGCTTCAAATTCCGTTGTTGTAGCTAATCCTGCGACCACTGCTCCACCCGTCCAAAATCTGTCATACTCCTGCCCTGCAAATTATATAAACCTTAACACAGCCCATACAGGAACAGTTCCATCAGGGACATCTTTAGTCTGGTTTACAAATAGCACACATACAGGGACGCCACTTTCTGGAACTCAAATCACACAAGCCGGCGCAGGAACATATTATGCATTTTATTATAGCAGTACAGGAAACTGTTACAGTTCTGTCTCAAACGCTGTTGTTGTAACTAATCTTACATTGGCAGCGCCATCTGTAAAAAACCTGTCGTACTCCTGTCCTGCAAAATATACAGACCTTAACACAGCCCATACAGGAACAGTTCCATCAGGGACATCTTTAGTCTGGTTTACAAATAGCACACATACAGGGACGCCACTTTCTGGAACTCAGATCACACAGGCTGGCGCAGGAACATATTATGCATTTTATTATAGCAGCACAGGTGGTTGTTATAGTTCTGCTTCAAATCCTATTATTATAACCAACCTTACCCCTTTGGACAGTGATGGGGACGGAATCCCTGACGCCTGTGATCTGGATGATGACAACGATGGGATTTTAGATACTGAAGAATGTTCCAATACTTCACAACAACTTATTATTTACTGGAATAGCGGAAATTATACAGCTTCGATCTACACATCAGCTCTTACGGCATCCAGTAGTATTGCAGGTGCAGGATTAAGCAGAACACTTCAAACTTCACATAATTACCAGCAACTTTCAGGAATCAATGCTGTTAATGAATCTCAAGCCATAGCAAATAATGAGTATATAGAATATGCAGTAACTCCTAACCAATATGTAGCTATAAAAAGTGTTGGATATTATTCGATGAACTCCTCTCAGACGGGAGAAGACACACAATATTATTATTTATTAAGGGTATCCGATGATAATTTTTCTACGAGCAATATTCTGCATGGAGATAAAGCTTACAGTCCCAATCAGGGAGATCTGGTTTACAATGTAACCAATGGCACTTTCTATATGCAACCGGGCAAAACTTATAAATTCAGAGTATATTTTCATTCAGTTAATGGAGGTTCTTCCGCAACTATAGGACATGATGATTTTAAACTGATCGGATCTGTTGAATGTGATACTGATGGTGACGGAATCCCCGACAGATTGGATCTGGACTCCGATAATGACGGCTGTCTAGATGCTATAGAAGGAGGTGCCGACATTACGACTCCTCAGCTTGTAAATGCCTCAGGTACTGTAAAAGCAGGAACCGGTTCCACTGCTCCTAATGAAAATCTATGTGCCAGTTCAGTATGCGTGAACAGCAATGGGATTCCTCAGTTTTCAACTTTACCTGCCAACTATAGCAATACTACAGGGCAAACAATTGGTAGTTCCCAAAACAGCTTGATAAACACTTGCACGTCTTCTAATTTCTGCTACAAACCTGGTGCTACAGGAGGAATAACATTAGCGACCGACCATGGTATATCAGCATTAGGAAGGGCTGGTGAAGATGATGCAGATAACTGGCCAATGGTTCGCAAGGGCGCATGGACTGTTTTGGAATCCAAAGAAAAGGGATTTGTAGTGAACAGAATTCCTACAACAGCAAACTTAAGCCTGATCTCCAATCCTATTGAGGGAATGATGGTTTATGATGAGGAAGCAGATTGTCTTAAAATATATACTATCAAAGAAGGCTCAACAACCGCAGCTTGGCATTGTTTCAATACACAGGCCTGCCCAAATCAATAACAAATAAAAGGATAGCAGAGGTGAAAACTCTAAAATCACCTCTATATCTTTCTTTCTAAACACAATAAAAACAATGAAAAAAAGTATTACAGTACTATCAATACTATACACAACTACCGTCTTTGCCCAGGTAGCGATTGGTAAAAAATCAACAACGGCTGAATCTGATATTTCCCTTGAATTTTATGATTCTGTGGATAATGCCAAAGGAATTGTTGTCCCATGGGTATCTACAATACCAAATAATCCTGTCGCCTATAATTCTACAACAGGTTCAGGATACAGGGGAATGCAGGAAACAATCGTAGATGGAACTATTATTTTTGATCTGTCGGATAAAAAGATGAAATACAAAAAAGCCGGTAAATGGTTTGACCTTACAGGAGACCCAATTTTTCCGTTGACAGTTAAAGACAAATCGAATAATGACATTACGTTCACACAATTCAATAACGTTGACTCTTCATTACAAGACGATAAAAAAGAATCAAACAGTGCAAAAGTAACCATAGGCGTAAACGGTGAAAGCGATATAACTTCGGGAATCCTTGTTTTGACAGACACCAATAAGGCAATGGTTCTGCCAAAAATAGCAAGTCCACATTTGAACCTGATGAACCCTACCGCGGGAATAATGGTATATGACACAACCAATCGACAATTGGCTGTCTACAACGGTACGATATGGACTTTTTGGAAACCTTAGAATAAATAAAAAGTATTGACGATTGATCTATAATGAATCAACTGAATTTTACATGATCTATAATAACCACTCTTGGTCGTATTTGTAAAAAATATAGATAGGGTGGTTTTTAATTGATAACTATAAAATGAATCCCAATAACTCATAAACATAATATGTTATAATAAAAATATTCGATAGATATTTACAAAAAATATAAAATGATGACCAGCATAAATCATTATATCAAAATAATTTATAATATTAATTTTGTTTGTTCGAATAAGTTAGCCCTCTAATACTATGAATAAAATCTTACTATATATATTTTTATATTTTCCTGTTATTTTTTTTTCGCAAAATGAACAAAAAAAAATATTAGAAATTGAAGCCCTGTTAGATTCTTCGTACATAAAAACAACAGAGTTTAATTTGCCTGCAGCGATAAAATATTCACAGAAAGCGCTAAAATCAAGCAATCAAAAAAAGTATTCGCGCGGAATAGCTATCGGTAATTTTCGCATTGCCCAGTGCCTAACGGAACTAAGCATCTATAAACAAGGATTAGAATACCTTGAGAAGGCACAAAATGAAAATCGAATTCTAAAAGACCCGAATTTGAATTTTGAGATAAGAAGGATTCGCAGTCGTATATATGGCAATATGAAATTACTTCCAAATGCCATTTCCGAAAGCAAAAAAGCAATAGCAATCATTCCTGAATTAGAAAAGGATGAAACTGAAAAAAAATTTGCTCGAACTCTAATTAATGAAAACATCGCTTTGATCTATGAATCAATGGAAAAACCTGATTCCGCATTTCATTATCTTAATGAAAACCAATTGATATTGGGGACACTGGAAATTCAAAAATACCTTCCAAACATTATTAATAATTATGTAGAACTGGGCAATTATTATCTATCCGTAAACGATCCAAAAGCTGCTCAATCCTTCTTGAACAAAGCAATCAGTACAGCAAAAAAATACAACTACCCTTTTCTTTCATACACCTATAAGTCCTACGGTGATTTGATGATCTATCATAAAGAAAATGATTCAGCTATAATATATTACAAAAAAGCGTTAGAAATATCTGAACAAACTAAATTAAAAAGTGAGATCCCCTCTATTTATCAAAAGATGAGCCATGCGTATCGTCTTTTAGGCAATAAGCCTCTGGAAGAAAAATATAAATTACAATCTCTTGAGCTTCAAAACAATTTGAAATCCGAAATGCTTTCCGCATCCAATTTGATAATCAACTCTATCCTTTCGGATCAAAAAGATGAATTCACAAAAAAAGACGCAAAAGCAAATTATACAATAATCATGATAACAGGTGTTGCAAGCATTCTATTTGTAACTTTATGGTTATTATATAAGGGAAAGGCCAAAAAATTCAAACATTTAAAAAAAATATCTTCTCAAAAGGAAGAAATGCTTATTCAGCAAAAGGAAGAAATTGCCCTGCGTTACCAAGAAAACACCAAAAACATGGAACAAAAAATCAATCAATCCTTTGATGATGTTTTCGCTTTGGCAAAAAATAACAATCCAGAATTTTTCACACGTTTCCAGGAAGTCTATCCGGAAGTGATAAGCGCCATACTTTCCATAAACAGCAAGTTAAGAATATCAGAATTAACACTTTGTGCATACTTCTTTCTAGGTTTCACGACAAAAGAGATAGCGCTGTACACTTTTAAATCAATAAATACTGTTAGAAACAGACGACAGAACCTCCGTAACAAGTTACAGATACCAGCAGATGAAGACCTTGAATTATGGTTTAAAACATTGTCCAGAAAGAACTGATATTTTAAATCATTCAGGATAATTCATATTTTACTTCATAAGTCTCGTTTGGTCTTATTCGTAACCGGATTGGCATACATCTCAAGAAAACTATTTTTCAGGATCTCATCGGAACTATCGATACGCATTTCCAAACGTCTCTCAAATAATTGTTTTTCCTCTTTTGTATAATGCTCAGAATATTGGTCAGTTTTATGGAGAAAGTCGTAAGCAATATATTTGGTGGGCCAAAGTTTATAATTTTTTATAATAGAATCATCTATGACCTGAGCAATCGCCTGAAGCTGCTTGTTCTTATTTTCATATTGCAATGCGATGCCATCCAATTCTTCATTTAGAATATGACCTGCATGCAGGTGGATATGTTTTTTTTGTCCCAAGGCACCGCTCAGAATTGTTTTGAAATCTTCATCATCATCTTTCGCATAAGCCTCATTCCTTGATCTTGCTATCAGTTGCGGCAATTTTAATGCGTCTGTAGGGTCATACTCATAAGATATTGACAATGGGACTATCTTCAGGCTTTTAAAAAAATCGGTCAACGGGATATCGCCACTGGCCATTGCCAACATCTTCAGAATCCCCTGTTGTGTAAGATCATTACCGTCTTTGGCCCGCCCTTCTCGCTGTGCCATCCAGACAGAACGATTTTTTTTCTTCAAAAGATCATGGATATATTCTGACAGAATTTTCGAGCTGCCCAGCTGCTCCCGAATTGGCAGGTCTCTTTGTACCAAAAAATTCCGGGTCAATTTTGCCAAAATATTGATAAAAGGTTTTTGGACAAGATTATCTCCAATGGCAGATGCAGTAAGGATCAATCCGTTATCCAGCAATGCCAGATTCAGCAAAGAGGTGTCCAGTACAATATCTCTATGATTGGAAATGAACAGATAGGCCGTATTTTTATCCAATTGGTCAAATCCGGAAGTAGTCAGACCGTCGGAACTTGTATTAAGAATCTGACGAACGCTATGGGATATGATCCGATTCTGAAAATCGTTTATGGAATGTATTTTTTTAAACTCATCAAGCCAAAAATCTTCATCATGGTCCGGAAACGTAAACTGCATGAGTGCTTTCATCATCGGATGTTTGGCAACACTTAGCAAAGCATCATTCACTTCTTCATCATAAAAATACCTGATATCATCAATCTTCGACATACTTCTGTTAAAATAAGATTTTGCAAAAAAACGAAATTTTATCGGGACATATATCCTAATATCTATAATAATCAACTATTCACAGGTTTCTTTTTCAATTGGTTCTGATCGAACTTCTTTCTCAAACCTGCTGCATTCACAATAACAAAAGCAGTGATGCAGAGATACATGGAAAGATAGACCATCAGCATTTTGAGTCCCGAAACTCCCATGAACATCAATAAAATCTGAGAAACGAAACCAAGTAACCAGCCAACTGTAAAAATAACAACTACGGAGAAGCCAAATACATTCAAATTCTGAACAGGTTTATAGAGTCCAATCTTTTTCAAGATCCAAAGCGGGACAATAAGAACGATCAATGCGAAAGGATGGAAAGCGGCAAAAGCAACTAATGTTCCGGGCTCGGCATCAATATTTTGGATGATGTTGATGATCTCAGAAGGTAATTCCATCGTATTTTTTTTCTTGTTCGGTGATCTGAAGCAGTTGTTTTTTTCCGTAAAGCATCATTTTTGCCAAAATCAGATTGGGAAATTCTGCGATTCCGATGTTGTACATCGTCACACTTTCATTATAAAACTCTCTTCGGTCTGCAATGGCGTCTTCGATCTGAGAGACACGACCCTGAAGCAACTGGAAATTCTGGTTGGTTTTGATATCAGGATAATTTTCTGCAACGGCGAAAATCGATTTCAACTGATCTTGCATCTGATTGGACAACTCCACTTTTTCTTCAACAGAATTGGCGTTTAGAAAACTGGTTCTCAATTCTGTCAACTTCGTCAGCATCGATTCTTCAAACCTCATCGACTCTTTGACTACTTTAATGAGATTCGGTATTTCATCGGCTCTTTGCTTCAGAAGCACATCGATATTGACAAAGGATTTATCAACATTATTTTTGAGCATCACCAATCTGTTATAAGTGGAGACAATCACATTCAAAAGTCCTAAAATGACCAGTCCGATGATGACATAAGCGAAAATCTGTATCATAGTTTTTATTTTTTTAATTTAAATTTATTCCGATGGTTGTGTCACTTCAGCACTGTCGGCTTCTTTCCGGTAAATATTCCCATCCTGCTCTTTCTGTTCATAACTGTTGTAGATATTATCATAAAAATCTGTAACAGACCTCACAGGCTTCGAATTCTGAAAAGGCAGATCCATATTGATCTTTCCAAATACCAACGTATTATTTTTAATAGAAATTGGTGTCAGAAAAATAAGCGCAATGAGAATTACCCAAAAATAGACGAAATATCCGGCAGATTGTAGAATTGGTCGTAACGTATTATAATTTTCCACACTTTCTACAGGTGAGATCCCGAAAACATCTTTGATCTCTTCCTTTTGAAAAACAGGTTCGTTATTTTCCTGCAAACCAGCTTTACCTATGAGTAAAACTTCCATATCCTCTTTCAGGAGATATTGCGTGTATCGCTTCATCGAGGATTGATATTGCTCATCAATCTCAAAATCTATGAACTCAATATCATCGGTTACCACTTTGATTTGACCAGATTTATCTTGTAGGAAAAAAGGATTACAAATGGTTTCCGAAGATTCCAAAGAGTAAGAATCTTTACCATCTTTGTCCGTGCTTACAGTTTCTATCGTATAAAGATAGCCAATGCACTCTTTTTTTCCGATACGCGCCATCACCGGCTCAATTGTCTTTGATGTTCCGGAGATCTCTGCCAATCCCATTGCCACAGAGCGGATATTGGAGGTCGGAAGTGTACGCTGGAATTTGTAGAACCTTTTCTTGTTATTTGGTTTTAAAGATGTTAAAAACGGAAGAATAATGAACACAATGATAATGAAATATGGAACACCTAATGAGAGGACCAACCCAAAGAAAAACAACCCGGACAAAGTCAATAAGATCTTTTTCCAAATAGGAAGTGCTGGTTTTCCACTTCGTTTTCTGCGTTCATCTTCTTCCTTGGAACTTTGAAGTCCGCTTCTGATCGCTGAGACAATCATCCCGAGAATTCCTAAAACAAACACAGAAAGAAACAGAAGAATTGCAACCAGTGCTCCCGATCTGCTGTCATATAATGAAGCAAGCCAGATCAATAAAGGATTTAGAACAAAGAAAAGCCATTTTGGTTTGAGATCGATCTCATAAAGTCCCATCAGAATAACTGTATGGAAAATAGCTACGAAGACGCTCATGAGCATCAACATGAAAAGAAGCCCGTTATCAACTTCTAATGTTTTGTAGAATTCTGAAAACTCATTCATAGGCAAAAAATACGTTCATCAAGCTTTGGCTAAGATATAATTTAAAATGGATATCCGATCGCAATATTCAGGATCAGATTGTCTTTTCGCCAAGAACTGTCCCCAAATTTCACTCTATCTAGAACCCAACGGTCTCCTTTTTCGTAATAAGGCAATCTCAATGGCATCGCAAGATCTAATCTTAAAACTAGAATTGAGAAGTCCAGTCTAAGCCCAACACCTGCTCCAACAGCCAGTTCATTAAGGAAATCCTTGGAGAACTTTGCACCTGGTCTTGTATTGATCCCCTGTTCATTGATATCATCATTCACCAACCAGATATTTCCTGCATCTACAAACGCTGCAACATTCAGGAATTTGTAGATATTGGCTCTGTATTCTGCATTCATTTCTAATTTGATATCACCAGACTGATCGAAATAGAAAGTCGCATTCTGGGTTCTCGGGTCATAACTTCCAGGGCCGAGTGTTCTTGCCCGGAAGGCTCGGACACTGTTACTTCCACCAACAAAAAACTGTCTGGAATAAGGGACAAATTCTGAGTTTCCATATGGATAGGCAATTCCGGCGATAATTCTGGACGCGAAATTCGTCTTCTCATTGAATTTGTGATAGAATCTGAAATCGTGTTCCATCTTCGCATATTGACTGAAAGGAACTCCGAAAATATTTTTCTGATCACCCTTTTTCGCATTAGCACCTGTTAAAAGTCCGGTAATATTTCCTGCCAGATCAAGCATTCCACGGTAATAGATCGTGTTGGTTTTTGGCGAGGTTGTATTCGTATAAGTGTAGGTGTAAGTTGGCCCGAAGATCAATTGTTTATCCACTACCCTTTGCAAAGTTGGATTGGCAGGAATCCCTTCTGCTGGGTTTCCATCAATCTGTTGCTGATATTTATCAGTAATAGTTTGAGGTGCGACCATCGTGATATCGATGACCTTCAAATCGTGTTCTTTTCTTACGTTCTCTTTCCAAACGTAACCAAATGATGCATTGAAATTGTGGAGCGTGTACAATTGCGTTCGGCTTTGATATTCGTATCCAAGGCCGATATTCGTCCTGGGAACAAAAGCACTAGAGGAATTAAAACGGAAAGGTGCCACAATTCTCGGGATAGAAAGTTGTGTATTCGCACCAACCCTGATGATGTTGTTTGCATCTTTTGGTCCGCCCAACTGGACATCGAAAGCGCCATAAACGGCCGCTTTGAATTGCTCAGCACCTCGGAAGAAGTTACGGTGAGTCCAGTTCAGGTTCACCTCTCCTCCTCCATAATTGGCCGAGTTTGTTCGTCCCAAAGTCTCCAGACGCAATGATTGAATTTGTCTTGGTGTCAACAAATAGTAAGCATCAAATTTATGCGTCACAGAATCTGAAACCACAAATTCATTTTTCACAAATTTGAAGACGCCTAAACTGATCAGTCGGCTCAAGGTCAGATTATGGTCTTTCCTGTTATAGACATCTCCTGGTTTGAAGTATAAAGCGCGGTCAAAGATCCTCGGTTTGAATTTATGTTCCGGATCGATCACATAGATATCTTCGTAAGCATATTTGGAAAGGGAATCTGCGTTCATCGGAACACTATACTTTCCATCTTTCACATCACGAATGTTATAATTTGGGAAAACCACTACTTTATCAATGGAAAATTGTTGCGTTGCCAGATCGGGTGTTTGTTCCTTCAGTTTGACATTCAGTTCTACTTTATGATTTTTTGCCACCGTACTATCTGCCTGAACGATGATATTGTCCGGATGGAAATAATAGAAACCTTTCTCCTTCAATCCATTATCAATTCTTTCCCGTTCAGCTTTGATGACACCAAGATCAAATGAATTTCCGACTTTCAAAAGAGATTTGTCTTTCAAATTCTGAATTTCCTGATTGATCAAAGTAGAATCTTCCTGAAACTTAACCTGACTGATCAAATATTGATTTCCAGGCTTAACTGTATAAATGACCTGCGCCTTCTTGTTTTTCGAAACCGTATCGTAAGTCGCCTGTGCATTGAAGTAACCTTTGTTTTCGGAATAATTAACCAAAATATCCTTGTTGAATTCCTTATCAACATCGCCAAGCAAAACCGGCTTTTCCCCAAATTTATATTTCAGCCAATAATTGAATCCTTTCTCTTTCTTTGGTTCTTTTGCAATATTGTAAGCGTACAATTTTGGTCTTAATCCAAGAAAACTTGAGTTAGGCTTCGGGGTCAGATTTTCTTCGAGTTCAGCCTTCAAAGCTTTCTTTTTCTTTTTCGTAATGCTGTCATTTTCGATCTTAACTTCGGCGCCTGTGTAAAGCATTTGTCCGTCTTTCAGAAATTTGGTATTACTGCAAGATGAAATAACCACGATGGATGACAAAGCAACTATTGGTCTTAGATGGATTGGAAATCTGCTCTTCATTATTTAAAATCTACTACTTGGTTATTATTTCTTTCTCGTTCTTTTTTTCTTTTCTCCCGCTTCGAACTCTGGAAGATCTCCCGGAATTTATCATAATCCAAAGTGATGATGAAACCAACTCCAGTTTCCACGATCTGACCTTGCAAAGCCACCTGGTATTCGTTCTTACGATAAGCTCTCAGCATATATCTGCCATCTCTGGAAAGGCTGTAATCTATGGTGACATCGCCTGCGATATTGGTCGTATTTTCATTTTGTCTGGCATCGCCCTCCAGTCCGAAATTACTTCCGACAGAGACTTTCAGACGGTCATTGAGTAACTTTTTACTGATATCGACGTTCAGGTCTGTTCTTGTATTTTGAGTTCCTGTCGAATAATCTTCAGAGGATTCCAAATCGAAATTCAAATCAACACCTTTGATCAGATCAGAAGCCAGATTGTTCAATTGCTGAGATAATATCTTGCTCACGCTTTGTCTCGCCAAAGTTTCTGTGGAAAGCCCGGCACTGTTTTCGAAAGGATTTTCACCGATGAAACGATTCAGAAGAAGTAAGGCAAAAACCTGTTTGTTCATTTCATTTTCATCGGTTCTGAGTTGGGTGAGTTTTTGATCTACAATATCTTTAACATTTGTAGAAACCGAATTATTCTTTTCATCGGTTGTAATATCAAATGTGATGACAGGTTTTAGCAATTCGCCTTTCATCTGAAGCAACGTATTGAATTCCATTCTCTGTTTGTATTGATTGAGTGTAGCCGGCGTCTCTCCAGCGATCTGCTGTTCCACCAGATCCAAAGGTGCGGTCTGAGTTTTGTAAACAGCCGTGATATCAAGCGTTGCTGCGGTCGGTTCGCCGGTCCAAGTGATCGTACTGCCTTTTTGGATCTCGAATTTGCGTTTCAAAAGGCTTACGGTCATATCGTAGCTCCCTTGCTCTACTTCGTAAACACCAACCAAAGTGGTTTTTCCGGATGGGTCGATTCCGCCGGTCAACTCCGCCTCACCTTGAAGTTTCACAAAATCACCGTTAGCCTTATCGATAATGATTGACATCTTAGCTTCTTTGCTGACCTCGATATTCACACTGACGTCCATTCCTTTGATCTTGTTTTTGGCAGCCAGCGAATCTGCGACAATGGTTTTATTAAGAGCAATCTGATCTTGGTCTATGAATTCCACAATACCGTCTCTTTCCTGTAACGATGGACTTGACTGGGGCAAAACAAACGTAAAATCTGTATCATCAGAAACGGCCAGCCTTCCATCAACTTTTGGAAGGTCGAGGTTACCTCTAACCTTCAAAGCAGCATCGATGGACAAGATCCCGTACATCAAAGCGTCATTTGATTTTTCTGAATTCACAACTTTGAAATCTTTGGCATTAATGTCAAGATTGAAGGCAAAATCCCTGTAAGTCTGAGTCAGCACCTGACCATCGATCTTAAGCGAATTTCCATCCTTGTCATTGATCTTGAAATCATCAAACTCAATTCCTCGGTTTGTGAATGAGATTTTATCATTGATGTTTCTGAAATCACTTCCTGTTTGCGCAATCATCAATCCGACATTGTTCATCTTTAAATCGCCGAGAATTTTCGGTTCAGTTGTAGTGCCTGTGATTTTCAGGTCTCCCGAAAGATAGCCTTCCGTATTCGTTATCGCATTCATAGAAAAGCCCTGGAGCGTTTTCATCTGAAGTTGGTTCATTGCAAGATTCAAATCAAAACTACTGGCGGAAGTATTATAATTTCCTGTGATCTTCACGTCATTTTCGTTCCCGGAAAGTGCAATATCAGCATTGATGATATCTGCCGAAGTATTATTGGCTTTCAAAGAAAGATTTCCAACAGGACTTCCATAAGCAAAAAGATCAGAAATATTGATATCCGCATTGAAGCTCATTTTCTTGCTCAGATCTCGCAACTGCGCTCTTCCGTTGATCGTTCCTTTTGCCAACAACGAATCTTTTTTGATGATCTCTGTAATCGTTTCGATTTTGAAATCTTTCAAAGTAATATTCAATGGACTATTTGGAGAATTGCTTTCTGATTGTACTAAAATTTCACTTCCGGAATTTGACAATCTAAAATTATCCGCAAAAATCCCTTGGCTTCTGATCTGGATCTTGTTACCATCAGCTACCGCCCAATCCATATAATTCAATTTCAAACCATTTGGGTTTAAGGAAATCTCGGTAATGTCATTAATTGATCTGGCATTTCCAGCAATCAGGAACTGTGTCTGATCTTTCCCGTCTTTCGTTGTGATGTTGTAGTTGATGATATTATCAGCAACATCGCCATTTATATTGACCTTGTTCAAGGCAAAACTTTCACTTTTCAAAGCCGCGACATCCAGATCATATTGCAAAGCCTGATCTTGATTGGTAATTTTCAAGCTTGTATTTTCAAGCGAATTTGTGCCATATAAAACCTGCGGAATTCTTGCATCGAGTTCTATTTTCTGAGAATCCGCATTGTAATTTCCTGTAATATTGATCGTTTCAAAACTCTTCAGGTCCGGGACAAATTTTCTGATCAGATCATCATTCTTGATCTTTGCATTCACTGTGAAATATTGTCCTGCATCAATTTTAGCAGTTTTTCCAGGTTTTTGGAATTGATAATATTGGTTCACCGTTTGCGACAAAGCACCGAAAATCTGGGTCAATTTGTATTTGCCATTCAGATCCACATCCGCAATCTGAGAATTGAATCTGATCTGAGTAGAATCAGATGTAGAAAGTGCATTTAAATTGATTTCCTGGATTGGATAAACTTCCTTCGTATCAGAAATAGCGAAGTCTTTAAGATTCAGATATCCATTCAGATTATCTGGGTCAAGACTTTTGAAATCACCATCGATCGCGCCAGCCAAAATCATTGGTGAACTGTAAAATCCTAATTTATTCAGATCTAATTTGTTGATATTTCCATTGACTTTCACCGTTGGATTTTTGTCGTCATAGACTCCCGAAGCGGTCAATTTTAGGTTTGCATTCGGGTCTTTGGAAATGAGAACAATATTGTAAGCACCACGATCGATCTTGCCAACCAAATTCATATTTTGGTAACGGTAACCTTTGTAGGTAGCCGATTGGACATTGCCTACAAGATCGGCATTCGCATTTTTGAAATCAAAACTCTCGCCTTTTGCAGAGATCTGAGCGGTGATTCCACCAAGGTCTTTGTTTTGAATGATCTTCCCGATCTGTAGATTTTGCAGGTTTGCTTTCACGTCATACAACTCCCGGTTCTTTCTTCGCATGTCAACTTGCGCTTTGATCCCGGCATTTCCAAGCGTGGAATACAAACTGAGATTGGTATTGACAACTTTCGTAGTTCCTTTAGCAAAGCCTTTGATACTGAAGTGTGAAGGCAAGGAAATGTTAGATGGAATCGTTCCTTTTGGAACCAAGTTAAAAATCGTTCTTCCGGATGAAGCCAATTCGCCGATCTTCAAATCGTAATACAAATTGCCTGGATCCATAGCATTCCGAATCCTTCCAGACGCATTGACACGAAGCTCATCAAGGCCAGAAACTTTCAGTTCGTTGATCAGAAGGTCATTCACCAAGCCTTTGACATTAGCATTGACGGAAAGAATCGCATTCGGGTATTTGTTGAATGGCGCTGTATTTCTAAGTGTCGGAACGATATTCAGAATATCAGAAAAACCTATCTTTGAATCTTTGATATTTGCAGAAACCTTGATCGCTCCGGGATTTGCAGATAATTGCTCGATGGAATTATAATTAAGGACAACCTCGTCTCTTAAAACCGTTTTTGGCGTTTGAAGATAAAGATCTTTCAAATAAGCTTCCTTATCCGAATAAACAAAATCGGTATTGAATTTCTGGATATCAAGACCTCTTTCTTCCTGAATCTCCGCAGATTTCACACGTCCTGCAAAACCATTATTTTCCATTTTGAAATCCCGAACATCAATATTCAGTTTTCCAAAATTGAGGTGATTGAAATCCATTCCTGATCCGGTTGGCGCCACGGCTGTATTGTTGTAAGCGATACTCACATCATCGAAAATCAATTTTCCAAGAAGGACTTTCATCGTTTTTTCCGCCGTAGTATTTTTAGAAATCTTAGTTGCTTCTTCTTTCGGGCTCGTATTGGAAGCTGGAAGGAATAAATTGGCATTTATATTTGCGTCCGATAAATAAACATTATCAACGTCATAAGCATTATTCTGAAGATCAATATTGTTGACTTTCGTACTCAATTCTTTGAAAATGACTTTTGCAAATGTCTTTGTATTATCATCACCATAATCGATGTTGAAATTGGTCAATTTGATTCCGCTCAAGCCCAACTGCATTGGTTTTTTCTGATTGAGAGAATCTACTTTTTCCTCTACATTTTTGGAAACCTCTTCAATAAGATCTTGCTTCAATTTTAACTTCAAACCGTCAAGATCGATATTGTTGACCGCATATTTGTTGTTTTGAAGGTCAAAAGTTTTCACACGGGTGTCGAATGAATTGAAGTAAACTTTGATATCATTTTTAGATTGCTGATCGTTAAAGGTAACGCCGATATCTTTCAGTTTTATTTTATCAAGAGAGATGATAAAAGGTTTGGATGGACTTTCTTCTTTGTCAGAAGTCGCAAACGCATCAATAATATAATCAAAATTGAATCTCCCTTTTGGATCACGGACGACATTCGCACGAACGCCTTCCAGATCGATAGATGTAAGATCCGCCTTGGAATTGATCAATTGCCACATATCCAAACCGACATCAAACTTTTTCACGGCCAAAAGCGTATCAACTTTCTGACCTTTCAGATACAGATTCTCGATGACCAAACTGTTCGGGAAACCAATATAAACCTTTTCCAGGCTGACTTTGGTTTTGATTTTCCCTTCGAGAAAGACAATTAATTTATCCTTGATAAAATTTTGTACAAATGGAAGCCTTAAGCTAAAGATCAGCAAAACAAAAAGAACCAAAATAGCAATTATGGTTCTGATAAAACGTCTGAACAGCTTTCCTTTATTGAGTTTTTTCAAATCTTGATGGTTTACAGAATATGCTATAACAAATACCGTACTATAAAGGTATTTTATTAAAAATAATTTATCCTGATCATGTTACAATTTACAAATAATTATTTTTTTTAAATTATTTTCCAAGATTTTTAAAGAAGGTAATTTTTTTTGACCTGGATAAAGTTCTATTGTTTCGCTTCCCTGCAAAACAATTTAAAACTACAATTAAACAACTGATTTACAAATCATTAAATCCAAATTCAATTTAAATTAATATATAAAACCTAAATTTTATTTGGAAGTTAAACCAAAAAGTTCATAATTTTGCTAACGCTGTTAGGAAAACTAAAATGGGAGTACACGAACGACGACAAAGAGAAAAAGAATCAACACGCGCCAATATTTTGGATGCCGCTTTCTCTTTGGCCAAAACCGACGGCTGGGCTTCTCTTTCTATCAGAAAAATTGCTGATGCCATAGAATACAGTGCGCCCGTGGTTTATGATTATTTCGAAAACAAGGAAGCCATTTTGTTTGAAATCTCCTTGAATGGTTTTCATAAATTACACATCGAATTACTGAAAGCACAGAAAAAATACGATACTCCAGAAGAGCAACTTATTGCGATCGTGGATGCTTATTGGAAATTTGCTTTCAAGAATAAGGAGTATTATCAGCTGATGTTTGGACTGGGAATGCAGTGTAGCGGAAAAGGATTGATGAAGGAAGAGTTTTCTTCGTTTCAGGATCTGCTTTATGACTGTACTTATGACATCATAAAGAAAAAAGGATCTAATCCGGACAACGCCTGCCATTCTTCACACGCTTTGTTTTCAGCGGTTCATGGTTTGATCTCGATCATGATGATGCGTAATGATGACATCCCTTCTACGATGAATAAGACAACGCTTGATGAGACCGTTGCTGCTTATATAAAATCGTTATAATTTTTTTTAAATTTTTAATTAACACTGTTAGGAATATTAACGCAGTATTAATTTAAATTTAACTAATAAAACAAATAATAAATCTGAAATATCAATTTTTACCAACATTTAATACTGTCAGTAAAAAAGAACAATATTCAGGTCTAAATTAATTAATCACATAAACTCTCTAAATATGGAAACAATGTAAAACCAGACACTAATATTTTTGATTTAAAATCTAACAATGTTAGATAAATTAACAATATTTAATTCAATTACACTATTACTTAAATTAACACTTAAAAACTTGAAATGAAAATAACTAACAATTCTAAACTTATTGTACTTATATCGAGTATTATCTTTTTACAAAGTTGTACAAAAGCCGCAGACAATACGGCAATGGCTTTCCCTACGCCAGAGCTTCCGGTTTATACCGTTATTACTTCTCCTGCTACTACTTACCAGGAATTCCCTACATCTCTGGAAGGTAAAAACAATGTAGAGATCCGTTCACAAGTGGACGGTTATCTGGACAGGATCTATGTGGAAGAAGGTTCTTTCGTAAGAGCCGGTCAGCCGTTATTCAAAATTGACCCACGCGTTTATGGCGAACAAATGAACATGGCATCTGCCAATCTCCAGGCTGCCAATGCCAATATTCAAAAAGCTAAAGTAGAAGTGGACAGACTTCAGCCTTTAGTGGCAGACAAAGTAGTTTCCGATGTTCAACTGAAAACTGCAAAAGCCAATTATGCAGCCGCCGTTGCAGCCGCTGCTCAGGCAAAAGCTTCGTTGGGAGGGAGTAAAATCAATGTCGGATTTACAACTATTACAGCACCTGTGAGTGGTTACATCGGACGGATTCCTTACAAAAAAGGAAGTTTGATTTCCAGAACCGATGCTACTCCATTGACTTTGCTATCAGACATTAGTCAAATCTATGCTTATTTTTCTTTGAGTGAATTGGATTTCATTGCTTTCCAAAAGAAATATGCAGGAGCAACGCTTGAAGAAAAATTGAGGAATATGCCGGCAGTCGATTTGGTTATTGCAGACGGCAGCAATTATCCTGAAAAAGGAAAAATGAGCATCATTGACGGACAATTCGATAAAACAACCGGAGCTATCAGCGTCCGTGCCGTGTTTCCGAATCCAAACGGAACTTTGAGAACCGGAAATACAGGCCGTGTCCGTATGCCGCAATTATTATCAGATGCAGTCGTAATTCCACAGGAATCTACTTTCGAAATTCAGGATAAAACTTACGTCTATGTTCTTGGAAAAGATAACAAAGTGACCGGAAAACCCGTGAAAATCTCTGGTAAGACAGAACACTATTACTTTATCTCTGAAGGATTGAATAAAGGTGAAAAAATCGTATTTACAGGAATCGGAAACTTGAAAGACGGTGTTCTTATCAAACCGAAAACGATCTCTTCTGACAGCTTGTTAAAAGCCAATCCTTTGTAAAATAGCTTTTGCTTCTGGCTTTTAGCCATTCGATTGAAAAACTATTTATGATAAAGCTATTGGCCAAAAGCTAATCGCTATAAGCAACTTAAAATTAAACTAGTATGTTAAAACAATTTATAGAAAGACCGGTACTTTCAACGGTCATCTCCATTATATTATTGCTGTTGGGAGCATTGTCGGTCTTCAATCTGCCGATCACATTGTTTCCTGATATTGCACCGCCAAGTGTTCAGGTAACGGCATTTTATCCGGGTGCAAATGCTGAAGTTGTTGCACGTTCCGTTGCCGTTCCTATTGAGGAAGCAGTGAATGGTGTTGAAAATATGACCTATATGACATCCAATTCCAGTAACGACGGAACGATGACCTTGAGCGTATTTTTCAAACAAGGTTCGGATGCGGATAATGCTGCGGTAAATGTCCAGAATCGTGTTTCCAAAGCGATGAGCCAGCTTCCTCAGGAAGTTGTCCAGGCGGGAATATCGACTCAGAAAGTTCAGAACAGCTTCATTATGTTTATGGGATTATATAGTGAAGACCCGAAAGAATATGATGAATTATTCTTGCAGAACTATATGAAAATCAACATTATTCCGCAGTTGCAACGTATCCCGGGCGTGGCGCAGGCCCAGGTTTTCGGGACGAGGGATTATTCGATGAGACTTTGGCTGAAGCCGGACCGTTTGGCAGCCAACAATCTTTCTCCACAGGAAGTTCTGAATGCGGTTAAAGACCACAATTTGGAAGCAGCACCAGGCCGTCTTGGACAAGGAAGTAAAGAAACTTACGAATACATTCTAAAATATAAAGGTAAACTGAGCAAGAATGAAGACTACGAAAATATTGCTATCAAAGCCAATAATGACGGTTCTTTCCTAAGACTGAAAGATGTGGCGAGAGTAGAATTTGGTTCTTATACTTACACTGCCGCGAACAGAGTTGACGGAAAACCGGTTTCTGGTTTCGCAATCCTTCAAACTGCAGGTTCTAATGCCAACGAAATCTTAACTGAAATCGAAAAGCAGGTTGAGGAATTCAAGACAACACTTCCGAAAGGTGTGAAACCGATTATTATGTACAATTCCAAAGACTTTTTGGATGCGTCTATCCATCAGGTTGTAGAAACGCTAGTGATTGCATTTATTCTCGTATTCATTGTGGTTTTCATTTTCCTTCAGGATTTCCGCTCGACATTGATCCCTGCGATAGCGGTTCCTGTGGCGATCATCGGGACATTCTTCTTCCTGCAGTTGTTTGGATTCAGTATCAATATGCTGACGTTGTTCGCTTTGGTTCTCGCCATTGGAATTGTCGTCGATGATGCAATTGTCGTTGTGGAAGCCGTCCATTCCAAAATGGAACATACGGGAATGCCTGTTGAACAAGCCACAATGAGCTCGATGTCAGAAATTTCCGGTGCTATTATTTCAATTACTTTGGTAATGTGTGCCGTATTTATTCCGGTTGGTTTTATGCAAGGTCCTGCGGGAGTTTTTTATAGACAATTTGCTTTCACATTGGTAATTGCTATTATGATTTCTGCTGTTAATGCATTGACATTAAGTCCGGCTTTATGCGCGTTATTCCTGAATGACCCTCAGGGAGAGCACGGCGAACACGGTCAAAAGAAAGGTTTTGGTGCTAAATTCTTCAATGCTTTCAATGTGGCTTTCAATAATATGACCAGAAAATACATCTACAGTCTTAAGTTTTTAATTAAGAACAAATGGGTTGCTATCGGAGGTTTAGGAATCATCATCGCTGCAAGTATTTTCCTGATCCAAAAAGCGCCGACCGGCTTTATCCCAACCGAAGACCAAGGTTTCGTGTTGTATGCTGTGAATACACCTCCGGGAAGTTCATTGGAAAGAACACACAAAGCTACGGAACAAATTGACAAAATTGTAAAAGGAGAAAACGCTACCAATCATCTTTGGGTGGCAGATGGACTGAATTTCATCAGTAACGCCAATGCTTCACCCTACTCTGCAGGTTTCATCAAGCTGAAAGATTATGAAGACCGCGGCGATATGAAAGACCCGGACCAGATCGCAGCAGCATTGACAGGAAAAGTGTCTCAGGTAAAAGATGCGAATGCCTTCTTCTTCAACTTCCCGACAGTTCAGGGATTTGGTAATGTTTCCGGCTTCGAGTTTATGCTTCAGGATAAAACCAATGGCTCTTTTGAACAATTGGGAACGACGACTCAGGCTTTCATCGGAGAATTGATGAAACGTCCCGAGATTGCATTTGCATTCACAACTTACGCAGCTGGCAATCCTCAATATACAATTGATGTTGATACCGATAAAGCCAACCAGTTAGGTGTTTCGATCTCAGAACTGATGCAGACGATGCAAATCTATTATGGAAGTAGTTTCGTTTCAGATTTCAATAGATTCGGGAAATATTACAGGGTGATGGCCCAGGCGGATATTCCTTACCGTACCGACACCAATTCTTTGGACGGAATATATGTCAAAAATAATCAGAACGAAATGGTTCCTGTGAAAACATTAGTGACTTTGAAAAGAACTTTCGGTCCAGAAACTGTTACAAGAAACAACTTGTTCAACGCTGTAACAATCAACGGAACACCGAAACCGGGTTACAGTACAGGTGACGCTATCCGAGCTGTGGAAGAAACTGCAAAACAATCGCTTCCAAGAGGTTACGGTTACGAATGGACAGGAATCACGCGTGAAGAAATCAAAACAGGTGGACAAACGGCTTTCGTTTTCCTTTTAAGTATTTTGTTTGTGTATTTCTTATTGGCAGCTCAATACGAAAGTTACATTCTTCCGTTTGCGGTTATTTTAACTGTTCCGACAGGGATTTTCGGAGTGTTTGCATTCACCGGATTGGCTGGAATTGATAATAACATTTATGTCCAGGTTGGATTGATCATGCTAGTTGGATTACTTGCAAAAAACGCTATCCTGATTGTGGAATTTGCCGTTCAGAGAAGAAAAGCAGGGAAAACCTTGATTGAATCTGCATTGCAAGCTTCGAGATTGAGATTAAGACCAATTTTGATGACCTCATTTGCGTTCATTATCGGGATGCTTCCGCTAGTTTGGACTCAGGGTGCGGCTGCAAAAGGAAACCACTCTATCGGCATCAGTACGGTTGGCGGAATGTTTACAGGTGTTGTATTCGGGATTTTCATTATTCCGGTGATGTACGTGATCTTTCAATACCTGCACGAGCAAATGCCAAGCAAGAAGAAACGTAAGCTGAAAAAAGAAAAAGCAGCTTTGAATTTAATCTAAGTTTTAAACGCAAAGGCGCAAAAGTATTTTGAATGATTCTATGCTTTTAAGGCACAAAGTTTAAGATCTTCGATTTTATTTTGCGACTTGAAGAAGATTTATAAGGATAATTTTACGCCTTTGCGATAAAAACCACATCAAAAATTGAATTAATGACATTGTTTTGGAGTAGCAAATCACACGCATCCCGTCCTGAGTGGACTCTTCGAGAGCTTCAGAGTGACAAAGCGGGAACCCTTCAACAAGCTCAGGATAAACTACAGGCGGATTAGGTTGCCCAAAAAAATTGTTTTTAATAATTGATACAAAAGAAAAATAAATGAAAATAGTAACTAAGATAAAAGAGATTTTGGTCTCAACGGTAGTCGTGGCAAGTGCGGTTTCCTGTATGCCAAAATTAGCGTTGGATAAAGTGAGCCCGGAACTTCCGGAAACATTCCAATATACGGCAACGGCTGACACGGCAAGCGTAGCGAATCTAGAATGGCAACAGTTTTTCAATGACCCGATTTTGCAGGGTTTGATTGAAAAAGGAATCAAAAATAATTATGATTTGCAGATTGCCCTGAAACAGGTTGCTTCTTCACAAGAACGACTGAAACAGGCAAAATATATGCAATATCCTGAGGTTGGATTTGGAGTCACTGGTCAAATCACAAGACCTTCCGACAATAGTCTGAATGGACAAAGCATCAACTTATTTCTAGGAAAAAGTTATGTTGAAGATTACAATGCTGCGTTTAATTTGTCTTGGGAAGCTGATATCTGGGGAAAAATCAAGAATCAGCAGGAGGTTTCCAAAATGCAATATCTGCAGACTTATGAGGCGACCAAAGCTATTCAAACCCAAGTTGTGGCAGCAATTGCGCAAGGATATTACAATCTCCTGATGCTCGATAAACAATTGGAAATTGCAAAATCGAATTTAGAATTAAGTAAAAACACATTAAACATAACAGAAAAAATCTGGCAAAGCGGCGATGCAACGTCTTTAGGTGTTCAGCAATCAAAAGCACAAAAAGAATATACGGAACTCCTGATCACGCAATTGGAACAGAATATTAAAATTCAGGAAAATGCGTTGAGTATTTTGGTTGGTGAAAACCCGACTAAAATCAACAGAACGATCGAAATGTCCGACACTTCCCTACCTCAGAATTTTTCTGCAGGACTTCCTGCCGCAATGGTAAGCCGTCGCCCAGATGTTCGTCAGCAGGAATTGGTTCTGTTGGAATCCAATGCTATGATTGGAATTGCCCAAGCTAATATGTATCCGTCTTTGAAAATCACTGCAAACGGAGGCGTGAATTCTTTCAAGTTTGATAACTGGTTTCAGATTCCGGCGTCTTTGTTTGGCTCAGCCTTAGGTGGAATTACTCAGCCAATTTTCCAGAAAAGACAATTGAAAACAGACCTGAATGTCGCAAAAATACAGAGAGAGAAAAATGTTCTGGCTTTCCGTCAATCTGTTCTGAATGCCGTTGGTGAAGTTTCCGATGCTTTGGTTTCTAATGAAAGCCTTAAAGCTCAGGAAGAAAAAGCCAGTGAACAAGTAACAACCTTAAAATCCGGAATTCAAAGCGCTGAAAAACTTTATAAAAGTGGTTTGGTCAATTATCTGGAGGTCATCACAGCCCAGGGAAATTCTCTCCAAGCTGAATTGAATCTTGCATCCATCAAAAGACAACGACTCAGCAGTATTGTTGATCTGTACCGTGCGCTTGGTGGTGGCTGGAAATAATAAATTTAAGTTATTTTTTGTTTGATAGATGTGGTCTTTCGGGACCGCATTTATTGTTTTAAATTCTTAAATAATTAAAAAAGAGATTTAATTTGTATTATTAAATTTTCCAAATACTATTTTTGTACAATGAATCAGGATACAATTTGCGCATTAGCGACAGCCAACGGAATTGGGGCAATAGGAATTATCAGAGTTTCCGGTAATGAATCTTTTGAAATTGTCAATAGAATATTCGAAGGAAAAAATCTTGAAAAGGTAGAATCTCATACGGTTCATTATGGTTTCATTAAAGATGAAAACGAAACGATAGATGAAGTCATGATCTCAGTTTTTCATGCTCCCAAGACTTTCACGACGGAAAATTCCGTTGAGATCTCTTTTCACGGTTCGCCTTATATAGGGAAAAAAATCCTTGAAGTTCTGATAAAAAACGGAGCAAGAATGGCAAAAGCCGGAGAGTTTACCATGCGGGCATTCATGAATGGAAGAATCGACCTGTCACAGGCAGAGTCCATTGCCGATCTGATCGCTTCTGAAAATGAGGCATCCCGAAAAGTGGCACTTAATCAATTGAAAGGTGGAATCTCCAATGAAATTTCTTTTCTGCGAAATGACTTATTGAATTTTACTTCGCTAATTGAACTTGAACTTGACTTTGCGGAAGAAGATGTGGAATTTGCTGATAGAACCGCATTGAAATCCTTACTTTATAAAATAGAAAATAAATTAAACTCGCTTATCGAAAGTTTCCAATACGGAAATGCTATTAAAAATGGAACGGCGGTCGCAATTATTGGTAAGCCAAATGCCGGAAAATCTACCCTTCTGAATGCTCTACTAAAAGAAGAAAGAGCAATAGTGAGCAATATTGCCGGAACAACCCGTGATACAATCGAGGAAATTCTCCATATCAAAGGGCACGCTTTCCGATTGATCGACACAGCCGGTTTACGTGAAACAGTAGACGAAATAGAAGCGATCGGTGTAAAAAAGGCTAAGGAAAAAGTTGAAAATGCCGAGATTCTGGTATATCTCGCAGATGCCGGAACAGAAGATCTCTCGGAAGATATCGAAATGATAAAGTCTTTGCTAAGAGAAGATCTGAAACTGATCATCTGTGCTACAAAAATTGATGAAGTCATTCCCACTCAGTACGAAAAGTTGGAACAAATTTTCAGAAATGCAATCTCAACTGATTTTGATTTTATAAAAATTTCAGCTGTCGAAAACCAAAACCTTCAGGACCTGAAAAATGAATTGTCGTCTTATGTAGAACAATTGAAATCTGAAGAAGGCAATGTTGTCATTACCAACCAGCGCCATTATGAAGCTTTACAAAAGTCCTTAAATTCAGTTAAACAAGTTGATGAGGCAGTAAGTTCACAAATCACAACCGAGCTTTTGGCCTATGAGCTTAGAAATGCTTTAGAATATCTTGGAGAAATATCCGGAGAGTTCAGCAATGATGAAGTTTTGGGAAATATTTTCAGCAAGTTTTGTATCGGGAAGTAACCGCCATTTTCTAAGCACCATATTTCTACTATACAACCCGCATTAATAAAGGAAAATCAGAAAGTGTTAATTGACATTTTCTGACATTTTTTGACATCTTTTATACCACTAAATGTGATACTCTGTTGTTTTTAATCTCTAAAAAAATGAATTTTAGGATACTCTAAGAGAAATTTAAACGGTAAATAATCGTAGATACACGTAAATACCGCTAAATACTGAGAGAGATTATTAACATATAGAAAATCGGAAAGTATCAAATGAGCAGTAACATTAGGATTGAGAAGATTTGTATCTTCTGTAAAGAGAAATTCATCGCTAAAACATTCTCTACAAAGTATTGTACTCACAGATGTAATCAAAAGGATTATAAGAAGAAAGTAAAAGAGGAAAGAATCCAAAAATCTAAAGAAGAATTTCAAACGGAGGTAAAACTCAAACAACTTAAAGTGGTTTCTATTGAAGATGTTCAGAAGAAAACATATCTTACTATAAAAGAAGTTTGTTTGTTGATGAATATCTCTGAATCTACAATCAGAAAACTGATTAAAAAAGGAGATTTAAAAACAATCCGTGTTGGTAAGAAACATTTTCTTTTGAAATCTGAATTAAATAATTTCCGTTGAGATTAATCATCAAACATTCAAAATTTCCTTTGTATTAAATCCAAAAATCGGTTTTAAACAATTTTCAATGGAACAATACAGATTTAAGAATTAAAATTGTTGTAACTTCTTTAAAATCGTTAATGGTGTTTTTAAGTGTTATTTTCTTAATAGTAGTTATTTCTTATTTCCCTTTACTAAATTTTTTCGTTGATGCTTATATACTTATATACCATTGAATATGAATATATTATATAAGTATATATATTATATAAAATATATGAGGATATATTTATGTAGTAGTAGAGAAAAGTAGTAAGGATATTTAGTAGTAATAGTAGTAGTAGTAGTAGTAGTAGTAGTAGTAAAAATTAGTAGTAGAGTAAAATCAGTTAAAACAGTAGTAAATTAAGAGGAGAAATAAAGTAAATCAACCGAAAAATCAGAAAATATCAAAAGAAGAACGAAAATTAAGGATGAAATTTCAAACCGAAGAGGAGATTTCTGCTGTGAGGTTTGAAATTTTGTAGTTGATTTTCAAAATTTTACGATGATGATAGTATCAAATGATACTATAGAACAAACGGAAATGGATGTTAGATTGATTTTAATATCAAAATTGATGAATTTGTAATGAAATAAAATTTACGATGTAGAACTTTTTTAAAAACAGTAGTTGTATTTTCAAAATAAAAGGAAGGACTTTACACCACTTTACAATTGAGGGAGTCGAAGTTTTTAATAAAGTAAAGAGAATCCGAACAGAAATGTTTGGATTTTTTTTGTTAAAAATTAGGTGAATAACTGATGCAGACTACCACTACTTAACTGCTGTAAGAATGTGGTTAGTTTCACATAGAGAAAGTAAACTTAGAAATTTGAAAACAATATAATTAGGTTAATACCACACGTTCACTGTTGTCTCCGAAGTGAGTTAGGGGGAATGTTACATCACAATTAGTAACAAAACCTAAAAAAAATGAAAGTTTATTTAAAAACCAGAGAGGGGAAACTTAGTAAAAAAAGTATTGAAAAAGGACGTGTGAAAATGAATAGTTTGTTTTTGATGTTCCACGATAGTTTAACTCAAAAAAGGAGTTATGAATTTTTGAAACTTTATATCTACGATAAACCGAAAACAATTATTGAGAAAGACCACAACAAAGAAACGCTACAACTTGCTGAATCGATAAAAGCTCAAAAGGTGTTGGAATTTAATTCGAGGAAACACGGATTTGTAAGTAGTTTGAGTGGTAAGATTGGATTTCTGAACTACTTTAATGAATTGGTAGAGAAAAGATATGATACGGAGGGAACGTATGGAAATTGGTTTAGTACGTTGAAACATCTAACAATTTTTTGTAAAGGGTTAGATATTCAGATTTCTAAAATAGATGAAACATTCTTGGAGAATTTTAAGGAATATCTTTTGAAAGAAAAAATATCTAACAATGGAGGAAGATTATCACAGAATACTGCGTTATCGTACTTCAATAAGGTTAGAACAGCGTTGAAAGAAGCGTATAGAAATAAAATGATTTCAGAAAATCCTACATTAAGGGTAAAAACAATAAAAGAGAAAGAAACCAATAGAGAATATCTCACTTTGGAAGAACTACAAAAGTTGGTGAAAACAGAATGTGAAGTACCGATTTTGAAACAATCATTTATCTTTAGTTCACTCACAGGATTAAGATTTTCTGATGTGAAATCTTTGAAGTGGAAAAATCTCTACTACGATTCTGAAAATGGTTGGATTTTAAAGTACACACAACAGAAAACTAAAGGAATGGAGAATCTTCCGATAAGTGAACAAGCTGTAAAACTTCTTGGAGAAAGGAAAGATGATGATGTATTGTTGTTTGAAAATTTAACTTATAGTGCCTACCACAACAAAAAATTACACAAATGGGTAAAGGAAGCAGGAATCGATAAACACATCACTTACCATAGTTCACGACATACTTTTGCTACACTACAACTAACTATGGATACAGATATTTACACCGTCAGTAAATTATTAGGACACAGAAATCTGAAAACTACAGAAATCTATACAAAAGTGATTGATAAAAAGAAGATAGATGCTGTATCAAAAATTCCTGATTTATATTTGTAGATAAAACTTTATCTATGAATGATATAAATGGAGAACATTCCCAAAATTCTTATTTCGAAGAGTTATCTTATAAAGAATACCAAAAGAGAGATATTCTTAATGAGAACAACGGAAAAATTAATTTCTCAGAAATTAAAGAACGATTGAAAGAAGTTAGGAATGTTCTTCCTGTATATACTAAAAAGGAAATTAAATCTTTAGAGGAGGAATTTTATGTACTTAAAACTTACGAAGAGAAGTTAAAATTTTGGATTGATAAAAGATTAGGATTAACGAAACCCGATTTATCTTTTGAGAGAAAGTTTGAAAATAAAGTATGGAAAATTCCTTTTAAGATTGTACCGTTGAACGATACTGAAAGTAATTTATATTTTGATTATCTACTACAATGGTTTAATGAAATCAATATCAACTCCAAAATAAAGTATTTTACTTTTGAAACTCTTAAAACCAATTTATTAGAGAATGGTCAGTTAAGAAGAAAAACAATCAACAAAGAATTGAATCAAACAAAGAATCGTATTAATGATTTAATTTCCAATGAACAATTTTTTACACAAAAATTTGTAAACGGTTTTCGTTTAAATCAGAATCTTCTTAAAGATTTGTATGATGGTTATTTAACTACTGATAAAATTATTGTTGTAGCCTACCTATTATCACCCATTTTGGGTTACTTGGAATATGAAAAATTTCTAAACCAAAAATTAAAGAATGAAGATTTTATTTC
Organism: Epilithonimonas caeni DSM 17710; assembly: GCF_000426465.1. GTDB lineage: Bacteria > Bacteroidota > Bacteroidia > Flavobacteriales > Weeksellaceae > Epilithonimonas > Epilithonimonas caeni. The sequence continues at coordinate 626,994 of NZ_AUFK01000009.1, forward strand.
GGATGAAAAAATGAAATCCGAAGAGAAAGGAGGTAAAGGAAATTATTTATTGAAAGGACATACATTTAGGAAAACGAATTTTTTCACAACAGAAAATTTAGATAAGTTAAGAATTGAACTTATTAAACAAAATATTATAGAAGATATTTCCTTTGATGATTTCAAAGATATTTTTTCTGAACAACCAGCTACAAAGGTAAAAAGTAGAATAATTTGGAAATTGGAAAATAATCGTTCATCTGCTACATACATAAGATATGACTGGCAATCATTACTTAGTTTGATAAACGAAGTTGTGGAACCCGATTTTGTAAAGTATAAAGGAGAAATAAAAGAACTACTAAAATGGTATTTCGATTTCCCCGATAACACACTTTCTAACAAAATTGAGGATTCATTTTCTGATTATCTAACCACATTTGAAAAAAATCATAGAAAATCAACCAAAGAAATCATAGAAATTTTCAAAAAAATAAATAAGTAACTGATTATCAGGTGTTTCTTAACCCCAAAACTTACCAGTTAAAAGATTTCAACCCGACTTAAACAACACAAAATTTGTCTCATTAAATTTTTAAACAAATTATAATGAAACAAAAAGTTGATTTAAGTAAGAAAGAAGAAATTTTAGATTTCTTCAAAAAAAGAATGTTAACCACCAAAGAAGCAGCATTCTATTTAGGATTGAGTATAATTACGGTAAGAAGAAAAGCTGGAAATGGGGAAATTCCATCATATCGACCAAATGGAAAAAATCTATATTTTGAAATATCCGAATTAGATGAGTATATTTTATCAAAACACAGAAGTAGTGTAGAAAAATCACAAAAGGTAGCTGCAAACTTGAACTTTAAAATTTCTAAGAAATGGAAGATTTGATGTTTAATGTGTGGAGACATTTCTCCACACATACAGATTTTATTACTTTAGAACAATTTGTTAACAAAATTAAAAATGGATATTGTGACAGCCACATCAAAAAATTAAGAGACGAATTTGAAATAAATGGAAAATCAGATTTACATAAAAAACTAAAAGAACAACTTCCAGGTATTACATTTAGCGGTAAATTTTCCGTAGATAGAAGAAAACTAGAAGGTTTAGAAGAGTATTATCCTTTTATGATATTAGATGTAGATAGCATTGAAAACGAAGAAAAGCTTCAGGTTATTTTTAAAAGAGCAAAAAAAAATAGATATGTTTGTTCAGTATTTCGTTCAGCAACAGGGAATGGATTGAAAATAATAACTAAAACGAACAACACAGATTTTAAAAAACATACCAAATTATATAAAGTATTGGTTAAATATTTTGAATCCGATTTGGGTGTAGAATTTGACAAATCAACTTGTGATGTTTCACGATTGTGTTATTACTCTTATGATCCCGATATTTATTATAACAAAGATTCAGAAATTTTTGATTTCTCCAGTGAAGTAAAAGAAGAAAGAGTTGGGAATGATAATGATGTTTTTTCTTTGAAAATGGAAGAGATGATTTGCTTCACGAAAAACAAACAACCATACAAATTTGGTAATAGAAACAATTATCTGAAATTACTAAGTGTGAATTGTTCCAACCACGGAATTGAAGAATCTGAATTTTTAGAATTTAGTTTACAAAATTATATAGAGGATGATTTTAATGAATTTGAGATTACAAGAATAGTTAGAGAAACGTATAAAAAATATAAATCTGGTTTTGGAAGTTGGGAAAATAGATTGAACAAAATACTTAGAGAGAAATCTGAAACTCAAAATAAAAAAAATGAATCAAAACAATCGTCTAATGATATTGTTTTTGAAGATGAAATTTTTCAACAATACTATGATAATCTCAGTAAAACGTTTCCAAAAAAGTACACCGATTTTATCCGAAGTTTAAAATCTGAACGTGAAAAGGATATAGTAATACTAACGATGATGACGGTGTTGAATTCTATTTATCAAACAGAATAGTTGGTAAATATCATATGAAATAATATCTTTACACTAACAAATAAAAAAGAAAAAATATCGAATAAATAAAATTTAAAATACTCAACATTAGCGAACTGATTTCTGTCTTTGAAAAGTCGAAAATTTAATATCCACAGGAAAAAGTTTAGCAAATGTTCAGGTCTATGGCTTGAGCGTTGCTTTACTTTGTGGATAAGGGCTTCGACTCCCTCAAAGACAGGTAGAGATTAACGTCTCAAGCCTGTTTTTTTTGTTTTTATACCATAGATTATGGTTTTCAGTAAATGTTGTTGAGGAAAGAATTATAAAATTGAAACTTAAATAATTTAACTATGGAAACGAAAATTAAAAAAATGTTTGTTTGTGGAATCTTTATTTTTGGATTTTGTTTTTTGAAATCTCAAATTCTAACTAAAGATATTAGAAATGACTTTTGTAGGAATGCGAAGTTAAACTTTTACTATGGCTCGGATTCTTTTAGAGGATGGATGACAACATCCGCACAAAGATTAGGATATAAAACTCCTCATGAAATAGAAGAAGCAGTACAAAAGATATGTTCTAATGATAAACTTCAAGATGAATTTTTTAAAAGTGTGGATAGATTGGGAGGTAGTAGGGAGTTTAAAGAGCAACAGTACATTAGTATTGGTATGAAACCATTAAATGCCAAATTATTAAACGATTATATGATTTTAAAATATCACACTCAAAGTGAAGAAGAAATAAAGCAACTTGATAAGAAGTATGGCATAAAAGACACTTTAATGTTTACAAAAGCAGAATTGCTAAAATCTTCTTTTCCAAAGTCAAATTTTATAAATGATTCACTAACCATTGTTAAACAATATTTAGAAGATATTAAAAGTGGAGAACAAATAGAAATCAATTTTAAAACTGAGGTTCTAAACCAGTATTATTATTTAGACTTTTGGACTAAAAAGCACAATCTGGCTGTAATATTTTTTTCAGTTGATGAAGAACGAAATATTTATAAATTATCAAATATTATTTTAACAGAGAAGAAAAGAGAAGATGGTGATGAAGATTATATTTCTTCTGGGAATAAACGTAATAATGTAACTATTAGTAAAAATAAATTTAATGATTATAAATTTATTTCTTTAAAAGAGGGAGGAAATTCTTTTTTGGTATTTAAATATAAAAATGACAGTGATTATATTTTGGAATATTACAATCCTATTGATTTAAAATTAGTGAAAACGAAGATAGAAAATGAGGTTGTAAAGACAAATCCAAAATCATCTAAAAATAGTGAAACAATTGAGTTTCCTATATTTACTTATAATACATTAATGAATAAAAGTTATTACGAAGATGGTGGTAGTGTATTTCCAGAACAATTTAAAGAATATTATTTTTTATATGGAATAGTAAAGAAAGTAATAAATAATGATGGTGGTAATGATTATGAAGTCCAAATAACGAAAACTTCTAAAGAATTTGATAGTTTACACAGTGATATGGATTCTTTTATTAATAAAGAAATTGTAGTTAATATAGAACCTGCTGATTTATATAATAAGAACGGTAAAATAAAAGATGGATGGGAAGGAAGATATGATTTAAGTTTCGAAGATTATAAGAAACTAAAAGAATTATTGGTAGAAGGGAGAAAGATTAAATTCTCTTATGTAGAAGGAGGTGGAGGTTCTCTTGGAATTGCTACTGAAGGAATGTTCTTTTTTAATTATATTGAAAAGATAGATTAGAATTGTACTGTTGTAAGTGTAGAACATCTTCAAAAATCAAATTTTTAATATAAGTATGAGTTTGTAATCATTTAAGAAAAATAAAATTGTAGAATCAATTGATTTTATGATAATTGTGGAAAAGTCTTCTTTACTAAAGAGGACTTTTTAGTTAAATTTGTTAATAAAAAACTAAGTAACGTGAAATCGATTGTTAAAAAAGAGATATTTAATCAAATTGTTAATATTCAAAATGATAAAGAATTAAGACATTTTTTAATACAAAACAATATTAGGGGAGTAATTTTCTTTTCAGATATTATTAATGAAAATATTTTAGGTATTGAATTTACATCAGATTTAGAATTTGAAGATGATGAGATTATTTTAGATAACCTATACTGTGATATTACTTTTAGAGATCAATATTTTAATAACATTATAATTAAAAATAATATTGAGAAAAAAATTGTTTTCGATAATGTAAAGTGTAAAAATTTAAATTCTGACAGTAATAATTCACTAACATTAGAATTTATAGATTCTCAATTTGATAATGTTTATATTGAAAATGATAATTTTCATCGAATTAATTTCACAAATACTTCAATATCTAATACAGTTGATTTATCGGAAAGTTCTACAAATTTTTTTTATGTTGAGAATTCAAATATAGATACTATTGAAATACACAAATGTGAGATTGATTATGAAGGCTTCTATATTAAATCTTCTAATATTAAAAGAATTCATATAAATCAACAATCGCAAATATCTCATTTAGATATTTCGGAGTCTACAAAGCTTGATTATTTTTCTGCAAGCGATTCTTCAATCAAAAATTTTGAGATTTCACAATCAAATCTTATTAGTATACATTTTTCAGTTTTAAAATTATATGAATTTAGAGTGTATAATTCAGAAGTGATAAGTATTAACTTATATCTAAGTAATATAAATCGAATTTCCATTGATAATAAATGTAACATTGATAGTATTATAATTCAAAATCAATCAAATGTAGGTTTGCTATTAGTAAAAGATAATTGTACAATACATCAACTTTCTATCAATAAAAAAACGAACGTTTATTTAATCAATTTTTATAAAAATGTCATAATCAATTACATTGACTCAGATCATGAATGTATATTGGGAGATTTTGATATTTTCGATAGCACAATAAAATCTCTGCAAATAATTAATCAAAAAAATTCATATAATATTCAAAATTCTACAATAAATTTATTAAAACTAAGTAATTGTGAAATTCATTCTTTGAATATATTAAATGGTTGTAAAATAGAGGGATATATTGTCAAATCAAAGATTAATAAATTAGAATTTAAACAGGTTTTCATTTTGAGAGATACTTTAATCTCTTTTTCTTCTTGTGAAATTTATTCAATCTTAATGGAAGAGTTTTCTGTAATTGGAAATCTTTATTTTAGAGATTTAAGAAGATTAGCAAAACCATTGGATAATTGGTCTGATATAAATAAATATACGTTTCAGTCTAATTTACTAATTGATGCTGATGAAAAATTCTATCTTAATACTAAAAAGATAATATTAGAATACATCAAAAATAACATTGAAGAGAATAAAAATTGGATTTATAATTCAAATGAAATTGAAGAAATTACTTTAGAGAAACATTTAGTAGAGGAAAATTATGACGATTTTGATAAGCCTAAAATTATTCAGTTAATTGATAGATTAAGAGATGCTCAAAATATTAATCTTTCAGGATTTGAAAGATTTCTTTTAAGAAAAATAAGAAAGCATAATAGTGAGAAAGAAAAAACTGTTTCATATATAAATAGAATTTACGAAATAGTTGATTTTATTTGGAATGTTCTATCTAAGGTAAAGCTTATTGATTTAGAGTTCCAAAATATAAACAAACCTATATTCAGAGTATTCCACTCATCATTAGGAAAAACGGAGTTTTCTAATTGTGAATTAAATCAATTTGAATTTCAATATAATAATTCTAATTTTTTAGAATGTATTTTTCTTGGAACTGAAGTTCCTGAACAAAATTTGACAATTTTAAAGAACGATAAAATTATTATCGATTATAATGAATTAGATAAAGTTAATAAAATTAATTATTACTATCAAAAAACTGATTTCTACAATCAATTTAAAAAAGTTTATGAAAGGCAAGGTAATATATACGAAGCGGGCATATTCAATTCAAAATGGTCAGAAAATCAAGAAAAATTACTGTTGTTGAAAATAAATCAAAATGAAGATTATTTAAATAAAACAAACGATTTTAACAGTTTTATTAGAAGTGTTTTTTTATTTTTTTATGGTAATAAGGAAAAGGTTATGGATGTCTTTACATTTAATCTAAATAGAATTTCCAATGGACACGGAGAAGATTGGATAAAATCATTAAAATTTATATTGATTCCTACTTTCATAATTTTCATTTTTTATATTTTGAGTATTAGATATGATTTTAGTGTCAAATATCTCAATTGTTCTTCGGGATTGACTTTTGATAGTGATGTATTTAACTACTTTTTTATAAATCTAAAATATTATTTTGAGTTTCTAAATCCTGCAAGAAAATTTGATTTTATTAAGTTAAAAGACGGAGAATCATTGAGTTTTTGGAGTTCATTATGGGATATAATAGGAAGGATTATTGTGAGTTTCGGTATTTATCAACTAATTGTGGCTTTTAGAAAAAATGCAAAAAAATAATATGAAATACGACAACGATTATATCAGAAAAGAAGCAGATGATAAACTGAAAGGTAAATTAAGAAATCTCTTTCTTCAAAATAGTATGAAGTTAAAAGAACATTCAGCTTCAGCAGGGGAAGATAATGGAACAGATTTTTATTTTGATATAACAAATGAAAAGGAAGAACATATATTTTTCTTTAGAAACCAGAATAAAGGAACTTTTAATGAGTTACCAATTATAAAGACTAAAGAGGATTTAAATTTTGGTAAAATATCGCATTCAATTAGCTTAAGAAATGCAATCAACTATTACACTGAATTTGATGAAGCAATTGTTTTCACTTTATGCGATTTAAATACTAATATAATTTATTGGTATGATATACAAAATGATATTACTTTAAAAGAGAGAATTTTACAACAGAAAAATAATGATATTGATTCGATTCAGATATATATACCAACAGAAAATGTACTAAATGAAAATACATTCGACGAGTTTCTAAATAAAATTGAAAGTGCAAAATTAGTTCAATTTAGAAAGAAGAATATTTTAAGTGAAAATTATGAAGCAGATTATTCAAAAATAGAGGATGAAATAAGAGATAAACATATCATTGATAAAGTGGATTATACAATCAAATTATTTGATGGAATAAAAGTTCTTCCTACTAATGTAATTTGTAAATTATTTCCATTTAGAGGACCTGATGAGAATAATACTTATGTAAGAGGATTTAACTTCTATACTGATAATGAAGAGTTATTTAATTTATTAGAGAATCTTACATTGTCAGATAATCATTTAATACTAAAAATAGATGAAGTTTTTGTAGAAAATCAAAATGAAAAATTAAAAAATATAATTTCGTTTTTATTAGTAAATCATATTTATCATATTGGGTGGAGAGGAAAAGGATATAAGGATCAGATATGTGTACATAGATTATTTCAATATAGTGAGTGTGATTGTGAGAGATGTAATTTAGAAAGGTTAAACATTAAAAGATCAAATGAATTATTAAATGTAACCTCTGATGATAATTCTCTTTATGGAACTTTACGAAGAGGATACACCTATTATCTTTTAGGAGATTATAAAAGTTCAGTTGATGTTTTTTATAGTATCTACGATGAAAATGATAGATTGAATAATCCTATTAAATATACCATATTGACATATAATCTAAGTAAACTTAGAAGATTAATTAAATGGACTTATTATGGAGGTGATGAAAAGCAACTTTTACAAAAATTATCTTCAATAAATTTTGATATTGACGAACCATTAATAAAGAAGAAAGCCCCATATTTTTTGGAAATTTTTAAGAATATTAAAGAAAGAAAATTTTATGATGATACAAAATACAGTATAGATGAATGTTTTTCTGAAATACAACAAATTTCTTTTGGAGATAAATATGGTAATACTTATAGTGATAATAAGTATGAAGAATTGAAGTCTTCTTTTTTACGGTTTAAATCTTATTTAGAACATAATTTTTTAATATTTAATCATTATTCCGAATATAGTCAATTATCAAAAAAAATATTAGAAAGTTTATTTGGTTTATATACGTTAAAAAATCCTGTTACTGATAAATACGAAAAGTTTGATTGGACCATAATAGAAATGTGGATTTTTAATGTTGATGAAAAGTTTACAAAATATTTATTAGCCAAGTATAATATAAAAAAAATAATCTTAGATGAGGATTTAGAAATTCCAAAAAGAATAAATGAATTAATATTGAATCTTATTGATTCAAATGAATATTTGGATAATTTGGGAGGTTTATTTAAACCGATTAAAATTGATAAAATATTAAATAAAATATTAATTATAACTTCTTTGTTAGATATTGAATTTAGAGAAAAAGAAACAATAATATCTAATATTATAAACCTTAGTAAGGTAATAAAAAATAAACATTATATTCCATTTGATGAATTTGTGAATTTCATTGATAAGAATGAAAATGAAATCAGTAAAACTCAAATAAGAGAGATTTTGGACTTATTTCTTTGTGATGACCATAGTAGATATAGTTTTGGTAGATCAATTAATATTTACGTAGAAAAGTGTACAGAATCTGAGATAGAAGATTTCATAAAAACGGTTTTGAAAATTGATGATCTGAAGAATATAGAATTAAATTTAGAAAATAAATACGTCAAAAAGTTATTTTATTCCTTTACGTTTTTAAACGAAGATTTAAAAGGAAATATTAAATTGAAGATAGTTGAAAAGTTAGACAGAAATTTCGATGATGAACTTTATAATTTGGGGATTATATATGATTTAATTGATTTTGATGAAAACTTGTTTAGAAAATATATTTCTACGGTACCAGATATGTCTAAAAATGAAGATGAACACTATTTCAGAGATTATGAAAATTCACGTTTGGGACAGGTTATAAACTTAGTTTTCAAATTTAATTTAGAGTTTAATGAAGAATTAACTGATTTACTAAAGAAATCTCATAAAAAATATTTTAATTATTACAGTTGGTTAATGAATATTGATAATTATGATTATTCAAAGTTTAATCCGTATTGGATTTTAGAATATCGAACAATATATTATTTTCAAAGATTTAAAAAATCTCAAAGATTAAAAGAAGAATTATCTAAAAGTTTGAATGAAAACTATATTGAATGTGTAGCTAAAATTTACTTTGAACAATTAGTGTAATTTACTAATTGGATACTAAAAATTCATAAACACCCACAAATAGTGGAGAGAAAGTTTCTGTATCGGGAAGTAACCTTCAGAAAAAAAATTTGCAAAAACTATAAACAATATCGGCATAACTGATCATTAATAATTAAAAACAATGATCGATTATGCCGAAAATCTATAATAATTTATTTTAGTAACTCCAGAAACTCCACTGTACGCCATTATATACAGCCAATGTTTTAATCCCTCCGTTATCTACCAGGGCCATAGTTCCCGGCGCAGGATTTACGATACTTTGATACGAAGGAACTATTGGTAATACCATAGCTTTGTCTGCAGACTCCAGAACCAATACACCATCTGCTGCAGAAGTACTATTCCCTATGATGACCTTGGCCGTCGGGTTTTCTCGGGAAGAAGGCTGGATATCTAGATATGACGAAACATCTGCCGACTGGACACTTAGGTCCACCCAAGCTGTCCCATTATAGTATTTAACTTTTGAAGCCGTCGGAACGGACGCATCTAATATAATACTACCAGCTGTCGTTATTGCCGACTTATCTGTTACATAAGGGAGGATAAGGCCTTTATTTCCTGTATTTGGAAACTCCATTAGAACAGACGTTTTATCTAGTGCTGTTCCTACATTATTTCCAAAAATCACTTGAGAAGATACTTTTATCAAACAAAGAACACTCATTAATATTGTTAAATTCTTTTTCATTTTAAGGGCAAGTTTTTCTATTATAACATTTCCAACCAATCGTTGCATTCACATAAACCTTGAGACAGTTATCTGTCGTATCATATACCATCATTCCTTCTACTGGATTCGTAATATTTGCGAGTCCCGCAGTTGATACCCTCGTTGGAACAAAAGGCTTTTTAGTAGATTCCAAAGCCAGATAGCCTCCTTTTCTTACCATTGGCCAATTGTCATTTTCCGCACCTCCCCTTCCAAGCGTTGTGATCCCGGTTTGTGTATTCAAGGCTGTTCCGCTTGTCACAGCACTTTCCAGACAGTAAAGCGACATAGAATTGGTACTGTAGGCCGAGAATGCCACGTCACTATCACCCGACAGTACCTGTATAAATTTTACGGCATCTGTATAATTAAGAGATGTGATCCCGAAGTCGCTCAATTTGAAAGTCAGAACCCTTACATCTCTTGTTGTATTAGAAAATCCATTTGGTGTATAATACATATGAGGACAAGAACCTGCGGAATAAAAATTCCAAAGTGCCAATCCCGAAGGTGTGACAGAAGAAAAATTGATTTGTTTTTCCACACCGATCGTGTTTCCATTCAAATCAGTGAACTTGAAAATGTCATAGCTGGAACTTGGTGCACCTACCTGTGTAACAATAATATCCGGGATATCATCATTGATACAGTTAGGATTGATATCTGCCAAAACATTTACATAAAATGCCAGTTCCTGTTTTGGGATATTAAAAACAGCCGTACCCAAATTCAATCCGTGCTCACCATCTCTCAAATAATAGCCTAAAGGGGTATCACAGCTAAGAGAAGGCGCGACCGCTTGTGTCTGCTCTATTCCATTGATATATCTAGGCATCCCCACAAGGAAATTAGCTGCCGTACTTGAAACGGAAAACGAAGTTGGAAATGCTCTGTAATTTTCGAATACAGGGCTTATACCGTGAGAAGTAAGTGCTACATCGTTAACTCCGGTCGCATAAGTTACACCATTTACAGTTAAACCGATCAGATTATTATTATCCCTGGAGGTGACGTATCCAGTATTCGATTGAGAAACCCAATAACCATTGTAATCACCATAAATTGCAGAAGGTCTTACCTGGCCAAATAATAAACAACATGTGAAAAAAGCGAGACAATCATAAACATTTACATTAAAGATCCTATTCATTTGAGAAATATTTTATAAATCTATTTCATCATTGTGTGCATGAATGCAAATATATTAAAATACTATAAAAAACTCAATTAACAAGATATTAATAAGTCATAATATAATTATGTTTTAAATCATGTTAAAAATAATTGATTATTATTGATTATTTCAAAAAAAATACTATGGGATGATTTTTACACGTCGAAAAGCAATTACAAATAGTTATCATTATATTTGCACGAAATTTTTAAGACAATGAATGCATTTATCGAAGAGCTAAAATGGCGCGGACTTTTTTCTGACATGACGCCGGGAACGGAAGATCAACTGAATAAAGAAATGACAAAAGCTTACATAGGGTTTGACCCAACTGCAGATTCTTTGCATATCGGAAGCCTTATCCAGATCAAGATCCTGGCTCACTTCCAACAGCACGGCCATCAACCGATCGCTTTGGTTGGAGGAGCAACAGGAATGATCGGCGACCCTTCCGGTAAATCAGCAGAACGTAATCTTTTGAATGAGGAAACGCTACTCTATTATGTTGATTGTCTGAAAAACCAATTATCAAGATTCTTAGAATTTGACGGCGATGGAAATAACAAAGCCATCCTTGTCAACAATTACGATTGGATGAAGAATTTTACCTTCCTGGATTTTGCTAAAAACATAGGAAAGCACATCACTGTAAACTATATGATGGCAAAAGATTCTGTAAAAAAACGTTTCTCAGGAGAGTCCGGTGTTGACGGAATGAGCTTTACGGAATTCACTTATCAGCTTTTACAAGGCTATGACTATCTTCACCTTTACCAGAACGAGGGCGTAAAACTCCAGATGGGAGGTTCTGATCAATGGGGAAATATCACTACAGGAACAGAATTGATCAGAAGAAAAGCACAAGGCGAGGCTTACGCTTTAACTGTGCCGTTGATAACAAAAGCAGATGGCTCCAAATTCGGAAAGTCTGAAAGTGGCGAGAATTATTGGCTCGACGCGAAGAAAACCTCACCTTACAAATTCTATCAATTCTGGCTGAATGCAACTGATGATGATGCGGAAAGATTTATAAAATTCTATACTTTCCTTCCAAAAGAAGAAATAGAAGCTTTGATTGAAGAACACAAAACTTCTGCACACGAAAGAAAACTTCAAAAAAAACTAGCCGAAGAAGTAACCGTTTGGGTTCATGGCCGAGAAGAATATGAAAAAGCCCTAAGAGCAACTGAAATATTATTCAGTAAAAGTATGGAGAATATGAACGACAAAATATTCACCGAGATTTATGACGGAATTGACAACAATGAACTTGAAAAGTCTAAGATTCTGGGATTAAATATTGTGGACCTGCTTGCAGAATCAGGATTTTTGAAGTCTAAGAGTGAAGCCCAGAGAGAAATAAAAGGAAATTCTATTTCTATTAATAAAATGAAAGTTAACGCTGATTTTTATGTTTCTGAAAACGATTTGGTGAACGGAAAATTCCTTCTAATTCAAAAAGGAAAGAAAAATTATTTTATTGTAAAAGGCACGAAATAGATGCAGCATATTTGCATCATGATTCTTTTGGACAAGGTAAAATTATCAAACTAAATCCTATCACAGCCTTAATAAGAGAAATTTAATTTTAAATAAATATTAGGTTAGACATTTGGTCTAGCCTATTTTTTTGACATTGAAAAAGAATATTTTTTAATAATAAAAATTAGTAATATCTTCGTGCAAAACACAAACAATGCATCCTTTTTCGATAACACTCCAGGAGAGCGACAATTTATTATTCAAAATTATTTCGATTCTTCTAGGCCTTTTTATTGTTGGGATCTGGATTTATAATTCCTCTAATCTTAAATCAGCAATACACTTAATCATTGGTTTGATTGGAGGGGTCGCTGGCTATTACATCGCCGTATTTTTCTTCGGAATTCTGCAATTTTCTTTTACCACAATTAAAGACAATCTCAGTTCGGATAAACATTCTGCTACGATAATTGGATATGAAAAATATATCAGCACAAGCACTTCCAGGGACAGAAAAAACATTGGTTCAAGCACAAGACAAAATACATTTTATAAACCATTATTACAATATAAAGATAATAATGGTGTAATTAAAAATATTTTTGGCGACGTATCTTTCAGCAACAATAGCAAAAAATCCGTTGGTGATAAGATAAACGTAATAGTAGAAAACAACGAAGCAAGAATGATTACGCCAATCAAGACTTTTGCTTCTGTTGTGAACATTATTGTTCTTTGTTTTCTGATAATTTTCTATTATATTCTTTTCAGCTATGCAAAAACTCAATCCTTGGAAGACATAGGGACATTAGTTTTGGCAATATTTGGATTTATCATCTTTCCTGTTGCTTTTTGTATTCTTATTTATCTTTTCTTAAACATTGGTTATGATTATTTTTTTCTTGGAAAAAGATACACAGGCAGAAATACAGCAATTGGTGTTTCTGTTTTAGGAATTTTCCTTGTGCTTTGTCTATTTGGATTTATCAAAAGTGTATTTACTAAAAAACGTAAAAAGAAGAAAAGAAAATTCTCAAGAAAAATTAAAGAATAGTCAATTATAATTATTGGCTTTTTCAAATTCAAAAATTTCAGACTAACTCAGGGATTAATTATCTTTGCCCAATGGAATTACAATACCTCGTAAGAGAACCTCAAAATATCACACCGGAAACTCCAATCCTTTTTATGCTCCACGGCTACGGAAGTAACGAGGAAGACCTTTTCGGTTTTGTTCCAACTCTGCCCGAGGATTGGATCGTAGTGAGTTTCCGAGCTCCGAAAGATTCAAATTACGGAGGCTATGCCTGGTTTGATATCAATTTCAACGAACCTTATAATTTCTTAGATGAAAATGAAGGAAATGAAGCTGTAAAGCTGGTTATGGAAAATATAATGTCTGTGAGCAACAGATATGGTTTGACAAATAATCCAACACATCTTTGTGGATTCAGCCAAGGAGGTATCATCGTTTATTCTCTGGCATTACAATATCCGGATTTGTTTTCAAAGATCGCCTGTTTGAGTTCTTTCCCCGAAGACAAAATGTTGAAGCATATCGTGAAAGACAAAAAGAGATATGAAAAGCTCCGTTTTTTCATCTCCCATGGAACAGACGATGCTGTAATCCCTTTGGAATGGGGAAGAAAAGCTGCTGACCTTTTATATGACCTGAGTGCTTATTTTTCCTTCCGGGAGTATATGAGCGGACATGGGGTAAATCAGAAAAATTATCTTGACCTGATGGAATTTTTCAGGAAATAAGAAGTCTGGCATTATCTATTAGAACTTATACGAAATTCAAAATAAATCCCGAACATCATTGATATTCGGGATTTTTTATGATTAAGAATTCAAATTTCTTTTATGAATTCATCAGGTCTTCTATTTCCTCAACTGTAATTGGAATGTTTTCCATCAGGTTAAATGGCTTTCCGGAAGACTGTATCACATAATCATCTTCGATCCTTATTCCAAATCCTTCTGCCGGAATATAGAATCCAGGCTCATTGGTAAAAACCATATTTTCCACAAAATCATCCGTCAAAATCCCGTAATCATGCGTGTCCAATCCCATATGATGAGAAGTTCCGTGCATCATATATTTTTTGTAGGCCGGCCATTTTGGATCTTCGTTCTGAACATCAGCTTTGTCGATCAGTCCTAATTGCAACAATTCAGAAGTATAAACCTCTCCCATTTCTTTATGGAATCTGTACCAGTTATTTCCCGCCACCAAACGGTCCTCGGCTTCAACTTTACATCTTAAGACGGAATTATAGATCTCCTTCTGTCTGTCAGAATATTTCCCGCTTACAGGAATTGTCCTGGTCAAATCACTCGAATAATTTGCATATTCTGCACCGACATCCAAAAGGATCAGGTCTCCATCCTTACATTGCATATTGTTAGCGATATAATGTAAGACATTGGAATTGTTTCCACTTGCAATGATGGGTGTATATGCAAATCCCTTGCTTCTATTTTTCACAAATTCGTGAAGAAGTTCAGCTTCTATCTCGTATTCCCAAACACCAGGTTTTATAAAGCTCAACAATCTTCTGATTCCTTTTTCCGTAAGATTACAAGCATTCTGGATCAATGCCAATTCTTCAGGCTCTTTGATACTTCTTAAACGCTGAAGAATCGGGTTGCTTCTTTTATAATTATGCATTGGGTAATCTGCCTGAACTTTTTTGATGAAACGATCTTCTCTCAGTTCCGTTTCAACGGCATTTCTGTAATGTTCATTTTTGTTCAGATAAATATTTTCCGCTTCATACATCAAACTTTTAAATACTTTATCAAAATCTGTTAACCAATAGACAGTTTTGATACCAGAAACTTCATAAGCATTTTCCTTTGTCAACTTCTCTCCTTCCCAAACTGCGATATGGTCATTGGTTTCTCTTAAAAACAAAATTTCCCTGTTCTCTTCCAGATAGGCATCCGGAAAGATCACCAAGATGCTTTCCTCCTGATCAACCCCACTCAGATAAAAAATATCTCTGTGTTGCTGAAAGGGCATTGTAGAATCTGCACTGATCGGATAGATATCATTGGAATTGAAAACAGCCAAAGATTTTGGCAATAATTTTTCAGCAAATTTCTTTCTGTTTTTTACGAATAATGAACTCGGAATTTGTTCGTATTTTGTCGTCATTATAAATTGATTTTGATAAAAGCCGATTTCTTTTTAAGAAAGGCCTAATTAAAAAGTGACCCAAATTTACAAAACATCAAAGACCGGGCTTAAAATTTGTCCATAAATTTTTCATAAAATGCAATTTAACATAACATTTATGCCAATTTTATTTATATTTGAGACACAAATGATCCTTGATGAAGACCCGACATTATATTCTACTCGTCTTTTGCCTTTCCATACTTAGTATCTTAAGCTATAAAATCAGTAAGAACAAGGACAGGCAAGACATCCAACTTCCCAACATTTCAATTAATTATAATCTTCACAAAAACATTGTTTATAAAAAAACTCCCGGAAGAAAAGACCTAGAGCTGGATATCTATCAGCCTAAAAAAATTGATAATAAAACACCTGTTGTAATATATCTGCATGGCGGCGCCTGGGTAAGAAGTGACAAAAACATCGTTACAATAAACTTCAGACAATATGTTCTGTCCGAGATGGTTGCCAATAACTACACGGTCATAAGTATCAATTATACTTTGCTGAACAAAAAAACACATCTGGACAAACCTTTACAAGATTGCAAAGATGTCATTAAATGGATCGGAGAAAATGCTGAGGCCTATCAATTAGATATAGATAACGTGGGGATTTGGGGAGCTTCTTCAGGGGCACATCTCGCTTTACTTACTGCTTACAACCAAGAGCCCCACACCTACCCCAAGTTGAAATATGCTGTAAATTTTTACGGTCCAACTGATTTGAATGAGTTGTTCAGAACCGATGCAAATCCTGTCGCTCTTGAAATTTTCAAACTATATGCTCGTGGTCAGTTCATGTTGAGACATAGAAAGATATTAGAGTTGACAGGCTATAACATTGAGAATCAAAAGAAACAAGCAATCAAAGAATGTAGCATCTACTCTCCTTTAACATATGTCTCGAAAGAAACAATCCCAACCTTGATATTTCATGGAACCAATGATGATGTTGTTGACATATCACAATCCGAATTATTGAAAAATGCCCTGGAAAACAATAAGATCTATCACAAATATTATATCATGAACAATGCAAAACATACCTTCAGCAATATCAATTTACATGAGGCAAAAGATATAGCCAGGAAAACCGTAGATTTTATGAACTCGATGATAAAAGAGACCAACAGTGTTGATTAAGTTCAATTTTTTAAAAAGAATATATTCAATATTCGCAGTTCTGATCGTAATAATTGTGAACGCCCAAATCACTTTCAGGATCATAACACTGCCAGGGAATACGAATCAAAAGTCAAGAATATTTTTAGCATCAGACCTCAATAATTGGAGTCCGAATGATCATCTATTCGAATTCAAAAAAGATGCAGATGGCAATTTCCAATTGACAATCCCTACTCTATCTCAGAAAATCGAATATAAAATAACGCAGGGAAATTGGGAAACATCAGAAGATCATCCTAATAGAATTTTAGAGATCTCTGATTCTCCAACAATCATCAAATTAGAAATTCAGAATTGGTCAAAGCCAACTGAAAAGAAACATACAGCAACTTCCAATGTCAAAATATTAAGTGAACATTTCAATATTCCTCAACTTGACACAACCCGGAAGATCTGGATATATCTCCCTCCCGACTACAAAACATCCGGTAAAAGATATCCTGTGATCTATATGCAAGACGGACAAAATCTCTTTGACGAATTTACCAGTTTTTCCGGAGAATGGAACGTAGATGAAACACTGAATGACATCTACAAAGAAACTGGAAAATCTGCGATTGTCATTGGAATCGATAACGGCGGAGACCAACGATTGGCAGAATACTCACCTTGGAACAATGAAAAATACAAGACCCAAGGTAAGGGTGACCTTTATATAGAATTTCTTACGAAAACACTGAAACCTTACATCGATAAAAATTACCGAACACAAAGGCAACCATCAAAAACATCAATTATAGGAAGTTCTATGGGTGGCCTGATTTCGCTTTATGCTTCCGTAAAATATCCGAATACTTTTGGTAAAGCGGGAATCTTCAGTCCGGCATTTTGGTTTGTTTCTAAAAATCTGAATCAATACCTGAATCTTAATAAAAATGATCTGAAATATTCCAAATTCTATTTTGTTGCCGGAAAAAATGAAGATGAAACAATGGTTCCGGAAATAAGGTCTGTACAGTCCGAGCTTCTTGAAAGATCTCTTCCGAAAAACAATATCATTGTAAAAATAGATGAAGACGGGACGCATTCTGAAAGTTATTGGAAAAGAGAACTAAAGCAGGCTTTGATCTGGTTGTTAAAATAGATAGATCTTGGGAAAAGTAGGAAGAGAATGAAGAAATAGCTGTCTGAAAATTCAAACAAAAACACTAAATTTGCAGACTTATGGAAAGCAACAGACAAAGAAAAGTAGCGCAGATCATTCAGGAAGATATGGCGGAAATATTCCGCAAACAGGCATCAGAAAGCAAACAGAGCTTTTTGGTATCGGTTTCCGACGTAAAAGTAACTGCCGATCTAAGTATCGCAAAAATATATTTGAGTATATTTCCTGCAGAACTTAGAAAGCCTATCATGAAAGAGATCAATGAAAATAATGCTTTCTACAGAAATTACATCGGGCAAAAAATGGCAAAACAAGTGCGTATCATTCCGCAGTTGGCATTCTACATAGACACAAGTCTGGACGATGTGGAACGAATAGAAAGAGAGCTGAAAGGCGAAGGCGACAATCCAATTCTATAATTCTCCGCACTATTGAAAAATGCTTTTTACATAGCATCCCGATATCTGATCTCTAAAAAAGGAAGTACAGCAGTAACCTTCATTACCTGGCTGGCGGCTTTTGCGATGGTAGCTGCCGTGGCTGCAATGTTTATCATAGTTTCAGTTTTCTCCGGCCTGGAAGAACTGAATAAGGATATGATCGCCAATCTACATGCCGACCTTACAATAAAAAGCAAAACAGGAAAGGTCTTACCGGATATTAATAAAATTCAAAACTCATTAAAGAAAAATTCGGAGATCGCCCATTTTTCCAAACTTATAGAGGAAAAGGTTTATCTGAGCTACAAAAGTAATGGGGAAATTGCTTATCTAAGAGGTGTAGATTCTGCTTACACAAGTGTGAATCCCATCCATGAGAATATCTATTACGGCAAATATCCGGACTTCAAGTACAGCAATGAGGTGATCATGGAAAATAGTCTGGACAACAGACTTTCTCTTCCTGTGAACTCAAGTCAGGATTTTGCAACGATACTAATGCCAAAACCAGGAAAAGGCATCATACAACAGGAAAACGACATCTTCAATAAAAAAGATATCTTCGTGAGCGGAATTTTTCCAGGAAACGACCAATTAGACAATTACATAATTGCTCCCATAGAACTGGCACAGCAACTTCTAGGACTTCCAAGATCAGCTTGCTACCAGATCGTGATCAAACTGAAAGACCCTAACATTGCAGAGCGTGTCAAATCCAATTTATTAAAAGAATTAGGGAACAAAGTCATCATCAATACAAAATCTGAGGAAAATGCGGCATTTTGGAAAATGATCAACACAGAAAAGCTGATGATCTATCTTATTTTCGGTTTGGTTATTTTCATCACAACCTTTAATCTGGCCGGGGCTATAACGATTTTGCAATTAGATAAAAAAGAACAGGCCAAATCACTGATCGCTTTAGGTTTTAATAAACCAAACCTTCGGATGATCTATTTCTTTACAGGACTTTTGATCGTTTTTTTCGGGATCATTGCCGGACTTGTGATAGGATCTGCTCTTTCTATAATGCAGATCTACACAGGCTTTTTCCGTGCAAGCGAAACCTTGCCTTTCCCTATTAAGATAGAACTGGTCAATTACATCATCGTTTCCGGAGTTGCCTTGTTTTTCGGCTTATCTATATCCTGGATCTTTTCAAAGGTCAATAAAAGATACCTTACCCGAGACTGATCCTCGTCTTTTAAATAATATAAAAAATACAAGAGAACCAAATTGACCGGTTCTCTTTTTATTTTGGTGAGAATATAATCATGTTGAATAGATTCATGTAGAAAACTATTTAACATAGATTTATACCAACTTAAATTTTACTTAAAAATAGCTGACTAATAACAACTTAAACTAAATATAAATTAATTTTGCCGTCTTAATTTCTTTGAAATGAAAAATAAAATCATTCTATTATTTTTTGCAATTGCAAATATTGCGAATGCTCAAGAACCTGCCAATTATTACAGCACAGCAAATGGGCTTACTGGATATGCTTTAAAGTCCAAACTCGCAGAAATCATAACTGCCGGCGCAAAAGATATGGGCTATGGAAGCGGGACCGGTGGATTGTGGTTGGGATATAAGACCACCGATATCGATAAATATTACGAAAATGATGGAACCATCATCGATATGTATTCTGAAAATCCGGCTGCCAATACTCCGGGTGTAAGCAATGATCCTTATGAATTCAAATGGGGACAAGTATCTGCTGGGGGAAATCAATGTGGTAATTATTCTGGCGAAGGTAGCTGCTACAACAGGGAACACTCTTTGCCTAAAACATATTTTGGAGGAATTGATGCCGTACCAATGTCACACGACATACACTTCGTTGTGCCAACAGACGGTTATACCAACTCAAAAAGAGGAGATTATCCTTATGGAGAGGTATCTACAGCAACATGGACATCTAAAAACGGTACAAAAGTAGGCCCAAGCAAAGTTCCCGGTTACAGCGGATCTGTTTTTGAGCCTATTAATGAGTTCAAAGGAGATTTTGCAAGGATGGCCCTGTATTTTGTGACACGATATGAAAATCAGTTGACATCTTTTAGCCAATATCAAACAGCATCCAGCCCATTGGACGGTTCTAAAAACAGAGGCTTGCAATTGTGGTATCTGAACCTGATGTTGAAATGGAGTGAACAGGATCCTGTTTCCCAAAAAGAAATAGACAGAAACAATGCCGCTTATGCGTTTCAAGGAAACAGAAATCCTTTCATCGATCATCCGGAATGGATAGCGGAAATCTGGGGACTTTCTCCGCTTGCTGTGGATGATGCTTCTTTTTCTAAAAACCTCACCATTGCTCCAAACCCAGTGAAAGGGAATATGATAAACATAACAGGAGATAAAGACCTGAAAAAGTTTACAAAAGCATTCATCTATAACATGGTTGGTCAAAACGTTCAAACCATCGATAATCCTTTTCAGAATGGGAACACGATCAATCTGAACAATTTACCAAAAGGAGTCTATATCCTGAAAACAGGAGAATTAAACACCAAGTTTATAGTTGATTAATTTTTTATCGCAAAAATCCTTAAAAAGACAGATAATATTTCTGTCTTTTTTACTCTAACAATGATATTATTCTTTCTTTGAATTATTAATAGATAAATACTAAAAGTTTAATATTTACAATACTATATTGTTGAAAAAATTTTCATTTTTTTACAAAAAATATTTTATACCTTTAGCGCCCTTAATTTTTTGAAATGAAAAAATGTATTTTTATTCTCTGTGTTGGAATGTTTGGTTTGATGAATGCTCAGGAACCAGCCGGATATTACAGCACTGCAACCGGATTGACCGGCTATGCACTTAAAACAAAACTTGGAGAGATCATCACCAGCGGATATGTCACAAAAAGCTATGATGCTCTTTACACAGGTTATCCGACAACAGATACCGACAACTTTTATGAAAAAGACGGATCGGTTTTGGACATCTACTCAGAAAATCCAACAGGAACAGACCCTTACAATTATCAACATGGTGTGAAAAAATGTGGTAACTATTCAGTAGAGGGTGATTGTTACAACAGGGAACACTCGATCCCACAAAGTCTTTTTAATGAAGCAAGCCCAATGGTTTCAGACATCCAGCATATCCTTCCTACAGATGGTAAGGTAAATGGTATGAGAAGCAATTATCCTTATGGCAAAGTTAATAACCCGACCTGGACCTCTAAGAACGGATCTAAAGTTGGACCAAATGCTTCATCGGGATACGCTGGAACTGTTTTTGAACCGATCAATGAGTTCAAAGGTGATGTTGCAAGAGTTTTATTGTATTTCGTAACAAGATATCAGACAAGACTTTCCAGCTTCTCAAGTGGAAACATCCTTAATACAAGCAATGTAAATAAAGGGCTTACAGATTGGGAACTGAATTTAATGTTACAATGGCATCAGCAGGATCCGGTTTCTGAAAGAGAAATTGCAAGAAACAATGCAGCCTACACTTATCAGAAAAATAGAAACCCTTTCATCGACCATCCTGAATGGGTAACAGAAATTTGGGGAGCAGCTCCAATGGCAGTAGATGATGCTTCTTTTTCCAAAAACCTGAATATTGCGCCAAATCCGGTAAAAGGAAACGTGATCAACGTAACCGGAGACAAAGATCTGAAACAATTCAAAAAAGCATTTATCTACAATATGGTAGGTCAAAATGTTCAAACGATCGAGAATCCTTTCCAAAACGGAAATACGATCACTTTGAAAAATCTTCCGAAAGGTATCTACATCTTGAAAACCGGAGAATTGAACACGAAATTTATCGTTGATTAATTGTCTTAAACAAATATTAAAAACCTGGAATCAGTTGCTTGTGCAGCTGATTTTTTTTACCTTGAAACTTCAAAAAAATTTAAAATGAAATATAACAGACAGCTTTTCAAAAAGCTTTTTTTCTTTGCATTGATCCTTAACTCTCTCTTATTCTTCGCTCAAGACAAACCTTATTGGAAAGAGATCCAGGAGTTCAAAAAAATAGATCAGACGAACGGGATCCCAAAGAAACCAATTCTGTTTCTCGGAAGTTCTTCTTTTACTTATTGGAAAGATGTGAATGATTATTTTCCGAACAAAAACATTCTGAATCGTGCATTCGGAGGTTCCAGATTATTGGACCTTAATAATTATTCTGAAGAACTTTTGGCTCCTTACGATCCTAGACAAATCGTTATCTATTGCGGAGAAAATGATATTGCTACTGATCATCCTACCCCAGCAGAAGTTCTGGAAAGATTCAAAACATTCTTTGGAAAGATTCGTCAAAAATATCCGAAAGTTCCTGTTGCCTATGTTTCTATCAAATATTCACCAAGTCGTGAACAATTTTGGCCACAGATGAAAGAGCTTAATGAATCAATAGAAGCCTTCCTCAAAACTCAAAAAAGAGCAAAATTTATTGATATCACCAAAGTAATGAACGATGAAAATGGAAAAGTAAGAACAGACATTTTCAAAGAAGATATGCTGCACATGAAACCCGAAGGTTATCAACTTTGGACAAAAGTGATGAAGCCTTATTTAAAATAAAATTTTCAAAACATCACGTCAATTCCTTAATTTTCAAATAATTAAGGAATTTGAATTTTTAATTTGTATTTATTCTAAATTAATTTATATTTGCAGCTATGATTCAACCAGTTATAGCTTTCAAGATTGCACCGTTGGCTCCGGCTTACGGAAACGACGAAATGATGTATTGCGACAAGAAAAAATGCTGCAAAAAATTCAAGAAAGGAAAGCGTTGCAAAAAATGTCCCGGAAGAGCTAAAATCAGCTAAACATCAGCCACACAATCAAAGCAACTAATACTAAAAATATAAGTACAGAAGCCATCTTGGAAAAGTTGACTTCTTTTTTTTGTGGCTTTTGGAAAGTTTCAGAAGGATTATATAATGATTCCTTTTCTTCAGAATTCAGTTCCGATTCTGCTAATTCTGTGATCGTAATTCCCTGAACGATTGTTTTATGAAGAACTGTATTGGTTGCGTGAAGCAAAATCTGGAATTTCCCTTGGGAATCGAACTCCTTAATTCTGATCGTTCGTTCGCCATTTGGTTTTTCTAACCCGAAAGGCACTATTTTTACAAGGTCGGCATCATAAGTATTCCAATAAATGGTAATTTCTTCACCTTTTTGCGCCCGGATCTTACTCGCAGAAAAATTCTTGATCTTCGGAGGAAGAATGCTTTTAACATTTCTTTGCTGGCTGGAAAGGTTCTGGTCATAGAGTCGTCTCCTGTCCGTATCAGTTAGTGTTTCATAAGCTTCTTTGATTTCTTTGAATCTATCTGAGAAAAACTCGTCATTATCATTTTTATCGGGATGATATTTCAGAGACAGCTTTCTATAGGCTTTTTTGATGTCTTCCGCAGAAGCATTTTGAGGAATTCCGAGAAAATAATAGTAATCCTTCACAAAGCAAATTTAACGATTTCAAAACTTTTCATCAACAAAAAAACGGAAAGCTCTCACTTTCCGTTTTTTCTAACAATTTAATTTAATTCTCTGAAAAATTATTCTGCAGTTCTCGGCTTGCAGCATCCTCTTCCGAATTGCGTTCTCACTTTTTCCTTCAGAGAGTTGTATTCCTCATCATTCATCGTCCTGATTCTGTCTGCAAATCCGAACGGTGTTCTTTCTTTCACGTCATACTCGTCGAAGATTCCTCTTACGAATGCTTTTCTTTTTTGTGCTTTTTTGGCGATGATTGCGATAGCTGCTAAACCTGCGATGGCTAAAATTCCTTTTTTCATTTTTTTAAAGTTTTACGTTTTACATTTAGGAAGACGCAATCTCAAATCTTTTACTTTAAATATTTTTTCGGGCACCTTTATCCGTCTTCTACTCCCGCTTTTTTATTTTTTTGTCAAAAAATAAAAAGAGCTCCGTTCAAGCCGAGGCGCGCTGCGCTCAATACAAACATCTCTCATCAGATAGAAATTACTACCAATTTTGTAACTTTAAAATTTTCAGAATTAAAATATTTATTACGAAAAATGAGAAAAATAATATTAGACTTGGCAGTAACTTTAGACGGTTTTATAGAAGGTCCTAATGGTGAAATCGATTGGTGTATTATGGACAACGATATGGGCTTTGACGATTTCTTATCATCTATTGATACCATTTTCTATGGGCGGATAAGTTATGATGCTTGGGGAAATTTTCAACCAGAAAGCAGTGTCGATGACGTTGAAAAGGATCTTTGGAGCAATGTTCATTCAAAGAAAAAATACGTTTTCTCAAGACAAAACAGACAAGATGAAAATGCGATTTTCATTAATTCTCATATACAGACAAAAGTTGAAGAAATAAAAAAAGAAACCGGAAAAGATATTTGGTTGTATGGCGGTGCAAGTTTGATCAAAACATTTATTCAATCAAACCTTGTAGATGTTTACCGAATCTCCGTTCATCCAATAGCATTAGGGAGTGGAAAACCATTGTTTGAAGATTTAACCGAGCAACTAAATCTCAAACTAATAAAAACAAATATCTTTAAATCAGGAGTTGTACAATTGATTTATGAACCATTGAAATAATAAATTAAAAAGCCTTGCGATCGCAAAGCTTTTATTTTAAGTAGTTTTCATAAAGTCGAAAGCACCTTTCCGCAGATGTATTCCATATTCCAACCACGCTTTCATACAAGCCAGAAAATTGGCCCAGCCTTCGGTTTGACCGACTGCCCACTTTATGCCTTTTTCATCACTGCTATGCCCTTCTTCCGCAACTTTTATTGCTGTGTTATTTTCAGCTAACTGTTGTAACTCAATTGTCACAACAGAATTTGGGTCCCAGACAAAAACAATTTTTTCGTTGGGAATAATCTCTTTCGTTGTCAATGGATAAGAACCATCAAATTCCGGGAAAGACCAAAAGATCTCCTTATCGGTTTCCATTCTCCCGGAACCTTCGGAAATGAAATAATTCTGCATTATTTCCGGATTGATGATCGCTTCAAAAACTTCCGAAACAGGCTTCTGAATTCCGATAGATGCTTTTGCTGTTACTTTTTCCATTTTATTTTTAGGTTGTATAATTCAGTTCTGTCACACCATTAGTGAATTGTTGGGTACTCAGGAGTTTCAGATTAATTTTCTCTTTAATGTCCACAAATAAAGGGATACCTTCACCAAGAACAACCGGATTAACAAACAACCAATAACCATCAATCAAATTCTGCTGAATCAGTGAATGAGTAGCGGA
The DNA here is from genome assembly GCF_000426465.1 of Epilithonimonas caeni DSM 17710. Taxonomy (GTDB): domain Bacteria; phylum Bacteroidota; class Bacteroidia; order Flavobacteriales; family Weeksellaceae; genus Epilithonimonas; species Epilithonimonas caeni. The sequence goes on from NZ_AUFK01000009.1 coordinate 652,626, forward strand.
CGGACTTCCAAAAATTAAAATATCTTTTCCTTCTTGTTGTTTTATCTCATTGATTCTGTCTGCAAGGTTATCATTAATAATTGTCGTTTTGTTTGAATCCTGACTCTCGATTGTTCTGGACAAAACAATTTTGTTTACACCTTTGTACCATCTCGAATGTTCAACATCGTGCTTACTTGCATTCGGTTTGTCAGCAGCTGTCGGCCAGTAACTTTCCATCATCTGATAAGTCACGCGACCATACATTGCCGTGTCACTTTCGCCAATACGTTGAGCTACAAAATCAAAAATCTCTTCATCAACTTTTATCCAATCCATTTCTCCGTCTGGACCTGCAACATAACCGTCCAGAGATATGTGCATAAAAGAAATTATTTTTCTCATTATTGATTATCCTTCGTAACCAGCATCTTTGCTGTAGTTGACCATCCAGTAAACCCCAAATTTATCTTTGAAGCTTCCGAAGTAGTCGCCCCAAAACTGGTCCTCCATTGGCATTTCAACTTCTCCGTCTGCAGAAAGCGCATTGAAGATCCGGTCTGCTTCTTCCCTGCTGTCCGGAAAAATAGAAATATAATTTCCGTTTCCTTGATTCAGTTTTTGTCCCATGGACGGAACGATGTCAGAGGCCATCAAAAGGTCTTTCCCGATTGGCAATGAGATGTGCATTACCCGGTTTTTCTCATCTTCTGAAAGATGTTCGGTTCCAGGAGCATTTCCCATTTTCATTACACCGCCTATGAATTCCCCACCGAAAACGGATTGATAAAATTTGAAAGCTTCTTCTGCTGTACCATCAAAATTGAGGTATGGATTTAATTTTGGCATTTTTTTATTTTTTTGAAGTTTGTTATTAATTAAAACCACAAAAGTCACAAAAGGAAGAATTTATTTAAATTTTTCCAAGCTTAATTTTTTCAATCTTAAATTCTTAATGTTGAAAAAAATATTTAATGATTTTTCAAGCTTTTATGACTTTGGGGTTAATATTCTTTAATGTTCCTGAACTTTTTCCGGGTCATCATAATTGACCATCCATTGGATTCCGAATTTATCCTGCCACATCCCGAAGTAAGCACCCCAAAATGTGTCCTGAAGTTCCATCGTCACTTTTCCACCTTCGGAAAGTTTGTCGAACAATTTCTTAGCTTCATCTTTGGACTCGGCTTTGATTGCGACTGAAAAATCATTGCCGTTTTTGTACTCGCCCATTCCAGGAAGAGAATCGCTTCCCATAATCACAGTTTCCGCAGAAATTGGAAGTGAGACGTGCATTATCTGGTTTTTGTATTCGTCCGCCAACGGAGGCATTCCTTCCTGAGGTGGCATATCGCCGAAACGACTCCAAAATGGAACTTTGGTTCCGAATGCAGATTCATAGAATTTGAAAGCTTCTTCACACTGACCGTGAAATGTAAGATAGGGATTGACTGCTGCCATAGTTTATCTATTGAGTTTTTAAATTAATTTTCAGAAAGTTTTTTTATAACTTCTAACCCTTTTTTGAAGCCGTTATCAAACATTTCTTTGAATTCATCATTAGAATCGACTTCCACTTTAAGTGTTGTTTTTCCATTATTTTCTTCCAGATAGTAAGCTTCCAAACTTCCGTTCCAGGCCTTTACTTTTTCAGAATCCACATCTTCTACGCCATTATGAAGTTCGCCAAGATGTTTGAATATCAAATGTTTTGGCTTCTCAATACGTTCTATTGTGCTGACCATTCCGTTTTTTTTGCCAGAATCTGTGAAATAGGTTTTCCCGCCAACTTCCCAATCGGTTATCATATTTGAATCCGGACTGAAATAATAGGTCCACTGGGAATAGGTTTTCTCATTCCACAAAATGTCCCAAACTTTTTCTGCTGGTGCAACAATCTCGATTTGGTATTTTAATGTTTCCATAATTCTTTATTTTATGAGTTGTAATAAGCGTCTTCAATATCTTTGATGATGATTTTTTTCATTTTCATCATTGCTCCGAAAGCTTTCTGAGCTTTTTCGACTTCGTGAGTATTGGTCAATTCAATCAATCTGTGAGGAACAATCTGCCAACTGAAACCATATTTATCCTTCAACCAGCCACACATACTTTCCTCGCCTTCTTTCGTGAATTCGTTCCAGTAATAATCGGTTTCGTCCTGGTCTTTTGTCATGATTGTCATAGAAGTTCCTTCGGTAAACTGGACTTTGTGGTCATGGGAACTGTCCATTGCCATCATCACATAATCATCGATGATGAACTGGGAATGTGCCACATTTCCAACAACATCGCCTTGGCCTTCTTCATATTCCATAATGCCCTCTATCTCAGAATCCGGGAAGATGGTTGTATAATAATTAAGGGCTTCCTTGCATTTTCCGGCATTCTTACCTGTGAACATCATTACAGGAGAAAACTTTTGTCTCGCCTTTTCAGTTCCGAGATACAATTGCCAGGAAATCCCGTATTGGTCTTCTACCCAAGCATATTTTTCGCTCCAGGGATAAGCATCCAGTTCCATCATCACTTTTCCTTTTTCAGCAAGTCTGTGATAATAGCTTTCTACTTCTCCGGCAGAATCGCACATCATCATTAATGATAAAGTCAAATTGGGCTTGAACATTGGTCCTGCATTCAGAAACATTAATTTCTGACCTTCGATTTCTATATTAATGACCATTGGCGTATTGACCGTGATCTGACAATTTCTGAAAACAGAAGTATAAAATTCTGCAGCTTCTGCCCCGTTTTGGTTGAACCAAAAGCAGGGAAATATGTTGTTGTTCATTTTTTATAGGTGTTAGATTTTAGAATCTTAATGATCTTCTAAATTTAATACAAAGTCCACAATTTTTTTAATATAGACTGTTTTTAAGGTTTACAAAGGTTCTTGCGCTTATAAAAGTTTATAATCTTTTGTGACTTTTTATGGTTCAATCTAAATACTTTCTGAGTAATTCCTGAAATTATCCAGAATTGCCTGCCAGCCTTGTTGCTGCATTTCCAAAGGATTTTGATTTTCCGGGTCGAATTTTTCCGTTACCCTCGTTTTGTTATCAGATAGCTTTTCAAAAATAACTTCAATTTCTCGCCCGTCTTCAAAGTGATATTTAATGGATTCATTGTCTTTGACCTCATCGTAAATCCCAACCAGATCGAAACCGAAGCTACCATCTTTCGCCTGCATTATGACTTCTAGTCTCCCTCCGACTTTCAAATCGTTTTTTGCTAAAGGACATTCCCAACTTTCGTGGGCAAAGTTCCAATTCACAATATGTTCCGGATCATTAAAGAAGTTCCAAACATCGTTGATGGGTTTATTGATTTCTGTAGTTACTATCAATTTTTTCATTTGCATTTGAATTTGTTTTATTTCAAAGTTAAATTTATTTTGAAATCATCAACTTGCCTTAGGACAATATTTGGTCTTAAAACAAAAAACCACTCATAAAAGAGTGATTTTCAATATATTTATTTTATAAAATTCAATGGATACTTTACATTACTGAAACTATCAATACTTGCTTTGAGCGAGCCAACCGCCAGTTCTGCCTTTATGAGGACAGGTACTTTGTTCTGGTCGTTTGTAACCCACATCGTCACGCCTTCCTTTGCTTTAAAAACTCTCCCACTGATTACAGAAGGAATGATTTTCAGACAATCTATTTTACCAAATTTGGTAGACAACTTTTCCGTTCCGGCTACTTTTAGCTGAAAAGGAAACAATTCGTCATCAATCCAGACATTCATTCTCACCACACTTCCTACTTTTAGATTTTCCGTCGGCAAGCTTCTCATATAATAAAAACAGGACAACATATCCTGAACGTCATTAGGAACTTTTATAGTCTTTGCTGGTCTGTCCGTATTTTTTTTGTCAACCAATACCAATGTATTATTGGCAGGATTGAAGGTACTTTGCAAATGTTGTCTGTAACCGCCCTCTGCTACATTTCTTACATAGAAGAGCGGTTCCTTGTTCTCATTGATATAACTTTCATAAACATCCTCTACTTTGAAAAAAGCTTTCGCAGCACCACTTGTTTTACCAACGCCCCTTACATAAAATGCTGACTGGCCTTTATAGGAAGTTTTGGTTGTTGACAAGGTTGCATTACCAGCTGTAATGAATCCGTAATGAATTCTGTAGCTCAAAACCTCTCCAGCATTGATATTGTCAAACTGTGCCGCAGTCGTAGTAAAAAAGAAAATGCTGATAAGAAAAAGAATGTTCTTCATTAATTGTTGTTTATAAATAATCTAAGACAAATTATTTGCCAAATTTAAAAAAATAAAACCCTCCGTTTCCGAAGGGTTTACTTATTTGTAATTAATTACATAATATTGGTACCATCTGGGATCACTGCATTTTTCTTCACGACCACGATTCCGTCTTTGATAGAATGTGTTTCGTAATCACCATCCGGATGATGTTTCCCTCCGATGATCCTCACATTGTTCCCGATATAACAGTTCTTGTCAAGAATCGCTTTGTCAATATAACAATACTTCCCGATTCCCATACTTGTTTTTCCTTCTAATTCGTTATTAGCAACTTCCTGGGCCGTTTGATAATAATCAGCTCCCATTACATAGGAATTAACGATCGTTGAACCTCTGTCCACTCTCGTTCTGTTCCCGATAATACAATTTTCAATTTTATCTGCTAAAATGATACAACCGTCGCCAAAGATCGTTTTACTGACATAAGAACCATTAATTTTTGAGGGCGGAAGCATTCTAGCCCTTGTATAAATGGGATTAGAACTAAACAAATTGAATTGAGGTAAATCTTGAGCCAGATCCAAATTAGCCTCATAGAATGATTCAATCGTTCCAATATCGGTCCAATAACCGTCATATTGATAACTCAAAACATTCAGATTTCCGATTGAGGCCGGAATAAAATCTTTTCCAAAATCATCACCCTCATGTTCTGAGAATAGTTTCCTCAAGACATTCTTCGTAAAAACGTAGATACCCATTGAGGCCAAATATTCCTTACCTTGGGCTTTGCTTTCTTCGCTGGTTTCTGACTTCCAATCCGGGAGAACATCCAAACTTGGTTTCTCTGTGAAAGCTGTAATATTGCCTTCCTCATCAGCCTTCATAATTCCAAATCCTGTTGCATCTTTGGCATTTACGGGAATAGTTGCAATGGTGATATCACCGCCTTGCTCCTTATGGAAATTAATCATCTTCTGGAAATCCATCTGATAAAGCTGGTCTCCGGAAAGAATCAAGATATATTCATACTCGTATTTTTCAAGATGCTTCATCGTTTGACGAACAGCATCCGCCGTTCCCTGATACCAATTTTCGTTCTCAACATTTTGTTCGGCCGCCAAAATATCCACAAAACCTTTGCTGAAAATATCAAAGTGATATGAATTCTTGATATGGGAATTCAATGATGCTGAATTGAACTGGGTCAAAACCAAAATCCTGTTTAGTCCTGAATTGAGACAATTCGAAATCGGAATATCGACCAAACGGTATTTTCCCGCTATAGGAACTGCCGGTTTGGACCTCGTGTAAGTTAAAGGAAACAATCTCGTTCCCCTTCCACCTCCTAAGACAATGGAGATTACGCTATCTTTCATAAATTGTGTTGGTTATATATTTATTTTCTGTTATTATTATAAAGCTAAGAAATCCCGCCAAATATTAAGCCAATGTTAACGAAAATATTTACTTATTTAAACTTGGATCAATAATTATACATTTCCAAATAGTTACGAGCCGATTTTTCCCAGGAGAAATCGAATGACATATTATTATAAATCAATCCTTTCATCAAATCTTTCTGACTATAGATATGCAACGCTCTTTTGATTGTAAAAACGGCATCATCTGCCCCGGCATTGGTAAAATTAAGGCCACTTCCGCCAGTTGAGATATCCTGGACCGTATCTCTCAAACCGCCGGTATATCTAACGATCGGAACTGTTCCATATCTCATAGAATACATCTGATTAAGACCACAAGGCTCTACACGGCTTGGCATCAGCAAGAAATCTGCCGAAGCATAGATCTGATGCGACAAATATTCCTTATACCCCAGATCTAATGCAAAATTAACATTGAATTTATATTGCAATTCCTTCAGTTGATTTTCAATATTTTGATTCCCAGAACCGAGAATCACAATATTAAGAGAGCCATTGGTTTCCTGGATGCTTTTCCCAACGATATCCGGTAAAAGGTCTGCGCCTTTTTCTCCTGCAAATCTTCCGATAAATCCGAAAAGCGGAAGATTGGGATTAAGTCCATATTCTGCACAAATCACTTTTTTATTCTCCCATTTTCCTTCTTCTGCGTAATCTTTATTATAATTGAATTTCAGCATCTCATCGGTCTGCGGGTCCCAAACTTCTGTATCGATCCCGTTGATGATCCCGAAGGCCTTTTTTCTTTCCTGATTCATCAATGGTTCCAAGCCCTGGAAACTATAAAACAACTCTTCTAAATAGCCTCCGGAAACCGCATTGAAAGCATTGCAGGATTTTATCATCGCCGCCATGGGATTGATGCGTCCGCTCCAGTCCAAAAGCCCCGATCTTATCCCTTCGAAATGTGGAAGAAAACTTGACATCTGCCAATCCATACTTCCCTGATATTCTCCATTATGAATAGTTCCAATGGTCTTTACACCTTTCAGAAAACTGAATTCATAACAATTCTCAATCATAAAAGGAACCAATCCCGTATGATAATCATGACAATGTAAAATATCCGGACGGATCTGCATCGCACTCAGCCAATGCAAAACACCGTGCTGAAAAGCAATGAATTGCTGACTCTCATCCCAATAGCCATAAACATTTTCCCTGTCCAGCAATCCCGGGATCTTCACCAGATAAAGGTCAAATCCCAAAACATTGCTTTTCTCCTTGAAAACCTGCACCTGATACATATGGAACGACTGATGGATAAAACCATCGAACACGATCTCAAAATCGTGATTGTAGAAAAACGGTTTGTTGTACCAAGGCATTATTACGCTGGCATCCAATCCCATTTTGTTTTGATATTTGGGCAAAGCTCCTACCACATCCGCCAGTCCACCGACTTTTGCAACAGGATAACATTCCATAGAGAGGTGAAATATTTTCATATCAGATTTCTATTATCTTTTCTTGACTAATTATTTTTTACGTTTTAAAAAATCCGCAATTTTAGATTTCTTGATCAGCTTACTTTGTTTCAATACCAATCCTGATAATGGCGGTAATCTTATAATAATTGAATTTTGTCTATTATTCCAACCTTCATCCAATCTCTGAGAAATAACCGCTTCTACTCCGCTTCCGCTATATTTTTCTTCATCAGAATTCAAGATGACCTTCCAATCTGTATTTTCATTGACACCAATTCTATAATCGAAACTGTTAGGTGTGAGATTCAGAATGGTCATCAGAACTTCTTTCTCGTTTTTACTTTTTCTCAAGTAAATAAAGATCGAGTTGTCTCTATCATCGCCATCAACCCATTCGTAACCATAAGTAGAGAATTGAAGTTCATATAAAGACGGATGTGTTTTATATAGAAAATTCAAATCCCGAACAAAGCTCTGAAGATTGCTATGAACAGGATATTGAAGCAAATGCCAGTCAAGGGAACTTGTGAAATTCCATTCGTTGGTTTGGGCAAATTCGTCACCCATAAAAAGAAGTTTCGCTCCCGGATTCGTAAACATATAGACATACATTGCACGAAGATTTGCAAATTTTTGCCATTCATCCCCCGGCATTTTGTAGATCAGACTGCTTTTCCCGTGCACCACCTCGTCATGAGATAGCGGCATCATATAATTTTCATTATACATATAGGCGCTCGTGAACGTGATCTTGTTGTGATGATATTTCCTATTGATCGGGTCTTCTTTGAAATAATCCAATGTATCGTGCATCCAGCCCATCATCCATTTCATCCCGAAACCAATTCCGTCATCGTGGACAGGTTTTGTGAGTTTTGGAAAATCAGAACTTTCTTCTGCAATAGTCTGAACATCCGGAAATTCTTTATAAACCGCCGTATTGAAATCCTGCAAAAACTGTTTTGCTTCCAGATTGACGTTTCCGCCGTAAATATTCGGTTCCCATTCGCCTTCGTTTCTGGAATAATCGAGATGTAGCATTGATGTTACCGCATCTACCCGCAGTCCGTCAGCGTGATATCGGTCTAGCCAAAATATGGCGTTTGAAATCAGAAATGATTTGACCTCCGGTCTTCCGTAATTGAAAATATAGGACTTCCAATCGGGATGAAAGCCTTTTCTCGGGTCTTCGTGCTCATACAAAAATGAACCATCGAAACGATGTAATCCATTGGCATCTCCAGGAAAATGAGACGGAACCCAATCCAGAAAAACACCAATATTATTTTTATGAAGTTCAGAAATCAAGTACATCAATTCCTGTGGTCCTCCGAATCTTGAAGTCGCCGCATAGAATCCCGTAATCTGATAACCCCAACTTGGATCATAAGGATATTCCATAACAGGCATGAATTCTACGTGCGTAAAATTCATTGCTTTGAGATATGGAACCAATTTATCTGCTATTTCGCCATAACTAAGAAAACGCTGTGGATTGCCTGGGTCGCGCATCCAGGAACCGAGATGCATCTCGTAAACAGAAATTGGCGACTCGAGACTATTGTAACGCCAGCGTTTTTCCATCCAGTCTTTGTCCTGCCACTCGTACCAAGTTGTACAAACTGCAGAACCTGCCTGCAATGCATTCTCAAAACAAAGTCCATAAGGGTCGGCTTTTTCCAAAAGTATTCCTTCAGTTGTTCTGATTCCGTACTTATAAACCTCTCCAAAATCCAAATCGGGAATGAAACCTTCCCAAATCCCTGACTGGTCCCAACGTCCTGCCAAATGATGCGAAAAAGAATCCCAATTGTTGAAATCCCCCATTACGGAGACTTCTGTTGCCGTAGGTGCCCAAACGGCAAAATAAACACCGGAAACACCATCTACCTCAATCTTGTGTGAGCCGAACTTTTCGTAAAGCCTTGTGTGTTTTCCGGAACGGAAAAGGTAAATATCAAAATCGGAAAATAAAGAATAGGGCTGAACCGACATAGGTATAAATGATAATTGATGATTGATGAATGATTTTTTAATCATTCATTTTATAGCTTTACCAAGATAGATAAATAAATTGATACAGGAGATATAGAATTTGTTAATAAGTATTAAAGTTTACGGCTGGAATATTTGAGTTTCCATAATCATTATCAGTTCATTATTCTACATCAATAGTTTTTAGTATTTTAATCCGAGTTAAGTACAAAACCTACAGACAACGATAATCATAGCAAATCAAGAGGACTTTTTATTTTGGCTCTGCTTACATCTGTAATATGGGTGTAGATTTCTGTAGTCTTGATATTGTTATGTCCCAGCAGCTCTTTGATAATTCTGATGTCTGTTCCATTTTCCAAAAGATGTGTTGCATACGAGTGTCTAAGCGTATGGACTGATGCCGGCGAAATGATGCTGGCTTTGTTAATTGCATTTTTGAGAATCTGCTGAACGCTGCGTTCGGAATATCTCTCTCCGTCCTGTCCTTCGAATAGATAATTTTGGGGCTTATAGGTTTTATAATAAGTCCGGAGAAGCTCCAGCAGCAACGGAGAAAGCATCACTACTCTATCTTTTTTGCCTTTTGCCCGACGGACAAGGAGAACATTCTCACGTGTTTTGATATCCGAAATTTTAAGTTCCAATACTTCACTGAGTCTTAATCCACAAGAATATATGGTGGTTAGGATTGCCTTATGCTTGATGTTTTCTGTAATGTCGAGGATTTTTTTCACTTCTTCTTTTGTGAGGAACTTGGGAAGCTGATGTTCTTTTCTTTTGGGGTATAGGTGTTTGAGATTGATTTGGCGTTGGAAAATCTCTTTGTAGAATTTGGTTATCGCTGCAATCATTGCTTTTTGGTAGGACTGCCCAATTTTCTTCTTCTCTACCAGCCAGATGATGAAATCTTCCAGTTGTTTCTGGGTGATATCTTCAGGTTTATGCTTGGATGAGACTTTGAGAAAATAAGTAAGATGAGAGGTGTAGGTTTTGATGCTTCTGTCTGCATATCGCTGCATCCGAAGAATAGTGACAAACTGTTCTGTAAGGTTTTGATTAATCATCATTATTGCGTTTATCCAAATTTAAAAAAAATAATCATATCATTTACAAATACTTATGAAAAATTTCAAAGACGATAAGCGCAATTGGATATATTTTGTATTGGCGCAATGCGTATATTTGGGTGTTGTGCGATATGCTAAACCAACAATCGTTATAAATTGAAACGAAAGACAAACAGATGAAAAAACTATTTGTACCAATTATAATACTCTTGCTTGCTTCCGCATTACAAAGTTGTGGAAGAAATGCTTTAAAACAAATAGAAATTGAAAATCCAAAGCAACTTAAAGTGGAAATAATTAAGGAATTAGCAAAAAAAGTAAATTCTAAAGACACACTTTTTTTAGTTACTTCAAGAATGTTTGGTGTTTGTGGGAATGATGAGCGGTATGATGGAATTACAACACCAAAAGAAAAAATGAATGAATTAAAATACATCAAAGAAAACCCATATTACATTGATGAAAATAAGGACTACAAAGAAAAATACAATTTCAATGATAAAGTTATAATTACGGGAACTGCGTTTGACAATGAATTCACCTCCGAAACTATAAAATTTAATAACGACTCTTTGAAAATAAAAAAAGAAATATTTGACATTCAATATATCTCAATTAAAAAAGATACAGTTGATATTTCTGTTTTCGACTATAATAACAATAAACATTCTTTTCAGTTTAAAATGGCTTTAAATAATTCAGTATGGAACATAACAAAATAATATTAACTCTGTTTTTTTTGATGACATTTTTTACTCAAACTTTCGCACAAGAGAATAGAAAAGATTTTTATAATGAAATTAAAAATTACGACATTTCAAGAATAATTACAAATGATAGCATTATTGTTGAGGATGGAGAAAAGACAAAAGAAAAATTAGCAAAAGCAGAACCCATTGGTTTTATTGGCGATGATTATCAAAGATTTTACATTCATTTCATTTCTGTAATTCAAAACCCTAACAACCAATATGAATATTTTGCATATGGAAAAACAAAAGTAAAAGAAACAATTAGACCTTTTCAGGGAACTATTATAGTTAAAAAAGCAAATATTAAAGACGATAACGATTTCTTTCCAAATTATAAGTTTGGATATGCAACGTGTGAAGTTAATTTTTATGAAGACAAAAAACTTACTTCAACAGGCTTTATTAAAGGCGAAATGACAATTGGGTATTTAATTGACACGAAGAATAATTTTCGATATAACGCATTATACTTTTATACAGACGGATTTAGTAATAACGAATTTAAAGGAACTTGGACGAGTTACAAAACAAATATCTCTAAAAAATGCAACTTTGGGGATTATAGAATTCCAGAAAGTGGCGATTTAGATATTGGAGCTGGAGAATTTTCGCCAGACCCAAAATATTTTGATAAAGGATGGAAATATTATATGTTATCGTTGTACGGAGAAACTGAAATAGATACAGAAATTGGACGAAAAAAAGAAAAGGAAAAATGGTGGAAATAAAAGCACAATCGCACAACAAGGGTTTGCCAAAAGCGGGGCTGAAGTTCTTCGATTGAGCATTTGTGCAAGGTTCAACAGTAGTAATTCTATTGAACTTTTGTGCTGAAAATCCCCGCCTTCGGCAAGCCCCAAAACGTTAGCAGAAATTTTAACAATGACTGAACAAACACCAATCCGAACAAAATGGACAAAGAAAAACCTATTAATATTTCATTAACAAGCAGCAATAGCCATACTGTAAAAATTCCGGCAGGACAGGGAAGTTTTTCTATTGGATTGATTGGTATGGACAAGAAAAAATTTGACGTTCTTGTTGAAAACGATTTATCCATAAATTGGAATTCATTTGACGAATTCAAAACACAAGCAGGTGGATACTGGCCAAGATTTTTTTATTATTATGGAAATGATATCGGGTTTATTGAATGGGCAAAAAAAAGACCAATCGAAGATTTTTTTTGGTATCCGAATAAACCACTCTCAATTGATTTGAGTAATGTTCTAATTCGGAGCTTTTCTATCAGAGCAAACGAAAATCCAATAAAACTAAATTTAGACTACAAAAATACTGACAACCAATTTGGCTTAAAATCACTTAATCTGTCAGGAAATATCGAAAATTTTGAGATTGTATCAAACAACGCTAATCCATTCATAAGAATTGCCCCTTCTACGAAAAAGGGAAAAACAGAATTGCCATATAAACTACCCGTTTTAAAAAGTTTAGATACAATTACTTCGCTCGACATAACGATTGAACCTTTAGGACGAGCTTTTGATTGTGAAGGTTTGTTACAATTCCCTAATCTAAAAAATTTAAACTTGTCAGGAAACATTACAAACGTAAATTGTTTAAAGGACTTCAAAAACATAGAGCGTTTGGGAATAAGATATGCACCAAACTTGGAAAATTTTCCATCTCTAAGTTCTTGGGATAATCTTAAATCTTTTATCGGTTGGAATATTGATGAGATAACAGGAAAAAGATTACATGCAGAATTAAAGCAATTAACAAAGGAAAAAGAATTAGATTACTCTTCAGTTTCTAAATTGAGAAGTTCTATTTGGTTTACAACAGAATATGGAATTCCATTTACAAATTGGGAAGCCAAAAATGCAAAAATTGCCACCAAAGCATACAAAACAGCTTTAAAAGAAATTGCAAAAGCTAAGACAGAAAACGAAGTTAAAACATCAATTGTTGGACTTGTCGAAATCATAAATAAGTTACCGAACATAGAAACCGTAGAAAGAGAAGATACAGGAACTGCAATTATTCAATTGGTTGAGGCCTCAAAATTGAACATTTCACACGAAACTGCCAATAATTGGTTTGATGAAATTCGAGACTTTTAAAAAACTTCTGCCAACAAGGGTTTTGCATCAGGCGGGCTGATTGCAAAATTCAACATTAGTTTTTCAATTGAACATTAGTAATAACATAAGCTTTTGTGCTTCGAAATCCCGCCCGAACGCAAAGCCCCGAAACGTTGTATGTCATTCCCTACCGAAATTACAAACCCAACATTAAATTGTGAAAACAATCGAAAATTCTGTAATAATTTATAAGGACAAACCGCTTTGGTTCCATTATATTTTTGGAGTATTAATCACTTTGACTTTATTAGGCTTTACAGTCCCATTCGTTATTCCGTGGGTTTTTGGTTATAGTTTTAACCCAATCCTATTTTTAATTGCCGCACCTTGTAGTTACTTTTTTTATCTTTTAAGTCGCAGGGAAATTGAATTTTTGATGGCTGTTGTGCAGAAACGTCCAATTATGACTATAAATTCGGAGGGATTAACATATAAAGCAAGTAGAATTTATAAGTGGTCTGAAATAAAACTTATTACTTTGAGGTTAAATTTCGATACTAAAAGTTTGAAGATTTGCACTACTGAAAATGAGGATAGATACTTTTTAGAATCGTCGTATGAAATCTCTGAATTCAAAGATTTTGAATGTTTAAAAAAAATTTTAAATCGATATACAGAAAACGTTGAAATTTTGGATGAATGAACGGCACACAACAAGGTATTGCCAAAAGCGGGGCTGAACGGCTTCGATTGGACATTTGTTCAAGGTTCAACATTAGTAATTCGATTGAGCTTTTGTGCTAAAAATCCCCACCATCGCCAAGCCCCGAAACGTAGGCAATACTTTCCAAACAAACGTATTAAAGAAAACAAACACTATGGCATTACTCAATTCAGAAGAATACAATGAAGTTGTATTAATTGGAAAAAAGGCAGTAGACGCTTTAAAAGAAGACAAAATAGACACATTTTATAGTTTAGTGGAGGAAGCGTGGTTAAAGTTCCCAATTCCAAGAAATACTTGGAACCAAGAATACAATTTTTCCAAGATGTCGTTTAAACATTCAATGACTAACAGAAATTTTGAACAAGCCGAAAAATGGTTGAATAGAATGATTGATAACAATAATAATTTGAATTTATCTGAATTTGAAGTACAACATTATGAAGCAATCTATTTTTTTGAAACTGGAAATTTTAATCAAGCTTTTGAAAAATGGAAATACGTTGTAAAAGGAGCTGGATTAAGATACTTCGAAGGAGAAGATGCTAAATACAAGAACTTCTATAAGAATGGAGGTCGTTTATAGAAAACTAAATGATAAAATAGTACTGCCTACAACAAGGGTTTTGCATCAGGCGGGCTGAAGTGCAAAATTTGGGCGGTAGTTTTTCAATTGAACTTAGTAATAAAACGAGCTTTTATGTTTCGATAAGCCGCCCGAAAGCAAAGCCCGAAAACATAGGCAATTTTATAGACAACCCTCACTAACGACAAGTGAATGAAATTTGACAAATATATTCCCTCAGAACGACTAAAACCCTACATCAAATATTTTGTAGTGTCGGAGAACGAATTGGAAAATGAGTACAAAGTCTTTCCGTCTTCAGGTTTGGTTATCGGTTTTCAGTACAAAGGACAGCTTGCAACTGTGAAAGAAAATATCGAATGTAAACTGACAACAGCAGGAATTACGGGAATTACTGACGGTTACAAAATTTTCAAAAACTCACAAAATATCGGAACAATACTGGTTTACTTTACTGAAATTGGTTTTACTCATTTTGCTTCACATCCTGCCAACGAGCTTTTTAATTTAAGTCTTTCGCTTGACTATATTTTTGATAAAAACAATGTAACTGAAGTTGAAGAACAGTTGGTCATCGCTACTACAGACAAGCAAAGAATCAAAATTATTGAGTTTTTCTTAATTTCTCACCTCAAAGACATTGAAACCGATAAATTAATTCTGGAAGCGGTTAAACTCATCTATCAGAGCAATGGGACCATCCGTATAAAAGAATTGAGTGACAAGCTATTTATCAGTCAAAGTCCGTTTGAAAAGCGTTTTAGGAAAGTGGTGGGGACAACTGCCAAAAAATTTGCTTCCATTGTCCGTTTCAACACGGTTCTTGAAAATCTGAACGAAACGAAATCCTTAACTGAAATCTGTTACGAAAATAATTTTTTCGATCAGGCTCATTTCATCAAAGACTTCAAAAAATTTACAGGTGACACACCGGAAAATTTCAAACGTTTTCTGTGAGATGAAAGAATAAAATTGTTATTGTACACTAATAAATATGCAACAATTTTTACTAAATTCCATTTGTACACTTTGGCAAAAAAAACGATTTTTTACAATTACATCGATTTTAAGTAATGCAACTTTGCATCGTAATCATAAAGCAAAAGCAGTGAAGAAACTTATCTTAAAATCAACGATCATTTTCGCAAGTTTGAGCATTATGGCTGCGTGTAATTCAACAAATCATTTAACAATTAAAAACAAAGAACAAATGTTTACAGTAGAACAAATTAAGGCTGCTCACAGCAAGGTAAGATCGGGTGCAGATTTTCCGTCTTACATTAAAGAAATCAAAGAACTTGGTGTTACTTATTATGAAACTTTTGTAACAGATGGGCATACCGATTATTATAGTGAAAATGATTATAAAACGGCTTCCCCTGCAAAGTATGAACCACTGACCATTGCCCTTGAATCCAATAAAGAACAATTCAAAGTAGATTTAAAAAGGCATCAGCAAGGCAAAACAGACTATCCGACTTTTTGCAACGATTGTGCTAAATCAGGCATTGAAAAATGGGCAGTTTGTATGGAAAAAATGACTTGCACATATTATGATTTGGCAGGCAATGAAATTTTGGTGGAACAAATTCCGCAATAGAATTTGTTTTTTATATCATATTGCTGAAGTTTGCACTTCAGCTTTTGTGCTTCTATCAAATTTTGTATATCAACCGAACAGAAGTGCTTCGATTCCCCAACCAGCAAGCGGTAAACCCTTATGGCATCCCATAAACGACCATGCTAAAAACAATGACAGCGTTGGCTAACTATTTACCAATGACCTGTTTGCGGTGTAACAATCCCCAAAAGTGAAGTTCGTCTAACACTTTTTCAAGCGACAAACCGTGTGGAGTAATTGAATATTCAACTGTTGGCGGAAACGTATCATAAACATCTCTACGGACAAGTTTATTCATTTCAAGACTTTTCAACTCTTTGGACAGCGTTTTATCAGTAATACCACTGACCTCCCTGGAAATTTCCTTGAACCGCTTTGGCTTTTCGGACAATGCGAACAAAATAAGGACCTTCCATCTTCCTTCGATCGCTTCAATAGCATCTTTTATGGACAACATGGTCTTGGGGCAACCAGCTTTGGATAGCATAAATTTTAAACTTTTACATTACTTTCCATATGGATAGTGCTTTCCAAACAGGAAGTAATATCATTTGGATAGTAAAGGTAGTTAAATTTGCAACATCGAAAGGAATTAAATCATGACAGCAGAACAAAAAACATTCAACATTATCCTCTGGGTTGCACAAGTACTTTTAGCTTTGACTTTTGTCTGGGCGGGTTTTATGAAAATATTTAAGCCCGAAGACCTACCATTCGTTTGGGTAAAAGACAATCCCAACCTTGCTTTATTTACAGGTGTTATTGACCTATTGGCAGGAATCGGAATTGTATTGCCGACATTGTTGCATATCAAAACTAAACTGACAATTTTTGCGGCTTATGGAATAATTGCTTTGATGATCTCTGCAAGTATCTTTCATACATCAAGAGGCGAGACAAAAGACATCGGCTTCAATATTTTTATGCTTTTTATTGCTATACTTGTTGCATGGGGCCGACAGAAAAAAGCACCAATTGCAGATAAATAGCCTGACAGTCGGTACGTTTAACAAAGGCTTGGCATCGGGTGGCAAATTGCTTCGCATCAATCCATTGCTAAATTTTGCTAAAAATTCCCGCCTTTGGCAAAATCTAATTCTTATATCAGGTAATCGGAAATTATTGGAAAGAAATTTGCTTCAATTTTTCAAATCACGGTTATGAGAGTTTTGTATTTTTCATTTGTATTCTTAGCATTAACTTCTTGTGCAACAAAAAAGTACACTAAAGCCAATCTACTTCCCGATGGTATAAAATCCGCCACTGAAGAAGTCTATGACACTTCGAACAATCAGAAAAAGCTTGTGCAGAAAAAAGAATTGATCTTTACCAAGAATGGCCGTATCAAATATTCGAAAACGTTTGATTCCAATGGAAATCTTTTGCAGGAAACGGAAAAGAAGTTATGGTTTACAGTAGAACGCTATCCCGATAAAGATCCTTACTACTGCAAAACCCGCTGGAAGCCCGATCAGCGCGAACGCATCAGTTGTTACACCAAGAAGCGATACAAACAGAACGAAAGCATCTATCATTATAACAAAAATGGAAGTATTGATAAAATCACTGATAACTTTGAGACTTTCAACACGAGTCAATTTCATTACTCAGACAATCAGCTTTCCAGGATTGTGGTCACAGGAAAAGATAACAAAATCATTGATGAATTGGCAATCAATTGTATAGAAAAAGACAAGAAAGGAACTTGTCTGAAAGAAACTAGAACATCGTCTAAAACAGATAAAAAACAAGAGATCCTGATCTCTCCGGAATATGATTAGAACTTGAAAAGACTCTTAATAAAATCTTTGTTGATGAATTTTTCCAATGGATAGATTTTCAGGAAGTGGTTTCCGATAAACAATAAAACCAAAACAACCGCCGGTTTGTAGAAAAGATTAAGAAGATTCAGTTTGAAATCCGGCAGGAAAATGGCGACATTGATGGAAATACAGCCTAGAATCATTGCATAAATCATCTCGATTCCCAAAGGAAAAACCTGGAATTTGATATAATTGAAAATGATTTTAATAATATTGAACAACGACAACGAAATGGCATAAGCAATCGCAATTCCCAAGATGCCCAAATTGGTATGTCTCAGAAAGATCATATTGGTTGTAATCGTTAAAACTGCTAAAATAAGCATCACCACAATATTGAATTTATAATACTTCGACAACGAAATAATATGACCGTTGAAACCTGTCGCTAAATCAAATAACATCGCAAACCCAAGAACCCAAACTACAGGTTCTGAAGAACGTAGGTCTTCTCCGTTCTTCATAAAATCAGCCAGATACGGAAATCCTACAACAATGCAACAGAATAAAACCAGGCCAAGAAAAAACAAACTGAGCGACGTTCTCTTGTGAAACCTGTCCAACTCGTTATAATCTCCGGAAGCTAAATCTTTATTAATAATAGGTGCAGAAATATTGAAAAGTCCCATCTGAGGAACTGTTATCAAGGAAATAATGGCGTATATGTTACTATAAATACCGTTTTCATGAAAATTGATAAACTCACCAATCATCAGGTTATCAATATTGATGGCAATATAATTTCCGATATTTCCTAAAAACCCGAATAAACTGTAAGTGAAAATCTCACGGTAAAAATTATCTTTTTTGAAATAATCCAGACCAAAATCAGGTTTGATCTGCTCCAGTCTATTGGTGTAATAACCGTAACCTATGAGCGAAATCACAAACATCAAAAAGAAAAACCCATAGGCCATTTTATCCGCAACGCCTAAAAAGAAAAACAGGCAAAACGCACCAATATTAGCAATCTTCGGAACGAAATTTTCAAAGATATTCGGGACGACAATTCTTTTGTAATTGGTCAAAAACTTATTGAAAACTGAAGATAGAGCCAAAACCAGAACCATGGGCAGGATCAGGAGTTTCATTTCCCACAGTTTTGAAGTTTGTAACTGTGGAAACAGAAAATTAATCAAAAAATAACCTCCAACGAAAATCAAAAAATTAATAACGACAGCCAATAGAGACAAAGACAACATATTGTGATGTTTGCCATCTGCATTGACTCTGCTAAAGAATTTGACATTGGAAAAACTCAGACCAAAAACGACAATCGGAACCATTATTTCTGCTGTCGGCAAAATGTAACGAAGCTTTCCATAAAATTCCATATCGTAAGGAAAAATGAAAATAGACGAAAACGTCCCCAGCAAAAAGCCGAGATAACCTATTATCGAATATTTTACACCCTGTCTTGCTACGACGCTCATAAATCAGTTGTTGGTTGATAGTTTTAGTTCTTTCTTTGTCAGGCTGAGGCTCTCGAAGCCATCCAAAATTAAATTTCCATGACCTCAGATCCTTGGCAAAAATATTATATTATTAATATAATCTTTGTAATTCTTCACGTTATCCGGATTCTGTTGATTCAGGAATTCTTCTGTCAATATTTTCGGTTGTAAAGTTTCTCTGTCCAGATAATTGGCTGAATATCCCCAATCCACAATCTCGGAAATCAAAGTCCAAAGATTTTCCTTATGATGGCGCTGCTCCATCTCGACCATCAAAATAGGTTTATATTTTTCAATTGTTTTTCTGGCGCCCCGCAAAGTCTGCATCTCGTTTCCTTCTACATCGATCTTGATAAAATCGAGTTTTGGGGGATTGAGATTTAATTCATCCAAAGGTTTAACCTCTACTTTCTGAAGAATGGTTTTTTCTTCATTTTTTTCTTTGATAGAAGTCTGCAAAGTTCCTCTTGTATGGACTTTTTCACCATTAATCACAGGAATCTTGAATTCTGCGACCGTGGAAATGTCAGACAACGCCACGGAAAACAAATTGACTTTCGGAAATAACCGTTTCAGTCTTTTATACAATCGTTGATTAGGCTCGAAAGCAAAAATATTTTCAGGATTCAGATGTTTTTCCAAAGTATAAACATAAGCTCCAACATTGGCTCCAACATCTATAAAGACAGCATCTTTTGCTAAGGTGTCCTTAATCCAAAGAAACTCCGGCTCAACTTTTCTTTCTAAAAGATTATGGGCAGTAAGACCATTCAGCTTCTTGAAAAACCTGTTTTTGTAATAAGGCGGCGAAATATACTGCAGATTCTCAGCAAGCTTACTATAAACACTCATCGATTTTTGTCATAAAGAAAAGAACGACAAAGAAAAGGCATTTATTTCACAAATCATAAATTTTTGTTAAGAGAATGTTTTTTTAGGAATTTAAACGCAAAGTTTTTTTCATCAATATTGGGATATTTTATGGTTCGCAAAGGCACTTCCGCTCAGCAATTTTATTTGAAGAAAAATTTACTCTTGATATAATCCCTACTTATTTTTATGCTTTCAAAAATATCTTTATCACTGGAATCCTGTTCCAGAAACCAATATTTGAGACCTGCTTTTTCCTTGACTTCGAAAATTGTTTTAAAATCAATGGTTCCGTTTCCAACCTCAGCGAAATCTTTGGTTTTGGCTTTCATATCCTTCACATGCCACAGAGGAAATCTTTTTGGATATTTTTCAAAATACTCCAAAGGATCGAATCCAGCTTTTGAAATCCAATAAAGGTCAAGTTCCATTTTCACCAGATCAGGATTAGTATTCTCTAAAATGAAATCATAAACCGTTTTATCACCGAATTTCTCAAATTCAAAATCGTGATTGTGATAAGCAAAACCGATTCCCGATCGATTTGTTATTTCGCCTGATTTATCAAGTAGTTCCGGAAGTTTTTTATAATGTTCCGAAGTCCTTTCCTCCTCAAAAAGATAAGAACAAACCATATATTTTGAACCGATGAAA
Source organism: Epilithonimonas caeni DSM 17710 (assembly GCF_000426465.1). GTDB lineage: Bacteria > Bacteroidota > Bacteroidia > Flavobacteriales > Weeksellaceae > Epilithonimonas > Epilithonimonas caeni. The sequence goes on from NZ_AUFK01000009.1 coordinate 673,301, forward strand.
TACAGATCTTCAACCGATTGCTCCCATTCATTCAAAAGTGTGCCTTTCGTGTTGTGCACAATTCCGGTGGTGTGATGCGAACTGATAACTTCCAAACCAACATTTTTGAGAATCGATTGAAATTCTGTTCTGGATTTTCCAAAGAATTTTCCATCATAACCGTAGATCTCGAGCTGCTTAAAACCCAATTCTGCCAAGCGTTCCAAGGATTTTTCCAAGTTGTCGGCAATTGCATCTCGAATCGTATAAAGTTGAATGGCAAAAGGTTTTCTGTTATCCATAAGATCTGAAGTTCCGCAAGCATATAAACCCAAAAATCCCAATCCGGACAAGCTTATAAAATCTTTTCTGTTCATTTTTGATTTTTCGATTGTTTAAAGGTATCTATATTTTTTGAATTGCCGTAACAAAAAAACCTGTCGGGAATGGCAGGCTTTGAGAAAGAAAATTAATAATAGTTATATTTAAAATTTAATATTATAGAATCTTCCACAATTTTTTCGGAAACAAAAACGTCTTCTTCATTATTCACAAAATAAACGATATTATCTTTTGCAGGAGAAAGGGTCTTTTCGTTTTGTGCGTTCGCAGTTATACAACAAAAGAATATTGTGAATATTGTGAGATGAGTTTTTACAATGATATTCATTTGTTATCTCAGGTTTTTAATTAGTGCTCTTGCATCTTTGGTGAGACTATAGGTGAGAGATGCAAAAATTCCTATTTTGTATTTATCTCTTGTGTAAGAAGTGAAGTCTTCGGTTGGCGGTACTATTGTTCCTTCGTAGCCGTTTTTCAATTCTCTTACGTTTTTTAAAGATGGACCAGCCGTAAAAAATATCCTGTCTTTCTTTCCAAATAACATTGTAGGTCCTACAAAAAAGTTTGAAAATTGCACCTTTCCACCTGCAATGTCTAATCCCATTCCGGCACTACCTCCATAAGCAATGTAACCAGTTCTTCTATAACTCATCGTAACCATTCCAATAAGAGATGCAGCAGATAGTTTATTTTTGTATGTTGACAGTACATACGTTGAAGGTGCATTTTCTTTAGGAAGTAATTCAACTTTTGAAACTTTACCGTAATAAGCAGCAGATAATCCTAAACTAAAATCTACACGAGTGCCTCCGTAAAGTGCTTGCCTGTATGTGAAATTTTTCAATCTGTAAAAATGATCTGAATTTTTTTCATCTTTTTTAGCAATATTAACTGTAAACTGAACCATATCATTCTCTGGCTGAATCGGTTCTGATTTTATAGTAAAATTTTTCTCATCATCCAATATTTCAACTGTCCAGATAGCTTGTCTTAAAACACTTTCCCAATTATATTTTGACAACCAAGAACTTAATTGGTCTGCTTTAGTTTTCAGAAATTTCGGATAAGACATCGCTTTGTCTATTCCACTTTGTAGCATTATTTCTTCCAGATTATTCATTGAAACTAATCTGAAATATGCATCTCCTAAATCCGAATAACTTTTCCTGTATTCATCTAATTTTTCAATATTTTTGGTTAATTCATCAGCTTTGGTTTTAAAGTTCTTTTGATATTTCTCTTGATATCCTTTATATGTCAAATCTGGATTATCTGCAATGGTGCCAATATATTTTGTAGCTCTTATCAATAAAAAAACATTTCTACAATCCTTCCGGAACTCGTAATATTTTTGGAGAAAATCTTCTAATAATACCTTATATTCCTTAGTTTTCTCATTGACAAGCTTATCCTTTTCCTTTATCATCCCTTCGTTCCTTTCAATATCATCCTTAACTTTTACTATTGAGTTGATTGTTGTTTTATCTTGGTCTTTTATATCTTTTGCATTTTCCTTATTTAGCAAGTCTTGCATCATTTTAACAACTTCTTCTGATTTTTTTTCCATAACTATCATCCTCAAAGAATCTATATCCTTATTTTTTCCTTTTAACAAAGAATCTAATTTTTGCTTAATATCATCTTTAAATTTTTCATTTTGCTCCTTCAGGTTTTTTATTTCTTCAACTGCGAAAAATGATTTCTTATTACCCTCTTGTTCTGTAGTCGCATTCGCTTTTTTATCAGTTTTAAAATCTAAAGTATTAATCGCTTCTGCCTGATTTGGCAATGCTTTATTCGTTTCCGCTTGTTCTTGGGATAATTTTGCTTCCACTTTCTGCAAATCTTTTTGAGTAAAACTATCTATAAATTCTTTATCAAATCCAGATCTCGCCATTACTGAATCTTTTGGCGTAATCGTTACTTTGTAAACAAACGGGTTGATATTTTGTATTCTGAAAATCACAGGTGTATGCACTTTTATTTTATGAATATCCTTCGAATAATCTCCTGTTTTGAAATCATAAATGATATGTTGTGCAGAATCAATATAAATTCCCTTTTTCTGTCCCCAAACCATTCCGGTCCAAAGCAGAAGCAATAGTAATAATCTTGTTCTCATAGTTTTTTATTTTTAGGTTATTGTTATAATCTTAAAATCTCAAACTAAGTTTATTATCAAAATAATTTGAATGCCTTTTAAGCACTGGTTTTCAACAAATTGATAACAAATCCTGAATAAGAGAAATTTTTCATGGTTATTAGTTTTAAGCAAATATAAATTTTACATCAGATACAAGTAAATACCTCAAAAAAGGTATTTTTAATGAGAATATTTGTTAATTTTATAAAAAACTAATAATATGAAAGACAATTATCAAATAAGCTCCAAAAAGAAGCATCCATTGTTGGAAGTTTGGAATGCTTACCCTCAATCCCTAAGCAATAACTCAAAATGCTTCTCTAGTTCTCCAAATATTGAAAAGACAATTGGTGAAATGTTCACTTTGGGGGAATTTTATTTTTACATTATTAATATTGCAGACAGCACCCTTATCAATCCTCATCAAAACATCCTTAAAATTCACGGGCTCAAGAAAAAACCAAAATATCTTAAGGAGATCATCGATCTGATTCATCCCGAAGATCTAGAGTTTGTAATAGAAGCAGAAAAGATGACCATCGAAAAAATGCAGGAGATCGGCTGGGAACATCAGCAAAATCTTAAATGCAGCTACTGCTTCCGAATGAAAACAGGAAAAGGAAATTACGAAATGTTTCATCATCAGTCATTACATATCGTCAAAAGTGAAGAAGGAAAACTATTACAGGCTGTAAACATCCATACTAATATTCAGCACATTACACAGAAAAATCCTTACTCTGTATTAGTTACGGGAATTGGCAGAAGAAATGATTTTTACCAGATGTATTATAAAGACAGTGAGAAGAATAAACTTCCACAAACCAGTCTTACCATAAGAGAAATGGAGATTCTGTCTCTTTTGGCGTCAGGTAACTCGGCAAAACAAATATCAGCTTTTTTAGGCATTTCTTACCACACCACTACCACACATCGTAAAAATATTTTCAGTAAGATGGATTGTACGAAAGTTTCCGAACTCGTGAAGAAATCTATGGAATTAGGATATATTTAAATTTTTGATGATTTGATAATAAAAGTTAATTGTTTTATAAGTTTAAGAATTCAGATGAGAAATTGGCAAACTTGTTTTAAATTTGAAAATTAAATTATCTTATGAAATCCGCTACCTACAAATTCAAGAGAAACATCAACCAAATAGCGATTGTATGTGACTTTTAAAAAATTTAAATAACTTTATATGAAATATTTATTCATCATTATGCTATCATTATTCGGATTTTCAAAAAATAAGGCTCAGGCTAAATCGATCCACAGTTTCAAAGTAGAAGCATTGGACGGTTCTACAATTGATTTTTCTAAATTCAAAGGTAAAAAAATACTGGTTGTAAACACCGCTTCCGAATGCGGATTCACGCCACAATACGCAGATCTGGAAAAACTCTATGAAGCCTACAAAGACAAATTGGTTGTTGTTGGTTTTCCTGCAAATAATTTTGGAGGACAGGAACCCGGGAGCAATCATGAGATCGCGACATTCTGCCAAAGAAATTATGGTGTACAATTCCCTATGGCAGCAAAGATTTCTGTAAAGGGTGACGACATTGCCCCTATCTACAAATTCCTGACCGATAAAAAAGAAAACGGCGTGAAAAACACCAAAATCCTTTGGAACTTTACCAAGATCTTATTGGATGAAAAAGGAAATGTGATCGACAGCTTCGCAAGTACAGCCAATCCAATGAGTGAAAGTATTACAAAATATCTTAAATAGATGTTAGACTCCGGAAATTAGACTTAAAAAAAAATAAAAAAGCGTTCAGGATATGAACGCTTTTTTTAATCAACTCTTAAAAATTTTCTATTTTTATCAAATTCCAAATCGATGTCGTTTTGTAAATCAACTTTGATTTTGTTTCGTTCCTTATCAATGCTTTCTACTTTCACACCTTTGTAATGCTGATTAAGATAAGCTTTTATCTTTGCAGGAATCAAGGCAGACGCAATACCTTGCTTATCACTTATTTCCTCCCAATTCCCATTTTTATCAAAATCGATTTCCGCACCGTTATTTAGCTTCACTTCATATTTTTTCCCCACAACCGTTGATTTTGCCTCATATTTTACAACTGTCGCTTTTGGATAATACTTTGCAAGAAAGCTTTTAATTGTAGCAGGCATTTCCTGATAAAGTTCTGAAAATTTCACTGAATTGACGTCCGGATTCAAAGTGATTTCATTTTTCCCAATAGCTTGAACAAACAAGACTCCGGAAAACATCATGATAAGACTTAGTTTATTTAATATCATAACAAATTATTTTTTTAAATTTAATAAAAGTATCAGAAACAAAAAAGCGACCAAACAGCCGCTCATATGGTAATCAATTTAAAATCGGATTTTAAACAAAAGGAAGCTTTACCACTTTTGCAGGAATATCTTTGTTTCTGATCCTGATAAAGATCTCTGAACCTAATTTGAAGTTTGGTTTATCTACATAAGCCAGACCCAATCCTATTTTTCTCATTGGAGACATTGTTCCGGAAGTTACTTTTCCGATGATCTTTCCTTCTGCATCCACCACTTCATAATCGTGTCTTGGAATTGCTTTTTCCAGCATTTCGAAACCAACTAATTTTCTGGAAACGCCTTCAGCTTTTTGATTTTCCAGGAATGCTTTGTTCACAAAATCTTTATCGAATTTCGTGATCCAGCCCAAGCCCGCTTCAAGAGGAGAAGTCGTATCATCGATGTCGTTGCCATAAAGACAGAATCCTTTTTCCAATCTCAAAGTATCTCTGGCTGCCAAGCCACAAGGAATCAATCCAAATTCTTTCCCGGCCTCTGACAAGGCATCCCAAAGTTGTTCCGCATTTTCATTTTTGAAATAGATTTCGAACCCACCGCTTCCTGTATAACCTGTATTGGAGATGATCACATCAGAAAAACCCGCAACAGAACCGATCGTGAAGTGATAATAAGGAATCGTTGACAAATCTGTTTCTGTTAATTTCTGAAGAATTTCGGTAGCCTTTGGACCCTGGATGGCGATCAATGACATTTCATCTGAAGCATTCGTCATTTTTGCTCCGAATTTTTCATTGTATTTTACGATATGATTCCAGTCTTTATCGATATTGGAAGCGTTGACTACTACAAAGTATTTTTCATCTTCGATTTTATAGACGATCAGATCATCCACAATACCGCCCGTTTCGTTCGGAAGACAAGAATATTGCGCTTTTCCGTTTTCAAGAACATCGACATTGTTAGAGGTTACAAACTGCAAAAGATCTTTCGCAGAAGCACCTTCGATGAAAAATTGTCCCATATGAGATACATCAAAAATTCCCGCTTTTTCGCGGACAGCAAAATGTTCTTCATTAATTCCTGAATATTGGACAGGCATTTCAAATCCTGCAAACGGAACGATCTTCGCGCCTAGAGAAACGTGTTTATCGTATAAAGCGGTTTTTTTCATTTTTATTTTAAAGATTTATTTTAGTTGCGCACAAATATAAAGAAGATTTTAGATAATAGATGTCAGATATTATACTTTCAAATTAGATGATAAATATTTGGTTGAAGTAGATTAGCAATTTGGTTATCTTTGCAATTTGTTGGTCTACAAAACCAAATACTAGCAACAATAAACCAAAAACCAATTATGAGCGATACAATCCTTTGTCCAAAATGCCAGTCCGAATTCACTTACGAGCAAGATAATTTACAAGTTTGTTCCCAATGTTTCTATGAATGGGACCCTGCAGAAATTTCTTCGGAAGGTAAGATCTACGATTCCCTTGGGAAAGAGTTGCAAGATGGAGATTCTGTAATTGTCATTAAAGATCTACCCGTAAAAGGCGCTCCAAAACCTGTAAAAGCAGGAACAAAAGTGAAAAATATCAGACTAAGGCCTGACAGCGACCATAATATCGATTGCAAAATTGACGGTTTTGGTTCAATGGCTTTGAAGTCTGAGTTTGTTAAGAAAGCTTGATAATTTAATTTTAAGACATCTTCGACTCTGCCCAGTGTGACAGATCCAATATTAAATGTCAAGCTGAACGGGGTCGAAGCCTTTCAGATATATTACAAAAAAAGGAAAAATTTGGCAGGGTAAACTTTCAAAGACTTTGATTGTTCGCAGAAAGCGAAACTAATTTCCAGTCTCTAAGGCAGAAAGAGAATTAACCAAAAATTTCCTGATGTATTTTCCGTTTATCAAAATTAGATTTTTTTCTCGATTCAACAAACTGAAAATCTATAAGTTATCCATATTTTATCCACAAAACTAAAAAAATATTCATTTTACAATTATTACCGGGGAATTTGGAGGCAAAATCCGCAAAGATTTTTGAATTCACTTATTATAAAATACCCTATTGATAAGTTACTTGCTAAAATTGTAGATTGACCTTCCCTTCTAAAAATTCATCTGAATACAAAATGATCGGTTTATCATTGATCATCAATTTATTTCTGTAATGAGAACCTGCAAACCTACTGTCAGAAACATTTGCCTCTACTCCACTTTCAGCGATTTTGATCTGATGAGGGAAGTAATTGGTTTTCTTTAAATTCAATTTATTTTTTTCTTCTTCCGAGAAAATGTTGACCTCGCCAAGAAGCTTCGCAACATAATCGTTGTAAGGGTTTTCATAAGTTTCTTTTGGAGAGTCATTTTGGATCAGTCGTCCTTGCTGCAAAACCACAATCTTATCGGCCCAGGGCAAAACTTCTTCCAGATTATGTGTCGAAATAAGAAGACTCATATTATTTTGTCTCACATAATGGAAAAGCTTGTCTCTCAACTCAAACTTGCGGGAAAAATCCAGATTGCTGAAAGGCTCATCCAACAAAAGCATCTTCGGGAGAATCGCTAAAGCTCTAGCAATTGCCACACGCTGCTGTTGCCCGCCACTCAGGTTTTTCGGTATTACTTTGGCATATTCAGTAAGTCCCACAACGTCCAACAATTCTTCTACCTTTTCTTTTTTTGCTTTTAAATTAATATTGGAAATATATTTCCCAACGTTATCATAAACCGTTCCGTAGGGCATCAAATCATAATTTTGAGCAACGAATTTCATTTGCGCTTCGCCGGGAACAAGATTTCCCTTTGGTCCTAATAACTTTTGCCCTTCAAAGATGATTTCGCCATCCTGCCAATCCATCAAACCATAAATAAGACCCAACAATGTAGATTTGCCACAACCACTTTCCCCTGCCAAAGCAATAATTTGACCTTCATCTACACTGAGATTAAGATTTTGGAACAGCGGCTTATCGGCCTGATAATTGAAATACAGGTTTTTAACTTCTAACAACATCTTACAAAATTAGTGGTTGAAATCGTAATAATTTTATTATTTTAGCAAAAACACAAATTTAGATATAATTTAAAAATTTCTTTATGAAAAAGACAACTTTAATATCCGCAATTTTATTGATCTCCGCTTCGGTATTTATTATTTCTTGCGGAAAAGACAAACCAGTGACCAGTGAAAGCAATGAAGTTTTGACAACGACAGACGGACAAGTTTATGTTGTAGATACATTGAATAGTAAAGCTGAATGGAAAGGTTTCAAAGTTGTAAAATCTGATAATACCAGCCACATTGGAAATTTGAAATTCGAAAGTGGCGAAGTAACTGTAAAAGACAATAAACTGGAAAGCGGACAATTCGTGGTTGATATGAATTCTTTGACCAATGAAGACCTGAAAGATGCCGAATCCAACGGAAAACTGCTTGGGCATCTGAAAAGTGCAGATTTCTTCGACACCGCAAAATTCCCGACAGCTTCTTTCGAAATCACAAAAGTAACAGAAGCCACTGCCGGGAGCGATTACAACACCGTTCTAGACGGAAACTTGACCTTGAAAGGTATCACTAAGCCGGCTACCTTTAATGCGAACGTAAAATTAAAGGACGGCGAATTGAGTATTGCAACTGAGCCAAAAGACATCAACAGGGATGAGTTCGGAATTAAATTTCAAATGCCTGCCGCAGAAGGCTTGATCAAGAATGAAATCAATGTTCAGATGAAAGTTAAGGCCATTGAAAAGAAATAATCGATTCAATAATCAATATGATCAAACAAAACCCTTTCAGAGTTTGAAACTCTGGAAAGGGTTTTGTTTTTAAAATGAAATTGTTTTTACCGAAAAGCAGTTTATTTTTAGTTTAAAAATCGTATTTTTGCAGTCTATTTTTTATAAGAATAATGCTAGAGAAAATTGATGACCTGCTGTTGGAAGTGCAAAATTTCCAATCTTCTGCAAAGGATGAGATAGAACAGTTCCGACTAAAATTCAATGGAAAGAAAGGGATCATGAACGATTTCTATGAATCCTTGAAACAAATTCCCAATGAGCAGAAGAAAGATTTTGGACAGAAGATCAACATCTTAAGAAACTCTGTAAATGAGAAACTGGAAGAACTGAGATCTTCTTCGGAAAGTAAAATGACCCTTGAAAAAGAAGACCTTACAAGACCTGCTTTTCCTTTGGAATTAGGTTCTCGTCATCCAATCAACCTTGTTAAAAATAAAATCATTGACATCTTCAAATCCATCGGTTTTGCTGTTGCAGACGGACCTGAGATTGAGGATGACTGGCATAACTTCACCGCACTTAACCTTCCGGAATATCATCCGGCGAGGGATATGCAGGATACGTTCTTCATCGAGCAAGATCCTGATGTTTTACTGAGAACGCACACTTCTTCTGTACAGATCAGACATATGGAAAACAACGAACCGCCAATGAGAATCTTGTCTCCAGGACGTGTTTTCCGTAATGAAGCGGTCTCTTCCCGTTCTCATTGTATTTTCCATCAAATTGAAGGTTTGTACATCGATGAGAATGTGAGCTTCGCAGACCTTAAACAAACCATTCAGTTTTTCACAACTGAGCTTTTCGGAAAATCGAAGATCAGAATGAGGCCTTCATATTTCCCTTTCACAGAGCCAAGCGCAGAAGTTGATGTTTATTGGGGACTGAATTCTGAGACCGATTACAGGATCACGAAAGGAACTGGATGGCTGGAAATCATGGGTTGTGGAATGGTTGACCCTGCAGTTCTTAGAAATGTAAACATTGATCCTGACAAATTCTCAGGATACGCTTTTGGAATGGGAATCGAGAGAATCGTAATGCTTCTTTACCAAATGAGTGACATCAGAATGTTCTTTGAGAATGATATAAGAATGCTGGAGCAGTTCAAAACAATGTAATAAATTATATATTGCATAATAAAATCAAATCCTGTAAATTAATTTTTATAGGATTTTTTAATAATTTTATATAGTAGTGTTTTATATTATTTAATTTTTAGAAAAAGAAAATTTATAAAGTGGTATTTTTATAATATTGTTTAATTTTACAAATTATGGTTGTCATTTTTATAAAATGAAAATCAATAAAAAACATAAATAGCACAAATATGAAATCAAAGAACAATCATTTACGCCCGTTGAGTTTCAAATCGAGAAAGATTGTCCATTATTTTCTTATTATCTGCATTCTTCTGATACAAGTCATTATAGGCAGTTTTTTTTACAATGAGTTCAGGAATAAAAAAAATCTGAAGTTTATAGAAAATCAATTGAATGAAATCCATTCCATCGAAAACCTGACAGATGATTCCAAGAAAGAATTGGTAAATTCCCAGGACTACTTCCAAAAATACCTTATTACCAATGACCGGAAATATTTGGAGTATTATTTCCAATCTGTTGATAAACTCACTAAAAACCTGGACAGCATCAACAGCTATAAAAATCCAGGATTAGAAAATGTTGTCCTTCCTCAGAAACAAGATTCTTCTGAATTCAGGAAATTAAAACTTCTGGCGGATTCGACCTATCAATTTTCTTCCAGATCAAGTTTTAAAATCCGGGAAAACAATGCTCCGACCCTTAAAAAATTTGATCTCAACAATTATAATTATGAGAAATTCAATATAGAGACAAAGACCGTTTCTGACAGCGTGAAAAAGAAGGGGCTGTTCGGCAGGATCGGTGATGCAATAGCCGGAAAAGTTGACGTACAGAAAGAAAACACCATCATTACAATTAAAAACGGGGGACAGACCACCGGCGAAAGGATAAAGTCTGATATGGACAGTATCATGAGGACGATCAATAACCACTACTCCAAAGAGGTCCAAAGGATACAGGTCAACATTACCAATAATAAAAACCATAATGAAAAATTTTTCAAGACCTTCAACAATCTTCTAATATACAGTAATGACCTGATGAACATCTATGGGATGGCCATCAAAGATTCTAAGTCGGAACTTGAAAAGGAATATGAAAAACAAACTTCCAAAAGCAATCATATCAGAAACTATCTGGTTCTGGGAGCTATGATCCTGATGTTCATTGTCTCTATATTGATCATGTTCCTGACAAGAATTGCTTTCATATATGAAAAACGGTTGAAAGTCGCTAATGACCAGATCAAAGAAAACCTTAATTTCAAAAATAGAATTTTGGGCATGCTAAGTCATGAACTCAGGTCCCCACTCAAGATCATTGGAATTTTTATCAACAGAATTAATAAAAAAACCACAGACGAAAGTATAAAAGAATATCTAAAATCGATAAGCTTTACAAATAATACCCTATTGATGCAGGCTAATCAAATTTTGGAATATACAAAAAACCAACAAGTTGAAAACAAACTAATCCCGACAGTTTTTAATATTAGCGATGAAATAGATTCTATCCTCACCTCCATAGAGCCTTATATCGAAACCAGAAATAATAAATTTGTCATTAACAAAAATATTGACCCCAGTATCGTCGTTTATTCTGATAATACAAAGATCAATCAGGTTTTTATGAATATCCTTGGAAATGCCAACAAGTTTACCGAGAACGGACAGATAACCGTAGATACCAAAACAGAATCTATAGATGAAAATACAATTTCGCTAGTTACAAAAATAACAGACACAGGGGCGGGAATCTCAGAATCTGACCTTGAGAAAATATTTGAACCCTACTATCAAGGTGTACTGTCTGAAAATGTAGAAAATCTGGGAGCAGGCCTAGGACTAAGTCTTTGTAAGGAAATTATAGAATTGTACTCTGGAAAAATATCTGTAGATAGCAAACTGAATCACGGGACAACAGTAAGCTTTTCTGTTAATTTGAAAATCAATAAATGAATCAATTAGATAGACCTATCAATTTCTTACTTGCAGATGATCACAGCCTGATAAGGCAAGGTATCGTTTTTCTTTTGGAAGAAATGGAACTGGATTGTGGGATTTTCCATGCTTCCACATTGCAAAAGATATTGGAATCTATACAATCCAACCCTATCGACATTGCTATTATAGATGCTCACTTTCCCGATGGAAACAGTCTCAGCATATTATCTGACATCAAAAATATAAGACCCGAGGTCAAAATACTGATATTCTCCGGAATAGATGAAAATACACAATCCTTAAAATTCATCAATGCCGGGGCAAACGGATTCCTTAGTAAGCTGAGCGAAGAAGAAGATGTAAAATACGCCATATCAAAAATGATAAAGACCGGAGAATACATCTCTCCTGTCACACAGGCCCTATTAATGAATTCTATACGGAATAGAAATTTGATCAATCCGTTATTTTCTTTGACCGACAGAGAACTACAGATCGCAGAGATGTACGCAGAAGGCTATGGTAACCTGGAAATCGCCAACAAACTGGATATCAAACAAAATACTGTAAGCACAATAAAGAAAAGGATCTTCGAAAAGCTAGACATAGAAAATATTGTAGAACTTATAGAGTTGATCAAAAATCATTATTAGATTTTTAGACGCTTAACTACTTATATAAAAAACAAAGGTTGATCATGAAGGTCAACCTTTTTTGTAGATAAATATCTACAAGTTTAGCGATATATATCTAACACTTTTATAGTTACCCTAATTCTGTATGTTAGTAAATTTGTACCAACAAAAAGAGCTAATTATAATTGTTAAAAAAAATCGAAAATAGGGTTCTAAAAGCACAAATGATGAATTACTAATATCGAAAATAAAAACACAAATGATGAAATTTTGAGTAATTATTACAATTAAAAAAGCACAAAGATTCTAGAAACACAGGTGATGAAATCTTAAGTATAAGTTATATGATCGAAAGGTTTTATAATTTTTACTAAAAACACAAAAACACATTCATAAACACTATTGATGAAAATCAAGTATCCTTTAACAGAGCCTTTTGGCTCTGTAAGGGATATAAAAACACAATTTGAAGGAAAAATCTCAAAAACACAAATGATGAATTTCCAAAAATAAAGATTCTTAAAACACAATTATGAAATCAAAAGTATCAGATTACAGAGTCTTTTGACTCTGTAAATGATACTGATAACAAATTGAAAAATGAAAATAGATAACCGAAAATCAATCGCTATGGCGATGTATGGCTTTCTTTTTATTATTCTATTGGATATTGTATTTCTGTTGTTTGGGAAAAAAATTTTCGCCATTGATAATATCGTTTTGTATAGTTTTAGCATAGCTATCTTCATATTATGCATTTGGAGAATAACAACACTTAAGAGTTTTTCTTTGGATGTTTCTGAACAGATCATTTCTGTAAAATACAGTCACCCGCTTTCTAGGGTTCGCAGACCTGTTTTAGAAGTATCCCTATACAAGGTTGTTTCTATGAATACAGAAAAGGCTATTCTACACCATATAATGGTCATAGGAATCCTCACTAAAAAGGGAATAAGGAATTTTTATTATAGAATAGGGAATCTTCCTTCAAATGAAGCAGAAAAACTAAAAAGAATTAAAGACCTGATCACAACTTATAATAAGGTCAAATCATAAGAAACACCAAAAAACAGATAATTATTTAATTTTTAACCTTGATGAAATCCTGTGAATTAATTTTCACAGGATTTTTTTTATTCAAAATCAATTCTTCACGAAAATATCCTACATCAATTTACAGCATTTTTAGTTTCTATAATTTTGAATCAAATAATTACTAACTTTAAAGAAATAAAATATGAAAACAGAATTTGAAGCCATTCCTTTAGTAAAAAATGAAACCAAAAAACGTTTCGAAATAGAAATCGATGGACATTTTGCCTTTATCAATTATGGTGAAAGAGAACATCAGATCGCATTGGTTCACACAGAAGCAGAGCCGGAATTGGCAGGAACCGGTGCCGCCACTGCAGTGGTAGAAAAGACTTTGGAATACATCAAAGAAAGCGGAAAAAAACTTTTGCCATTTTGCCCTTATGTTTTTGCATACATCAAAAAGCATCCGGAATGGAAAGCTATTGTTGACGAAAAATTCGGTGGATACGGGCAACTTTAATTATTTAAAATTCAAACTATGAAAATATTCGCATTTGCAGGAAGCAATTCTTCAACATCTATCAATAAACAATTGGTAAGATTTGTCCTTAAGAGTTTTCCCAATGAGGAAATTAATCTAATCGACCTTAATGATTTTCTGATGCCTGTTTTTTCAGTAGATCTGGAGAAAAACGGATTCCCGGAAGAAGCACACAGATTTCTGAAAAATATAGGAGATTCTGATGTCATCATATGTTCTTTGGCAGAAAACAACCGTTCCTATAGTGCGGCTTTCAAGAATATATTTGATTGGGCCTCCAGAATCAACGTGAAAGTTTTTCAGGATAAACCAATGTTCCTGATGACAACTTCACCCGGAGGTTTTGGAGGTGGGAATGTAATGGCAGAAGCTTCCAAGTTTTTCCCTCAATTTGGAGCGGACATCAAAGAGACATTTTCTCTTCCCAAATTCTATGAGAATTTTGATTCGGACAATGGCGTTATCGAACCAAAATTGCTGAGTGAACTTAATACTAAAATCAAAAACTTTAAAGATCAGGTCTAATGGAAACCCACGAATATAATACAGGAGAAATAACGATCCTTTGGAAGCCAAAAGTTTGTATTCATGCTGCTGTTTGTGTAAAAATGCTTCCGAAAGTTTATAATCCGAAGGACAGACCTTGGATAAAACCAGAAAATGCAACCACAGAAGAGTTGAAAGACCAACTATCAAAATGTCCTTCTGGCGCATTGAGCTATAAACTAAATTCTTAATGATGGGAGTAAAAGTAAAAGCCAGTCTGGGGACAGAAAAATATTATACTGAAGTAATTGCCGGAGAAAATACTCTGATCACAGATGAGCCAGTTGATAAAGGTGGCGGAAACAAAGGCTTCAACCCCTTTGAGATTCTTGCAACATCTTTGGCAAGCTGTACCGCAGCAACACTAAGAATGTACATTGACAGAAAAGGCTGGGAAATCCCAATGATCAATGTGGAAGTAGACCTGGAGAATTATCCGCAGACCAAAACAGCTCAATTTTGCAGGATCATAGATTTTGGGGAAACGGAAGTAAGCGAGGATATCAGAGACAGGCTTTTTAAGATCGCCGACGCTTGTCCTATCCATAAAATATTGACCAATGATATAGAAATATTAACAAAACTCAAATAAAAAATGCTGGAAGTAATACAAAACAACGGAGAAAAACATGGTGAATTTGTCGCACTGTTTGACGGTAAACAGGCTGGACTAATGACCTACACTTGGGCTGGACCCGATAAATTCATAATCGATCATACAGAGGTAGAACCTGCTTACAATGGAAAAGGCGTAGGAAAAGAAATGGTGTATCAGGCCGTGGAATTTGCGCGGGAAAACAATTTAAAGATCATCCCGCTTTGTCCTTTTGCCAAAGCTACTTTTCAGAAGAATGAGGATATCAGAGACGTTCTATAATTATTAATGATGAATGATATAAAAACTCCATTTCAATATTGAAATGGAGTTTGTCTTTTATCTTGTATCTTGATTCTAAATCTTAAAACCAACTCTTCATGCGGTTATAATCTAAGAAATAAGTAACCCTAAGTGAAAAATTGTTGATCATCGGTGCGTTGAAGAGTTCATCAAAATTATTTTTGAATTTCATTCTGGAAACTTCCAAATAATTGCTTGTCGCATTTCTGTAAAGCAAAGTCAACTGGCTACCCGGCGCAAACCACCAGGAATAACGCAGATCAACATTCCAGGAATTGTACGTTCCGTTCAGGTTCGGCTGGTAAGCTGTGTTAGCATTTAAGCTTCCGTCATGATCTAGAATATAAAACTGCTTGTAGGTCACATCGGAGAAATAATGTCTGAAAGCCAGTGCCAAAGTCATTTTCTCATTGAACGTATATTGTCCTGTGATGGCATTCTCATAAGTATTTCTCTGTCTTCTTCCCATATAGATGTTATCAGAATCTTTCCCAGAATATCCAACTTCATTATTACTGAAAACAGGATTGAACTGCCAGATCAAATTCAGTTTATCCGAAGCTCTGTAACGCAGATATAATGACGGAACCACATAATTTCTGCCTTTCTGGTCATAGGCATAATAATCAACCGTAATGTTATACTGAAGTTTTTTTCGACTGTCGCTCTCGAACCAAAGCCAGCTGTCAAAGTAACCGGGAACTTTCAAATATCTCCCGAATGTCCTTGGTTCATAGATATCTTTTTCGCCATAAGGTGTGAACTCTACCCCGCCGCCAAAACTCTGAAACTTCTTATTTGTAAATGAGTTATTATGATTGAAAACCAGTTTTTGATTCAGGAAGGATTCCAGCCTGTGATAATAATTCAAATTGAAATTCAGATACATATTATTGAGTTTTCCGGTCGGCTGAAGAATTCTGTACCCGTACCAGACGTTATGATTTCCATAATTGGTTTTTGTGGAGAATCCCAGATCGTTGATATCCCAATCTTTGCTCACATAATTGGCATTAGCCTCAAATCTGTTCTTCCCAGAAAATTTTCCAATCCCCACGGTCCCTCTATTGCCAAATTTGGTATCGCCGTCCATTACCCAGCTTCCCTTGAAATTCCCGTAATAATTGTAAGTATTCTTTTTGTTGGCGATATTCCACAAAATCCCTGTCGCATTCGCATCTCGAAAATCTCCTGTTCTCGTAGTATTCGTGTTGACCAAAGTTATCGATGAATTACCTCCAAACCGCTGATCGAAAACCAAAACATTGTAATTGGTCCAGGGTTCTACAACTTCTTTTCTTATGGCTCCGGTCTGATCATCTTGGATCGTTGCTTCCATTTTCTCGGTAACGCCATTGAAAATTCCAATTCCCAGGCCTTTCTTTGTACGCCCGGAAATTTTAAAAGCATTGAATAATTTGACTTTTGAAGGATATTCAGTAACCGTTTCATTTTCTGTTGTATCAGGATATCTTGACGGACTTCCTCCCACTCTTCTGGAATAGAACATATCTCCCTTGCTAAAAAGTTCTGTTCCTTCCATAAAAAATGAACGTTGCTCTGCAAATTGTTGTTCAAATGGTGTTAAATTAAGAATCGAATTATCAAAGTTAGCTTGTCCAAAATCAGGAATCAATGTCATGTCAAATGTGAAAGCATCATTGATTCCGTATTTCAAATCCATTCCACCGTTCACATTCATTTCCGTTTTACCGTCAAAACTATTGACATATGTTGAAAAATAAGGCGTGAAAGAGAGCCTTGTTGGTGTTTTGATTTCAGCAACACCATTTAGGACGCCATCGTATAAAGTATAATTTCCTTTCTGATTGTCAACGTGATTCCAATCATACATCGTATTGGTTCTCTTGATCTTCCGAATCATATTAAGGCCAAATTCCTGTATATCTTTTTTAGGAAAACGCAGCTCGAAAAAAGGGATCTTCATTTCAACAGCCCAGCCTTTTTCATTGATCTTTACGGCACTGTACCAGACTGCATTCCAAGACATATCTTCGTTCTCGGTGGTCAATTTGCCATCAACCTGAACTCCTGCTGCAGTAACTATGAATTCCAAACTTTGCTGATGGTCATTATACCCGTTGATAATTATCCCGAAAAAATCATCGTTGGCAATGTTGTCTCTTTCCGTTAATTCTTTTAAAATTTTGAGAGGTTCCGGGTCATACATCTGAGCCGCAATATATAAACCTGTGTCGTCGTACAGGAATTTGACCTCAGTTTTCAAACTGTCCGCCTGTGGTCTTCCGTTGTTGGGCTGACGTTCTACAAAGTTGGTGGCAACAGGTATATTTCTCCAGATCTCATCATCCAGGATACCGTCTATTTTTACGGTCTGATCTTTTTTTATTGCCTGTAATTTTTTCCTCGAAATACTATCCGATGCGACAGTTTTCTGCGCAGATAACTGCACACAGAAAAAGATCAATAGAAGAATCCCAAATTTAGTTTTCATAGTTTTATCTTACTTGGAGATAAGACAATAGCAGAATAATTTTCATTACATCGAAACAAAAAAAATCAGCCAAACGACTGATTTTCAATTTAATATTTTATTCCTAACTTAATTAAGGTTTGTATCCATCCTTAAGTGTAACTGTTCTGTTAAAGACCAATTTTTCATCAGAAGAATCTCTATCTTTTATATAATATCCGATTCTTTGGAACTGATAATGGTCTTCCAGGGTTGCATCTTTTAAACTTGGTTCCGCAAAACCATAAGTAATTCTTAGCGATTGAGGATTAATGAAATCCATAAAATCTACTTCTTTCTCAGCATCAGGTTGTTCGGTAGTGAATAATCTTTCGTAAGTTCTGATCTCGATTGGTAAAGCATGTTTTGCAGAAACCCAGTGAAGTGTTCCTTTCACTTTTCTAAGACTTGCCTCAGTTCCGCTTCCCGATTTTGAATCTTCATCATAGGTCGCATAGATTGTTGTGATCTCGCCGTTGGCATCTTTCTCAACTCTCTCAGCCTTGATGATGTAACCCGCTTTCAATCGGACCTCTCCACCCAATTTCAATCGGAAAAATTTCTTATCGGCTTCTTCTTTGAAATCTTCTCTTTCAATATAGATTTCTTTTGAGAAAGGAACTTCTCTTGTTCCTGCATTTTCATCCTCAGGATTGTTTTCAGTCTCCAGCCATTCTTCCTTATCCTCAGGATAATTCTCGATGATCAATTTAACAGGATTTACAACCGCCATTACCCTGGTCGCCACTTTATTAAGGTCTTCTCTTACAGAGAATTCCAAAAGTTGGATATCGATAAGATTTTCTCTTTTCGCAACACCCACTCTTTCAATAAAGTTCTTGATCGACGTAGGAGTATAACCCTTTCTTCGAAGTCCCGAAATTGTAGGCATCCTTGGATCATCCCAGCCAGTCGTTACTCCTTCTGTAACCAATCTTTGAAGTTTTCTTTTGGATGTTACCATATAGGAAACATTCATCCTTGCAAATTCTCTCTGTTTTGGTGCAACACTTTTATTATCATACACCTGATCCAGATACCATTCGTAAAGTGGACGGTGATTTTCAAATTCAAGTGAACATAATGAATGTGAAATTTGCTCGATATAATCAGACTCTCCGTGCGCCCAATCGTACATCGGATAGATCTTCCATTTTTCGCCGGTTCTGTGATGCGGTTTTTTCAGGATTCTGTACATCACGGGATCACGCATGTTCATGTTCGGAGAAGCCATATCGATCTTTGCACGCAAACTCATTGCGCCTTCTTCGAATTCCCCGTTCTTCATTTTCTCAAAAAGCTCAAGGCTTTCTTCTATCGGACGATTCCTAAAAGGAGAATCTATTCCTGGTTCGAAAGGGCTTTTCCTCTGAGCAGTAATATCTTCGGAAGATTGCTCATCTACATAGGCCTTCCCTTCTTTGATCATCTCAACAGCCCAAACATATAATTGCTCAAAATAATCTGAAGTGTATAATTCCTGATCATATTTGAAACCCAACCAATCAATATCAGCTTTGATCGAATCCACAAACTCCTGTTCTTCTTTTGCAGGATTGGTATCATCGAAACGAAGATTGACGGGTGCATTATATTTTTGCCCCAGCCCAAAGTTGATACAGATGGCCTTTGTATGACCAATATGAAGATAACCATTGGGTTCCGGTGGGAATCTGAAACGCAGCTTAGATGAGTCTAAACCGTTTTCCAGATCGTCTTCTATAATTTGCTCAATAAAATTGAGTGATTTTTTTTCTTCTTCTTCCATAATCTGAACATGAAGTGCAAATTTAACTTAATTTCCTCAAAAAATAAAACGATTTCATCTTATAAAAATAGATAAATATTGATGTCAAAAATTCTTTTAAAACATAACTTTTTTATTTTGTAAATGTTAAATTTGTGTGAACTTTAAACATTTAGTGATACAGAGTTCATTTTTTTTTAATTTTGGGATAATTAATAAATCGAAATGAATCGTAAAAAAATCCTTTTAATTGATGATGAGCAGGACATTCTGGAAATCATCTCTTATAATTTGGAAAAAGAAGGTTATCAAGTCTTTACCGCCGGAAACGGGAACGAAGGTATAGAAAAGGCAAAAGAGATCTTACCAGACCTTATTCTTCTTGATGTGATGATGCCGGAAAAAGACGGGATCGAAACTTGTCAGGACCTTCGCAAGATCAAAGAATTACAAAGGACCCTGATCGTATTTTTATCAGCAAGAAGTGAGGAGTTCTCTCAATTAGCAGGCTATCAGGCTGGTGCCAATGATTATATTGTAAAACTGATCAAACCAAAAGTTTTGGTTTCCAAAGTGGCTGCTTTATTACAGATGGGTGCTAATTCGCAGGAAAATTCAAATTATATAGAACTCGGTGACCTGATCATTGATAAAGATAATTTCAAAGTGTCGAAAGGGAAGGAAGAGTTTTTGCTACCAAAGAAAGAGTTCGATTTGCTTTATCTTTTAGCTTCCAACACAGAGAAAGTTTTCAAAAGAGAAGAGATCTTGGAAAAAGTTTGGGGAAATGATGTGATCGTGGGAGAAAGGACAATCGATGTCCACATCAGAAGACTAAGAGAAAAACTCGGCATCAATACAATACAGACCCTCAAAGGAATAGGTTATAAATTAGTAGTTTAAGATTTTCTTTCTAGAAAATCTTTTTTTTGAAATGAGATTTAGGAATTCTTTAAAAATCAATTGGTTATCTGTTACTGCATCACTCTTATTGGTAGGTGTTGTAGGCGGAGTTGTCTTACTTTTCGAGTTTTATACGGATGATGTTTATTTCAAAACCAAGGACTTCAATTATTTCCTGATATTTACTTTATGGTTTGTATTCATTCTCAACTATTTTGTCTTAGAGTTTCTGTTCAGCTTTTATAGCAAAAATCAGATCAGGAGGATCACAAATATTCTTCCCGAAGATATTATCCATGATTTTGATACAGACATTGGATTCAAGGAACTTGGGGAAAAAGTTCACGAGATGAATCAGAAAAATGCCGAGATCGATATGATGAAAGAGATGGAAGACTATCGGAAAGAATATATCGGAAATGTTTCCCATGAACTGAAAACTCCATTATTTTCGATTCAAGGTTATATAGAAACATTGCGGGAAGGCGGTGTGGAAGACCTTAATATAAGAGACAAATATCTTGAAAGAATTGATAAGTCTGTTGAGCGACTCCTTAATATCGTAAAGGACCTGGATATGATCAATCGTTTTGAAGCCGGACAAATCGAGCTCAAATATTCTACCTTTGATATTAATTATTTGATTCAGGAAGTTTTCGACCTTCTGGAAATGGATGCCGAAAAACATTCTATGACAATGCAGCTACAGACCACCCAATCTCAACTTTTTGTTTTTGCAGACAAGCAAAGGATCTCCCAGGTCTTGATCAACCTAATTTCTAATGCCGTGAAATATGCCAATCGAGAAGAGGCGCAGATCATTGTTTCAACACGGGAAGGAATGAAAAGCATACACATCTCTGTGGAAGACAATGGAATGGGAATCAAGCCAGAAAATCTGCCGAGAATCTTTGAACGCTTCTATCGTGTAGAATCCAGTAGAAACAGGAAAGAAGGCGGTTCAGGTCTTGGTCTCGCTATAGTGAAACATATTATGGAGGCCCATAAACAGAGTATTTCTGTAGAAAGTGTTTATCTTTCCGGAACAAAATTCAAATTCAAATTATCGAAACCTTTCCTGGAAAAATCAAAAAAAACAAACTCTCTTTTATACATCGATAGACATCAACCGATGCGCTGAATTTAAAAAAAACTTTTTTGAAAAAAAATTTCCAAGAAACTTTTATGGAATTTCATTTGTTTTATATTTGCAACATTAATCAAGGTAATATAAAGTTTAAAGTAAAACGAAAATGGTTTATAAGGTAAGAGTAATTCTAGACGCCAAAGAGACAATCTTCCGAGACATCGAGGTCAAAGAAAAACAAACACTTTGGAATCTGCATCTGGGTATAAAAAGTGCCTTCAATCTGCCGGGTGAGGAGTTGTCTTCTTTTTATTTTTCTGATGATGAATGGAATGAAGGAAACGCTATTCCTTTGGAAGATATGAGTGATGACGGCGATGGCGAAATAATGTCAGACATCTATTTGCCGGAAGGTTTCCCCGCTGTTGGGAGCAAAATGAGATTCCAGTATGGGTTTATAGAACTTTGGGAATTTTTCTGCGAATTATTGGAGATCGTAGATGAAAAGACTGCCGTTAATTATCCACTTACAGTTTACAGATTCGGGAATGTGCCATTGAAAGCACCAAGCAAAAACGGAAGTGATAATGGCAAATCATCCAAAAGATCTGCCATATTTATGGATGATGATTTTGGAGATTTCGATGCAGAATTCAAAGAAGCAAGCTTCGAAGATGAAGATGACGATTATAATGATGACGAAGAAGACGAAGGATACAACGATATCTTCGAAGAAGATGATGAAGATTGATCCTGGTTTTATAAAATATTAACAGGCCCGAATTTTTCGGGCTTTTTTATTTTCATTACATTTACAAAATAGACTTTAAAATTTAGCAATGAAAAAGCTGATTCTTCTTCCGGCAATCGCCGCTTTATTATTATCCTGTAAAACCCAGAATCATACAATGGAACTACCACAAGAATGGAAACGCACCACCAACATCTATGAAGTTAACGTAAGACAATACACGCAAGAAGGAACTTTTGCCGCTTTTGAAAAAGAACTTCCAAGACTTAAGAAAATGGGCGTGGAAACACTTTGGTTTATGCCGATCACACCAATTGCCCAGCTCAACAAAAAAGGAAGCTTGGGAAGCCAATATGCTGCTTACGATTACACGAGCATCAATCCGGAATTCGGGACTTTGGAAAACTTCAAACATTTGGTAAACGAAGCTCACAAAATGGGATTCAAAGTGATCATCGACTGGGTTGCCAATCACACAGGTTGGGACCATGTTTGGACAAAATCCCATCCAGAATGGTACCTGAAAGATGCGGACGGAAGTTTCCACAAAGCCAGCGGGATGGACGATATCATAGAACTGGATTATTCTAATAAAGAAATGCGTCTGGCAATGATAGATGCCATGAAATATTGGGTAAAAGAAACCAATATAGACGGATTCCGATGTGACCTTGCAAGCTGGGTAGAAGTGGATTTTTGGCAACAGGCAAGGCCAGAAGTCGAAAAACTGAAGCCGCTTTTCTTTTTAGGAGAATTCGATGAGCTGGAAAATCCGGATTACGGAAAAGTTTTCGATGCCAGTTACAGCTGGAAATGGATGCATCTTTCTGAAGATTTTTACAAGAAAAACCTTCCGCTTTCTGAACTCAAAAATCTTTTGGAACAATATTCCAAGATTGGAGATAATTCTATGAGAGCTTGGTTCACAAGCAATCATGATGAAAACTCATGGAACGGAACAGAATATGAGAAATATGGAGATTTCGCACCAGCATTAGCCGTTTTTTCAGCTACCTGGAATGGTGTTCCTCTACTCTACAACGGTCAGGAATTACCTATGAAAACCAAACGTCTGGAATTCTTCGAGAAAGACCCTATTCCTTGGAACGGAAAATATGAATTGGAAAATTTCTATAAAACTCTATTTACTTTGAAATCTGAAAATCCGGCATTACGTGGCGGTGATCCGGCTGTTACGACCTTTTGGATCAATACCACTGCTAATGATAAGATCTTAGCTTATCTTAGAAAAAATGGAGAGCGCGAGGTTCTGGTTATTATTAATACAACCAAAGATTCTGTTAATTTCAAACTGGAAGATGACAATTCGACAGGAGGATATAAAAATGTATTTACAAATAGCAAAGCTGAGTTCATAAAGGGCTCGGATGTAAGTCTTCCTGCTTATGGCTATTTGGTTTATGAAAAATAGATTCTAGATATTAGACATCAGACTTTAGATTAAAAAACATAAAAAACCCTTTCAAAATTTTGAAAGGGTTTCGCTTACATATAAAAATCGAGTTTTAATAAGCTGCCGTAAAACGTTGTTTAACGAATTTGTTTTGTTCCAATTCGTCCACCAAAGCCACAGCAACATCTTCCACAGAAAGAATGCTTCTTCCCTCTTCGTTGAAGACCGGATTTTCCAAAGCCGTTCTGTAAGTTCCTTTTCTCACACCAGCTGTTCCAGGATGCATCTCGATTGCGGGAGAAAAGAAAGTCCAGTCCAAAGTCTCATTCTTTCTGATTTCGTTCAGATAGTCTCTGGCAGCTGTTGCTCCAGGCTTGATATCTGCCGGAAAATCGGGGCCATCTACCAATTGTTTTTCATCGATGAACAAACTTCCTGCGCCACCAACTGTGATGAATCTTTTAACACTTGATTTTTCAACTGCTTTTTCGATGTTTCTGGAACCGTTCAAAAAGTCATCATAAAGATTCGGGTTTGTCCAACCTGCATTGAATGTGTTGATTACAGCATCGCTTCCTTCAAGTACTTTTGCTAATTCATCTACATTGTTCACATCTGCGCTTGTTGCAATTACGTTATCTTTCGTTTCCACTTTTGAGCTGTCTCTTGCAATGGCGTTCACAGTATAACCTCTGTTCGCCAATTCATTCACAACTTGTTTTCCTACGAAGCCTGTTGCTCCGATTACTGCTACTTTTTTGTTCATAATAATAACTCTTAATTAATTGTAATATATTTTGTTACATTTTGTATTAAAAAAATTTTTATCTGAATTGATCACTAAAATCCGAGAGCTTCTTCTTTTTCAAAAACTGGAGAACCAGATCATCCGTATCATTGAATAAAAGGCTCAGATTTTTGTTAATATCTTTCCCAACACTACAAAGCGGATTGGGATTTTGATTCTTCTTCCCTAGAACTTCTGTATTTTTTACTGATTCATAAATTTCAGAAATACTGATTTGTTCAGGGTTTTTGGCAATTCTTACCCCACCTTCTTTTCCTTGCCGGCTTTCCACCAAACCGGATTTTTTCAAATTGATCAATTCTTTGCGGACAATCACAGGATTTACGTTTACACTTCCGGCAATCCAGTCGGAAGTTAACCATTCTTGCCCGTTTTGTGCAAGAAGTGTTAAAATATGGATAGCGGTTGCAAATCTTGTGTTGTTCATTGTGCAAATTTAGAATAAATTTTAATTGTAACAAAAATAATTACAGTTAAAATTTATTGACTGTAATTATTTTATCCATTTATAGGCTTCAAAAAGTCAGTTTACCTGGTTTCAATTTCAATGATTTTTTCACCTTTATCTCCAAGATATTTTTTAAGAATCGGACCATAAATTTTATAACCGTCATTCACGTTGGTGAAAATGATGAGGCCTTGTTTGGTTTTTGGTAAAAGAAAAACAATTGTATTCACACCTTTGTCGGAACCGCCGTGTGACAAAGCAGTTTCACCATTTCCTAAATCATAGATTTCAAAACCAAGTCCGAAAAATTTATCCTTTTTGGTGTCAATTTGTTTGGTTTTCATCGCTTCAAAAATTGGATTGGAAAGCAATTCATTATTCATCACAGCCATCAAAAAATTCCCATAGTCTTCTACGGTCGTAGTCAAATCATCTGCTGCATTAGCCGTTTTGTTTTTTACAATATCATAAGGTTTTAAATTTTCATCAAAACCGATAACAATTCTGTGAGCATCCTTTTTCTCATTCCAGATGTAACTCGTATCGCTCATCCCAAGTGGTTGGAAAATGAGTTCCTTGCCCAATTCTTCAAGGCTTTTATGAAATTTATTTTCGATGGCCTTTCTCAGATATTCAAAACCTTCTCCTGAATATTGGTATTTCGTTCCCGGTTCAAATTCGAAGGTCAATTTATTGTCTTTATTCATCCACCTCCAATTTGGGAAACCTGTCTGATGGCTTAATATTAATCTCGTTGTCAGTTTTTTGTGTCTTACGTCTTTTGCGATATCCGGGTCTGTCCAATATTTATAAAGTGGTTCATCAAGATTCCATTTACCAAGACTTACCAAGCGCAAAACCATTATCGCCGTTACAGGTTTGGTTAAAGATGCTACATTGAAAAGGTTATTATAAGCCGCGGGGTTTTTGCCGTCTTGAGTTCCATAAACATTTATTTGTTTTAATTTCCCATCTTCAATTACACCCAAGCCTAAAGTAGGAATATGATTATCTTTCAACAATTGTTCGATGCTGTTATCGGTTCCATTTAACTTAGCTTCACCGTGGTCATAGCTTAGAACATCGCTCATTACCCAATTCTCGTTTTTCTTTGTCCAGACCGAAGTGAATTTTGCCTGACCGCCCAAAACGTCTTCTTTATGTTTTTCACGAATATAAAAACGATGTTCCCCGGTTTGAATGGCACCGTATAATTCTCCATTGTTGTACAATGGGAAAACTTCCAGGCTGTTTTCAATAACTTTCCGGATCGGTTTTTGGTTGGGATTTCCACAAATATTTTGTTTTGTTCTTTCCAAGAATAATTTTTTATCCTGAAAGCCACCGTTATCGTGATAGAATTTCAGGTTATCATCCACCGATTTTTCCAAGTAAGCGATATCACAACCGTTAAATCCTCGTTCGAAGAAAATGCTGTCCTGTTTTTTGAGTTCCAAAAATAAAGGTGAACTTTTATCGATTTGGGCATTAAGATTTCCGATAGAGAATAGTAGAATTAGAAAGATGATCCCGAGTTGTTTTGTCATTGTTTTAATTTTTGACAAAGGTTCAGAATTAATTGATCTTAATTCAAAAAAACAGCCCGACAAAAACCCGACAATCACCTGTCGGCTTCATATCATACTGAAATTCAGCTTATAATAAAGACTTTGCTTTTTATCTAATTCGTAAGCGTTTCTCAGGATAATATAGACATTTGCTAAGGTCAATGAAATCATCGTCACCATTACAGACCCACTTCCAAGCTTTAAAAAAGCAACCAGAAAAAAGATAATCGGAGCAATAATCGCCAGAATGATCTGAAGCGAAATGATTTGTCGGATGATTGGAGATCTCTGTTTTGAAATTAGCATTATCAACAGAGGTGGGAGAAAATTGGCAATCGGAAACCAACATAACGGAAGCGAAGAAAGATTGATTATTTTAATTAAACCGAGATTTTCAATTGGTTCATTTTCTATTATTGAAATTGATTGTTCAACAATTGATATATCTGCAACAGATCCTTCTACCGGATCATCTGGAGTTAATAGATCACTTTCTGAAACATCAAGACTGGAGGCCAAAGTTTTCAAGGTATAACCTTTTGGTTCTGTTCCAGCTTCGATTCTTTGGATTGTTCTCACGGAAAGCCCCGATTTTTCGGCTAATTCTTCCTGAGTTAGATTTTGTTTTTCCCTGATTTTTTTTAATTCCGACATTTTCTAAAATAATCAAAACAAATTTAAAAATTCAAAATTGTTTTGAATTATAATTCACAAAAAAACCTTTCTTTTTAGAAAGGTTTAAGTTTTATTTCATATTAAGAACTTTGTCGACAACATAAACGGTGTTCCCGCGCGAAGGCAAAGTCCCGTGATATTCTTTGTAGTGGAGGTCAAAATATTTCCCGCTATTCATTTCCAATTGTTTGAAAACAGCTTCGTTTTCAATAGAAAATTCGAATTGGTTACTGCCAATCGGTGCACCAGGTTTTGCAGCTCCAAAGCCTTCCTGGATCAATTTTCCTTCGTAAGTCTTGAAGATGTTGCCTTTGTTCACAGCATAATTGAGATATCCTGACTTAATGCCTTCTCCGAAAACAAAGTAATATTTCCACCAGACGAAGACGCCCAGGAATAAGAAAATTACAGCTAAGGTCATCCAAAGATATTTCATACTCTGTGTTTTTAATGTTGACCAAAGTTAGTTATTTTTTTGATATAGCTCTGGAAATCACAATTTTTTGAATTTCGGAAGTTCCTTCATAAATCTGAGTGATTTTCGCATCACGCATCATTCTTTCCACGTGGTACTCTTTTACATAGCCATAGCCACCGTGAATCTGAACTGCTTCGATCGTTGTATCCATCGCAACCTGAGATGCGTACAATTTTGCCATTGCACCGCTTTCCGAGATATCCTTACCTTCATCTTTTTCAGCGGCTGCTTTGTAGATCAGCATTCTTGCAGCTATAATGCTTGTATGCATATCAGCCAATTTGAAAGCGATTGCCTGATGATTGATGATCTCTGTCCCAAAAGATTTTCTTTCTTTAGCATATTTCAAAGACAGTTCATAAGCTCCGGAAGCTATTCCTAAAGCCTGAGAAGCAATCCCTATTCTACCACCGTTAAGAACTGCCATCGCAAAATTGAATCCAAAACCATCGTCCCCGATTCTGTTTTCTTTTGGAACTTTAACATCTGTAAACATTAGAGAATGTGTATCGCTGCCACGGATTCCCAGTTTATCCTCTTTCTTTCCTACAACAAAGCCTTCCCAACCTTTTTCCACAATAAAAGCATTGATTCCCTTATGTTTTTTCTCTGGATTGGTTTGTGCAATTACAATATAATAAGTGGCGTTTCCACCATTTGTAATCCAATTTTTGGTTCCGTTCAAAAGATAATGATCACCTTTATCTTCTGCCGTTGTGGACTGAGAAGTCGCATCAGAACCAGCTTCCGGCTCAGACAAGGCGAAAGCGCCGATCACCTCACCGCTTGCAAGTGGTTTCAGATATTTCATTTTTTGCTCTTCATTACAGAATTTTTCCAAACCTGCGCAAACCAAAGAATTATTAACGGACATTACTACTGCAGCAGATGCATCAACTTTAGCAATCTCTTCCATTGCCAGAACATAGGAAACACTATCCAGACCGGCACCGCCGTATTTTGGGTCAACCATCATCCCGAGGAATCCCATTTCGCCCATTTTTTTTACGGCATCATAAGGAAATTTTTGTTCATTGTCTCTTTCGATAACGCCTTCCAAAAGCTCTGCTTGTGCAAAATCCCTTGCGGCCTGCTGAATCATCTTTTGCTCTTCTGTAAGATTGAAATCCATAAGTTTTTTATTATATTTTTCGTTCGTAAATATAAACTTTTTGGCAAAAAATCAAAGAAGATTGTCGCATTTTGTTGTTTGAGAAAAAAAAATTATATTTACGATAATGTAAACTCAATTTTAATAATATATTAACAAAGATATTTTATGAACGTTAAAAGAATATTCGACTTCTCTGCTCTTGCTTTCGAAAAATTTCCGAAAGAAGATTGTCTTGTCACGAAGAAAAACGGAAATTGGATCAAAACATCTACTCTTGAGTTTATCAATCAAGGGAACAAAATTTCTAGAGGTCTTTTGAAGCTTGGTATAAAACCAGGCGACAAAATTGGTCTGATATCTTCTAACAACAGAACAGAATGGGCCGTGATGGATCTGGGAATTTCCCAGATCGGCGTGGTTACAGTTCCGGTTTACCCTACCATTTCCGAAGAAGATTATGTTTATATCTTCAATAATTCTGAAATCAAATACTGCTTTGTTTCCGATGCAGACCTTTATAAAAAAATCACAAATGCAAAACCTAACATCCCATCATTAGTAGGAGTTTTCACATTTGATGATATTGATGGTGCGCCCAACTGGAACGAGATCCTTGACCTTGGGGAAAATGATGCAACTCAAATTGAAGTGGATGATCTGGCAAAATCTATCAATCCGGAAGATCTTGCTACAATCATTTATACTTCCGGAACGACAGGAAAACCAAAAGGTGTTCAACTGACCCACAACAATCTGGTTTCGAATGTCACTGCAAGTACGCCAAGAATCCCGAAAGATAAAAGTCTTGATTATAAGGATATGAAAGCGCTTAGTTTTCTTCCGATTTGCCACGTTTTCGAAAGGATGATCTTCTATCTATATCTAAGTAATGGAATTTCTATCTATTTCGCTGAAAGCATCGAAAAAATTGGAGAAAATGTGAAGGAAGTGAAGCCTCAATACATGACGGTTGTTCCAAGATTGGTGGAAAAAGTTTACGACTCTATTTATAACAAAGGAACAGCTGCAGGTGGATTGAAGTCTAAGATTTTCCTTTGGTCTTTAGGAATTGCTGAGAAATACGAATTAGGAAAGCCAAAAACATTTATGCACACCATTGCGGACAAATTGGTTTTCAAAAAATGGAGAGAAGGTTTAGGTGGAAATCTGATCACGTTGGTTTCCGGTTCTGCTGCCCTATCAAAACGTTTGAACACAATGTTCCACGCTGCCGGAATTCCAATTTTGGAAGGTTATGGCTTGACGGAAACTTCGCCTGTTATTTCGGTCAACAGCTTTGGTAAAGTGAAAGTTGGCTCTGTGGGAATTCCCCTTGAAAATGTAAAAGTTAGAATAGAATCTGATGGCGAAATCGTTGTAAAGGGACCTTCTGTTTTCGATGGCTATTACCGGGACGAGGAAAAAACGAAAGAAGCTTTCACCGATGATGGTTATTTCAGAACCGGTGATATCGGACATCTTGATGAAGATAATTTCCTTTTTATTACAGATAGAAAAAAAGAAATGTTCAAAACCTCGGGAGGAAAATTTGTTGCGCCTCAGGTGATAGAGAACTTGGCAAAAGCTTCCAAATTCATTGAACAGATCATGGTTGTCGGTGACGGTGAAAAAATGCCTTGTGCATTGGTCCAGCCGGATTTTGCTTATGCAAAAAATTGGGCAGAACTGCATAATGTAAAAATCATTGATTCTCATAAAGAAATTGCAGCGAACCCAGCCGTAAAATCTAGAATCGAAAAGGAAATCGAGAAAATCAATGAGCATCTCGGGAAATGGGAGCAGATCAAAAAAATTGAATTGACCCCAAAAGTCTGGACGATCGACGACGGACTTCTGACGCCAACCCTTAAACTGAAAAGAAAGGCTATAAAAGCTGAATTTCAAGATCTATACGACAGAATGTACAAAGAATAATGACAAGCTATCCAATGGATAGCTTTTTTTCTGAGGGTTTTCCATATTTATTTATATTTGCGTTAAACGATAGTTTAAAACATATCACAAAATGGAAGTAAAAAGAATCTTCGACATTCCTTATTATTCGAAAGAACATTTCGAAAAAGATGATTTTATCTGTGACAAGAGAAACGGGAAATGGGAGAAAATCTCAACGGATGACTATATCAAAATCACAAACCAGCTATCCAGAGCTTTATTGAAATACGGTCTCAAAAAGGGAGATAAAATTGCCATCACTTCTTCCAACAACCGGGTCGAGTGGTGTTTTTTTGACCAAGCGGCTTTACAGATCGGCATCGTGACCGTTCCGGTCTATCCTTCCATTTCGGCTGAAGACTGTGTTTATAATCTGGAAAATTCGGATTCTAAGATCTGTATTGTTTCTGATGCAAAATTATATGACAAGATCAATTCGGTTAAAAATCAATTACCGGATTTGCAGGAGATCTTTACATTTGACAATGTTGAAAATGCTAAAAACTGGAAAGAACTATTTGATTTAGGAAAAGAAAATGATAATCAGCAAGAAGTTGATTCGATTAAAGATTCGATTTCTGAAGATGATCTGGCTTCGATTATTTATACTTCCGGCACGACAGGGAAACCAAAAGGCGTAATGCTGACACATAAAAACATTGTTTCCGATGTGATTGGCTGTGAAGACAGAATCCCGCACAAGGATTCCAAAAACAGAGCATTGAGTTTTCTTCCACTTTGTCACGTTTACGAAAGAATGATTCTGTATCTTTTCACAACCAACGGGATTTCTATGTATTTTGCTGAAAGTAATGAAAAACTCAGTGAAAATCTAAAGGAAGTAAAACCGCAATATATGACGGTTGTACCGAGAATGGTGGAAAAGGTCTATGATGCGATCTATAAAAAAGGAACCGAGTCCGGCGGAATCAAAGCCAAAATCTTCCTCTGGTCCCTGAAAGTTGCTGAAAATTACAAATTGGGAAGTTCAAAATCTTTGGCTCACATCATTGCGGATAAAATCGTTTTCAGCAAATGGAGGGAAGGTTTGGGCGGAAATCTCATCACATTGGTTTCCGGTTCCGCCGCTTTATCAAAACGTCTGAATACCATGTTTCATGCTGCCGGAATTCCGATTTTGGAAGGTTACGGATTGACGGAAACTTCGCCTGTAATTGCAGTTAACAGTTTTGAATTTACAAAAATCGGTTCGGTTGGCAGACCAATCAAAAATATCGATGTGAAAATCCAGGAAGATGGGGAAATCACGGTGAAAGGTCCAACTGTAACGCAGGGTTACTACAAAGATGAGGAACAGACAAAACAGATCTTCACAGAAGATGGTTACTTCAAAACCGGTGATATTGGAATTTTGGATGAGGATAATTTCCTTTTCATTACGGACAGAAAAAAAGAAATGTTCAAAACTTCCGGCGGGAAATATGTTGCACCTCAGGTGATCGAAAATCTTGCAAAAGCCTCTCAATTCATCGAACAGATCATGGTCGTTGGTGACGGTGAAAAAATGCCTACAGCATTAATTCAACCTGATTTTGAACATGCTAAAACCTGGGCTTCAAAAAATAATATAAATGTAGGGACTTCTCTTGAAGACATTGCCAGTTCTAAAGAATTAAAATCTGAAATCGAAAAGGAAATCGAGAAGATCAATCAACATCTTGGAAAATGGGAACAAGTCAAAAAAATTGAATTAACACCTGAGATCTGGACCGAAGACAACGGACTGCTCACGCCTACTCTAAAACTGAAAAGAAAAGCCGTAAAAGAGCATTTTATTAAGTTGTATGAGAAGCTATATGATAGAAATTAGGAACATTCGAATTACTCGCAGCCCGACTTGAGCGGAAATCCTTTTTTGCGTGGACAGTAAGTTCTATCTAAATTGAAATCTTCTGCAAAAAAGATTGGGAGCGGAAGGCGGATTAAGCTGCCCTAAAAATAATTTTCAAAATCTAAAAGTTTATCTTTGTCATCGTTATTTGAAAACCAAATATGATCATAACCCGATTAGAATTGATAAAGATCTGTGAAAGATTCCTCTCTGATGAAGTCAGCAAAGAAGAATTGATTCATTTTGCAACTTCTGTAATGTTTGATGATGAAGATAAGTATGAATGTGAAGATGAAGTTGTGGAAGAGATTTTGTCGCAATGGGATAATGCGCAAACTCAATCTAAAATCAATAAGACAAGTATTCAGTTTTTGAAAAATGCACTTCAAGATTTGAATTAGTACAAAAAAACGCTTCAGAGACCTGAAGCGTTTTTTTATTATTTTCTCTCTACCAACTTACTCCAAGTATGCAGAATATAAACTACTATAATTCCTAAAATCCCTGATGAAATAGAGAATATGAATTTGGTATTTTCATCATCAAAAAATCCTGAACGCCAATCGATAGCGTAAACATTGATACCGATAAAAATGATAAAAAGAATTAAGAATACTTTATAAAATGTCTTCATTTTCTAATAATATTAAAAGTGAATGTAATTCTGAAACAGCTGTGCAAAGTTAGCAGTAAATAATTTAATGGAGATGGCCAAAAGCACAATTCCGAAAACTTTTTGTAAAACCTGCAAAGAACCCTCTCCCATTTTTCTCTCAATCCACGGTGCTAATCTCAAAACGATGTAAACCAATATTGTATTAAGGACAATCCCGCAAATGATATTGATATCGTGGTATTCTGCCCTTAATGACAAAGTCGTTGTCAAAGTTCCGGCTCCCGCAATCAAAGGGAATGCAATCGGGACAATAGATGCAGCTTGTGGTTGGTTTGTCTTATGGATTTCTATTCCTAAAATCATTTCTATGGCAATGATGAAAATCACGAAAGCTCCTGCAATCGCAAAAGAATTGACATCTACGCCAATGAACTTCAAAATATTATTTCCTATAAAGAGAAAAGCAATCATCAATAATCCAGCAACAATTGCAGCTTTTTCAGACTCAATTTTGCCAAATTTCTGACGAAGCGAAACAATAATCGGGACCGAACCCAAAATGTCTATTACAGCAAACAAAACCATAAAAGCGGTCATTGTTTCTTTGATTGAAAACTCTTCTAAAAATCCCATAAATTATATTTTAAAGATTTCGCAAAAATATAAAATATTTTTGATAATTCCCTAAAGCATTTTATAGATATCCTCTATTTCGTTCAAAATTTCAATTTGCTTATCTACAGATGAATAAGGAGAATATTTCTCAATATTGATTTTGGTGATCAATTGATTATATTTCTCAAATTGACCCGATCCGAAATTATTTCGGAGATGATCTGAAAAACTCGAAGAATAATGTTCTTTGCAATATTGGTCAGCATCAACTTTCAATTCCTCAAACGCCTCAAAAAAACCTGAAGGCTGACTTTCACTTATTTTTTTATTCAAATAATTGAAATAGGAATCTACTTCAAATTTCTTTTTATTTCTCAAAAGAGCTTCAGTTTCTTCGATATTGATAATCGGTTGGACAGGCATATTTTTCTTTTCTAGAAGAAGTTTCCTTTTGTCTTTAATTTTCTTATTAAAATAAAGAAACAGCAATGCCCCAATCCCCACAATGAAAAGATTTCCAAAAATCACATACCAGCGGATCCCCTTATGTTCCTTTACTTTCAGTTTCTCAGTGCTAATAACCGGAGAATCAACTTTTTCCAGAACATTGTTGGTATATTCGTTTACTTTTTGCAAGGTAGTTTTTGCATTAGCAATGTCTTGGGCATTAACTGCGTTCAGGGCCAAAAACTTAGAGCCCACCTCAACATATCTTTCTTCCTTTGGATCAAAATACGAAAATCTTTCTGTAGCAATTTTCAAATCTCCCCTTTTCTTTGGAATGATAATATATTGTGCTTCTATATCACCTTCAATTCCTTTGACGGTTGGAACAGAATTGTTGATGATTTTTGGTTCAAAGACCTCATAGTCAGGAGAAGATAAAATTTTTGGTACGATAGATGGGGAAAGATTACCACAACCTGATACTTTTACCGAAATATTAAAAGCCTTGTTGATTTCAAAATTTTCTTTTCCTTTATCGTTCATTTCGATCTTCACATCATATTTCCCAACCGCATTCTTAAAATTTTCGGGAGCACCTTCCGGCAATTTTTTAACGTTAATTTTTACCTTATTGGAAATGAGAGCTGTTTTATGATTGGCAAAAGGCACTTCCATAGGAGGAACATCCATTATACCAGCTACTTTTGGGACAACTACAAACATCCCAATAACCTGTGAAGAATAATTATTCTCCGAGTCTTCTATTGATTCATCAAAGTTAGCGATAGAACGGATCGCAAGGTTCCTGGCAGGCTCAAATCTTGCAGGTTCCAGATGTCGGAAATTCGAAATGTTCCTGGAAAATGCTTTCAAAACGACTATAGCAGGCTCATCCTTGTAAACTTCCCGCTCTTCCACCTGCATGCTCAGATACATATTTTTTGCAGTGTTATTAGCAATGGCAAGGGGTTTTTTCTCAGCTTCTTTTACAATGATATCAATAGGCTCAGTTTTGTACATCTTCCCATTGATCTTTACAAGAGCCGAACCAATTTTAAAATTTCCGGCTTGTTTGGGATCAAGAGCAAATTGATAAACCATTTGATTGATCCTGATTTTTTTTACGGGATCGATAAATGTATTTTGTTCAGATGCATATTCGTAATTGAATTTTGAGAAATCGGGAAGCTTAATGGGGGTTTCCATATTCAGATCCTCCCCAAAGATCTCTAAAACAACAGTAAAAACAAAAGGAGAATTCACCCTACTCTCTTTTGTGTTGATTTCTGAGTAAAGATTAACCTGAGCAAACGAAAAAACCGATGCTAATGTGAATAATATGTATAAATTTTTTCTTATCATTTACCAATCCTTTTCGTTGCTTTGCGGCATCGAATTGGCTTTTTTGTTTAAAATTCTTCTTGCAGTCTCTCTCTCGCGATTTTCAATATCACGCAAAATCATCTTTTCTGCTTCTTCAGGGATTTTGTTTTCCTGCTTTTTAGGCTGATCAGGTTTTCCTTGATTTTCTCCTTTTTGCTTATCACCTTGTCCGTTTTGTTGATCTTTTTTCTGATTTCCTTTATCGGACTGGTCTTTATTTTTCTGGTCTTTGCCGTCTCCTTTTCCTTTGTTCGGATCCTGTTTTTGTTTTTGCTTGTCTTTTTTTTCTTTGTCTTTTAACATTGCAATCTCATAGTTTTTACGAATTGCTTCGTTATAAGGATCCTGCTTCAGGGCTTGTCTATAAAGTTCAGCTGCTTTTTCCGGATTGTTGGACTGCATCTGTACATTTCCTTGGTTATAAATTGCTGCAGCCTTTTCATACTTACTTTTAGTCAACTTTGCCGCTTTTTGATATTCAGCAGCAGCTTCTTCATATTTTTTGCTTTTGTACAAGGCATTTCCAAGATTATAATGGGCTGTATAGCTTCCCTCTTTTTCAGCAATTGCCTCCAGATATTTGCTGGAAGAAGCTTCATATTCCTTGGCATCAAATTTTTTGTTTCCTTCATAGACCAAAGCATTATAACTCTTCTGTGCTTTTACAATCTGAGAAGAAAATACAATACAAAATACAGCTATGATTAATCTAAAATCCATTGCTACAAAATTATCCGTTTTATTGTTAAAACCAACACTTTAAAAGTTAAAATTGGGTTAAAAAAGCCTTTAAAATAAGGAAATTTTGTAGATAAAAATCTACAAGAAAATAAAAAAACCACCAAAATTGGTTTTGATGGTTGTATCATATTTTAATCTCAGTTATAAATATAATTATATTTAACTTTAATTAAGAAATATTAAACTATTGATATATTTATCTTTACAATATCTCATTTAAAGTAATTATTACCAGTCTTTTTTCTTAAGTATCCAATAGCTTCCCAATATAAAAATTGTTGACCAGACAATACAAGCAATTACACTGTACCAAGGATATTCAAATTTGAACCGCATCCCTAACAATTGTGCCATATTAGTTCTTATCAATGGATTAGGAATCAAATTCGACATGCTTTCCAAAGGCAAATAATCTGTATAGAAAGTGGTTGTACTCAAAACTTTAGCTTTTTCCAATTCAGTAATATTTTGTTGAGCTCTAAAAGTCTCAATACCGATTAAAATTTTCTCTACAAACCAAAACATAAAAAATCCAAGAAACACAAAAATCGATTTTCTGAAAAGAATGGATAGAAACATTAGAAACGAAAAGAAGCTAAATAACTTCAAAAAGTAATTGAAGATGAAATATATTTCTTTAGTGACCAGATCACCCTCTTGTGTTACCGAATAACTCTTTCCTAGCATAAAAGCGATCACAAAAACCAATAATGTTGAAAAAGCAGTGAAAGTCAAGATGGTCAAAAGTTTTGAAAAAACAAACTCTTCCCGACTCAATCCATCAATTATATTCTGCTTGAACATCCTATTGCTAAACTCCTGACATATAGAGAAAACAATAATACAACCAAGGAAAATCTTCAGCAATCCTACAATATAAGTCGTGAAATTCCAAACACCTGGAAAGTTATACATCCCCTGCTCTTTAAGATTGATTTTCATCCCTAAAATATCAAAATCTACCAAACCAATAAACAGCAGAACAATAAGAACAACAAAATACAAACCTGAAAAAATCTTTAAAGGTCTGTAATTCAGATTCTTGAGATATTCTAATTTTAATAATCGTATCATGAGTTGGATTGTTTTACAAGTTCGAGGAATTGGGTTTCAAGGCTTTCTTTTTTCTTCTGGAGATGAGAAAGAGAAATTCCTTTTTCGAATAATTTTTTATTGAGTTCCGATGCAGAAATATCGCTAGAAATCTGGGCAATTATAAGGTTATCCTGTTCTTTTACAGAAGAGAAAATCCCGAAAGATCCAAGAACA
This sequence comes from Epilithonimonas caeni DSM 17710, assembly GCF_000426465.1. Classification (GTDB taxonomy): domain Bacteria; phylum Bacteroidota; class Bacteroidia; order Flavobacteriales; family Weeksellaceae; genus Epilithonimonas; species Epilithonimonas caeni. Next base: position 710,914 of record NZ_AUFK01000009.1, read on the forward strand.
GAAACAAGCTCAGAAATATTATCCGCTTTCAGTTCAAAGAAACCTTTTGTATTGCTCATGGCATCCACAGAACCGGAATAGATCGCATTTCCTTGTTTCAGAACGATAACGTGGGAACAGATTTTCTCTATCTCGTCCAAAAGATGGCTTGCAACAATGATCGTAGTTCCCGATTTTGCAATTGAATTAATAATATCTCTGATCTGAATAATTCCTTCCGGATCAAGTCCGTTTGTAGGCTCATCCAAAATTAAAACTTCAGGATCTGCAAGCAAAGCAGAAGCAATCGCCAAACGTTGCTTCATTCCCAAAGAATAGGTTTTAAATGCATCTTTTTTTCTCGTCAAAAGGTTGACCACTTCCAATACCTCATCAATTCTTGAATACGGAATCTCTTTGATCGTTGCTACAATTTCAAGATTCTTTTCCGCACTTAGATAGGGATAGAAATTTGGCTGCTCTATAATTGCTCCGATTTTTTTGAGCGTATGAGTATCCGTTCCTTCTTTTCCAAACCATTTCCAGCTGCCGGAAGTTGGATTGATCGTAGAAAGCAGCATCCCGAAAGTGGTTGACTTCCCACTTCCATTAGGTCCTAAAAGACCATAGACATTACCTTTTTCTACATCGAAGGAAATATTGTTGACCGCAATATGTTTGAACTTTTTGGTCAAGTTTTTTACTTCCAAAATTTTTTCCATAGAAATATTTTATATACAAGTCTGATTCTTGACAACATTGTTACTTTGATTTGTACGGTTTTTGTTTAAATTCATAAAAACATTTTAAAAATGATTCAAAATATCTCCGAATTTTCTAAAAAGCTGGACGTTTCCGAAGAAAGCATCAAACAATTTATCCAGGATTTTGACCTTGAGATCTCTGATTGTCTTTCTCCGAATCTCAATATTACCCAAAATTTTGAAAGATTTGCCATAGAAAATCAGGAATTTCTAAAAAAATATGATGAAGACCTGAATAAGGAAAAAACTGCAGATGATATTTCGAAAAGAATCCATCAACCGAAAGAAAAAATAGAACAGATCATTCAAGATCAATTCCCTAATATTTATGATAACGGGATCTACAAATCATCAATATCAACATTCGGGATAGATAATCAGCTTGGTGGGAATTATCAGTTCATTTACAATTATTTTGGAGATAAAACTGAGCTCAAACAAAGAGATTTCATTGGTTACAGAGATCTATTCTTTTATATTTCAGACATGCTGGAACCTTTCCTTAATCCGGAACAATCTGAAAATTGGGGAATCCAGAAAGCTGCTGGTATTATTGTTTATGGGCCTCCGGGAAGCGGAAAGATCTTCTGGGCCAAAAAAATTGCAGAGATGATCGATTTTGATTTTTTCGAAATCCGAAAATCTCAATTAAAATCGATTCTGGTCAATGATAAAAAAACAAGCTTTGATGAATACCTTTCTCAAATACTCAAAAAGGACAAGGTCATTTTGTTCCTCGAAAACTTTGACGAGATAATGATGCAAAGGCAGGAAAGGCAGATCATCAATTCTGATCATGAAGATGTAAAAGAAAGTACACTCCACAACATCGAAAAATTCGAAAAAGAAAACATTGTGATGATCGGTTCTGCAAAAGAACTGATCGGAATAGAACCAGAGATCCTTGCGCCGGGAAGATTTGATGTTTTGATTCCGGTTTTCCCGCCAAACAAACAGGAAAGAGCTGAGATGCTGCTTTTCAACATGACAAAGAATCTGAACGAAAATGCAACTTTGCTTAAAATATTAAAAAACAACAAAGCTGATCAAATCCCGTTTTGGAAAGAGACTGCTGAGAAAATGAAAGTATTTTCCAACACAATGCTTGTGGATTTCACACAGAGTCTCAAAAAACGGATCCGAAGTCTTTATATGAAAAACAAAACTGAAGGCATACAGATCAGCCAAGTAATTCTAGATGCTTCTCTGAAAGAATCAGCTTCTAAACTGACTGGTGAATACCTCAATAATGTTCAACAATTTTTATCCGAAGCCGAAGATAATTCTTATGACCGCTTTGCTGCCAGGATCGAAGACCTGAAACAAGAACTCGAAACCTACAAAGCGAAAGACGAACCAATCAGAACCATCGGATTCCATATAAACGAAGAATAAAAAAAGCCTGAATATTCAGGCTTTTTTTTATAAAAATTTCGGATTCTGTCGATTTGGTTTCGGTGTCTCATCATCTTCAATTTTTTTGGAAACAGCCATTGCCGCCACCAGATCATTCAACATAGAGCTGGCAGCAGTTGGTGTGTTTGGCAGAAGAACAAGGTTTGAACGGTTGTTTGCGCCAATAGATTGTAGTGTATCATAATGCTGCGTCACAACGATAAGAGCTGAAGCTTCGTGAGGTTCGATATTAACGTTGTTCAAAACTTTTACAGACTCTTCCAGACCTTTTGCAATTTCTCTCCTTTGGTCTGCAATACCTTGTCCTTGCAATTTTTTGGATTCGGCTTCCGCTTTTGCAACTGCTACAATTCTGATCCTTTGTGCCTCAGATTCATATTCCGCTGCAGTTTTTTCTCTCTCTGCCGCATTGATCCTGTTCATGGCATGTTTTACCTGTTCATCCGGATCGATATCCGTCACCAAAGCTTTGATAATATCATAACCATAACTTTGCATTGATTCCTGAAGTTCCGCCTTGACAGCGACAGCGATATCATCTTTCTTAAGGAAAACATCATCTAATTTCAACTTTGGCACTTCCGCCCTTACCACATCGAAAACATAAGATGTGATCTGATCATGTGGGCTCTCCAATCGATAAAAAGCATCAGCAACCTGGGTCCTGATCACTTGAAACTGTACTGAAATTTTCATTCTTACAAAAACATTATCAAGTGTTTTGGTGTCGATCATTACATCCAATTGCTGGATACGAAGATTCATCCGTTTCGATATCTGATCGATGAATGGTATCTTCAAGTGTAAGCCGGCATGTCTTGCCGAATGGAATTTTCCCAAGCGTTCCACAAGTGCCGCCGTTTCTTGTTTTACTGTGAAGAATGAGGCAAATAACGTGATAAGCGCGAAAAATACTATAAATCCAATGTATATCATAATTTGTTTTTTCTCTAAAGATAACTTTTTCCAAGGAGAATCACAAGTTTAAGTTCCGTTTCAAGTATTGGAAACTTAGATTATTGAAATCTTAACATAATCGATAAAAACAAAAATTAAATTCATAAAAACAATCATCAAAAAACCTTTATTCGTAAAGATTTTATAAATTTGTTGTAATAATAATCTAATATGAAGAAAAAATTACTTTTTGTTTTTGCAGGACTTGCATTAGCACCTTTTTTTAAATCTCAAAATGTATCGGTTTTCAATGATGTTCCTTTTTACAGTATGTACCATTATCTGGGAGAAGGAGAAACCATGCCGGCTGAAGCTTATTCTCAAATTCCTGCTGGGGCAATCCGTTTACATGCCTATGAGCAGGACATTATTTCCAGGAAATTGACAGATTCCGAAATTGCATCCATTGGAAGCAATGTGAAGATGAATATCGTTCTAACAGCAGCATGCGACAATTATGACAGACTTGCTGGTGTCAATCTTGTCCTTGTACCAAAAGGAGCAACAACTTATACTTATAACCAAAGTGACATCAAGCGTATCGAGATTGGACGTTTTATCACGCCTTTTATGAACAAAAACATTTCGCCAACTCAGGTTCCATACAGTTTCCAGGTGGATAATATTTCCAACATATTGCATGATACAGCTCTATCTGCTACGTATGATTTTTGGATCGAGTTCCGAGCTGATGGTTACTCTGCCGCAGCCAATACTCAGGTTGCTGGATGTGCGAACAGAACAGATGTTTTCCGTGGGAATCTGGAATTTGTAACAAGTGGAGCCGTAACACCTTCTCAAAACTTCTTTTTACCACTTTCTTATCGTCAAAACCTAAATAATTATAATGCTACAGATGTTCCGGGACAAACAACAAGATTAGTAACTTTTACACTTGAACAGCCTGTTCCGAATGCTATTCTACATCTTAGCACCTCTAACCATGGATCAAATTCCGGAGGTGAAGAATATGTAAAAAGAGTACATAACGTCTATCTAGATGACCAGTTGGTAAGTCAATATATGCCAGGTGGAAAAAACTGTGAAGATTACAGACAATACAACACGCAAGGGAACGGGATATATGGAACTACTGCAAAAACCTTAAGAGGCTGGATATCTTGGAACAACTGGTGTCCAGGTGACGTGATCCCGAATCGTGAAGTCAGTTTAGGAAATCTTTCTGCAGGAACCCATACCATCAAAATAGATGTCCCTACCGCCGTCTTTACTGGCCAACAAGGTTATTTCCCAATTTCCATGTATATCCAAAATCAGAAAAACGGAGATGTCATTTGCCCTGCTCCCTATGATTTAAAAATCGCCAGCCAAATAGATACCACCGTAAGCACGGAATGGAAAGAAGCCGGAACCTCCAACCAATGGCAAACGCTTTGGGGAAGAAGAAATGTCTTCACAACTGCCGGTGCTGAAGTTTACCGTGATATAGAGAACGAACCAAAAGATACAAGAACGGACCTGACCGTTAACTGGATCTATGAAACTTATGTAAAATCAAAATGTTCGAATGACCAAAGCAGTGTTTGGTACGGACCTGTTTACTCTACTCAAATCAAACTCGGAACAGAAGATATCGACACAAAGAAAATATCAATCTATCCAAATCCCGTTAAGGATTTCATCAACATCAATTCAACCGCAAAAGTGAAAAAAGTGTCTGTTTATAATGTTGATGGTAAAATATTGCTGGAAGATAATTCCACAAAGATCAATCTTTCTAAATTGCAATCAGGCATTTATCTAATGAAAATAGACTTTGCAGATGGCAGATCCCAAACCCAGAAGGTCATCAAACAATAAATTATACTTTGAAATTCCTGCCCAATGGGCAGGAATTTTTTATTTAATTCAAAAAATATTTAAGCTTGAAAAAACGTTCTTATTTAATGAGATATTTCCTCTTTCTTATTCTATTGTCCATTGTTTCCTGTAAAGCATACCATTCTAAAGCAGAGTTTTCAACCTATTCCAACAGAAATCAAATCGAAATAAAAAAGATTAATAATTTCCGTTATTTAGGAGGAATTAAAAATTCTGAAGGTAAGTCTTTAAAGGATAGTTTGATCTACCGAAGCGGAAATCTTCACAAACTTAGGAACTCTTCTTTCGATGAAATCGAATCATTGAAAATCAATAAAATCATCGACCTGAGAACGCATCAGGAAATAACGAAAGAACCAGACCATTTTCCAAAGACTATTTCTTATCAAAATTACCCCGCCTTCCAAGATGAAAACGGAGAGCTGAAGGATGCCAAAAAGCAAGTTCTAAAAGGTCAATTTAATAAAGTAGACGCAGATAAAAGAATGATACAATTCTATAAGGATTATGTTTCAGAAAATCCACAGGTGATAAAGAAAATAATTACTGAGATTCTAGATTCGGAGCAGCCTATTCTTTATCATTGCACTGCCGGAAAAGACAGAACCGGAATGATAACAGCATTGATTTTGAAGATTTTGAAATTCGATGATTCTGTGACTTTTGAAGAATATCTACAATCCAATGACCTCCGTCAATCTATCATTCAAAAAAGATTGAATCTTGCCAATAACTTACACTTTATCTATCCCAAATTAGATATTGGAGTATTAGAAAAAACAGGTTGGATAGAAAGAAATTATTTACAGTCTGCTTTTGATGAGATTGATAAAAAATATGGTTCTATGGATAACTATATCCATGAAGCTTTAGGAATTTCTGAAGCTCAGAGAGAAACTTATATCCAGAAGTTTTTACAATAATAAAGCATCCAAAATTTGACGGCTTTATTTTTTATCTGTTGATTTGTTATCTGTTTTATTCTTTTTCCTTCCCGAATTAATTAGACTTTGATTGATAATATATTCCAATTGTCCATTCACACTTCTGAATTCATCAGCCGCCCATTTCTCTAGCAATTTATACATCTCATCATCCAATCGTAAAACAAAACTCTTCTTCATCAATACTTGATTTTTCGGATTAATTATAAAGCGTTCCTTCATTCAGAATCGGCTGAGCAGCTTTTTCACCGCATAATACAACCATTAGATTGCTCAAAAATAAAAAAGCCGAACTTATTAAAAGTCCGGCTTTTTTATTTATTTCACAAAATTTAAGGTTCTACTTGCGTTCTTTTCTCTTGTTTTTCATTCAGTTTTTTGTATTTGAACCAAGCAGCTATAGACAATGCCAGCATATACCCTAAACTGATGTAAACCCAAGTCGGTAATGGAATAGGGTCTCCTTTTGCGTAAGAGTGCAAGCCTGACAAATAATAATTCACTCCAAAATAGGTCATTACCATAGAGCAGAAAGCAAACATTGTCACCACGTGGAAGGTGTATCTACCTCTCAATCCCGGAACCAGTCTCATATGGATCACAAATGCATAGATCATGATCGAGATGAAAGCCCATGTTTCTTTCGGGTCCCAGCTCCAGTAACGTCCCCAAGATTCGTTGGCCCAGATTCCTCCCAAGAAGTTTCCGATAGTTAGCGCTAATAATCCAATATTAAGAGACATTTCACTTACGATTGCCAATTCTTTCAGCGTTGTATCATTATGTTTTTTGAATGTCTCTTTGTTGGAAATCACATAGAAGATCAAAGAGATCATTGCAATCAACATCGATAAAGAGAAGAAGCCGTAACTTGAAGTGATAATTGCAACGTGAACCACTAACCAATAAGATTTCAGAACAGGAACTAGTGGTGTGATCTGCGGGTCTAGTGCGGAACCACCGTGTGCAAAGCCCATCATAATCACTGCTACTAAAAACCCTGCTGCAGGAATCAAAGCATTTGAGTTTCTATAAAGTGCATAACCGGCAGTAATCCCCACCCAAGAGATGAAGATAATCGCTTCATAACCATTACTCCACGGGGCATGTCCGGAAATGTACCATCTTGCAACCAATCCTAAGAAATGGAAAATGTAACCAATCGCACCGATATAAATGATTGCTTTTATAACATTATGAAGGATTTTATTGGATTTAAATAATTCTATAAAACCTAAAACCAAAAGCAAACCTCCAATGATGGTATAGAAAATCAACAATTTGAAGTTGATATCCAATGTATTCATCAAAACTTCAAGCTTAACTTTGGTTTCAGAAGGCACTACATTTTTACCCCATTTTTGTTGGTATTCCTCCACTTTTTTCAGTTCAGCATCAGCTTTTGCCCAGCTTCCACCTTGTGTTGCTAAAAGTACACTTGATAAGTATGGTCCTAAAACCGCCTGTGCATTTTCATCCGGTTCAAAAGTCGGTGTCATTACAGAATTCCAAGTGTGGTTAGGGTCGTTCTTGACAGGAACTGTTCGGAAATATTGGTAAGACATAATCCCGTTCAATACTTGAACTTTGTCATTTAATTTAATAACCGCTTCATCATATCTTGTTCTTTCAGAGGCTTTTTTTCTAAACGCATCATTATAATCATCTTCCAACACAAAACGAAGATTTCCGTTTTTGTCCGCCGGAAATAATTTAATCAAACTAGTAAATCCTTCGTCCGTCGCTTTTGTTTTTGCTCTCAGGTATTTTCCAACTTTACCCGCAGTTTCAATTTTGATGATATTCACCTGAGCCCAAAACATCGGGTCAATCGTAGCAGCCAAGAACCATTGGTTAGCATCCAGATCCTGGAATTTGGAACGTGAAGTTAATTTGTGTAAAATATCAAGTGCCTGCGTATTGGCAGGAACAATGCGACCTTCGTAATTCTGAACCAATAGAGAACCAAACTTGTCTGCGTGTTCTTTGTTGATTGTAATATTTTTCACCATCTCATCCGCATCCAAAACCATTGGATTTTTACCTGCAGAAGCTGGTTTTGCTTCGGTTGAATGGGAATGAGCTTCGTGACTTCCGTCTGTTCCGTGCATGTCGATTTCCTGAGCATGAAGTCCGAAACTTAATAAAATCAGAAGAACAGCAGTTGTTTTTTTCTTGCTGATTGTTTTCAGCATTTGATTTAGACTCCAGAATCTAGAACCTTTCCAGAACATGGTCACAAACATCCCTAAAAATAAGAATGCATAACCGATATAACTGATCAAAGTTCCCCAAAAATCGTGGTTTACAGAAAGAACCGTCCCTTTTCTGTCCGGGTCAAAACTCGCTTGGAAGAAGCGGTAACCTTTATAGTTAAGAACGTGGTTCATATAGATGTTGTAAGGCGTTTCTTTGCCTTCGTCCACAATTTTAACATGGGATTCATAAGCTGACGGCGAAGAACTTCCCGGATAAGTTTCCATTACAAATTTTTCCAACTTAAGTGCAAAAGGCTGTGTGAAATAAATCTTTGGCCCGAATCCTAACATGATGTCCAAACCATCCAGATGAATCTGCTTGTAATTATTCGGATTTCCTTTTTCTACAACAAGATCAACAATCTGTTTAGTTTTTGGCCCGGCTACTTCTACTTTCAGCATATCCGGAACATCTTTGTCTTTTTGTTTGTCGCCTTCGTAAGCCACCAATTTTCCACGTTTTGTTCCTTCTGGAATTACTAATTTCAATTGGTCAATCGTATAGAGACTTCTCAAAACCAGCGGTTGGAATTCATCTTTCTTAGTCGTTCCAGTTGCCTGAGTTGCCATTGTCATATAAGAAGCATCGCTTGGCGTTTTGATATAAAGCTGTCCGTCTTTTTTCTGGAATTCCACAGCACCTTCTATTGCCGTTCTGTTATAACTTACCAAAGTTCCATTGATATTCTGAACTTCGCCTTCTGCCAAATAAATATTCTGACGACCGCCCATATCGCCGGTTGAAACTAAATGAAGAAATTCTTTTCCATTACTATCGACAGCCAAACTGTCTTTCTTTCTCTGGATGTATTCCAAAGCTTTCACAACAATCTTTTCTTTTCCAAGGAAATCATAAGTCGCTTGGAAATCGTGATGAAGAGGCGACATCAGGTAAGGGACGTCGTGATAATTTTGCTGTTCACCTTTTTCCTCGATTTTGATTTTGAAGAAATGTTTGTCGGTTACAATCTCATTATTGGTTTCTCCTTCGCGGATATGCATCGTTCCTTCGAAACTGATGTAACGAGTGATTGCTCCACCAATGAAAATCAAGATAAAAGCCAAGTGGAAAACCAAAACCGGCCACTTTTCTCTTTTCCAAAGTCTATATCTTCCGATGTTTCCAATGAAGTTCAGAATCAATAAAAACATAATGGCTTCAAACCATTTTGCTTCATAAATCAAGGCTTTTGCAGTTGGCGTTCCGTAATCATTTTCAACAAAAGTAGCAACTGCCATAGAAATTGCGAAAGCCAGAAGTAAAACCGCCATCGTTCGCGTAGAAATGAGAATATCCTGAATCTTTTTCATAAGTTAGATATCTAATATTTTATTTGTCAGATTTCATCGATTGGGCCTAATTCACGGGCTTTGTAAATGGCGATTTTAATCTGAAAATTTAGAATCCACAAAAATAAGGATGATAAATCACAAAGGCATCAAAAAAAACTGTTTTTTGTCATTTTGAAAAGCCAAATCGTTATTTTGAAACATTCTTAATAAGCCTTTTCAAACTGATAATTAGAGTGCTAAAAATTCATATAATTTTAAGAAAAATTAAAAATAACTCTCAACAATATATATGACTAATAAAAAACATTAAATTTGCATCTATTGACCTTTTTTTGAAAATGAACAACGAACAAAATACGACCTCCAACTCAAGTAAAATCATCTCAAAGCCAAGGATAATTTCGGGCGTTACGCTCATCATATTATCAGTTGTTTTGACACTTTCTTTCGTCTCTTATCTGATGAACTGGAAAGCCGACCAGAGCCAAGCAGGCACAATGTCTGACAAAACAGTACAATCTTCCAATCTATTTGGGAAAATCGGTGATTGGCTGGGAAATCTTTTCATTTTTGAAAGTATTGGTGTAGCGGCCTTTGTTGTCGCATTCTTATGCTTTGTTTTTGGCACATTGATTTTCAAGAAGAATTATTTCAAACCTTGGAAAACCATTTCCCACAGTTTATTTTTCATTTGCTGGACTCCGATTTTCTTTGGTGCAGTGACCAATGGCGAAGGCGTTTTAGGCGGTGTTTATGGTTATCAGATCATGGATTATCTGAAATCTTATATTGGTTCTGTGGGACTTTGGCTAGTTCTTTTGGTAAGTTTCGCTTTGTATTTTGTCCTGGAATTCAATCTAAGGCCGAGTTCTATCAAAAATAAACTGAATGACATCAATGACAATACATTCGGAAGACTTAAAAATCTAATGCCAGATTCTGATGAAGAATTTGAAGCGGATGAAGAACTGGAAAAAGAATTTATCCCTGAAAAGTTTACAGGAAAAGAAAAGCCAATAAAAACGGATAACGATTTCAGTAATATTAAGGTCACTCAGGATTTTGAACCAATAAAAACCCCGAATCAAACTTCTTTCAAGGAAGATATCAGAGAACCAATTAAACAATCTGCTCCTGAACCAATTGTATTATCTTCTACTCCATCGGAACCTCAAAAAACGATTGTATCGACTCCGGCTGTAAAAGCTGAAGATGATTTTGCCTTCAATGTAGAAATAAAGAAAGATGAAGATTTCCCGGTAACAGCAGAACAGCAGAAATCTGATGATCTAGTTAGCAAACATGGTTTGTATGACCATAAATTGGATCTGGCAAAATTCCAGATGCCTTCTGTTGAATTACTGAAAGATTACGGAAACGAAGAAATCACAATCAATAAAGACGAACTCGAAGAAAATAAAAACAGAATTGTTGGTTTATTGAAAACCTTCAACGTAGGAATCTCTGAAATCAAAGCGACGATTGGTCCAACCGTTACACTTTACGAAATCGTACCGGAAGCAGGAATCCGAGTTGCAGCAATTAAAAAACTACAGGACGATATTGCTCTGAATCTTTCAGCTCTTGGAATCAGAATCATCGCACCGATGCCAGGAAAAGGAACCATTGGAATCGAGGTTCCAAGAAAAAATCCAACAATGGTTTCGATGCGTTCGGTTGTAGCATCGCCTAAATTTCAATCTGCTGATATGGATCTGCCAATCGTTTTTGGTAGAACTATTTCCAATGAGGTTTTCGTGGCCGACCTTGCAAAAATGCCTCACCTTTTGATGGCCGGAGCAACAGGGCAAGGTAAATCTGTTGGTATTAATGCGATTTTAACTTCATTGATTTATAAAAAGCACCCAAGCGAACTGAAATTCGTAATGGTTGACCCGAAAAAAGTGGAATTATCACTTTATTCAAAGATTGAAAGACATTATCTGGCGAAATTACCCGATACAGAAGATGCGATCATCACAGATAATGCAAAAGTGATCAACACATTGAACTCACTTTGTATCGAGATGGACGACCGTTACGAATTGCTTAAAAATGCGTTCTGTAAAAACATCAAAGAATACAACGCCAAATTCGCCCAAAGAAAACTGAATCCTGAAAATGGGCACAGATATCTGCCATACATTGTTTTGGTCGTAGATGAATTTGCGGACCTGATCATGACAGCTGGAAAAGAAGTGGAACATCCGATTGCAAGATTGGCTCAGTTAGCGAGAGCGATCGGAATTCATTTAATTGTTGCGACGCAAAGACCTTCTGTCAATGTAATCACAGGTATGATCAAAGCGAATTTCCCTGCGAGAGTTGCTTTCCGAGTAATTTCCGGAGTGGATTCTAAAACGATCTTGGATTCGCCAGGAGCGGAACAATTGGTTGGGAAAGGAGACATGCTTTATTTCAACGGAAATGATCTGACTCGTCTTCAATGTGCATTTGTAGATACACCGGAAGTGGAAAGAATTGCGGAATTCGTTGGAGAGCAAAAAGGATATTCTGACGCTTATCTTCTTCCTGAATATTCCGGAGAAGATGCCGCTTCAACTGTTGGGGCATTTGACCCGAATGAAAAAGATGCATTGTTTGAAGAAGGTGCGAGAATAGTGGTTTCTACACAGCAAGGTTCAACATCTATGTTACAAAGACAACTGAAATTAGGATATAACAGAGCCGGAAGAATCATGGACCAATTGGAGGCTGCTGGCGTTGTGGGCGGTTTCAATGGTGCGAAAGCGAGAGAGGTTTTGATTTCTGACCTCAATTCCTTAGAAAGACTTTTAGATGAACTTAAAGGAAGATAGTACTAAAAACTATATTTTTAATAAAATCTTAACATAATTAGTTAAGGTTTTTTTATTTTCAATTTAAAATTTAATCAATGAAAAAAGTAGTTTTGATATTGCTTTCTATACTTTCAGTATTTACATTTGTTCAATAAAAACAAAAAAAATAAATGTCGACGCACGAACTACTCTACAAAGCCATAAAAATTGCTACCAAAGCCCATAAAAAACAAACTGACAAATATGATGCACCATACTTAGGACATGTTTTCCGAGTGATGAATGCCGGCAAAACCATTGATGAAAAGATTGTAGGTATTCTCCACGATGTTGTGGAAGACAATCCTGACTTTCCAATAGAATATTTGCGTGAAAAAGGATTCCCAGAATATATCCTTGAGGCTATCGAATGTCTTACAAAACGAGAAGAAGAACACCTGGATTACGATGCATTCGTTGCAAGGATAGAAACAAGTCCACTTGCTATTGCTGTAAAACTGAATGACCTAAGGGACAATATGGATCTGACCAGATGTACAGAGTTACTACAGGAAAAAGATTTGAAACGCTTTAACAAATATCTGAAAGCTTACCTCTATCTTTCTGAAAAGTATTAGAATTTAAAACCACATAGACACATAGACTCTATGTATTTCTTTAAAAATAAAAAAGGTCAGATAGATGAAATTTTTATTTGACCTTTTTTATTTGCTATGTGCGTATGTGGTAAATTAATCCACCATAGGAATTACAATATCCTTCTCGTCATCGCTAGAATCGAACGTGAAGTTCAGAGAAAAGTAAAGAAAATGGAAATTATCATTACCTTTTGTAGAAAACTCCCGCTGGAACATATAACCCGTAGTTGCAGACAACGTATGATTGAACTGGTAACCAAAGCCTGCAAAAGTTCGGTTTCTTTTGAAGTTCGGTTCTCTCGAGCCAAAGAATAACTCCTCAAAAGCATTTACAAAGAATGTCTCTTCCTGCACTTTATCTTTATTGATAGGCAAAGTTCCACTCAATCTGTACCGGAAACGGTTTGCTTCCGTATGTTCTCCGGTTTGGCTGGCATAGAAAAAACGATGTTCCGCTCTGCCTCTGTGGTCCAGCTTCAGTCGCCCAAATCTCTGTGTGAAAGTATATTGCAGCCAAAGCCTGAATTCCTCTTGAGAGATCTTCATTTTCTCATAAGTCCCATATCTTCCAAGTCCTACAAAAGCCTGATTGTTTTTGGTAATATTATAACCGATTCCACCTTTTGTCTCGTAATAATCAATTACTGTATAATCACGTCTGGCTCTCGTCTGCAGTTCCATATAAGCCATCCATTTCGGGGTTGCTTTATAAGTAAAAGACATCATATTAAAACCAGAAAGATGGTCTTGCCCAAAAGCAAAAACCGCAGAAAATAGAAATAAAAACCCAAGATTTTTCACGGCACAAATATAATCAAATCCCAAATTGAAATGATAATTATTTGGGCGTAACCCTTTGTTTTTGCTCAGATATTTCTACCTTCTCATAAAATTTTGTCATCAGGCAAAAACAAGCGGGTCGGGCTGTCCGTTCATATCTTTTTGTCTTAGAAACTTTCTCCAGCGAAAGATGCTTTCAAAAAAGACAAAAAGGATAACCACTTCCATCCCTTACGCAGATCCAACATCAAAACCACCTTGACAGAATTTGTTTTTCTTTAAAACAGATTGTTTAAACCAAATACAAGTTGTGTTTTTCTCTAAACAAATTGTTTGAACATTATACAAGTTGTGTTTTTCTCTAAACAGATTGTTTAAACCAAATACAATTTGTGTTTCTCTTTAAACAAATCGTTTGAACCAAATCCAAGTTGTGTTTTTCTCTAAACAGATTGTTCTAGGTATCAAAAAAACCTTCCAACAAGTTGAAAGGTTTTATAAATAATATTTCGAATAAGTTTTCTATCCTAGCAAAAGCGTCAATGGGCTTTCCAGATAAGTTCTCAATGTTTGTAAGAACTGAGCGCCTGTTGCACCGTCGATAACTCTATGGTCACAAGCCAGAGACAACTTCATTGTATTTCCAACAACGATCTGCCCGTTCTTCACGATTGGTTTCTCGATAATTGCTCCTACAGATAAAATTGCGGAATTCGGTTGATTGATAATTGATGTAAATGTCTCAATTCCGAACATTCCAAGATTAGAAACAGAGAAAGTAGAACCTTCCATTTCATTAGCCTTAAGCGCTTTGGTCTTTGCTCTTCCGGCCATATCTTTTACAGCTGCAGAAATCTCGTTATAGTTCATATAATCTGTATTTTTCAATACAGGAACTACCAATCCGTCCGGAACTGCAACCGCTACACCAATGTTGATATTACCGTGGTGAACGATTTTATCGCTTGCCCATGAAGAATTAACTTGCGGATGTTTTCTAAGCGCTACAGCAACAGCCTTGATCACCATATCATTGAAAGATACTTTCGTATCCGGCAAGCTGTTGATCTCTTTTCTAGCTTCGATGGCTTTGTCCATATTGATTTCCACCGTCAGGTAATAATGTGGCGCAGTGAACTTACTTTCTGCCAATCTCTTCGCGATGATGTTTCTCATCTGAGAGTTAGGCGTTTCAGAATCTTCACCCGGCGTGAATGCAACACTTGGCTGTGCAGGAGCCGCTTTTGACGCGGACGCAGCAGCAGGTTGTGCAGATGGCTGATAATTTTCAACATCTTTTTTCACAATTCTACCGTTCTCTCCAGAACCTTTTATTCCAGAGAAATCGATTCCTTTATCCTGAGCAATTTTCTTAGCCAACGGAGATATTGCTACTCTTTCGCCTGTAGAAGATGCCGCAACTGGTGCCGCTTCTTTTTTATCTTCAGTTTTGTTTTCAGATTTAGCTTCAGCTTTTGGAGCTGCCGTTTTTTTGCCACCGCCGGAAACAACCGCAGAAACATCAGTTCCCGCAGGTCCGATGATTGCCAAAATCTTATCCACTTCAGCCGCTTCACCTTCTCCAACACCTTGATATAATAAAGTTCCGTTGAATTCGGATTCAAAATCCTGAACCGCTTTATCCGTCTCGATCTCTGCAAGGATATCGCCTTCTTTTACAGCATCACCAACATTCTTGTGCCATTTAGCCACTTTACCTTCCGTCATTGTATCAGAAAGACGTGGCATTGTGATCACTTCTACGCCATCAGGAATATCAGCAGAAGCAGAACCTTCGTCAGCAGTTTCTACAGATGTAGATTCGCCCTGAGTTTTGGATTCTTCTTCAGATTTCTTTTCTTCAGTTTTTGCACCGCCACCGATAAGAGCAGAAACATCTTCTCCTTCTTTACCGATAATTGCCAAAACAGAATCTACAGGCGCTTGTCCTCCTTCTTCTACTCCGACATATAATAGTGTACCATTCAGTTCTGATTCAAAATCCTGAACAGCTTTATCAGTTTCGATCTCTGCGAGGATGTCGCCTTCTTTTACGGCGTCGCCCACCTTTTTGTGCCATTTTGAAACTTTACCTTCCGTCATCGTATCCGACAAACGGGGCATAGTAATTACTTCTGCCATAATTTTTTATATGTTAATTTGATAATGAGATGATGCGGTGAGATAATTATTAAAATAAACTTAATCGATCTTCACATCATCAAATCGTTATTAATTATTTTCTAATTTGTTGATGAATGGATAATCCGGAGTTGAATATACATAATCGTAAAGAAGATTTGCATCTGGATATGGAGAGTTTTCCATAAAATCGATACATTCTTCTACGAATTCCCTTGATTTCTCATCGATAGCTTCCAGCTCTTGTTCAGTAGCCCAAGAATTTTCCAATATTCTGTGTTTTACGATCTCGATAGGATCTTCCAATTTGTATTGAGCAACTTCTTCTTTCGTTCTGTAAGGTTCAGCATCTGACATAGAGTGACCTCTGTAACGGTAAGTTCTTGCTTCTATGAAAGTTGGCCCATCTCCTCTTCTAGCTCTTTCGATGGCCTCGTAAGCTGCCTCGGCAACTTTTTCCGGATCCATTGCATCTACAGGAAGACAAGGCATTTCGTAACCTAATCCTAATTTATAGATATCCTCGTGATTGGCCGTTCTTTTAACAGAAGTTCCCATTGCGTAACCGTTGTTCTCACAAACGAATACCACAGGAAGTTTCCAGTTCATTGCCATGTTGAAAGTCTCGTGAAGTGAACCCTGGCGAACCGCTCCATCTCCCATAAAACAGATGTTGACCGCTTTTCTGTCAAAATATTTGTCAGCGAAAGCAATCCCAGCCCCCAAAGGAATCTGTCCGCCTACGATACCGTGACCTCCGTAGAAACGGTGTTCTTTGCTGAAAATGTGCATAGACCCGCCCATACCTTGAGAAGTACCGGTTGCTTTTCCGCAAAGTTCTGCCATAATTCTTTTAGGATCTACTCCCATTGCCATTGGATGGATGTGGCATCTGTAAGCCGTGATCATACTGTCCTTGGACATGTCCATTGCGTGGGTAAAACCTGCAGGAATCGCTTCCTGACCGTTATATAGATGTAAAAAACCTCTGATCTTTTGTTTTAAGTAAAGAGAACGGCATTTGTCTTCAAACCTTCTCCACATCGTCATTTCTTCGTACCATTTAAGGTACACTTCTTTAGAAAATTCTTTCATTGTAATTTCGAAATATGTAGCAAAAATAAGAAAAAAAATCTTTCTTTATTGTATGCATATTATCATATTTTTTGATGAATAAAATCATCAGCTCAAAAAGCTTCAGACTTAATGCAATCGATTGTGCCGGCAGTAGATAAATTCAGAAATATAGAATTTAAAACGATATTTTGTATATTGAACCGAAATTTTTCTGAATGCAACCCAAAAACGCTTTTATCTTAAATATATCAAAATTCATTTCCAATTTCTTCAATCCATTGGTTTCGCTCGTCATCTACTTTTTTTATTACAGTTATAAGAATTATACTTGGGAAGAAGCTTCAAAGAAATTCTTGCCAATTCTTTTCCTGCTTATCATCCCAACCGCACTTTGGATCTATAGAAATGTAAAAAGGGGCAATTACACCAACATGGATGTGTCCAACAGAAAGCAAAGACATTCCTTATATATATTCATTATCATTTCGACAATTGTTTTTCTAGCTGTCGATTACTTTCTTCATAAGGAAATTGACTGGACGGTCCTGATGCTTTGTATATTATTGATATTAATGCAAATTAGTAATTTCTATATCAAAAGCTCGATGCATACAAGTCTCAATATTTATGTATCGGCCTTGTTTTTTGCGATCGATCCAACAATAGGAATTTTCTGGTTTCTATTAGCCGTTTTAATAGGAATTACCAGAGTCATTCTGAAAAGGCATACTGTAAAAGAAGTTCTTTCTGGTGGTGGGATCGCAATTTTTGTATCTTTGATTTACCTGATAATGGTGAAAGCTATTATTTTCTAATTGATTTTTATGTTAATACAACCTTTGACATCTTCAGAAGAAGAAATAATGAAACTCGTCTGGGAAAAAGAAGCAATCTATTTCCGTGAACTGATGGATATTTTCCCAGAACCAAAACCCCATCAAAATACAGTTTCTACATTTCTAAAAATATTGGTAGAAAAGAATTATCTCAAAACCGAAAAACAAGGAAGGATCTATCTTTACAAGCCTGCCATTGGGTTTATGGAATATCGAAAATTTGTATTAAAAAGATTCCTGGACAATTATTTCCACAATTCCGGAAGCGAGCTATTAAAAGTTCTGATAGATGAAAAACTTGTTAAACCAAATGACCTCAGTCAGTTTTTTGAAGTAAAAACGAAGGTTGTCCCTTTGCTGGAAAATGTGGAGAAGGATAATCCGATCCAGGACTTCATCAAAGAAATCACATCTGAAAAAAAAATGAAAAAGAAAAACAAAGACAAAAAGAAGAAAAAGAAAAAATCATAAAAAAAAGCAACTCAAATCGAGTTGCTTTTAAATTTTATCAGTAAGCTAATATTACCAACGACTTCCGCCGCCTCTGTTTCCACCACCGTTTCCGTAGTTTCCACCGCCTCTGTTTCCACCGCCGTAACCTCCGCCACGGTTGTTATCGAAAGAACGTCTTGGTTTTTCTTCTTTTGGTCTTGCTTCTGTTACGTTTAGAGCTTTCCCATTGAATTCTTTTTGGTTAAGCGCTTCAATAGCCTGTTGCCCTTCAGCGTCTCCCATTTCTACGAAACCAAATCCCTTTGATCTCCCAGTTTCTCTGTCAGTAATGATCTTAAGAGAAGAAACTTCTCCAAAACCTTCGAATAATTCTTGCAATTGATCTTCTCTAGTTGCGTAATTGATGTTTGAAACAAAAATGTTCATTTTAAAAAAAAATTAAGTTATAAAAACGTTGTTTTAAAATTATAGATAAGGAAAAACAACAAAAAATGAAGATTATTGATTTCAAATATAATTTGGTGCAAGGTACAATTATTTTTGAATAATCGGCATTTTAATTTTAAAATTATTAAAATATTAATCTACCTCTTTTCCCTTGACTGCTTCTAAGATTTTGAACCAATCTATTGTTTCCAAATCAATCATTGAAGCAGCGTTTAACTTCCGGATCGTTTCCGCTTTGGAAGTTCCAATAACGGGAATGATCCTTGACGGATGTTTTAATATAAATGCCAATAAGACCTGGTTCTCGTCTACATTGTATTTATGACAAAGATTGTCGATTATGGATTTGATTCTGATATTCTGCTCCGATTGTTCTGAAAAATAAGTTCCCATCACAGACCAAGCGGTCGGACGAAGATTCTTCATCATCAGCTGGTCCAAAACACCATTATCAAAAGATGAAATCTCGTTTACGGAAACCTCAATTTGATTTGTGATCAAGGGAAAATGTTGATCCATCAATTCAAACTGAGAAGCGGAAAAATTACTCACTCCGAAGTTTCTTACTTTTCCATTGTCTTTTAAAATTCGAAATGTTTTAGCAATTCCTTCCGGGTCCATCAACGGCGAAGGACGATGCAACAACAGAACATCAAGATAATCGGTTTTAAGGTTTTGCAGGCTTTCATCCACACAATTCAGAATATGATCCGAATTATAATTGTAATATTTGAGAGCAGAAGGCTTCTTATCAGAATTCATTACGATTCCACATTTGGAAATGAACTGGACCTTTTCTCTGTCAATATTCATTTCTTTCCACGCATCCCCAAAAAGTTCTTCGGTTGTATGGCCCCCGTAGATGTCGGCATGGTCAAAGGTGGTGATATCTTCCTCGAGACAAACCTCTATCAATTCCTGTACTTTTTTTGGAGAATGATCGGCTCCCCAAATCCCCCAACGCATTGTTCCTGCTATGATTTCTGAAAACATAATTAAAAATTTTAACAAAGATATTATGTTAAAAATAAAAATACATTAATACATTTGATAATAGAAAATTTTATGCTTATGAAAAAAATGACACTTTTTTTTGTGGCTTGCAGTGCTTTTTTGAGTGCTCAATTCACAAGTCCGGGAAACGGCACCAGCTACACATTGACAAGTTTATCGGCTGCTGCTCCAACAGTTTTGGTTAAAAATGGTACAGATTACACTTTGACAGCTGACCTTACACTTTCCGCAACGGACAAACTTCTTATTGATGAAAATACGACATTGAAAGTTAATTCAGGAGTTGCAATTTTCGTCTATGGAGAATACAAAACCACAGCAACTAATTTTACAATCACAGCGAGCGATATCACTGCACCTTACCGAGGAATCCGTTTTGAGGAAGGCTCTGTTGCTGAAATGAAAAACACCCGAGTTGAATATGGTGGTGGTGTTCGTGTATTGACTGCAACAGGATTCCTTATGGACAATTGTATTCTTTATAGAAATAATAATTCTCTTAGCGGTTCCACCGGCAGCCTTGCAAGTAGTGCAGCATTAGCATTGTTTCAAGGAGGAGGTCATGTGGTAAAAAACTCGCAATTCTTGGAAAACTCTAGAGCAGGAATCAATTCCGGAGCTTCTGGAAGTGTTTCTATAGATATTATTAACAATTATTTCTACGGAAATAACACCGACAATGGAAACTATCCTCAAATCAATATGGGCCCGGCGGGAGTTGATTCTACAAGGGTGATCAATAACGAAATTATTGGAAACCGAGCGATCACGAAATCTGGAGGTATTTCCGTCTCTGGTTTATTGGGAGGAACAAACAGATTTCGAGTAGAAGGAAATACTGTTAAAGATAATCGTTATGGTATTACTCACCAAGGTGCAGGAAGTTCTGGAATCATCCTCAATAATATTATTGAAAATAATAATACTGAAAACAATCCTAATCTAGGCGGTAGTGGAATTTCCTTAACAGGAACACAAAAAGTTATTGTAAGAGATAATCAAATCCGAGGAAACTTGTGGGGAATTACAGTTTTAAGTAATGCTATCATAGACCTTGGAACAGACGAAGACCACGGAAACAACATCTTCAAAAACAATGGTAATAATGGAACCACAACCGCTTTCTTCAACAACACTTCTAATACTGTAAACGCTATTGGAAACTGCTGGAGAGAAGATGAACTTTCCACAGATGCAATGGTAGAAGCTGTTTTGGGAAGTCAAACGGCTAATACAATTGTTTATAAACCTTACAACTGTGCCGAAATATTAGCCGTGTCTGATGTTGCCAGATCAAAACTAAGCGTTTATCCCAACCCAAGCAAAAACCATTTCTTCCTGGAAACTGAAAACAATGGAAATATCGTGATCCAAGACCTTACCGGAAAAGTAGTTTTCTCTTCTATTGTCAATAAGGGAAAGAATGAAATCAATACTAATTTACAAGCCGGAGTTTACATAATAACTCAACAATCTGAAGGTAAAAAATCAAATACCAAATTGATTATTAAATAATTAATCAAACATAATTCTTTGAAAGCATCACAAATCGTGGTGCTTTTTTTGATTAAAATTTCCTTAAATTCGTGAGATGAAAATCTCTATTAAAAATATGGTTTGCAACCGCTGCATTTCGGCGGTGGAATCGATATTGGAGGATTTGAAAATTGAGATCGATCAAATTTTATTAGGCGAAGTTGAAACCAAAAACGAGATTTCCAATCAAGAGCTCGAAACGTTGAACTTGAAACTAAAATCAACCGGATTTGAAATCTTAGAAGATTCTTCTAAAAAGCAAATCGAGAAAATCAAAACCTTGATAATTCAGAAAATTTCTGAGGAAGATTTGGGCGATGATTTTATTTTGTCAGAATTCCTGAGTTCCGAATTACACAGAGATTACAGTTCTATTTCCAAACTTTTTTCTCAAAACGAAGCTGTGACCTTAGAACAATATTTCATTCTTCAAAAGATTGAAAAAGTGAAAGAACTGTTGCTTTACAAAGAATTGAATTTGACAGAGATTTCGCAAAAATTAGGTTACAAAAGTGTTCAGCATCTTTCTAATCAGTTCAAGAAAATCACAGGCTTCTCTCCTACTCAGTTTCTGAATTCTAAAGAGAAAAAGAGGATTGCGCTGGATAAGGTTTGAATTACATAAATAAATTTATAAAAACTAAAACAATGATAGAAAATTCAATATTGGACTTTAATATAATTTATTCAAGATACGAAACTTTATTTGATGAGGTTAAAAACAAAATATTTAATGCAAATGAAGATGATGAAATAATAAGTTTGATAAGATTACAAGATAGTTTCGTGAAATTTGATGCTAAGCTTCGTTTAGGAATGGCAATACAAGAAATTTCTTTAAATGAAAATTTTGTAAATAGAAAATATGATGAATTAAAACTTTGCCATCTTTTATTATACAAACTTTCTGATATTTGGTTTGCTTATGAAGCCTATTTTATTTTACACAAAAAAGCATTAAATTCTGATATAACAAATTTAAAAATACAATGGTTAGACAAATCAACAAATAGTGATTATTTTAATGATGAAAAAATTAAAAACTCACTTTATGAAGCTAACAATAATTTACAGTCTAATTTCAATTCTATACATAAGATAAATAGTCTTAAAGATTATCTAATTTATTGTCGAGATTTAGCAAAAGGAGGTCAAAAAAATAGATTAGATTCAATAATAACTAAATTAAATAATAGAAATAATCTTCCAAACTTCACTCATCTTGAACTATTAACTATTACATATTCGATAAGAAATAATTTTGTTCATAATGGAGAGATTACCATCTACCCTGAAAATTTCAATTACATATATAAAAAAGAGCTTTTATTATCTTTATATAAATATATTGTTATTATAACTATTCAGATTGCTGTTATAACAATAGAAAAAAGTTTACTTTCTCCTAATTTAGATGAAACTGACGAATCATAATGCAATCCAAAGTCAAAACCCTTCGCGAAGCCAAAAATCTGACTCAAAATGAGTTAGCAGAAAAATCCGGACTTTCGTTAAGAACCATTCAAAGGATTGAGTCCGGAAATATCCCAAAAGGTTTTACTTTGAAAGCCATTGCAAAGACTTTGGAAATTGAACCGGAAAATCTATTTTCAAAGGAAGAAAACATCCAAATTGACAGAGCAAAACTCATCAATCTGTCTGCCTTATCCGGATTGATCATTCCGTTTGGTGGAATTATTTTTCCTGCGATTTTGACTTATAAAACTCAAGATTCTACTAATCGAGAATTGGGAAAAAGCATTATTTGTGTTCAGATTATTTTGGCATTTTTTGTTTCGGTTTCGTTGATATTAAGTCCGTTTATTCAGTATTGGTTTTCTATCCGATTTCCATTGTTTTTAATTCCTTTGATTGCTTTTATCATCATCAAACTTTGGGTTGTCATCAGAAACGGTATCAGTCTCAACCAAAACAATACACTTTCTATAAAACTGAAAAACAACTTCTTATAAATCAAGTCATAAAACTGACGTAAAATTGTCATATCATTTCTACGACAAATTCGGCTTCAAAAACCGAATCTTGCAGAAAAATTGGACAATGAAACTTTTTAAGAAATTAGCTTTAGGATTTTTAGCCCTATTGGTTTTGATATTGGTTGGCGGATATATTTATTTCGACCGGAAATTTACGCCGGAAGACAATTATTTAACTATCAAAAACGAAAGCGGAAATATCCCGATCACTTGGTTGGGAAATGACAAAAACGTTTTGCTTCTTCCCATTCATTTTTCCGGAAACCCAGAGACTTATTATCTGCAATTTGACACAGGTTCACCTTACACAGTATTTTATTCCAATTCGATAAAAAACATTAGAGAAATTTCTATTAACAATGATAAGGCGAAAACTTCTTTCATTGTTGGAAATACGGAAATCTCTTCGAATCAATTCAAAATCTTTAAAACTAAAAAAACTGATAAAAAAGATTCAATCCAAATCATAGGAACTATTGGCGCAGATATTCTGGAAAATCGAAAAACATTGATTAACTTCAAAGAGAACAAAGTCGCTTTCAATCTGAATCAAGTTCCATGGGAATTCAGAAATCAACTTTTCGATTTTAAATTCAAGAAGAGAAAAATTATTATTAATGGAATTTTGAAAGGCGAAGAACGAAAATTTCTCTACGATTCCGGAACAAGCGCTTACGAACTCCTAACTTATAAAGAAGAATGGCAAAAACTGAAATCGCCCTATTCAAAAATCGATATTGAAAAAGAACAGTCCTGGAATGATGTTCTGACAACCTACACAGCGGATTGCAACGAGAGAATCTATTTCAAAAACCAGTCTGTTTCGGTAAAACAAATCACTTATGTCGAAGGGTTTTCTAATGCTCAGTTTTCTATGATGAAGTTTTCCGGAATGACGGGAATGCTGGGAAACAAAATCTTCCTAAACAATAGTATTCTCATTGATTGTGCTGAAAATAAAATTGGAATTATAGATTGAGAAAATCAATGGATTTGTAGAAAAGTTCAGGTAAAAGTTGTCTACTTTTGCACAGCAATTTTATTGATTCAAAAAGAAACAACGTCTTGAACAATCTCAAACATTATCTGGCTGCTATTTTAGCATTTTCTCTTTGGGGGACTTTCAGTCTGGTGCTGAAACCGCTACATTCTTACACATCTCTGGACATTCTTTTTTACAGGGTTTTCAGCTGTGCGCTGATCATGTCTTTGGTTTCTATCCTTTTCAAAAGAGAAAAACTGAAACAGAACCTGAATTATTTCAAATCGATTTCCCAAAAGGAGAAAAGAAAAACGATTATTGTTAATATCGGAAGCAGCGTTTTGTTGACCGCCAACTGGTTTTCGTTTATCTATGTGATGAATCACGTGAGCGTTCGTGCAACTTCAGTGGCGTATCTCGTTTGTCCGATTATCACAACAATTTTGGCGTATTTTATACTGAAAGATAAACTGAGTAAACTCCAATGGTTGTCGGTTTTTCTAAGTTTGACCGGTTGTGTTTTGTTGTCTTACACCAATATTCTGGATATGTTTTACAGCAGTTTGATTGGATTCACTTACGCCGCTTATCTGATTTGTCAAAGTCAAAATAAACAATTTGATAAATTTTTGATTCTTAATTTCCACATTGTCATCTCAGCTTTGATATTATTACCATTTTTCCCTGCATATTCAGGACCGGTTCCTACAGAGTTTAAGTTCTATTTCTTTGTAGAAATCATTGCAGTAATGTACACCATTGTTCCATTATTGCTGAATTTGTTTGCATTGACAGGAATCGCTTCTTCCAAAGTCGGAATGATTCTGAACATCAATCCAATCATTGCTTTTATCTTAGCCAGCACAGTTTACAATGAACCACTGAACCTGATTCAAATCTGTGCTTATTCATTGATATTTGTGGCTGTGATCGTTTTCAATGCGAAGGAGATTTTTAAAATGAAATTAGAAAAAATGTAATTTTAAAAATCAAGATAATATTATTTAGATTCATTAAAAATAAACTTTGCAACACAAGCTTTTTTAACTATTTTTACATCATAATAAATAATTAAAAATGAGAAAACTAATATTCGGAGGAATTTTGACTGTTGGAGGACTTTTCACCATCAATGCACAATGCAAAACTGTAACTGCAATTAACGAAAATTTTGATTCTTGGAAAGACATAGACAAATGCTGGACAGTTCAGAAAGGGAAAGCAATGCTTTACGCTAGCGAGAAAAAAGTCATTTTCTACTCCATGACCGACCCAAAGGAAAATATGTATCTCATTACACCAAAAGTAAAAGCCGGAAATTATACATTAAGTCTTGACATCACGGACAACGGTGGAGAAACTTCATTGGAAATTTTCTCAGTTGGAAAAGCATCTGACCCAAAATCTTTTGTTTCGATTGTTAAACCGCAAGAAATTACCAAAGAGAAAAAAGTCATCAACATGAGTCTGAAAAAAGACAGCCACATTGGTTTGAAAGTCTTATTGAATGGTGTTCATCAGGCTGTTTATGTGGATAATTTGTCTTTGAAACCGAGAAAATAATTAAAATCAATTCTTAATATAAAAAAACCTTCAGAAATTCTGAAGGTTTTTCTTTAAATAGGAAACTATTTTATATCTATTTCTACTCTATTTTCGCCAAATTTGCTAAGAATTTTACAAACAGATAAGAATTAATGGAAAAGAAAAATATAGCAATCATAGGATTGGGCGGTGTTGGTGGTTATTTTGGTTTTAAAATCAATAAGTTCAATGAATTGGAAAATCAGTTTGATATTACCTTTGTTGCAAGAAATCAGACTTATGATATCGTCAAGGAAAATGGTTTAACACTACTCTCTCCCGAACATTCGAACAGCATTACAAAACCTAACCAAATTGTTCAAAATATATCAGAAATCCAGAATCCGGATTTAGTTTTGATTTGCGTGAAAGAATATGATCTGGAAAACGTTTGCACACAACTGATACAGATAATTTCTCCAAAAACAATTCTCCTTCCGCTAATGAATGGAGTCGATATCTATGACAGAATCAGAAAAATAATTCCGGAGAATACGATTTTGCCAGCCTGCGTTTATGTCGCTTCTCACATCAAAGAAAAAGGAATTGTTGAACACAAAGGAAAAGCAGGAAAACTGATTTTCGGAAAAGACCCGGCTAATTTCTCGCAAGATGTTGATTGGATTGTTCAGTTGATAAAAGACAGCGGAATTGATTTTGATTTCAAAGAAAATTCGTTTGTGGATATCTGGACCAAGTTCTTTTTTGTAGCCAGTTTCGGATTGGTAACTGCAAAATATAATTCGTCCATCGGAACAGTTTGTATTGACACTATTCAAAAGCAGGAAGCAACTCAAATAATGCAGGAAATAAAACTAATTGCCTATAAAAAACAAATCGGTCTACCTGATGATATTATCGAAAAGACTTTCGAAAAAGCTACAACTTTCCCATCGGAAACACCAACTTCTTTACAACTCGATATCAACTTCAAAAAACAAAACAACGAACTCGAATTGTTTGCGGGCGCTATCATCCATTACGGAAAAGAACTAGATATAGAAACACCTTTTACTCAGAAAATCTATCAAGAATTGAAAGAGAAGATTCTGGAATTAAGTATATAGTTTTGTTAAATATATTAATGCCTTTAGTAAATTCTAAAGGCATTATTTTTGAATGTCAATCTGTTATTTCGAAAAACTAAAACAATGAAAAAACTGCCTTTTTACTTAAGTACGATATTTTTTGTAATTGCTTGTAATTCCAAATCAGAAGAAAAAAACCAACCAATTTACAAACAAAAAGATACAATCTCTGACACAATTCAATCCAAAAAGATAGAATCAGCTGCAGAATTTCAAGATAATAGCTCCAGCTTTATACCGAAAGGCTATGTGATTTATAAAGAAGCCGGAACAGAAGATATAAAAGGAGATTTGAACAAAGATGGTTTGGAGGATTTGGTTCTCCTCATCAAAGGAACGGATAAAAGCAAAGTCATTCAGCACGAAACCCGTGGTCAGCTAGACCGAAACCGAAGAGGGATTATCGTTCTCTTCAACAAAGGCAACCACTATGAATTAGCCCTTAAAAATAACAGCTGCTTCTCATCTGAGAACGAAGAAGGCGGTGTTTATTACGCTCCCGAGTTGTTTATTTCTATAGAAAAAGGAAACCTGATTGTAAACTATGCACACGGAAGATATGGCTATTGGAATTACACATTCAGACATCAGAATCAGGATTTCGAATTGATTGGTTATGATGCAAGCTACAATCGTGGTCCTGTTCCACAAGAAGAAACAAGCATCAACTTCTTAACAAGAAAAAAACTGACTAGAGATAACCTCAACAAAGATGACGATGGAGATGATAATATAAAATTCAAAGACACTTGGGAAAAACTACCTGCAAGGAAACTCATCAAACTTTCTGAAATCAAAGATTTTGATGAATTAGAATTTTAAAAACAGGATATATAACATCTTTCCATTTATTTATAACTGATTGGCATCTATTTTTCAGAAATTTGCATCAATAATAACAAATCGGGCGAAACCAGATAATCTTTATGAACTTAAATCATAGATTATTATAAAAAACATTGTGCTCTCTGTGTCTGAAAATCAAAAAAAATGGAAAATCACAATCATCATAATCACGAACACCCCAATCCCAATCAAAGGATTTCTCCAAGTTCCGTTTACTATTGCCCGATGGAATGCGAGGGTGAAAAACTGTATTTCAAACCCGGAAGATGCCCGGTCTGCAATATGTTCCTCGTTCCGATAGAAGAGCGCGATGACCACAGGAACAAGCCCCAAACGTATTCTAAAACCAATCTGCCGGAAAGCTTCAAAGATAAAATCGGAGATTATTTTTGCCCGATGTTCTGTGAAGGCGACAAAACTTACGAATCAGATTCAGGATGTCCGGTTTGTCATATGCACTTAGAGCAAATAACTCAGGAACTTGTGGACAACAGGGGAGTCGAAGGATCACATCAACATTATTCCCACAACCATAGTAAACCAACAATCAATCAATCAAAAAATGCCGGAAAATATTATTGTCCAATGTTCTGCGAAGGCGATAAAGTCTACGATTCCAATGTCGGTTGTCCGGTTTGTGGAATGGATCTGGTGAAAATTCCGGAAAAGAAAGCTGTTGAATACACTTGTCCAATGCATCCTGAAATTGTACAGAACGAACCCGGAAATTGCCCGATCTGTGGAATGGACCTCGTTCCAAAACCTTCAAAAGACAATGACCACGAAGATGAGACTTACAAATTATTAAAGACAAAATTCTGGACTGCTTTGGGATTTTCTATTCCTGTTTTTATTTTATCGATGGGCGGGATGATAGTTGACTGGCCCTTTTCCCATCAGATTCAGGGGATTTTGGAATTGATTCTGACTTTGCCGGTTCTGTTTTATGCCGGTTGGTTTCTGATGAAACGCGGCTGGGTTTCCTTCAAAACCTGGAATCTCAATATGTTCTCATTGATTGCTTTGGGTGTTGCCGCAGCATTTATTTTTAGTTTGGTTGCCCTATTTTTTCCAAATATTCTTCCACACGAATTAGCTCACGGTGGAAATGTCCCACTCTACTTCGAATCCGTTTGCGTGATTTTGACCTTAGTAATTATGGGGCAAATGATGGAAGCAAGAGCCCATATGAAAACAGGGAAAGCCATAGAAGCCTTGATGAATCTTTCGCCGGACACAGCCAATCTGGTTGTTGACAGAAACGAGAAAAAAGTATCGTTGGCAGAAGTTAAAATCAATGATATATTAAGAGTGAAGCCTGGCGAAAAAATCCCGGTTGATGGAAAAATTATCGAAGGTAATTCCAACGTAGATGAATCAATGATTACCGGCGAACCAATCCCTGTAGAGAAAAAATCCAATGATAAAGTCACTTCCGGAACGATTAACGGCAATGGGACTTTCTTGATGAAAGCTGAAAAGGTAGGTGATGAAACTTTGCTTTCCCAAATCATCAAAATGGTCAACGAAGCCAGCCGCAGCAAAGCACCTATCCAGAAATTAGCGGATAAAATCTCAAAGATATTCGTTCCGACAGTTATTGGAATTGCAGTTCTGACATTCATTTTATGGTATATTTTCGGTGGCGAGAATAAGTTGATTTATGCATTTGTGAATGCTGTTGCGGTTCTGATCGTAGCCTGTCCGTGCGCTCTTGGTTTGGCAACACCAATGAGTCTGATGGTCGGAATCGGAAAAGGTGCTCAAAACGGAATCTTGATCAAAAATGCAGAAGCTCTTGAAGAAATGCATAAAATCAATGTCCTGATTACCGATAAAACAGGAACTTTAACAGAAGGAAAACCAAGTCTGGATAACATCGAAACATTTGAAAATACAGATAAAAATGAAGTCTTAAAATTAGGCGGTTCATTGAATCAGAATTCTGAACATCCTTTGTCAAATGCGGTCTTAGAGGCTCTTCGACAAGCTCAGAGTGACAATCCTGACCTACAATTTGAAAAAGTTCAGAGCTTTGAAAATATTTCAGGAAAAGGGGTTAAAGGAAAAATCAATAATGAAGAGATATTACTTGGAAATGAAGCTTTATTAAAACATTTCAATATCGAAATTCCTGAATCATTAAAACAAAACGTAATTCAAAGTCAAGACCAGGCAAAAACCATTTCCTACTTAGCAAAAGCTGGAAAAGTTCTCGGATTTTTAAGTTTTTCAGACCAAATCAAAGCAACTTCAAAACAAGCTATCAATTATCTCCATTCTCAAAATATCGAAGTCATAATGATGACCGGCGATAACGAACATACCGCAAAAGCCGTCGCAACAGAATTGGGAATCAAACATTACAAAGCCAATTGTCTCCCGGAAGATAAAATGAACGAAATCAAAAAACTCCAAAACGAAGGCAAAATCGTAGCAATGACCGGAGACGGCATCAATGATGCGCCGGCCTTAGCCCAATCTAATATCGGAATTGCAATGGGAACAGGAACCGATGCAGCGATTGAAAGTGCAGAAATAACTTTATTAAAAGGCGATATTCTCGGGGTAGCAAAATCAAAAATCCTGAGTGAAAAACTGCTGAAAAACATTAAGGAAAATCTATTCTTCGCTTTTATATATAACGTTTTGGGGATTCCTTTAGCTGCAGGCCTGCTCTACCCTTTCTTCGGAATTTTATTAAGTCCGATGATTGCAGCGGCTGCAATGAGTTTCAGTTCTGTTTCTGTTATTCTGAATTCTTTGAGATTGAATAACGCTAAATTGGATGCATAAGTATAGGTCTTCGAGAGCCTCAGACTGACAATATTGTACTTAAAAGTTAGTATTAGAAATGTCATGCTGAGGCTCTCGAAGCATTCTTACAAAGATTCAAAAAAAACGACATCGGGAAAACTCCCGATGTCATTTCAAAACAAATATAAAAACCTTAAAAAAATAGTTTAATTAAAAAGAAACCGTCAGCTTGCTGAACACATATCGTCCGTTTTGCCCAAACTGAGAAGTTGAACGTGAATAGATGAACTGGTCGTTATTCGTGGAAGCAGTAACGTTCTTGGTTGGATAAATGTCAAACAAGTTGTTTGTTCCAATAGTTAAATTAAAATTCTTGTTGATATCATAACCAATTGACAAATCAGTAATGATTTTATCTGAGATCAATTGATGTTCATTTGGTAATAAAATTCCATCAAAGTTTGCATCAACTACATCAGATCCCCAAACTTTTCCGTAATAGGTATTTCTCAAATAGAAATTAAAATCGTTCCACTTTACATTATTAGATAAACTAGCTTTCACTTTCGGAACAGAATCTTCCAGATAGACTCTTGACCTTTCTCCAAAATAGGTATTTTCCAAGCCAGCATTTTTCAATAGGTCAGAAGCGTGGATATCGCCGACTTTTTTGGTTCTGTTGAAATTGATGGCAAAATCGTTATTCAGCTTTATAGCACCTGTTCTGTAATTATGACTGATGACCACATCCAAACCTTTTGTTTCCGTATCAATAGAATTGGCAAAGAATTGCGCTGCATTCACATCCGCTTTGGTAAACTCGTCATTGACTGCTTGTTGAGCTTCGGTAGTCGGGTTGGCAAATCTGGTGAATTGGTCTGTCAATACAATTCTGTCATCAATTCTGATAAAATAAGCATCCGCAGTTATATTCAAATTAAGCGATGGAATCTTATACGTAAACCCTGTGCTTACAGATTTGGACGTTTCTTGTTTCAGCTTCGGGATTCCGAAACCTTCCGCAATCGGAGAATAATTGCTGAATGTCCCTACTTCTCTCAACTCGCCATTTGTAAATAATGTAGAAGTTGTATTATAATAGATTTGGTGAATCGATGGTGCTCTGAAACCCGTCGAACCGGCAAAACGGAAATTAAAATCATCTGTCAATTTGATCCTTGAAGCCAATTTGTAATTGAATGTCGAACCAAAATCCGAGTAATCCTCATAACGAACAGCCGCATCTACCAACAACCAATTGGTAAAATTGAATTCCAGATCCGCATACGCCGCATAAGCATTCCTATTTTTATTGGTCCTATTAGCTTCTCGGAAACCTGCAAAAACCTGAGAACTTCCTGCCAAAGCAGCTCCGAAAAAATCTGTTGGATTTATAGAAGTAGCTGTCTGTGGATTTCCATAAATATCATAAGCTGTATAAGATGCTTCTTCTCCTGGAGTAATTTTGAAATTCTCGTGACGTTGTTCTGCCCCGAAAGCGACATTCAGGCCTTCGAAAACATCAAATTGTTTGCTGAAATCTAAATTGATCGTGTTCTGCAAAAACTGCAATCCTCCTGCTTTGAAAGAACTCGGAGAATTGAATCTTAAACTCGTATTCCCTGTATTTTCAATGGTATAATCAAAACTATTTTGTCCGAATGTGTTACTGAAATCTACATTCCAGCCGTCCCATTTTCCTTTGATTCCGGCTGATAAAGAAACATCCTGTATCCTGGTGTGAATCTCCGGCAAATAACCATCAGGATACAATCCCGTAAACGTCCTGGATTGGTTTGGTCTCCTGTAGAATCCTCCGGAAGCTCCATCTCTTATAGAATAACCTCCAAAAGTGTAAACTTTCCAATCATCATTCAATGGAACTTCTATGTTTGCAAATAACTGGTGATTATTCAATTTCGACTGTCCTACCTGCATATTGAAATCCTTTCTGGTCAGTCCTCTGTAAGCCAGTTCCTGGTCTGTATAATTAGCTCCTAATAAACCCTGCAAAGCTGTAATAGTGGAAGCGTTTTGAATATTTGACTGAAATCCGGAATCAAAGTAATTAACACCTTGTGCATATTGATGAATCAGATCTACAAAATCTTGCTCACCGGCTGTTCCTTTTAGATTGTTAATATTATTAAAATAAGACGAAAGATTCACACCATTCTCAGCAGCTCTCTTTTCAATAGCGTTGTAAGCATTATATATATTTCCACTCTCTGTTCCGGCTCTTCTTGTCGGGTCACGGAACTGGGAAGACCAGGTAATATTATAGAAGCCGCCTTTTTGTCCAATCTTATTTCCATAATTCAGATCTACTTGAAATTGTTGTCCATCATAATTACCAGTATGATCATTGGCTGCTGAAGTCAAATAACCTCCATAATTGAACTGCCCGGTTAATTTTCCAGTATCTCTTTTCAGCTGGAGATTCATTACGCCAGCAATGGCATCAGAACCATATTGAGCAGAAGCACCGTCTCTTAAAACCTCGATTCTGCTTAAAGCAAAAGCTGGAATGGCGTTCAAATCTGTTCCAACAGTTCCTCTTCCCGGCGCACCGTTCACATTGACAAGTGCCGACGTATGTCTTCTTTTCCCATTGATCAAAACCAAAGTCTGGTCTGGACCTAATCCTCTCAACTGAGCGGGGTCAAGGTGGTCAGAGCCATCAGCATTTGTTTGAATGGTTGAAGTAAAAGACGGTGCAATCGTATTTAGGATTTGATTGATATTGGTCTGTG
Organism: Epilithonimonas caeni DSM 17710; assembly: GCF_000426465.1. Lineage (GTDB taxonomy): Bacteria > Bacteroidota > Bacteroidia > Flavobacteriales > Weeksellaceae > Epilithonimonas > Epilithonimonas caeni. The sequence continues at coordinate 744,098 of NZ_AUFK01000009.1, forward strand.
GCAGAGACTGTTGAATATCTTTCAGATTGAAAACATCCACAGGAACCGGACTATCCGCTTTGGAACGTCCTCCACTTCTGGAACCTACCAAAACAACTTCTTCAATCTGTTTATCAGAAGTTGTGTCTTTAACAGGTTTGGTTTCCTGCGCCTGAGCTAAAGAAATTCCCGAAAAGAAAATCACAGCTGTCGATAAAGCAGCTATTTTCCCGGAATTAAACATCGATTTTTGAATCATATTTTTAAATTTTACGTTTTATATAAAAAAGAAAACTTCTCCCAGACAAGTCTGAAAGAAGTTATATTGGAACGGTATCGCACCCGCAATTAAACATTTTCAACTTATCTTTCCTTTTTTCAAAGGCTGAATGTAACACCTTACCAAAGCGGCAGGTTGTTAAGACTTCAACGGGTCAGTTCCCTCGGTCTTTCTTAATAAGTATGACAGCAATTCATTATCACAGTACAAAACTATTACAAGATTTTTTTTTAAGCAAATTTAATTCATACTAATTCGATATGATAAATATCATACTGATTTTAATTTATTGATTCAATGCCAATTGGCATAAGATTTAATTATCAAATAAGATGAAAGACTCCAAATTAAAATATCATATCGGTTGTTCCGGATTCTATAATACAGACTGGAAAGGCTCACTATATCCTGAGAATTCTCAGAACAAGGATTTTCTGAAACTATATTCTCAAACTTTTGACACAGTCGAAATCAATAGTACATTTTACAGAAAACCAACAGCAAAGACGCTTCAGAAATGGAATGATGAAACGCCTAAAGATTTTAAATTCTTTATTAAAATCCCAAAAACGATTTCTCATTCAGGCTATTCTGAAAGTAAGAAAGAAGAGTTTTCCGATTTCTGTAATTATATCAATGAAAATATTGGGAACAAATTGGCCGGGTTTCTCATTCAGTTTCCGGCTTCTTTTCATTGTACAGATGATAATATGAAATGGCTGATTGGAACATTAACTGATGATTTTTTAATTGCAGTAGAATTCCGACACACTTCTTGGTGGAATGAGGAAGTTTTTGATTTATTCAAAAAATACCAATGGATTTTTTGTGGTGTCAGTTTTCCCGGAAAAATTTCGGAAGATGTTATTGTTACTAATTCCGGAATCGGATATTATCGTCTACACGGGAAACCGATTCTTTATAAATCCCCTTATTCAGAAGAGTTTCTGGATAATCTGGTTAAAGAAATCAAGGCAACAAATCAGGAATTCTACATCTATTTCAATAATACCTGGGGAACTTCTGCAATAGAAAATTCATTATATTTAAAGAAAATTCTGGAATAAATTGAAAAAGTTAGTGGTATTGTCAGGCGCAGGGATTTCTGCGGAAAGTGGTATTAAAACATTTCGCGATTCTAATGGACTTTGGGAAAATCACCGGATTGAAGATGTTGCTTCACCCGAAGGTTTTGCAAGGAATCCACAATTGGTTTTGGACTTTTACAATGCAAGACGAAAACAGCTGAAAGAAGTTGAACCTAACTCGGCTCACAAATTGCTTGCAGAATTGGAGGATTTTTTCGACGTTCATATCATCACGCAAAATGTGGATGACTTGCATGAGCGAGGCGGTTCTTCAAAGATCGTTCACCTTCACGGCGAACTCAGAAAAGCAAGGTCTTCTGCAAATGAAAACGAAATCCTTGATTGGGAAGAAGATATCAAGATTGGCGATTTCCACTCCGATGGTTCACAGCTTCGTCCACATATTGTGTGGTTCGGAGAAATGGTTCCGGAGATGGACAATGCAATTGAAATTGCTTCTAAGGCAGATCTATTTTTGGTTATCGGAACAAGTATGCAGGTTTATCCGGCCGCTTCCGTTATTAGGTATGTTCCAAGTCATTGTGAAGTTTTCGTTATTGATCCTAATCTTGAAAATCCCAATTCTTTTACCAAAAATGAGAATTATGTCAGATCCTCAGCAACGGAAGGGATGAAACAATTGAAAGAGATTTTAATTAAAAAATATAAATAATGCAGGTAGAAATCAGAAAATTAAGTATTGATGATTATGATGAATTGGCAGAAGCAATGCAAAAAGCTTATCCGGAGATTGATGATAATGTCTGGAGCAAACGGAATATCCAAAAACTGACCTCCATTTTTGCAGACGGACAAATCTGTATTTTGGTTGACGGAAAATTGGCCGCCGCCGCATTATCGATCATTGTCCAGTACGAATTGTTTGGCGACCAGCATACTTATAATGAAATCACGGGAAACGAGTCTTTCAACACACACAGCAACAACGGAAATGTCCTTTATGGAATAGAGATTTTTGTCGACCCGGAATTCCGAACTTTAAGATTAGGAAGAAGACTTTATGATGCGAGAAAAGAACTTTGTGAGATCCTTAATCTAAAATCAATAATCGTTGGCGGAAGAATCCCGAATTATCATCTGTACAGCAAAGAATTATTACCAAGACAATACATCAACAAAGTCAGAAATAAGGAAATCTATGACCCGGTTTTAAGCTTTCAAATCGGAAATAATTTCTCTCCTGTTAAAATTTTAAAGGGTTATCTAAAAGGCGATACAGAATCTGAGGAATACGCAGTTCTTCTTCAATGGAACAACATCTACTACACGGCGAAGAAAAACACGATGCAGGACAGCGTGATACGTCTCGGATTGATCCAGTGGCAGATGCGTTCTTTGAAAGATATCGAGGATTTTTACAAGCAGGTTGAGTTTTTCGTAGATGCTGTTGCGGGTTATCAGTCAGATTTTTGTTTGTTTCCGGAATTGTTCAATACGCCTCTACTTGCTCCTTTCAATCATCTGAATGAACGCGAATCTATGGAAAAACTATCTGAATTAACAGAAGAAATCAAAGAAAAAATATCCGAATTCGCTGTCAGTTACAATGTTAATATCATCTCCGGAAGTATGCCGATTTTGGAAGACGGAAAACTTTATAATGTGAGTTATCTGCTTCACAGAGACGGAAAAATTGATGAATATAGAAAAGTCCACATCACGCCAAACGAACGAAAGTATTATGGAATGACCGGCGGGAATGAAATCAAAGTGTTCGATACAGATTGCGGAAAAATAGGAGTCATTATATGTTATGATGTTGAGTTTCCGGAATTGCCAAGATTATTGGCTGACCAGGGAATGAAAATCCTCTTCGTTCCTTATCTTACAGACACCCAGAATGCCTATATGCGCGTCCGTCATTGTGCTGCTGCACGAGCAATCGAAAACGAGTGTTACGTTGCGATTGCCGGTTGCGTCGGTAATTTGCCCGGTGTTAATAATATGGATATCCAGTTTGGGCAGGCAGCGGTTTTCACACCTTCAGACTTTGCCTTTCCTTCTAATGCTATTAAGGGTGAAGCCACACCGAATACAGAAATGACCTTGATCGTAGATGTAGACCTAAACCTTCTGAAAGAATTGCATTACAATGGCTCCGTAAAAACGTTGACAGACAGGAGACAAGATCTGTATGATGTAATTCTGAGAAACCAGAGTTAATTTTATTTATGAAACTATTTAACATCACTTAGATTTAATCATCTAATTTTGTAAAAAATATATTTAATGAAAAAGAATTATTTAATTGCTGTCGGTTTATTATTTTCAATTCCCACTCAAGCACAAATTTTTGATGTATTAAAATCTGTTGTTAAAGATAAAACAGGTGTTGACCTTGATCAAGGCAAAGCAACCCCTTCAACAAATACAAGTACAACTTCTACAACCAATTCCAACATCAATCTTGGAAATCTAACTTCCTCTCAAATCTCATCGGGTCTGAAAGAAGCTCTTAATCTGGGAGTAAAAGAAGGCGTACAAAAGCTTGGAGTAACAGATGGTTTCTTAAAAAATGAAGCAGTAAAAATCCTAATGCCGGAGAAATTAAGAAAAATCGAAACCACGCTTAGAAGTTTAGGAATGGGAAGTTTGGCGGACCAAGGTGTAAAATTACTGAACAGAGCTGCTGAAGATGCCGTAACAGAAGCCACTCCGATTTTTACGAATGCGATTACCTCAATGACGATCACAGATGCAAAAAACATTCTTCTTGGAAGTGATAATGCAGCAACCAATTATTTACAGACCAAAACACAAAGTCAGCTGTTCACTGCTTTTCAACCCAAAGTAAAGGCTTCGCTTGGGAAAGTTGGCGCTGACACGGTTTGGAAAAACATCATTTCAAAATATAATACTTTTACAGGACAATCTGTAACCACGGATTTGAATGAATATGTAACCACGGAAACCATCAACGGTGTTTTCAAAATGGTAGCGGAAAAAGAAACGGGAATCCGAAATAACTCTGCGCTCAGAACGACCTCGCTTTTGGAGAAAGTTTTTGGAGCAGTTAAGAAGTAATTCTAGAAGTTAGAAATTAGACATAAAAAATCCGCAATATCATTTGCGGATTTTTTCATTATTAATTATTCATCTTAATTAGTTAAAACTTCATCTCCGGAATTTCTCCTTCAATAATCAATTCAGCTTCTGTGGCTTTTACAATATCTTCCACAGAAATCCCAGGCGCTCTTTCCAAAAGTTTGAAACCTTTATCTGTAATTTCCATAACCGCTAATTCCGTTACCACTTTTTTGACGCAATTGACGCCTGTCAAAGGCAATGTACATTTTTTGAGGATTTTTGATTCGCCGGCTTTGTTCACGTGCATCATTGCTACAATGATATTTTCTGCAGAGGCAACCAAATCCATTGCGCCGCCCATTCCTTTGACCATTTTTCCGGGAATTTTCCAGTTGGCAATATCGCCGTTCTCAGAAACTTCCATTGCGCCTAGAATCGTCAAATCCACTTTCTGACTTCTGATCATCCCAAAACTGAACGCCGAATCAAAAAAAGAACCGCCGGGAAGAATCGTGATAGTCTGCTTTCCTGCATTGATCAGGTCTGCATCTTCTTCGCCTTCGAAAGGAAAAGGCCCCATTCCCAGAACGCCATTTTCACTCTGGAATTCCACCGAAATATCCTCCGGAACATAGTTTGCTACCAAAGTCGGAATCCCGATTCCAAGATTGACGTACATCCCGTCTTTCACTTCTTTTGATATGCGTTGTGCGATTTGTTCTTTTGTCAGCATAGTAAAATCTTATACCGCAATATATCAATATTTCACGTTATAGAAAAATGCTTTTCCCATCACAGTAAATATTAATAAAACAATCAGATTTATATCAGTAAATTTGCAATTCTAATTTATGAAAACATTATTACATTACCTCAAACCACATAAATGGCTGATTATCGCCTCGCTGGTTTTAGCCGCAATCAATCAGGTATTTTCATTATTTGCGCCCGCAATTACAGGAAATATCCTAGACCAATTGGTAACGCATCCACACTTTTTTGACAAAGAAAAACTGATTCCCAGAAATCTGAATCAATTTCTTTACGGGACCGATATTTATCACGGTGCATTTTACTTTTTAGGCTTACTGATTGGAACGGCGATGGTCAGCAGAATTGCAAAAGCGTTTCAGGATTATGCCGTTAATGTCATTACGCAGAAATTCGGGGCTAATATTTTCACGGACGGTTTACAGCATTCTATGGCGTTGCCTTATCAGGAATTCGAAGACCAGAGAAGCGGCGAAACGTTGTCGATTCTAACTAAAGTAAGAGAAGATTCGGTGAAGTTTATTACTAATTTCATTAATGTGTTTTTTGGGATTTTAGTAAGTATCATTTTCGTTTCGGTTTACGCTCTCAGACTGCATTGGTCGATAATGCCCGTATATATTGTCGGGATTTTCCTGATCGCATTTGTTACCAACCTGCTCAGTAAAAGAATCAAAAATATTCAGAAAACCATTGTTCTCGAAACTACAAGTCTGGCTGGAAGCACTACCGAAAGTTTAAGAAACATAGAAATTGTAAAAAGTTTAGGTTTGACCAAACAGGAAATCAAACGTCTTAATAACAATACTTATAAAATTCTAGGACTCGAACTGAAGAAAGTAAAAAGCATCCGTTCATTGAGTTTTATTCAGGGAACGATGGTCAATTTTCTTCAGCAGTTGATTACTTTGACACTTCTGTATTTGATTTTCCGGGATGTTGTAACCCCGGGACAATATCTGTCATTGATGTTTTATGGATTTTTCATTTTCGGTCCGATGCAGGAAATCGGGAATATCATCATTTCTTATCGTGAGGCCGAAGCTTCTTTGAAGAACTTTGATAACCTGATGAAAAAACCTGTGGAAGAAAAACCGCACACACCAAAACAAATCGGTTCAATCAATGAGCTGGAATTCAAGCACGTTTCTTTCAAACATCAATCAGCGCAGTTCAAGGCTTTGAATAACATTTCATTTGATGTAAAAAATGGCGAAACGATTGCGTTTGTTGGCCCGAGTGGTTCCGGAAAAAGTACATTGGTAAAATTACTCGTTGGATTGTACCGACCTCAGGAAGGTAATATTTTCTATAATCAAATCAACGGGAAAGAATTTGACTTTGATGAACTGAGAAACCAAATTGGGTTTGTGACACAAGACACACAGCTTTTTGCAGGAACTATTAAGGAAAATCTACTGTTCGTGAATCCAAATGCCAGCGAAGAAGACATCCAACTCGCTTTGAAAAAATCCAGCACCAAATCGTTATTGGAACGTGCTGAAAAAGGCATCGAAACGGTTATCGGCGAAGGTGGACTGAAATTAAGTGGTGGCGAAAAACAAAGAATCGCAATTGCAAGAGCATTATTGAGAAAACCAAACTTGTTAATTTTTGACGAAGCCACTTCTGCTTTGGATAGTATTACGGAAGAAGAAATCACTTCAACCATCAAGGAAATTTCGCAACAAAAAGAACAAATCACCGTACTCATCGCCCACAGATTAAGTACGATTATGCACGCCGACCGAATCTATGTTTTGGAACGCGGACAAGTCATAGAAACCGGCTCACACGAAAATCTGATTGCAGAAAAAGGTTTGTATTATGCAATGTGGAGACAGCAGATTGGGGAGAGGAAGGTTTAAATTTGATTACATAATTATAGAGTATATTTACTAACAGTATCAATTTTTATAATACGTGGAAAATTTCTCCTTTGAATTTGAAAAGGCTCAAGCCGAATTTATTAAATCAAATGCTTCCGAAAAAAGCATTGAGAATATTTATGACATTATCAATTTTTTAAAAGATATTGACGAGAAAAATTTTGAAGAAAATTATACTCTCGCTTGTGCGTATGAGTTAATTGAAGAAAACATTTATGCTTCAAATATTATTGAAAAATTGTTATATAATAATTTTAATGAGTTTGAAACTAAAAAATTAAGTTTACTCCAAGAACATATCAAATCTAAAAATAGCTGGAATAAAAAAACTTACAGGGATTTAAGAGACGCAAAGTCTGTTAAAATACCCACCAAATTGAAATTGAATGATTTTATTATTTCAAATGCAAATGACGAGAATAAATATAGAATAACTCTTACTAACGAAATTGAAAGTATTGTAATACTGAATAAAAATGTAAAAATTGAAGATTTATGGTTAGATGATAACAACAGCGTAGTATTTTCAAATAATAACCCTACAAATTCATTGCTATTAAAATTGATTGATTATATAGAATGGATAGGAGATATAAAAGACGAACTATTAAATTTTCATAATAAATTATTACTTACAGAAGGTGAACTTTTATATGTAGGGCAAAAATGGTATGATAGTTTAGATATAATTGATTTCTGGATTGAGGTTGATGATTTTGAAAATTTTGAAACACACTTAATTTTACTCGATTATCTTCAAAATGGTTATGGATTTCGTCTTGAGATTGAAAACAGAAACATTAAAAGTATTGAATATGACCCAAATTTATGAAAGAGGATAAAATAAATTATCAAAGCATAAATTAGTTCTTCTTCCTCACAGTCCTCTGCTCAATCCTTTTCTCATAATTCTCGCCTTGGAAAATCCTTTGAACCATAATTCCGGGAATATGGATTTCATTTGGGTCAAGTTGTCCAGGTTCTACCAATTCTTCTACTTCCGCAATGGTAATTTTTCCGGCTCCGGCCATTGGAAAATTAAAATTACGAGCCGAACCTTTGAAAATCAAATTTCCGGCGTGGTCGCCTTTCCAGGCTTTTACGATGGAGAATTCGGCGTTGTAAGCGTGTTCCAAGATATGAGGTTTTCCGTTGAAATCTTTAACTTCTTTACCTTCCGCCACTTCGGTTCCGTAACCTGCCGGCGTATAAAATGCCGGAATCCCGGCTTGTGCTGCTCTGCATTTTTCTGCCAAAGTTCCTTGTGGCGTCAATTCCACTTCCAATTCTCCGGATAACATCTGACGTTCGAATTCTGCATTTTCTCCAACATAGGAAGAAATCATTTTTTTGATTTGTTTTTTCTGAAGCAATAATCCCAAACCAAAATCATCAACACCAGCATTGTTGGAAATACAGGTCAAATTATTGACATTTTTCCTTACCAATTCCGCAATACAATTTTCAGGAATGCCGCAAAGCCCGAATCCGCCAAGCATTATCGTCATTCCGTTTTCTATATCTTTTACCGCTTCTTCAGCGTTTTTCACTCTTTTATCAATCATAAAATTGAGTTTTCTTTTGTTCAATTTGTTGGTTTATAAATATAGAAAAAACCAGTTATTAGACGAAAGAAAATAGAGAAAAGATGAAAAACTTTTAATTCTCAGATTTTGCAACCACAAAAGTATCAAAAGAAATAGTTCTATAACAGTATATATCATTTGATTAAAAAAAACTTCAACTCCGCTCAGCCTGACAATTTTAAAAGCCTTCGAGAACCTTATGTACTAGATTAGAAATGTCACACTGAGCGGAGTTGAAGTGTTTTGAGATAAAAAAAGCCGTACACCAGAGATGTACGACTCTTTCCTAACAATTTTAAACTTTTAATTCTTATCGGTTATCTATCGTAACGCTCACTGGCATTACATAAGATGATGCTACCATTTTTTGGTTCAGTTTGTCCACGTCTACTTTGTAAAGCAGATGTGACAAAACATTTTCAATTTCTTTGCTCACATTTTTACAGTCACCGTTGGCGCGAACATTGGTAATTTTCCCATCCTGTGAAAGACTGAATCTCACATTGGAATTTACAATTCCTTCCTTATAATCCTGATTGGTAAAATCAAAATTATCCTTCAGCAATTTTCTCAGTTCCCCAAAACCATCGCCCGAATTAAGGAAAACTTCCTGTATATTATTGTCTGTCGATTGAGCTTTTACTAAGTTTAGCGTTCCTAAAAATCCAAATAAAAATATTGATAACGCTAGCATTTTCTTGTTCATAATCAATTGATTTTAAGTTATTACTTATCTAATGTTACGACAAAGTTACAAAATATATACATTTAGTTAATATTAAATTAACATTGAGGATAAAAATTTAACATTGGAAAAAAGAAAAAGGATTTTGAAATTTCAAGATCCTTAATATATGTTTTATTTGTTTTGTCCAGGGGCAAAAGGCTTTGCAGACTTGGTTCCATAGACCTTTTTGGCTTGTCCAGGTGGCATTGGTTTAGCAGCATGGCCTGGGTGTTTAGGTGGCTTTGGTGGTCTTGGCGGAGCAGCACAGGCTACAAAACTTAACGAGAAAATAATTGTTACCAAATAAATTTTAAGTGATTTCATAACTTTTTTATTGATGAATCACAAATCTGATACCAATTACAAAAGTATTATCCTTTGTTGCCTGATAAATTCTTAATTGATAAATTTGAATATAAATGAGATCAAATTACAAATTATGTCCATTACCAACGAGTCAGAATTAATCGGAATGCAAAAGATAAGTGAAGCGGTTGCGCTCACTTTAAAAGAAATGAAAAATTTTGCCAAACCTGGAATCACAACAAAAGAATTGGACGATTTCGGTGCAAAAATCCTTAACGATCTAGGTGCCAAATCAGCTCCATATTTGACTTATGGATTTCCTGGCTATACTTGTATCAGCGTGAATAATGAGTTCTGTCACGGCATTCCTTCAGAAAAAACGATTCTGAAAGAAGGTGATCTAATTAATATTGATATTTCTGCCGAACTGGATGGGTTTTGGTCAGATAATGGAGCATCATTTGTGATCGGAGAAGACATCAACCAACATCAAAATCTCATTAATGCTTCCAAAGAAATATTGCAAAAAGCAATTTCAAATATTAAAGGCGGGGTAAAAATCTCTGATATAGGGCACTTGATGGAAACCGAAGCCAAGAAAAGAGGCTATAAAGTAATCAAAAACCTGACTGGTCACGGCGTGGGAAGAAGCCTGCATGAGGAACCTCACGAGATCGCGAATTACAGAGACCGTTTCAATATGCAAAGATTTAAGAAGAATTCTGTAGTGGCGATCGAGACTTTTATTTCCACGACTTCGACTATTGCTGAAACTCTTGAAGATGGCTGGACAATGGTCGGGAACAAAGGTGGTTTTATGGCACAACATGAACATACAATTGTCGTAACGGACGGAAAACCTATTATTATGACAGAAGCCAACGAGATTTGGAACTAAAAATATTAAAACAAAATTGCCACTCTTTAAGAATGGCAATTTTTATTTTTAATAATCTGACCTGTTTACATTTCTTTTTTCAAAAACCTTGCTGTCAAACTCTTTTTAGATTTGATAATCTCTTCCGGCGTTCCTTCCGCAATGATCTGTCCGCCGTGTTTTCCACCTTCCGGACCAACATCGATAATATGGTCAGCAAGTTTGATAACATCCATATTATGTTCGATGATGATGAAAGAATTACCTAGTTCTACCAGTTGTTCGATAGCTTCCATAAGAATTTTCACATCTTCGAAATGAAGCCCTGTGGTCGGCTCATCCAGAATATAAAGCGTATTTCCGGTTTGTTTTTTGGAAAGTTCGGTGGCCAGTTTTACACGTTGTGCCTCTCCTCCACTCAAGGTCGTGGATTGCTGTCCAATTGTGATATAACCTAGGCCAACATCTTTCAGAGTTTTTACTTTGTTAAAGATCTTCGGAATCGGCTGGAAAAATTCTACCGCTTCATTGATCGTCATATCCAAAACATCGGAAATCGATTTTCCTTTGTAACGGACTTCCAGAGTTTCGCGGTTGAAACGTTTTCCGTGGCAGGTTTCACAATGAACATAAACGTCTGGTAAAAAATTCATTTCAATCACTTTCAAACCGCCTCCCTGACAAGTTTCGCAACGTCCGCCTTTCACATTGAAAGAAAAACGTCCGGCTTTGTAACCACGGATTTTACTTTCCGGCAATTCAGCGAAAAGATTTCGGATATCTGTGAACATTCCCGTGTAAGTCGCTGGATTGGAACGCGGCGTCCTTCCGATCGGACTTTGGTCGACGTCTACGATTTTATCGATATTATCAATTCCCTCGATGCTTTTGTAAGGCAAAGGTTCCTGGATGGCTCTGTAAAAATGACGATTCAGAATCGGGTACAAAGTTCCATTGATCAAAGATGATTTTCCACTTCCGGAAATCCCTGAAACCACAACCAATTTTCCAAGAGGAATTTCGAGCGTTACATTTTTAAGGTTATTACCGGTCGCACCTTTCAGGACAATCGATTTTCCGTTTCCTTTTCTACGTTTGGCAGGAATTTCTATTTTCCGTTTTCCTGTGATATAATCAGCTGTAATCGTATTGGCTTTTTTAATGTCTTTCGGATGACCTTGCCAAAGAATCTCTCCACCGAATTTTCCCGCTTTCGGACCGATATCCAGAACGTGGTCAGCTTCCAGAATCATGTCTTTGTCGTGCTCCACCACCAGAACCGAATTACCAATATCACGAAGATGTTTCAAGGAATTAATCAACCTTTCGTTATCACGTTGATGAAGACCGATTGAAGGTTCATCCAAAATATAAAGAACATTGACCAATTGAGAGCCGATCTGAGTCGCCAGACGAATTCTCTGGGATTCTCCTCCGGAAAGTGTTTTCGAGCTTCTGCTCAAACTGAGATAATCCAAACCGACATCCAAAAGGAATTGCAGTCTGGTTTCGATCTCTTTCAGGATTTCGTGCGCAATGATTTTGTTCTTATCACTGAATTTATCTTTTACATCCGCCAACCAATCTTTGAAATCCAGCAAAGACAATCCGTTAACTTCCGCAATATTTTTTCCATCGATTTTGAAACTCAGACTTTCCTGGCGGAGACGTGCGCCTTTGCAAGTCGGACAAGTTTCTTCTGTCGTGAAATTTCGTTCTACCAAAACAGCATCGTAATTTTCTCTTTCCTCAACAATCTCTTCGAGGGTTTTTACCAAACCTTCGAAATTGATTTTGATTTTTTTAGAAATTCCGGCGTGTTTCAGTTCTTTGGTAATGTCGCTACTGTAACCGTAATAGATGTACTCTAAGGCTTCTTTCGGAATATCTTTGAATGGGGTTGTCAAACCTAAATCAAAAATTTCAAGAATTGATTTGATTTGAGACAGAATCCATTTGTTGGATTTCAGCTGTTCCAATGGCAACAATGCGCCCTGGTTAATTGATAATTTGTCGTTTTCTACAAAATAATCTGTATTGACCTTTTTAACAGTTCCAAGCCCCTTGCAGGTTTCGCAGCTTCCTTTTGGAGAATTGAAGGAAAATGTATTAGGTTCCGGCAAAGCCATAGAATCTCCCGTAGAATCATCCATCAGATTCTTACTGAAAAAATGAATCTCGTCTTGTCCCATTTCCTGAATCGCAATCAATCCTTCGCCCATATCAGAAGCAGTTTTCAGGGATTTTTGCATTCTTAGTTCAGTAGCATTTTCTCCGATGATCCATCGGTCAATCACCACTTCAATATCGTGGGTCTTATATCTGTCAAGTTTCAAATCATATTCGATGTCTTGTAAAACACCATCGATCCTGGCCTGAGAATAACCTTTTTTGGAAAGATGGATGAACAATTCGTGGTAATGTCCTTTTCTGGAACGTACGACCGGCGCGAGTAAATAAACTTTCTTCCCTTTGAAGTTATCTTTAATCGTTTCCAGAATTTGTTCCTCGGTATAACTTACCAATTTTTTCCCTGATGATAATGAATAAGCATCCGAAACTCTTGCAAACAGAAGTCTCAGAAAATCATACAATTCCGTAATGGTTCCAACGGTTGAACGTGGATTTTTGTTCGTCGTTTTCTGTTCGATGGCAATTACCGGCGATAATCCTTCGATTTTATCAACATCCGGCCGTTCTAGTCCGCCCAAAAACTGTCTTGCATATGCGGAAAAAGTTTCGATGTAACGGCGTTGGCCTTCGGCAAAAATCGTATCAAAAGCCAAAGAGGATTTTCCGCTTCCGGAAAGTCCTGTGATAACAACCAACTCATTCCTTGGGATTTTTACAGATATATTCTTGAGATTGTGTTCTCTGGCACCGTAAATCTCGATAAATTCTTGATTATTCTTCATTGAAAAGTCTCATTCTGGGAAAACGCAAAAATACGGAAATTAATCGACGATTGCACTTTAGCTTAACTTAAGTTTAATAATATTTAACAATGATTTTGTGAGAATAAAACTATGGGTAAAGGTATATTTGCAATCTGAAATAAATCAAAAAAATGAAACGTATTTTATCAAGATCCACATTGGCAATTTGTATTTTATCATCACTCTACTCTTTTGCGTGGGGATTGACAGGACACAGAATTGTAGCGGAAATAGCACAACATCACTTGAGTTCCAAAGCTCAAAGAAATATCAAAAAATTATTTGGAGAACAGAAAATGGCTTACTACGCCAACTGGCCGGATTTCATCAAATCTGACACAACAGGTGTTTGGAAAGAAACTTCTGCGTGGCATTATGTCAACATCAATCCACAGAAGAATTTTCAACAGTTCAAAGATTCTTTATCGGTCCAGAAATCTCCGAATCTTTACACTCAAATCAGAATCCTATCTGACAAAATCAAAGACAAAAATGTTTCTGATAAAGATAAAAAAGAAGCTTTGATTTTCCTGATTCATTTAGTTGGTGACCTTCATCAGCCGTTGCACGTTGGAAGAGCTGAGGATTTGGGAGGAAACAAAATCAATGTCACCTACTTTGGACAAAATACCAATCTGCATTCGCTTTGGGATTCAAAATTGGTTGATGACCAAAAATATACTTATACAGAATTTGCAAATCTTTTGGACGTAAAATCAAAAGATGAGGTGAAACAGATCCAAAGCGGAACTTTGGAAGAATGGTTGTTTGACAGCCACAAAATTGCTAATTCAATCTATTATCAAACTCCGAAAGATTCCAAATTGAGTTATAATTACAACTATCGTTTTGAATCCACACTTGAAAGACAATTGTTGTACGGCGGATTGAGATTAGCAAAGGTTTTGAATGATATTTTTGGATAGAATCAGAAGTTTAATTTTTAGTATATTAAAATTTTAAATCTCGCAGATTTTAGAGATTTAGCAGATAATTAATAAAAATCTGTATAATTTGCTTAATCAGCGAGAAATTATTTAATAAATCAATTTAAAAGTCTGGTTTCAAAAGATTATTAGACTATTCTATTGATTGCTCTTAAGATTTGTTGATACAATCTTAGTCCAAATTTTTGATCATCCAAAGATTACAACCAGAATGTCCGGAATCACCCAAGGCTTTTTCCAAATACTGAAATCCTTGCTTTTCGTAAATGGAAACGGCTTTGCTGAATTCTGGCAAACTTTCCAGATAAACTTTTTGATAGTCTAATTCTTTTGCTTTTTCAAAACATTTTTCCATCAGCAATTTTCCGATTCCTTTTCCTCTCGCTTCTTTTGTAAGGTAAAACTTCACCAGTTCTGTTGTATTTTCAGGAAGGTTCTCTGTTGGAAAAAGACCACAGCATCCTAAAATCAAACCATTTTCTTCAGCAACAAACAAAGCTGAACTTTCTGCTTTGAATAACGAATACAAATCATCCGTAGTTGGGTCGGAATAAACCGTCCCACAAGTGCATTCTACTTTGAAATCGTGAAAACAACTTCTGATGATCTTGGCAAGTATCTCGTTATCTTCTAGTCTATTTTTTCTAATTATTATTGGCATCCAGATATTTTTATTTTAAATCAGCCAAGGATATTTGTGATAAATCCCATCGAAAAGCATTGCTAAGATCCCGAAGAAAATCCACAGCCTAAGAAGATTCAGAGATTTGAATTTGTCATTCTTCTGATTTCGGAAAAGCATAAAAACAGTTCCAATAATAACGATCGTTGTCGTTAAAAAATACCAGGCCATAATGTTTTTGAAGCCAATGCCAACACTTAGAACCACGGAAGTTGCTAAAGTAATCATTAACAAAATTAATAAAATCGACCTCGTATTTTGAAACCCCAATCTATTAGCAATTGTATCATAACCGAACATTTTATCAGCATTTTTTGTTAATGTATCTTTCATAATATCGATGATAAATAACATCAGGAAAAGAAAAATGGCCAGAAACAAAATCTTGAGAGAGAATGTCTGATAATAAATCAACATCCCAAAGAATGGGTAAAGTGTCAAGGCAACAAAAGTAAAATTGTTGAGGACAATGATCTTACTAAGTTTATGACTGTAAAACCACATCAGAAACTGATAGATCAGGAAGAAAATAAAAACTCTGTGAGACACGAAAATTGCCAATCCCAGTGATAATACATTCAGAATGACATAAGCCGTAAGAAAGTATTTTTCTTTGAGGAAACTTTGTAGTCTTGAACGGAAAGGTTGGGTCAATTGGTCTTTTTCCTTATCATAAAACCGATTGATGATTCCGCCTGCCAAAATGCTGAGAACGGAACAAATGATAATCGAGTGAACTTTATAATCAAATACAAAATTTCTTAAAGTCTCCTCCCTATTGAATAAGAAAAATGTAGAAACGTAAAGCGCAAAAGTGAGCAAAACCGTAACAAAAAAACGAGCACCCAAAAGAAAACCCATCAACTGAGAAATACGGTAAAGTGCATTTCGGGAAGTTGGTTTTTCTTCGTTTGTCATTTTAATTACTGTACTTAAACACTTCGACTCCGCTCAGTGTGACAACGCTAATGCTAACCATAATTTAGAGCTGTCAGTCTGAGCGGAGTCGAAGACTTGGTTTTATTAAATTGATTAAAATCTGTAAATCACTTCTTTGTGGAATCCTTCCAACATCTCTTCCGCTTTTGCATAATCTTTTGCAAAACCAAGAATATAACCTCCGCCTCCGCTACCGCAAAGTTTCAGGTAATAAGCGTTTGAATCCAGACCTTTTTTCCAAACATTGAAAAGATTTTCCGGAATCATCGGGCGGAAATGCTCGTAAGCCCAAACCGACAATTTTTTCAGATTTCGAAAAAACGGGTTCATATCTTTTTTCAGGAAAGCGTCGATACAAGCGTTATTGTAACGGATAAATTCTTCTTTCAACGTCTTACGGAAACCTTCATTTTTTAGTTTCTCAAAGAAGATCTGAATCATTGGCCCGGTTTCTCCGGTTATTCCGGAATCAATCAAGAAAATGGCGCCTTTTCCTACTTCTTCTTTTGGAAGAGAAACTTTGCCAACATTCTCCTTGTTCTCGATAAGAATCGGAAGATTCATATAGCAAATCAAAGGATCCATCCCGGAACTTGTCCCATGGAAATAGCTTTCCAACAAACCGAAAACTTTTTTCAGGTCTTTCAGTTCATCTTTAGAAATGGTTTCCGGATCTCTTTTTGTGAAAGAATATTTTTCGAAAATTGCTGCAACCAAGGCGCCTGAACTTCCAACACCATATCCTTGCGGAATGTTGGAATCGAAGAACAAACCTTTCTCTATATCATTTTTGAAAGCATCTACATTCAGTTTGAAATCTGAAGGCAATTCTAAATCAGCTAAATAATTGGAATATTTTTCTAAAGATTGGTTGGATCTTTTCTCAAAATCGTTGTCCAAATCAGAAAACTTAAGTGTTCCTTTATAAAAACTATACGGTACAACCAACCCTTGTGAGTTCTCTATCATTCCGTATTCTCCGAACAAAATTATTTTTGCGTAAAATAAAGGGTTATTCATATCGTGCTTTGATGATGCAAATTTACAAAAAATAAACTATTCCAATGTTATCAATAAATGAACCGAAATTTTGAATTTCAATCAATAGATCAAAATTAGCTCTCTGGCGGAAATAATTTCAGAAAACCTTCGTAAACACTTTTGTGCAAAATAGTCGCGTGATTATCGTCGGTCATTAGCTTATATTCTAATTTCAATTTCTTTTTTCCAGAATTTTTAAGGATTTGATATAATCCGTCTGCTTCCTTTACCATCATTTCATGCTCATTCTTGCCAACAGAAATATAAACGAAACATTCATCATCTTTTTGTTGTGAAATCAATTTTGCGGCATTATTATAAAGACTTTCGTTGTCCCACCAAAGACTCGGACTGATGATGAAATAATGCGTGAAAAGCTCCGGTTTTTTCAAAAAGATTTCCGTGGCGACCAATCCGCCCAATGATTGCCCAATAACATATTTCGTTTTATCGGTCTTATAGGTTTTATCGATGTAAGGTTGTAATTCCTCCTCAACAAACTGAATAAACTTATCCGAATGTCCTGTCGTAGGATAATCTTGCTGTAAATCTTTCAAATCTGTGTGAAATGTAAAATCTCTTTTTCTATCAACATTTTCAATCCCGACAATAATAAAGTCAGGCATCTTAAATGACAAATTGAAAAATTGCTGAAGTCCGACCAAATGAAGAAAATCCTCATTCATACTTCCATCCAGAATATAAATGACAGGATAACTTTTGGATTTATCGTAATTCTGAGGAAGATAAATATTCAGTGTTCTTTTTTCATTAAGAATTTTCGAATTCAAAGTTACTTTCTCTCCGATTTTCAAATCTTCGACAACCGGACTTTGAGAGCTTAAGATCGAGAATATGAATAAAAATGCAAAACTTAATATTTTCAAACCAGCAATTATTTGGTATTATTTTTAACTTTTAGAAAACGAATAAAAACCAATCCCAAAGCAAAGAAAATTGTCATCGATAAAGCAGCATAGCGCATATTGTTGTAATGCTCAATCAACGTTGCAAAGATGAATGTTCCAAGAATAATCGCCAATTTTTCTAATACATCATAGAAACTGAAATACGTTGTATTATCCATAGAATCAGTCGGAAGCAATTTGGAATAAGTTGACCTGGACATTGCCTGCAAACCACCCATTACCAGACCAATAACACCGGCAATTCCATAGAACTGATATTCTACATTCGGGTTTTCTTTATTAAGGTAATATGCCGCAAGACAGGCCCCTATCCACATTGCAACTGTAATACTGATGACATTTTTATTTCCTATTTTCTTCGATAACCAGGAGAAAAATAATGCACCTATAATCGCCTCGATTTGAATTAACAATAATGTCATTATCAATTTGTCCTGAGCCATATTGATCTCGCTTTTCCCAAACAAAGTTGCCATAAGAAAAATGGTCTGCATACCAACACTGTAAAAGAAAAAGCTGGTCAGGAAATATTTAAGATTTCTGTCTCCGAAAAGATGATTTCCAACCTTAAATAATTCTTTGAAACTTTGTTTTACAATATCAATATAGAAACTGATGTTGTCTTTGAAAACCTCAACAAAACCGCCTTGTTCAGCGTGACTTTTGAAAATATTTTTATAATTAAGCAAAACCAAATCCTTTGGCAATTGTTCTTTAACCTGGCCAAATTGTGGCAAATGTTTAAATGTATATTGTGAGAATCCAAACCACCAAGCGCCTGTCAACAAGAAACTTACTCTTGTGTAAATCGCCGCCTGTTTAGGAGTTTCCGCACAAACCTGAATCAGAACAAGGCAAATCACCACCAAAATCACAGAACCGATATAACCGTAAACATAACCTTTTGCAGATAATGCATCTTGTTTGTCAGGCGTTGCAATGTCCGGTAAAAAGGAGTTATAGAAAACTAAACTTCCCCAGAAGCCGACACTTGCTGTCACACTGAATAATAATCCCAGCCAGACACTTCCCATTCCTGTAAACATCGCCAATCCCATACAAGATGTTGCTCCAAGATAACAGAAAAACTGGAGGAAAGATTTTTTATTTCCAATCGTATCTGCCAAAGAAGACAAAATCGGAGAAAGTAAAACCACGATCAAAAATGAAAGCGTAAGAGAATAGCCGTAAACTGCATCAGGCTGATATTCTTTTCCGAAGATTTTAATCAGATTTCTTACAGGAACTTTTATCCATTGTCCCGTTTCCTTCACATACTCATCTTTTTCATAAGCCGTTGTAAGAATCGAGTAATATATTGGGAAAATTGTGGAAGTAATAACGAGTGAATAAACTGAGTTTGCCCAGTCATACAATGCCCAGGCGCGCATTATTTTCGGATTATTCTTAATTGAGTTTTCGGGAATTGTTTTTTTTCTATTTCAGACATTGGAAATAATTATTTAGACAAATGTAAAAAAAGGAATTACAAGTTGACAAAAAAATGCGTTTGTATCATAAATTTAATAACAAAAAACCCTTTCGAGACTTTGAAATCTGAAAGGGTTTTGAATTTTATTTTGTTATTTCAACCACAAAAGTCGAAGTGGTATTAAAAATCTATTGCAAATTTTCAATCACGATAGCCGTTGCGCCACCGCCACCGTTGCAAATAGCAGCTGCACCGAGTTTTGCATTATTCTGTTTCAGAACGTTGATCAAGGTTACGATAATTCTGGAACCGGAACTTCCCAGCGGGTGACCGATAGAAACCGCTCCTCCATTCACGTTTACTTTCGCAGAATCCAATCCGAGAATTTTGTTATTTGCTAAACCAACAACAGAAAACGCTTCATTAAATTCAAAGAAATCAATATCATCTTTTGTAAGTCCAGCTTTCTCCAGAGCAATCGGTAAAGCCTTTGAAGGTGCCGTTGTGAATCTTTCCGGCTCAACAGCTGCATCAGCGTAAGAAATGATTTTTGCCAATGGCTTTATTCCCAATTCATCCACTTTTTCTTTCGACATCAGAATCAAGGCAGAAGCACCGTCGTTCAAGGTTGAAGCATTTGCAGCCGTTACAGTTCCGTTTTCTTTTTGGAAAACTGTTGGCAAAGTTGGAATTTTATCAAATTTAACAGCTTTGTATTCTTCATCTTCTGAGAAAACAACTGGTTCTCCTTTTCTTTGAGGAATGGTTACAGGAACAACTTCATCTGCGAATTTGCCGGCTTCCCAAGCTGCAGCCGATCTTTTATAAGATTGAATAGCAAAGGCATCCTGCTCTTCTCTTGTAATATTGTTTTCTTTAGCACACAATTCCGCACATACACCCATGTGAACTTTGTTGTAAACATCGGTCAAACCATCTTTCAGAAGTCCGTCCTGCATTTTGATATCGCCAAGTTTCACACCATTTCTTCCGTCAAGATAATGAGGGACCATCGACATATTTTCCATTCCACCCGCAACAATAACATCTACATCTCCTGCTTTAATCGCCTGAGCAGCCATTGTAACGGCTTTCATTCCGGAAGCACAAACTTTATTGATCGTTGTTGAAGGCGTACGATTTGACAAACCAGCGCCTAAAGCCACTTGTCTTGCCGGAGCCTGTCCTTCGTTGGCCTGTAAAACATTTCCCATATAAATTTCTTGAACCAAAGTCGGGTCAAGATTGATTTTGTCTAAAGCTCCTTTTACCGCAGTAATGCCCAATTGTGTCGCTGGAACGCTCGAAAGGCTTCCCATAAAACTTCCCATCGGTGTCCTGACTGCTGATACAATGAATACTTCTTTCATAATATTTTTAATTTTGATTGTATATTAATTTTTCAAACACAAAGTGTACAATTTTTTTAACTACTAATATTTTAAGGCCACAAGGTTTGACTTCGTCAAATTTTTGAATTAATCGTTTTCCTTGTGAAAATCTTTGTGTCTTTGTGGTTCAATTCTATTTTTTCTTGATGCGATTAAAATCAGGACTGCTCCAAGAAATTCTATGAACCATCCCCAAGATAATTTTACAATTCCGGCAAATGTGGATCGCCAAGACTTGAATGGTAAAAAACTGAAATAATCCAAAGATTTCAACTTAATCGCAACGATTGTGAAAACAAAAAGCAAAATCATTAAGAATACCATTATTCTCACGAATTTATTTTTGTCAATCAGGATAAAAACCAGCATTAATAAAGAAAATCCCCAAAGTATGATGGCGAGTGTGTTATCCACTTTCCAATAGTTCCAGTTTCCAACAATCGGAATATGGACCAAAGGCAAAAAACTGCCTGCCACAACCAAAAACAAACCGATTAACTGTAAATTTTTCATTCTTAATTCTTGTTCGCCAATGTAAATAAAAAAATTTTGAGTTGCAAAAATGAATTAAGAAGATTTTTCAAATGTGATTTTGACCTTCGGAAGGGATAGAGACTGTTGAGATTCCTTCGGAATGACAAAACAAAGGATTTTAAGACAAAAACTCACATCCCTTTCGAGATATGAGCTTTAATAAGAAAATAGTGTATAAGAATGTTCTATGAAAAATGTTATCAGTTAAAAATCAATATTGGCGATTTCTATTCCGATTTGGATTCCGTTTTTGTTTGGTAAGTTTGCCTTGCTATTGAAAATCGGTGTGAAATCTTTTTTGATGAATAAATTAACACCTCCATAACCCAAACTGAATTTCCCGCCGAACAAGAAAGCATTCACGCCGTCATCCAAAGTATAATCATACTTTTTGAACTTATCGTTTTCATTATGATATTTCACTTTTACGATGCTTCTCGTATTGATTCCCGCATAAGCTCCCAATCCAACTTTCCACATTTTTTTTCGGACCTCGAGATATTGTTTTCCGTCATATTCTGTATATTTTGGATTCAGATATAATTGAAATTCAATTGGTAAAGTCAAGTAAACATTTCTCAGTTTTGAACGTTTTAAGTTTCCTTCCTGAAAATCTTCAAGAAATAATTGTGAGTTATCCTGAACAAAAACCTGCGGACGTTTCGGCATATAGGTATCGGTTCTGTAAGCCAATCCATATCTCAAAACCCAAGGACTCGTGAAGCTTCCCAACTGCTTATCTTTTCTGAACTGTACCTCAACACTGTGCGAGTTTCCGATTCTCATCTCAGAATCATTTTCAAACGGATTGAAGCTGCCTTTGTCCTTTGTAAGATTTGCGAAAGCATAACCTACACTGACAGCACTCGTATTGATATATTCTTTTGGCGACCTGTCTCTCTTTTTAATTTTAATTGATAAACCAGAGGTTCCAAAAACCATCACATTTTTACTTTTCAAAGTGTCTGGTTTTGTATTATAAACCGAATTGGTAACAGCAGTTTTTGTGATATCTTCCAGTTGCTGACGCTCATTTTCAATTTTATCATTAATAATAGCTTCATATTTTTTAGAAACAGCCTCTTTCTGAGCGATCTGTTCTGATTTGGTTATTTTTCCGGAAGAAAATGCTTCATCTATTTTATCTGTTTCAGCTTTCATATTCGCTTTCTCTGTCGATACGATTGAATTGACTTTCTCGGTATAAGATTTCATCTGATTATCAAGCGTAGTCTGTGCTGTAGCAAAGCTGGAAAGCATTGCCAGAAGTAAAATTTTAAATTTCATAGTTTAATTATTTAGTAGTTGTAGAATCTTTGTCGTAAAGTGTAATTCCGAAGAGTTTGATACGTTTCGGGTTTGGGAAATCAGACTCGCTTTTGATTTTCGGTGTGTTGATTCCCATTGCGGATTTTGGTGTTTCTGTTTTGGCCTTGTCTATTTCTACTCCGAAAAGTAAATCAGACGAAGACACGTATTTTACTTTTTCTTTTGGTTTCTGAATATCAGTTTGAGCCAATTGTTCTTCCGGTTTAGAAACAATCTGAGGTTCTTCTTTTTTTATAATGTTTTCTTTTTCAGGAATTTGATTGTTAGTTTGATTCACTTTTTTAACTGATTCCGTCAATATAAGTGGATTAGAAGAATTTTTCCCATTTTCAACCGCCAATTTTTGATTATCAGTTTCGGAATTATTTTTTGCTGGAATTAATTTCTCAGCTCCATTACTCTCTGACTGGTCAATTGTTGTTAGAACTGTATTTTGATTATTAGTCTGATTTGCAAACTCCTGATTTTCATTAATATGAGATTTATTATTAATAACCAGAAAACTTCCGCCTAAACCAACCATTAACAAAATCACAGCGGCATATCGCAACCAAATCACTTTCGGTTTCTTTTCTCTCACAGGAGCCTGGTCGAGTTTCTCTTCCAATCTGTCCCAAAGACTGTCAGAAACTTTCATTTCCTGTTGTTCGTATTTAGATTTCAGATTCTGCATTTTGTTTGGTGTTTTGTTGTTGATCAAAATAATCCTGAAGCCATTTCTTTGCTTTACTCAATTGGCTTTTGCTTGTTCCTTCGGAGATATTCAGGATTTCTGCAATCTCCTGATGCTTCTTTTCCTCAAAAACCGAAAGATTGAAAACCAGTTTGTAACCAATCGGCATTTCTTTGAAAATCACTTCTAAATCTATATCCTGAGAAAATTCCGTAACATCTTCCGTCTGTTCTGCAATCGCATCTGTAAATTCAGTTTCCGCATACAGAATATGTTTGTTTTTTCTAATGAAACTAATGGCGTCATTCACCACAATTTTTCTCAGCCAAAAAGGAAATGATTCATAATTCTTACAATCTTCAATTTTCGTAAACGCTTTATAAAAAGCATTCATCAAAACATCTTCTGCATCATTCCGATTATTGATGTACGAATTGGCAACCGACAACATTTTTCCTGAAAACATCTCGAACAAACTCTTCTGAGCCAGTCGGTCATTTTTCTTTGCTTTGGAAAAGATATGTTGTAAATCTCGTTTCATTTTCTCTTTCTGACTATAAGACGGCAAACTATTGAAATGGTTGCCTGATTTTTTTAAATTAATTCAACAAAATATATAACTAATTGAAAATCAACAAATAAAATTTAATTAATTTTTATTTTATCAATAGAGAGTTTCGAAATCATGAGACAGCTCAGGAAAATAGGAATATATAATCTTATCTCATACAAAGCTCCTGTATAAAAACACATAATAATGTACGGTAGCGAAAAAAGGTGAAAAATCAATATATTCCTGGTTGTCTGCCTATTATTGGACACCAACAAACTAAATGCAAAAAATACTATCCAAAATAAAATCCCAAATAAACTTCTTGTTTGCGTGACATTTCCAACAAAAAAATTTTCATTTCTAATCTCAAAACTATCAGTAGCTAATCTTACTCCAATATAGGTCGCCAAAAAACCAATTAATAAATATACCAGCGGTTGCCAACTTTCTTTATTTAAACCATATTTATTATACAAAAAAACCGCTGCAAATGACAGCGACAAAGCAGAAGATTCTCTGTTAAGTGTAGAAATCATCAAAATAGAAATCAAAACAAGAAACAGAACCAATCTTTTATTTTCCAGATATTTCAAAAATATTAAGACAAAAACAAATAAAAAGAAATAACTGCTGCAGTCATAAGGAACCAACACAAACTGAGACAGTCCGATCGACAATGTAGAAAGTGTAATGACAAATATTTTCTCCGACTGGTTTGCAAAGAAATACTTTGTTTCGGTTATCAACAGCAGAACGATATTCGTTAATATCAAAAAAAATGTATTAAGAAATGCATAAGCGAAAAACATATTTGGTTGCGCATTCTTATCCCAAAAATCCATTTTAAGCCTAATTTCAAATGGAAGGCCTTCCAGAAAATTATAAATATAAATTAAAAGAGAGGTACTTAGCCAACGGTATTGATAAACACCACTTTCGTACTGTTCTTTGAAAGAATCTATATTGAACAAAGGTGCGGAGTAAACACTTCCAAAAGCAAAATAAATAAAGATATTGACCACAATTGCAAACAGTGTTACAAATATGATTTTAAAAAATAAATTCACTTTCATAAGCTCAATAGTTTTTCAAATAAATCGTAAATATCGTGAATTTTGAAATTCTGGAAATTCCTGTATGATATAAAAGCAAGTAAATAAGTATAAAAACCGTAAATTTGCTTTCCAAAAATCAATACAAACGTGGTAAACACAGACCAAATAAAAGACATACAATCCAGAATAGAAGACCTGCATAAGTTCCTCCAGATCGAAAAGAAAAAAATTGAAATTTCCAACGATGACGAGAAAACCGCCGCTCCCGAATTCTGGGAAAAGCCAAAAGAAGCTGAAGTTTTCCTAAAACAACTTCGTTCCAAGAAAAAATGGGTAGAAAGTTATGAAGAGATCCATTCCCAGTTTGAGGATTTGCAGGTTCTTTTAGAATTTGCAAAAGAAGACCCGGATTCTGAAAAAGAACTCGATGAATCTTTCCCTCAATTAGTCGAAAAAGTAGAAAATCTGGAATTCAAAAATATGCTTTCTAACGAAGGCGACGAGTTATCCGCAGTTCTACAGATCACAGCCGGCGCCGGCGGAACAGAATCCTGTGACTGGGCCAGTATGCTGATGCGGATGTACACGATGTGGGCAGATAAGCAAGGTTACAAAATCCGTGAACTGAATTTCCAGGAAGGTGATGTTGCCGGAGTTAAGACTGTAACCCTGGAAATCGAAGGAGAGTTTGCTTTCGGTTACCTAAAGGGTGAAAATGGTGTTCACAGATTGGTAAGAATTTCGCCGTTTGACAGTAATGCCAAACGACATACGAGTTTCGTTTCGGTATATGTCTATCCTTTGGTGGATGACACGATTGAAATCAATATTAATCCGGCCGACATCAGTTTTGAAACGATGCGTTCTTCCGGGGCTGGTGGACAAAACGTAAATAAGGTTGAAACCGCAGTTCGTCTTCGTCATGCACCAACCGGAATTATCATTGAAAACTCAGAATCACGTTCCCAGCTTCAGAATAAAGAAAAAGCAATGCAACTCTTACGTTCAAGACTTTATGAAATCGAATTGGAAGAACGAATGAAAGCCAGAAACGAAATCGAAGCGGGAAAGATGAAAATCGAATGGGGTTCTCAAATCCGAAATTACGTGATGCATCCTTATAAATTGGTAAAAGATGTACGTTCCGGATATGAAACTTCTGATGTGGACGGTGTAATGAATGGTAACCTGACACCTTTCCTTAAAGCTTATCTGATGAATGAAGGACAAGCCGGAAGTGATGAGTTGGATGAATTATAGAAAAATGTAATATTTAAAATAAAAAAGCCTCAGAAAATTCTGAGGCTTTGATTTTATATTTCTGTATTGAGGTCCCAATTTTCCAGATAATCGTTGACATGTTTCAGGAACATTCCGCCAAGACTGCCATCTACTACTCTATGGTCGTAAGAATGCGACATAAACATTTTCTGACGAATTGCAATCACATCTCCAAACTCAGTTTCGATAACTGCAGGTTTTTTCACAATCGCACCAACCGCCAAAATCGCAACTTGAGGCTGAGGAATAATCGGTGTTCCCATAAGGTTTCCAAAAGTTCCGACATTAGAAATAGTATAAGTTGCACCTTGTGTGTCTGCTGGTGTCAATTTTTTATTACGTGCTCTGTAAGCCAGATCATTGATGGCTTTTGCTAAACCTGACAAACTGAGTTGGTCAGCATTTTTAATAACCGGAACAATTAGATTCCCATCCGGAAGCGCTGTTGCCATTCCGATATTGATGTTCTTTTTCTTGATGATCTTATCGCCATCCACAGAAACGTTGATCATCGGAAAATCCTGAATGGCTTTCACGACCGCTCGGATAAAAATCGGCATAAAAGTTAGTTTTTCGCCTTCTCTTTTCTGGTAAGAATTTTTATTGGCATTTCTCCAGGTCACAACATTTGTAACATCTGTTTCGATAAATGAAGTTACATGCGGCGAAGTATGCTTACTATTAACCATCGCATCCGCAATGATTTTTCGGACACGATCCATTTGGATGATCTCGTCGCCTTCGTTTACACTGATTGGCTGAGCTGGAGTTGGCTGAACTTTAACTTCAGAAACTTGTGTAACTGATTGTTGAGCAGGAGCAGACTGACCCACGCCTCTATTTTTCACAAAACCTAAAATATCTTCTTTTGTAATTCTACCTTCTAATCCGCTTCCTTTGATTGACGTTAATTCTGCTTCTGAGATTTTTTCCTGCTGAACAATTGACTTTACCAAAGGTGAAAGATATAAATCAGAACTTTGATCATTGAATGAATTATCAGAATGATTAGACAATGGCTGTTCCAGAGTTTTTACAACTTCCGGCTCTGGCTGAACGATTTGGTCTTTTACTTCTTCGTAAGATTTTGGTTCAGGTGTTTCAGAATTTGAAGAAGTACCTTCTGTTTCCAAAATCGCAATGGCTTCACCTATTTTAGCAACTTCATCTTTCTGTTTAAGGATTTTGACAATTTTTCCCGAAACTGGTGTCGGAACATCAGAATCTACCTTATCTGTTGCAATTTCTACCACAGATTCGTCCTCTTTTATAAAATCACCTTCATTAAACATCCAGCTGATAATTGTCGCTTCCATAACTCCTTCGCCCATACTCGGGAGCAATAGTTTGTATTCTGCCATTTTACGCTTTTTTGAATTTTCCCAAAAGTACACTTTTTTTTATTAAATATATAAATCTGATATTTAAAATTGATAAGGCATAATTTTTTATAAATTTGATAATCAAAATTTTTAGAATCATATAATGAACATTTACCTAAGTGCGATCATCCGTATCAAAGAAAACTCAATAATGGATGCTATTGAATTGCTCAAAAAACTAGTCATAGAAACTCGCAAAGAAAAAGGCTGCATACAGTATGACCTCTTCGAAGACAACAGGAACAAAGGTGTATTCTTCATCCATGAAAACTGGGAAACCAATGAAGACCTTCACAATCATCAAGTTTCCGACCATATGATGAAGTTCCGTGAGAATATTACACCACTATTGGAAAACCCAAATATTGTTTACGTTGGGAACAAACTTTTTTAAATTTAAAATAATCAATAATTAAGTTAAATTTTTATCAATAACGCAATAAACACAAATTTAATTGTATTTATTACATAAAAAAAGAATTTTTTCAATATTTTTGCTAATCTCAATTTTAAATCTAATTATAAATTTTAATATGAAAATAAATCAACTCACTAAATGTGCCGGCATAGGCGTTTTCTTCTTATTCGCAAATGTGAACGCACAATCCAGCAAACAACTGATCAGCAACTTCATTAAAGAGGATATCAGTTTCCGTAATGCTGTGACACCAGAGTTCAAAATTCTAAATGAGGATAACTCCGCCAGCTTAAGATCCAACATTGTAAACGTTCAGCAATATCACGCAAACACGCCTATTTATCAATCCTTGGCAAAAGCAGTAATAAAAGACAATAAAGTTATTTCCTTCAATAACAATTTTCAAAAAGCGGATCTTACCGTTGTTGCTGACAAGATAGATAAGTCAGAAGCTCTTTCTACTGCACTGCGGGCCCTAGAGATCAAGGAAGGAAATTTTGAGCTTGTAGATGAATCCAAGGGTGAAATGGTCAATTTAGCTGATGATAAAGTGGCAAGCATTCGTTTCTTCTTTCCTAAGAACAACAGCTTAATTCCGGCTCAGTTATTCTTTATCAACAGTGCAAAAGAAAACAAACATTTTTCTGTTTTGGTAAGTCTGGTAAATGGGGAAATTCTTGAGAAAAACAACATGATTATCGAATGTAGTTTCGGTGATGCAGACCGTTTCAGCGAATCAGAGGATAATTCTTCTCATTTGCTGAGCCATTTAAACAACAATCTCAATTCAAAACCAAACCACTCCAAAGCAGTAACCGATGCCAGCTACAATGTATTTGCTTTTCCTGTAGAAGCTCCCACTTTCGGATCCAGATCTATTGTAACAAATCCTTGGGACCCGACCGCATCACCAGAAGGCTGGCATTCTAATGTAACTTTAAATTATACCAACACTTATGGTAATAACGTTTTAGCTTATGTTGATAATAGTGGAACCAATACAGCAGGCTTCTCTCCTACAAGTACTACAACAGGAAGTCTTACCTTCGACTTTCCTTTTGCAGAATCCCCTACATTAAGTCAATACGAAAACAGAGCCTCAACTGTAACCAATCTTTTCTATGCAAATAACATGGTTCATGATATCATGTATAAATTTGGATTTACGGAAGCCACCAGAAACTTCCAATCCAACAATTTTGGCAAAGGAGGCGCTGGAAACGATGCTGTGAGAGCAGAAGCTCTTGATGGAAGTGGTTACAACAATGCTAACTTCGCTTCTGGTTACGAAATATTGAATAGTAACGGATCCTACAGCACCCAAGCCCCAAGAATGCAAATGTATCTATGGAACTATTCCGTCCCACTGAAACAAAGATTATTCTATACAGACCCTGTACTTGCAACCAGACCACCTGTCAACACTGGTTCTGCCAACTTTGGAAGACAACTGATGGAAATCGGGATCACAGCAGATGTCGTAATACCTTCTGTAGCAACAGGGTGTACAGCTCTTACCGCAGGCAGCCTTACCGGCAAAATAGCCATGGTAAACACTACCAGCTGTGGCTATAATGTAAAAGCAAAGACTGTCCAAGATGCCGGAGCTATCGGTATGATCGTCCATAGAACTGCTTCTAATACGGTTACAGATATTAACGTTGCAAACGTTACAAACGTATCTATTCCTTCTATCATGATCCCTAAGGATGAAGGTGACTTTATAACCTCAGAACTTAATGCCGGCAGAACCGTGAATGTCAATTTAAAAGACCTAGCTGTCGGTTACAAAAACTCTAGTTTTGACAATGGAGTGATCGTACACGAATATGGACATGGGATTTCCAACAGATTGACAGCACAAGGATACAGCTGTTTAACAAATTTGGAACAAATGGGAGAAGGATGGTCAGATTTCTTCGCTCTGATGTTGACCAACACACCTAGTTATACATCTACAACAGGTAGAGGAATTGCTACATATTCTGTCAACAGTGCTCCTACAGCTTTGGGAATCAGAAGCTACCGATATACCACGGACATGAATGCCAATCCATTCACTTATGCTTATACAAACAGTACGGGTGGGCAACCGCATGCAGTAGGACAGATCTGGGCAACTATGCTTTGGGACCTTCATTGGAAAATGGCTGAAAAATATGGATACAATTATGATGTAACTGCGGATCCTAATTCTGGAAGCGCTAGAACATTACAACTTGTAATGGATGGCTTAAAACTACAACCTTGCAATCCTGACTTTGTTTCTGGTAGAAATGCCATTCTTCAAGCTGCAGAATTAGCCGGTGGAGAAGACACTTGCCTTATATGGGAAGTATTTGCAAGAAGGGGATTAGGCGTTAATGCTTCAGCCGGAACCGCTACAAGTATTACCGACCAGGTGGAAAACTTTGCTGTCCCTGGCAACTGTATACTTGCCACGGAGGATATTGTAAAAAATAAAAGTTTCGGAATCTATCCTAATCCTTCAAAAGGAGAATTCTTTATCAAAGCTGCTCCAACAGTTGGGAACGAAACAATCAAAGTTGAAATTCTTGATATGAACGGAAAACTGGTAAAATCTCTTGAAAGAAAGAAAAACAGCTCTGATTCTATCTCCACAAAAGGACTTGTTAAAGGGACTTATCTTGTCGTGATTACCGAGAACGGAAAATCTAACGCAGAGAAGCTTATTGTGGAATAACCCGAAGAAATATTCTAAACATAAAAAACCTTTTCAGCTTTTTGTCTGAAAAGGTTTTTTTATGATTTCCCTTAACAAAATTTATCATTTGAAAAGTTTGGTATCAATATTGAAAACTTAACTTTGTATCAATAAATCTTAAATAATAAATGAAAAACAATATTGTAAGATCTTTTTCAATCATTACATTTTTAGGTATCAATCTGATAGCTTATGGTCAAACAATCGATAGCAAATCCAAGACTATCCTGGATGACATCACCAAAAGCTATAAGAGCAAAAAAAATTCTTACTTCAAATTCTCGTATTCTACCGGGAATGCTAAAACAAGTCAAAATCAGACGGGTATTTTCTATTCTGACAATACAAGGTATAAGTTGAAAATAATGGGAACCGAACAGATATTCGACGGCAACAAGCTTTACAATATCAATGATGACGACAAAGAAGTCACCATTTCAAAAGCTAATGATGATCAAGTTCATTTTTCACCATTAAGCTATTTGGATTCTTATAAAAAAGAATATAATGTGAGCTATACCGGAAAGAAAACAATTAGTGGAATCCCTGTAGATATAATTAAAATGACGCCCGTAAAAGCCAATGGATTGAAAAGTGTCACCTTATATGTCAATTCACCTCAGAAAAAACTGATCAAGCTTGAACAACTTTCTACGAATGACGAAATCGCAGTCATAACAATTAGCAATTATAAAGAAAACCAAACATTATCCCCTTCATTATTTAGTTTCGACAAAAATAAATATCAAAATTATCTGATAACAGAATTATAAATAAAAAAATGCATTACGAGTGTAATGCATTTTTTTTATTTATTTATTTATTTTATATTCACTTGCGCCAGGATATGGTTGTAGATAGCCTAAATTCCAATTGGATTGCAACAAAGATTCTATGAAAAGGTCATCTCTATATTTATGTGGATCATAAGGCGTTTTCAAACTTACATCAGCAATATTTCCTTTCACATTCCACCAAAAAGCACTCCAGCCGCCTCTTAATTCCTTGATGATCTCATAAACTGTCTTACCCGTGGCACGATTCATTAATTTAGCAAAAACCTGTCCCTCGGAAGTTGTCAATCCTCTCAACTGTTTCTCATAACTTGCCGCCAATTCGGTTTGTCTTTTTTTCATATACCGGCTTCTTTCAGAGCCTTTCAGATTAGCACTTTCCTTCTGAATATTACGATATTGTTCCAAGGCATCTAGAAATAACGGATAAACACGGTTCAGTTTTTTATTAAGGAAAAAATAGAAATTTCTATCTAATTGATTATTGAAGTGTGGGTTTGCCCTCAAGGTCAACTCATCCATTACAATCACCTGTTCTCCATTTATCTTATAGATTTTAGCTTTTTGGGCCTCATCATAATAATACTCATTTCCATACTCATCTTTTTTCAATTTGCTTTTTGGAATATCGTCAAACGATTTAATCTTCAAAGTATCTTGTTGTGAAAAACAAAATACACCAACAAACAGAAAAAGAATTGGAATCAATTTATCAAAATTCATTACTTTTACCCACATAAAAATTAACAAATCTTAACATCAAAAATCATTCCCTTTACATATGAAATTCGAAAAGAAATCAATTAAATTCTTAGAAGAATATTTAAATACAGCTTCACCGACAGGTTATGAGCATAAAGGACAGAAAATCTGGATGGATTACATCAAACCTTTTGTTGATAAAATAGAAGTTGACAATTATGGTACAGCATATGGAATCATTAATCCCGAAGCAGAGTTGAAAGTAGTTATAGAAGCCCACGCAGACGAAATCAGCTGGTATGTGAATTATATTACGGATGACGGACTGATCTATGTCATCAGAAATGGCGGCTCCGACCAAACCATCGCACCATCCAAAGTAGTGAATATCCATGGAGAAAAAGGTATCATAAAAGGTGTTTTCGGGTGGCCCGCAATCCATACAAGAAGCACCAATCAAAATGAACCAACACCAAAAATAGACAATATCTTCATCGATTGTGGTGCAACTTCCAAAAAAGAAGTGGAAGAATTGGGAGTTTTCGTAGGATGCATGATCACTTATCCGGATGAGTTTTTTGAACTGAATGACAGATATTTCGTTTGTCGTGCGCTGGATAACAGGATTGGAGGATTTATGATTGCCGAGGTTGCAAGGCTTTTAAAGGAAAATAAAAAGAAACTGCCTTTCGGACTATACATCACCAATTCTGTCCAGGAGGAAGTAGGACTTTATGGCGCAGATATGATCGCTGATACCATCAAACCAAACATTGCCATTGTGACAGATGTGACACATGACACAACAACACCAATGATCGAAAAGAAAAAAGAAGGTGATCAAAAATGTGGTGATGGACCTGTGGTTTTCTTTGCTCCCAGTGTTCATCATACGATCAGAGAATTAATTATTGATACGGCCAAAGCAAAAGAAATCCCATTCCAAAGAGCCGCTGCAAGCAGGGCAACGGGAACGGATACAGACGCATTTGCGCACTCCAATGGCGGTGTTCCAAGCGCATTGATATCGTTACCTTTGCGATATATGCACACAACGGTAGAGATGGTTTCAAAAGAAGATGTCAGCAATGTCATCAAATTGATCTATGAAAGTCTTTTGAAAATCGAACCGACAATGAAGCTGAAATATCACTAAAAACCAATAGGTTAAATATCAATAGCCGTAGGCAAAACCTATGGAAAAATATAAAAAGTCTAAAAATGAAAAACAAACTTATAGCACCTTCGCTTCTTTCTGCAGATTTTGGAAATCTACACAGAGACATCGAGATGCTGAACAATTCCCAAGCAGACTGGATCCATGTAGATGTGATGGACGGACGTTTTGTCCCGAATATTTCTTTCGGATTCCCTGTGATGAAAACTGTGCAGCAACACGCCAAAAAATTCGTGGATGTACATCTTATGATTGTTGAACCGGAAAAATACGTGGAAGAGTTCATAGAATATGGCGCCGACCTGGTCTCTGTTCATCTCGAAGCATGCACACATCTTCACAGAACCATCCACCAGATTCAGGACAAAGGTGCAAAGGCAGGCGTTGTTCTCAATCCTGCGACACCGGTTTTGATGCTGGAAGATATTATTGCAGATGTAGACCTGGTTCTATTGATGAGCGTTAATCCCGGCTTTGGGGGGCAAAAATTCATTCAGAATACTTATAAGAAGATCAGCGAGACCAAGGATCTGATCCTTAGCAACAACTCAACAGCCTTGATCCAAATTGATGGTGGTGTGAATCTGGACAATGCCTCCAAACTTTTCGAAGCCGGCGCAGATGTTTTGGTTGCAGGAAATGCCGTTTTCTCTTCCCAAGACCCGGAAAGAACTATTGAGTT
This sequence comes from Epilithonimonas caeni DSM 17710, assembly GCF_000426465.1. GTDB lineage: Bacteria > Bacteroidota > Bacteroidia > Flavobacteriales > Weeksellaceae > Epilithonimonas > Epilithonimonas caeni. Next base: position 778,251 of record NZ_AUFK01000009.1, read on the forward strand.
ACTTAAATTTTAGGAGCTTGATCCCGCTATCCGCTATATCTTTTTTATTTTTCAGAATATTTCTCATTTAAAAGAAGACAAGGTTAAGAAAAATAAAAAAGGATGCCGCTACTATCGGGGCTATTGACAACATACAACAAAAAAACAGGCTATCAAAATTGATAGCCTGTTTTATATATTTGATCTTTCAGATGCAATTAGAAAATCTCTCTCCCTGAAAAATGAAATTGAGCCTCGATAAGAGCATTCTCATCCGAATCAGAACCGTGAACCGCATTTTCCCCGATGCTTCTTGCAAACAGCTTTCTGATAGTTCCCTCAGCCGCTTCGGCAGGATTTGTAGAACCTATTACAGTTCTGAAATCTTCAACCGCATTGTCTTTTTCAAGAACCGCAGCTACGATTGGCCCAGAAGACATAAAGTCAACCAATTCCCCGTAGAAGGGTCTCTCCGAATGTACTTCGTAGAATTTTTTAGCATCAGCTACAGTTAACTGAGTCAATTTCAAAGCTTTGATTTTAAAACCAGCCTCGCTGATCTTTCCAAGAATCGCTCCAATGTGTCCATCCGCTACTGCATCTGGCTTGATCATGGTAAAAGTGATTTTTCCCGACATTTTTTTTATTTATTTTTTTAAGAATTGCAAATTTACAATATTTTTTACTTATGTTTGCAAACGGAAATTCTTTTTCAAAGAGTCGATTTTTCTGGCACAGTATTTGTTACTTTAATTTCGATTCTCATGTTTAATTTGAGTTTTCATGGTTATTAGTTTTTACCCCAACTTCGGTTGGGGTTTTTTGTTTTTAATAATAAAGTAGACTTAATAAAAACAAAAGATCGCCAGAACAAATATTTGTTCTGGCGACCTTTTTTATTTGCAATTGATTTAAATCAATTTGATATTTATCACGGAGAAAGGATGCCCAAATTCTAGTCACCTTGATCTACAAATGCCAATTCATCTGGGTTTTTTACTGGGTATTTTTCTGTAAAACATCCGAAACAATGATTTGGCGAACCTAAAATATCTATCAAATTATCGACGCTCAGAAATTCCAGACTGTCAACATCCAGATATTTTCTCAATTCTTCTTTGTTCATATTGGCAGAAATCAGGTCATCTTTTGTAGGCGTATCAATTCCTAAAAAGCAAGGTGCAATGATTGGTGGAGAAACGCTTCTGAAATGAATTTCCTTAACACCCGCATTTTTCAAAATCTTAACAAGACGTTTAGACGTTGTTCCCCTTACAATAGAATCATCAATAATCACGACCCTTTTATCCTTCATCTCGGAAATGATCGGATTGAGCTTTAGATTTACAAAATGCTCTCTCATCTCCTGAGATGGAATAATAAACGAACGTCCAATGTACCGGTTCTTGATCAAAACCGGTCTAAAAGGAATGCCGGAAGCCTTAGAAAACCCGATCGCAGCCGGAACTCCAGAATCCGGAACTCCAATTACAATATCCGCCTCAACAGGTGCCTGTTCCCATATCTTCATTCCAGATTTCTCTCTTACTTCATGCACATTGATCCCTTCCAAGGTAGAATCCGGTCTTGCAAAATAAATATATTCGAACGCGCAGATTTTGTTTACACAATCATCTTTTACGAGATAAGACTGCAAACCATCTTCATTATCACTCGTATAAACAATCTCGCCAGGAAGAATGTCGCGTACATATTGCGCTCCTACTCCATCCAAAGCACACGTCTCAGAAGCTACTACAAATGTATTTTCATCAATTGCTCCTAGAACCAAAGGCCTGATTCCATTAAAATCACGGAAAGCAAAAAATTTGTTCCTTGTAATCCCAACAACAGAATAAGCACCTTCGATTTTTTCCATCGTTGCTTTGATCGCTCCTCTAAGTCCTAAATCCAAATTTTTCTGGATCAGTCTCAGAATAACTTCGGTATCAGAAGTCGCACGAAAAACAACTCCCTCGTCCTCTAGTTCTTTTCTAAGTTGTTTTGCGTTGGTAAGATTCCCGTTGTGAGCTATGGAAAGTATGATCTGGTCATATTCATTCTTTGCAAAAAACGGCTGAAAATTATATTTCTTTTTGTCTCCTGCAGTTGTATATCTTGTGTGCCCTATAACGGTACTTCCCATATATTGCTGAGGCTCTTCAATCGTCTTGAAAACATCCAGGACCAAACCCTCATCTTTTACGGAAAGGATTTTCCCATTATTACCAACTGCAATTCCACAGGCTTCCTGCCCCCGGTGTTGTAAAGCAAAAAGCCCGAACTGAGACAAAGAAAATGTATCCAAATTCTCTGTAGAATGCAATCCGAAAACCCCGCATTCCTCTTCCATTTTATCAAAAGGATAAGCTCCTAACCCTTGTTTTGAAAGATGTTTGGTTTCCTCGAATTCCTGATAGCGGTTTTGGAAAGCATATTTTGGTAATGTGCTATATTTTTGAAATTCTAAATCCATTTTAATTTTTCTCGGATTTTACTTTTCTAGAGCAGTTTGTAATCTGTCAAAAATCTCAACATAAGCTTCCGTGATCTCGCCCAAATCTCTTCGGAATCTGTCTTTGTCAAGCTTCTTCATGGTATCTTTGTCCCAAAGCCTGCAGGTGTCCGGAGAAATCTCGTCCGCTAAAACAATTTTACCATCAGAGGTTTTTCCCAATTCGATTTTGAAATCGACAAGAATCACATTCATCTTATCAAACAAAGCAATCAAAAGGTCGTTGATCTTGCCTGTCAAAGCGTACATCTCCTTCAATTCTTCGAAAGTTGCTGCTCCTAAAAACACGGCGTGATAATCGTTGATCAACGGATCCCCTAACTCGTCTTTTTTGTAGCAGATATCGAAAATCGTAACTGGAGATCTGGTGCCTTCTTCCACACCCAATCTCTGAGCCATACTTCCCGCAGCATAATTACGAACAACCATTTCTAATGGAATGATATCCACTTTTTTTACTAATTGTTCCCTGTCATCCAATTTCTCAATGAAGTGTGTCGGGATTCCGTTTTCGATAAGATATCCGAAAATAAGGGTAGAAATCGCATTGTTCAATTCGCCTTTTCTATCGAATTGGCCACGCTTCTGTGCATTGAAAGCTGTAGCATCGTCTTTGTAACGAACAACGACTTCATCAGGGTTTTCGGTAGCGAAAACCTGTTTAGCTTTACCTTCGTAAAGCATTTCTTTCTTTTGACTCATAATGTTTCATTTTTTTAAAAGGAACTCGCGAATCACTTCGATTTCCAATTAAACTTTTTACTGTTAGATTTATGTACAAATTTACGAAATTTTTACATTAAATTCGGTTTTGTAAATATTGGGTTCATAACGCATTATTGAAACGGAGAATCTTAGCAGCCCGACTTGAACGGAGCTCTTTTTCTTTTTTTAATAAAAAAAGAAAAAAGCGGGAGTGGAAGGCGAATCAAGCTGCCCAAATTATAAAACAAAAAAGTCTCTTAGGAAAAGAGACTCTTGAAATATATTTTAATAAATTTTATTTTTTGATAAACTTGATGGATTGACCATCAATATTCAGAATGTAGGTATTCGGAAGTAATGAGTGAACATCAATTGATTTTTCGCTAATAAACGGATCGTAGATATTCTTTATCAATTTTCCGGAAAGATCGTAGATCTGTACAGATTTCGCTTTGGCAACATTACCCGTAACATTGATTCTGTCAACAACCGGATTTGGATAAATATTGAAATCAAGATTACGATTCACGATATCATTAACCGCCAAAACGCCCAGACCTTGACAATAATCTGAGACATAGGCTGTCCATTCGTTGATATCAAAAGTAGCTGTAGGATTGATGGCAGCCGGGTTTCTGTAAAGTGACTTGTTGGCATTTGTGTTATCCTGACCTTTAATTCCAACTGCATCTACAGTTCCGGATTTGTAAGAGAGGTCAACATAATTGTTTCCTGTAAAAGTAAGAGATGGTGCTGCCGTTACGAATTTTGCATTGGGGACATCGAAACAACTGAAATTAGCATTCGGATTAATAACCACGAAACTTTGATTGTTTTCTATCTCGCCTTCCAATTCAAATGGCTCTCCAAAATAATAAGCAGTTCCTTTGTATTGGATGTATAATTTGTAACCATTCAGGTTGACCTTATGCCCTGTCCTATTAGCTATTTCGAAAGCTTTATTATTTCCAGTCCCTTCAAGGTATTTGACTATCTGCAGGTCTTTTGCAAAAACGTCTGTTGCCAAAGTTGTAACATTCAAGGTGTTACTTTGAGGGCTTTCCAGATATGCATTGTCATAAGCTTTAACGGTAAAATTATAAGTTGTATCCGGGGTCAGGTGGTCTACAGAGAAAGAATTAGTTTTTGAAGTTCCAATCAAAACATCGTCCTGATAAATTTTATATCCTAAAACATCGGATTCCGTGTTTGCTTGCCAAGTTAAGTTTACGAAATATGCAGAATTTCTTTCCAATAAAAGAGAAGATGGAGCCGCTGGCGCAACATTGTCCGGAGTTTGATCCCAAATCAAATTAACCCATTCCGGGTGATCGATGAACGGATTCCTGTTTTTCTGAATATTGAAAACCGAATTATTCCTGTCAATCTCTCTTTGCGAAACAGGATCCAGCTGATGCCAATAGAGGAGCATCGCGATGTACCAATTCTCATAAGCTTTTTCTTCCGTCCCATCCAAAGGATTTTGGTCTTTTGTAGGATCCGCAGCGTTTGTTGTATAATTGAAACTTCCTAATTTCCCCTCATACCTTACAGCATAATATAATAATGACCTTGCAATATCACCTTTGAACTCATCAATTGGCTCAAAGACCCTTCCTGTATAAGTTGCATTTGGTGTTCCATTAGCGGCTTGTTTTGACCCATTGGTAAAATTATAATAAACAGTAGAACCTGCTTTTCCGTAAGGATAATTACTTCTCAACTGATTGATCCTTGCATCTGTAGGAATAACAAAAAACAGATCCGAATACATGGGATAAGCACTATTAAAGGAACTTTGAGGCATCATATGCTCACGATTCCAACCCAGGCCTTCCGCATTGGCGCTCCCGATTATATTATTTAATGTATAATGATAAGCTGTAGTCCCGGTTGGGTTATTAGAATAAATATCCAGCAAATAGATTGTATTACTGGCATCGTAATCATAATATTTATCAATATCCGTCTGCCCATACAACGTTTTCAAATCTTCATAATTCCAATTGTATGTTTTTGTCGAAATAATATCATGCAGCTTGGTCTTCAGCATATAACCTGTCAAATTCTCTGTCCCGGAATAATATCCTTCCGGAGCCTGAGCAGATATGAAAGCGGGGAAAACAGCAAACGCAAATAAGTATTTTTTCAGCATATCGATATTTTTAAATACGGATTATAAAAATATCATTTTTTTACAAGACTCTCTTTATTTTTTTGAATTTGAATATTAATAATTATTTACAAATTGTTTCAAAATAAAAAATCCCCTTTAAAAAGGGGATTTGCATATTATATTTAATCGTTAAAATTATTCTCCGGCAATAATATTATGAAGTGTGACCTTCAAACTTTCAAGTTGCTTTTTTTTACCGTCCAATTTATCGTAAGTATCTTTCAAAAGAGGATTTTCTCTACTTGGCGAATTGAAGAACGCCAAATTATTTTCCAGTTGGACAACTTCTGCTTCTAAGTCGGTAATTTGATTTTTTATTTTTCTTGCTTTATCGGTTAATTGACTCTCGGACAGGTTTTCCTCTTTCAAATCGAACTCATTGATTTTATTGAGTTTCAATTTCTCTCTAAGTGTTTTATTGAATTCCGTATTGATCGACAATTTATCTTTCGGTACCTTCCCGATTGCATTCCATGCATTTTTGATGTTTTCTATCTTTTCAACAGAACCTTCTTCGTCCGTTAAAGCTTTTAACTCATCAAGAAGCGCTTTTTTATTCTTATAATTCTCTTTCCAGTTATCACCTGCGGCATTATTCTTTTCTCTATAATTTTTAAAGAAGGTATTACAAGCATCACGAAAATCATCCCAAACTTTATTAGCCTGACTTCTAGGAACATGTCCAATTTTCTTCCAATCTTCCTGTAATTTTTTGAAAAGCGGAACCACAATATCCCAATCCTCAGAATTCATATTATCCTGAGCGGTCTTTATCAGGGCTAATTTTTCTTCTAAATTATGAACTTGAGAACCCTTGAGATTTTTATAAAAATCATTTTTAGCGGTATTGAAATCTCTCAGAGCCTGTTTGAAATCTGTCCAATTCTGATTGGACAATTTTTTGGGAACAGGTCCCAATTTCAAGAATTCTGTACGCAGGTCCTCCACTCTCTTTATAGCTTGCTGCCAAAACGAATGATTGATATTTTGTGGTGCTGCCAAGGTTTTAAGTTCCTCGATGATCTTATTTTTTTTATCAAGGTTCTCCTGTTGTTCAGATTCTAAAACTGCGATCAGTTCAGATTTTCTTTCGTGGATCTTGTTAGAGATCTCTTTGAACTCATCCCAGGTTTTTTCACGGAATTCTTCTGCAACAGGTTCTGCTTCTTCTTTCCAAAGTTTGTGCAGATATTGTAATTCATTCAATGCCTTTTGAACCACTTTTTCGTCCAATAATTCTTTTGCTCTTTGAATGATATGCTGTCTCTTTTCAAGGTTATGGGCAAATTCCTGCTCAAGGTATTCCTTGTTAAGGTCCAACATCTCATTGAACATTTTCAGGTGATGGAAATAGTTGTTATTCAGGTTTTTGAATTCAGATTTTGCAACCTGGCCGGCATTTCCCCAAGCCTCTTTTACTTCTCTGATCGATTTGAAAAGATTGACACCCGGCTCAGAACTGGTGTAAAGATTTTTCAGTCTTTCGATAATGGATAATCTTTCTTCCAGATTCTTCTGATGGTCAGCTTCCTGCGCTTTATGGAATTTGTCAAGTTTCTCTTTGTAAATATTTACCAATGCGGACAACCTGGAGGCTTGTGGATGGTGGAATTCGAAATGTTCTTCCGGATTACCTTGTTCAAGATATTCATGCTTTTTCTCCTCAACTTCGTCCGCCAATTTATGATTAGCATGGTCTCTGAGCGCATTGAATTTTTTCGAAAAAGAAAATGCATCGTCTTTGTTCACGATAGTCTCCATTTCATTCAAAGTTTCTTTCAAAGAAAAATTGGAATAGTTTTCTTCAGCAAGTTCGATTTCCTGATGTTCAGTTTCTGTTTCCAAATTTTCTTCTTTAGTAATTTCTTTTTCAGAAAGATTAACATCAGGGTCAGAATTTGGAGTTTCAGTTTCCGAAACTTCTCCTGCAGTCACTTCTTCTACTGATTGATTTTCAGAAGGATTGACTTCAGAATTAAGTTTTTCATTTTCAGGATTTTCGTTTTCAATACTCATAACAAGGCAAATTAATTGACAAAAACAACTTTTAAATGCACTAAATTAACTGTTTTTTACAGAAAACACCAAATGTAAATACTAATTTTCTAAAAAAAACATTAAATATCTACCAAGATTCTTAGATAACATTTAAAAATCAATAATTACTTGACAAAGGCTTTCTGATATCGTATCTTTGCACCTCTAAAAAATTAACCCAGCGGGCTTTGCTCGTTAAAAAAATAAAATCCGTAAATTTTATGAAAACATCTGATTTTAATTTCGATCTTCCAGCAGAATTATTAGCTGAACATCCGTCGGAAAACCGTGACGAGGCAAGATTGATGGTCCTTAACAGAAAAACAGAGACCATCGAACACCGTCTTTTCAAAGATGTCATTGATTATTTTGATGAGAAAGATCTTTTTATTTTCAATAATACCAAAGTTTTTCCTGCAAGATTATTTGGCAACAAAGAAAAAACCGGCGCAAAGATCGAGGTTTTCTTATTAAGAGAGCTAGATGCTGAAACTCGTGTCTGGGATGTTCTTGTAGATCCCGCAAGAAAAATAAGAATCGGTAACAAATTATTCTTCACAGAAGACGAATCCTTGGTTGCAGAAGTTATCGACAATACCACATCCAGAGGAAGAACGCTTAGATTCTTGTTCGATGGTTCTTACGAGGAGTTTCGTGCAAAATTGACAGAACTTGGAGAAACTCCGCTTCCAAAATATATCAAAAGAGATGTTGAGCCAGAAGATGCAGAGAGATACCAGACAATCTATGCGAAAGTAGAGGGTGCTGTTGCAGCACCAACTGCAGGTCTTCACTTCTCAAAACATTTGATGAAGAGATTGGAGATCAAAGGAATCGATTTTGCAGAGATCACGCTTCACGTTGGTTTGGGAACTTTCAACCCGATTGAGGTTGAAGATCTTTCCAAGCATAAAATGGAATCAGAGGAAGCTATCATCGATGAGAAAAATGCAGAGATCATCAATAGAGCTGTAGAAGAAGGCCGCAGAGTTTGCGCAGTTGGCACAACCACAATGAGAGCTTTGGAAACGTCTGTTTCTTCTAACAAAAAGATCTCAGCTTACAGAGGATGGACCAACAAATTCATCTATCCGCCTCACGAATTTGGTGTTGCCAATGCAATGATCACCAACTTCCATACGCCTAAATCTACTCTGATCATGATGATCGCCGCTTTTGCCAACAAAGATTTCATCATGAGAGCTTACGAGGAGGCCATCAAAGAAAAATACAAATTCTATTCTTATGGAGACGCGATGCTGATCCTTTAAGAAATCAAGATCTTAAAAAATAGAATGCTCAACTTTAACGGTTGAGCATTTTTTTATGTCTCGCAAATTAATTAATTTCATCAGATGAAAATACTTCAGCTCTTAGCAATATTATCGATCGGGCTTTCCTGTTCGCAAACTCAGGAAAATTTTTCCATCATCAGTTCTTTACCAAAAAAAATAAAAGAAGCTTCGGCTTGTGAAATTTCTAAAGCTTCACCACTGATCTGGACAATTGAGGACAATCATAATCACAATGTTCTTTTTGGATTCAATGAGAAGGGAGAATTAATCAGGCAAATTACCATCTCCAATGTTGAAAATAATGACTGGGAAGATTTGACTTCTGATGATGAATGGAATATCTACATCGGCGATTTTGGAAATAATGATAATGACAGGCAAAACTTAGCCATTTATAAGATCAATGCTTCAGATTTGAATAAAGATGAAGCTAAAGCAGAATCAATTGCTCAGTTCTATTATCCCGAACAAACCGAATTTCCTCCAAAAAAGAAAGACCGCATCTTTGATGTGGAATCATTCTTTATTCATAACAACAAGTTCTATCTTTTCACAAAAAACAGAAGTTCTAAGTTTGATGGAACAACGTTTCTTTACGAAGTTGACAATAATTCGGCTCAAAAATTACCTGCCAAGAAAATCGGAAGTTTTGTGACTTGTGAACAATTCAATCATTGTGCAGTGACAAGCGCAGACATCAGCCCAAATAAAGATAAAGTCGCAATTTTAAGTTCCGATAAAGTTTGGATTTTCACCAATTGGAAAGGGAATAATTTCTTCTCCGGAAATGTTGAAAAAATTGAACTGAATCATCACACTCAGAAAGAAGGATTATGTTTCAAAGATGAAAACACCATTCTAATGACTGACGAAGGTGACAAAAAAATCACAGGAAATCTTTATCAATTGAAGTTGAAATAATTCAATCAGAATAATCTGGAAGCGGAAAATTTCGTCACAAAATCCTCAAATTCTTTCTTATGACTTCTACCTACAGGAAGGTTGTATTTATTCAATATAATTTCATTATTATTGAATGCAGTCACATATTTTGAATTGATTAAAAAAGACCTGTGAATCCTTACAAAGCCTTTGTTAGAAAGTGAGTTTTCTAAATCAGTGATTTTATTTTTAGTAACGATTTTTTCTTCGTTTTCTAAAATGATTTTCACATCATTTCCTTGGCTTTCAAAATAAAGAATGTCAGATAAAATGATTTTCCTATTCAATCCATCAGATTTGACAATAATGAAATCTTCAAATTGTTCATCAGAAGGAATATTTCTCAACACACGCTCTACAGATTTGAAAAATCTCTCGAATGTAATTGGTTTCAGAATATAATCAACCGCTTCTAATTCAAATCCTTCTATGGCAAATTCGCGGTAAGCTGTTGTGAAAATGGTTTTAGGTTTTCGATTTAGGGATTTCAGAAATTCGATTCCATTAAGATTGGGCATTTCAATATCGAGAAACATTAGGTCAACAGGTTTTGTCTGCAATATTTGATAAGCTTCGATCGCGTTTTTTGCAGTTGCAATCAGTTTCAGAGAATCAATCTTTGAAATATGATTTTCCAAAAGCTTTACAGCCAGAGGTTCGTCATCAATTATAATACAATTTATCATTCTTTTGCAGGCGTAATTATTTCCACTTCAAACCAATTTCCGACTTCTGAAACATTAAATTCAAATTGATTCTCATAAAATATCTTCAATTGCTCTTCTATATTATTTAACCCCAAACTTTCACGTTCAGATTTTAAAGTTTCTGAATAGGTATTTTTGATTCGAAAAACAGATTGATTTTCATCCGTTTCAATTTCAATATTAATTTCAATATTTCCAGCCGATTTTCCTGCACCGTGTTTGAAGGAATTTTCAACCAAAGAAAGATATAACAATGGCGGAATCTTATTTTCAGAGTTTAGCTTTTGTGTTTTGAATATTTTCAGACGTTCGTCATATCTCAGTTTTTCAAGCTCAATATAATCATCAATGATAGAAATTTCATCCGAAATATTAACTGTTTTATTCTGACCTTTATAAAGAACATAGTCCAAAATTTCCGAAAGTCTGCTGATAGATTCTGAAGTTTTCTCCGAATTAATAATGGAAAGCGAATAAATGTTATTGAGTGTATTAAATAGAAAATGTGGATTAAGCTGTGACTTCAGAACCTTCAATTCTAACTCTGCTTTTTCCTTCAAGAGTTTGGTTGTGTTTTGTTTTTCCGTTTTGTATCGCAGCATAAACATTACAGATACAAAGGCAAAAGCTCCTGTAATAATAGAAAAAGTATAGCTAATCAATAAGTATCTGATGTCTGTAAAAATGCTATAAATGCTGTCCTGTGGAAAATTACAAAAGAAAGGTTCGGCTATGTAAACAATAAAAAGGCGATTAATAACAGAAAAAACATACAGAGAAACAAGTAGTAAAATTGAAAATAAGAGATACTTTTTTCGGTCGAAAAAATGCTTTATAAGAACATAATAAATAAAATTGGCGCTGATAATCTGAAAAATCCAATGGCATAGATCATAGTAAAAAATCAATTGAATATTAGCATCCTCATATTCTCCATAGTTACTCGCCTCAATCAACATAAATAATGCTGTCCAAAATAAAATTTGAAAGCCAATGTTTGATCGATATTTTTTCCAAGTTCCGATTTTCACAATCTTCAAAATTATAAATTATAACCCGATAAAATCTTTTACGAATGCAGAATTGACAAATCGAATGACAAACAACCAGAATTACAATCCAAAATGCAGAACAAGTAATCCAAATAAAAATCTCCACTTTCTGAATTTCATTTTAAAATTGCAATAAAAATCCAACCATCTTGCAGAAAAAAAATTAAATGCAGACTACTTCCTCTCAAAGATTCAATGGATTAGACCATCTAAGAGCCATTGCAATTCTTTTGGTATTAATGTATCATTATCGCGCTTTTTCGCATCCAGATTGGATAGACACTTATGGACGTTTTGGCTGGACGGGAGTTGATTTATTTTTTGTATTAAGTGGTTTTCTGATTTCAAATCAATTATTTCAGGAAATTAACAACCGGGGGAATTTCAGTTTGAAATCATTTTTCATAAAACGTTTTTTCAGAATCATTCCACCTTATTTTTTCACATTGCTGTTATATTTCTGCTTTCCATTTTTCAGAGAAAGAGAATCGCTTTCGCCATTATGGAAATTTCTCACTTTCACTCAGAATTATGGTTTGGACGTTATCAACAAAGGAACATTCTCTCACGCCTGGTCTTTGTGTATCGAGGAACAATTCTATCTGATTCTGCCTTTTTCATTACTATTACTCATCAAATCAAAAACATTGAAATATCTAATTGTTATGATTGTATTCATTATATTATTTTCAATTTTTGCGAGGTATTTTTCTTGGCAGGAATACGTTTTTCCCAATATCAATTCGAATGAATTTTGGAAGGTCTGGTATATGAAAATCTATTATCCAACACACACAAGATTGGACGGATTGGCAATTGGTGTTTTGATTGGATATGTGTTTCAATATTCTTCAAAATTCAGAAAATTGATTGATGAAAATGGTAATTGGTTTTTGCTGTTAGGTTTGGTTTTTCTTGGTTTTTCATTTTGGATTTGCAATGACCAATCTTCTGAATATGCATCGATATTCGGATTCTCTTTCGTTGCTATAAGCTATGGTTTTATAGTAATTTCCGCGATTTCTAAATCCTCATTTTTGAACAAATCAAAAAACTATTTCACAACTCAATTAGCGAATTTATCTTTTGCAATCTATCTTTCTCATAAGGGCATTATCCATATTATTCAAAGCCTGATAGAATACTACAAAATTTCCATTTCGGAAAATTTGTTATTGATTATCTGTTTAATAGGATGTATTCTTGCAGGATTATTTTACAGATATTTTATTGAAAAGCCAAGTTTGAAATTGAGAAATAAAATCTCTGCTAATTTCTCTTCGTAAACGAATAAAGCAACATATCCGTAAGAACTTCCTGCCGTTTTCTGTAATCGTTTTTCAGCAAGCCTTCAAACTCGAAATTGCAGAATTCCGCTACTTTTTTGCTGGCGATATTGTCCGGTGCGATTTTCATAAAAATTCGAAGCATTTCTTTTTCATTCATACAAAAATCCCGAAACGCTTCCAAAGCTTCATAAGAATATTTGTTTCCGGAAAAATCATTGAAGATAAAATAGGCCAACTCACCTTTCGGAACCGACCAATCGATTTCTCTAATTGAAATATGTCCAATCAATTCATCTGATCCTCTGAGGAAAATCCCAAAATAAAAACCTTCATTTTTCTGACAACTTTCAATCTTCTTTTGGAAATATGATTCCGTTTCTTCCAAAGTTTTGGTCACACTCAGAGTTCTGGAAAAATAGTCTTCTAAATAAGTCTTATTACTTTGAAATTTAACATAGAATTCTTCTACGAAATCTAATGAATAAGGTTTCAGAATAAGACGTTTGGTTTGTATCATCACATCATTTTAAAAAGTCCCGCCAATTCCAATCACCAATCTTCCACCGTCCGAAGATGTGAAATAAGAAACATTTGCTGAGATCGCATCAACTGCATTGAGCCAAAATCCACCACCATAAGAGTTATGCCATTTGTTGGAAGCCTCATTTGGATTCCAAACTCGACCTAAATCAAATCCACCGAAAAACCCATAGCTCAAAGGTAAAATCGAGTTCTTGATCTTCCCGACTTCATATCTCAAATCCGTGGTTTGAAAGAAAGAATTCTTCCCATAAAAACGGTTGAAACGGAAACCTCTCAAATCATTATTTCCTCCCAAAGTAGACATTTGATAGAACTCATAACCATCTCCTAAAAGCCACTTTGCTTTTGCATAAGAAGACCAGACCAATCGCTGATTTTGAGTTAAATAATGTAAAAATCCAAGTCCGGTTTCGAGTGAAGTATATTGCCTGTCTGTATTTTCAAGATTCATATTCCAGCTCGTCCTCACATCGAATCTCATTCCCAGTTTCGGATTGGCTTTATTATCATAATTTTCATAATTGAAAGAAATGTCCGCCCCACCAAACTGTTTCGATCTGAAAACATCTTCGTTCACAACATTTGGCAAAGAGATATAACGGTCCGCTGTCCTATCGATTTTCAGAATTTCATATTTCAGTTTCGCTGAAAAAGTTGAGGCATTTTTGTTCCAATTGATAGATGGAGAAAATCCAAATTCCTTCGCTCTAACATTATTGAATCGATTTCCGAATTCTTCTTTCTGATTAACGGTTTCGTTCCCGATTCCGTAGAAATTCCTGATGTAATGCGAACTCGTCACTCTCGCATCCAAACCATAGAACCAGCCACCTGTCAACTGTGGAAAAATCCCTTGGTAAGCCAGTTCATAACCTTTGGTTCCTGTAAAATAATTGGCTTTTATCTGATGTTTTTGAGAAAAAGGATTTTGGATGAAATTGTTCACGATATAAGTCCCCACAACACCAAAAGAAAGTGCATCATCCGGATTGAAACCAAGATTTGGCATTACCAAAGTACTGTTATATTTCGGTTTTTTGTAATTATATTGATTGACGTCGTAATCATCTGTCAGCGTTACACTTGCGTTTCCTTTGTTTTCTAAGTTATTTTTTTTGCTTTTGTAATCGTATATTTTCACATTTTTGGAATTGGAAACTGTATATTTATCCTCATCCAATCCACCTAACAATCTGACTTTGATACTCGATCTTGCTTTTCCATCCACAACAAATTCATCATCATCCGACAGAGCATAGATCCAGATCTCTTTGGTCTGTTTTCCTGAATAGGTCTTGGAAGACGCTAATTCCTCGCCGGATTTTTTCAGGCGATAGATTTTTACTTCGGTCTCGTTGTTTGGCAATCTTGTGACAACAATTTTATCTTTTTTATCTGTTCCGGTCAGAATCACTTTTCTTTCCAAAAACTTAAAATAGTCCGATGCATATTGTTTCAAATCGCCTTTACGAATCAATAATTTCTGGATCAGATCTTCAGAAATCCTATCCTGAGTTTCTTTCGGCAGGTTTTCAAATGCTTTTCTGATATCATTTTCAGTTAAATTATTTTGAATGAAATCCGCAACATCCAGCCAGTCTTTTTCACTGGAATTCTTTGTGAAAGCCAAATCCAAAGGATAAGGTTCGCGATTGAACCATTTCACATCTCTGATTTTTTCATCAAATCCCTGCATATGTCGCAAATCCGGAATTCTCATTACCAAAGACAAAATCAGTCCGTCATATTTTGAAAATGCCTGGTCTCTGTCTTTCGGAATCGGGCTGTAAATCACATCTCCGTTTTCTTTTTTCGCCTCAAATTTCCACTGGTCATGATGCCTGTCCCAATCGCCAATCAGCATATCGAACAAACGTGCTTTTATCCACGCTTTTTCATCGATTTTATACTTTTCGTCTTTCGCAAGATTCAGGATTACCTCGTCAGTTCCGATAACTTTATTTGGATTTTCATCGGTTTCCATTGGACGGTCTTCGAGATAATACAATTCATCGCCAAAAGTCTCATTGAAGCTTTTCAAAGTCTTCTGTTTCGGGATATAAAAAAGTTCCGGCGTTGTATGACGAATTCCCAATTTATCGGACATTTCACCGATGGCCAAGGGTGTGTAAGGATGAGAAGTTGTGTAAAAATCCAGTAAAAATTTATCGGCATAACTGCCATCAAAATAGTCCACAACATATTGATTTTTGAATGCAACAGCCTGCAAAAATCTCACACCACTTTTTTTGAGGGCTCTGATGACATATTCGTTTCCGTTCTTGGTTTCCAGACGAAGCGATTTGGTTTGATGTCCGCCTCCTGCCCTATCGGTTTTTACACCTCCAAAAAGCGTGTCCAAAGCCAGATTTTCAACATTGATCTTCTTGGAATAATAATCTCTGTAATGTTTTCCCCAGAGAAATTCGTAGAGCTTGCTTTTCTTGGTCATCGATGAATCGTAAATCGAAGCTTTCGTGTATTCCGGGAAATTTTTCGGATAATCTTTAGAAATTTTTTCTTCAGCTCCAAGAACCGTTTTTCTGAATAACAATTCCGATTTTTCAGAATTAAGGTTATAAAAACTCACTTCTGCATTTCCTGATTTTGAAATTTTCAGTTCAGCATAACCGTTTTTTCCGAATGAAAAATCATTTTCTTTAACCGCTTTTGCAGATTCGGTTTTGGAACCTGCCCCACTAATGATCTGTCTGATGTCGCCTTTCTCGATGTATTGTAGATTATGGTCGTGCCCCGAAATTACAACTACATTTTTTCGTCCGCCAATCAAAGTTTTGAGTCTATCAGACAAATTTTTATAATTCTGATTGCTGATATCCTGATGAGTAATTCCGCCTGTTGCTCTTGTCAAATTAATAATTGAGCCTAAAACTGGCAACGGAAATTTATTTTCTAAAGGAAAAATCTGCTTTTCCCAAGAATAATATCCGCCGTGAGAACCATGGGTGATCAAAGGGTGATGTGTTGCAACGACGATTGTTTTGTTTTGATTTTTATTAAGCTGGTCTTCGAATTCTGTGTAAAAATCTTCTCGGGTTTTGATGTCGCATTTTTCATTGATATTGGGATTCTTGTTCCAATCCGCTAAAACCCATTCTGTATCAACTAAAATCAAAGTCAGCTTTTTGTTGATTTTTCTGGTTTCGATTGGACAACCGTTTCTAGGTGCAAATGTATTTTTGTCTCCGAATTTTTCTGTCACATAATCTTCTTCACGTTTCAGACCTTTGATTCCGTTGTTATACCAATCGTGATTCCCCGGAATGAAAATCGTTTTTCCTTTGAATTGATTGGATAATGAAATTTGATTATCCATTTTGTTCTCAGCCAAAATTCGGTTTTTATCTTCTTTTTTTGGCATTCCGGCAGGATAGATATTGTCGCCAAGGAAAATAAGCGTGCTGTTTTCAGGAGCTTTGGATAGTGAATCTTTTAGGATATTCATATTATGGAAAGCCTCGTCCTGGTCAAGATTTCCAGCATCACCAACCAGATAAAATGTGTGAATAATGCTGTCTTTTATGGCTGAATTCTTTTCAAAATTTTTAGCGTTCTTTCCGTAATCCGCTTGTTGAACTGCACAGGAAATCACAGTTAATAAAATTAGAAAGAAATAAGAGATGTTCTTCATTTTTTATACGTCGGTGCTTCGCACCTTTATTAGATTTTATATGGATTTTCTACCAATATTTCGGTACTTCGCACCTTGATTACCAGCAAAGACAATAAAACTGAACAAAGTGAGTTTAATATCTTTAAATAAATATTGATAAAATTACTGAAACTCTAACAATATTTAACAAAATTAAAAATTTAAAAGCCATTATACTTTCTTAAATTTGTTGTAAATTGACTTTATGGATATTTTGAAAATCTCGGAAGATTACGCAAAAAATTTGCTCAAAGATAAATTATCTTCTGTTTATACTTATCATAACCTTGACCACACAATTCAGGTTGTGGAGAAAATAAAAATTCTTGCCAAAGAAGAAAACATCAGTCCTGAAGATACAGAAAATCTCCTTTTGGCAGGCTGGTTTCACGATTTGGGTTATGTTGACGATGCGGACAATCACGAGGAAGAAAGTCGAAAAATAGCTTCTGATTTTTTAAAACAACATCAGTTTCCTGAAGAAAGAATTGCAAAAATCGGAGAATTGATTCTGGCGACGGACAAATTCTACAAACCCAAAAATCATCTGGAAGAAGTCATAAAAGATGCGGATCTGTATCATTTGGCTTCGGATGATTATTTCAGGATCTGTGAGAATCTGAGACAAGAGATCAAAGAGGTCCATCATCAGAAATTCAGTAAGCAACAATGGTCTGAGCTCAACATTGTTTTCTTCTCGAAACATCAGTTCTACACCAAATATGCCAAGGAAAACTGGCAACCGATAAAGGAGAAAAATGTGGACAGGATACTTTCCAGCATTCAAAATATAAAAGAGGAAAAAAAGAAAAAAGCGGCTGAGGATAATGACAAAGCACTTCTGAACAAGAAAAAGCTGGAAAAACTGGAATCGCCGGAACGTGGTATAGAAACGATGTTCCGTGTGACGCTGAACAACCATACAAAACTTAGCCAAATCGCCGACAGCAAAGCCAATATTTTACTTTCTGTTAATGCGATCATTATTTCGGTAGCATTATCGACTTTGATCCCAAAACTGGATGCGCCTAGCAATTCTCATTTGATCATTCCCACTTTTATCATGATAATGTCGAGTGTTGCCTGTATTATTTTGGCAATAATGTCGACAAGACCAAAAGTTTCCGGTGGAACATTTACCAGAAAGGAAATTGAAGAGAAAAAAGTCAATCTTCTCTTCTTCGGTAACTTTTACAAAATGCCGATGGAAGAATATCTCTGGGCGATGAAGGAAATGATGGCTGACCGGCAATATCTCTACGATACCATGATAAAAGATCTTTATTATCTTGGAATTGTTCTGAACAGAAAGTATAAATTACTCCGATTGACCTACACGGTTTTTACTATTGGGATCATTGCTTCTGTAATAGCTTTTGTGATCGCGTTCAGAAGTGTGACCATATAGGATCAATCAGAGCCAAAAGATACCAGTCCCTCATTGATAGCATATTTCATAAGTCCTACAATTGATTTTGTTTTGGTCTTGATGAAGATATTCCTTCGGTGGGCTTCGACAGTTCGTTCGCTAATGAATAGCTTTTCTCCGATCTGCTCATTACTGTATTCCTTTGCAATAAGTTTCAGAACCTCCAGTTCTCTTGCGGAAAGAAGAGGTTTTGTATCTTCTTTATGATCCATGAGCTCATCCGGGCTCATCAGATTGTCCATAATAATATGTTGTGCGCTCGGACTGAGATATTTTCCGTCTTTGTAAACGATTTTCAGAGCATCCACAACTTCGTGCATATTTGTTCTTTTCAGAACATAGCCGGATGCGCCGGCCTTTATCATTTTGGAAATAATTGAGATATCATCGTGCATTGTAAGTGCGACCACCTTTATCCTGGGATATAGTTCCTTCACTTTTTTTGTGATTTCTATTCCCGAAGAATCCGGCATATTGACATCCATCAAAATGACATCAATGCTATTAGTTTCCAGGAAAGCCATTGTTTCCTGCATCGAAGTGGCACCTGCTACAAAGGAAATACTTTCCTCATCTTCCAGAAGAGACCTAAGACCTTCTATCATCAGCTGATGGTCATCCACAATTAAAACCCTTATTTTTTCGCTCAACATATTTTTTTACTCGATTGGGATTAGAATACTTATGATCGTCCCTCTATTCAACTTAGAATCAATATCGATCGTTCCGTTCAGATTTTCTATCCAAGACCTTATATGTGACAATCCAAAGCTGGACTTGTCCCTCAATGATTCTGTATCAAAACCTTTTCCGTTATCTTCTGCCATCAATGTGATCTGATGATTGTCCTGCGCTACCTGGATGAATAGTTCAGAAGCCTCTGCATGTTTTATCGTGTTATTAACGATTTCCTGCAATGTACGGTAAAGTACATTTTCTATCAGGTCATCTAATTTATGATTAAGTCCAAAGGTATCAAAACTCATTTTCAGTTTATTACTTTGATTGACCCTGTCCGAGATGTTTTTCAAAGCACCTTTCAGTCCTTGCTCTGAAAGGAGTGATGGCGCAAGATTATGGGAAATGTTACGAACTTCATCAAAAGCATCATTAATGCTTTCCATCAGGGAATTCAGGAGTTCATTCTTTTTTTCATCAGAAATATCTTTTCGCTTTTGAAGGACACTTGCATTGAGTCCGGCAAGAGAAAGCAGATAACCCAAGCTATCGTGCAACTCCCGTCCAATCCTTTTTCTTTCCTGAACCTCTGCTTCCAACGCCGCATTGGATTTTTTCTTCGTCAATTCGATAATTGTTTTCTGAAGTTTGACCTTTTGCTTGTTTTGATGATTTCTGTATAAAAGATATAATCCGCCGAAGACCATCAAAAACATTAGAGACAGAAAGAACAACCAAATATTTTTGTTACTGATTGCCAATTCCTTTTTTTCCAGTTCCAGTTGCTGCATTTTGTTGAGCTGATTGAGATAATCGACCTCTACATCATAGATCTGGTTGACAACCGTATTATTATTAAGCTCTTCCTTGATTTTAACGTGGTTTTGATATTCTTTCAGGCTGGCCTGGAAATCTCCCTTCTTTTCATAGATGCTGGAAAGGAGCTGATGCGCATCGGCCTTCAGTGACTGGCTTTTTCTATCAATGGAAACCCGCATCACATCATTAGCATAGCGTAAAGCCTCTTCTATTCTATTCTGCCCAAGCAAAACCCTGGATATCCCGACTTTTGAAACTGCGAGCAAATTGATCAAATTTGCTTTTTCTGCAATACGGATACTTTTGGAATAGGTTTCATACGCTTTATCCAGTTTATTCTCCGTAAGAAACATGTTCCCCATGATCTGATAAGACACACAGGTGCCGTAAATATTCTTCGTCTTTTCCGAAAGATAGATTGAGCGATTCAGATTTTCCAACCCCAGTTTCATCTGTTTTTTTGAGAAATTGCAGATGGCAATATTGTTAAGAATGGTTGATGCAAGAATGGTATCTTTGTTAGAATTACTGGAATAGAGGGCCTTATTAAAATAGCCAAGTGCTTTTTCCTGATTATTCAGATTAAGATAGGTAAGTCCGATATTGTTAAGCGTTCCCGTTTTTTTCTGTTGATTTCCTGCCAGATCATAGTTTTCCAGAGCTTTTATAAAATAGATATAAGCAGAACGGTAATTTCCAAATTCGTTATAAATAGTTCCCAAGTTGTTGTTTAGATTGGCGATCTCGTAGTAAAAATCAATCTTATCTGCCAAATCCAGCGATTGTTTATAATACTTTATCGCTTCAGAATAATTGGTCTCAAAAGCATATGAAGAACCAATGTACTTTAGACAGATAACTTTTGACCTTTCGTCTTTGGGTGAAATCGACCGTAAGATCTTATTGGATTTTTCACGGGCCAGCGAAGGATTCTCATAAACCAATTTGTGGATCTCCTCAAATTGCTTTTTGAACGGTTCCGACAGATCCTGTCCATCCTTTTTATCTGAAGAATGACATGACACCATGAAGATAACCAATAAAAAAGCAATGATTTGAAAAAAAAGAAAATATCTTTTATTCTGCTGTTTTTTATATATTGTGATTCGATTCATTTTATGTCAGTTCCAAAAAAGCCATACAAATATGAGGTTTAATCCTGGAATTAGTTCCATTTTCCATTGATTGACATATAAAATAAGTGGCAGTACTTATTTTATTATTAAAAAATTAGCACAAACCCCGAATTGTTTTAGAAAAATTTATGAATTTAATTTGTAAAACATTAATCACATAAAAATTGTAATTATGAAGAAAATTTTTACTTTATTATCAGCTTCACCATTTTTTTTACTATTCTGCGGAAATATCTATGGCCAGCAAACAATCTACTCTGAAAATTTCAGCTATGCGCCAGGTGGTATTCCAGCAGGTTGGGTAATAGATGCCGAACAACCACCGGGATGGTCTATCAATAATTCCCAGATCTCCGGCGGTACAGCTCCCGAACTTTATATGACATATGGGATGCAGGTTGGGCTTAGCCGTTTGATCTCACCTAAAATTGATATTACAGGACATAAGCAGCTTGCTATATCTTATGATCAGTATCTTATCAACTATGCCGGTGATGCCGGTGAAACTATTGGTGTAGATGTCACTTTTGATGGTGGGCAGACATGGCAACCGCTTTGGGAAAGACCCTTAGGCGTACTTAATATTCCACAGGATAGATTTACGTATTTTGTAACAGCACCGGAAAATGCTACTCAGATGCAATACGCCTTCCGTTATGATGGCAATAACTTCTTCATCAATGGCTGGGCAGTGGATGATGTAAAAATTGAAGATGTTGCCAACAAGGACCTTCTTGTTACCAATATAACAGGAAATACCACTATAAATGCAGGAAAACCGGCCATGTTTGTGGTAGAAGTTACCAATGGAGGTAAGGATGTACAGAGTAATTACACCGTGAAACTTAAATCTAATGATGGAACAGAGCTGGCAAGCACATCCGGAGAGCCTGTTAATTTTGGGGAGAAATCTCAGATCTTTCTAAATTGGACACCACAAAACAGCGATATTTCCCAAAAATCAATTTATGCTGTCGTAGAGAGTTCGGACGATGTGAATCCCGCTAATAATCAGTCGAGAACTCTATCCTTGAACGTGCTGAAAGATGATATTAAAAATGTTCAGATCGGTAACGGTTCATTTGCTTTGCAACATTCTATTCCCTTCAATTTTTTCACACATTATAGTCTGGGACAGACCATGTACACATCGCAACAAATAAATAACAGCAATTCAAAGATCACGGGAATCCAGTACACCTGCCAGTTTGATGAAGATAACAATGATATTCCCATCCAAGTTTACCTTGCAGAGACAGACCAAGAAGATCTTTCTTCTGACTGGCTTGACCCGTCATCCTTTACACTGGTTTATAATGGAAAAATGAATTTCAAAAAAGGATTCAATAATCTTTATATCCCGTTAGAGACAGAATTCAATTACACTGGAAAAAATTTGGTGGTCTATACTAACAAAAGTCACCCACAAATGGTACTTTGGTCAACTTTTATAAGTACATTTTCAGAATCGCCAATCTACTCAAGATATAGCGACAGGGATGATGAACCTTATGATGCAATGAATCCTCCACAAGGCTATCCTGTGCTTTATACACCAAACATAACACTTTTCTATGCTGATGGAACTATGTCCGTAATCGATGACAGTTCAAAATCTGCATCTGTACAAGTCTATCCGAACCCTGTGAAGGATATCTTGAATATAAAAACTGAACAGAATGAAAAAGTTCAGGAAATCCGAATAATAAATGCGGCAGGACAGCTTGTATCCCATAAAATCTTTGGCAACGAAAAACCAGAAGTGAATGTAAAAGAACTACAGGCCGGATTCTATCTGATCCAGATCATTACTTCCAAAGGAATAACTGCTAAAAAGATTCTGGTCGAAAAATAAAAATTGATTTTGCAATTATAAAAAAACAGATTGTTAGAGCAATCTGTTTTTTTGCATTTATCCTCTTATTATTCTAATAATTAAGCAGTACTACTGATCAATGGCAGAAATAAAATTATTATAGGGTTTTCAAATACAAAATGGATAATGAAATTCGCTAGATCTCTTCAATAAAATCATAATCCACATCCTTCGTATCATAATTCACAGCAACACGCAAAGCCCGTAAACCATTGATTCCCTGCAGATCTTCAACTTCCAATTCTTCGATTGATGAAAGTAAATTCTGATCCTGAAGGATTTTTATCAATTTCAGATATTCTTCACGTTCCCTATCCTGCGAATAGATAATACTGATCTTCCCGGGTTGGGTGATGCGTTCATCAGAATTTTTAATCAAAGATTTATCGATACGTTTTTTGATCATTTCGTAACGGGCATTATAGCTTCCGTCCACATCAAAACGTTTTTCATCCATTCTGAAACGAATACTGATCGGCGTACTGTACACCAAGATCAGAGACGCCACATCCAAAGGATAAGCCAATCGGTCTTTGTGTTTTGCATATTCGATCTCCGTTTCGCAAAGCACCCGCAATTGCCACAAACGAAGGTTTTTCAGAAAAATCGGGTCGTAGGTCAGATCCGGTTCGATCGATGAACCAATATACATATTATGTTCTACGCCGTCAGTTTTGAAACGCTCGTAGTAAAACGGGAATCTATGCTGTTGCTCTTCCTGTCTTTTGTCAAGAATATCAGCCAAGCTTTTGTTGATGGAAGACAAACTATCATCAAATTTTTTACGGAAATTGTAAACTAATTCAGTTTTAGAATCCAATTGCTTATAATATTCCGTAACAATGAGATTGTAATTGGTATTCTGAGGTTTTATTGATTCCAGCAAAGGATGAACCTCAAACAAAATGAAATTCTGAACCTGACTTTCTGTATCAGCACGCAGATCTTTGCTCAAAAGCTTTTGAAAACTGATCAATCTTTCATTGATCTCAGTCAAATCATTATCAGAGATCAGATTTTTGAAAACATCAGAGATCAGCATCAAATTGATTTCCAGATCTTTTTTGATCGCCAGATTTCTGGAAACCGAGGAATTTCTGATATCAGTTTGTCCAAAAAGTGGCGTCAGATTTTCAAAAGTGATTTTTCGGTAAGGCAAATCAAATTCCTCTCTGTAAAACCCGATATGGCGTTCCGCTTCCTGCCGGAATTTCCAATAAACACTTGGATGTATCGATGTGTACTCTCTTTGAATAATTGCTTGTACCCTTGTTTCGATGCCGTCGTACAATCTGTCCATCGTATCTTCCAGATATGGCATTACGATTTCCATTTTTTGAGCATTGATGCTGTTGAGCATTTTTTTCCTTGAGATCAATTCAATGATCCCGAGAATTTTTTTGTTCTTGATGATCGGCGCAAAAATCGCACTTTTGATTCCGGCTTCGTAAAAATGTTTTGCCATCTGGCTATCCGGAAATTCTTTGTAAGTCCGCTCTATATCAGAAATACTGAAGAATTTTTTGGATTCTACCAGTGTGTTGAAATTCTTCTCACAAAGCAATTCGTTCTTGCAATCCTGCGAGTTTCCCAACAAAATATAACTCTCGATCACACTATTGATAGGACTTCGGACAAATTTGTTTTCATCGTGATTGATAGATGTAAATCCAACTTCCAGATCAGAAACCTGGAAAATCGAACGGAAAACTTTGTTGAGTTCTGGCTTGAGGTTTTTATCGTCCTCAAGATTTATTAATTTACTTTTAAGATTCGCAATGGCGATCTCTGTGGTTGCATCAAAGAAATTAACGACCGCAAAACCTTTCAGTTCCCAGCTTTTTGGTGGAAATTTTTCTTTCCAAAGTTCGTAATCTTCAAAATTATCGAGCAATTCTGAAATTTCTTCCTGTGTTAATCTTTTGAAGTCCTCCGATGGACTGACATCCATAAAATCAGCATTGGTCAAAAATCTATAATGTTTGACCACACCCTCCTCATTAGGAATATCAAATATAAAGGGCATCGAAACATTGAGCGGAACATCATAAAAATCATTTAGGATAATGCAACAGCTCATCACATAAAAGCGATGCGGATCCATATCTTTGATGATCATATCGAAATTGTCACCTGCTTTTTTTATTATCGATTCAAAACGTTTTGTAGGATTGAAAAAGAAATTGTAAAAAGGAAAACTGACAGCTTTGATCTCATTTTCCGTCAACATTGGAGGGAAAAGGTCACGGAGAAGTTCCTTCATCAGAATTTCATTTTTTTCGAAAAAATCAAGATTCGTGATGCCGTCTAAAAGCTCGGGGAATTCTTTGGTCTTATCCAAGATCCTCTGATGAGAAAGCGCATATTCTGGATTATCGGAAGCTTCTGCTTCCATTTTCTGGATGAGTTTTTCAAAAGAAAAATTCAATATAAATGGGCTGTCGTAAAAGGCTTGGAACTTCATCGGGTAAAAATCAATGCAAATGTAAGAATTAGGAATATATTAATAAAGTCGATTTAAAATTCATAATACTTTAATTCTGTTTGATATAATTAAAATCAAATATGTAACAATTTATCAATGTAAAAGTTAGAATAAAAATCTTTATTCCAAATTTACAAATTTTAAGATTATTAGATATATCTATCGTTTCATTAGCCGATTTCAAAATTGTTACAATAACTGTATCTTTGCAAAAAATCTCAGAAAACATTGAAAGATATCCGCACCTTTTCCCTTGATCAGTTAAAAGACCATTTCAGCACAATCGGTGAAAAACCTTTTCGTGCAAAACAGGTTTATGATTGGCTTTGGAGCAAGAATCTGCATTCCTTTGATGAGATGACGAATCTTTCTAAAGATCTTCGAGAAAGTTTGACGCGTGATTTTTTCATTAATCCCATCGCCGTTGATCTATTACAAAAATCTACAGATGGGACGATAAAAAACGGCGTTAAATTGCACGACGGATTAATGGTGGAATCGGTTTTGATTCCTACCGAAACCCGCAGTACAGCCTGCGTTTCTTCACAAGTTGGTTGTTCTCTGAACTGTGAATTCTGTGCGACAGCCAAACTGAAAAGAATGCGAAATCTGGAAGTTGCAGAAATCGTGGACCAAGTTGCTTTGATTGACCGACAAAGCAAAGAATATTTCGACAGACCGCTCACAAACATCGTGTTTATGGGAATGGGCGAACCGATGATGAATTACAAAAACGTTGTCGAAGCGATTCATAAAATCACAAAGCCGGAAGGTTTGGGAATGTCACCAAGAAGAATAACGGTTTCCACATCCGGAATTCCGAAGATGATAAAAATGCTGGCCGATGAAGAACTGAAAGTGAAATTAGCGCTTTCCCTCCATTCCGCAATTGAGCATAAACGAAACAAAATAATGCCTTTTTCTGAGAAGTTTCCTTTGACCGACATTATGGATTCTCTGCAATATTGGTATCAGAAAACGGGTTCTCCAATTACTTTTGAATATTGCGTCTGGAAAGGAATCAACGATGGCGATGAGGATATCAAAGCTTTGATCAAATATTGCCGACAAGTTCCAAGCAAAGTAAACCTCATCCAATACAATCCGATTGGCGAAGGAAAATTCGACCACAGAAGTATTGAAGCTGAGCAAAAATACGTTCGTGAGCTTGAAAAAGCAGGAATCACGATCGTTGTCAGAAAAAGCCGTGGCGGTGATATCGATGCGGCGTGTGGACAATTGGCAAATAAATCAACCGAGACCATTTGAGATGTTTAGTCATAAGGGAAAAACAAGAACCGACAAACATAATTTGGGACTTGCATCTCTCTTGTCATTTGTTGCCGGCTTGGTAAATGTTGTTGGATTTATGGCTGTCAGTAAGCTGACAACCAATATCACGGGACATTTTGCGTACTTTATAGATGAAGCTTTTACGCTAAGATTTACCCAGGCATTTCATACGGCATTATATATTTTCTTCTTCTTTTTGGGAGCATTCTTTTCCAATTTCATGGTCGAGATCTATTCCAGGATCAAGGAGAATCTTGTATATATCATCCCAACTATTACGGAAGCGGTTATACTTTTATCAATTGGTATTTTCGGAAATTTTCTGATAAAGCAATCTCCAGATACGATTGCATTATGTCTTCTTTTTGCAATGGGAATGCAGAATTCCCTCGTGACAAGCATTTCTCATTCTGTCGTAAGAACAACACATCTCACGGGGCTTTTCACCGATATGGGAATTGAATTTTCCCAACTTTTCTTCTATAAGGACAAAGAGCATAAAACCAAGCTGGTCAAATCCATCAAACTGCGTCTTACCATTATCTGGATGTTTTTCTTGGGTGGGATTATCGGTGGTATTCTATATAAATATTTTGGAATTCGGACTTTGTTTCTGGGTAGTTCAATACTTTTGGTAGGGCTTATCTATGATTTTATAAAAATCAGGATCCTGATTATCAAAAGAAGACATCTTTAGAATCTCAAATCTAATTCCCCAGAATCGGCAATCATTCCTTAACAATATTTTAATCCATTAAATTTCCTTCTCAGGAGATCAATTCCTATTTTTACAATATGAAGACGATCTTAGTAGATATGGATGGCGTTCTTGCCAATACCAACCAACATTTTATCGATTACGAATACAAAAGAAACAGCAACCAGATTCTTTGGGACAACATTGGCGGACTTCCGGAAGCAGAAGCTTTCCCTAACTTTTTGGAAGATGTTAATTCCAAAGGATTTTTCAGAACTGTTCCTGTGATAGAAAATTCTATAAAAGCTTTAAAATATCTCAACGAGAAATATAATGTCCTAGTTGTTTCTTCCGCAACAGAATTTCCCAATAGCCTCACGGAAAAAGCCGAATGGCTGATGGAACATTTCCCTTTTATCAGCTGGAAACAGATGATCTTCTGTGGACGAAAGGATTTTATCATCGGTGATATTATGATCGATGACCATCCAAAGAACCTGAATCTTTTCCCAGGACAAAGATTATTATTTTCACAGCCTCATAATACTAATTCTATTGTTGAGAATTCGATAAGAGTTTCTGGATGGGATGATATTATGAAAATTCTGTAAGTTCGTGCTATGAAAAAACAGATTTTCTATTTATTAATTCTCTTATCTGGTTTTCAGGTTTCTGCACAAAAAGTTGAATCTCTGAATCTCAAAAAATATATGATCGATGTTTTGAGTGACTCTTTGCGAGAATCTTCTGGTTTGACGAATATTGACGGGAGATTATTTTCTTTTAATGACAGCGGAAACACCAGCGAAATTTTTGAAATAAAAGCAGGAAGCTCCCACATAGCAAAGACTTTTCAAACTGGTCTAAAAAATATCGATTGGGAGGCGATTGCCAATGACGGGGAAAATTTTTACATTGGAGAATTTGGGAACAATCTGGGAACGAGAAAAGATCTGAAAGTTTATCAAATTCCTTTTAAAAATGATTCTCTGATTGTTGATTCGATTAAAACCATTTCATTTTATTATCCTGAACAAACTGATTTTACGCCGAAAAACATCAATAATAATTTCGATGCAGAAGCAATGATTTTCTTAGACGGAAACATTCATCTATTCACAAAAGAGTGGATCACAAACACCGTCTCGCATTATATAATCGACAAAAACCCGACAGAAAAACAGCCCGCTCAAAAACTGGAAAGCTATAATACAGGTTTTGTTGTAACAGATGCTTCTATTTTTGAAAACAAATTATATGTTGTCGGTTACACAAAAAATGCGTCAGTTTATCTTATGATTTTTGAGAAAGATAAAACCGGAAACCTTTTCTTTAATAAGCCTATAAAAAAGTATTCTTTAGGAAGAGCTTACAATGTTGGGCAAATCGAAGGAATTACCGCGACTGAAAAAGGAATTTATATTTCGGGAGAGCGTTTCAGTATCAAAATCAAAAAAGTACCGCAAAGTCTTTATTTTATTCCGTTTAAAGATTTAGAATAATTATCTTTGTAAAGATTTTATGCAAGTCATAATTTTTTACTCATTTAAATTTTCAAACCCGAACAGTGCCAAACACAGTAGAACTAATCAAAGCTCCGATCTCTGACGAAATGAAACTTTTTGAACAGAAGTTTTACGAATCGATGAAAAGTAATGTTGCTCTGCTGGATAAGGTCACGCGCTTCATTGTTACGACCAAAGGAAAACAGATGCGTCCGATGTTTGTGTTTCTCTGCGCAAAATTGGTCGGAAATGTGAATGAGAAAACATTCCGTGGTGCAAGTATGATCGAGCTGATCCACACAGCGACTTTGGTTCACGACGATGTTGTGGATGAGAGCTTCAAGCGCAGAAACTTCTTTTCCATCAATGCGCTCTGGAAGAACAAAATTGCGGTTTTGGTTGGCGATTATCTGCTCTCGAAATCGGTTTTGCTTTCTACAGATAATAAGGATTTTGATTTGTTGGCGGTAATTTCAAGAACGATTCGGGAAATGTCTGAAGGTGAATTGCTTCAACTGGAGAAAGCCAGAAAATTAGACATTACGGAAGATATTTATTACGAGATCATCCGTCAGAAAACTGCAACTCTGATCGCGGCATGTTGTGAAGTTGGTGTTTTATCCAATGGTGTTGATGAAGCGACTGCAAAAAAAATGCAGGAATTCGGTACCTATACCGGAATGGCTTTCCAGATCAAGGATGACCTTTTTGATTATCAGACGAGTAATATCATCGGAAAACCTGTCGGAATAGACATCAAGGAACAGAAGATGACTTTGCCTTTGATCTATACTTTGAAAAATGCTAGTCCTGAGAATTACAAAAAATACTTTGCTACAATCAAACGTTACAATAACGACAGCAAAAAAGTACGTGAACTGGTAGAATTCGTGAAATCATCAGGCGGGATGGATTACGCCATCCAGACAATGAAAGATTACCAGCAAAAAGCACTTGATATTCTTACTGAATTTCCTGATAACGAAGCTAAAGAATCATTAAAACTAATGCTTGATTACGTCATCAGCAGAAAGCTTTAATTTTTATTTTCTTCTTCCCGATATTCTAAAATATCTGCAGGCTGACAATCCAAAGCTTTGCAAATCGCTTCCAAAGTACTGAAACGAACGGCTTTTGCTTTTCCAGTTTTCAGAATAGAAAGATTGGAAAGCGTTAAGTCTACTTTTTCAGACAATTCATTCAATGACATTTTTCGTTTGGCCATCATCACGTCCAGGTTTACTATTATTGGCATAAGTTAAACTGTTAAATCGTTTTCTTCCTGCAATTCTACTCCTCTTTTGAAAATTTGAGCAATGATGTAGATAACAGCTCCCATTAAAATAAATGCATCACTGTCTGCCCAAAATTGGTTTAAATTATCTGAAACAAACCCGTGATGCTCCAAATTTTTAACGAACTGTCTGGCAATATAGCTTAACAATCCAATTAAAAGCGTGTAATAACTAAGTTGTGAAATTTGTTTCGCTACAAAAGCACTAAAAGGTTTTTCCAAATTCATTTTGTGCATCAGGTTAATAACAGTGTAAAATAGAACTGCTTTTAAAATTGAAATGATTAAAATAAAACTGTAAATACCGAAAAAACCGAATCGATCATCTTGATACATTTCAATCAAGTGCAGCTTCTGATAAAGGTTTTTGATAATCTCGGGATTATAAAGATGGAAAAAGAAATTTACTATTAAACCTCCTGCTTCAATAGATAAGCCGACAAATATAATCCAAGCTATAACGTATAAGCCCCAAAATACGAAGTTGTTTGTTTTTGACATAATTATGAATTTTAAATCAAGTTCAAATATAATAAATATTTATTGATAAACAATAAATATTTCTTTTTTTTCATTAAACAAAATAATCATTTGAGTTATCATTTGCGGAAAAGTTTTTTAATTCCGTAATTTTGAAATATGAATAATTCCCCGCTTGCCGAAATTCTACGTCCAAAAACTTTGGATGATGTTCTGGGTCAGGAACATCTTACAGGAAAAAATGGGACCATCAAAAGAATGATGGATAATGACACGCTCAATTCCCTAATATTCTGGGGACCTCCGGGAACCGGGAAAACAACATTAGCTGAGATCATTTCTGAAAAATCGGGGAGAAAGTTTTACAAATTATCAGCCGTTTCCGCTGGTGTAAAAGACGTGAGGGATGTGATTGATGAAGCTAAAAAACAGAATCTATTCTCAGGAAAAAGTCCAATCCTGTTTATTGATGAGATTCACAGATTTAATAAATCACAGCAGGATTCTTTGCTCCACGCTGTTGAAAAGGGCTGGATCATACTGATTGGCGCAACTACGGAAAATCCAAGTTTTGAGATTGTTTCCGCTTTGCTATCGCGTTCGCAGGTTTATATTCTGAAAGCTTTGACTTTTGAAAAATTGGAAGAATTATCAGACATCAGCGTTTCAAAATACAACGAATTAAATAATACCAAATTTTATCTCGAAGAAAAAGAAGCATTCATTCAATACTCAGGAGGTGATGCTAGGAAGTTAATTAATTCAATTGAATTGGTTCTGAATCAATTCAAATCAGCTAAGAAAAATAAAATCTCCAACAAAGACGTACTTTCTGTTCTTCAGGAAAATATGGCTTTGTATGACAAGAATGGAGAGCAACATTATGATATCATTTCGGCTTTTATCAAATCGATGCGAGGTTCTGACCCAAATGGTGCAGTCTATTGGTTGGCGAGAATGTTGGTGGGTGGAGAGGACATCAAATTCATAGCAAGAAGAATGATGATCTTAGCAGCAGAAGATATTGGTCTTGCCAATCCGAATGCGCTTGTAATGGCAAACAATTGTTTCCAAGCCATCAACGTCATCGGAAATCCGGAAGCCAGAATTATTCTTAGCGAAACAGCCGTTTATCTTGCTGTTTCCCCAAAAAGTAATTCAACTTACAGCGCAATTAATGAAGCAATGGCTTTTGTAAAAAAAACCGGAAACCTTCCTGTTCCTCTTCACCTTAGAAATGCGCCAACCAAACTGATGAAAGACCTGGACTATGGTAAAGATTATCAATATGCCCATTCTTACGAAGGTAATTTTGTAGATCTGGAATTTTTACCGGATGAGATCAAAGGCACTCGATTTTATACTCCCGCCAATAATTCCACTGAGAAAAAAATCAGGGAACAGCTTAAAGAAAAATGGGGAAACAAATACGACCAATAAAGCTTTTCGTTAAATAATCCTTAAAAAAAAAATTGACCCGAGTAATTCAATTTGCTTTTAATATATTTGCGCAAGAGAGATAACTATGGAACACTTTGAAAGTTGGAAAGATTTACTGAACCCCGAATTTTACATCAAACTAGGTGGTTTTTGGCTGATTTTATTTATTATTTTTGCAGAAACAGGGTTATTTGTTGGTTTCTTTTTACCGGGCGACAGTTTACTTTTCATTTCCGGGATCTATGCCGTTAAGATCATAGATACCACTTTTGGTTCTACAGGTTCAGATTTCTTGGACACAACCATTCTTGCAACCGCAGTTTCTATTGCGGCCATCATCGGAAACGAGATCGGATATTGGTTCGGATACAAAAGCGGACCATTGTTGTACGAGAGAAAAGACACATTCCTGTTCAAGAAAAAATACCTTTTCAAAGCACACGATTTTTTCGAGGAACACGGGACTGTAGCCGTGATCTTGGCAAGATTCCTTCCGATTGTAAGAACTTTTGCGCCAATCGTGGCCGGAATCGTGAAAATGGATAAGAAGAAATTTTTCTTTTATAACATCATTGGAGCCATTTCTTGGTCATTCTCGATGATTTTTGCAGGTCATTATCTGGACAAATTATTCATGGACCAATTCGGGATCGACCTCAAAACAAAGCTTGAATTAATTGTCCTTGTAATCGTTTTGGTAACCACACTTCCGATCATCATCAAATTTTTCTTTACCAAAGACAAAGAAAGACCGACAGAGGAATAATTTTTGATAATAAAACATTGAAACAATATATAAAACCGGAGCTAGTTTCCGGTTTTTTTATTTAAATCTAAATATTAAAATGAAAGTATTCCTAAACAAAAGAATTCCACAAATCGGAATCGACTTACTCAAAGAAAACAATCTCGAAATCATAACTCCACAAACAGATAATCCATCAAACGAAGAATGGCTGGAAAACTGTAAAAAAGCAGACATTATCCTGAACGTTGGTAAAAACAAATATGACAAAGATTTTTTTGACAATTGCCCCAATGTAAAAGCCATTTCGTTATTTTCAGTAGGATTTGACCAAGTTGACATTGCTGAAGCCACAAAGCGAAAAATCCCGGTTGGCAATACGCCCGATGTATTGAGCAAAGCCACTTCTGATGTTGCTTTTCTCCTGATGCAGATGGTTTCCAGAAAAGTCAATTACAATATCGATAAAGTGAGATCCGGAAACTGGAAAGATTTTGACGCTCTGGAAGAACTTGGCCAGGAATTGTATGGCAAGACTTTGGGAATTTTCGGTTTGGGAAGGATCGGTTTTGAAATGGCTGAGAAATGTAAATCTGCTTTCGGAATGAACATTATTTACCATAACAGAAACCACAATGAAACCGCTGAAAAAGAACTGGATGCTCAATATGTTTCTTTTGACGAATTAATTCAAAATTCTGATATCATTAGTATTCACGCGAATTACACGCCAGAACAAGCCAATCTTTTCAACAGATCGGTTTTTGATAAAATGAAATCCAATTTGATTTTCATCAATACCGCAAGAGGCGGTTTCCATAACGAAAAAGATCTGTATGAAGCTTTGAGATCAGGGAAGATCTGGGGCGCAGGTCTGGACGTTACCAATCCAGAACCAATGAGTAATGAAAATCCCCTGCTCCAGCTTCCGAATATCTGTATCTTACCCCACATCGGTTCTGCAACGATAGAGGCTCGGAACGGAATGTCAAAAATTGCCGCAGAAAACATCATCGCATTTTCAAAAAATCAGCCGATGCCTAACTGTGTGAATCCTGAAATTTATCAATAATTAAAGTTATGGGTTGGAATCATATTTGTTTATAAACCCTCAATACTAAATAAAAATATTATGATACCAGAAGACAATATCAACGAACAGGACAGAAACCTGGAAGAGCTCGATTATCCAAAATCAGAAGATATATTCATCAGAGAAAAACATATACCTCTGGATGGAGATGGGAATCCAATTTTTAACGCAGAAATAGACAACGATAAAATAGACAAAGGATTAGATATACCTGGAACAGAGGATGATGACGAGATGGAGGAGATAGGTTCTGAGGATGAGGAAAACAACTATTGGAGTACCAGTGATAATGATGATGATCACGAAGAACAAAACGATGATGTTCTTGGATAAAAATTAAAAGCTTACTGAATTCAGTAAGCTTTTTTATTTCTAGTTTTCGAAAATTCTGGATGGTTTTTTGTTCTCATCAATAGCGACAAGGGTAAAGTCTCCTGAAACCGCCTTTTCTCTGGTCTCTGCGTACATCTCTTCTATAAAGATTTCGATATTGACTTTCACGCTGGTGTTTCCTACATATTTCACCTTCCCGATCAGTTCCACCAAAGTATCCGCAGGAATTGGTTTCTTGAAATCTATCCTGTCACAGCTTACCGTTACAAAAGATTTTCTGGCAAAACGAGTGGCGGTCATAAAAGCCACTTCATCCATCATTTCCATCACTTTTCCTCCGAACATGGTATTATGGTGATTGGTCGTGTTCGGAAAAACAACTTTAAAAACCCTTGTTTCAGAGCTTTTAATTTTATCTTCGTAATTCATTTATTGATTGCATTAAAGTTGTGTATCGGGATTGTTTTTTGAAGATGCAAATATAAGTGATATCAATTTATCAGAAACGGTTTGATGATATCTTCAAATTGAATATCTTTAAAACTTTGAAATATTCAATTGACTATGACTTTCCAGGAACAGATACAACAGGGAATTCCAACAGAATTACCTCAGCCAAAACCATACGAAACCCAAATCAACCACGCACCGAAACGTAAAGAAATCCTCTCAGACGAAGAGAAAAAACTCGCTCTTAAGAACGCTTTACGATACTTCGAACCAAAATTCCATAAAGAATTATTGCCGGAGTTTAAGGAAGAACTGGAAAAATACGGAAGAATTTATATGTACCGTTTTCGTCCAGATTACGAGATGAAAGCGAGAGACATCGCAGAATATCCCGGAAAATCTGAACAGGCCAAAGCGATTATGCTGATGATTCAGAACAATCTGGATCATGCTGTAGCGCAACATCCGCACGAACTCATTACTTATGGAGGAAATGGTGCGGTTTTCTCGAACTGGGGTCAGTATCTTTTGACGATGAAATACCTGTCGGAAATGACGGACGAACAAACTTTAACCATGTATTCCGGTCATCCGATGGGATTGTTTCCTTCGCACAAAGATGCTCCGAGAGTTGTGGTGACGAACGGAATGATGATTCCGAATTATTCCAAACCGGATGATTGGGAGAAATTCAATGCATTAGGTGTTACACAATACGGACAAATGACGGCTGGATCTTATATGTACATCGGTCCGCAGGGAATTGTTCACGGAACAACGATTACCGTTCTGAATGCTTTCAGGAAAATCAATAAAGAACCAAAAGGCGGATTATTTGTAACCTCGGGTCTAGGCGGAATGTCCGGTGCTCAGCCAAAAGCTGGAAATATCGCAGGTTGTGTCACCGTAATTGCGGAAGTGAATCCGAAGATTACCAAAATCCGTCACGACCAGAAATGGGTAAATGAAATTCACGAAAATCTGGATGACTTGGTATCAAGAGTGAGAAAAGCTCAGGAAAATAAGGAAACGGTTTCTCTGGCTTACCTTGGAAATGTTGTTGAGGTTTGGGAAAAATTTGATAAAGAAAATTTAAGAATTGATATCGGTTCAGACCAGACTTCGCTTCATAATCCTTGGGCGGGCGGTTATTATCCGGTTGGACAAACCTTTGAGGAATCCAATACCATGATGGCTGAAAATCCTGAATTATTCAAGGAAAAAGTTCAGGAAACCTTGAGAAGACATGCCGCAGCCATCAATAAACATACAGAAAAAGGAACGTATTTCTTCGATTATGGAAATGCTTTTTTATTGGAAGCTTCCAGAGCCGGAGCCGATGTAATGGCACAAAATCCAACTTTGGGAAGAGAGTTCAAATACCCAAGTTACGTTCAGGATATTATGGGACCGATGTGTTTCGATTACGGTTTCGGGCCGTTCCGTTGGGTTTGTACCAGCGGAAAACCGGAAGATCTGCAGAAAACAGATGAGATTGCCTGCAACGTTTTAGAGGAAATGATCAAAAATTCTCCCGAAGAAATCCAACAGCAGATGAAAGATAACATCCAGTGGATCAAAGGTGCTCAGGAAAATAAACTGATAGTAGGTTCACAAGCGAGAATTTTATATGCCGATGCAGAAGGCAGAATGAAAATCGCTGAAGCCTTCAACAAAGCCATTGCCAACGGAGAAATCGGTGCGGTGGTTTTGGGTAGAGACCATCACGATGTTTCGGGGACGGATTCGCCGTACAGAGAGACTTCCAATATTTATGATGGCTCGAGATTTACTGCAGATATGGCGATTCATAATGTGATTGGTGACAGTTTCCGTGGGGCAACTTGGGTGAGCATCCACAACGGAGGCGGCGTTGGCTGGGGCGAAGTCATCAACGGTGGTTTCGGGATGTTACTCGATGGAAGCGACGATGCTGACAGAAGATTAAAATCTATGCTTTTCTGGGACGTCAACAACGGAATTTCCCGAAGAAGCTGGGCAAGAAATGAAGGTGCTGTTTTCGCCATCAAAAGAGCCATGGAAGCTGAACTGAATCTGAAAGTAACGTTACCGAATTTTGTGGATGAGAGTTTGTTTTAAAACTTTTTAGATATGAAAAACCTGCTGTGAGGCAGGTTTTGTTTCATTTTAATGTTGTGTCTCTTATAATTGAAAAGAAAATATCTTCTACTTCATCATCTTTTAATTCAGTTCTACAAAAAGTCTTATTTCTAATCCCATTCTTTTTAAAATCTATAATCCACCCATTTCTTTTTCGAATTTTAGAAATAGTATAACGATCTTTACCATATATACCAGTCCAATTATCATCATCAATAAACTGCCAATCAATAAAAAAATTAAGTTTTTCAATTGATTGCCTAAATTCAAGACAATTTTGATATCTAGTTATCTTGTGTTTATTTATGGATTTTTTTAGAATTTTCAATATTCTTTCTGGAATATGTCTCAAGAAAACTCTTGGAGGATATTTATCTTTTTTTACGGCTTTAAGCCATTCATCCTTTGAAGTAAAAAGAAATGGAATATTATTAGTGTTATTAAGTAATCTATAAAATGTAATCCCCATTGCATAAATATCACTGAGTTTATCCATTGGATTACCTTCTATAACTTCAAGAGGTTGATGAGGTCTATACCCTTTTAAATCACTTAAATCTGTATGATAATCTATAGCCAATCCAAAATCAGAAAGCTTTGGTTCACCATTATCTCCGAACATTATGTTTCCTGGCTTAATATCTCTGTGTAAAATGTTATTATTATGTGCGTGCTCTAATCCTAATAAAGAATTTTGAATTATTTTACAACTTTCTTGACTACTTATAAACCTTCTCTCAATATGTTTTTGAATAGAACCCTTTGCTAAATATTCCATAGAAATAATAACAACAGGTTCTCCATTAAAAAGCGTCGATCTAACGTCTATCACACTAACAATATGTTTGTGTCGGCAGAAATCCAAAACTTGACCTTCTTTTATTGCTTGAACAAACTTTGTCGGATTGGGAACTTTAATAACCTTAACCGCAACTTCTTTTTGAAGAAAAGGATCAAAACACAAATACACATCTCCAAAAAATCCATTTCCTAAATGATTAATAATTTGGAATTTATCTAACTTACTTACTGACATCTCCCTTATTTACAAAAAGTTAAACCAAGCAACCAAAACAGCTTCTTTTGTTGCTTTATCCCAATATGGAGGATTGACTCCTATAATAGTATCAACATGCTTAAAAACATCATCTTTTTTATTAAGACCAAATTTTGTCGCATTAATTGCTTGCGAAGAATAGCTATTTATTAAAATGTTTTTTCTCTTTGCAACTAAATTTAGTATTCCTTGTGGATAACAAGATGTTTTAATTTGGTCTAGTGAGCTAATATTTAAAGAAATCTTATGCGAAATCTGAATAGGAGAATGTTTATCCACAATTAAAGTAATTTGTGTTTCAAACCATTCCATTAATTCTGGAGTATCTAAATTATTAGGATAAACAATTTTACTCTTTTCAATTATTGTAGGAGGATTAGTTGAATTATCAAGGACGCAAAATCTTAAATCGTTTTTGGTAAAATTAAAGCCAATGTATTTCATAGTATAAGTTTTTATTTGTTTTATAATTACAATCCAAATATATATAATATTGATTTACAAAAATTACGGATTTCCATAAACCAAAAAATACAACATCCAAAATAGTTTGTTTACAACCTGCATACATTTTACATTCCTTTAAAACAGCCCTATTTGTAACCAAATACAACTTACATTTTGGTAAAACAAGCTTGTTTGTAATCAAATACACTTTACATTTCTTTAAAACAATATTGTTTGTAATTTCCTGAGAACAGTGGAAGTCTCCTGCAAATTGCGGGAAAGCTTCGGAGAACTTCATTTGTCCAAAACAAGAGGAATTGATAATTTTGAAATTCCAAACGATTTACAAATGAAAAAACTAGGAATCATAGGCTGTGGCTGGTTGGGAACACACATTGCAGAGAGAGTTTCTGACCGATATGAAATATTCGCCACCACCACTACAGAATCAAAAATAGAAGACCTCAACAAAAAAGGTTTCAACACCACTTTAGCCAATTTTCCAGACAAATTGGATTCTGAAATGAAAGAATGGGATGTGGCGTCACAGCTAGATGCGATCATCATCAGTGTTCCGTTTTCGGGAATCCGAGGGGCACAGATCTCTATGACAGAAAAACGCCAGAACCTGTTAAACTTTTTAGGTAATTATAAAAGGCAATTATTTATGATGAGTTCAACTGGAGTTTATCCTGAGATTGACAAAGACTTTGTTGAGCAAGACCTGACCCCTTATGAAGTGGAAAGCGAGAGTTTTATTTTACAAAAATTCCCTCAGACTAATATTATGAGATTAGCCGGATTGATGGGTGACCAAAGGTTGCTTAAGAATTATAACATCTCCAATCTCGATCAGTTGGTTAATCATATTCACTACAAAGATATCTGTTCGGTTTTTGAAAAGATGCTTGAGAATAATTCTCAATCTAGGATTTATAATGTGGTTGCACCGATTCACCCTAATAAAGAAGAAGTGATCAATGCTCAGAAAGGACTTCCCTATTCCGGTGAACGAACCACAAAAGGCAGAACGATTTCTCCTGACAAATTAATTAAGGAATTGGATTTTGAGTTTCAATATCCCGATCCGCGGTATTTTCATTTGTAATAGTTCAAATCATTTCCAACCTTTTTTAGGATTAGGCATCTTTATTATAAAATGAATTAATATGATAGTTACCATCCCAAAACCGTGTCACGAAAACTGGGCAGATATGACACCCGAGGAAAAAGGCAGATTCTGCCAGGTCTGTTCCAAGAGTGTAAGAGATTTTACCAGATCCTCCGACTTCGATATTATGCAGGATTTCTCCAGCCAATCCAATATCTGCGGAAATTTTCGGGTAGATCAGCGGGACAGAAACCTCAGCCATTCTTTCATCAATTCTTTGTTTGCAAAGTTTGCGGTCGGTTTTGTACTCACTTCCGGAGGTATTGTTTCTGCACAGACACAACCGAAGCAAATTTGTGAAGTGAAAAAGGATACGTTTACTAACCGAATTAAAGGCGAGGTTGCAAGTACTCCATCTCCAAAGAATGACACCTTAAGAATGTTAGGGAAATTTATCCAAATGCCAAATGATACAAAAGAACCACTTTACATTCTGGAAGGAAAAATCATTACTGAAAGAAAAATGAAGAGCCTGGACCAAAACACAATTGAGAGAATCGATGTTCTTAAAGGCGAATCCGCAATGGTAATATATGGTTCAAAGGCAAAATACGGAGCCGTGATCATTACCTTGAAAGAAAAACCGAAGAATGGCAAGAGTAAAGTGAGGTAATTTCATCCAAAACTAAATGACAAAAACGCATCCTCATAAACACAACATTTATAAAATCTTAACATCCTCATCCCAACTTTTGGAATCATTCTTGAACCTCTTCCAAAAATAGTTTATTATGGAAGCAAGTACAATCAAAACTATCGCAAAATACGGATTGGGTGCGATGCTCATCTCAGCAGGAATAGGACATCTCACATTTGCAAGAAAAGAATTCCAGGCACAGGTGCCGGAATGGGTTCCGTTGGAAAAAGATGATACCGTCGTTTATTCCGGCATTGTGGAAATCGCAATGGGAACGGCTATTATTGCTGCTCCAAAGAAATATGAATCATTGGTTGGTAAAATAGCAGCAGGATTATTCACGGCCGTTTTTCCTGGAAATTACACGCAGTACAAAGAAAGAAGGAATGCCTTCGGACTGAATACCGACAACAAAAGATTTGCAAGACTATTCATGCAGCCGTTGTTATTACTCTGGGCAATAAAATCTACTGACAATAAATAAAGCAGTTGTAAAATAAAAAGACTTCGACTCCGCTCAGACTGACAATTATTGAATATACTATTCTAATGTTATGCTGAGCGGAGTCGAAGCATTCCAAGATACCGAATATCAAATCTACATCGAACCGGATATAATAAATCTATGTTAACAGCTTTCTTGATTCAATTTTAAACTCTAACTTTATTGTTATAAAAATTTTATTAAATAACAAACTATGAGTTCAGCACAACAGACATTTGATGATATATTCAAAAAAGAAATTCCGGAAGAATATCAAGTTCCGGTGATCCATCAGAGAGAATATCTTCTCAACGGAGAATTGGTCCAATGGGACGGCGATGTTACCGAGATCTATTCACCAGTCTGCATCCCGACAGAAAACGGACTGGAAAGAAAACTTTTGGGAAGTATCCCGAATATCGGGCCACAAGAAGCACTGGATGTCTTGGATGCCTGTGTAAAAGCTTACGACAACGGACTCGGTGAATGGCCAACGATGTCTGTGGAGGGCAGGATCAAATGTATGCAGAAGTTTGTTTACCTGATGATTCAGCAGCGTGATCTGATCATCAAATTATTGATGTGGGAAATTGGCAAAACCCTACCCGATTCTACGAAAGAATTTGACCGAACAGTCGATTATATCAACCAGACAATTGACGCATTGAAAGACCTCGACAGAGAATCCTCCCGTTTTCAACAAGCAGAGGGAACAATTGCTCAGATAAGAAGAGCTCCGCTTGGTGTAGTTCTGAGCATGGGACCTTTCAATTATCCATTAAATGAGATCTTTACCACCCTGATTCCGGCCTTGATCATGGGAAATACCATTTTGTTCAAATTGCCAAAGCACGGCGTTCTTGCCCATTATCCTTTACTGAAAGCCTTCAAGGAAGCTTTCCCAAAAGGAACCGTAAACACACTTTACGGAAAAGGTTCAGAGATCATCACACCGATTATGGAAAGCGGCAAAGTCAATGTTCTGGCTTTCATCGGCTCCAGTAAAGTAGCGAATGGTCTTAAGAAACTCCATCCAAAGGTAAACAGATTAAGAGCAATTCTTAGCCTTGATGCCAAAAATGCAGCAATTGTTACAAAAAATGCAAACCTTGACGTTGCTGTCAGCGAATGTATTTTGGGATCCTTGTCTTTTAACGGACAGCGTTGTACTGCTCTCAAATTAATTTTCGTTCAGAAGGATGTTGCGGAAGAATTCACCAAAAAACTATCCGAAGCCGTTTCTGCCATGAAAGGCGGATTACCTTGGGAAAAAGATGTGAAGATCACCCCACTTCCGGAAGTGAACAAACCGCCCTACCTGAAAGAATGCCTGGATGATGCTTTATCAAAAGGCGCAAAAGTTTTGAATGAAAACGGTGGCTACAACGAAGCTTCTTTCTTCTTTCCTGCTGTGGTCTATCCTGTAAACAGCGATATGAAATTGTACCACGAAGAGCAATTCGGACCAGTAATCCCTGTTGTTCCGTTCGAGAGCATCGATGAGCCGATCGATTATCAAGTGAATGCAGATCACGGGATGCAGGTAAGCATCTTCAGTGAGGATGCTTTGGAAGTTTCAAAACTGATTGACCCATTCGTGAATCTTGTAAGTCGTGTCAATATCAACTGTCAGGCTCAGAGAGGCCCTGATGTTTTCCCATTCACAGGAAGAAAAGACAGTGCGGAAGGAACGCTTTCTGTTTTTGATGCGCTTCGCTCATTCTCCATCCGTTCACTGGTCGCAGCAAAAGTGACCGACTCCAACAAAGAATTGCTGAACACCATCGTGAGAGACCATGATTCTAATTTCCTGAGCACTGATTATATTTTTTAAGAAGACCAGAAGATTATAGATAAAAGAAAAGAGACTTTTATTTCAAAAAATTAAATCCGTAACTAATAATTGCGGATTTTTTCTTGCTACCTAATACAAAAAAAATGCTAAAATTTTGGAATCGATTTCAGTATTGTTTTTTTTGCAGTATTTTTGAAGTCTAAATTTCTGAATTGAAAAAATTAGATAAGTATATCATTAAAACCTTTTTCGGGCCATTTCTATTTATTTTCAGTGTATTGTTCTTCATCTTCATTGTGAACATTATCTGGACACAAATGTCTCAGCTGACAGGAAAAGGCCTAACATACTGGGAAATATCCAAATTCCTTTTTTATCTGGGCATCAATGTTGTAAGCATGGTTCTGCCGCTTACGATCCTGCTTTCCTCGATCATGACGTTTGGAGATTTTGGAGAAAGGTATGAGCTTGCCGCTATGAAGGCGGCCGGAATTTCTCTAGTTCGGGTAATGATGCCATTATTCTTGACTGTTTCCTTACTTTCAGGAATATTGTTCCTGTTTTCAAATAATGTGATCCCTGATTTTCAGCGAAAAGCAAAGAATATGATGTACAATATCATTTCTTCTAAGCCTGCCATCAACTTTACTCCGGGAGTCTTCATTGATCAGATCACTGGATTTTCTGTTAAATTCGATAAAATATCAGGTGAAAAATCAGAGAAGCTGGAAGGTGTTTTTCTTCATAAAAATGCGAGTCCATATGATGACCAGCAGACCATCATTGCTAAGACAGGAAAATTTGCTCCTGCAGCAGACAGAAATTATTTGAAACTGATTCTTTATAATGGTTTTGTCTTTACAGATAACATCACCAACAAACCTTATGAGGAAAGAAAAAAGCAACCGAATCAGTCCATAAAGTTCGATACACTTGTCTATCATTTCGATATCAGTGAACTGATCAATAATGCAATAGAAAAAGAAAAGATCACAGACGATTACCGTTTCCAAACGTATAGTGAAGTGAATGAAACTCTTGTTAAGAACAGAAAAGGAAACATTACCACACTTAATTCTATTGCTTCTCCCGTCATTTCACAAACCAACAATTATGTAGAATATATCGATAAGACCAAATCTAAAGACAAAATAAAGGAACCTTATAAAATAGACACTTTAAAATCCCAAAAAAAACTGGAGGTACTCTATGCAGCATATAACAAGATAGAGGCTCTGAAAACAAGCATAGATTCTAATCAGAGTGCCATCAACGATACCATAAAAACACATAACAAGATCGTGATGTATCAACAGAGAATAATCTCCTACTCTTTTACCTGTAT
The DNA here is from genome assembly GCF_000426465.1 of Epilithonimonas caeni DSM 17710. Lineage (GTDB taxonomy): Bacteria > Bacteroidota > Bacteroidia > Flavobacteriales > Weeksellaceae > Epilithonimonas > Epilithonimonas caeni. The sequence continues at coordinate 821,974 of NZ_AUFK01000009.1, forward strand.
CATTTTCTTCATGATCGGGGCAAGTCTGGGTTCCATCATCAGAAAAGGAGGAATGGGATTGCCTGTTGTCATATCGATCATCATTTTCATCATATTTTATGTTTTGAATTTATCTGTAGAAAATCTCTCATGGAAAGGTACTTTGAATCCTTATCTTGCAGCATGGATCCCGAACATCGTATTATTCCCATTCAGCATCTGGCTGACTTACAAGGCACTGACAGATTCCCAGTTATTCGATATAGAAAAATACAAAGCACTTTTCAAACCATTGATAGAGCGATTCTCGAAACCAAAAGAACATGAGCGCTATCAATAACAATTGAAAAAGCTAAATAAATAAAGGTCTTATCAGAATTATTTTCCTTGCCTTAGGGAATTGATCTTGATAAGATCTTTTAGGTTGCAAGAAATTCTAATCCTATTCTAATCTCTTTAATTACATTTTAATTTCGTTCCAAAAACTTTCTAATTTGGTGAGTATAGTTTTGTATTATCAAAAAGAATAACAACTCACAAAATTATATAGTTATGACAAAGACCATTTTAATAGCAACAGATTTCTCACTGGAATCTTTGGATATCCTTAAAAAAGTTTTAAAAAATAAAACTGACAAGAATGACGAAAACCAATATAATATTCTTTTGGTTTCCGGGTATGACATGGGAGACTCTATCAGAGACTTGCTATTTACAACCAAGAGTTCTGTTTTCGCCAAAATCAGACCACAGGAGTTTTGTGATGCTTACAGTATTATCAATAACAAATATCCGAATCTGATCAACAAGATAACTTGCGACATCTTCACGGGAAGCTTCCAAAGAACATTCAACAATTATATAGAAGCAGCAAACATAGATGAGGCCTACTATTCAACTTCAAAAAGTAAGGATCTGGGCAAGAATCAATTTGAGATCACTTCCTACCTTAAAAAATGCAAGCATGTCGATGCTGTAGAAGTAACGACAGAAACAACGGAATTCGTTCCTGAAAAGGGAAGACTGGCTGAAGTTTTCTTGTAGGAATAATTGAGAAAAATCTGGATTTAATTATTAAAAAGTAAAGCAAAATGTTAAGAAATTATAGTAACAGCAGAACGTTGGGAGACAACATCAGACTGGGGACGCTGACTGCTTTCACAGCAGGGACTATAAACATAGCATCTCTATTGATATTCCTCTCTTTTACATCCAACGTAACAGGACATTACGCGATATTCGCAGCAGAGATCAGCCAGGGAAACTGGACCCAGGTGGCAGTAGTGGCTTCATGGATCTTCTTATTCTTCTTCGGAGGTTTTGTGGCCAATCTAAGTGTCATCAATTTCAATAAGAAAAGTAAATACTTTGCACACGCATTTCCCATTATACTGGAAATACTTTGTCTTTTAGCAGTGGGAATCTATGGGCAGTTTTATTATCAAAAAACTTTAGGGGAAACTGAGACCTTGGTAGCGCTGATGCTGTTTGCAACAGGTTTGCAAAACGGATTGACAGCAAGTATCTCGAACTTCTCCGTAAAAACAACCCATCTTACCGGAACAACAACAGATCTGGGAATTCTATTCTCTATGTTTACCCAGAAAAAATTCAGGAAAAACCCAGAATTGATTGCCAGAGCAAAACTATTGATGAGTATCATGTTTGCTTATGTTCTAGGTGCCGTATTTTCCGGATTGACCTATTATAATCTGGAGTTCCGGGTGTTCTACGTGATCAGTGTCTGTCTTTTGGTTGTGATCGGTTATGACTTTTACAAGATCAATATCAGACATTTCCAAACGGAATACCGATATTACAAGATCTATCACAAGCCAACTTTCATCGCATTCTTATATTACAAGATCCATAACAAGGACGAAAAAAGAACCACAAGTCATTCCACTCCTAGAACCAATACAAAATTAGCATTCAATGAGGATTAGAAGATCAAATAATAGAAACACTTCATATATTAGTTTTTTGTAATAGTTCTTAAAAAAATACACCGAGACTTTTCTCGGTGTATTTAATTTTATATTATCAAGTTAACAATTACTGTTCTACCCAAGTATGGTTTTCTCCGGCCAATTCGCCAAGATATTTTTCAGCATCCATTGCAGCCATACAACCGCTTCCGGCCGCTGTAATCGCTTGTCTGTAATGATGGTCCTGAACATCTCCCGCAGCAAAAACACCAGGAAGATTGGTTCTTGCCGATTTTCCTTCCGTAATGATGTACCCATTTTCATCCAAGTTAATTTGCCCTTTGAAAAGATCTGTATTGGGTTTGTGGCCAATCGCGATGAAAATCCCGTGGACATCTATTGTTGAAACCTCGTCTGTAAGATTATTAACAACTTTAGCTCTCTCTACCAAGGCGTTTTCACCTTCTATTCCGATTAGCTCGTGATTGTATTTCACTTCGATATTGGAAGTACTCAGGACTCGGTCAACCATCACTTTGGAAGCACGGAAATGGTCTTTTCTAACTAACACGGTCACTTTGTTACAGATCTTAGAAAGATAAGTAGCTTCTTCTGCAGCTGTATCACCAGCGCCAACAACGATCACATCTTTTCCTCTATAGAAAAATCCGTCACATGTTGCACAAGCCGAAACACCTCCACCTGCATATTTTTTCTCATCCGGCAGTCCCAAATATTTTGCTGCCGCACCTGTAGAGATGATCACACTTTTTGCAAGAATCTCACGAGAACCTGTGCTTAATTTATGGATCCCACCCCTTACTTTGGAAAACTCAACTTTGGAGATCATCTCATAATGAACTTTGGTATCGAAACGTTCTGCTTGTTTTTGAAGTTGAAGCATCATTTCCGGTCCTGTAATTCCATCCGGATAACCTGGGAAATTTTCTACTTCTGTAGTTGTCGTCAATTGCCCCCCTGGTTCTAATCCCGTGAAAAGTTCCGGTCTCAGGTTTGCTCTTGCTGCGTAAATTGCTGCTGTAAAACCAGCAGGTCCAGAGCCTACAATGACACAATCTAAAATATTGTTTTCCATTTTTATTATTGAATTATTTTATTTTTAAGGATATGTTAAAATTTCTTTCGAAATTGGAATTTTCAAATATAATTCTTTGTTTGAAAAATCGGGTATAAATTTCGGGAATTAATTATTCAGAACCTATCTAAACTGTCAATGTGAAATATATGAATGGTAAATAATCAATGATCATTAAAAACAAAAGCCAGAATAATCAACACAATATCAATTCCCACAAGAATCCAAACCAGTTTAAGGTCTGGTTCTGCAAAACCTTCGATAAATTGTCTTATCTTAAAAGATAAAATACTACTCAAATTGGTATTTGGGTTTTTAAAATCCACATCATCCATTTTGATTTTTTTCAGAATGAATTTGATGATTCTCTTCTGTAGTTTAGGTGTTTGCGAATCATTATTGATTGTATCCAGCAGTTTCACTTTTACAACGCTCCAATTTGTAATATTCTTTAGAAAATCGGGTTGTTTCTGAAGGATTTTATCAACATAAAACTCAATTTTAGGTTCTACAAAATCAGCAATTTTGAATTTCCAGACATTATAAATAGCGGAAGCAATTGCATTTTTATTAGCTAAAATAATAAACAGCACTGGCACTAGAATTCCGACAGTTAGTAACAAAGCCGACCAAAACTCAACCATAAAAAGGAAGATAAATCCCATAACGGCACCGAGAATCCCGGCGTGACCTGAAGCCGGAAATCCACCCCCCGGATTATCACTAAATAAAATGATAGCAATTGTAATATTGGTAATCATAATCACAGCCCCAATAAAAGCGACTTTTATCCAGGCGAATAATGATTTTGCTGTAATTTTCCCGAACAATTTGATGTTACTTGATGCTTCGTTTTTCATTTGTTTTGTGTTTTTAGTTTTATGATCTCAATTTAAACCGAAACTTTCAGCTCATCGACTTTTATGATTTTATAAACCATTTCTTTATAGATCTCCTCATCTTCCATTTGTCTTACACCAAGACCTTTGGACTTCAGATCCATTTCTCGAAGAATTGAAATCACTCTGGTTGCATGTTTCAAAGGATAAAATCTTGCCGCTTCAGAATAATCTTTTATCGCATAAGGATTCACGCCCATTGTAGACGCTATCGTTTGTGGAGATTGCCCTGACAAAGTATGATAGATAATGATGTTGGAAAAGAAATTGTAAAGCGCTCCAAAAGCCATTTGTACAGGATTGGATTTTTTGTTCTTTCCCATATAATAAGCAATACTGAAGGCTTTTGCCTGGTCTTTCGTCGCCAAAGCTTTCTGAAGTTCGAAGATGTTGAAATCTTTACTGATCCCAATGTGTTCCTCAATAATTTTCCCGTCCAGAACAGCACCGTCTTTTAGAACAATTTTCAGTTTATTAAGTTCATTCGCAATTCTGGAAAGGTCGTTTCCAAGATATTCTGCCAAAAGATGACTGATGTTGGGCGCAGATTTTATTCCCATCACAGACATTTCCCCTTGGATCCAGGTCGGGAGCTGATAATCTTTCATCTTCTCGCTTGTGAAAAGCATTCCGGATTTCGCTAAAGTTTTCGCTACTTTTTTTCTGGCATCCAGCTTTTTGTGCTTATGTGCGATCACCAAAATAGTTGAAGGAACAGGATTTTCCAGATAAGTTTCCAAAGCTTTGGATTCTTCTTCATTCAGTTTCATATCCTGTGCTTCTTTCACAATGATGAGCTGTTTGTCTCCCATCATTGGATATTGTCTCGCCAATGAAAGAACTTCCAGATAATTGGTATCTCGACCGTACGCAATTGTTTGGTTAAAAGCTTTTTCGTCTTCTTCCAAAACATCCTGCTCAAAATGCTTGACAGCCAAATCGATATAAAAAGCCTCGTCACCCTGAAAAAAATAAACCGGTAAGAGTTCTTTATTTTTAATATTTTTGAGGATAATATCTATTTCTTTCATCTTAAAGTATGCAAGTTCCGAAGCTAAATTTTGAAAATGAGTTCGATTTCCAGATCAAACAAGACAAAGATACATTTTTTATCTATGATTTGGTTCGGAAAAGCTGGCTTGTACTCACTCCGGAAGAATGGGTAAGACAGCATTGGCTTCATTATTATAGGTTTGTAAAGAAAAAAAATCTATCGTCATTGATCCTTGAAAAAAAATTGGAACTGAACGGAACAACAAAGCGAATCGACCTTCTCATAACCGAAAAAACAAAACCAAAAATATTACTGGAACTCAAAGCTCCGAATATTGCCTTAAAAGAAATCCACTTTGAGCAAATTGCAAGATATAACAGTTTAATTGGTGCTGAACAAATCATCATCAGTAATGGATTACATCATATCTTCGCCGATTACAAAGACGGAAAATATCTGTTTTTAAATTCTAAGGTGTGAGGATAATATCTCTCACTGATTTTGGAAATTTTGCAGATTTGATACTTCGACTTCGCTTAGTTTGAAAACAGGTGCTAAGTTGGCAATCAAAGGTCTAAAGTAGATCATCAAAAATATTAAGTAACAAATCAAAGGAACAAAGTAGATTGTCAAAGGTCTTTAGTAAACAATCAAAGGTGTTGAGTAAACAGTCAAACGAACATAGTAAGCTGTCAAAAGAAATTCACTAAAAATATTTCTACAAATTAAAATCCTTCTTCGGATTGAAAAGATAGATCAAAAAGAAAAACAGAACCGAAACCGCCAAAAAGTATTGGTAATAATGAACCGCTGATTGGGAGCTTATCGTGGTCTTGGTGGAACTTGAGGATTTATGAAGTTCGCTGATAAGATTATTAATGGCGTTATCCAGATTATTTCCGTCCAGATAATTGCCTCCAGTTGAATTAGCGATATTTTTAAGTGCTTTGGTCTGCAATTTAGAAACAACTGTTTCGCCATACATATCGGATTTGTAGCCCATCAATTGTCCAAAATAATATTCTGGAATTGGAGCTCCTTCTTCTGTTCCCACACCAATTGTTGTCACCCTGATCCCCTCTTTTTTCGCCAAATTAATTGCTTCGTCTTCATGACCTTCGTTATCCTCTCCATCACTTATCAAAACGATATTACGGGAACCTTTTGTAATGTTTTTGAATTTCTGAGCAGCGATTTGAATCGGTTTCAGAAAATCGGTTCCCTGGTTTTGGATAACGCTCGTTTCGATTCCAGAAAGATAAGTTTCAGCGGCAGAATAATCGCTCGATAAAGGCATCACAGAATAAGCATCTCCGGCAAAAACAATGATCCCTACTCTATCGTTGGTCAGTTTTTGTAAGGAATTAACGATAATATTCTTAGCTTCTTCCAATCGGCTTGGCTGGATATCCTGTGCATTCATCGAGTTGGAGACATCCAGAACGAAAATCGTACTGCTGACATTTTGTTGCACACTGATCTCTTCTTTCCCCCCCAAAAGGTCTATAATCGAAAATATCAAGAATAAAAATCCTAGCAAGTATAAAACCGGGAACAATTTGGCAAACCAAGATGTTTTCTCAAACAACACCTCCTGAAATCTACCTTCTGCAAAAAGGTCTCTTTTTCGGTTTTTCCAACGGATATAATGGATGATGAAGTAACCAATGACAGGCAACAACAAAAGCAACAACAGATACCAGTAATTTCCTAAATACCAATTCATCAGCTTAATTCAAAATTTTAAAAATTACCCATCTCAACAACGCATCCAACAATAAAAACCCTAAAGCTACCCAAAGAAAAATCCTGAAATATTCTTCATAATTATACAATTTTGAAGTTTTCACTTCAGATTTTTCCAATTGATTAATCTCATCATAAACATTCTGAAGACTGCTGTTGGAAGTTGCCCGGAAATATTTTCCGCCGGTCAATTGAGCAATATCCATCAAAGTATTCTCATCGATTTCAGTTTTCTGTTCTGTGAAAACAATGTCTCCGAAAATATTAGTTCCCGTTGGAAAAGCGGCAAAACCATTGCTTCCAATCCCAACCGTATAAACTTTGATGCTGTTATTTTTTGCTAATTCTGCAGCGATCTGTGGAGGCATTGCATTCAGAACGGTGTTCACGCCATCTGTCATCAAGATGATGATTTTACTTTTGGCCTTGCTTTTTTTAAGGTGATTAACGGCAACAGAAAGACCTTCTCCAATTGCTGTTCCAGGCTGTAATTCTAATGGATTAAGTTGGTTCAATTCATCAATAACCACCTGGTGGTCGGTCGTTAAAGGAACTTTGGTGTAAGCTTCCCCCGAATACGCAACCAAACCAATCCTGTCATTTTCTCTTTTATTAACGAAATCAATCGCGATTTTCTTCAACGCTTCCAATCTGTCCGGGTCAAGGTCTTTCGCCATCATACTCAAGGAAACGTCCACAGAAAGCATAATATCAATTCCTTTGGACTCGTCTCTGTCTTGAGAAATCGTATAAGTTCTAGGTCTTGCCAAAGCTATGATCAAAGCTGAAAGGATAAAATATTTCGAAATCTTCAGAAACGTCATCACCAGCGAAATGTTTCCGCTTGGTCGCATATTCTTCACCGAAGGCACAGCAATTCCTCTACTCTTTTTCTTGCCAGAATCCAATATCAATAATGGAATGAACAAAATAAAAAGCAGTAAAAACCACGGACTATAAAACTCGAAATTCACGGATTAATTATAAATGATTAATGATGATTGATAAATGATTTTAATAAAATTTCTTGATTTCATATTTCCATAGGTTTCACCTACGGCTATTCAGATTGAACCCTTCGGGTTCTTAAAGTTTTCTAATTTTAGATCTGTCTGCCTCTGAGAGTTCTGCAACAGAAACATTCCGAAGATTCTCAGCTTCTACATCTTTCGTAGAACGTTTTACAAAATCTCTGATCTCTGTAAAATCTTTAGCCATTAATTCTTTTGTTGGAATCGTTTTCGCAAATTTCACAAGGTCACCACGCAGGAATATATCTTCCACAACTTTTTCATTCTCTTGAGAAATGGCGTTCGTATTTTTCATATAATCTATCAAATCGTCCGTCAGCAAAACATCTGCCGGAATCTGATATTGTTTTGTAATGAAAGTTCTTGTAATATCAATCAATTCCACATAGAAAGCACGAAAATTTTCGTTCTCGATATAATTTTTCTTTCTGAGTTTTTCCAAATCTTTCAAAGTCTGATTCGTAGTAACAATCGGACTTGATTTGCGTTTTTTTCCATATTTTACAATTCCGATAATTAAAACAATGATTGCAATGATCATCAATGCCACAAGAACGTAAAACTTATACAAATCCCAATAATCCTGGACATTCAGTTCTACTTCTTTGTTCTTCATAATGTCATTGATCTGGTCGCCTTTTTTGGCTGTGTTAATGACCTCTACCTCGTATGGAATTGTTTTTAGGATCTCATCACCGACTTTAATTTCGATTTCCGGAATCGTAAATTTCCCTTCCTGGAAAACTGCAAATTTTACCGAACGCAAATAGATATCTTTCTGAACCGCAATACTATCATTGACCATTTCGAAGTGAAAAGGCAATAATTCATTTCGTGGCGCAATCTGGACATCTTTTCCATCCAAATCCAAAATCTGAATTTTAAAAACCGCTACTTCGCCCAAAGCCAAAGTCGTTTTGTCCAGATTCGATGATAAGGTTTGTGAAAATCCTAACGAAAAAAAGAATATAAAAAACGAAAAAAATATTTTGAATAATCTGTAAGGCATTGATTTAATTGTCAGTTGAAAGTCTTGACTCTTTTTTCTTTGTTCTTGTCTCTTTTATTTATTTTCTGAAATATTGATACAAAAATTTGCTATAATCATCAGAAGTTTTGATATCTAAAAAATGGGCAGAAGAATTCTCAAACTCTTCCTTGGTGTGTCTCATTTTCTGCTTTTGCTGTTCTGCAAATTCATAACGCCATCTTGCACTGGAAGTATTTGCCCAGACTTGTTTTCCGGTTTCTGCATCACGAAAGAGTGCATACCCGATATCAGGGATTTCCATATCTTTTTCATCAAAAACACGAAGTCCCAAAACCTGATGTTTTCTTGCCGTGACATTCAGGATTTTCTGGTCAAATTCGTCTTCGAAATCGGAAAAGACAAAAATCAGGGATTTTCTTTTGAAAACGCTCATCATATAATTGAAAGCCGTATCGATATTAGATCTTGAAGGAACATAATCCGCAGTCAGGATATTACTGATGATCGACAAAACGTGCTTTCTTCCTTTTTGTGGCGGAACGACTTTCAGAACTTTATCGGCGTATAAAATCAATCCGACTTTATCATTATTTCCGGCAGCAGAAAATCCAAGAGAAGCGCAAATCTCGGCAACAAATTCTCTTTTCAGCTGGGTTTTGGTTCCATAATCCATAGATGCGGAAACATCTACAACCAGCATCATCGTCAGCTCCCGCTCTTCTTCCATTACTTTTACGAACGGTTCACGGAAGCGTGCTGTTTTGTTCCAGTCGATTCGTCTGGTATCGTCTCCAAATTGGTATTGCCGCACTTCCGAAAACGTCATTCCCTGACCTTTGAAAGCACTGTGATATTGTCCCATAAGCGATGCTTCCGTTTTCTTTCGGGTCCGGATCTCTATCTGTTTTACTTTTTTGACGATATCTTTTATCTGCATATTAATTTTATAAACTCTAAAAGTCTTTGAGAATCTCAGACTGAAAAGTTTCTATTGAAGCGATTAGTATTAGAGATGTCACACTGAACTTGCCGAAGTGCCTCTAATTTTGGCGGTCATCTGTTGATAGTTTTCAAATCATCTCTTTTCTTGATATATAATTCGACAACTGACTACTATCAACCGATAACCAAATTTAAGAACAAAATTTTTGTCCTAATTATTTTTTTAATATTTCTGAGTTCGACTCCTACGGAGCCGCTCTCTTTTGGATTTAAACTTTTACAAACATTTCGTTCCTACGGAACTTTCAAATTCAAAAACTCTCAGCTCTCAAGCCCTCCAACTCGTTTAAGGCGCTTGGACCTTACTAAGAATTCTATTTACGATTTCGTCCTGAGTCACTTCCTCAGCTTCTGCCTCAAAGCTCAATCCTATTCTGTGTCTCAAGACATCTTTTGCAATTTCTTTCACATCTTCCGGAACCACAAAAGCTCTTCCTTTGATGAAAGCATAAGCTCTGGAAGCAATCGCTAAATTGATACTCGCTCTTGGCGATGCTCCGAAACTGATATAATTTTTAAGGTCAGAAAGTCCGTATTTTTCAGGGTAACGTGTTGCGAAAACCATATCCAGAATATATTTTTCTATTTTCTCGTCCAGATAGATCTGATTGATGAGTTTTTTAGCTTCAACAATCTGTTCAAGATCGACGACTTGTCTGATCTGTGGAATATCCTGTGTAGAAACCATTCTCATTACCTTTCTTTCATCCTCAAACTCGGGATAATCGATTTTACACTTCAACATAAAGCGGTCGGTTTGCGCTTCCGGTAAAAGGTAAGTTCCTTCCTGGTCAATCGGGTTTTGAGTGGCCAATACAAGGAAAGGTTTTGGCAAAGGCATTGTTTCGTCACCAATGGTCACTTGTTTTTCCTGCATCACTTCAAGCAAAGCAGACTGAACTTTCGCAGGTGCTCTGTTGATCTCATCCGCCAGAACGAAGTTCGCAAATACAGGTCCTTTTTTTATAGAGAAATCATTATCTTTTACATTATAGATCATTGTTCCCACAACATCTGCAGGCAACAGATCCGGCGTAAACTGGATTCTTGAAAACTGTCCGTGAACAGCTTCTGCCAAAGTTTTGATCGCTAAAGTTTTTGCCAAACCCGGAACACCTTCCAAAAGGACGTGACCATTACCCAGAAGTCCTATCAAAAGGCGGTCAATCATATATTCCTGACCAATGATGGCGCGATTGATTTCTTGTTTTAATATGGAAAAAAAGTAATTCTGTTCTTTTACTTTCTCTGTAAGTTGTCTGATATCTTCTGCTTGATTCAATTCTGACATAGTAAATATTAAAAATAATTGGTAAATTTCATATAAAAACCCGCAACAGCAAACACAATAATTGCTAATCTTGCGTTAAATATTTGTTAAAGTAGTTTTTGGCTGATAGTTGTCAGGCTGAGACTCCCGAAGCCCAATTCAATAATCTCTTCAATGACTATTCTTTTATTTTGGCTCTTTTTCATACATTTATAACTTCAAATTTAATTTTTAAAATGAATTATCATTTTGCCAATCACAGACAGGTCAGAAAAAACCTGCTGAATATTTTACAAAATACATCCGAAAAGGATTTGCTTACAATTCCCGATGGATTCAATAATAACATCTATTGGAATATTGCACATTGTATTGCTCAGCAACAATTGTTATGCTATTATCTAAGTGGAAACCAGTTCAGGATCGATAAATATTGGGTAGAAACTTATAAAAAAGGGACTTTTGCCAATGTGGATGTGAAGCAATCCGAAATGGAGGATCTAGCTTATCTTCTGATTGAAACGTCAAAAATCCTGATGAAAGATTTTGACAATGATTTTTTCCCGGATTACACACCTTATTCCACAAGTTTTGGAATAGATTTGAAGAATATCCAGGATGCTATTATTTTCAACAATATGCATGAAAGTATCCATTACGGTTATATTTTGGCTCAGAAAAGAGCTTTGATTGGAGAAGGATTGAGTAGTTTATAAACAATGGATCATAATTGATAAAATGAATTTTCGATTTCTTTTTCCAATTTTAATTTTAGGATTGTTATCATTTTCAAAATCTGAGAATGACGACCGATTCAAATATTATCAGCCTATCAGTAAAACTCAGGAAATTGAGGTTTTTTATCTGACCTGGTCGGACACCAACTTGCCAAATTTCATAAAAACATCGGATTACAAAAAGTATATTGACAAAACGGAATTGATCGATTATTGTTTTTATGTCGATTCCAAAGACCCGGAAAAAAGGAAATTCAAAATTCCGGTTACGACAGATAAATTGATCAAAAAAATCCCGTTGACATTAAAAGGAAGATTCTATAAAACGAAACAGTTTGACGAGACTTTCCCTACTCCATTATTCGAAGATCTAAGAAAAACCGGCGATTTGAAATTCAAGACTGAAAATGATGAGTTCTTGGTTTTTGTTTTGGATTAAAATGAAATTATTCTTAACACTTAAGTCACTTTAGAGCTAAGTTACAAATCAATAAAATAAGTTCAATTTAGAAATGAAAATCTTTGATTTTCTAAACTTAAGTGCGCTGATGTGAACTTTTTTCAGCATCCTTTTTCATCAACTTAAGTGTTTGAATTATTCTTTTGTGACTTTTGTGGTTGAAACAAGAACTTTACAATTTTCTTAAGACAAAACTAATCTCAAAAACCTTACTTTTGCAAAACAAATTCTTATAAATGAACGAACAGAAAAAAGATGATTTCATCTTCGGACTAAGACCTGTGATGGAAGCTCTGGAAGCTGGCAAAACAATTGATAAAATCTTTATTCAAAATGCTTTGCAGGGCGAAATCTATATCGAACTAAAACAGCTTCTTGCAAAACATAATCTGCGCCCCAACTACGTTCCCGTAGAAAAACTCAACCGTTTTACCAGAAAAAACCACCAGGGTGTAGTTGCCTTTATTTCTGATGTTCCATTTTATAAGATCGAGGACGTTTTACCACAACTTTTCGAGGAAGGGAAAACACCTTTCATTCTGATTCTTGACAGATTGACCGATGTCCGAAACTTCGGGGCGATTTGCAGAACTGCAGAGTGTGTGGGAATCGATGCCATCTTGATTCCTGAAAAAGGAGGCGCACCAATCAACTCGGATGCGATTAAAACTTCGGCTGGCGCCATTTATAACATCAAGATCTGTAAAGAAAAAAACTTAGCACACTCGGTCGATTTCTTGCAACAAAGTGGTATCAAAGTTTTCTCGGCGACAGAAAAGGCGCAGAAATTGATATACGATGCAGACTTCACAGAACCGTGCGCTATCGTGATGGGAAATGAGGAAACGGGAATCTCCAAAGAAGTGCTTCATCATTCAGATGAAAAAATAAAACTTCCGATCGAAGGTAAAACCCAATCCCTAAACGTCTCTGTAGCTTGTGGCGCAATTCTTTATGAAGCCGTGAGACAGAAGATAATTAATAATTAAAAATGAATAATTAGAGATCAATCAATTTAGCTTTATTCATTTATCAAATATCATTTATGAAAAAAATAACAGCGCTTGCGCTAATCGCAATAACATTAACAGCTTGTAAAAAGGAAACCAAAACCATTACACGAGTTGACCCGAAAACAGGGAAAACGGAAACAGTAACCGTAGAAGTTTCCCCAGAAGAAGCATCAAAACCAAAAGCTATTGCTGACAGCAGTGGAATCTATAAGCAGAAATTCATTCTGGAAAAAGGAACAACTTATCCTTTGGTTTCTTATCAGAGAGAGATACAGCAATTGACCTCACCAGACGGGAAAACAGTGTCCGGAACCAGCGAAACAACAGACGAAATGTCTGTAACCGTTAATGATTTCAAAGATAACATCTACGACCTGACCTTAAATATGGTTGGAAAAAGAATGTCAACAACGGCTAATGGAAAAACGGTCTCCATCGACACTAAAAAACCTGCTCCAAAAGAAGATAATCTAAAAATGGATTACATTGTGAGCAAAGGTCTGGCCGGCAACAAACTGAATGTAAAAATGGACGTTTACGGAAATATCAAATCGATCACAGGCTTTGAAGCGGTTCAGAACAATTTAAGAAAATCGATTGCCGGAACTGTAAAAGACACCAAACAACAGGATGCTTTTGTAGAAAGCTTTAAAGCTGGCTTCAATGAGGAAATGATGAAGGAACAATTAAGTAAAAATCTTAAGTTAATCCCGACAAAGGGTGCTAAAATAGGAGAAAAATGGACCACATCTGAGGATATAGACCCAAGCGGAAAACTTAAGCAGACTTTGACTTTCACTTTGGTAAAAGTTGAAGATGGCAAAGCGGAGATCAGTGTAACCGGCGTGATCCCTTCCAAATCTGACAAACAAAGCCAAAACGGAATGACACACAGCATGACAATGGGCGGTTCTGAAAGCGGAAAAATCATCATCGATGAAAATACTGGCTGGCTTCTGAATCAGAATCTATCTGTTAAAACGAATCAGAAAGAAACTTTGTCAGACGGGAAACAGACGCAAAGTATGACCAAAAACTCCACAACATCTATTATTATTAATCCTTCTTATAAATAAAAAAATTAGGAAATGAAGTACATTTTCGAATTCATATTAGCAACCATCATCATATTCTTTGTTTGGAATATTTTGAAACGATTGTTTTTCAATGCGTTTTATAAAAACTTCCCAGCTCTTAATCCTAAGAACCAACAACAGAGCGAGCAGACAAATTCTAAAAAGATGCCTGGAAAAAAGGTAAAATGGGATGCAGAAACTGTAGATTATGAGGAAGTGAAAGAAGAGAAAAAATAATATCGAAAACCTAATTCAACCCTTTCAGAGTTTAAAACTCTGAAAGGGTTTTTATTTAAAATGGAAATAGAAACTTTAGAAAACGACTATTTTTATCATATCTACAACAGAGGTAATAACAACGAAAATATTTTCTTTGAGAATGAAAATTATATTTATTTTCTTAAACTATTAGATAAATACATCATTCCCATTGCAGATATTTATTCTTATTGCTTACTAAAAAATCATTTTCATTTATTAATTAGAGTCAAATCTGTAAATAATATTGATTCTGAAGATTTCAAATTTTCTACAACAGAAAAACCAAAAATAATTTCCCCATCCAAACAATTTTCACATTTATTCAATTCTTACACACAAGCGGTCAACAAACGTTATAATAGAACTGGAAGTATTTTTGAAAAACCATTTGAAAGAATTAAAATCACTGATGAAATTTATTTAAAGCAAATCATACTTTATATTCATAATAACCCGGTCAAGCACGGAATTACAAATAATGCAAAATATTATAAATGGTCATCATACAATTCTATCTTATCTAGTAAAAATTCTAAATTAAAGAGAAAAGAAGTTTTAGGCTATTTTGAAGACGAGAGTAATTTCATATTTTCGCATAATAATTATGAATTACTAAACTTACCATATTAACAAGACCAACCCTTTCAGAGTTTGAAACTCTGAAAGGGTTTTTAAAGAAATAAATATGTTCAAAAACAAGAAAAATATCCTATTCGTTATCGCCAGTCTGGTGATTTTCGTTTTGTTGGCAGTTCTATATGCAAATCCTGTAATCTCCGGAAAACGACTGATGCAACACGACATCGTTTTCTATAAAGGAGGCGCAGAAGAACTTTTGCAATATCGTGCGAATAACGACAAAGAAACTTACTGGAGCGACGCGATGTTCGGAGGAATGCCGACTTATCAGACCGGAGCTCAGTTCCGAGGTGATATTATCAAAAAAATTGATGACTTGTTTTTGTTCCTGCCAAAACCTGCCAATTACCTTTTCTTACTATTTGCCGGATTTTTCTTTTTGGGAATGGTCGCCGTTAGAAATTGGAGATACGCTTTACTAGGTGCAACTTTCTTCGGATTATCAACTTATTTCTACATCATTATTGCCGCCGGACACAACGGAAAAGTTCATACGATTGCTTATTTCGCTCCACTTGTAGCTGGAATCATACTCGTTTATTTTAGGAAAAAATATATTCTCGGATTTATCGTCACGGCACTTTTTGCAGGTTTGCAGATCTGTGCAAATCACCCACAGATGACTTACTACTTGTTTCTTGGATTAGGATTTTTATTTCTTTCTGAATTAATTCGGGCAATTAAAGGAAAAATCGAATGGAAACATTTCCTGATTTCTTTCGGATTGGTTGGATTTGCAGTCATGATCGGAGTTGGAATGAATTCCCAAAGAATTATGGCCAACGCAGAATATGTGAAAGAAACTGTCCGCGGAAAGCAAATTCTGAATACAGGTTCTCATACCGCCGGGAAATCCGGAATGGACAAAGAAAGCATCACCATGTGGAGTTATGGAAAACTGGAAACACTTAACTTATTTATTCCTAGACTAATGGGCGGTGGAAGTCAGGAACCGGGCTCAGAAAAAATGATGGAAAAAGTACAGGAACTGGCTCAGGAAAATATCAAATCCCAGCAGGAATATGAAATGATGATGAAAGGCTTTGGTAGCCTGACCTATTGGGGTGACCAGCCAAGCACTTCCGGACCGGCCTATCAGGGCGCAGTGGTTTGTTTCTTAGCGATTTTAGGATTTTTCTTTGCCGGAAAAAAATACAGATATTGGATTTTAGGCGCTTCGATTTTGACCATCTTCTTAGCTTGGGGAAGCAATTTCGCTGTTCTTACAGATTTCTTTATCGATTATGTTCCGATGTATAATAAATTCCGTGCACCGTCTTCCATTTTGGTGGTTGTCGAGTTTTTATTTCCTCTTATCGCGATTCTTGGATTATATAAATTCTTTACCGACAAAGATCTGACCGAAGAATACAAAAAGAAAATCTTGCTTTACGTTTCGGGAACAGTTCTCGGAATTACATTGATTCTGATGATTTTCGGAAAAGGGATTTTAGGCTTCTATACAGCCAATGAGAAAACCTACCTTCCGCCATTTCTATTGGATTATCTGGTTGATGAAAGAGCATCAATGTTCCAAACCGATGCTTTAAAAGCCATTATTTATGTTTTGATTACGGCGGGCGTTTTATTTTTAGGATTAAAGAAAAAACTGAATACCAATTTGGTTTTATTGATTATCGGAGTTGTAAGTTTATTTGACCTATGGACGGTTAACAGACGTTATCTGAACGATGATAATTTTGTAGACAGGACTTTTGCTGATTATCCTTTCCAGACAGAAAATTCGGAATACCTGATGAGCAAAGCAGGGAACGATGCTTTTGTTCAAAGCCTTTTGCAGCAGACCGAAGTTAACAAAGCACTTCAAACGATTGCAGAAAAAGACAAAGACCATTACAGGATTTTCAATAATATCCTGCCGACTTTCAGCGAGACCAATACATCCTATTTCAAATCGTCAATTGGTGGTTATCATGCAGTTAAATTGAGACGATATGATGACCTCATCAACAAATATTTCTCAACAACTGACCAGGTGAGAACGGTTAGGATCCTGAATCTGCTGAACACCAAATATTTCTTAGTTGGCGACCAGCAAAAACCGGAAATCACGCCCAATCCTGAAGCTAATGGAAATGCATGGTTTGTTTCTGATATCAAATTTGTGAACAATCCGAACGAGGAACTGAATGAAACAGGGAATGTTGACACAAAGAAAATTGCCGTAATTTCTAAAGATGACAAAGCTTATTTCAACGGGAAGAATCTGGCAAAAGATTCAACAGCATATTTGGCTTTGAAAACTTACCAGCCGAACGAATTATCATTTGATTCATCTTCTAAGACACCTCAGTTAGCTGTATTTTCAGAAATCTATTATCCACACGGCTGGAATGTTTATCTGGATGGAAGCAAAGTAGATTATATCAAAGCAGATTATCTTTTGAGAGCGCTTTATGTTCCGGCAGGAAAACATAAAATTGAAATGAAATTTGAACCGGCGGTTATCGAAAAAGGGAAATTATTTTCTTTGATAAGTTTTGGATTGTTTATTTTGTTGAGTTTGGTTGGGATTTATTTTTTGTTCAAGGATTCTAGGAAATCTGAGGTTGCGGAAGTCTAAAAATCCAAGGCAAAGTATGATATGATAAAAGCAACTCGATTTAGTTGCTTTTGTTTTCTAAAATTTGAAATTCTGAAAAAATTTTTATGAATGCCCTTTTTTAAACGTAACGTTAAAATCAGCAGTCGCTTTGTCATTCCGGCAGGAATCTCAACATACTGAAAATAAAACAGTTTAGATTCCTCCGGAATGACAAAAAACGTTTAAAAACTAAATCATTACGAATTACGGATATTCATTAAAACTTTAAAACCAAATGAAAGAAATCTTAATAACAGAAAGACTTATTTTACGAGAATTAAATACTAATGACGCAGAAAATTTCTACAGATTAAATCTCAATCCAAATGTGATAAAATACACAGGAAATTCCGCTTTCAAAGATATTAATGAAGCTAAAGATTTCCTTGAAAACTATCAGGACTATAAACTCAATGGTTTTGGAAGATGGGCTGTGATTGAAAAATCAAATAACGAATTTCTAGGTTGGTGTGGTTTAAAATATGATAAACATCTGAATGAAACAGATATTGGATTTAGATTTTTTGAGGAACACTGGAACAAAGGTTTCGCAACAGAAAGTGCAAAAGCTTGTCTGGATTATGGCTTTAAAAATCTGAATTTAAAATCAATAATTGGCAGGGCAATGTCAGAAAATCTGGCTTCAATTAAAGTTCTTGAAAAAATTGGACTTAAGTTTGAAAGAGAATTTGATTTTGATGAAAAGAACAAAGGCGTTATTTATAAAATCGAAAAATAAAGCAACTCAACCCGAGTTGCTTTTTTATTTGAAACATCTCAAAGAATCCCACCACAAAAAACATTCAATTTACACAAAAATCGAACACCGCTCAACTGAATAATCTCATAGAAAATTAGACTTCCTAAAGGACAAATTAATCCATTAATGTCTCTAAATTTGATGTACAGCTTTTTTAAATGTTCATCAACCCATCTGTAAACCCTTCATTTACGGACAGCTACAACTATATACTTATGGAAACGATTATTATCAAAAGAGACGGAAAAAAGGAAGTTTTCTCCATCAAAAAAATCAAAAATGCCATTTCAAAAGCTTTTCTCTCTGTTGGCAGTTTTGCAACACAGGAAGCTTTGGGAAACATCCTTAGCAGAATCAGTATCAGGAATCAGATTTCTGTGGAAGAGATTCAGAATCAGGTGGAAATTGCCTTGATGAAAGAGCAATATTATCACGTTGCCAAGTCTTATATGCTGTATCGCCAAAAGCACACAGAAGACCGAGAAGTAAAAGACAAGCTGGAGTTTTTGATAGATTATTGTGATGCTTCCAATGCTGCAACAGGAAGCCGATATGACGCCAATGCCAACGTTGACAACAAGAATTTGGCAACATTGATTGGAGAATTACCAAAGTCAAACTTCATCCGTCTCAACAGAAAAATGTTGACCGACAAATTAAAGGATATGTATGGAAAAGAGGTCTCTGACAAGTATATAAAACTGCTCAACAATCATTTCATTTATAAGAACGACGAAACCAGCCTTGCCAATTACTGTGCAAGTATCACAATGTATCCGTGGCTGATCGACGGAACAAAATCGATTGGAGGAAATTCCAAAGCGCCAACCAATCTCAAATCTTTTTGTGGTGGTTTCATCAATCTGGTTTTTATGGTTTCCAGTATGTTGAGCGGTGCTTGTGCAACACCAGAATTCCTGATGTATATGAATCATTTTATACAAAAGGAATACGGCGATGATTATTATTTGGATTCTGATAAAATCGTTGACCTTTCCTTAAAACAAAGAAGTCTGGACAAAGTGATCACGGATTGTTTTGAGCAGATTGTCTATTCTATTAACCAACCAACCGGTGCTAGAAACTTCCAAGCGGTATTTTGGAATATCTCCTACTATGACCAATATTATTTTGAAAGTCTTTTCGAGGATTTTGTTTTTCCCGATGGAAGAAGACCGGATTGGAAATCCTTGAGCTGGCTTCAAAAACGATTTATGAATTGGTTCAATGAAGAAAGAACCAAAGCTGTTCTGACCTTTCCGGTAGAAACAATGGCTCTTTTAACGGAAAACGGTGATGTAAAAGATAAAGACTACGGCAGTTTCACGGCAGAGATGTATTCCAAAGGACATTCGTTTTTCACTTATATCAGTGACAATGCAGATTCTTTGAGCAGTTGCTGCAGATTAAGAAACGAAATTACGGACAATACTTTCAGCTATACTTTAGGCGCAGGCGGAATCTCAACAGGTTCTAAAAGTGTTCTTACAATTAATTTGAATCGATGTATTCAAAGTGCTATGAACAAAGGAATTCCTTATCTGGAATTTTTGGAACAAGTTATGGATCTGGTTCATAAAGTTCAATTGGCCTATAATGAAAATCTGAAATACCTGGAAAGTAAAAGAATGCTGCCACTTTTCGATTCCGGCTATATCAATATGAAACGCCAGTATCTTACAATTGGTGTGAACGGGCTTGTGGAAGCTGCAGAATTTTTAGGAATTGAGATCAATGATAATCATGAATATGAAAACTTTGTTCAGGAAATATTAGGGCTAATAGAACATTATAACAAGAAATATAAATCTGCTGAAGTGATGTTCAATTGCGAGATGATTCCGGCCGAAAATGTGGGTGTCAAATTTTCAAAATGGGATAAACAAGATGGTTATCAAGTTCCCAGAAACTGCTACAACAGTTATTTTTATATCGTTGAAGATGAATCCACAAACATTCTGGACAAATTCAAATTACACGGTAAAAAATATATCGAACATTTGACAGGCGGTTCTGCCCTGCATCTTAATCTTGAAGAACACCTTTCCAAAGAGCAATATCAACAGCTTCTTAGAGTGGCGATCTTGGAAGGCTGCAATTATTTCACATTCAATATTCCGAATACGGCTTGTAATGACTGCGGACATATCAGCAAACAAAACCTGAAAAAATGTCCAACCTGCGAAAGTGAAAATCTGGACTATCTCACAAGAGTCATCGGTTATCTGAAAAGGGTCAGCAATTTTTCTGTGCCAAGACAAGAAGAAGCCTCTGTAAGACATTATGCTAAAGTTCATTGATCATAATATTGTTTTTCAAGAAGTTCCGAATGAAGTATCTTTAGCCATCAATATTTCTAATTGCCCTTTGCGTTGCAAAAACTGTCATAGTCCACAACTACAGGAAGATATTGGATTTTGCCTTACACAAGATGCTATTTTGTATATCATTAAAAAATACAACAGAGCTATTACTTGTATTTGTTTTATGGGTGGAGATTCAGAACCTTTAGAAATTGAAAAACTGGCAATTTTTGTAAAATCAATTACTCCAAAATTGAAAATCGCCTGGTATTCCGGAAAACAGAAATTGCCAAAAGCTTTTCAGATTAAATATTTTGACTTTATAAAACTTGGCCCCTACAAAGGAAAATATGGAGGATTGGATTCACTTGACACCAATCAAAGATTTTATAAAATTATCGATAATGAACTGATTGATATGACATTTTTGTTTCAGAAAGAGAGAATTTAACCATAAAAAAAGCAACTCAAATTGAGTTGCTTTAATTTTTTGCGTGAGCTTAGGATTACTTTCTGATTCCTAGTTCAGCGATGATTGCTCTATATCTGTTGATATCTTTTTTCTTCAAATAATCTAAAAGAGCTTTTCTTTTACCTACTAACTTTACAAGAGATCTTTCTGTGTTGAAGTCTTTGTGATTAGCTTTCAAGTGCTGAGTCAAGTGGTTGATTCTAAAAGTGAATAGAGCAACTTGTCCTTCAGCTGTTCCTGTGTCTTGTGCAGATTTTCCGTGTTTTGCGAAGATTTCCGCTTTCTTTTCTGATGTTAAATACATTCCAATATTATTTAATGATTATTATGTAAATTCGGATGCAAAGATAAGATTTATTTCCGGATTAGAAACTGTAAATCAATATATTTTATCGCAAAGGCAGAAGTTTTATTTTGCAAATGTTGAAAGTCGCAAAGAAATACAATATTTCAATTTTGCGACTTTTAACCGTAATTTTATAAAAAAATTGCGCCTTTGCGATAAAAAACATCACTTCTCCTCTATCAGATAGTTTTTCACAGCTTCAAAATCAACCGGGAACTCCACAGATTTCTTTTCTTTTTTATTAAATGCTTCCAATTTTTCAGGAATGGTAACCTCCTCTTTCAAAACATTTTCTACCACTTCTACAAACTTTGCCGGATGAGCTGTTTCCAACAAAACACCAACAAAATCATCATTCGATTTTTCAGAATATTTTTCCAATCCCAAATAAGCAACCGCTCCGTGCGGGTCAAGCGTATAACCAAATTCTTTTCTAACTTCTCGCATTGCACTTTTCGTTTCTTCATCGGAGAAAGAATAAGACTCAATGTCTTTTTTGAATTCTGAAACATCATTATTAAATAAGTTTCCCATCCTTTCGAAATTACTCGGATTCCCCACATCCATTGCATTGCTAATCGTTTGTTTTGATGGTTTCGCTTCGTAATTACCAGTTTCCAGAAACTTCGGAACAACATCATTTTCATTGGTCGAAGCTACAAAATGATGAACTGGCAATCCCATTTTCTTAGCAAAAAGTCCTGCCGTTAAGTTTCCAAAATTTCCACTTGGAACCGAGAAAACAATCGGTTTTTCTAATTTTTGCAATTGCGCAAAAGCCCAGAAATAATAGTACGATTGTGGAATCAATCTGGCAATATTAATGCTGTTTGCTGATGTCAATGTAAATTTCTGATTCAGTTCTTCATCAGACAGAATCTGTTTTGCCAAGGCCTGGCAATCATCAAAAGTGCCATCGATTTCCAAAGCTTTGATATTTCCACCCCAGGTTGTCAATTGTTTTTCCTGTAATGGACTTACTTTTCCTTTCGGATAAAGAATATAAACCTCGATTCCCTGCACTCCGAAAAATCCCGATGCAACCGCACTTCCCGTATCTCCCGAAGTTGCAGCAATCACTTTCATCGGTTTTCCTTCGGAAAAATAAGACATCATTCTTGCCATAAATCTTGCTCCGACATCTTTGAAAGCCATCGTCGGACCGTGAAATAATTCCAGTGAATAGATATTGTCTGAGATTTTAACCGCAGGAATTTCGAAGTTCAGAACCTCATCGATGATTTCTTTGAGATTATCATCCGAAATGGATTCGCCAAGAAATTCTTTCGCTACTCGAAAACCGATTTCTTGCAAACTTAGGTTTGGTAGATTTTCAAAAAACTCAGAATCCAATTGCGGAATATACTCCGGCATAAATAATCCGCCGTCGTCTGCCAAACCTTTAAGGATTGCTGTTTTTATATTGGTTTCTTCTTGTTGTCTTGTTGATATGTATTTCATTTTTTCTTTCTTTTACTTAGAACTGTTTTGAACGCAAAGTGCGCAAAGATTTTTTTAATTTTATTGAAAACATTTTAAGGTTCGCAAAGGCGCTTACGCTCAGCGAAGACTAAATTTTAAAGTTATTTTGTTATTATGGTAGAAATCTAAAATTCGCCGTAAAGATTCTGCGGAATAACACAATGGGATTGAAGATAAATCTTCAACTTTGCGAAGCTGCAGCCCGACTTGAGCGGAAATCCTTTTTGTTTTTTTGCTAAAAAATAAAAAGATTGGGAGCGGAAGGCGGATTAAGCTGCCCAAATTTTAATCGATAACTCTCGCTCCTTCATCATTAAATTTCGTTACGAATGCTTCGCTTTCTATGTTTTTTTGATTAAGTAATTCTTTGATTTTGAATGAAATTTCTTCCGCAGTTTTTTTCTTTTCACACAATACAAAAACCGACGGACCGGAACCCGAAATCCCAAAACCAATTGCACCGTTGTCCAAAGCCATCTGTTTCATCTCGTAAAAATACGGAATCAGCATCGCGCGAACCGGCTCTATAATAACATCTTCCATACTTCGACTAACCAAATCCAAATTGCCGGTACAAAATCCGGCGACCAATCCGGCAACATTTCCCCATTGCTGAACCGCAGATCTGAGACTGATTCTTTCCTTGATGATTTTCCTCGCCTCGCCAGTCGGAACATCGACGTGCGGATGAACGGAAACTACTGACAAATCTTTTGGATAAGGCAGTTTGAGCGCATCCAAAGGTTCGTAACTTCTCACTAAAACCAAACCGCCCAAAAGTGCCGGCGCCACATTATCTGCATGTGCATTACCACAGGCAATTCTTTCACCTTCCATTGCGAGAGGTAACAATTCTTCCTTGGAAAACGGTTTTCCCATCAATTCATTGATCGCTACCAAAGCCGCAACACTGCTTGCCGCACTGGAACCCATTCCGCTGTTGAGAGGCATTTTTTTATAGAGTTCGATATCAATTCCCTGGTTGGAATTGATTTTTTCCAGAAACAATCGGATAACGTGCGAAACAACATTTTTATTCGGGTCTTTAGGAAGTTTTCCGTTATCACCTTCTATTTTTGTGATAATGATTTGGTTGTAATCATTTTTTCTCAGGATGATTTCATCGCCCGGTTCTTCTATCGCAAAACCGAGAATATCGTAACCACAAACCACGTTGGCGACTGTTGCGGGAGCAAAAACTTTTATAGAATCCATTTTTATAATTGATGATTGATTAATGATAATTGATTAAATATTGATGATAATGAACTGTTTGGGCTATCATTCATCAATTATCTTTTATCATTTATAATTTTTATTGTGCTGTAACTCTTACCAAATCTGCAAAAACGCCTGCAGCTGTCACTTCTGCACCTGCGCCGGGACCTTTTACGACCAACGGTGTATTCCTATATCTGGAAGTCGTGAACGAAATGATATTATCGCTGCCCGACAATCCGAAAAACGGATGATTGGCATCAACAATCTGAACTTCGATGTTGATTTTTCCCTCTTCCAGAACTCCGATCAATCTCAGTTTTCTACCCGAATTTTCAGCTTCGTTTTTGAAAGATGAAAAGTAAGGTTCGTGCTTTTCCAATTCTTTGTAGAATGCAGGAATTGTTTCGGCTTTAAGGCAAGCTTCCGGAAGAAAATCTTTGATATCGACATCTGACATTTCCAATGGGAGTCCGATTTCCCTTCCGAGAATCAGCATTTTTCTGGAGAAATCCATTCCGTTCAAATCGTCTCTTGGGTCTGGTTCTGTATAACCTAACTCCTGCGCAGTTCTTACAACCTCCGCAAAAGTCTTATCACCCACATAATTATTGAAAATATAGGAAATTGTTCCTGACAAAATAGCTTCGATTTTCAGGATTTCGTCACCGGAAATCCAAAGGTCATTTAAGGTTTTTATAATTGGAAGTCCTGCTCCAACATTGGTCTCGTATAAGAAACTCACATTATTCTTTTTTGCCAGTCTTTTGAACTTACTGTACTGCTCGTAAGACGATGAATTTCCTTTTTTGTTACAAGTCACAATAGAAATATTATTGTTAAATAACAACGGGTATTCTGCAACAACATCTTCACTGGAAGTATTGTCTACAAAAACCAAATTAGGTAAATTTTTACTTGAAATAGATTTTATAAATTCTTTCAAATCTGATTTTTGTAAATTATTATTAAAGTTATTATTTAAATCAAAATCGGATTCAGGATTATCGAAAATTTTCATTTCCCGACTGTTGGTAATTCCCACGATATTGATTTTAATCTGATGGTTTTCTTCCAGATTTTGCTGTTCTCTTTCCAATTGTCGGAACAATTCTTTCCCGATATTTCCTGTTCCAGCAAACATCACATTGAACGTTTTTACGGGAGAAAGCAGCAGCGAATCGTGAACGACATTAAGCGCTTTTGAGAGTTCGGCTCTTTCAATCACTGCAGAAATATTGAGTTCGGAGGAACCTTGAGCAATCGCAATGATATTGATTCCATTCTTACCCAAAGCACTGAAAAACTTACCGCTGATCCCTCTCGTTTTTTTCATATTCTCGCCAACGACAGAAATAATACTTAGCTCATTATCGAACTGCGGTTCATCAATTTTGTTGGAATTAATTTCGAAATCAAATTCTTCATAGATTGCTTTTTTCGCTTTTTTCTCATCATCGAAAGAAACCACAAATGAAATACTGTGTTCCGAGCTTGCCTGCGTAATCAGTATAACATTGACTTCATATCTCGCCAAAGCATTGAACAATCTTCCGCTGAAACCTTTCATCCCAATCATCCCGTTTCCGGTAATATTGATGAGGCAAGTTTTCTCGATGGAAACTATTCCTTTGATAAGACCTTTGGAAACTTCAGATCTTTGATGAATCAGAGTTCCTGAATTTTCCGGTTTGAAAGTATTTTTGATATAGATCGGGATTTGACTTTCAATGGCAGGAATCATTGTTGGCGGATAAATGACTTTCGCTCCGAAATACGACATTTCCATAGCTTCCTGATAGCTGAGTTCTGACTGAGAAAACGCATTTTTCACCAATCTTGGATCAGCTGTTAAAAAACCATCAACATCTGTCCAAATCTGGATTTCATCAGCTTTTAAACCTGAGCCGAGAATTGCAGCAGTGTAATCCGAACCTCCTCTGCCCAAAGTTGTTGTATCATCATTTTTATCTTTGGCGATAAAACCTGTAACGACATAAATTTGATTTTCTGGTTTCCAGTTTTTGAGATTTATATTGGTCGTTTTGTAATCAACGTTGGCATTGCAAAAATGCGAATCCGTCACAATCAATTCTCTAGAATCCTGGAAAACCACTGGAAAATCTTCAGATCGTAGAAAAGCCGAAACAATTTTGCCCGACATCTGTTCTCCGTAAGAAAGCAGCCTATCTTTGATTCTGTCTGATAATTCTCCCAGATTTTTAACACTGAATAAAACATCCTCAATCTCATTAAAACTAACTTTTACCATCATCAATAAGGGATTCTGAGCTGTTCTTGGCAATAACTCTGAAATAATCTGATAATGTTTTTCTTCTGCAGATTTCAGGATTTCAGAAAAATCGTTTTGTTTCAAAGCTTCTTCTGAGGCTGATAAAAGCGCATTCGTGATTCCTGACAAAGCGGAACAAACAACAATTAATGGCTTGTCTTTATTAAACTCTTTTTCAATGATTGATTTTACATTTCTCAATGCTTCTACACTTCCAACCGAAGTTCCCCCGAATTTTAAAATTTTCATTTTAGTTTTTTTGTATCGCTCCTACGGAGCTCTGTTAAACTGTCAATTATCTTACTACACACATTTCGCTCCTACGGAGCTCCTGTTAATTCTTTATCATCATTCACAAATAAAAAGCCTTTCTGAATTCAGAAAGGCTTTTGTTAATTATCTAATTTTTCACAATATCACAAACACACCTTTCTGCAGCTACTAATTGTAGTTGTTATAGAAATCGTTGTTGTGGTTGTAAAATTCATTATCGTTTTATAAATCTGTTACGAAAGTATGAAAACATTTTTCATCTGCAAATTTTTCTTCAACAATTTTTAAAATTTATTAAAGATTTGACATTAATCTTGTGGGTGCATAACCAAAATGTTTTTTGAATGCAAAAGAAAAATGCGACAGGTTTTCAAAACCGATTTCATAATAGACATCAACAGGTTTCTTATGTTTCTCGGCAAGTTCATAATGTGCCAATTCCAGACGTTTCTTGGTCAGCCATCTTTGCGGTGTAGAATTGAAAGCTTTATAAAAATCGCGTTTGAAAGTTGTCAAGCTGCGACCAGTCAAATATCCGAATTTCTCCAAAGACATATTGAACATAAAATTCTTTTCCATAAAACTTACCAAATCAATCTTTCCTGGTTCCTCAAAATTATTGAGTACAGCATCAATATTTTCGTCAATCGTTCTGAGAATATTAATCGCCTCATTGATTTTCAGCGAAGCAATATTTTCCGGGAAGTTATTCTGCATTTCAAAATAAGGAATCAACGAAGCTAAACAGCTTTCCAATAAAGGATGTTTCTCGAAACTGATGATTTTTTCTGTTGTAACTTTTGATTTTAATTGATCGTCATTATAGAATTCACGGAGTCTTTTTGATGACAGATGCATTGCGACCGCTTTGTGAGGCAATCCATTTTTCGGATGATTGATGATAGTCGCCAATTGATTTCTGGGAATCAGAAAAGTACTTCCTGCGCCAAACAAAAAACTCTCGTCTGCCTGAATAATCTTCGTTTCGCCAGAAATCAGCCAAACCAGCAAATGGTCATCAAATGCCGCTTCGGTCTTGAACAACTTACCTTCGTAACAGGAAAGTTTGATTTCGGGGTTGATATAATTGACCTGATAATCCATATTGTCACAAAGTTACAAATCTCAACTGAACGCAAATGCTATTCCTGTCATTTCTTCACTTAGTTTCCACAATCTTTTTGCATGGGTTTCGTCCAAAGAATATGCTTTGATTCCACCGATAATTTTCACATCGGAACTCAACTCCGCAACATCAACATTTTCACAATAGACTCCTCCCAAATCATTAAGCAAAGGACTTGTGGCGCACCAGACTGTGGTTGCAGCGCCTTGAGGAATGGTTTTCAGAGAAGCTTTAACTTCCGGTAATAAATTTCCTTCCGAGTCTACATAACCTAACTTTTGAAATAAGTCCAAAGGTGCTTCTCTCGATAATTCTGTTTCGCCGACTGCTCCCGGACATAGGGCATAACTTCTTACATTAAATTCTTTTGCCCGATTATCCAATTCCAATGAAAAAAGATTGACTGCAGTTTTAGATTGTCCATAACCAAGCAGTGTTTCATATTCCCGATTGAGGAAATTCGGGTCTTCAAAATTGAAATCAGAGAATTGATGTCCGCCGGAAGATACATTCACTACTCTTGCGCCGTTTGCTTGCTTCAATGCAGGCCACAATCTTGCTGTCAACTGAAAATGAGCCAGGTAATTAACAGCCAATTGCGATTCGAAACCACGACTGTCTCTGCGAAGTGGGACCCACATAATCCCCGCATTATTGATCAATAAATGAAGCGGTCTTCCTGATTCCAGGAATTTTTCAGCAAACTTATCAATCGAATCAGTATTTGCTAAGTCCAATTCTTCCAGTTCTATATTAGGAATCCCGGCAAGATTTCTTTTTGCTTTCTCTGTATCTCTTGCGGGAACGACCACTGTTGCTCCGGCTTTTGATAAGGTTTTAACGGTTTCTAATCCAATCCCTGTGTTTCCTCCGGTCACAATTGCGATTTTTCCTACAAGATCAATCCCTTTGATGACTTCTTCTGTGGTTGATTTTGCATTAAAGCCAGAATTAATAGGCTTTTGTAATGCTCCTTGATAATTGTTCATTGTTTAAATATTTTATTGAAGCAAAATTAGGAAGCAAAACATTCATTAATTTTGTTTAAACGTCCGAATATACTTTGTTCAAAAGTCCTTTCTAAAATTAATTTCTAAATTTCTATAATTCATTGATTTTTATATTTAAAATTTTATTACTGAAAATCAATTAGTTAAATATAATTACAAAAAATATTTACTACTTTGTATTGCATAATACCATTTCATTTATATATCTTTGCAATGTAAAGTTGAAGTAGTAGCTGGATGCTGGACGCAGATCCAAAAGACTTTAAGCTTTTAAACATTAAATCAAATTAATATGAATACCGAGAACACAAAGGCGCAAATGCGTAAAGGAATTCTGGAATTCTGTATTTTGAGTCTTATCCAACAACGCGAAATGTATGTTTCCGACCTGATAGAATCTCTCAAAAAAGGAAAACTGGATGTAGTGGAAGGAACTCTTTATCCTCTCCTTACTAGATTGAAAAACGGCGAATTCCTCGCTTACAGATGGGAAGAATCTACAAGCGGACCGCCAAGAAAGTATTATCAGATCACTGAAAAAGGAAGTCTCTTCTTAGCAGAATTACAAACAACCTGGCAGGAACTGACAGATTCTGTAAACCAAATCACATCAAACTCTCACTCTCAAAACTAATATTATGAACAAGACATTATCTATAGCACTCGCAGGGTTCTCTTTTATGATAGACGAACACGCTTATATAAAGCTTAGCGATTATCTGAATGCCTTGAGAAATTCTCTAGACGCTTCAGAAGCAGACGAAGTAATGCACGACATTGAAATCCGAATGGTCGAGATTTTCAAAGAAACCCTTGCCAAAAGAGAAGTTATAAACGATTCTGATGTAGAAAAGGTAATTGCTCAAATTGGAACACCTGAGCAAATCGATGAACAGGAAGAAGCTTATTTCTCTGAAGGGAAACAAAATAAATCAAAATCCTCCACAGGCCATAGCTATAGCAGCAACTCCCAGAAACAGATGTTCCGTGACCCGGAAAGACAGAAAATTGCCGGAGTTTGTGCAGGTTTGGCTGCTTATTTCGGAATGGATATCACTTGGATGAGATTGATCTGGGTTGGTGCATTTCTGTTCCTTTGGGTAGCTCCAGGTTCATCATTCTTAGTAGTGATTTTATATTTCATCCTTTGGGCAGTTTTACCAAAAGCCGAATCAGCTTCTGATTTTTTGAAGATGAAAGGAAAGCCTCTAAACTTCGACAACCTAAAGGAAGAATCCAGCAAAATAGTACAGTTTGCCAATGAGACAACTACAAGAGCAGGAGAGATATATAACGAGAATCGTCCAAAAGTTGGTTCTGTTGGAGATTCTTTTCTGAAAGTTCTGAAATATTGTCTAGCTGTTTTGCTTTCGTTGATGGCAGCAGGTTGTTTCATCGGATTGTTTGCAATGATGTTTGCTTACGGTTCAGACAAATTTGGAATGGATAATAATCTTGGCTTTTATCTGGAAGAAAATAATCTTGGTTATCTATTGCTTGCAATTGCAGCCCTACCAACCATTATTTTCGGAGTAGCATTCTTGTTATTAGCAATCAAGCTATTCTCTCCAAAGACGAAATTCAACTATGTTGGGCCTGTTCTTGGAACATTGGGAATCATCTGGATCATTTTGATCGGAATCCTGGCTGCAAGTGCATCAAGTTTCAATTTCCGATACAGCGGAGAAAATGAAGACTATGAAAATATCTCAATCTCGGCTCCAAATGACACCATCTATCTTGACAGCAAGAAAGTAGCAATTCCTGAAAATTTCAAAGCTTACTTTGGCAGAATATACTCTGATAAGGCGACTATCTATAAGAAAGACTGGCCAAGTGTAGAAATCACAAGAAAAGATGATATCAAAACACCTTATATCATCATTAAAAAAGAAGCAGACGGCTACAACCAGCCCCTTAAGATGAAAGTTCCTGTGGAAATACGAGGTAACAGAATTTTCCTTCCCAACTATTTCGAATATCCTTATGAATACAGATTCAGAGATTACAGATTGGATTATGAACTGGTAATTCCGTCCAGAATGAAAGTAATCAACGAAAAGGAATATGAAGTTAGCACCCGTGGAGATGATGGACAAGATGAAGATGACCACGAAAATGACAACTATAACAATAATGGGATCACGGTTGAGAAAAACAAGATCAATATCAACGGTACAACTATCGAGTACAACTCAGAAGAAAGCGACAGCGTGAAGATCAATGGAAAAAATTATTCTAAAGATTCCGCGGATGTTGTTCTGGAAAGAATGAAATTGGATGAGCAGGTTAAGAAAAGTATTGAAGACCTAAACATCAATATCAAAGATGGAAAGAAAGAAATTTCTATCAAAACTAAATAAATTGAGAGTGGATTAGTTGAAAAGCGGGTCAAAGATTTTCGAATCTCCGCTTTTCTCCTAGTTCATTAAAACCATCGAATCACAAAATTTAATATGAGACTCTTTACTTTTTTACTTTTGATAATTGGTTATTTACCAACTTCTGCTCAACATAACGATAGTAAACTCGTATCTGTTGAAGGCAAAAAAATGTCCTACAAAACTTTCAATCTTGAAAACAGAAAAGATGGAGAACCTATTTTAGTGTTCGAAGCCGGATTAGGAGGTGGTACCTTCGACCCGATCCTCCGGTATCTGCCGGCTAACATTGGAGGAATAGAATATGAAAGAACTGGAGTTGGAAATTCTGATGCTGACCCAAAGATTCTCTCAGATTCCCAACTTGTAGAAAGATTACATAGTATGTTGCAAACGCTCAACATAAAACCTCCATATCTACTTGTTGGACATTCTATTGGCGGACCTTATATCAGGCTATTTGCCGCAAAGTTCCCAGACGAGGTCTCCGGACTGGTTTTCTCGGACCCGACAGATTTTATGTTAACAAAAGAGGAAGATGAAAGGGCAAGGATAAAATCTGAAAGCAAAACCGGATATCAGGAAATTTTTACCATCATAATAAAATCGCTGTCACAGAATAAAAATGTCAGCCAGGGAACCAGAAATGATGCTATAAGAGCATTAAACTCAAATTCCAAGGGTTTTTTTATCGAATATACAGATCTGCCAGCGCTGAACAAGGATATTGCCACAACAGTTATAATTTCGTACAACAAATATATTGAAACTCCGGATGAAGAGTTGAACAAAAATCTAAATCTGGGAATCAATTTTAAAGCTTGGTGGAAAGAATATGACAATCTCAGAATACAGCATTTTTCTGACCTGATCAAAGACAATGACAACAGCAAAATCATTCTGCTACCAAAATATTCTCATGGTATACATTATCAAAACCCAGAATTAGTAGCAAAACTTATCGTGGAGAATTATAAAAGTTATGTTAAATAAAATCTATATCACTATGAAACTCTATACTTTTTTATTTTTGATATTCCTCACCACTCTATCAAAAGCACAAACGCATCGTTTTATTTACGAATACAAATTCAAGCCGGATTCTTCTTCTACTAATTATAGAAATGTGAATATGGCTCTTGATATCAATCCGAAAGATGTAAAATTCTATAACTATGAAAACATCATCAATGATTCTCTGAACAAAAAAGGAGGCAACAATCATAGCGCATCTCCAGACATTCCAACCTTAAGAAGACTTAAAAATTCCTACCAGAATACCAATTACGAGATGATGATGGATTATTTCTCTTACAACACCGAAGACAAAATGGATTGGAAACTGGAGAAAGAAACCAAAACTTCCGGACAATACACACTTCAAAAAGCGACAACAGATTTTGGAGGAAGACATTGGACGGCTTGGTTTTGCAAAGACATCAACATTTCCGAAGGTCCTTACAAATTCCGAGGATTACCTGGTTTGATATTCGAATTGAATGATAGTAAAGAAAACTTTTTCTTCAAATTGGCAAAAAGTCAAAAACTGGAAAAGACTTATGACACATCGGACTTTCTTGAAAGCTTTGCAGGAAAAAAACCAGTTTCGGTGTCCATTGCCAATATGCACAAAATGATGCTTCAGTTCTACAATGACCCAACAAAAGAGATGAGACAAAAATTTGATGATGTGCCTCCTGGAACTTTCCAAGTCGGAGGAACGAAAATTACAAGCAAAGAACAGTTCAAAGATGCCGCGAAAGTTATACAGAATTTCATTGCCAAGAATAACAATCCTATGGATTTGAAAAATGCTGTGGTATATCCTGTAATAAATTGATAATTTAATAAAATTTTAACGATTTAATTAAAAAAGAAACAAAATTATTATTAAATTTGTTTGAGAAATAAACTTCTAATCAAAAAGCAACCAAAAAATGATTCAATTAGTACTAGAAATCGCGATCAAAATCGTAGATTTCATCAGCAACCTGTTTTGATACATAAAGAATACTTAGATATTTCTTAAGAATGAACATATTTTGTAAATTTGTAAAGTATGACCGTTATGGTTATACTTTTTTTTATGAAAAAAATATTAGCTAAAATCATTCTTAAAATCATTGGATGGAAAGTTGTTCTTCAGGGCGATGTCAACAATCTGGACAGATGTATTCTTGTTGTTGCACCACACACGGACAACAGCGAATATATCCTCGGTAACCTTGCATATTGGGCATTGGGAAAAAAACTTAAAATCATTATTAAAGATGCACATACGAAAAATCCTTTCTATGGCTGGATTGTAAAAAGCATCGGCGGCATCGGGATTGATCGTTCTCAAAAAAATAACCTTGTGAATTTTGTGGCCAATGAATTCAAGAAAGATGATTTCAGCCTGGTAATAACACCAGAAGGAACAAGGAGTTGGGTTCCGAAGTGGAGAAAAGGCTTTTATAATATGGCTCTGGCTGCAAAAGTCCCTATCGTTTTAGCAGGAGGAGATTACAAAAGGAAGACCATCAATCTTGGCTATAAAATTCCTTATGAAAAATTGGAGACCCATACTTTTGAGGAGATCATGGAAGAAATCCAGAACTTTTATATCGAACATGATATCACTCCAAAACATCCTGAAAATTGGAATCCTCAGATTTATTAATCCAAGATTTGAAATCCTGAGTTTAAGTTCAAAATTAGGAACAGTTAACTTAAACCCAAAACTAAGAAATGGACGAAGCAAAAAAAATAGAAATACTTGACCGCCTAAACAAAGCCAGCAAGAACACTTTGGGAGAAACCCTGGAAATCGTTTATACTGATGTTTCCGATGATCATCTTACAGCTACAATGCCCGTGAACTCCAGGGTACATCAACCTTACGGGATTTTGCATGGAGGAGCAAGTTGTGTTTTGGCAGAGACTTTGGGTTCTTGCCTTTCTCTCATTAATCTGGACACTTCAAAATCTGTTCCTGTCGGGACGAATATTAACAGTAATCATCTGAGAGCAAAACGAGATGGTATAGTTACCGGAACTGCGACTTTTATCAGAAAAGGCAATACGATGCACGTTTCTCAAATCGAGATCAGAGATGAGAAAGGTCATCTAATCAATCACACAACTATGACGAATAACATTGTTCCTGTCGGGAAAGTTTAATATTTTTGTTAATGCTCATTTTCAAATTACCCGATAACGACAAATTTTTCTCTGTTGATAATGCTTCCGGCATCAACGTTTCTTTTGTAAGTTTTGACACAAAGACCATTCTGGATTTCAAAGGAAATATCAAGGAAATATCTAGAAATGACATTGAAATTCTGAATGTTTCGCCAAAAAGTAAAAGTCCTTTCATCGAAACAGCAAAAGAAACACTTGAATCTTATGCTTTGAAAATCTCACAGGCCAAGGACTTCATTGAGAAAAATGAGCTCAAAAAACTGGTGCTCTCCAGACGAAAACTTCTGATGTACCTTGACATCGATGCTCAGAAAAAGTTATCGATGACAAAGAGTTTTCTGAAATTTTGTGAAAGCTATCCTTCCGCGTTTTGCTATTTATTTGAGAAGAACGGAGAAATCTGGATGGGAGGTTTTTCAGAAGTATTGGGAAAATTCGATAAAAGAAATAATTCCTTCGAGACCATGAGTGTTGCAGGAACTGTTCCTGTAGAAGAAAACTGGACTGATAAAGAAATTGAGGAACAGAAAGCAGTCACAGATTATATACAGTCTATTCTGAAAAAATTCTCGTCTGATCTGAAAGTATCATCTACAAAAGATATGATATCTGGAAATATCAAGCATCTTAAAACAGATTTTTCCGCAGAGATAAGCCCGGAAAGTTTGGATAAAATCATTTCCGAATTACACCCAACTCCGGCTGTTTGCGGCTTTCCAAAGGAACTCTGCGCACAAGGGATAAAAAGTATCGAACATTTTAACCGCGAATTTTATGCTGGATATATCAAAGTTGAAACCGAGGATCTCATCTATTATTTCGTAAATCTTCGTTGTGCGAGTTTCTTTAAAAATTATGCATTTCTGTTTGTTGGTGGAGGAATTACTTTGAAAAGCGACCCCCACAAAGAATGGGATGAAACAGAACTGAAATCCCTTGCGATTCAAAACAACCTTGTTTTCGAATAATCAATATTAAATCAAATTTTATAATTAAATAATATTATTTAAACCTAATTCATACAAAAAGTTAGGAATTAATATTAATTTATTAATTTTACATGAAACTGAGAAATATGAATCAGCTTCTAAAATTGATTTTAACAGGCATTTTGATTCTATGCTTTTTAAGCATGCCCTATCTCTTCTATAGGCTTTCCGGGTATTTGCTATTCGTTGGATTTGGCTGGCTGGCTTATGATGCCTTCAATAAAAGAAATCAGACAGATGTCAAAATATTTGCAACATTAGCTATCATTTACAATCCCTTCTTCTCAATTCCATTCCCAAATTTTTTATGGCTAATTATCAATACCATTGTAATCATAGGAATGATCCTGAATATTCTGTTTGCGGAAGAAAATCCTTACGACAATAATTTCACAAAAAAAGATGACCTATAGGACCATCTTTAATTTTTCTACAAACCGACCTGTATCGTGAAGGCAGAATTGACCCTTACTTTCATTTGTGTCTCGGCGATCTCGGTTCCTGTTACTTTTAAATATAAAGAATGATTTGAAGATTTCAAATAATCCATTAATTCTACATCAGCAATCGGAGTGAAGTTAAGCGAAGTCTCGCTCGTATTATTTTCAACAGTTGCAATTTCTTTATCCGAAAGATCAGGAGCTTTGATCAATAACTTTGCACTTAAAACTTTGTTTAGCTTAATGGAATCAGCATTCGAAGAAGAAAGAAAATCTATACTAAAACTTGACAATTTTGCAGATTTCAAATTATTTATAGATAATGCAGGGAATTCCTCCTTGATCTTGGCCTCAACATCCAAATTGAGAGGCATATCCGGAAATACTACTTCTTCCATTGAAACTGCAAAAGGAATTTCAATCTCAGTATTTGTATTGATAGATAATGGAACAGGAACAGTTATATCCTCAACCGCATCTTCTGTTTTACTACAGCTACTCACACCAATGACTGCTATAACGATAAAGAAAACCGTTGTTAAATTCAAAATTGTCTTTTTCATAATTGCTTTTTCATGCTTATTTTTAATGACATAAAAGTCTCAAAATTTGATTAATGACCAATGTTCTTTACATCAGAAGGTGAATGCTCATGTCTGAAAAATATTGCGAACAAAATAGCGATCACTAAAGAATATAACGCAAAATACAGCCAAATATGTTGCCAGTCTTTAACTAATACAATATTTGATAAAGTTCCATCTGTACCAACGGCAGAATTGAACGAATTTTTCAGAATCTCCACAAAAGTAGAATCATTGGAAGTTGTTTCCAAATATTTTGCCAACTCTGATGCCGTAGTGAATTTGAGTGTAAAGAATCTGTCTATAGCCCAGCCTGCAACATAGCTACCAATCACAGCCCCAAAACCATTGGTCATCATCATGAACAGACCTTGAGCCGAAGAACGAATCTTCTTATCGGTAGTGGTTTCCACAAAAAGAGAACCTGAGATGTTGAAAAAATCAAAGGCCATCCCATAAACAATACAAGAAAGTATGATCATCCAAAGTCCTGTCACCGGGTCTCCATACGCAAAAAGCCCAAATCTAAGAACCCATGCCAGCATACTGATCAGCATCACTTTTTTGATTCCAAATTTTTTCAAAAAGAAAGGAATCGCCAAAATGAATAAGGTTTCCGAAATCTGTGAAATAGACATGATGATTGTAGATTTTTCTACAACTATAGAATTGGCATATTTGGGAAAATGGGCAAACTCACTCAGGAAAACATCACCGTAAGCATTGGTCAATTGCAAAGCTGCTCCTAATAACATGGAAAACAAAAAGAACAATGCCATTTTATAATCTCCAAAAAGTTTAAAGGCATTCAACCCTAATTGTTCTGAAAGCGGTGCACTTTTATCGATTAATTTCTGAGGAGGACATTTAGGCAGAGTCAAAGCATACAAGCCTAACAAAACAGCAACACCACCAGCAATATAGAATTGCCCTTCCGTAGATTTGTTACCCGTAAGATTCGTGATCCACATCGCAACGATAAACCCGATAGTTCCCCAAACCCTAATTGGTGGGAAATCCTTCACGACATCCAAATGGCTGTTTTTCAATATCGTATAAGAAATAGAATTGGTCAGAGCGATGGTTGGCATATAGAAGCACATTGCAACCAACATTATAGAAAAGAAAGAATTAGGCGTTTCAGAATGCGGCAAAATGAAAAGCACTACGCCATACAAGATCTGCAAAACAGAATAGATCCTCTCAGCATTCACCCACCTATCGGCAATAATTCCTGTGATAGTTGGCATAAAGATAGAGGCAATACCCATAGTTCCGAACACGGCTCCAAATTGTGTCCCATCCCAATGTTTGGTCCCGAACCAGAAGTTTGCCATCGTTATCAGCCAAGCTCCCCAAACAAAGAATTGCAGAAAGCTAAGTATAGTCAGTCGTAATTTTAGACTCATATCGTCAATTGATATTAATATTGTTATTCTATTTTTTTATTTCTTCTCTTGATCTCCTCCTGTAATCTGAGAGCCGTATCATAATCCTCTTCCCTAACAGCGTCGGCCAGTAACTGATCCAGCTCTTCAGAAGAAATCCCTGACAGATCATTGAAATCTGAAACTTCATCAGAAATGACTTCTTCATCCCCAACTTTTGGCGTTTCATCCAGCTCCAATAAAATTCCTGCCTCATTCAGGACATCAGAAGTAGTGAAAATAGGTGCATCGAATCTTACAGCCATTGCAACAGCGTCCGAAGTTCTTGCATCCAGAATAAGTTCTTCTTCCGACAATGGGTTTTTGAAATTGATATTTGAAAAGAAAACACCGTCCTTTATTTGATAGATGATCACAGAATCGATGTTGAAGCCTGTATTTTTGACGAATTGCGTGAATAGATCATGAGTCAGCGGACGTGGCGGATTGATATCCTTTTCCAATCCCAGTGAAATGGATTGTGCTTCGAAATTACCTATAACAACAGGCAGTTTGACTGATGTTTCTTCATGTTCCAACAACAGCGCATAAGCTCCCGATTGGGTTTGGCTGTATGAGATCCCTCTAATGATTAATCTTTTATAATCCATTTAGCAAATATAAAATTTTTTGTTAATTTCCATTAAGGAATTGTAGATTTTTACATAGTTTGCGTAGTAAAATCATTAAATAAATTCAGCTTTTCTGATTCCGAATCCTTTAAGCGTCGAATTGCAGAAGCCTGGCTTATTAAATTACATTTATTTTTCTATTTATTTTGAATCGATGAACACTTCATTAGGTTTGAGCGGAATCCTTTTTGCGAAGCATGGCGTAACAAAAAGACCGGAGCCCTTCGACAAGCTCAGGATAAACTCCAGGCGGGTAAAACTGCCCAATTATATTCCTTAAAATAAAAAAACCTAAGCCATTGACTTAGGTTTTGATTTTATTTTGAAATTTATTAAGCTTTCAAAGCTTTGATTTTCTCTGTCAATGCAGGAATAATTTGGAAAGCGTCGCCCACTACTCCATAATCTGCAGATTTGAAGAAAGGCGCTTCCGGGTCATTATTGATAACAACAATCGTTTTAGAGCTGTTAACTCCCGCCAGATGCTGAATCGCACCGGAAATACCAACTGCAACGTACAGATTTGGTGAAATTGCTTTTCCGGTTTGTCCAACGTGCTCTGTGTGAGGTCTCCAACCGATATCGGAAACTGGTTTCGAACAAGCGGTTGCAGCCCCGAGAACATTCGCCAGGTCTTCTATCATTCCCCAGTTTTCAGGACCTTTCAAGCCTCTACCAGCAGAAACAACGACCTCCGCTTCTTTAAGGTCTAATTTTCCAGAAGACTGCTCATGATTGATAACTTTGGTGTCTTCATTAGCAATGCTCAATTCCTTCACTTCCTCTGAACCAGAAGCTGGATTTTCTTTAACACCAAAGGCATTTTGAGAAACGGTTACGATAACGCCAGCCGCATCTGCTTTTGCGTGCATAAATCCTTTTCCTGAGAATGCTCTTCTTTTTACCTGGAAAGGCGAAGTGCTTTCAGGAACATCAATCGCATTGGTAATCAAAGAATAATTTTTCTGAATTGCCAGCATTGGCGCAATAGAAGAAGCGTCTGTTGTATGTGGGAAAACAATAATATTCCCATCAGCAATCTGTCCAACTGCTTCTGCATAAGCCTTGGAACTGAAATTCTTAAGACCCGCATCTTTTACATTAATTACTTTATCTGCTCCATATTTGTAAAGCAAATCTGAAGAATCTGTAGGATTGATAGAGATCGCAGTCACTGGATCTCCAGTTTTTGCTGCAATAGCTTTTGCATAAGAAACGGCTTCAAATGCTGCTTTTTTGTAAACTCCGTTTATGTTTTCTGCGTATACGAATACTGCCATAATTTTATTTTTTAGATTAAAAGATAAAAGACGAATAGATGATAGACATTGATAAACTCGATTGAGATTGAGAAGTTTTTTTCTTGAATCTCTTTTTATTATCTATTTGTCTATTGTCTCATTGACTATAATTTATATCACTTTCGCTTCTTCGTGAAGTAATCTTACCAACTCATCTAGGTTATCTGCAGAAACCAATTTCACAGCTGCTCTTGGCGCAACACTGTCAAAAGAAACGGCTTCAACTTTCACTTCAGAATTTGAAGGTTCTACAACATTAAGAGCCTTGGTTCTGGCGGACATAATCCCTCTCATGTTTGGGATGATCAGATCCTTTTCGTCAACCAAACCTTTTTGTCCCGCAACAACAGCCGGTAATTTCACGGAAATAGTTTCTTTTCCACCTTCGATCTCTCTTACAGCAGTTGCCTCTGAACCATTCACATCCAATCCAACGCTTGCATTCACAAAAGGAATGTTAAGCAATTGAGCTACCATTCCCGGAACTGCCCCACCATTATAATCAATAGATTCTTTTCCTGTAAGGATAAGGTCGTAACTGCCATCCTGAGCTACTTTTGCAATTTCTTTTGCTACAGAGAAACTGTCTTTTGCATCTGCGTTTACTCTTACTGCATCATTCGCACCTATTGCCAAAGCCTTTCTGATAACCGCTTCTGTACCTGCATCGCCTACATTTACAACTGTTACAGTTGCCCCTTGGGATTCCTGTAATTTTATAGCTTTTGTTAAAGCAAACTCATCTAATGGATTGATCACCCACTGGATTCCGTTTTTGTCAAAAGCAGATTTATCTGCTGTAAAATTAATTTTACTTGTAGTGTCCGGAACACTACTGATACAAACTAATATTTTCATTTTAAGATGATGTTTTTATTTTACTAACTGTGCTAATATATATAAAAAATACTATGCATGCATAATTTATTGCTATTTATTAAATAACATCGGAAACTGCTTTAACAAAAGGGTATTTAGACTCTTTATAAATAATTTTGTCCGATTTAAGCAGCTTGATCAGATTTCAAGTATTACAAAAATAAAGGTCAAATTATCGAATTTTCAAAAAAATGATTCTTTTATTTCTTTACCTGGCTCGCTCTGAACTCAATTTTACTTGGCAAAACACGTGGATTCATATTCAGCATATCAAGAACAAGATTCCCCATGTCTTCCGGCTGAATTTTCCATTCATCCTTTTCGGATGGTATATTTCCATTGAAATACGTCGCGACAGAACCCGGCATTATTGTAGAAACCTTGATATTGTATTTTCTCAGGTCGATCATTGCAGCTTGTGTAAAACCGACAACACCGAACTTGGAAGCATTGTAACCGGCTCCATTTTCGAAGAAGTTGGTTCCGGCAAGACTTGCGATCGTGATATAATAGCCTTGAGATTTTTTAAGTTCTTCAACCGATGCTTTTAATGTGTAGAAACAGCCTGTCAAATTGGTTTCCTGCATTGCATTCCAATCTTCGATACTCAATTCATCGACGGGTTTGAAGATTCCCAGACCAGCATTGGCAATCACAACATCAACTCTTCCGAATCTTTCAACAATTTTAGCAACTGCATTTTGTTCATCTTCGAAATTTCTAACATCTGAGCTGATTCCGAAAATACTTTCTGAAATTACTTTAAGTTCAGAAACAGCCTTATCGACATCTTCCTGTTTTCTTCCGCTGATAGCCACTTTGTGACCGTTTTTCAGTAATACTTCTGCAATTCCGAAACCGATTCCTTTGGTTCCGCCTGTGATATAAACTACTTTTGACATAATTGTATTTGATTAAATATTAATAAAAAAGACAGCCTAAACTGTCTTCATTTCTTAACCTTGAGCGTAAAACTCAAAGAAATAAGGGATACTTTCTATTCCTTTGTAGTAATTGTAAAGTCCGTAATGCTCGTTTGGTGAATGTATCGCATCCGAATCCAAACCGAATCCCATCAAAACAGATTTAGCTCCAAGAACCTTCTCAAACAAGGATGTGATCGGAATACTTCCGCCACTTCTGTAAGGCAAAACTTCTTTCCCGAAAGCTTTTTCCATTGCTTTTTTAGCTGCTAAAAATTCTTTGGTATCGCTTTCCAGAACGTAAGGCATTCCACCGTGATGCGGTGTCACTTTAACTTTCACACTTTTAGGAGCGATTTTCTTAAAATACTTCGTGAACTTCTCCGTGATTTCTTCCGGCGTTTGATTGGGAACGAGTCTCATTGATATTTTTGCAAAAGCTTTGGAAGCAATTACCGTTTTTGCACCTTCGCCAGTGTAACCTCCCCAAATTCCGTTCACGTCCAAAGTTGGCCTAATGGACGCTCTTTCCAAGGTCGTATAGCCTTCTTCTCCCTGAATATCATTAAGATCAATGGATTTTTTGTAGGCTTCCGGATCATCTTTCAGTTTGTTCATTTCCTTTCTGTCTTCATCGGAAACAATCAAGACATTGTCATAAAAACCGTCAATTGTGATATGTCCTTTGTCATCGATCAGATCACCGACCATCTTTGACAAAACGTTGATCGGGTTGGGAACTGCGCCGCCATAAAGTCCGGAATGCAGGTCACGATTCGGGCCTTCTACTTCCACTTCTACATAACTTAGACCTCTCAAACCTGTTGTAACAGTAGGCTGTTCATTAGAATAAATATGAGTATCGGAAATCAAGATCACATCGCAACTCAGTTTTTCTTTATTTTCTTCCAGGAAATCTGCCAAACTTGCAGAACCTACCTCTTCTTCACCTTCAATCAAAAATTTGACATTACAAGGAAGGGAATCGGTTTTCATCATTGCTTCGAAAGCCTTGACGTGCATGAAGAATTGTCCTTTGTCATCCGCAGAGCCTCTTGCAAAGATCGCACCTTCGGGATGGAGCTCCGTCGTTTTAACAACCGGCTCGAAAGGATCGCTCGTCCACAATTTCAACGGGTCAGCAGGTTGAACATCATAATGTCCGTAAACTAAAACCGTAGGCAAATCAGCATCAATGATCTTTTCTCCGAAAACGATCGGATAGCCCTTTGTCTCAAGGATTTTCACGTTGTCTGCTCCGGCAACTTTTAGATGTTTTGCAACCTCATCGGCACATTTCAGAACTTCTGATTTGTAAGCCGGATCTGCACTGATGGAGGCAATTCTAAGGATATCGAATAATTCGTCCAGAAAACGTTGCTTGTTCTCTTGGATATATTGTTGTGTATTACTCATTTCTATTATTAATGATAAATGATGATTGATAAATGATTTAAACTTTGTCAAAGATGAAAAAGTAAGGTTCGTAAAAATAAAAAATGTCCTGCAAACGCAAGACATTTTTTGTTATAATATTTTAATAAAATTCTTAATGATGAACAGTTTCAGCTTCTTCAGAAACCGCAGGTTTAGCTTCAGGCTTCACAACTTTTGCAGAATCTGTTACAACGTGAGAAACGACCTTTGAAGAATCCGCAACTGGCTTATAAGTTCCGTGAGGTGCATTGGGGTCATCGTATCTTACTACTTCATCCGTTTTTTTCAAACGACCTTTGTTCCCTCCAGCAGGAAGATCACAAGACACAACTAAAATAGCAGAAGCCAACAATATCACTGATTTTTTCATTTCTATAAATTTGATGGGTCAAAAGTAGTGAAAAAGGAATTTTTGGCAAAATAAAATTTAAATTTTAGAGAGTTTATAAATTATTCATAGAATTGATTCAATATTGAAGTTTTAAATGGACGACAAATCCTCCTTTCTATGACAGATTCTCTTGTGTGCGAAGCGCAATCCAGCCTGAGTGGACTCTTCGAGAGCCTCAGAGTGACAAAGCGGAACGGAGGGCGGATAAAAGAGGCCAAACCTGACGAATTGGTTCCACGAAGTCAATTATTATAAAAAAAACCTGACTCAGTTGAATCAGGTTTGTTACTTTATTTTTTTCTTTCGAGAACTTCGTCCACCATTCCGAATTCCTTAGCTTCGGTAGATGTCATCCAGTAATCTCTGTCTGAGGCTTTCTCGACCCATTCGTAAGTTTGTCCGGAGTGGTTTGAAATGATGTCATAAAGTTCTTTTTTCAGCTTCAACATCTCTCTCAAATTGATCTCCATATCAGAAGCCACACCTTGTGCCCCACCAGAAGGCTGGTGGATCATCACTCGAGAGTGCTTCAAAGCAGAACGTTTACCTTTCTCTCCTGCTACCAAAAGTACGGCTCCCATAGAAGCGGCAATTCCGGTACAGATCGTTGCAACATCCGGCTTGATGATCTGCATCGTGTCATAGATCCCCAATCCTGCATAAACACTTCCGCCA
Organism: Epilithonimonas caeni DSM 17710; assembly: GCF_000426465.1. GTDB lineage: Bacteria > Bacteroidota > Bacteroidia > Flavobacteriales > Weeksellaceae > Epilithonimonas > Epilithonimonas caeni. The sequence goes on from NZ_AUFK01000009.1 coordinate 866,226, forward strand.
GGAGAGTTGATGTAGATCTGGATATCTTTTGCAGAGTCTGAACTTTCCAAGAAAAGTAACTGTGCCGTAATGATATTTGCTACCTGATCGTCTATTCCTGTTCCCAGAAAAATGATCCTGTCCATCATCAATCTTGAAAAAACGTCCATCTGTGCAACGTTCATCCTTCTCTCCTCCATGATATAAGGTGTAAGATTGGTCGGGTTGAACATTCCCATATATTGGTCTGTAACAAGACCGTTATTCCCCATATGTTTTACTGAGAAATCTCTGAATTCTTTTTTAATGTCCATATTAAATGTGGTTATTTTTAAATCTGTATTGAGTTTGCAATTTCTATTCCTTTGCTAAAGTAGGACTTTCTGTCACAAAATGCGAAATAATTCGCTGTCCAATTTATTTTTTAGTTGAGTCAGAAGGATTATTTGTTGATAAATTTGAGTATTATCATTCTCGTCACTGAGAGAATTTTTAAGGTCATTGATCAATTTTACAATATACTCTCTTTTGTGTCTCAGAACAATATCCGCAACCATCTTTGGGAGTACCTCTTCCTCTGAACTGAAATAGATATTGAACTTGTTCCAATTGCTGGTCTGATAATTTTCGATCAATGCATTGGCCAGTTTTCCAGAAACTTCTTCATCCATAAAATTGAAGAAAAAGCCACCCGACCTTATCTCATTTTGAAGAATACCTTCTTTGATCTCGGAAACGATCTTTTTATGAATATCCAATTGTATCTCACATTCATCTTCCTCCAAATGGCCAAGAACCTCTTCTATCACAGTGATCTTATAATCATTCCCGTCAGGATCTTTTCTTTCTAAAACGACATCACCATATTTCAACATCAGATCTACCAATTTCTCTTCCAGTACCAAAAGTGGGTTTATTGATGTGAAAGCTTCCTGGACAATCTCTAATTTCTGTGGCGCTTTTCTCTCGGCAACTGCAGGTTTTGATTCCTGCTGATGTGTAACATTGGTCTGAATCTGAAGCTCATTGAACAAGCTTTGCTCGCTGAGTCCAAACTTATTCGAAACTTCTTTCAGATAGACCTCACGCTTCAACGCATTCTGGACAAATGCAACAGACTTCACAATATCCCGGATAGATTCTGCTTTTCTGATCGGATCATTCCCAGCGTCCTTAAGAAGGATCTCCGCTTTGAAATCGATAAAGTCCTTCGCTTCTTTATCAATGAAATTTTCAACAAACTCCTGCGGATGTTTTCTCGCAAAAGAATCCGGATCATCGCCGTCCGGAAAAAGAAGGACCCGAATGTTCATCCCTTCGGACAACAGCATATCAATGCTTCGGAAACTCGCCTTGATGCCTGCATTATCACCATCAAAAAGAATTGTTACGTTTTCCGTTAATCTCTTTATCAGTTTAATTTGTTCCGTCGTCAGAGATGTTCCTGAACTAGCCACGACATTTTCGATTCCCGACTGATGAAGTGAGACCACATCCATATAGCCTTCTACCAAAAGGCAGAGATTCTTTCTGGAAATGGATTGTTTGCTCTGATTCAGACCATAAAGGACATTAGACTTGTGATAGATCTCGGTTTCCGGAGAATTGAGATATTTTGCCGTTTTGACATTATTCTTGAGAATCCTTGCGCCAAAACCAAGAACACGGCCCGAAAAACTGTGAATCGGGAAAACAACCCTGTCACGGAATCGGTCAATTCCTGAAGGTGTATTTTCCGGAAAAATAGAAAGTCCGGATTTTTCCAGGATCTCTTTGGAGTAAGCTTTTTCCAAAGCAAATTCTGTAAAGGCGTTTTTCTTTTCGGGAGAATATCCCAATTGGAATTTCTTGATAATATCGTCCCGCAGCTCTCTTTCTTTGAAATAGGAAAAACCGATCATTTTCCCCTCTTCCGAGTTCCAGAGCTGATCTTGAAAAAAATCGTTAGCAACTTCGTGGATCTTGTAAAGAACATCACGTTCTGTCTGCGCTTGTTTTTGTTCTTCAGAGTATTCTTTTACATCTTCCTTAATTTCAATTCCATACTTTTTTGCTGCATGGCGAAGAGCTTCCGGATAGGTGAAATTCTCGATTTCCATCAGGAAGGAAATAGCAGTTCCTCCTTTCCCAGTAGAGAAATCCTTCCAGATCTGTTTACTGGGAGAAACGACAAAACTTGGCGATTTTTCCTCATGAAAAGGACTCAAGCCTTTGAAGTTGGAGCCTGCTCTTTTCAGCTGGACATATTCGCCAATGATCTCTTCTACACGGATGGTAGAAAATATTTTGTCTATGGTTTCTTTAGTGATCAATCTTTAATATAGATTTTAGAAGCTAGATATTAGACTTTCGAAACTAATTCTAAATTAAGTTCAATAAAATTTTCAATGGGTAAAGGTAATAATATGTTCAATAATTCTGCGATAAAACATTCATCAATTAATATCGCAAAAGCTTATTTTTGTAAAAAAAATTACAGATGCAATTTACGATTCATCAGCTTGAAGAATGGAAAGATATTGTCAATCAGATCATTCCTGACCTTCAGCACAATATCCTACTTCTAAAAGGAAATCTCGGCGCCGGAAAGACAACCTTCACACAATATCTGCTTAAAGAACTAGGAAGTCCTGACGAAATATCTTCCCCAACATATTCTATTGTAAATGAATATGATACACCAAAAGGAAAAGTGTATCACTTCGATTTATATAGATTAAAATCTGTGGAAGAAGCTTACGATTTCGGGATTGAAGAATATCTGGACAATGCTTTTCTATCGATTATCGAATGGCCGGAAATCTATATGGATGAACTGGAAGCTTATGATTTCCACGAGATGACCATCACCAATACAGAATCAGGAAGAGTGATCGAGTTTAATTAATAATAATAGTAAATTGTTTTATCTTTGTTTTAGATTTTGAACAATGATTCATTTTTTATGAGCAGTACATCTACCATATTTACACCTTTTTCTGAAGAAGAATTGATTCCGAAAGAAGAGAAACTAGAAGTTGTAAAAAAACCTGGAAAGACCTTTAGTATAGGTGTTCCTAAAGAGACTTGTCTTAATGAGAAAAGAACCTGTCTTATTCCTGATGCCGTTCAGATACTTGTAAACAACGGCCACAAAGTCATTATAGAAAGCGGTGCGGGAGAAGGTTCTCACTTCACTGATATCTTATATTCTGAAGCTGGTGCAGAGATCACGAACGACCCGAAAGTGGCTTTTTCTCAGGATCTGGTCCTGAAAATCAATCCGCCAACAGAAGAGGAAATCGATTATCTAAGACCGATGACCTATCTGATTTCAGCTTTGCAGATCAACCTTCGAGATAAAGAATATTTCCTGAAATTGGCCGGCAAAAAAGTCAATGCGATCGCCTTTGAGTTCATAATGGACGAGTACAAACAATTGTCATTGGTAAGATTGATCGGCGAGATCGCAGGAAGCGTTTCAATCCTATACGCATCAGAATTACTGGCAATGTCCAATGGCTTGATGCTTGGCGGGATAACCGGCGTTCGTCCAACGGAAGTTGTGATTATAGGAGCTGGGATCGTGGGTGAATTTGCGACAAAAGCGGCAATTGGATTGGGAGCAAGTGTTAAGGTCTTTGATAATTCGCTTTCAAAACTTAGGAGACTTCATACTTTGGTAGATAGCCGCGTTCCGACATCTGTCATCGACCCGAAAGAATTGACGAAATCTCTCAGAAGGGCCGACGTTGTGATCGGAGCTTTGCCAAGACTTAACCTATCTCCAATTGTTACAGAAGATATGGTAATGAAAATGAAAAAAGGTAGTGTCATTATCGACATCACGATTGATAATGGGAAAGTTATCGAAACCTCAGAGCTTACTACGACAGAAAAACCATTCATTGTAAAACACGACGTTATCCATTGTGGGTTACCGAACCTGACTTCCAGAATGCCAAGAACGACGACGAAAGCCGTTAGCAACTTCTTCTTAAGTTATCTTCTGGGTTACGATGAAGAAGGCGGTTTCGAAAATATGCTGATCCATAAAAACGAGATCAAGCAATCGCTTTACATGTACAAAGGGAGACATACGAAACAGCTGATCTGTAACAGGTTCGACCTTCCTTATCACGATATCAATCTTTTGATTTTCTAAAACTCATTAATGCTTAAAAAATTAAAATTCTACGCTATCGGTCTGATTCCGGGTTTGCTGATCGTATTTTTCATACTTAATCAAAAAGGTACAAGCTGTTCCTATTTCCCGAATGACAGAGTGATCGCAGAGACTTTGACCAAAGATTTTTTTTATTCCGAAAACTTCAAAAAGGAAATGGAATCGAATAAAATCACTGAGAAACAATTGAAAGACGAAATAATTACCAACGGAACAATTGATTTTGACAGAAGCCAAGCTCAAAAACAGCCTTGTCCGGATTATCTTCTCGTTTATCCAAAAAACAATCCCCAATACGAAATATATTATTCTAAATGTAAGGAAAAAGCAGAGTTTACAAGCTTCAAAAAATTAAAATAAAATGAACGGCAAAAATCTTCTTCTACCCGATTATCTCTTATTTGGTGGGATTTTTGTCATATTTTTCCTGTTGGTTTTAAGTTTTTTTCTTTTCGGAAAATATAAATCTGTTAAGACGAAAAATAAATTGCTCGAAGACAACTACAAAGCAATTGAAACCAAACTGGACAATGTTCGACTGGAACATATCGAAACCAAACTCAATCCGCATCTTTTCAAGAACATTCTGAATTCGGTTCAGTCGCACGCTTATCAGACTTACATTTCGCTGGACAAATTAGCGAGCATTCTGGATTATATTCTTTACGAAAGCGGCAATAAATTTGTCAGTCCAAAAGAGGAGCTGGATTTTGCAATGAACCTTATAGAAATCAATAAAATTAAGGTCAATCCTTTATTCGATTTTAGAATTAAGACGAAAATCAATAAAGAAGATTCGATTTATCTGGAAAAAATTTTTGCGCCGTTGATTTCTGTCGATTTGATTGAGAATGCCTTTAAACACACTGATTTTTTAGTGCAGGATTCATTTATTTCAATTAATTTGATTCTCGAAGATGGAAAATTTGAAATAAAAGTTTCCAACAAAATTTCGGACAAACAACCTCTCGAAAAAGAAAACAGCGGATTCGGAAGCAAATCTTTTGACCAGAGACTGAAATTGATTTACAAAAATCATTACAAACTCAGCAAGAATATCAGCAATGACGTTTTTACAGCACAATTAACCATTAATCTTTCAGAATTTTATGATAAAATGCGTTATTCTGGACGATGAATTATTGGCAATCAGTTACTTGAAACTCCTTTGCGACCAGATTGAAGGAGTCGAAGTTGTGAAAGCATTTAATAATCCTAAAGTTTTTCTACAAGAAATCAACGATTGCGATTGCGACGTTTGCATTCTTGATATCGAAATGCCCGGAATGAACGGGCTTCAAGTGGCCGAATTGATCAAGGACAAAAAAATAATTTTCACAACCGCTTACAAGGAATACGCGGCGGAAGCTTTTGACCTGGATGTGGTTGATTACGTCAGAAAACCAATAAAAAAAGAACGACTGCAACAAGCTTTTGAAAAGACAGAAAAATTGCTTAACGAAGGTCAGAAAAATCAGTTTTTTGAATGGAATACCAATCTTGGAAAAACCCGAATTTTCGTCAACGACATTATCTATATCAAAACATCTGAAATCGATAGCCGAGACAAAGATTTGAGACTGAAAAACAATTCAGAAATTATTCTTAAAAACTTAAGTTTCAAAAATTTATCCGAATTATTAATACAAAAAAACTTTGTTCAGATCAATAAAAAAGAGATGGTCAATATTCAGCACATTCAGGTTTTTTCTTCATCGGAAATCATTTTGGACATCAATTCCTCTGAAGGAAATCCATTGAAACTTAATATCAGTGATGTTTTTAAGAATCAGCTTTCTGAGAAGCTTTCGAAATAATTTCAACACATAATTCAGCCGTTTCATTACATTTTTCAATTGAAGATGAATTTCGTATTCAAAAACTTCTCAATTTTACATCTTGAAAACACGTAAGATCTAAATGGAATTGAATATGAAAAAGTACAGGAATATTATATTTTACACGGTTACAATTGCGTTTTTCTCCTGTCTGGTATATTGGTTTCTGATAGAAGGAAAAACGTTGGAAGCTGGCGAAAATATTGTCATCAAAGAATCAAAAGGAACGATGTGGGAGAACTTCGTCGAATCCTTTTTGACCAATCTCCATCATCCGTTAGCTTTGCTTTTGGTTCAAATCGTAACAATTATTCTGGTGGCGAGGTTGTTTGGTTGGATCTGTATGAAACTGAAACAGCCTTCTGTAATCGGAGAAATGATTGCGGGCATTGTTCTCGGACCTTCACTTTTAGGATTGTATTTTCCGGAATTTTCCGCTTTCCTTTTTCCAAAAGAATCGCTTCCTAACTTGCAGTTTTTGAGCCAAATCGGGTTGATTCTTTTCATGTATATCGTCGGGATGGAATTGGATTTGAGCGTTCTTAGAAAAAAAGCACACGACGCGGTTGTCATCAGTCACGCAAGTATCATTATTCCGTTTGCATTGGGAATTGGATTATCTTATTTCATTTATAAAGAATTTGCGCCGGACGGAGTTCAGTTCAGTTCATTTGCGTTATTTATTGCGATTGCGATGAGTATTACGGCTTTTCCGGTTCTGGCAAGAATCGTCCAGGAGCGTAATCTCCAAAAAACAAAACTAGGAACTATCGTTATCACTTGTGCAGCAGCCGATGACATCACAGCCTGGTGTATTTTGGCCGCTGTAATTGCTATTGTAAAAGCTGGTTCTTTTGCCAGTTCAATCTACGTAATTCTGATGGCGATTGCTTACGTTTTCCTGATGATAAAGATCGTAAGACCTTTCCTGAAAAGAATCGGAGAATTACAGGCTGGAAAAGGAATTATCAATAAATCTATTGTGGCCATCTTCTTTCTGACATTGATCATCTCTTCTTATGCGACAGAGGTTATTGGGATTCACGCATTGTTCGGAGCTTTTATGGCAGGCGCAATTATGCCGGAAAATGTGAAATTCAGAAATCTTTTCATTGAGAAAGTTGAAGATGTTGCATTGGTTTTGCTACTTCCATTATTCTTCGTATTTACAGGTTTGAGAACTCAAATCGGATTGTTAAATGACGGACATCTTTGGATGATTGCCGGATTGATAATCGCAACCGCAGTTACCGGAAAATTCATTGGAAGTGCTTTAACTGCAAAGTTTCTAAGAATCAATTGGAAAGATAGCCTAACCATCGGAGCATTGATGAACACGAGAGGTCTGATGGAATTGATTGTCCTTAATATTGGTTATGACCTAGGCGTTTTGAGTCCTGAAATTTTCGCAATGATGGTGATAATGGCTTTGTTCACAACATTTATGACCGGACCTTCATTAGACTTAATCAATTTTTTGTTTAAAGGGAGAAAATCGATGATTGATGAAGAAGCTGACGAAAATACCGGAAAGTATAAGGTTCTTCTTTCATTTGATACCCCGGAATCCGGAAGTACATTATTGAAATTGGCAGATAATTTCACTCATAAAATGAATGGTAACAAAAGTGTGACCGCGATGAACATTGCATCCGTTGATGAGCTACACGCTTTTGATATCGAAGATCATGAAAAAGATTTATTCGAAAACATCATCGATACTTCCCAAGAACTGAAACTGGAAATCACAACACTTTTCAAAGCTTCAACAGACATCGAAAATGATTTGGTAAACATCACCAACAAAGGCAATTATGATCTGCTTTTGATAATGTTGGGAAAATCGATTTATGAAGGAACGCTGCTTGGAAAATTGCTTGGTTTCACAACTAAAATCATCAATCCGGAAAAATTATTGAATACCGTAAAAGGAAGATCTTACATTTTCAACGCCTCACCTTTTGACGATTTTACCTTGAGCATTCTGGATAAAACCAATATTCCTGTTGGGATAATGGTAGATAAAAACTTTGAAAGTGCAGATAAAATTTTTATTCCGATCTTTGATTTGAGCGATTTTTATCTGGTTGAATATGCCAAACGATTGATCAATAACAACGATTCTCAAGTTATCATTCTGGATGCAGCAGGACAAATCCGCAAGAACACGGAAATCCGTGAATTGATAAGAAACATCGAACATATCGCACCAAATCACATCACACTTTACAACGCGAAAACTATTGAAAAAGATTTCTTAGAATCTCAGGATTTAATGTTGATTAGCAGTAAAAGCTGGAAAAGTCTGATTGACACGAAAAGTCTTTGGCTGTCTGATATTCCATCCACTTTAATTGTTTCAAATCCGTAAGTTAAAAACAACAAAGACACATAGAATTATTGATATTAAAAAGTTTAAATAGTTAATTAAAGACTTTATAAACTATGTGTCTTTGTGGTAAATTATAAAATTTTTAATTTGAATTTTAAGAAATTAATTTCTATCTTCGTTTTGTGAAAACAACAAACAGAACATATTATTACGCAATTTTAACCCTGAAACAGGATTAGGATTCGTATGGAAAAATATTAAAACCTCGTCCTGATGACGGGGTTTTTTGTTTTAAAAACTATTAGAAAAATTTAAAGATGAAACGCTTTGCGTTCCCATCTGACATATAAAAAAATAGAAATTTACTGATGAAAATAGGAATTATCGGAACCGGATTAATCGGAGGTTCTATTGCATTGAAATTAAAAGAGAAAAATTTCACCAATTTTGTTTATGGAATTGACCAGAATGAAGACAACCTTAACAAAGCACTTGAACTCAAAATCATTGATGAAAAAGCAGATCTCGAAACAGGAATCAAAAATTCGGACTTGATTATCATCTCGATTCCGGTAGATTCTGCCAAGAAAATCTTACCTGATGTTTTGGATCTGATCAATGAAAAACAAATTGTGATGGATGTAGGCTCTACAAAATCGGGAATTGTAGATTCTATCAAAAATCATCCAAATAGAAAACGATTTGTGGCTTTTCACCCGATGTGGGGAACGGAAAATTCTGGTCCAAAAGCTGCAACCAAAGACAGCTTTACAGGAAAAGCAGCCGTGATCTGCAACAAAGAAGAATCTGATGAAAATGCTTTGGAAACTGTGGAAAAAATCATTCAAACACTGGAAATGCACCCAGTTTATATGAATGCCGATGCGCACGATATTCACACAGCTTACATTTCGCACATTTCGCATATCACGTCTTATGCATTAGCCAATACCGTTTTGGAAAAAGAACGTGAGGAAGACACGATTTTTCAGCTTGCAAGTTCAGGTTTCTCGAGTACGGTCCGTCTGGCAAAATCCCATCCGGAAATGTGGGTTCCGATTTTCCGTCAGAACAAAGAAAATGTCTTGGATGTTTTGAATGAACATATTACACAGCTTAGAAAATTCAAATCTGCTTTGGAGAAAGAGAATTTTGATTACCTGGAAGAGTTGATCAGAAATGCGAATAAGATTAGGGGGATCTTGGATAAGTAGTTTTCAGATTACGGATTTCCGTAAGAAAAGAATATCAGAATAAATTAGTTTTGTTAGAAACAAACTACTAACAAAATGAAAAAATTATTTTTAGTTGGATTAATTTTAACTCTATTCTTTACTTCTTGCACTTCAAAATGGGAATATAAAACAATTACATTCAAAGGAACTGAGCAAGATGCATTGGCGACGTTTACATCAAAAAAAATTGATATCGCAAATAGCTCTCTTAATTCATTGGGTGATGAAGGATGGGAACTAATTGATGTTTTTTCAAAAATAGAAACCGTTCATCCTAATTTTGGGAATAATGAATATGTAACCGGCTTACAACCCAATGTAAGGACTTCAGAAATTAGTTTTGTATTTAAGCGAAAAAAATAAGACTCATAATCTTTGTCATTCAATAGTAGTTTAGATTCCTACGGAATGACAAAGATTCTAGTTTATTTTAAAATTTTATTTTTATACTGAACCTGCAGCCCTGCTTGAGCGGAAATCCTTTTTACGCAACGTAGTGGAGTGAAAAGATTGACTTCGTCGAACCACTTCGTTAGGTTTGGGAGCGGAAGACGGATCAAGCTGCCAAAATAATTCTATTTATCAAACTGATTCGGGTGTTGTTTCTTGATTTCATCAACTGTTCCGAGAACTTTATCTTTAAGAGAATCCTGGTATTTTTGAAGTTTTTCAGACACTTCGGAATCGGAAGCTCCTATGATTTTTGCAGCGAGAATTCCGGCATTTGCAGCACCATTCAAAGCAACCGTTGCAACAGGAATCCCGGAAGGCATCTGAAGAATCGACAAAACAGAATCCCAACCATCGATAGAATTGCTGGATAAAATCGGAACGCCAATCACAGGCAACGTCGTACAACTGGCAACCATCCCCGGAAGATGAGCCGCACCACCAGCTCCTGCGATGATAACTTTCAGTCCCCGTTCTTTAGCTGTTTTTGCGTAATCGAACATGCGTTCCGGCGTTCTGTGCGCAGAAACGACTGTCAACTCGTAAGGGATTTCAAGAGACTTCAGAAAATCCGCAGCTTGTTGCATTATTGGCAAATCGCTTTGACTGCCCATTATTATTCCGACCATTTCATTTTTTATTAGATGTTCAAAGATAAAAATTTATAGATAAAATCGGAGTTTTTGGAATACCTTTGGCTTTAATTCTTTTTTCAGATAAAACTTTGAGTTCAAAAACCATTATTGCAATCTGCATTGTCGCTATCGTATGGGGCACGACTTTCCTCGGCATCAAAATCGGAGTAGAAACTGTTCCGCCTTGGTTTGTTGCGGGATTTCGTCAGTTTTTAGCAGCCATAATCCTAATTCCTATTTTGATTTACACCAAAAACCTGAAATGGATCGGTTGGAGAAATTTCAGAATCCAGATTACACTTTCAGCATTAATGCTGGTTGGAGCCAATGGTTTAACGACCGTTGCAGAGGAAAATCTGACGAGCAGCCTGACATCTTTGATCAGTGCACTTTCTCCGATTTTTATTTTTGTTGCGAGTATGGCAATCGGAATGGAAAAATTCACTTACCGGACAATGGTTGGACTTCTGATGGGCTTTTTTGGTATCCTTTTCATTTTCTGGGATGGCATCAATGACCTGATGAATCCTAACTACAGATTGGGATTGCTGATTCTGATCATCGCATTGATGTGTTGGGGACTGGGGACCATTTATACGAAGAAAATAAATGTCGGGAACAATAATCTCTTCCTGAATCTCTTTTACCAGTTTTCATTTGCAGGAATTGTACAACTGATATTTGCATTCTCATTTTCAGAAACGATCGATGTTTCAACTTGGTCTGTAAAAAGTATTTCTGCAATTATATATTTGGCTATTTTTGGCTCGGTGATTGCTTTTTTCTCCTATCATTATCTGCTGAGAACATTGCTTCCGACACAGGTCTCTATTTTGTCCTATGTTAATACAATCATCAGTATTTTCCTAAGCTGGCTGATTCTGGATGAGGTTATTTCTGCTAAATTCATTATTGCTACGGCCTGCATCATCGGTGGGGTCTTCATCATTAATTACAAACCGGGGATGTTGAAATTTAAATTAATGCAGAAATATTTGAAACGATAAAAATTCTTATATTTATTACAATTCAATCAAACACATTATAAATAATCTTTTATGAAAAAAATTTTTGTAACAGCTTCCGCAGCTGTATTATTATTCACAACCTCTTGTACAAAAAAAGAGCAAACGGTCGTTATAGACGAAAACAAAGACACAGTTGCTGTGGTAACAACCGAAACCAAAACTCTGACTGAGACTGATGCCAAATCTGCAGTGGACAAAGCACAAGCTGACTTGGATGCGGCCATCAAAAAAGGCGATAAAGATGCTGAAGTGGCTGCAAGAAAAGCCTTGGCCGATGCAAATATGGCTTGGGAAAATACCAAAACCGCTGTCGGCAATGCAGCACAGGACGTAAAAAAAGGCGTTGATAATGTCGTTGACAAAACAAAAGTGGCTGCACAAGATGCAAAACAAGATATCAAAGACGCAGCGAAAGACACAAAGCAGGCCATTAACAAAACAACTCAAGATGCCAAAGAAGCTACAAAAAAGGCTACTGATGATGCAAAAGATGCTTATAACAATGCTTTGGAAAAAGCCAAGGCAAAGTAATTTTTTTAAATAAGAAACGGTCAGATTTATCTGACCGTTTCTTATGCTATAACTTTCACCAAGGATTTGATGTGAATCAATTTCTCCATCAATTCTTCCCTGGAATCTGCCAGAACATTGATATGACCCATTTTTCTTCCAGGCTTTGTTTCAGTTTTACCGTAAAGGTGAACATAGGTTTTTGGGAGTTTCAAGACATCTTCAAGGCCTTCATACCTCACTTTTCCTGAATAATTTTCCTCACCGACAAGATTCAGCATTCCTGAGAATCCGAAGTTACCTGTATCCGCCAAAGGTAAATTTTTAACAACTCTGTAAAATTGCTCAAATTGGGAATTCGCATTTCCTTCCTGCGATTGATGTCCTGAGTTGTGGAGTCTCGGCGCCGTTTCATTCACCCAAACTTTCCCGTTTTTGTCAAGGAACAGTTCAATCGCGAAAAGTCCTGCAGAATCTGCACTTCTTATGAATTGACTGGTAATCAAATCAATCTGTTTCTGAGTTTCCTCAGAAATATCGGCCGGACAAATATTGAAATCGAGAAGATTCAGTTTTGGGTCGGCAACCATTTCGGTCACGGGAAACGTTTTGATTTCGCCATTTTCATTTTTAGCGACAATCACAGACAATTCTTTATCGATGTCAATCAGATTTTCCAAAACAGATTCCTGAGTCCAAAGGTTTTTCCAATCCTGATCTGAACGAATCAACTGAACACCTTTTCCGTCGTAACCGCCTGTATTCAGTTTTTGGACGAAAGGATTCTGGATTTTGATTTCATCCTCACTTCCATCCATAATTTCAAATTCTGGGGACGGAATTCTGTTTTCTTCATAGAATTTTTTCTGAAGGATCTTCTGTTGAATGATTTTGATGATTTTAGAATTCGGAACTACTTTTACGCCTTGATTTTCCAGTTCTTCAAGCGCATCTGCACTAACATGTTCTATTTCAATCGTCACCACATCTTTGTCTCTTCCGAATTCCAAAACGGTATCATAGTCATTGAAATCCCCTCTTGTGAAATGTGAAATATTGGCACAGGAACACTCTGGATTTGGGTCGAGAACATAGAATTCATCATCATATTTTAATGCTTCCTGAATGAACATTCTTCCCAATTGTCCCCCTCCTAAAATTCCGATTTTCATAATTTACTTTTTTACTTTCTTTTATTTTTTAGATTTATTTACTTTTTACAATTATCCTTTCTTCTCGTATCAATAATGTATTGGATTTTCCATTCGTCATTCGATTTTACCAATTGGAAAGAATTGACACCACAATGTGAAAGCTGTCCTTTGTAATAAAACTCATAAGATGTCCAAACGGAAGCCAGATTTCCGTCGATCAGGATATTCGAGAAAGTGATTCTCTCATCCAGACTTCCTTTTTCGGCCTTGGAAATACTTAATGCAAAATCATTGATGCTTTCATTTTTAACTTCAGCTGTTTTTGTGATGGTCTGCAATACAGCATTCTTATGAAATGATTTTTTGATCAATACAGAATCCGAAGTTCTCATTCCGTTAAACAACTGATCAACTGTTGATTTAATAGATTCTTCGTCAGATTTTTGAGCTGAAAAATTTGGGAAAAATGCCAATGATAAAATTAGGATATAGATACTTTTCAAAATCTTTATAATATGTTGAACAAAAATATTCAAAATGTTTTAATAATAAAGATTCTTCTATTTTTTTTATGATTAAAAGCTCTATTTAAATATTGATGTAATATCTATCATCGTTTAATAGATTGAAGTTTCTATTTTATTGGTTGGATCCGGACTTAATCTTTCAAAGGGACATTAAAACTTGGATGTTGTTTTTTGAAGGTATATAGTCAGTGTAATTCCTTTCTAAAAAAACCTAGCAATGAACTTAAAGAACATTGCTAGTTGTTTTGATAATATCTATTGCTAAAGCAGGTCTAGTTATCACAGGAACTATAGTTTATCAGGCTGAGGTGATGTTCCTGTACCTGCTACATTTGCGTTCATATTGTAATTTATAACAGGATTCACTGTTGTAAGCATATCCCGCCTATATACAATTATGTTGAGTTTTATATCAACATTTTTTGGATTTTGACTGTCCGGCACCGTAAAAGTACGGCTATGGTTGGGGAGAAACCTCAATCTCCATGTACCATCCTGTATAAAGGCCCTGGCAGAATATAAAGGTATATTGACGTTGCTTCCACTAATGGATACATTAGAACTATCACCACCTCCCCGTATGATATATCCACCAATTGTCAAGTAATAATTGGTGGATGATATACCTGTGTCATAATTTGTCAATCCTGTAAAGTTGACTCCGGTGAATGTATAATTCACGGTGTTGATAGCACTGTAATCAGATGTTTCCGGAACATATCTTTTTATGACCTGGCTTTCATTATCCTTTACAATAAGGTAAGAATTAGAAGACGAACCAAGATAGACTCCTGGATTTTCCAAGTACAATGTATTTGAAAATTTCATATTCCCATTAACATCTAACATTTCCGTAGGATTAGGTTTATTGATACCTACCTGTGCTTTGATTGCAAAAAAAAGCAAAATTGCAATTGTTGTTATATTTTTTTTCATCATTGTGTCTTTAAATTCCACTTGGTGGGGCAGCTGCTTCGCCGGATGTTGCCCCATTTAGATTATATGTTGTAACCGACTCGTCCAAAACTTTATAAAATCTTTTGGATAAAAGAATCACATCAAAATTATAGGTGTATCTTGCACTTGTATATTGTGTACTCAAACTGGGATATCCTATATTGACATGCCAATTGCCCCCGGATTCAAAAGTTCTGATAACAAAACGTCCCTTCATATTTGTATTGGAATAAACTCCGTTGTTTGGCTCATTAATATTGGACGTGCTTGGAACAGCTTCAAAATTGGTGATCAATACCGTATACTTATCAGAAGGAATCTGCAGATTAAGGTCGTTAAGGTCATCTCTGTAAATATTCGACACCGAATATGGCTGTATGATTATTGGTGTATAAAGTGTTTCTACTTTAAAAATTTTACCATTTACAATTGAGGATTGAGGATCGGTACCAAGGATGTCAAACCCTTGAGGGTTGGCTGTGTAATTATTCGGATCTACAAATACAGATGTACCGATTGCCACACTTCCGTTAACATCCAAGGCTTCTGTAGGAGCATCTGTATTGATTCCTACATTTTGTGAAAATAATGCTCCGGAGAGGACCAGAGAAATTATTGATAATTTTTTTTTCATGTGTTTTTATTTAAGGATTCAGGATTGGAGTAGATTCAGTTCCTGAAGAAGTATTACCTAGAGGACGGACTCTTTCTCCAAAAATTTTCACATAGGTCTTTGGATATATTGCGCAAACAAACGTCCATGTACCATTGGTCTGTGAAGACATTTGTGAATAATCGGCATATAAGTTCCAGAAACCGTTGAAATCTATCACGCCAAAGGACGGCAATGACAGAATACCTGAACTACCCAGATAGATGTCTCTATCAAAATAGGCGGATAGAATGACAAGAGAGTAATCCGTGGTGTTAATTTTTGTATTAAACCTTTCAACCCAATCCCCACTGACATTCTGCAACTTGTAAGTTGCAATAGTGGCTATACCTGGTGCTCCGGGCACTCTGGGATCTATTCTTTTAATCCCATTATCGGAAACATCTTGGGTCAGCAACAAATATCTGTCTTTCTCTTCCAGAGTTAGCCCATCTATAGTCCCTGCAATGATATTATCAGACTTGAAACTACCATTGACATCAAGGTCAGTTCTTGGAGAAGGTGTATTAATACCTACTTGTGCATTTGAATCAAGAAATGATAATGCAAAAAGCAGTAAAAAAAATTTTTTTTTCAATTTTGTGTGTTTTTAGAATTATACTATATTATTACATTGTGATTCTGAGATTTAACAAAAAAATTTACCACGGGACTCATAATATATAATCAAGTCTTACTGACTTGCCCTTATATATAATTTGAGAGCAAAGGAATAAATTAAACTCTTTAATTAGGAAAAAACAGGTACCAAACAGATACCACATCAATACCTCAGCAATACTAACCCAATAGCAGTCAGTCACTTAATATTATTGAACCAGACATAAATGTCTATATTAGAATCTATGCTAAGTTTTTTCCGTATTCTGTTTTTGCGATTTTGAACAGCCTTTGGCGTTACAAATGTATAGGTAGCAATATCTTTTGTAGAAAAATTTAGCTTCAGGTAAGCACAAAAAGTCAGTTCAGATGTTTTTAGCTTTGGTTCTATTTCCAGAAGTTTTTCGATAAAACTTGGATAATACTCCTTGAATCTGAATAAAAAATCCGAGGAATTATCCCTTGCAAGAGAGATTATTTCTTCATAAGAATCTACACTAAGCACATCTTGGGACAAAACAACATCTTGCATTACTTCATTTATTTTGAATTCAGTATATCTGATTTTTTTTAAAACAAATATCAAAATGATTATTATGGCTATCAAAAGTATGGCGATAGATACTATCATTTTTTTTTATTTTTTCACGTATTATATTATTCGAACGAAAGTGTTATTCCACAAGCTTGAGCATCACAAGTTAAAAAACAAGGAATCTATTTTTCATCTTATAATATTGGGAATCAGATCGAGGTGGCAACCATTCGAATTTTTTACAATTATCTGTTTGTTTTTTGGCCGGCTGCTATCCCAATCGCAGGCATATCTTATGATATATTATTGAACCATAGGCGTCCATTAGGAACACATCCTCCCGACTAAGGGGGCCATATACCACTTAAAAACAAATTGGAAATTATCAATAACACCTCTATAGACAAATGATGTGTGAATACATTTGACCCTTTTGGGAAAAAACTGGGATGAAAGTTGCACTTCTGAAAAGACTTCTGAGAAAACGCTGAAGTATCCTCATTTTCTACATCGAGAATAGAAACAGATAAAACGCAATATTTAAATAAACCACTACAAAAAAGTACATACCACATAAATACCATCAAGCTTCTCACTATTTCAATTTTTGAAAGCAACACAAAGAAATAGAATCATAAATCACCATAAAAAAAAGCACATACCACATAAATACCATACAGGTACTCAATATTAAATTCTTCTACCAATAGAAAACTTTTTGTTTATATATAAAACAGTAATAATGAAAACATTAAACAACAGACATTGAGTGATTATTAATAAATTCACATACTTAAGATTATCATGGTTTTTTGATTAAAAAATTTTTATTAGTTCAGAAATTGCCTTAACTCTATTATCAAATAAAATTGTCATATTTATAAAGCCGGACATTCCTTTTTCTGCAACCCTGATTAATTTTTTTTTAAAAATAAAAATAAATCATTATTATTATTTAGCACAATATTAGTCATTTTATAACGCCATAAAATAGATAAATTTATCTGAAAATACTACACAAACAATAATTACTAGTTTTTTTGTGTACACAAATAATCCTTTTTATATTTGCGAGATGTCAGAAATCATAATTCTTTTTATTGGAGCGATTGCTGCCGGATTGATGGGGTCTCTTACCGGCCTGGGTGGCGGTGTCATCATTATCCCACTTCTCACACTTGGTTTTGGCGTTCCGATGCATTATGCGATCGGCGCTTCCCTGGTCTCGGTTATCGGAACCTCTTCCGGTGCTGCAGTAGCTTTTGTAAAAGAAGGTTTTACGAATATGCGAATCGGGATGTTTCTGGAAATTGCAACTACTGCTGGTGCTGTAACCGGTGCATTGGTCTCTGGGTTCCTGAATCCAAATACAATCGGAATTATCTTCGCAAGTATCTTGATTTTGACAGTTTTATTGAATCTAAAAGGAAAACCTGATCATCAAGAAGAATTAGTAAAAGGAAGTTTTGCTGAAAAACTTAAACTTTATGGGACTTTCCCGGATAAAGATGGTATTAAACATTATGCGTCCCGAAATACAATTCCGGGATTTTTGATGATGGTTTTTGCTGGTGCAATGTCAGGACTTTTAGGAATAGGGTCAGGTGCTTTGAAGGTTCTTGCGATGGACAATATGATGAAATTACCTTTCAAGGTTTCTACAACCACGAGTAATTTTATGATTGGGGTAACTGCTGTTGCAGGCGCTTTGATCTATTTCCAAAGAGGGCAGATCATCCCTGTGATCGCTGCCCCGGTTTTGATTGGCGTGGTTGTCGGGAGTTTTATCGGTTCCAAAACTTTGATGATTTCCAAAACGAAAAAACTGAAAGTTTTCTTCGCAATCGTGATCACGATTCTTTCGATTTATATGATGTATAATGGTATTGCCAAAAATTTCAGCTAAATGAGAACAAGACCGTTTACAGATGTTGACCTTAACCGTTCAGTTGGAAACCTTCTGAGATTGGGCGTTATTCTTTCCGTAGTTACATCTTTGATTGGCTTCATCAAACTTTTCACTGAAGGTTTTGTCATGCCGAAAAAGTATAAAATGTTGGATATGGGAAGTTCGTCAGAAAAAGTTTGGGGTCATTTTTGGGATTCGCTTTGTAAAGGCGAAGGAATGGCAATTATCCAGCTGGGTATCTTACTTCTGATTTTGACACCATTAGTAAGAATTATCTTTGCCTTGATCGGGTATTTGAAGGAGAAAGACTATGTTTATGTTATAATTTCTACAATCGTTTTAACAATTATGATCATAAGCTTCTTAACAGGATACGCACACTAATTCTCATAAAATTCCAAAGGTAGATCATCCGGGTCAGAAGTGAAAAAGAATTTCTTATCCGTAAATTCATCGATTCTGATTTCTTCGCAATCCAAACCTTTGGATATTAATTCATTTCGTTTTTCTTCGACATTACGCACTGAAAAAGCAAGATGACGAAGTCCACAACTTTCCGGTCTTGAAGGCCGGGCTGGTGGATTTGGGAAAGAAAATAGTTCGATGACATAATGTTCTCCGATTGCCAGATCCAGCTTGTAGGATTGTCTCTCTTCACGATAAACTTCACGAATGATATTGAGTCCTAAAACCTCTGTATAGAATTTTTTGGAAACTGCGTAATCGGAGCAGATGATGGCGATGTGGTGGATCTGCATATTTTTTATTTCGATCCCTCTTTTACTTTCTCCAAATAATCACCTTCCAAGTCCTTCAGTTGTTTGAAGTAATTTTCTTTATCCATAAACAATTTCGGATTGTAAGCATCTCCAGATTTACGTTTCTCGTGCAAATCGAATTGGCTTGCGTGCGAAGCGACCCAAACATCAAAATCCAATTTTTTCATCGCATCCAAAGTGTATGCATAATCCTTTTGAATATTGGGATAAGTGTGGACATCAGAAAATTTGTGGTCGATAATAATGGATGGCATATTCGCAATCAAAACTTTATAAGTTCTGTCTTTATCTTTGGTTTCGAAGATAAAACTACAAGAACCCTTTGTGTGTCCCGGATGATGGAGTAAGGTCAGAGTCGTATTTCCTAATTTGATTTTGTCATTATTTTTCAGAAGAAAATCTGGATTTAAAGGTTTAAAAGTCACGCCATACTTCCCTAATTCGTAATCCGATTTTCCACCGGATCTCAGTTCTGCTAATTCAGCTTCGTCAACATATAGTTTTGCGCCCGTTTCTTTTCTGATGTCAGCCATTGCGCCCATATGGTCAAAATGGGCCTGGGTCAGAGTAAGGATTTTGATGTCCTTATATTTGAATCCCAACTTCTCAATATTCGCTTTGATTTGCGGATAAGAATCGGCTAAACCCGTATTGATGAGGATATTTCCTTTGTTTGTAACAATAAGATAGGATGCCAGATCATAAGTTCCGACATAATACAGATTCCCGACAATTCTGAATGGTTCATAAGGCTGCGACCATTTTTCAGGGTTATTTTTTGGTTCTGTGACGGTTTGTGCAATTCCGAAAAAGGAAATGATTACGAAAAATAGTATTGTGATTTTTTTCAATTTCTTTTTTTTTAAAGATTAATAATTATCCAGCATTTTGTCATTCCGTAGGAATCTAAACTGTTGTGCTTTTCTGTGTTGAGATTCCTACGGAATGACAAACATTATGGTTAAATGCTCAATCAATTTTCACTTCTTAACTTCCAGCCTCTATTTTCTGATTTTTCTAAAACCTCATCACATCTTTCACTACTCCACCTTTTTGAGTCAACGGAATCAGTTCTGTTTTGATGAAATCTGTGATTCTGTCGTTGTCGATATCATTCGGGAAAAGAAGATGAACATTCGCTCCAGCGTCTAATGTGAAGAACAAAGCTAAACCTGTGATTTTTCTAAATTCCCAAATCTTATTGATAACTTCCAAAGTTCCTGTTTTCATCAAAATGAAAGCCGGCTCGCTCATCATCATCATGGCGTGAAGTGTTAAAGCTTCGTGTTCTACTAACTTGATAAAACCTTCCATATCGCCGGATGAAAGAATCGTTTTAAGTTTGGTAAAATTCTCGTGAGCTTCCTGGAAACGTCTATCGGCGTAAGGATTAGTGTTCATTAATCCGTGACCAACAGTTGAAGAAACAGATTTCTGACCTTCGTGAATCAACAACACCCAATCGTTGAAGTTTTTGAAAATCGGATGGATTTCGTCATTCGGATATTGGACAGCAAATAAATCCGAGCTTCCTTCCACTTCTTCGGTTTTCCCCCAAACAACTAGCCCTTCATAAAGACTTCTGCAAGCACTACCGCTTCCTAATCTTGCCAAAAAGCTGGCTTTTTGGTTGATGGTTGATGGTTGATGGTTGTCAGCCTGAGGCTCTCGAAGGCTTTTAGTTTCTGTCAGGCTGAGGCTCTGGAAGCCTTCTTTAATTGAAAAAATCTCATCCAGATTCATCAGACATTTTGCGATTGCTCCAAAACCTGAAGCGGAACTTGCAATTCCTGAACTGTGAGGAAACGTGTTCTCTGTTTTGATGATGTATTTTCCCTTCAGAATCCAAGGCAAATATGGCTCAATATTTTTGAAATATTTCTCAATTTTCTCAGCGAATTTTTTTTCTTCATTTCCTGCTAAAAAAGTCTGAACAGAAAAATCTTCTCCGGCAAAAAACTCCATCGTCGTATTGGTTCTGCAATGGTTCAAAGTATAGCTGATACTTGGATTGGCAGGAATCTGATTTTCGTATTTTCCCCAATATTTAATCAGTGCGATATTAGAAGGACAGCTTGCGGAAACGAGTTGATTGGATATCTGGAATTGGGAATTTCCCAAAAATTCTTGAGTCATAGTTTGGATTTTAGCGAATTGCTTTTGTTGCGCAAATTTAATTATTTTAAATTCGACTTTGGGGTTTTGAAACGCAAAGTCCGCAAAGATTTTTTGAAATTATTAAAAAAATTTTTAAGGTTCGCAAAGGCACTTCGCCAAGCTCAACATAAACTACAAATTCAGCAAAGAAATTAATATCATATTTTGAACATCTTGTCCTGTAACATTTTTATCTTTTTTAAACTAATTTTGTGAGGCTTTAAAAATCGTCAAAAGAAAGACGAAACCTCAACATAGCCCCGATGGTAGCGGCATCCTTTTTTGTTTTTTCCGAAAACAAAAAAGATATAGCGGACAGCGGGTTGAAAAAGTGAACCGAAGGACCAATCTTATTGCTCCTAAAAAAATAAAATATCTGTATGCTGAGAGCAGAACATATCAAAAAAACATACAACGCCAGTAAGAAAATTGCGCTTCAGGATTTTTCGATTGAAGTTCCGACTGCCAGTATTTATGGGCTTTTGGGACCAAATGGCGCCGGAAAAACGTCGTTTATCCGAATCATTAATCAAATCACTCAAGCTGATGAGGGGAATGTTTGGATCGATGGCGAAAAACTGAATCCGGAACATATCCGCAATATTGGTTATATGCCGGAAGAACGCGGCCTTTACAAAAATATGACTGTAGGCGACCAGCTTTTGTATTTTGGGGAACTGAAAGGAATGTCCCGACAGGAAGCGCTTTCGCAAGCGAAATTCTGGTTTGAGCAACTGAACATCGACCAATGGTGGAAGAAAAAGCTGAGCGAACTGTCCAAAGGAATGGCGCAGAAAATCCAGTTTGTGGTAACGGTTCTGCATCGTCCGAAATTGCTGATTCTGGATGAGCCTTTTTCTGGTTTTGACCCTGTGAATGCAAACCTCATCAAAGAACAGATCATCCGTCTGAAAAACGAAGGAACAACCATCATCCTATCAACGCACCGAATGGAAAGTGTAGAGGAAATGTGTGATTTTGTGGCGCTTATCAACAATTCTAAGAAAGTTCTGGACGGGAAAGTTTTTGATGTTCGGGAACAATTCAAGCAGAATGTTTTTTCTGTGGTTTTATCGGATGTGAATTCTGAAAACCTGGAAGAACTGACGAGAAAATATCAAATCGAAAATCTTGGAACAGCGAATGGTCTTTTCAATTTTGAATTGAAAAATACGGAGAATCAGAATATCCTTTTGCAAGACCTCCTGAAAACCGGAACGATAAGAACTTTTAACGAGAAAATCCCAAGTATGAATGAGGTTTTCATCAATGCCGTGAAATCATAATTGATAATTGATAATCGATAAATGATTTATTTTATACTTAATACATTTTACTTTTTACAAAAAGAATGAAAAATATATTCCTCATAACGAAAAGAGAATTTCTGACGCAGGTCAAGAAAAAATCTTTTATTATCCTGACACTTTTAGCACCGCTTCTGATTATTGGATTTGGTGCTTTGATTGGTTTTATGTTCAAGGCCAACGAAGCGGAATACAAATTTGAAGTGGTTGACAAAAGCGGAATCTTTGCCGGCCAACTGAAGTCTACAAAAGATATTACTTACACTTTTGTCCCAACCAATACGGAAAATGCATTGGTTAAAAATCTGAAAGAACTGAAAGGTTCGGACGGAATTCTCATCATCCCGGAATTGAACGACAAAAATTTTGATGCGTTGGAAAATGGAACAAAATTATTGACCAATAAGAAAATCGGTGTGGATACGAAAAGTGTGGTTTCCAGAGATTTGAGCGAAATTTTGAAAAAAGAAAAAATCAAGATGCTTGGAATTTCCGAGGACAGAATCGTGAATCTTGATAAAAGCTTCAAAATCATTTCTCAAAACGTAACGGAAAGCGACCGACCGGAAAGTGACCTGGCTTTCGGAATCAAGACGGCACTAAGTTTCGGATTGATGTACGTGGTTTTTATGTTCATTATTATCTATGGTGTCAGAGTAATGCGAAGCGTTCTCGAAGAAAAAAACAACCGCGTTGTGGAAATCATCATCTCATCTGTAAAACCATTTGAACTGATGATGGGAAAAATCTTGGGTGTAACCTTGGTGGCTTTGACGCAATTTATCATCTGGATCGCGATGTCTGTGACTGCTGCTTTTTTCCTTAACACGGGATTTGCGGCGATGCAGAAAAATATACCTGCAGAACAAAGCGAAGTAATGAAAAATATGGATTTCCAACAGATCGCAACCGAGGTTTCCCATATTCTTCTGGATATGAATTATATAGGAATTATCGGTGTTTTTGTATTTTTCTTTTTGTTCGGATACATTTTCTACAGCTCTATGTATGCAGCGATTGGAAGTGCGGTTGATAATGAAACGGAAACCCAGCAATTCACAATGTTTGCAATTGTTCCTTTAATGCTCGGACTTTACGGAAGCTTCACAATTATGAATAACCCGGACGGACCGATGGCTTTTTGGTTGTCTATTATCCCGTTTACTTCGCCTGTTGCGATGATTGCGAGAATTCCGTTTGGTGTGCCGCTTTGGGAAATTGCCTTATCAATTTTCCTATTGATCGCTTCTACTCTACTGATGGTTTATATTGCAGCGAAAATCTACCGGGTTGGGATTTTGATGTACGGGAATAAGGCAACTTTGAAGGAGATATGGAAGTGGATCAGGAGTTGATTTTCTTCATTGATAAATTTTCTTTTTATTTGTAGAAAATTAATACCGTGAAAAAACTTATTTTATTTGCTTTAGTTTCGTCTGTAATTATTTCTTGTAGGAAAGATGACAATGATGAGAAATCAGAATCTTTGATTGTTGGAACTTGGAATCTTGCCAGAACACAAATAATATCTGGAAAAGATAATTCAATATTAATTTCAACACTTGTAACAGATTGTCCAGATAAGCAAAATTATGTATTCTCTGATAATATATATACTTTAACTTACTTTAGAAATGATTTTATAGGCTCGTGTGTTACTAGTGAAACAATAAAAGGAGAATTCATATTTGATGAAAGTCAAAAAAAGTTAACTTTAACATCTTCTGTTACTCAAACCCCTTTTACATTTAATATTCATTCTATTACAAATAATGAGTTAAAATTAGTTGATTCTTATTTCAATTACGATGCAAATAATGATGGGGTAATCGACATACGAGTAACCATCTTCAACAAATAAATAAAAAACGCCTCAAAAAATCCTGAGGCGTTTGCTATAATTTGAAAATTATAAATAATTCATTACTCAGTTTCATATTTTTTTAATAGTTTAGCGGCACAAAAAAACAAAATAATAACATAAAACAATAAACAAATTAAATTATGAAACATTTCAAATCCTTTTTAGCAATTATTTTACTTTTTAGCATTTCGATGAGATTATCTTCTCAAGAAAAAAAAGTAGCCGTAGTTTCTTTTTATTCCAATAGAATGATCGATTATAAAGAGCTAGGCCTTGGCAGTGAAGAATTAATAAATAATATTCTAAACCTAAGAGATAATCCTAATTTCAATCTCAATCCAATTCTGGAAAAATATCACAACGCTTTTTTCAATGATTATTCATCCAAATTCCCTTTCAAATTAATACCCGAAAACGAAGTAACTTCTAATCAGCAGTACAAAGATTTTGTCCCTAAATATGCTAAAACAGAAGAAGATCTAAAGAATTATAGTGTTTACAAAGACTACAAATACATCTATGAAGGATTCAATGGTAAAGCGAACGAAGTAGGTGTTGCCAATATTTTTAAAGACCAGGCAGACGGAGTTTTATTTACAGAGATCTATTTCTCTCTTAAAAAAGGATTTGGAATTGGAGGAATGGCTACCATAAAAATGAAAGCTTTTGCAAGAATCTCTTTATATGATAAAAACGGAAACAAGGTCTGGGTTATCAACGAAAGTGCGGATTCTAAAAAAACAGGTGTTATGGTTGGCGGAATCCCGGTAATGTCACCGGATAAAATCCTTCCTATGTGCGAAAGTGCTTTGGATGAATTGATGAAAGACCTCGATAGCAACCTTCCAAAAATCATTAAAAAATCTACTAAATTATAGTTAAAGTAACTTAATGATAAACTAAAAAGAGATTCCAAATAATTGGAATCTCTTTTTTATTTCTTTCTCTTAGCTTTCGATTTTTGTTTTTGTTGTGCTCTGTTTGCTCCGAATTTCTTTGGAGCTTTCCGTTTGCTTGGTCCACCAAGATTGATTTTCTTGTTCTTGTCTTTTTTCTCATGGAAAGCCGATTCTCCTTCGTTGAGTTTTGCCGTGGTCAGGAATTTCATTTTCACTTCATCTTGTTCAGAAGCGATTTTGACTTTCGAAATGGTTACCCCTTCCGGAAACTTAACTTTATTGATTTCTTTGTCCATCAATAATTCGATATCAAGAAGTTGAGCTTCTTCTTTTTTGGTGAAGAAAGTCACAGCTATTCCGTCTTTGTCCGCACGTCCGGTTCTACCAATTCTGTGGATATATTGCTCCGGAACTTCTGGAACTTCGAAGTTGAAAACGTGTGAAATATCCGGAATATCCAGACCTCTCGCCATAATATCTGTTGTGATCACGCCACGCAATTCTTCATTAGTAAACTCCTGCATCACTCTTAATCTGAAATTCTGAGATTTATTAGAGTGAATTACGCCAAACTCGTCCGGAAACTCAACATTTAATTTTTCAAAGATCAGATCGGCGTGTTTTTTATTATTAGCGAAAATCAGGATCTTCTCCAGATCTGTTTCAGTCTTCAGAAGATGAATCAGCAAATTCAGTTTTGTATTGAAGTTTTCTACAGGAACTGCAGATTGTGCGATCTTCTCCAAAGGCGTTCCCGACTTTGCCAGGGAAATCTCGATCGGGGAAGCAAAATACTCGTTCAATATTTCGTCCAAAGCTTCGGTCATTGTTGCAGAAAAAAGAATATTTTGTCTTTTCTCCTTCATCATTTCGAAGATATGTGTCAGTTGTGGGCGGAAACCCAGATTCAGCATCTCATCAAATTCATCGATGATCAATTTATTGACCTCCCTTAGAGAAATCGCATTGTCAATCGAGAGATCCATCACTCTACCAGGAGTTCCCACCAAAATATCGCAACCATCATTGAACAACAACTTCTGCGTATTGATATTTTTTCCACCGTAAACACCTATAACTCTTGCAGTAATGTTTTCTGTCAGCTTTTCAAGAACTTCAGTAACCTGAACTACCAGTTCTCTTGTAGGAACCAGAACCAAAACCGTAGGATTCCCGGATTTGTTATATTTCCAGGTTTTAAGAACGGGAAGCAGGTAAGCGAGGGTTTTTCCTGTTCCGGTCTGTGCAATTCCCATCACGTCACGGCCGGAAAGAATAGGCTTCAAACTTTTTTCCTGAATAGGTGTCGGTTCAAATAAGTCTAAATCGGCTAGAACGTCAAGAATCTTTTCCGGTAAATCGAAGTCTGCAAAAGTGGTTTTCATTTTGCAAAGATATGGATTTTGAAATCAAGCTTTTCAATATCTTTTTGGTTAGAGTCGGATATCACACGGCCAGAGTTATCTCAATTTATTATTTATTTTATTTGAATCGATGAATCACTTCATTAGGTTTGGAGTCCTTCGACTTCGCACAGGGCGAAATACATTCAGATAATATTAATTTGATCAAATAATCACTTCTGCTCTTCTCTCAAAATAATCCTGAAAACAGTTCCTTTTCCAATCTCAGAATGTACAATTCTGGCATCACCCCGATGATATTCACTGACCACTCTTTTTGTCAGGGAAAGACCTAATCCCCAACCTCTTTTTTTTGTGGAAAAACCCGGTTTGAAAGCATTTCGGATTTGTTTTTTTGTCATTCCGCTTCCAGTATCCGCGACATCTATGTAAATACTTTTATTTTTTTTGTAAAGTGACATTTCCAGTTTCCCTTCGCCTTTCATAGCATCAACTGCATTTTTCACAAGGTTTTCGATAACCCAGCTCATCAAAATTCGGCTATGGGGAACAAGAACCGGTTCGTAAGTTTTTCTTAGAGTAAATTCGACCTTAGTAGAAATTCTGGATTTTAAATAATCATAATTCTGCTGAACCGTTTCACTGATATCAAAATCATTGAGTGTAGGGATTGAACCGATTTTCGAGAAACGTTCCGAAATGGTTTTCAGCCGGTCGACATCCATTTCCAACTCCTTTACCCCCAAACCATTCTCGTCTTCAAGCTTCATGATCTCGACCCAACCAATCATCGATGAAAGCGGTGTTCCGATCTGATGTGCCGTTTCTTTAGCCAAACCTGCCCACACAAAACCTTCGTCGGTCTTCTTTAACAATCTTAAAAACCAAAACGAAAAAACGAGATAAAGTGAAATGAAAAGCGCCAGCAAAAAAGGATAATAACGCAGATAATTCATCAGATCCGAATTATCGTAATACAAATATTGGTTGTTAAAATCCGGCAACTGAATCTCGAAAGGCGGGTATTTGCTTTCCATTTCGGTCAGTTTTGACTTTAATTTTGCATCATCTTTCAGAATATCATCGGAAATGCCTCTACTTTCTAAAACTTCTTTGTTTTTATTGGTAAGAATGATCGGCAGATCCTCGTTCTCACTAATGACATAAAGCGCCAGTTCATTGAATCTCGGGTCCACATCGCTATCCTGAAGATAACGCATCGCAGTCGCCAGAGATTTGATCCTTTCGGTTTCTTTACTTCTAAGATGCTGGATCAGGAAATTGGACGAAATAATGATCCCCGCGACAATCGAGGTCAGTATAAAATACACAACCCAGCTATTGATACGTTTCAGAAAATTAAGTCCTTTCATTAATGCTTATAAAACGGCAATTTAGGAATTTATTATATAAAATCAGACGTTAGATTTTAGACATTAGATATCAGATCAAAAATTCCAAGATTAATACTGATATTTGTATTAGAATAAATTAACAAAATGATAACGATTCAAAATAATAGACTTAAAGCCACACTTAATGAATTGGGTGCAGAATTGACCTCTCTCATCAATCTCGAAACCGGAAAAGAGATCATGTGGAGTGGAAATCCTGATTTTTGGGGAGGAATAAGTCCTGTACTTTTCCCGACAGTCGGTGCTTTGAAAGACGACCAATATATTTTTGAAGGTCAAACTTACAAGCTTCCTCGTCACGGTTTTGCAAGAAGAAGAGTTTTTGAAGTGAAAGGATTTTCTGAAAATGAAGTTGTTTTTGAATTAAATTCTGATGAAGAATCTTTGAAGATCTATCCGTTCGAATTTAGTCTGGAAATCAAATACGCTTTGGTTGAGAATAAACTGACGGTTTCTTATCAAGTAAAAAACCTGTCAGAAAAAGAAATGTATTTTTCTTTAGGCGCCCATCCCGGGTTTGCTATCGATACAAAAAACGGATCGAGTTACAATGATTATGAAATTGCTTTTTCTGATGATGAAAAACTGGAAGTCCATCCTTTGGTTGACAACCTCATCAGTAACAAAACTAAAACAATTGAACTTAATAATAAAGTGCTTCCGCTGACTTATGAATTGTTCTCAAAAGATGCGCTGGTAATGACAAAGTTGATAAGCAGGGAATTGATTCTAAGAAATAGAAAGAATGCCCATAAAGTGATTTTTTCTTTTTCAAATTTTCCATACTTCGGGATTTGGGCAGCGAAAAATGCAGATTTTATTTGTCTGGAGCCTTGGCAAGGTATTGCTGATCTGGAAAATCATAATCAAGAATTTACGGAGAAATTTGGGATTTTAAAATTAGAGAAGAACGAAGATTGGAAAGCCCATTGGGCGGTTGAGCTTGAGTAAAATGAAAAGTGTCAGAGATTTTCTGACACTTTTTATTTTAAATATATTCTACAAAGTTTCCTTCAGCCAGTCAAAGAATTCTCTCTGCCAAACCAAACCATTTTGCGGATGAAGAACCCAGTGGTTTTCATTGGGGAAATACAAAAATTTAGTTTTAAGACCTTTCAGTTTTGCTGCCTGGAAAGCTTCCTGACCTTGTTCGTAAGGAACTCGGAAATCTATTCCTCCTTGGATTACCATGATTGGTTTGTTCCATTTATCCACAAAATTGCTTGGGTTAAAGTCTGAATAAGCTTTCGGAGTTGGTTTTGTCCAATAGCTTCCGCCCAAATCCCAGTTGGCAAACCAAAGTTCCTCAGTGGTTCCGTACCAGGATTTCATATCAAACAATCCGTCGTGCGCAATAAAAGTTTTGAACCTGTTCTCATGAACACCAGCCAGCATAAATACAGAATATCCACCGTAACTCGCACCAACAGCCGCTACTCTATTACCATCCACGTAAGGTAAAGTTTTAGCAAAATCGGTTGCTGACAAATAATCTTTGATCGGTTGTCCGCCCCAGTCGCCGCTGATCGCCTCGTTCCATTTCACGCCCCAACCCGGCATTCCTCTTCTGTTTGGTGCTACAACAATATATCCGTTGGCCGCCATCAAAGCGAAATTCCATCTTGTGGAGAAAAACTGGGTCAATGCCGATTGTGGTCCGCCCTGGCAATAAACCAAAGTTGGGTATTTTTTATTTGGGTCAAAATTCGGCGGATAATGGAACCAAACACCCATTTCTTTTCCATCCGTGGTTTTCACCATTTTCAGTTCAGATTTTCCTTGAACCAATTTGGAATAATTATCTTTATTAATATCTGTGATCTGTTTCAATGTACCTTTAGAATCTACTTCGAACAGATCTGCATTGTGGTTGATATCGGTTTTTGTAACCCAAAGTTTTCCTTTGTTCTCCAAAACAATATCATTGATATCGAAGTCGCCTTTCGTCAATTGTTTTACGGTTTTGTTTTTAACATCAACTGAGAACAATTGCTTCGTTCCTCTGAAAGCGGAAGTAAAATAGATCGACTTGGAATCCGAAGCCCATTTTACATCGCCGGTTACACTTTCATCCCAAGCTTTGGTTAAATTAGTTTTCGATTTGGATTTCCAATCCATAATGACGATGTCGTTTTTATCTGCCTCATAACCGTCTCTCTCCATCGAGTTCCAAAGCAGGAATTTCCCATCATCACTGAATTTCGGATTCACATCGTAGCCCATCATCCCTTCTGTAATATTTGTAGTTTGTCCGGAAGCCAGATTGTAGGCAAAAATATCCGTGTTGGTACTTTGCGCATATTCAGCACCTGATTTGGCCTTGGTCACATAAAGTAATCCTGAGGAATCCGGACTCCAGACAAAATCTTCTGCCCCTCCAAACGGTTTCTGAGGCGAATCAAATGCCTTACCTTCCAACAGATCTTTCGGAAGTTCTGCAGGTTTAGTTAAATCAAATACAAATACGTGATTATAAGAACCTTCGTTCCAAGCATCCCAATGACGATGATTGAGGTCTGTGTAGATCTGAGCGGTTGTTTTAGGCAAATCATTGTACTTATCTTTTCCTAGAATATTTTCTACTTGAACAGCTCTGCTGAAAGCTATTTTTTTTCCATCCGGAGAAACCACGATATTATCAACTTCACCAATATCATAAAATTCAGTCCACGTTTTCCCAGAATCTTTTGACAAGAAAATTTTATTATTTTCCAGAGCATAAATTCCGTTTTTGTCCCACTGAATCAGGCTTTTCTTTCCTATATCAATTTTGGCAGATTTCCCGGCAATATCCAGCCAGAAAGTTTCAGAGTTAGATTTTTCTGTTTTAAGGTCTGTTTTGCTGATTTTGTAGATCAGAGAAGAATTATCCGGCGAAACGGACTGAACACCAAGGCGATTGAGCGTCCACATTATTTCCGGTGTCATTACCTGTTGTGCATTCATCATAAAAGGCGCTGCAACTGCTACAGCAAGAATCTTTTTTAGTTTCATTATATAAGTAATTGATTTTGAAAAAACTCGGACGAAGTTATTAAAATATTGTGTAAATTTGATTGTAGCCTATTTAAAAACTAATTTCTCATGAAAAATTCAAAATATAATAACTGATGCTACAAATCACTGTAATATGTGATAGCCCTGGTTATTCTTTGTCTATAACTTCGCAAATAACAAATATTTAAAATTTATGCCTATGAAAAAACTTATACTCTTTTCCTTAATTACTTTTGGTCAATTGGCTTTTGGTCAATTTGAAAATCTACCGCAAAAAACTGTTTATTTCAAACCACCTGAAAACTGGACCAATGTTTGTTCTTATATGAATTTTATTGATCCAGTTGTGGATATCGATTTCTTTCCGCCAGGTAACCAAATGACATATGGCTGTGAAGGCTGGTATAAAACGACCTATGTTTTTAATAAAGCTTATATTGAATTTAATAATTGTAATTATATTGGAGGTTCTCCTAATACTAACTATTTATATTATTCTTTAGAAACAGAAAATAATGTTTTCTACGATTATTCGACAGGACCAATCTCCAATCCGCCGTCTTGCCTTTTGGCCGTGAATGACCCCACTAAGAAAATTACTGTTGTAAAGATCTTTCCAAATCCGGTTCAGGATTATGTCAACATCGAATCGGATAAAAACTTTGTTGCTTATGAAATCATTGATGAATCCGGAAAATTGATTCTTAGTAAGGATTTCAAAGGGAGTAAAATTAATATTAGCAATTTGAAAACCGGAGTTTATTTCATTAAACTGAAATCACTAAGCAACGAAACTAATATTGTGAAGTTTATTAAGAAATAAGTTTTTATTTATTGATTTATAATGCATATATTTGCGCTTCAAAATTTATTATCAAGACAATACTATGAGCACAATATTTACGCTGTTTATGATTCTAATTATCATTGCTAGCATTTTATTAGTTATCATCATCATGGCGCAAAATCCAAAAGGAGGCGGTCTTTCCGGAACTTTCGGAGGCACATCTGCTGCTAATTTCGGGGTTCAGAGAACCAATGATTTTATGGAAAAAGCAACTTGGACATTGGGTTCTACAATTGTGGTTTTGATTTTCCTGAGTATCATCCTTACAGGAAAACCATCGCAAGTAGCTCCATCTATCCCTACTCCGGTAAAATCTGAAGCACCTGTTAAAAATGCTCCGGTAAAGCAAACGCCAGCGAAATAATATTTATCAGCTTAAAATATAATGAACGCTTCGAATTTTCGAGGCGTTTATTTTGCTCAAATCAAAAATATAGATATATTCGCAACCATTTTTATATACAAAAACACATATGAAACATTTTAATTTCTTGACATTCATTATGTCATGTTTGTTATTAACAGCAAGCTGTTCACGTTCTGATGATGAGAAAGACGAGTCAACAACCAGTAGCTGTAAAAATGTCAACGGTTTAAAAGTAATTCAATCAGGAGAATATCTCAATTTCACTATTGATTCAAATGAATCCGGTCCTTATGAAATTGGGGTTAATCAAACAGGAAATGGAGTTCCATATTCTGGTTTTGTAGTGAATGAAAAAACGTATTCTCAAAGCATTAATAACATCTCAAATGGCCAGATTTTGACACCTGGAACAAGTTACTCTTTCTTTGTAAGAAAAATTTGCAGCTCAGAATCTAAAAGTGATTGGGGTTTCGAAAAATCGATTACTATTTCTAACAATTTTTGTAAAAAACCTTATGAAGTAAAAGTAGAGGATTTTTACAACAGAATACAATGGAAAATCAACAACTATGAAAATGGACAATCTCCTTCTTATTATCAAATACAATATGGAGAACAAGGTTTTTCATTAGGGACTGGAACCGTTATAGATACATCACAAGATTATTACAATGCACCTTTTGTTGCCGGAAAAAAATATGACATATATGTGCGTTCATATTGCGCAGGCACTGCTGGATGGGGAGAGTGGACCAAGCCAGTTACTTTTCTTGCGTCAATAACTACTGCTTGTGTTGCCCCAACTTATGCAAATTACACAACAACAAGTGTTAATAGCAGTTATTATCATGCAACAATTAATTGGGAAAATGATGGTGTCTCCCAGTACCAGATTTCCTTATCTGTGAATTCAGGGTTACCAACCTCAGCTACCTTATATGAGATATCTGCACCAAACGCAGCTACCTACACCAATTTAGTTAAAGGAACCACATATTATTTTTACGCTCGAAAAAAATGTACCTCCAATACATACTCAAATTATTATGGGCCATATATTGTGAAATGGTAAAGCAAAACAATAGTAAAAAGCGCTTCGAGATTTCGAAGCGTTCTTTATTTAAATTCAATTATTATTTTAAGAAAATTTATTCTCATCGAAACATTTTTTCATCAACAGTTGGAAACATTCTCCCATCTCGTCTGAGGCTCTACAAATAGCATTTTCCAACATATTCCTGATCTGCTTTTCGGTGACGCCTGCTTCTGTCCAGCTTTTTCCGGAAGTATGAGAATTGAGGATGAATGGCATTATCCTATCGATAGCACAGGCAAAAATGGCGTCCGGGGTTTTCTCTTCTTCGAACTCGATCCAGAGATCATAGAATTCTGAAGAAAGGGGCTCATCTAGAATACCGAATATATTTCTCGCAGCTAGTTTTTCTCTTTCGAATTTCCCTTTCATCCCTTCTTCATCAAATAGAAAAGTGTCGCCGGCATCGATCTCTACCAGATCATGAATCGACAACATTCTGATCACCCTTAATAAATTGATATCTGTATTATTTTTGGCGTAAGGAAAGAGGATCTGAGCTAGAATGATGATCTGCCAGCTATGTTCCGCTGTATTCTCTCTTCGGGAATCGTCTGCGTTGTAATTTCTTCTCTGTACATTTTTCAAGGCATCGACTGCCAGGATGAAATCTATTTCTTTCTGTATCTTCATTTTTAGTCTTTGTAATAATCTTTGATCTTATATTTTTTCGATCTACTTGTCCATTTATTATTGATGAGGTTTCTTGTAGTAACGGTCACATACTCGCCGCCCATAGCATCCTCTTCAAGCTCATAGACTTTCCTGAGTCCCTTCTTGGGAATTACCGCATATTCTGTCGTGATATGCCAGCAACAACCGGATTTTGCAAAAGTGATGATACGTTTGCGCTTTTGGTCTGTCTGGAACATCCCAAGATTCTCGTAGGCCAAAGCTGTTAATTCTTCACTGGGAACAAATTGTTTCCTGGTAGAATTGTAAACGTAAATATCATAAGAAGGACCGCCATAACCACTTTGATTTCCATTTCTTACGGCAATATCTTCTGTGCCATCAAAATTGAAATCGTCAAAGATCAGCGGGCTCTGTTCATTGTACAATTGAATGACATTGACGCTTGGTTTTTGATCTCTGTTCAAATAAAAATAGAGGTCTTCCGATGTTAAGGTCTGGAACACTTTTCCCGTTTTTTTATCAATTAGCTCTATGGAGCCTGCTCCGCTGCAGGTGTCTCCCTCACAGGTCTGAACGGTGATCTTTGCATCGAATTGTTTTGAGCCGTTCCTGATCTCGAACTGACGTTGTGCCAAAAATAATTGACCGACCATTAACAATATGAATCCAATATTTTTTTTCATATGTAGATTTTATTTTTTCAAAGGCCATATGCAATCGCTGCATCTTCATTAATGTTTGCGTTGCAAATCTTGGCGATTTCATTGCATAGCCTTTATAATTCTGTTCCTGCTTCTACTTCATAAGGTTCTTTTCCTACTTCGAAAATTCTGGTTGTTTCCGTACCTTCAACGGTAATTTTATCATCAATTCTTCTGATCCAGTTTCCTTCCCTTAGCCCGATAACTTTGATATCGTTTTGAGTAAGGAATTCTCTGATCCTGGTTTCTCTGGTCTCCCCGTTGTGTTTGATCTCCGGATTGGGATCAAGATAATGAGGATTGATGTTGAAAGGAACGAGCCTCATGCAATCGAAACTTGGCGGATAAACGATGGGCATATCATTGGTCGTTTTCATGTTGATACCACCAATGTTGCTTCCTGCGCTGCAACCGAGGTAAGGTTTTCCTGATTCTATGTTTTGTTTCAGGATATTCATCAATCCTAACTCGTGGAGTGTTTTAACAAGGAGAAATGTGTTTCCTCCGCCTGTGAAGAATGCTTTGGCAGAATGAATTGCAGCCACTTTGTCCTGAAATTCGTGAAGACCTTTGACATTGATATTCATTGTTGAGAAAAAGTCTTTTGCTTTTTGGGTGTACTCTTCGTGGGAGACGCCGCCGGGTCTGGCGAAGGGGATAAAAATAATCTCTTCGATCCCGTTATAAAGTTTTTCCAGTTCGGGTCTGAGATATTCGAGATATTGTCCGCCGTAGAGTGTGGATGTGGATGCGAGGATGATGTTCATAGTTGATGGTTGATGGCAAATTTCGGGAAATGTTTTTTTAATATGGGATAATCTCTGGCAGATTTAATTTAAAAATTATAGTTTTTTATTTTCTGAATTCGAAATCATTGAATTATTCCGGGTAAAACAGCATCTTGCCGGTAGTAAAATCATGTTCGCCATCAGTAACTTTAAAATCGCCATCGGTAATTTTATGGAAGACACCACTAATATTATAACCGCAATTAGTAATATTCTTACGGACGATACTAATATTATAGCTGACGGTGATCACTATGGGAGTTACCTGCACCGAGGTCATAAAAAAACCTGCAGAGGACCTGCAGGTTCAAAAAATTTGATTTGATATGAAGAAAAAAGAAATTTATAATCCTGACCATCCAGTTGCCCAAGATGGTGTAGATGTAAAGTTACCAGCACCTAATGCTGATGTGCTTTCTGTATAAGTACCTGCCGCAGCTGGCTGAGCTGTAGAACCAGAAGCTGAAGCAATTGTAACAGCTTTAGTGGTCACATTATCGAATCTTATATTTGTAAATTTGTTTTTACCATTAAGGTTTGCAATTGTAGCATCGTGCTGTATAGTGATCGCTGTAGCCCACCCCGAGAATACCACATTGTCCAAAGTAGCCCCAGTACCAACTCTGAACAAGTTAGTCCCCGCTCCCTCGTTATCTGTAGTTGCGAAACCGATGAAAGTTGCATTTTTGATAGTTGGGTTAGACATTGGAGTTGCATTGTTGTTGTTTGCATTATTATCTGCTTCGATACCTCTGTTACCAACCGTTGCAGAATTTCTTTTCCCATAAATATTAGTAGCAGTACCGTTCCAACCTTCTGTCCAGTCAAAAGCATCATCATCATTGTTTACAGAAACGATGTTGCTAACGTTTACAGTACCTCCGAAGAATTCGATTCCGTCATCTGCTCCATCGATCACAGAAACCCCGTCGATCTTTGTTCCGCT
The DNA here is from genome assembly GCF_000426465.1 of Epilithonimonas caeni DSM 17710. Lineage (GTDB taxonomy): Bacteria > Bacteroidota > Bacteroidia > Flavobacteriales > Weeksellaceae > Epilithonimonas > Epilithonimonas caeni. The sequence continues at coordinate 902,913 of NZ_AUFK01000009.1, forward strand.
ACCAACTCCGAAAAGAGAAAGTCCGTTGTATTCTTTAGTGTCGCTAAATCTAGCTCCAGCCCATCTGATTTGCGTGTAAGTAATAGAGCCACTATTGTCAGTTACATCTGTACCACCGTAAGTTAAACTAGCAACTTCAGAGGTTGCAGTTGCCCCAGCATTGATAGGTGCTTTTCCACAAATCACAATACCTCCCCAATCCGCTTTTGCAGGAGTTGCAGCACCAGAAGTGAAGATCACCGGGTTAGCAGCTGTTCCATTTGAGAAAAGTTTGCCCCCTTGAGTTACTGCCAAATAAGTAGTGGTACCACCTGTACAAAATATTTTTGTCCCTGCGGGGATTGTCAATTCTGCCCCGTTGCTTACTACGATCGCACCAGTCATACGGTAAGTCACATTTGCATCCAATACCAATTTATCACCAGCGTTTAAAGTGCCTTTGAAGTTGTTGGGATCGATTGTTACATTGCTTGGATTGGGTGTAATTGTTGTATCCTCATCAGAAGAACAAGAATTAAAAACTGAAACTGTTGTAAGTGATAGTGTGCAAAGAACTAATGCACTTGAGATTAATCTTTTCATTGTAATTTACTTTATTTATTTTTTATTTATTTAAAATTTATAGCCTACGTTTACGCCAATAACCTGTCCTCTTTTGAAGTTGTACGTTTCTGAATTGATATCATTCTCCTGTACCCTTCTGATTTCCGGATTAAGAAGATTTTTAAGAGAAATACCGAAATCTATGTTGTTTTGGAATCTGAACTTTGCTGTAAAATCCAACATATTGATAGGTTTCTGTACAATGTTTCCGATGCTGTTTGTACTGATGGAGTAGATATAGCTGCCCACATAAGAATAAGAAGCTACAAGGTCTAACTCGTTTCCGCTGTTCCATTTGTGGTTGAGTCCCAGGTTTGCATTGGCTACGAAATCTGTAGCGCCTTGCAATTTGTCTTCTTTCACATCGAAGTTAACTGAGTACTCATTTTCTCTATTTACTTTTTCTGTATCCAATTCTGCTTTGGAATCCATATAAGTTGCATTGATGAAAGTGTAAAGTTTTGAACCGCTACCAAAACTGAAAAGGTCTTTTCTGACTTCAGCCTCTATCCCGTAAACATAAGCCCAATCTCCTGCATTAAGATATGAGAAATAAGGATCTGAGGAATTGATGTAAGTTTTTGAAATTGGGTTCTGAATATATTTTCCAAATCCCGTGAATGATATAACCTCACCAGATCTTGGGAAATATTCCCACTTCAGATCTAAGTTATTGTTATCAGAAGGTCTTAGGAATGGGTTACCCTGAGTAGTTTCCGTTACATCGATATAGATATATGGTGCCATCTCCTTCAGCTGCGGAAGCGTGTAAGTTCTGGATGCTGCCAATCTTAAATTCTGTCTGTCATTTATAGAGTATTTGATGTTGACCGCAGGTAAGAATTTATTATAATTTTTCTCTATGTTATAAATCTCGACACCTTTGAAATAAGTAGGGAACTGTATCTGCCACTCTATATACTGTCTTACGCGATCATATCTAGCTCCTAATTGTATTAAGAATTTGTCTGATAATTTGTAATCAACATTGGCAAATCCTGAATTTATATCCTGATCTCCGTTGTATAATATGGGCTGTAAAACACCTGCATCACCAAAGTTACTTGTGATTCTAAAAAAACCTTTGGCATAATTATAAGAATTGAAAATGGCATCAACATTATTCGGGTCAGTAATTTTGATTGGTGATGCAACATCATTATCCCATTTGAAATCTGTCTGTTTAGAGAAGAATGTTCTCTTTTTAAAACGTCCCTGATATCCTGCTGCTATTTTGAATTTCTCATTCAAATTATAATTGAATGTGATATTGCCAGTATATTCTTTATCATCTAGATTATCATAGTAACGGTTATTAAGACCACTTTCTCTGGTAGCAGAATAAGTACCTTCTACATCGTCATTTCTCACGAGGGTATTTGTTATCCTGTCTGGTCTTTGGCTGTTCAGGTAATTGTAACCTGCAATCCAGTTGATAGAGAATTTTTCACCAAATTTATGATCACCACCTAATTGGTTGATCAAAGTATTGGTCACTTTATAATCTGCCCTTCTTACATATCCACCTTTATTTTCAGCATAATCACGGATGTAACCTTCATAAATTTTTGCTTCCTGATCTGTGGAATGGATATAATTTGTAATCCATTTCAACTGATGATTGGTATTAATTTTATAGAATAAGTTAAGTAATCCTGTGGTGTTTGTTTTGTAAGCATATTTCTGAACCTTATCGAAAGATTTATAAATAGTTTCCTGTCCTCCGAACTGACCTTCTGAACCTTCTCTGTATGTAAAATCATTATTGAAGCCAACATATGCAAAGGTATTTAGCCTACCTTGTTCTCCAATTCTGAAAGATTTTCCGGCCTGTAGGTTCATGCCTGTATTAATTGGCATTGTCATCGATGGTCCGAAGGCATCTTTGAAATTCCAGCTGGTTTTATAATTATATGCAGAAAGTGCATTAGCAGGTATCTTTTGGACTTTGGTCCCAAAAAAATTGGGGCCATCCTGCAAAAGGAATTTATCTGTTTTAGAATTCTGAAGATTGTAACCGCTGTCCATTCCTAGAGTGATGAAACCTTTACCTGAATATTCTTTGGAAACGATGTTAATATTAGCCCCACCAAAATCTCCCATCAATCTTGGGTTAAAAACTTTCTCAAGAGAAATATAATCAATGATATCAGTTTTAAGTAATGATAAATCTATGTTTTTATTTTCAGGATCATCCGATGGGATTGGCAAACCGTTCATAGTTGTTGCATTGTAACGGTCAAGAAGTCCTCTTACAGAGATTGTGTTTCCGCCCTCCTGCTTAACGGTTCCGGTAGCTTTTGTGACTGCAGTGGCAACATCGCCCACACCTTGTTTGGACAACTGTGCGGCTCCCACTCTTTCAATTACCTCTACAGATTTTTTCTGGACCTGAATGATATTGGACTCACTACTTTTTTTAGTATTACCAATGATCTTCACCTCGTCGATTTTCTTTTCACCCTTTAGTGTATCCTGGGTAGACTGTGCCAACAATGTTGTGGTTGACATACAAAGAAACAAAGCACTGATGCTTATCGTTTTTGCTTTCATTTTTTACTTTCCTTTTTTCTTCGTTGCCAAAGAAATGATATGGAAAGCAATCCGAATGTATAAGAATTTTTAAATAATCTTTAATTAAGCATTACGAAAATAGAGATTATGTTAAATCAAGTTTAACAGGTTAATACTTTTTAAAAATCTGTTCATTTATTGTTAAATTTGCAATAGATAATTTTTACTGAAAAAATTGTCGAAAATAGTCAAACCTTCTGATATCAATGGTTTGCAATTTTAATTAGCAATTAACATTAGAAAATTCCCAAAATCGACACTCAAAATGGATTTTACACAAGCAATAGAAATTTTACGATCCGGAGGAACCATACTTTATCCTACCGATACCATTTGGGGAATCGGGTGTGATGCGACCAATCCCGAAGCGATCAAAAAGATATTTGACATCAAAAAAAGAGAACAGAACAAGTCTCTTATTATATTAGTAGAGTCTGAAAAACGACTGCAGGATCTGGTGGACGTTCCCGAGATGGCTTGGCAAATCATTGATTTGAGCGAAAAACCCGTAACGATAGTTTACGAAAATCCTAAAAATCTTCCCAAAGAATTATTAGCAGAAGACGGAAGCGTCGGTATACGAATCGTAAAGAATGATTACTGTAAAAAACTGATCTCAAAACTCAACAAACCTCTCGTTTCAACATCTGCTAATCTTAGCGGACAAAAATCCCCAATGAAATTCAGTGATATCTCGGACGAAATCAAAAATGCGGTCGACTATATCGTAGAAGACGATCAGGACAAAGTTTCTGAGTTTTCGGGTTCCTCTGTCATCAAAGTGTGGAACAACAACCAGATCAAAATCCTCCGCGAATAAATAAACCGGCGGATGACCTTTCGCAAGACCATCCGCCGGAAAAATAAACTATGAAAAAAAACTACTTTTTGTGTTTACCAAGATCACAAAAAGAATACCGCCCTTATTTTTATAGCAAAATGTCTGATTTTCAATAATTAAACAAACTAAAAAAGACAAAAAGTCCTGATTTCCAATAAACAAGATAATAACTTTAAAAACAATTATCTTTGTATCTTATAAAGGAGTCCTTATATATAAGGATTTCATTTCTTAATTTTAGTAATGTTCATAAACCTAAACCAAAATAAAAACCTCAAACTTTTCAAGATCATTTCTGACGTTGCCGACAGAAAAGAACAATCTGTTTATGCAGTTGGTGGCTTCGTAAGAGATCTGCTGATGCAAAGAAAAGCACCTACGGACATTGATTTTGTGACTGAATCCAGCGGAATAGAACTCGCTGAAAGTATCGCAAAAGAAATCGACCCAAAAACAAAAGTGGCCGTTTTCAAAACTTACGGGACGGCGATGTTTCGTTACAAAGACCTGGAACTGGAATTTGTTGGTGCCAGAAAAGAGAGCTACAGTGAGGATTCCAGAAAGCCATCTGTCGAAATAGGGACCCTGGAAGATGACCAAAAGCGTAGAGATTTCACGATCAATGCAATGGCGATCTCCCTTAACAAAGATAATTTCGGAGAATTGATAGATCCATTTGGCGGAATGCGGGATTTATCCAATAAAATACTGAGAACGCCTTTGGAACCTCATCAGACGTATTCCGACGATCCTTTACGAATGATGAGAGCGATTCGTTTCGCCACAACTTTGGATTTCGAAATTGAAAAAAATTCTTTGAAAGCCATCAAAGACGAAGCGGAAAGAATAAAAATTGTTTCGATGGAAAGGATCATGGTGGAATTTAATAAAATAATGCTTTCCGATAGGCCTTCCAAAGGATTAAAATTATTAGAAGAAACCTCACTTTTAAAATATATTCTTCCTGAATTAACAGCACTAAAAGGCATAGAAGATATCGACGGACAAACGCATAAAGATAATTTCTACCATACTCTGGCTGTTGTCGATAATATTTCTGAAAGCACTGATAAACTTTGGCTCCGTTGGTCAGCGCTACTCCACGACATCGGAAAAGCACCAACGAAAAAGTTTGTAGAAGGAATTGGATGGACTTTTCACGGTCACGAATTTCTCGGTTCAAAAATGATAAAATCGATCTTTAAAAGGTTAAAACTTCCACTTGGACAGGAACAGAAATATGTGGAAAAACTTGTGAGAATGCACGCCAGACCAATTGCGTTGATCACCGATGATGCGTCTGATTCCGCGTTGCGCCGTTTGCTTTTTGATTCCGGAGAAGATCTGGAAGACCTTTTCATCCTTTGCAAATCCGATATCACGACCAAAAATTATTCGAAACAAACCAAATTCAAAAAAAACTTCGAATATGTGGCGAGGAAAATAAAGCAAGTCGAAGAAAAAGACCAGGTGAGGAATTTCCAACCACCAATTTCAGGAGAAGAGATCATGGAATTATTTGGGTTGAAACCTGGCAGAGAAATAGGAATTCTGAAAGAAAAAGTGAAGGAGGCCATTCTGGAAGGTGAAATCAAAAATGACAAAGATCAAGCCAGAGAATTTGTGATCAATGAAGCTGAAAAATTGGGATTGACTTTAGTAGTAAAAAATGAATAAAGAAGAATTAATAAAAATCGTCCGCCAAAAACTTTACGAAAAAATCCAGAATTTTGAAAAACTGATTTCAGAAACCAGAGCGTCAAACAATGACACCAAAGGCTCAATGGGCGACAAATATGAAACAGGCAGAGAAATGCTTCAGCAGGAGATCAACAACCTACAAGTTCAGTTGAATGAAGTTCTGAAACAACAGGATTTTCTGAAAACATCCTTCGAGAGCCTCAGGATGATAAAAAAGTTTGATAAAGCCGAAAAAGGGGCCATTGTAAAGACAGAAAGAGGTTTGTTCTTTATTTCAGTTTCTCTGGGCGAGATCACTTTTGAAAATCAAAAAATCATTTGTATTTCACCAGAATCTCCTTTGGCAAAAGTGATGAACGGAAAACAGAAAGACGAAGTTTTTTCTCTGAATAATATGGGTCAGAAGATTGTGGAAATTTTTTGATTTATTCTTATTGACCTTCCAAGTGAGGGGAATTTACAAACTTTTGCGACCGATATATTCCATCAGTGCATCTTTGTAATTCGGAGCAATGGCGATCTGTTCTTTTTCAATGATGATGTGATTTCTTTCAATCGCTTCTATTTTGTCAAGACCAATGATAAAGGAACGATGAATCCTCATAAAATTATCCGAAGGCAATTCTTCTTCCAGCTTTTTCAGGCTCATCAGAGTTAGAATTGGTTTTGGATTGTCTTTCAAATAAATTTTCACATAATCTTTCAAACCTTCTATATAAAGGATTTCGGAAAAATTGATCTTGATTTGTTTGTACTCAGATTTTACGAAGAAAAACTCTTGTTTCCTCTCAGGTTTTGCAACTGAAATGGTTTGTTGAGATTCAAAATAATTTCTAGCTTTTGTAGAGGCATTCAGGAATTCATTATAATCAAAAGGTTTCAGTAAATAATCCAAAGCATTCACTTTATAACCGTCGATCGCGTACTGGTCAAAAGCGGTCGTAAAAATCACCCGACTGTTTTGAGGAAGCAGTTTTGAAAACTCCAGACCTGTCAAATCTGGCATTTGAATATCCAGAAAAAATAGATCGATGTCTTTTTGCTCTTCCAAAACCTGCATTGCTTCGATGGCGTTGTTACATTTGGCTTTCAGTTCCAGAAAAGGTGTTTTCAGGACATAACTTTCGATAAGATTCAGTGCCATTGGTTCATCGTCGGCGATAAGGCAGGTTATTTTTTTCATCTTACTTCGTTTTCAATTTCACTTCCGCGATGTACATTCCGTCATTTAGGCAGGAATGAAACTCGTGTTTTCCAGGATAAAGCAAGGTAAGTCTTTTTTTCAGATTTTCGACCCCAATACCCGAACCGCTTTTGTCTGTATCGGTTTTCGGGAAATTAGAATTAGAAGCAGTAAACTGAATTTCATCTTCAAAAACTTCCATTTTAAAACTAATATCCGAATGTTGCGTTGCAGAAACACCATGTTTAAAAGCATTTTCAACAATCGAAATAAATAATAACGGAGCAACTTCCAAACTTGGAACTTTCGTTGGAAAATTGGTGTAGACTTTAGTCTTGTCATTCAATCTTAATGACATCAAGTCGATGTATTTATTCAGAAAATCAATTTCTTCGGAAAGACTGATCTTATCAACATCGGTTTTGTACAAAAGATGCCGCATCAGTTTGCTCAGACTATGAACACTTTGTTTGGCTTTTTCCGAATCAAAATCAATCAGAGAATAAATATTATTGAGAGAATTGAAGAAAAAGTGCGGTTGCAACTGATATTTAAGATGTTGAAGTTCAGACTGCAGTTTGATATTATCGGCTTCTATTTTCATTTCTTCCGCTTTCTGCATTTTTTTACTTACATTAATGGCAATCGAAAATGCGACAGGAATCAGATAAATCAAAAAATCAAAAAAGTAACGCATTCCCTCTGGCGGGCGTTTTCCCAGCATTTTCGGTCGTTCTGGCTCAAGCAGTCCGAAAATCTGGCTTTTAACAACTATCAGAATGACAAGCAGTAAAAAATTGGATGTAAAGAACCGTGGTCTTTTATCTTCAAACAGCCATTTTACAATAATAAAATAATTGAGATAAAAAATAATAGCAAGGAAAAACAGCTGAAGCCAAAAATGCCTGAAAATCGCACTCCAATCGGTTTGGGAACCAATCGTAAATGCAGCAGGAAGGAAGAATAAAACCAGCCAAATCAAGAGATGAAGGCTGATTTCAAGGTTTTTATTTTTTAGGTTTATCATTTTTAAATTAAGAGATTAAAGCACAAAATTGCAACTTCTCATCCTTTTAAAACTTGAATTTGTTCAAACCCTTAAAAATATTGGATTTGTGAAAATTTTCAAGAAGTAAATTTAAAAATTTCTCTACCATTATCTTATTTATTAGCTTAAAACTATTTAATTAAGCAAGGTCAAATTTTCTGTATGTGTTTTAAATAAACTTCGTTTTGCTTTGCGATTATTTTTCTCCAACAATTATAACTCTTATCTCAAGACATCAATTGGGTCGCTCTGAGTCGCTTTTCTTGCAGGATACCTCTGTTTTTGTGGGGAAAAAGGCTGTCCAGACTATTTTTAATAAATTGGTGAAATCCATTTTGATTATTTTTTCACGTTTTTATTCGTGATTTTATATTGGATTTCATAGGTTTCACATACGGCCACTGATATTGAACCCTTCAGGCTTCTTTTAAAAAACTTTTTGCAAACCCGACTTCTTCATTATCTTTTTCATTGCCCGTTTTCATTTTTTCTGTTTCATTACTTCTACATTTCCGTCTGCATATTTTTGGTTTGCAAAAAGTTCACAATATTAATTTCTATTCATTTTTTTATAGGTTGGAAACCTTTGGCTATTGATATTGAACCCTTCGGGTTCATTGATGTACTCCGTATTGAAGTTTATTTTGTATTGTACGATTGTTTCATGGGGACAAAATTGTCCCATATAGAAAACAATATCAAATCTATTAGACGAAACCAAGGATTTTATAGAAGAAAAGCAAAATTGTTTCGATGTGAAATATATTCATTGATTCTATTTGAAACATTTAAGAAATTATTAACTGTCGAAAAGGTTGCATTGCATCATTTTTGCTTTAATAAAGCATTAATAAAACAAATTAAAATTTCATTTGTTATGAAAATTCTAGACAATAAAGTGGCTTTGGTTACAGGTGCTGGTTCGGGGATTGGACTCGCAATCGCAAAATTGTATGCCAAAGAAGGTGCAAAAGTTGTGGTTTCCGACATCAATGAGCAACACGGAAAATCAGCCGTTGAACAAATTAAATCAGAAGGTGGAGAAGCGACGTTCGTAAAAGCAGATACTTCAGATCCTGCACAAGTTGAAGTGCTTGTCAACGCAACAGTCCACGCTTACGGAAAATTGGATGTTGCATGCAACAATGCGGGAATCGGTGGAGAAGCCAATCAAACGGGAGATTATACTTTGGACGGCTGGAAGAAAGTAATTGACATCAATCTTGATGGTGTTTTCTATGGCTGTAAATATGAATTGACCCAGATGGAAAAAAACGGAGGTGGTGTTATCGTCAATATAGCTTCTATTCATGGAACGGTTGCAGCGCCGCTTTCTTCAGCATATACTTCAACAAAACACGCAGTTGTAGGTCTTACGAAAAATATAGGAGCAGAATACGCGCAAAAAAACATCCGTTGTAACGCAGTAGGCCCCGGTTATATTGATACGCCACTTTTGGATCAGCTTGATGAAGAACATAAAAAAGCTTTGATCGCAAAACATCCAATGGGAAGATTGGGAAGAGCGGAAGAAGTTGCAGAACTGGTTCTTTTTCTAAGTTCAGAAAAATCGTCTTTCATGACAGGTGGTTATTATCTTGTTGATGGCGGTTATACGGCGGTTTAAGATCTGGAAACAAATATTTTAGGAAGCATTCACTTTTTTTGTGGATGCTTTTTTTAATAGAAAATCGAAATCGTATTGATATGGATAACTTTAGGTTTGAAATGAAGATTTTAAAATTTGTTTTTTCTAAATTTGAAGCTGATAATTTTTCACAATGCAAAACTACCTTGATCTACTTCAGCATATCTTAGATAACGGAACCGATAAAACCGACAGAACAGGAACAGGAACACGCAGCGTTTTTGGTTACCAGTTACGTTACGATCTGTCCAAAGGTTTCCCTTTAGTCACGACTAAAAAGGTTCATTTGAAATCTATTATTTATGAACTGCTTTGGTTCATCAAAGGAGATACGAATATCAAATATCTTAAAGACAACGGCGTTTCAATTTGGGACGAATGGGCAGATGAAAATGGAGACCTGGGCCCGGTTTACGGCGCACAATGGAGAAGCTGGAGCGGTGCAGACGGAAAAGTAGTTGACCAGTTCTCTGAAGTCATTGAGCAGATCAAAAAAAATCCTGATTCCAGAAGATTAATCGTTTCTGCCTGGAACGCTGCGGAAATCCCGAATATGGCTTTGGCACCTTGCCACGCTTTGTTTCAGTTTTATGTGGCTGATGGGAAATTGTCACTTCAGTTATATCAGAGAAGTGCGGATGTCTTCCTGGGAGTTCCTTTCAACATAGCGAGCTATGCACTTTTACTGATGATGGTTGCTCAGGTTACCGGGCTGGAAGTTGGCGATTATGTCCACACTTTTGGTGATGTCCATATTTACAACAATCATTTTGAGCAGGTTCAGAAACAGCTTTCCAGAGAAACGAGACCTCTGCCGACAATGAAACTGAATCCTGAGATCAAAGATATTTTTGATTTTGATTTTGAGGATTTTACTTTGGAAAATTATGACCCACATCCGGGGATCAAGGCACCTGTGGCGATATAAATTAGGCGGGAATTTCCCGCTTTTTTTTGTAACATTCCTTTAAAAACAAACACTTATCTCTTTTAAAATAAATCAACGATATAATTCAATAAAATGAAGAAAATATTCATTGCAGCACTTTTTCTGGGTGCTATATTTAATTCAAATACCATCTTTGCACAAACAGAGACTTCGGGAAGAACCATTCCTTACAGAGCAACCCACACCAAAACGACAGAACTAAAACATACCAAACTGAAAGTCAGCTTCGATTATCAGAAAGAACAAATGAATGGCGAAGAGTGGCTGACCGCAAGTCCTTTCTTCTATGCAACCAACGAATTGATTCTTGACGCAAAAGGAATGCTGATCCACGAAGTTGCTTTGGATAAGAACGGTTCAAAATCGCCTTTGAAATACGATTATAAAAATGATGAACTGAAGATCACGCTTGATAAAACTTATCAGAAGAATCAAGACTATACGGTTTACATTAAATATACAGCTCGTCCCAATGAAGTAAAACAGGCAGGAAGTGCTGCGATCAATGATGCAAAAGGGCTTTATTTCATCAACGCTCAAGGCAAAGACCCGGACAAGCCAACACAGATATGGACTCAGGGAGAAACAGAATCTTCATCTGCATGGTTCCCAACAATTGACAAATCAAACCAGAAGACAACTCAGGAAATCTATATGACCGTTCCTGATAAATATGTCACCCTTTCCAACGGAATTCTGAAAGATTCCCAAAAAGAATCCGGAAATATGAGAACTGACCATTGGGTAATGGATAAGAGACATTCTACTTATCTTTTCTTCATGGGCGTTGGAGAATATGCGGTTGTGAAAGATAAATGGAGAAACATCCCCGTAGATTATTATATCGAGAAGGAATATGAACCTTACGCAAAACAGATCTATGGTAACACACCGGAAATGATCGAGTTTTTCTCCAAGAAATTAGGCTACGATTATCCCTGGGCAAAATATGCACAGATCTCCGGAAGAGATTATGTTTCCGGAGCTATGGAGAATACAACCGCAACACTACACGGAAGTGATATCCTTCAAAAAACCGGGCAGTTAATTGACGAGAACAAATGGGAAGACACCATCGCCCACGAATTGTTCCATCATTGGTTCGGAGATCTTGTCACAGCAGAAAGCTGGAGCAATTTGACCGTTAACGAATCTTTTGCCAACTATTCAGAATATCTTTGGAACGAATATAAATACGGAAAAGACCAGGCCGATTACCATCAGATGGAGGATGTAGGAAATTATCTTCACAATCCCGGAGACTTCAAAAAGGACCTCGTAAGATTTGATTATGCATCGCGCGAAGATGTTTTCGATCTGGTGACCTATCAAAAAGGTGGCGGCATTCTTCATATGCTGAGAAATTATCTTGGTGATGATGCCTTTTTTGCGGGAATGAATGATTATCTCAAAACTTACGAATATCAAAACGCAGAGGCTCATCAGTTAAGATTATCATTCGAAAAAGTGTCTGGGAAAGATTTGAACTGGTTCTTCAACCAATGGTATTTTGGAAGCGGACATCCGAAATTGAATTACACTTATACTTTTGAGCCTGTTAAAAAGCAAGTGACCGTTGTTATCAATCAATCTCAAGATCTACCTTTTGAGTTCCCTTTGGCAATCGATGTTTATGACAATGGCAAACCAAAACGTTTCAATGTTTGGGTGGATGCAAAAGCAAAGAATACTTTTTCTTTTGATTCCTCGAAGAATCCAGACCTTATCAATATCAACGCAGACGGCATTTTGGTTGCTGACATTACCGATTCTAAAACTCCGGAACAAAATTTATTACAATTTACCGGTTCAAAAGAATTCAAGAGTAAATACAATGCTTTAAACGGAATTAAAGAGGCAGATGCTAAAAACCCTTCGATTATCAAGCTTTTGGCTGCGGCGCTTAAAGACCCGTTCTTCAGGATCAGAGAACAAGCTCTGGAACTGCTTGATCTGAGTAATCCAGACCAGGCAAAAGCTTTGACCGCTGAAGTAGAAAAACTAGCTTCCAACGACCCGAAAACATTTGTTCAAGCCGCAGCAATCTCAGCTTTAGCAAAAACTAAAAATGCTAAGTATGGTTCTATTTATGAAAAAGGTCTGAATGCTGTTTCTAATGCAGTAAAAGGTTCTTCTTTAGCTGGAATCGCAGATCTTGACCCATCCAAAGCAGTCGCAGCAATCGAAAATATCGATTTGAATGGCGCATCGGATGATCTAATATCCAAATTACTTCCGCTTATCGTATCAAAAAAGATAGAAAAGCAGATGCCAGCTATCGGAACCACTGTTGCCTTCTACCCTTTTATCAAATTCCAGGACCCGACTCTTGGCAAATCTGCGGAAGAAGGTTACAACTGGATCATGTCTTCTGATAACTTGAAAGCTACGGAGAAAATCACTAAAGTTCTTGTACAGGCCAAATCTCAAATGCCAGATAATCCGCAAGTGAAAATGATGATTGTACAAATGTTGAAAGATGGTCTGAACAAAAAAATGGAAGTTCTGAAAGCTAATCCTAACAGCCCGACAATACACCAGCAGATCGAGGCGATAAACAAGGCGATAGAGGCGTTTAAATAAATCCCATTCGTATTTTTAATATATATGCAGACACTATATCAATAGTGTCTGTTTTTTATATATTTGTTTCATGACAATTTCCAAATTAGCAACTTACCGCCGAAACAAAGGGCTGAGCCAAGAACAGTTATCCGAACTTTCCGGAGTGAGTGTCAGAACCATCCAGCGTATCGAAAAAGGTACGGTGGAAGCTCACCTGACCACGCTAAAACTTTTGGCCGAATGTCTGGACGTAAAGACAGAAGATCTTTTGAAGCCTGAAGGAGCATCATTAACTTTGGAAGAGATAAAGAGGCCTGGCAAAATCGTCCCTTTGTATCAGATGCTGGCTCTTGCAGGTCTGTTTTTTCCTATCCTCAATATTATCCTGCCGGCCGTTCTGTGGTGGATGAAGAAAGATGAGCTTCCGGAATATGATTCCACAGGCAAAGAGACGATCAATTTCCAGATAAGCATTACTTTGCTTTTTATCCCCGCTATTTCATTGATGGTCTATGAATTTCCTATAGGTTTTTCCTTGGTCTTATTGATATACATCTATGCTCTTGCACTTACTTGCATCAATCTGATTAGAGCGATGAATAAACAATCCATCCGATACCCCCTGAGCTTTTCATTTCTGAGATAAATGCTTCTAAAATATTAGGTGACGTAAAGGTGTCACGTATCTGTCGTTAGAATACAAGCCCCTGTTTACTAGCTTTGTACTTGTTTCCTAGGTGCTCTGATCTATAACACAAGTACGAATGATTTTCGTGACTTCTAATATGAATAGAAGCCCCTTGAAGCGTCTCAAAATTCAATATTTTTAAACATGAAAAGACTATTTATCTTCACATTCATCTTCTTTGTGTCTGTATTTTATTCACAACAGGCCAATCAGGTCAAACATCTCAACGGTACACGTGTCCTTACAAAGACGCTCCGGGAAAGACTGGCCCACATCGTGGACAGCAGCCATATTACAGGCCTTCAGGTAGCGGTCATCAATGAAAACAAGCTCGTATGGGTATCAAGTTTGGGATATAAAGATACAGAGTACAAAAAACCATTGAACAACAATACCGTCATGTATGGCGCTTCTCTCACAAAGCCAGTGTCCGCATATATTTTTCTGCGATTGGCAGATAAAGGTATATTAGATCTGGACAGACCTGTATATACTTATCTTAAAAGGCCGATCGGAGAATACCCAAAATGGAAAGATCTGGCAGAGGATACGGTTGCATTTAAGCGGATAACTCCGAGGATGTTGCTGGACCATAGTTCCGGAATGCCTGTACTCCGTCATCTGTACAATGACAAAGTAAGCCTGATCGCCAAGCCGGGGGAACGTTTCTATTACTCTAACGAAGGCATCAATCTTCTGGGATACATGATAGAGGAATATACCGGAAAAAAGCTTGAAAACATTGCCAGGGAAGAAGTCTTCGGGCCACTCAAAATGACGCACACCAGCATGGTATGGGAAAAAGCATTTGAAAATAATTTCTCTTACGCTTACTTCAAGGATGGGAGCAAATACGGATCTGAAAGGCGGGAGAGCAGCCGTGCTGCAGGCTCTATGTCAACAACGGCAGATGATTATGCGTTGTTCATCACGCAGCTTATGATGAGAAAAGGCTTGTCACAGCACTCTTCCGAACAAATGTTATCCCCGCAGGTCTTTATTAAAAGCAAACGTGGTTTTGGCCCCCTGAAAGACAGCCTGACATCCGAAAATGACGCCATCAAACTGGCCTGGGGATTGGGCGTTGGATTATTTCGTTCGCCTTATGGTCTGGGATTTTTTCATACCGGTCATGGTGAGGCCAATCAAAATCTGGCAGTAGCTTTCCCTGAAAAAGGTATTGCAGTAATCTTGATGAGCAATAGTGAAAATTTTGAGAAAGCCAGCAACCAGATCCTAAAAGCCTGTATCGGTGATAGCGATACACCTCTCGGATGGCTTGGTCATTTAGATAATTAACGGGTGTTTTCAAAATGACTTATTATTAACTTCATCTTGATAATAGCAATATTTAATATTGGAATTAAAAACAAAACCATCTCAAATGAGATGGCTTTTTGTTGTTATCCAGTATGCGTTACGCTTTCTTCTGGAAGGTTGCCAGCTTCAAAGCATCTTTGATCATCTTGCCTGGGCGGAAGACCGCTTTCACACTCTTGATGTTGGCTGCGGTAACACTATTTTCCTTCTCTTCTCCTGTGCTGGAACCGCTGGCCTGCAAGGTGAAGTATTCCCCTACATACACGATCTTGCCATCTGCAATATCTTCGGCGATCTTGGAGAAAGTACTTTCCAATACTGCAAGGATATCTGCTTTGGAAACCGTGGACATTGCACCGGCGTGCTTGGCCAGATCATTAAGTGTAGTCTTGCCATCCCCTACGATATTGGCATAATACTTTGCAGGTTCGTCTCTTTTTTGAGGATTCTTTTTTGGGATCACATTGAATTTAATAGGCATCTTTTTGTGTTTTTAAATTAAAATTAATCTTATCGAATGAGATAAAAGTATAAATTTTAACCAAACAAAAAAGCATTTTTTATTAAATATTTCAACCTGTAGATAAAAATCTACAAATATCTACTAAAACATACGGAGGTTTCATTTAAAACGTACGTACCTTTTAAGCAAAACGTACGTGCCTTTTCCCTAAAACGCACGTACGTTTTTGACCACTTTCGCAAACGCCCTGTTCATCGGACTTGCAGAAGGGCATTTTTTGAGATTAATTTCGTTAAAAATCGCAGTAAATTTTTGTCATTAATTCTAAAAAAAGAAAGTCCATTAGCTCGCGACTAAGGGACACTTTTTAATTATAACTCTTCCAAAGGATTCCAAAAGAGTTTATTAAAATCTTTGATCTTTCCACTTTCCTGTACCACAACATTTTCCTTTTCCAATCTTTCCCGGAAAGATGGAACAGATAATTTTCCAGAACTACTGATAACCCTATGAGCCGGAACATCTTTGGGACAGCCACCCATCGCATTGCCAACGTGACGGGAATGATTGGGATAACCAACTGCCTTTGCGATAGCTCCGTAAGTAGAAACTCTTCCTTTAGGAATTAGTTTTGTTACCTCGTAAACCTGTTGTTTGAATAGTTCGTTCATTTTTTTAGTTAAAATTAAAATAAAGAAACATTATAATTCTCTCATTGAGAGAAGAAAATAATTTTTAAAACTCAAGCAACTTTAGTTTTAATTGTACTCCAAAGTTATCTTTGAAGTTACTTGTCGCATAATAACCCACCCTGTAAAACAATCCTAAATTGAATCTCGAGCTCAGGAAATTATTGTATTCAAAGCCGACTTCCTGATACAAATGGTCCAATGGAGAAAAGTTTTCTATCTGATGATATTCCGGATGTTTCATATCACCAACAACACCTCTGTAAATGAAATCGAAACTGGAAGTATTCTTCCCAAAACTCTTGAAGTACCAAGGAATACGATGTGTAATATAATAACCTGCAAACTTATCATTAAAATACTTTCCTGCCGTCATTGTCGCAAAACCTAAATAACTGGTCAAAGAGAAATTGGACAAAATCCCGGTACTGCTATTACCATCCAAACCGCCCATCTCGAATAGATGCCAAATCGGTGCCTTTCCTAAGTAATATCCACCAAATGCTCTGGTCTGCGTCATCCCCAAAGATGTTCTGAACTGATGCGTGTACAGAACATCAAAACGACTGTAATTGAACTCGCCACCCAGACTCTGATAACCTTGCTCATAATTGAAGAAAACCTCGGGGAAATTCTGCTCAAAGGTATATTTACCTGCCGGGGTCATAATGTTTCTGTTGTTCGGCGAAAACTTGATGGTCGCCAACGAACTGAAGTTTTCAAACTTTCTGGACATTCCCATAAACTCATAAGGATAGCCAGATTCCTCATTTTGCTTTTTTGCAGAGACATTTAATGTCAACGAATTGCTCAAATCCACTTCATAGCCGAGCCTGAATCCATCAAACTTATAGTATTTATCATTCTGGATAGACATCCCGTTGTTATTGATCTGCATCTTCGCATTCCAAAGATTTTGACTGAATCTCCCCGAAGCCATCACATCATTGAAATACTCGAAACGGAAAAAAGAATTTCTTTCCAAAGTGGTTCTCACATCTACACCTGCTCCATATTTGAAGCCCCGGTCTTTGAAACCATAAGCTAAATATATATCTGGAGAAATGTATTTATTAAACTTCTCATTCAGTTTGAAACTTGCACCTGGCCGGAAGCCTTCATATTTGTTATATCTGGTTTGCAGCGGGCTGATGTCAACCATCCCAACGGTAAATTTGGCCCTTAGCAAAGAAGTGAGAACTCTGACCTTCCTGTCCAGTGTATATTTTTTTCCCAAACTGTCCACTTTTACATAGGTCAGTTTTTCTCTTGCGGTCAAACTATCTGTTCTATATTGATCTAGTAGAGAACCATCTGCATTCTTCACGCTCATTGTATAACCACTGAACTGTGAAGCCTTGAAGTCGACAGGTGTCTGAAAGTCAAAATAGTCGGACTTCATATAAGCATAGTTTCCAAATCTTTTGACCTTATCTAATCGTTCTTTCTTTTCTTCGGCAGTTTCATTTTCCTTTTTCCCGACGGTAGAGAATTCTGAAACGCCCATTTTTATTTTAAGATTTTCGGTTTTCAGAAACCATTTGTTATTAATCGGAATCCAAACAGAAGTTATCGTTCCATCGGTTTTGACTTTACTATTACTTTCAATTTTTTTGATGGCGTAAGTTTCTTTATCAATGTACAGATAACCGTTGTATTTTCTTCGGTTAACAGGAACTTTGTAATCTACCTGTCGGAAACGGATGACAAAATTTTCTCTGCCATCTATCTCGATAGAATCTGTTAAAAAGTATCGGTAAAGACTTCTGTTTTCGGGAAGAATCTCTCTCGGGATCTTGTCTCTGTTGGAACGCAGAGCCAACATTTCGTAGACAGGATTTTTTAAACCGGAGATCCTGTTATCAAGAATATTGGTTTTTTCGCCATACTTTTTAGAATATAAAAACTGCATCGCACGTTCCCAAAGGAAAAGCTTACTATCTCTGGCAATTCCCATCATCTGCTCTCCTTCTATCGAGTCTTTTATTTCTTTTTCTTTTTTAGGCAGCTTGCGATTCGCAACCCGTGAAAGAGAGTCTTGCCTGGCATTGTAAAATCTGGTGTAGTCGTTTATACTGTCCTCGTCCACATCAAAAGACATTTTTTCGTAAGATTTATAAGAATAAGAATCCAGAGAATTAGGCGAATTGTTCTTGAAACTTTTAAAAACTTTATCAATGATCGCCAAAGCTCTCGGATCACTTTGATTGCTCAAAACCACGCCTTTGATCTCACTGGCTTTGATGTTCTCCCGGTCCAGTCCAATTTCCATTACTTTGTCCACCACTACTTCATCACCAATATAATTATCGATTTCCACATCCACTTTTGCACATTTGGTTGTAAAAGTCACAATCCCTTTATCATTGGTTTGTCCCAATAATTTATCATTACAATAGACTTTTGCACCTTTGATCGGCTTTTGATTATCAGACCTGTAGACCGTGAGCGTACTTTGAGAAAAAAACAGAGAGGTATAGAAAAGAAAAATGAATGGAAAGATCTTATTCATAGTTTGGTTTTATTAAGTAGTAATATAGTTCCCAGAAATGTTACCCAATTCCTTACTCTAATTTAAAAATTAATTTGTTACAATAAGTTAATTTAGATAATATCGAGCCAAAGTGATTTTTACCAACAAAAAAGCATCTCAATCGTAATCGAGATGCTTTATAATTAAATGTATTGATATGAAGTTACTTCAATTCGAAGTAATTTAGGTTCGCATTTCCAACTTCGAAGTACAATCTTAATTTATTTTCTCCGGAATTAAGATTAACACTACCTACAGAAACTGTTTTCCAAATATTCTTTCCAGTTGGGGGTAATTTAATCGTTGCCAAATCATCACCATTTTCTGTTTTGACAATCAATTCGGAAGTTTGTGCAGAATCATTATTATACCTGAAAGTAGCTGTGTATTTTCTTGCCTGATTACTTTTCACAGTATATTGTAACCATTCTCCCTTCTCCGTTTTCCCGACATAGAATCCATTGTTGATTTTATCATTACAAGCATAGATATCAACCCCATCGTTTCTCATTTTATTTCCGGAGTTCCATTCCGTATGGCTTCCTGTGCTCACCCAAAGATTTTCAAAATCATTATCAGAATAAGCACTTCCAAATCGTCCTAGGTCATATTCTGTCGCGAATATTCTTCCTGGCGCAAGGTGGTTTTTATAAGGCTTAGTCGTTTCATCAGTTACTTGACGGAACATTGCATCAATGACATCTTTTTTAACCTGCACATTTTCTATTTTGTAATTGTCAGCGATTTTCATCAGAGCATTTTTAGCGAAATCTTTTGTAGGCTTCTGTCCTCCGTTTTTCCAATAATTAAGAAGTTTCTTATATTCCGGTGTGATCTTGACATTCGTTACACCAGCGATATTATCAATCTTTTTCATTGGCCAATAAGCATAACCGATGTTATTTTTCAACAATAATTGATTGAGTTCCGTAAACCAAACGTTGGAATTTTCCCCAGTTTCGCCCAACCAAACAGGAACATTTAGTTTTTGTCTTGTATCTACGATATTCTGGATTGCATCCTGGGAATTGGTCGTCCAATATTTGTGAAAACTTAAGACCAGATTATCGTCCCAAAGTTTCGGCAATCCGTTATAATTATTTCCCCAACCGTTACCTTCAAGAATGATGATGTGGTTTTTATCAACTTCTCTTATCGCATCGGAAATCTCTTTTTGAAGTTTCCAAAGTGGTGCGTTGGACATCTCATCTGTTCCATTCGGATTTTTTCCGGTGAAGCCATAATTAGGCTCATTGATCATATCATAACCCGCAATCCATTCTTTGTCTTTATAACGTTCAGCCAGTTTTTTCCAAAGTGCGATTGTCTTTTTCTGATTCTCCTCGCTTTCCCAAAGATTCGGTTTTGATTTGTCATTATCAGAAATATTGGCATCATTTCCCTGACCTCCGGGTGTTGCGTGCAAATCCAAGATTAAATATATTTTATTGTCTTCACACCATTTCAAAAGGTCATCGGTCATTTTGAAACCTTCTTCCAGCCAAGTATTTTGTCCTTTCACAGGTTCTTTCTCGATTGGCAAAGTATAAAGATTATAATGCATTGGAAGTCTTATGGAATTGAATCCCCATTTTGCTAAAGAATCGATGTCTTTTTTAGTAATTCCGTTTTTGAGATAAGCTTTATAAAATTCGTTTTTACCATCTTCGCCTGCCACTTCTGCAATCTTTTCTTTGATTTTAAATTGAGGTCCGGCGAAATCATCGGTCTTCAACATATAACCTTCCTGAAGCATCCAACCGCCCAATCCAAGACCTTTCAGATAAACATTCTCACCTTTGGAATTCACAATTTTCTGCCCTTGAGTCTTCAAAAAACCTTGAGCCGTCCCAAATTGAGACAATAATAATGCGCAAAATAGCGATGTTCTTATCATATTTTCATTTTTAACTAAGATAATACAATTTTATTAACAAACAAGAAATTAATTTGAAGGCATTTTCTCAAACAAAAATCCCGAACTGTTTTTCAATAATTCGGGTGGTTATATAAATCGATATTTTGAATTAATTAGAGAATTTCATATTCTGAATCCTGACGGCATTAAGGATTGCAAGTAGGGCTACACCAACATCAGCAAAGACCGCTTCCCACATATTTGCTAATCCACCCGCTCCTAAAATAAGGACAATCACTTTGACTCCAAAAGCTAAAAATATATTCTGATAAACAATCTTTTTAGTTTCTTTTCCGATTTTGATTGCCGTTGCAATTTTCGAAGGTTGGTCTGTCTGAATAACAACATCCGCCGTTTCAATCGCAGCATCGGAACCTAATCCTCCCATTGCCATTCCGACATCACTCAAAGCCAAAACCGGTGCATCATTGATTCCATCTCCAACGAAAGCGACAACTTCTTTCGGGTTGCTTTTCAAATTTTCCAGTTTTTCAACTTTTCCTTCCGGAAGTAAGCCTCCAAAAGCAGAATCTATTCCTAGTTTTTTAGCAATATTTTGAGTCAGAGAATCTTTATCTCCGCTTAACATCACCGTTTTTATGTCATTATTTTTCAATTGATCAATTGCCAATTCTGAGTCTTCTTTTACTTCATCGGAAATTGTGATATAACCTTTATATTCGTTATCAATAGCTAAAACAACTGTTGTCTCAACAATTTCTTCCAAGAATTCCGGATAATTGATATTGAAAGTTTTCAGAAGCTTTGTATTTCCGGCAAGAATTCTTTGTTGATCAATAATCGCCTTGATTCCTTTTCCGGAAAGTTCCTCTACAGATTCCGGAATCTGATCAGAAGGATGAAACTCTGAAATGGCTTTTGCAATCGGATGCGTTGAATGACTCTCAACAGAAGATAAAATGGATAAAAAGTCCTCTTTCGAAATGTTCTCCGGAACAATATCCTGAACTTTGAAAACACCTTTCGTCAATGTTCCTGTTTTATCCATCACGACCGTTGTCACATTCGCAATGATATCGAGGAAATTAGAACCTTTGAACAAAATCCCGTTTCGGGAAGCGGCACCAATCCCGCCAAAATATCCCAACGGAATCGAAATCACCAAAGCACAAGGGCAAGAAATAACCAAAAAAACCAAACCTCTATATAGCCAATCTTTGAAAACATAATTCTCAACAAAAAGATATGGAATAAGTGTCACCAAAAGTGCCAAAAAGAAGACAATAGGTGTATAGATTTTCGCAAATCTTCTGATGAATAATTCGGTTTTGGCTTTTCTGGAACTTGCGTCCTGAACCATTTGAAGAATTCTGACAATCGAGCTATTTTCAAATAATTTGGTTGTTTCGATTTCGATGACTTGGTCGAGGTTCAACATTCCGGCAAGAACTTCTTCTGATTTTTGGATTGATGAGGGTTTGCTTTCACCTGTCAAAGCTGATGTGTTGAGACTTGCTTTTTCTGACAACAAAACACCATCCAACGGAATCTTCTCTCCTACTTTCACCTGAATCTTTTCCCCGATTTTGACATCTTCCGGTGAAATCGTTTTCCAGTTTCCATCCCGGAAAACTGTGGCTTCTTTTGGACGAACGTCTAATAATGATCTGATATTATTTCGGGCTTTGTTGACTGCAGACTCTTGGAACATTTCGCCAATCGTATAAAATAGCATTACGGCAACGCCTTCCGGGAATTCGCCGATCGCAAAGGCACCAATTGTTGCAATTCCCATCAAAGAAAACTCATTGAAGAAATCGAATTTCCTTGCCAGCTCAAATGCATCTTTGAAAACTGAAAACGCAACTAATATATAAGACACGAAATACCAGCTAAATCTCAGCCAAACGTTGCTGGTAAACCAATCCGCTTTAATCCAGAAATCCAAAATGAGTCCAGAGAAAAATATGATTAAACTGATGTATAATGCAATTTTTGAATTACCGTGAGAATGGTCGTGGTCACTGTGGTCGTGGTCACTGTGGTCGTGAGCTTCGTGGTTATGTTCTTTCTTCGGTTTTGTACTGCAACACTCTTCCATATCGAAATAATTTTTAACAAAGATATTGCTAATGCAAATGCAATGCTATTGCAAAGTTTTATGGAATGATGTCTTCGAGAGCCTCAGACTTATACAAATTACTTAATTGTTGAAAGTCGATTCGAGGCAATTTTCGCAGATGCCTTTAGCGAAAAGTCTGATTTCATCAATCCTGAAATTGGTTTTCATACTTTCGGGGAACGAAATATCTTCTTTGCAGGTGGTCTGTTTGCAGATTTTGCAGTAGAAATGAAGATGCCAGTCTTTGTGCGTTTTCTCGTCGCAATCATCGTGGCAAAGCTTGTATTTTGTGGTTGAATTTTCCTGAATGCTGTGAACGATTCCTTTTTCTTCGAAGGTTTTCAAGGTGCGGTAAATGGTGGTTCGGTCGGCATTCTGGAAATGGTTTTCGATTTCGGATAGTGAGGTGGCGAATGGTTGGGAATTCAGAAAATCGTAGACCAGAATTCTCATACTTGTTGGTTTGGTGTTTTTGTGGATGAGTTTGTTTTCGGTTTCTTTGTTCATAATGTATTATCTAAAATTTTAATGCAAAGTCCGCAAAGATTTTTTGACATTATTGAAAATATTTTTAAGGCTCGCAAAGACGTAAAACTTATCAAAGAAATATGAATTAACTCTCACAGGTCTTAAATTGAGCATAATACTTATTCTAAATGTTCAAATTTCCGACTTTTTGACAAATGTTATTTTGATGACAAAACTTGAATCGTTGACGAAACACCTAGCCCCGATGGGAACGGCATCCTTTTTTATTTTTTTATGGACTTCGATTCAATCGAAGTGACAAAACTTGTAAAAAAATAAAAAAGATATAGTGGACAGCGGGATTAAGCTCCTAATCTATTGTTTTATCTTTTCTTATCTCGTCAAAGTTACGGGAAATAATTGCAATTTTTTGATGAATCGACTGAGAATAAATACCTTTGAAAAAAATTTAGAAATGGGTGTAGCGGATTTATTATTCAAAAGAAAAAAAGAACTGGCTGAGAAAAACTTAAAAGAGGGTCAAGATTTTTTGGTTGAAAACGGGCAGAAAGATGGCGTAACTACGCTTCCGAGTGGTTTGCAGTACGAGATCCTCGTAGAAACCGAAGAACAGAAACCAAAAGCAAAAGATACGGTAAAATGCCATTATCACGGCACCACAATTACAGGCAAGGTTTTTGACAGCTCTGTAAAGCGTGGAAAACCAGCTTCTTTTCCTCTTAACAGAGTTATCAAAGGTTGGACGGAAGGTTTGCAGTTGATGTCTGTAGGAAGTAAATTCAGGTTTACAATTCCACCACATTTGGCTTATGGTGAACAAGAAGTGAGCAAAGAAATTGGACCAAACAGTACTTTGATTTTTGAAGTAGAGTTGCTGGACATTAAATAATTAAATTTAATTCTCAGATCGTATTGCAATTATGAAAATTATTTATATTTTTGCAACCTGTTAATCAACCTCTGACGAAGGACGTGAATGTTGCTTAGCTTGACAAAACAAATTTTTTTTATAAAAATGGATTTAGTAAAATACGTACAGGACAAGTACATTACGAAAAAAGAATTCCCAGAATTCAAAGCCGGTGACACCATCACTGTGTATTACGAGATCAAAGAAGGTCAGAAAACAAGAACTCAGTTCTTCAAAGGAACTGTGATCCAATTGAGAGGAACCGGTGCCACAAAAACTTTCACTATCAGAAAAATGTCTGGTGATGTTGGTGTAGAAAGAGTTTTCCCTATCAATATGCCTGCACTTCAAAAAATTGAAGTTAACAGACAAGGTAAAGTTAGAAGAGCTAGAATCTACTACTTCAGAGACCTTAGAGGTAAAAAAGCAAGAATCAAGGACAAAGCTTACGGTGGTAAGAAATAGTTCTGAGACTTTCTCAAAAAATATAAAACCAGCAAATAGTTTTGCTGGTTTTTTGTTGTAAAAAATAAAGCTTCCAAATTTTGGAAGCGATTTTATTTTAGATAATTCCTAATTCTTTTCCTACTTTCTCAAAAGCCATAATAGCTTTGTCCAAATGTTCTCTTGAATGAGCTGCTGATAGCTGAACTCTGATCCTTGCTTTGCCTTTCGGAACAACAGGATAGAAGAATCCAATCACATAAATATCTTCGTTTAAAAGTTTTTCTGCCATTTCCTGTGCCAGCTTTGCATCATAAAGCATTACGGGAACAATCGCTGCATCGCCGTCTGGAATGTCGAAGCCTTTGGACTTCATTTCTTTCCGGAAATATTCTGCATTTTCCATCACTTTATCTCTCAAAGAAGTGTCATCGGAGATCATATCCAAAACTTTGGAAGCCGCACCAACAATCCCAGGCGCTAATGAATTGGAAAATAAATATGGGCGAGAACGTTGTCTTAGCATATCGATGATTTCCTTTTTCCCCGAAGTGAATCCACCCAAAGCACCACCCAAGGCTTTTCCTAAAGTTGAAGTAATGATATCCACCCTACCAATCACATCATTCGCCTCGTGTGTTCCACGGCCTGTTTTTCCGATAAAACCTGTTGCATGAGAATCATCTACCATTACCAAAGCATCATATTTATCCGCCAAATCGCAAACACCTTTTAAGTCGGCTACGATTCCGTCCATTGAGAAAACGCCGTCGGTTACGATGATTTTGAAACGGTGATTTTTTTCAGAAGCTGCGATCAATTGAGCTTCCAGATCTTCCATGTTATTATTTTTGTAACGGTATCTTGCAGATTTGCACAACCTTACTCCATCAATAATAGAAGCGTGATTCAGTTCATCGGAAATGATGGCATCCTCTTCAGAGAACAAAGGCTCAAAAACGCCACCATTGGCGTCAAAACAAGCAGCGTAAAGAATCGTATCTTCCATTCCGAGGAATTTGGAGATCTTGGCTTCTAAATCTTTATGAATATCCTGAGTCCCACAAATAAAACGAACCGACGACATTCCATAACCGTGAGACCCTATCGCATCTTGAGACGCTTTCATCACCTCCGGATTATTAGATAATCCCAAATAATTGTTCGCACAGAAGTTCAGAAGCTTTTTTCCTCCAACTTCTATCTCTGCACTTTGCTGCGATGTGATGATCCTTTCTTTTTTATACAGCCCGTCGTTTTCTATGTTTGTCAATTCGTTTGTGATGTTCTCAAGGAATTTTTTTGATATCATTTTTATTGATTTTCGATTTTAACAAAAATAAAAAAAGCACCGTTATAAATAGTCATGGTCGGAAGATTTTCTTCCGACTTTTTTGTTTTTATATGCGCAAAAAATAATTTTACAATTACCTGATAATCAAATAATTAACTTGTTTTTGTCGTTTAAATTTTGTATATTTATACTGATAATCAAACATTTATGTCAGTATTCAATGACCACAAAGTTTCCCTTAGTCAGGTTCTGGATTTCATTCCCGAGGCGCTTTTAAGCCATCTATCAGCGACCACCAATGTTGACCACTATAGTAAAGTGCTCCATGGGAGGAAAATGTTCTATCTGCTTTTATTCTGCGTCTTTGACAACGATAGATTG
>NZ_KE384527.1:0-208736 GCF_000426465.1 Epilithonimonas caeni DSM 17710
CTTTGTCCATTTTCCTGCCGGTGCAAAAGCACAAGGCAAGTATCCTCCCGAAGAAGGCTTTAGTTTACAATTTCCAAAAGGCATTGCAGGTGGGTCAAGTGTCAGATCATCTTCCGTTACGGCAAGATGATCTGCCTGCCCATCAGAATCATTCCAATAATGTTTCTGATGGCTGGTTACTTTAAATTTTGGAAACTTAAAGCCTTGGTTGCATTGGCACATTCCTTTTTGTATCACGAAATATTTACCATCGTGTTCACTGGAACTGCTTTCGGATTGCTGTTCTTTTTTCTGATCTTCTTTTTTTTCTTCTTGAGATTCTTCCTTCTGTTCTTCTGAAACTTCTACAGTTTCTTCAGCTTCATCGTCATAACCGTTAATAGAATCGGTTACTTCATCATCATCTTTCAGATATTGAGAATCTTCAGGAACTAAAAGTTCTTTTCCAGGAACAACATCATGTCCCAGTAAATCATCTAACGGACAATAAATATTATGATAGGAGCGGAGAGTCTGTCCGTCTTTTACTCCAAATTGCTCTGCAATGGAGTCCAAAGTATCTCCTTTCTGTACAATGTATTTTTTCATCGGTTTTTTAATCTAATAATGTGCTGAATTTTCTTACCTGATTCTCTTCTTTTGCCCTAAGCAATAGACTCTGCTTCCGATACAATTCTTCCTGATGCAAAAGTATAATGCTTGCCTCTATGTTCTTTAATTGCCTGGTCTCTTTGGAGGTAGTATAACGTAATTCTATTTCACCTGTTACTTTATCTTCTGGAAGTTCTTCAAATTTCATTCGTCTCAATAATTCCTGTAAACTGCAACTTTCTTCTATTTTACCTTTAATGATAATTTCTACATCATAGGGATTTTCAAAATTATATTCAGTATGAAACAGGCATTTTACCGAAAATGAATTGGGAACAACAAAAAAACTTTGCTCCCACTCTTTTTTTCTATGAAACCAATCCATTTCGGGAAATAAAATTTGATACAACAATGCGGATTGAAATTGTTTTAACAAATAATTTTCATTCTTAATGCCTGAATGAAAATTATTCAGATAGGTTCTACTGACTTCTCCAATAAAAAAGTCTTCTAAATCTGGTCTTTTACTTTCAAATTTTTTGATAAGAGCTTTATGGTCGTAAAACCCTTTTATCTTTCCCTGTACCGGAACTATAAATGTAAGCGGAGAGATACTCTCCATACATCCTAAAGAAAGGTTGCTGATTTTATCGTTTGGCTTCTCACCATTTTTTTTGTATTCCGTGGCTTTTACTTCGGAAATAAAACCTTTACCCTCAGTTTCTTGGAGCTTTACAGAAACGGAATAATCAATTACTAAATCTTCTTTATCCAGTTGTTCAAATCGTTCCGTTGCTTCATAGTTTAAAGCATAAAAATTTTTATTCAAATGGAAAGAAGGAAGACTGTTGCTTAAAGATATTTGCTTTTGGTTTTCTTTAAGTTCTGCAATTTTTTCAGGTGAAGGAATCAGAATTTCATGAACTCCTCTAAGATCATTCCCTATGAGACTCTTCAAATCGCAATAAGTATTGTGATAACGTTTCAGTGCCTCTGCCGAAATTCCCAATTGCCCTGCAACGGACTCCAAAGTATCTCCTCTTTTTACCTGATATGTAGATATGCTTATGTTCATTTGTTTTTCTTTTCTACTAAAAATATGTGTGTCTTATAGAAAATAAAAAATATGATAATACTACCTGCTATTATGTATATATATGATTCAAATAAGGTAGCTAACAATGCATCTTGAGTACTATATGAACTCCAAGAAGATATTCTGTCAGTAAATAAATTAAAACTACTAAAGAGTACAAACATTATATATATTAGTGTAACTAACCAAGAAAATAATTTTTTTTTCACACCAAGCTTAATTAGTATAATTAATATAAAAGGAACTATTAATAATGAAAAAACTGACAAAAAGAATACATCTTTGGGATAAGAACATTCTAAACAAGAGGATGATACTTGATTGGATGAAAAATGCATTCCCAAATAAATCGTAGAGAATACGGCTACGAAAAATATAATACTAAATATTAGAATTCTATTATAATACATAACTATTGCTTTACTGGTGATTTCCCCTTTTCAAATATAAACATACCACTTTGAAGAAGCCCTCCTAGAGAATCTAAAAACGCTCCATTGGGATTCCAAAATGCCTCATTCTTCAGATTTAATTATCCAAAATAAAATGCGAAAAACTCTCTAAATACTGAATAGAAGTCTCTCATTTCAAAATATCTTGGGCTAGATGTATATACATTATAAAATAAATGTTCTCTAAAAAATTTTTTAATCCTGCTTTGATGATAATATTGAGAAACCGAAATTAATTTTTTATAATGTAAGCTATCCATTATTTTAATTGTATTCACAACTGTTTTTTCGGTATCATCCCCAAAATTATCAACAAGTATTTTTTCTGAAGGAATTTTATTTTCAATCAGATATTTTTTCATTTCTGATCCCTCCCAAAAACCTTCTTTGCCATACCCTCCACTAACTAGAATCTTCTCCACACGACCTGTTTTATATATTGCAATACTTTGATCTAACCTTGCTTTCAATCTTTCTGACAAAGAGCCATCTATGTTAACCTTGTTACCGAAAACCACTGCTATATCAGCAGTTTGACCTTTATCATTGAATCCATCCCAAATTATGTATATGGAATGAATAAAAAACCAAAATAAGGGTAAAAGGATAAAATATTTTAATTTCATTATCTTTTTTTCTGAAATGTATAATACAATAGTAAAAATGCTATAATTAAGAAAAAGAAATTTAAATTAAAAATTGCTAAAAATATTTTTTCTCCAATGATCTCATTTTCATCAGATGCTATTACAATATATTGAGATGTAGAATCTAATAAAATTTGGTGATGTATTACATTATCCGAAAAAGGATTAAACTTCAATGCTAATGAAACGGTTGGATCATCAGAATATCTTACTATTCCCATAAATCCCTTTACAAAAATCAAGAGTAAGATAATTATTAAAATTATTCTTATGGTTTTCTTCTTATTCATTAATAATTTTATTTGACAAACCAAAATTTTCCCTAAATACATCCATAACTTTATGAATAATTTCTCCTGGACAACCATCATCCTTTTTTTTACCTAATACATCCGAGTGACCAACAAGATTTTTAATTGTAGGAATTTCAGTTTTCAACTTATAAATTAGTTTAGCGAGTAGTTTAATCTGTTCATTTTCCAAATCATCATCCTTATCCCACCATTGATACTCAAAATCTCCTTCAATCAATATTCCTATTTTTTTTGAGTTGTATTTTGACCCATGTGACCCTTTAAACACTAATGGTCGTCCTTCATATATATTGCTTTCTGACTTACTTTTTCTACCTATAAGATAATGATAACCGATATCTTCCCATCCATTTTCCACAACATGCTTGTTATATAATTTTTGAATTGTTGGTTCCATACCATTTCCAGAGTTATGAAGGACAATTGTATTATACCCCCAATCAAATTCAATTTTACTCCTTTTAGAATTTATTTTTTTTGGATCTATAATATCAAAATTTTCCATTGAATGATCACTCCAAACACTCCTCTTAACTATATTCAAATCTTTAATTATTTTTTGACCTAATGAGGTACGGCTATAATGTGTAAGATAAAAAATATGACATTTATTGTCTTTTAGATTTTTAATGTCGTAATCCTGATTTGGAATATATACGACTCCTTCCTCACCAAAATCAAAATCGTAGTAAGAATCCTTAACCGGGAATTTCCAGTTAAAATCATAAATATATCCTGTTTTATTTATTTTGTCAAAGTTTTTTGCTCCTGAGGCTGATAAGTATTGTTCCAATGTATCGCCTGATATGACCTCTAATTTTGCATGAGGTAGCAAAACCTTACTTGTTTTTACAGAATTTATTTTTTTTAGGCTTGTTACATATGAAGGTTCTTTTTCTTCATATTTTTTAAAAGTAAAACAATCTGAATAACTATATTTTGCTTTTATTTGAGCCTCTTTTGAAGGTTTATCAACTTCTTTATGTCTGCTATTAAGCAAAGTAAATGGAGCTTTGTAATTTCGACTTAAACCAATGATTCCTTTATTATTGGTTTGTTGTTTAATAATATTTCCATCCTTATCTTTAATAATTATTTCTAATCCATTAATAGGAGTATTACTTTCGGAATCTATAAATATAAAATAAGATATTACCGAAGGAGGAAAACTTCTGTCTCTCTTTTTATCATTATTAACTCCTCCCTTCTTGCCATCTTGATAAAACTTCCCCTCGACTACATTTTTTGTTTGTTTGCTTTCTTCAAGAATCTTTCCCTTTGCACTCCCTTTTATATTTTTGGCAACGATGGTAATCTTTCCTTTTTTTTCCTGTTCAGCCATAGCTAAAGTTTTATGCGTTATGTCCTTGTTCTCCGGAAAGATTATGTATAGTTTCTTCACTATTCTGAATGTAATCAAGTCCAGCAGCAACATCTATATTTTCCAAAGCACTTTTATGAATATCATTGGCTTCATAAGAATAGGTTTCACTTGCAATTTTGCTAATATTAGTTGCGTTTAAAGAATAATCCAGTGTTGCATTCTGAAAAATATTCATCCCTGCTATTTCAGTTATATTCATACCCACAGAATTAATCTTATTCATACCTACGGAAGTATTCATATTTTCAGAAACATTAATGTTCATATTTTTACAATTAAATGTCATTGTTTCAGGCGCAGTTACAGTAATATTACTTCCCACCGTATCGAATTCTATAATATTTCCAGATTTATCGGTGATGATAATACTTTCATCTTCTGTAAACTTTACGATATGTCCGCTTCTTGTGTGGATTGCTTTTATACTGTTGTCGGAAGTAGCATATCCGCTTGTTTCACTGCCATTGTAATGTGTTCCTATTACAAAAGGTTTCTCAGCATTCTGAGATTCAAAACCTACCAAAACTTCTTCGCCAATTTCAGGAATAAAGTGGAACCCTTTACCACTGCCAGAGTGGGGCTGTATCAATCGTATCCAAGGTGTCATTTGGTTTTTTTCCTCCTGCCAAGGAAATTGTACCCTCACTCTTCCCATTCCGCTCGGGTCATCATTATCTATTACTCTTGCGGGCTGCTCTTCGCCCATCGGTATAGCCTCATTGTCCTGATATGGCGCATTGAACAGATCGGGGATTCCCACAAATTCGTTGTAATAGGTATTGCCATCGTGGTAATGTGCGATAGCGGTAATGCGGTAGGTTTCCATTGCCTTACCATTGATATCGACAAGCTTTGCCCTTCCGCCTATTTTGAGTTCAGGGTCTTTGCTTTTGCCTTTTATCTGGACCAGGTTTTCTCTGTTCTCCTTTTCCCTTCTTGCTGCTTCTTTCAGTTCCTGCTCGCTATCGTCAGATATCCCGGTATGATTGAACAGCATATCTGGGGTCTTTTTATAGACATTTTTGGATGCATTGACCGCAATTGCCTGAAAAGGATTTTCCTTGTATTGTACCTGTGAAGACGAACCTGCTTTCTCAACTTTGCTTCCCGCTTGTACATCATACATATGATAGTTGAACTCTTGCGGCTTGATGTTCATTTCCAGTTCAACATCTATCAGGTCTATATTTTCTTCTAAAGTAACTATCGCCTGTACTTTATTACCAAACACCATCTGCTGCCCATTGTAATAAAAATACTCTCCGTATCTCGATGCCAGCCTTTTGATGAAGTGATAGTCGGATTCTTTGTATTGTACTGTGTAAGGAAGAGAATATTTCGTATTGGTATTTTCCACCAGGACTTTTGCCATCTCAGGATATTCTGAAGTAACTTCTTTTATGATCTGCTCCAGGGTCTTGTCTTCAAAACTCTGGCAGTCTTTCCCGTTTTCCAAAAGAATGCTTGGCGCAGAACCTGTGATAAAAAGCTTACCATAGCCATTCTCTTTTTTGTTTCGGATGTTTGTGATGATTCCGGAAAAGATATTCCTGACCTCTCCAAAACGATGAAGGTTGATGGTGATGTCCTTACCAAGGATATTTTTGGAATTCTCCATCACATAACCCTGGAAACTGTCCAATGCATCATCCGGAACAGTTATGGTGAAACTGTCGTGGTCATTGGTCTTCTGATCGAGATGCAGAGAAAATCCCGACTTGTCAAGAAAGGGTTTCCCATCTAGTGTCAATGTGCAATAAACAAGCGGACTGTCTTTGTCTGTCAAAAAATCCTTGAAAGTTTTGGAGGAGAAATATTTTTTAATATCATCTGGATGGTTCAGCCTACCGTTGCTCATCGCATCCGGGCCTTGCTGAAAATCATTAAGCATTTCATCGGAATATATTCTTTTGGACATATCATTGTGTGTTTTTATAATGATTATTAAAACTGTGGTAATTCATCAAAAAATAGAAATACTATTCTTTCCACGATTTTATGTGAGTGGCACCGTTGACATCAAATTTCTTGGCAATCAGATGCATTTCGATCTGTAAAGGTTCAGCATTTACCGAGTTAAAATGTTCGGAAAACTTAATACAATAAGCTTTTTCAAATGTAAGTTCCTGAAGCTTGCTCATAGCATCTCTTCTGAAAAACGTTACAGTTCCGTTCTTGGTTTGGTTATGGTCAAGCATCCACCCCAGGAGCTCAGGATTTCCCGTGCTCTCTATACGGATGAAGATCTCCCCGCCCTGGGGCATTCCCTGCGGTTTTCCGGTCCCGTCTGTAGCCTGGGTAAAGCTGTATCTGCATTCTAAAATATTATAGACATTGCCGTCTAATTCTAATTTTGATAAAAAGGACATACGTTTTATAATTATGAATGATTAGTTATGAATGATGATGGCGAAAAAAACAGCAGGACAAAATTGAATCCCCGTTTTGATTTTTCACCACTTTCTCCATTAATTAGTGTCTAATTGATAAAAGACAAAAATGGGCAATATGATATTGCCCATTACTTTTTATCTACAAAGAACCTGGCCACTCATTCTCATAAGCGCCGCTCCCCATTTCTATTTTTCTTGCAGAGATCGTAAAGGTTTCCGTCAGAGGATTTTCTCCGGTAGAATCAAAATTCTCTTTGTGCTTCACCAGGTATCCTTCTGTGAATTTCAATTCTTTAAGCGTAGCATCACTGTCTCTTTTGAAGAATACGATACTTCCATCCTTTCTCTCAAATGAATTGGTCATCCATTCAAAAAGTTCTGTAGAATTTGTCCCTTCTACCACAACATCGATCTTCCCCCCTCTTGTTACTGTTGATGGTCTTCCTGTTGCATCTGTTTCCTGAAATAATCCGTAGCTTACGTTAAGAGCAGTGAACTCTTTTCCTGCTACTTTGAATTTTGCTTTAAATGACATAATTTTTTTTATTAAATGTGTTAATTGATTAAATATTTTTTCATCTGTATTTTTAGAATAAAAATTCTACACCTGTCAATTGATGATAAATCATCATAGGATTTGAGCCGGTGAAAGTAAAATGTTTTTTTGAATGGAGAATTTACACCCACTCGTTTCTGTGGGAAGCATTGCCCATTTCAATTTCCTTGGCAGATAGTACGAAGGTTTCGGTAAGTGGATTTTCCCCTGTGGAATCAAAATCTTCCTTATACTTTACAATATAAGCTTCTTTGAACTTTAATTCCTTCAAGGTAGCATCACTATCTCTTTTGATAAAGACAACACTACCATCCTTTCTTTCGAACGAATTGGTCATCCATTCGAAAAGGTCCGTAGCCCCTGTCCCTTCAACTGTTAAGTGGATTTTCCCGCCTCTTGCGATGGAAGATGGTCTTCCCGTCGGGTCTGTTTCCTGTAGCATTCCGAAATCTACAGATAAGATGTTGCGCTCGATACCAGCGGCTTTGAATTTTGCTTTAAATGACATAATAAATATATTTTAGGTTAAATATCTAATAACACCAATAATGGAAATATATCCTCTGTATTCATAAAATATATATTTTTTACAATGACCAACTAGGGAATATATTCTTGTCAAATCTATAAATTATTCCAATCAAAACAAATAATAATTTTATAAATTTTCAATTATTTTATTATGTTAAATTCAAATAAATAACATTAAATACATAAATAAACAAATTAAAACAATCATAATATTAAATTATTAATAATTAACGAACTTAATAATATCTCTTTATTTTTAATGATTTAATATCAATAATCTTTTTATTTGTATTCTTTCACATCAATTAAACTTTATGAATTATTTTATCAAAAAATTAAAATGGAGTGGAATTTTGAAATAAACTTTACATAATTGTAATATCATTGTGAATAAAAATCTGCACTTTATTATCAAATTATCCAAAACCATAAATAAAAAAGCGCGAAAATTACATTTCGCGCTTCTAATACCAAGGATAAAAGATTACTTTTGCTCGTATTCAGTCTCCCATTCGTTACCATCATCTCCTTTGTGACCATCCATTTTGATCAGGAAGTTCTTCGCAGGGAAGTATGGCTTCATATGAATATCAAGATGAATTCTGTCCTTTTGCACAGGATCCTGCTCAAATTTTCTGATCTCAAAGTTCTCGATCAATTTACCGGGACCTGTGATACTATCCAAGAAACGCACAATTTGATTCATGATCTCTTTTCTTGTAACAGCAGTGAAGTTTTCAAAGGCCCTTCTGTTCAAAAAATCCATCAAAACTTTGGTCACATAATCAAAAACCCTTACTACAGAATAAGTCTGAAGCCCCAGGTTATCTCCGTTGAATAAAGTTTTGCCTGAGAATGCCATTACTTTTCCGTACTCATTTACCATCGGGATCAGTCCAAGGTTTTCAAGATTGGCAATTTCGCTTTTCTTCAAGTCGAATTTCACACCATCAACTTCATTGATCCCTCCAAATTTTTTACCTGCAGTAACCTGAGACATCAATGTATGATAGATTTTCCCTGCCAAAGCTGCAGAAGGCGGAATGAACAGATCTTCAGTTTCGTTGATATCTTCGAACCTTCCTCTTCCGACCAACCAGTTGCAGGTCATCAGAACATTGGCTCTGTAAACATCACCACCAGTCAAATAAGCCTGATCGAACATTTCCATAACATCATCCGGTTCATCAAGATGTTCAAAATCTGTTACCAACATCACTTTGTTTTCATGAGCCAGTTTTGCCCATTTTTCAACTACTTTGTTAGAACCCAAATATCCTGGAATGACTAAGATCCCGTAATTGTTCTTAAGGTCCAACCTGTCATAGTTGTCAGAAAGTTCGGCATGGATCGTATCAATAAATCTTGTGTTATCCAGATCTTTCAACTGCTCAAGGTTTGCATTGACAATAGTGATGTTTTTCACTTTATCGGTTTCCGTATTCTTGTAGAATAAAGCAGCTGTTCTATAGTTTGCCTCTAACTCCCTGGTGACATCTACAGCTTTTGAAAGATTTTTGGAAAGCAGGTCCTCAGAAGATTTTCTCTGATCTTCACAATTCGCAACCATATCGGTCAATGAATCATTTTTACTGATCACACTTGCCCAAAGCTCAAGAGTTTTCTTAAGCGTTTCTCTTTCTTTTTCTTTTCCCAGTTCGGTAAGGAAAATCTTTCTTCTTGCCTTTCGGTCAGGATTGATGTTTTGCACTCCTTCAATCGAAGTTTCCAATAAATCGAACCCTCCGTATCTAGCCAATTTATTAAGGCTGCTTTCTAAAGATGCCGATCCTTTTCTTTGTTCCAGTACTTGTGTGGCAGTTGCCTGTACTGATTCTTCTGGTTTTGCCATGATCTGTGTTTTTTTAATTGTTGTTGGTTGTGTTACTTTCTAATTCTTTGATTAATGACTGAAGTGTGTCCAGTAATCCTTTTTTTGCGTCAGGATCTTCGAGAGCAGTTTTCAGGATCTTGTTTGTTTTCAATTGTTTGATGATCTTCTGGTACTGGTCTTTTTCCGTTTCCAGCCCACTCAAAAATCCGCTTTGTCCAGTGATTCCTTTGGTACCAAAATCACCTAGGTTTTTGAATTTCAGGTTTTCCATTTTGACAGATCCCTGCGCATCTTCGAAATCAACTTTGATCTCTGGTTTGAAATGCTCAAAAACTTTCTCGATGGTGTTCAATCCTTCTACCAATTCTGGCTTTACAGGATCGTCCGCCGTTAATTTTTGCGCTAAAAGCGTTCTGTTTTGAGGGATCTCGAAGATCGCCTCACTTGCGTCCAGTGGAACTTCATTCCCACCAATTCCTTTGTTTGTCAACATAAGTGTCTTTTTTTAAAGGGTTAATAATTGTTTTTAATTAATATCATCAACTTTTTATAAGTGATATTTCTATTTTTGAAAAATCCGGTATGGATAGATGTTTGCTGAAGCATTTTTCAGTTTAAGCAGGAAGCTTTCACATAGATACTCCCATTCAGAATCTTTGATCGATTCTTTTTCCTCAGAATTTCTGACCAAGGTAATATCAATAGTTCTGCTGAATCCGCCTTTTAAAGACACCTCTTTTTTGGTTCCTTTTGAGACCTCAATCCTTTTTATTGTATTTTTGAAATGATTCAATCCGAAAACTTTTATGTCCGCAACGGTCACTATTCTTCCTCTTGTAAGCAAAGAATTCCTGTATTCTAAAATTTTATCCTGTGGCGATAGGCTTTTCCTGCCTGCTGTTGATGGTTTGATCATTATTGCCGTTTTATCCAAAGCAGAAACGTTGGAACCCTCTACGGTCAAAACAGTGCCTTGTTTAATATCATTTCCTTCTTCTGCCAAAGTCAACCAATAAGAAATATTACAGCCAATCTCAGAATCTTGAGAGTCCGAAGCGATTACCAAATATGGATTATTAGTTTGCGAGAAACTTTTCTCTTTCGCTAATTGATGAAGTGCCGCCACATTTTGATTGATCTGCCTTAATGTTTCTTTTGTGGAATCCGCACCTATACCGGAAAAAGCAGCCGTTTCATCTTTGATCAACTCTAAAAGATATTGCAGAAGTTCCGAAGCTCCTCTCTGGTCAAATCGTGAAACACCGCCTTTCCTTAAAACAGCAGAGATCCCATTATTCTCAGCAGCATAATTTTTAACATCGAACCTTCTTCCTCTATCATCCGAAACATAATCCAGATCCAGAAAACTGTCATCAGATTTTATCGGAATGATATTAAGCCTTCCCGTCACTCTGTGATAAGATGTCACATTATGGATATTAAGTACTGGAATACAGTTGAGGGTAATGCTCACATTTTCCAGAACTTCACTCACGACCGCTTCCGAAAATTTGAACTTCAGCCAAACAACATCCTGATCTTCAGAAAGCCTATTATTTTGAAAATATTTTTCAAATAATTCTTCTTTCCGGGGTTTATCAACGTGCGAAAGTTTTTCCCTTAAAGTGAAAAAATTCGAGGAATAGTATTGATTGACATCAGTATAAACGTGCTCAAGATCCGAATAGTTTTTGGTAATGATACTTTCAAGGTCAATGTTCTTCTGATCTACATTATATCCTTCCTGCAATGAAAACTCTTTTTTACCAAAGTAGACCTTCGCCTGTTTTAGGTAATAAAAAAAGAGTTCTTTCTGATAATTATTGTTAATATCAATATAAAACATCAGATTCTCAAGGTCTGAGTTTTCTTTACAACGGATTCCCACCCACATCTCTCCAGACGGAATATATTGTTCTCCTTTTGACAGTAAATCCGTAAAGAAGAAGCTTTCTACACGATTTAGGGTATTTCCAAATGCAATATATTCGATTTTTGCGGTGGTCAGTTTCACCTCAATAGTTGGACAGAAGAACACATCTTTGCTGCTACTTTCCGTCGGATTGAATACATTATGAATCCGTTTGCTTGTTTTAAAATGATTTTTCAAGGATATCGTAAAATGATTCTCCAAAGGAAAAACCTGGATCAATGACCTTGAAGGAATAACTCCGGAAACTTCTTCCGGAAACATTATTTCAAGAATCCTTTCTATGATCCGCGACCGCGAACTTTCCAACTCAAAACCCAGTTTCTCAAGTTCTGAAGCCGTTGCAGAAAGTAGAAGACCCACAATCGGGTCAAAGGAGGTTTCCGCTTCCAATTCGTTATATCCCCAAAGTCTGGCGGCTCTTCTTAATATCCTATCTTTTATTCGTTCCTGGTTCATTTGTATTTTTGTTTTTATTTTTAATATGAAAGAGGTCCTACAAAAAATGAGTTCTGAAAAAGGAAAGGCCTGTTGGTTTCCAAAACTTGTCCTTTCACTGAAATCACTACCCTCTTCTTCATTCTTCTTTTCCCGAAAGTGCCAAGATTATGATCTTTAACAGAAACTTCCACATCTTCCAAAAGCAATCTCTTCTCATACATCACAATGGCTTTCTTCATTGCAGTTACAATGAATTCCTTTAAGCTGTTATCGGTTTTAAGAAGGTCAAAATCCATTTCCCAGATTTCCGTTCCGAAAGTTTCATCAAACTTACATTCTCCCAAAGCCGTTGTAGAAATCAAGAAAATCTGCTGACTTATAGAATGATCGATAGAGATCTTTTCAGCATCCTTTTTATTGATCACGGTTTCGAAATCCATTGGTATTTTATAGTATATGCCTTTCATTGTGCTTTTGATTTTAGTCTACAAATAGATCAACTTCTTGATATTACCTTTATCATCATATTCAAAATTTTTCACAACTTTGTTTCTTCTGATGATCTGTAATTCTACTTTCGGGGTCAGCTTCAGAAATTTTTCCCGGTACAGGATATCTCCGATAAAGCTTCTGCCATCATTATTATCAATAATCAGAAAGTATTGTGATACATCGTGCGGTTTTTCAAATTCATTAATATTTCCAGAATAGAGCATTACATTTTGTCCATATCCTGACAACTGATAGGTCAACTGATCCTGCGACAGTTTTCTATGTCGGGAAATATCAAATTTTTCAATGCTTTCCAAAAGTGGCTCAAAAGCAATATTCTCATACAAGTAAGAGGTCTTATCAAAACGTTTGATTCCCAGGAAAGATAAAAAGCTCTTCCTCGTAGTCTTTTTTGCAAAACTCAATACATCGCGTGTTACCTGATAAGCTTCTGTCTCATTGGTTTTATCATCAGTTACGGTCAATTTATAAGTG
Organism: Epilithonimonas caeni DSM 17710; assembly: GCF_000426465.1. Lineage (GTDB taxonomy): Bacteria > Bacteroidota > Bacteroidia > Flavobacteriales > Weeksellaceae > Epilithonimonas > Epilithonimonas caeni. The sequence goes on from NZ_KE384527.1 coordinate 13,157, forward strand.
GGAACTTCCACCTCTTTGTTATTGGTCTTCAAACGAACTTTTCCCACTTCCTGATCAGAAATAATCATAGAAATGGTATGTTTACGAAGTCCGGAATCTGTCCGCACCACAATTTCTTCCCTATCATCTGCAGATGAAGAGTTTTTGGACATTCCAAGGTTAAGATCAAGTTCAGGAAGCGGGCTCATTTTTTTTCTTCTTTTTGATTTTTACTTCATCGGTTTTCTTGATCTTATATGCAGACAAGCAATCCAGTTGATTATCGATATCCATATTTTGAACTTCACTTACATATAATTCATAGTTCTTTTTGTAGGTATATAATTTGATCAGGCTGATATCATTCAGTCTCAGCTTGGCAAATTCTTTTCTGGTAAGTTGTCTGGCAAAAAAACCATCACAGTTCAGAGAAAAATTATTCTTATAAGTGACTACTTCTCCTGTTTTAAAAAAGACATCTAAAACCTTATCTTTTTTCACACATATATTTTTATCTAGAATCTGGATGTACATAAAGACTTTATTTTTCCTCTTCCCCAGTTGCAATGTCGCATAAACATAGTCGCTATTATTGACTCGCAGATACAAAGGTGTTGTACTCGCAAATGGCTTTTTATCCAACTTTTGTTTCGTCTGAATAATCCCGCAATCAGCGCTTGCATAAGACAACTCTGCATTGTCTGAAACGGGTTTCTCCTGAGCATTTGCACAGGGAATTCCTAGAAGGACAATAAAAAGAATGAATATTGAATTTTTCATTTTCTCCATTATTGAACCTGATACAATTGGCGGCAAACATCCAGGTCTGTTTTGATCTTGTCATACTCTTCTTTCAAGGTCTTGTTGATCGTACTCAAACTATCCATTGTCATTTGATTTCCGGATAATTGTTTGATCTGCTTTTTAGCATCCACAAGGTCTTTGAAGGTCATGATCGTATTATTATACATCACTTTATTTTTCAAAGTATCCTTCGGAAGCTGTTTGTACATATCAGCAAGGATAGACAATGATAACTTTTCATTGAAAAAATCGTTCTGTCCCGGCACACCTATGGAGTCCACAGCAGCTTTCACTTTTTCCAACTGGAACGAAAACCTGTCCTGGGTTTCCATTTCTCTTTTCATTTTAGCATTTTCAATTTTCAGCAAACTGTTTTCCTTGAAGGGGAAATAAGCGTTAAAGAATACCGCAACCAACAGGACAATGACAGTAATGACAAAAAACAGGACGAAAAAGGAAAATGCTCTTGATCGTTCTCTTCTATTAAGGACTTCCATATATTTTAATAAGTATTATTGATGATTGATAAATGATGAACGATGCCATCAATTATCATTTATAAATTATCATTGATGTTTTTAATCTGCAAGGAATGTTCGGCTTCGTTTAGCATGCAACACTGTATCTCTGTCGTCGGTATTTTCTGAAACGAAGATACTTCCGTCACGTTTTTTACCGATATAATCCAACCTGTTGAGAACTGAGTAAAGCTCCTCAAGGGTCTTCATAAAAATCTTGACTTTAGAGATCGCCACATCTACCTGATCATGGTTGTAATGTGTGTTGATCGTTTCTGTAAAAATCGTTTCGAAACTTCCCTGGCTTACGTTGCACCATTCGGCAAAATAATTCAGCAATTCTTCTTTTCCTGCTCCGGAACGCGCATCGATAAAGTTTTTCAAAATCCTCGCTAGAGCAACCACAGACAGCAACATATTGACCGGCGGCGTGTGCGGAGAAAGCCATCTGAATCTGTTGATTTCCTGACCAAGATAATTCAGGGTTTTATCTGCCATCAGCCCCATCATCACTGCCAGAGAATTGTTCTGCTTCTTCACATGGATCTTTTGCTCGATCTGCACAGCATACAATTCGACCTGTCCATAAAACCGGTCAATCTCCACGTAGAGGTCCTGCAATTTCTTAGAGCTTGAAACACTCACACAAGGCGGAATGTAATCATCATCAATTCTGGACTCTGCAGCATTGACCAAGATCTTTCCGATAGTAAGATAGCCGGTCCCGAAACCTAAAGTATTCTTAAGTTCTCTTTCCGGAACCAGGTTCAGAGAATATTCCGGTTGGGTGTAAGGATATCTTGGCGGGTTTTCTTCCGGGTCCGGTTCTCCAAAAGGTGTTCTTTTGAAAGGGTTCACAGAAAGACAGGCCATCAGTACCACACTTTCATTATCCTTTATCTCATAAGCGGCTTCCGGATAGGGGATGGACAGGTTGATGGATTCTGAACTTCCATTTCCGATGTCTATCCTTGCTCCACTTGGTGTGATAGCATGACATTCTTCTACTTTTATTCTAAGTAGCTTGTGATTATCAATGATCAGGCTTAGTTTTATGGAATCGTTAACAGGTAAAAGTCCGTAATTGATCATGGAAGTATGAATCCCTACAGAATCTCTCACCGAATCACTCACAAAATCCTGAACATCTGCGAAATGGTTCTTATTAATTTTCATCCCGTCTATCCAGTTTACGGGGAAGTGGTTTAGTTTTTCTATCATTTGTTTATATTTTAATTAATTATTACTCCAGACGCCTTTCACGTTATACTTCTCCAACGGGACTTCCTTATCTCCACATTTTACAGATACCTTCATGTCCTGATACTCAAAGGTCGGCTTGATGATGATGTCCAAAGGTTTGTCCGGATCAGACTTCTTAAAATCCCCGAATACTCTCATCATTTCCTGATCATCAAAAGTGATACTCGTATTATACCGGGTAAAAGACAAATTCACACTATATGGTATGGCTGCCGATATGTACTCGTTCTTTAGTATCTCAAAAAAAATAGGTTGTCCCATTACGATTATCAATTTTAATCAATGACCCGTTCAGAGCCAAGTTCACTTTTCACTCTTTTATTGTCCCTTTCCTGATCATACTCGAAGTCCGGTTTTCTGTCAATACCATCTAATTTCTGATTCGTCCTCATACAGAATATGACACTATTTTCTTCTATTCCGTTCATATAAAGGGTGTAATCGGGATCGATGTATTTGGTAGATTCGTACCATTTGGGCTGCAGGAAGAACACCCAGCTGTAGAGACCGTCTGGTCCTTCTACTTCGATCTGGTCTTCTGTATGCCTTTCGTTGTAGTCTAGCACAAAATTGTAAAACAGCCTCCCGAAATCTACTCTTGTTGGTCCTTTTGCACGATAAACACTGTATTTTTTAGCATAGCGGTCTTTGTCCATCAAGAAAGTGAATACTACAAGGTCCCGCATTTCCTCATCGTTCACACCGGCCAAGTCTTTGTAATTCTCCGGAAACTGCCAGGTCTTATAGATCTTGGGAGGAATTGACATTGCCCTGTTAAAGGTATCATTCAGAAATGTCGGGATAAAGAACATGATGAAATGTCCCAACATCAGAAATGAAAAATCGATCCCGTTGAGAAATGTAAAAATCAGAATAAAAGGAATGGCAGAGTACATTATTGTGACCAATGCAAAAAGATATTCGGTGCCGTTATTCTTTTGTCCGAATTTTTGAAAATAGGTACGGTACATCGAGCAATGCAGAATTCCAATGACCAGCGAACAGATCTGATAAAAGACAAATTCGTACAGATTATTATCCTGGAAAAGCTTATTGAATCCCAAAAATGCAATGATGGAATAAATGAAAGCCACAGAAAAAAGATAAGTGTAAAATTTCCCTTTATATTTCTGCTTAAACTCCGGAACTTTCTGAGCAAAAATCATTGTGAGAATAATACAGAAAGCCAGAAAAATAATAACAGCCGCCAGTATTTTCGGTTCAAATAGATTAATGAAATATTTTTTCAATTGTGTCATATTCTTGTGTTATAGCCTAATATTGAGTTTTGTTGTTCGGTAAATTCAAAGTATTCTTTTTCCTGAGAAAGTAAAATAGTCGTTTCTATCTCTACTTCAATCGGGAAAAAGTATTCATAAAATAGGTCAACAAACCTTTTCATCGCTCCATTGTGGATATATTCTGAGAAATTGGAATTTTCCAAAGGTCCAATCTGAAGATTGAAATGGCTGGAATAATCATCGTAACTGTTTCCCGTAATAAGTTCCAATCCCAATCTGGACTCTCCCAGATGGATGCTCTGGTCTTCATCCCTGTATTTCTGATAGCCTTTATTATTGATGCTAACTTTTTCCTCAATCAAAGAAGAAAGTATTTGACAAGCTAAGTCTACATCTCCAACAATCTTGTACGCATAAGGAAGAATTCGGATAAATTTCGAAACTAGAATTGATGGTAAATCCCTACTTATTCCCCAAAAATCATAGAACATCTCGGGAACCAAAAAGCCATTGAGGTCTGATAAAAAATCCTGCTCGAATCTCTCTATTTCAACACCATAACTGAATATTTCGTTTTCAAATGGTTGAAAAAATAATCTCCCAGCTTTCTGTTGTTTTTTCTGAATCTGATATTCGCGAATCATTCCATCGACATCTTTTTCCGGTGCATCGTTTCTCGCTACATGAATCATATTTTCCGGCAACATATCGTAAAAACCGTCTCTTGAAAGCTCAAGCTTCAGCATTTGAGTTGCATCCAAATCATAATCGGCAACATCAGCATCCAAAACATCAAACCGAAACGCTCTTGAAAACTGGCCTTGTTTCGAGATTACATATTGCAACTCATCAATATCTTTGTTTTTGAGGAGATTGTTTACGATAACTTCGGCTCTGATGTCGTGTTTCAGAGAAGTGATCTGTTTTGCAAGGTTATTGAGTTTTTCCATCGTCATTAATTTTTAGGTTTCAATCTTCCGGCTGCAACATATCTCAGTTGGAAATATTCATCATTGAAATCATAAATGTTGAGTCCGGTCGCTGTACAAGCCAAAACCCTATCGTTATGAAGATAAATTCCCACATCAGAAATCGGATGCGTTTTATCATATCTAAAGAATAAAATGTCGCCTTCATTCAAAAAAGTTCTTCCTGTAAAAAGCTGAATCGCTTTTGAACGGAAAATCCCATCCGGCGTTTTCTGAAAAGTTTCGCCGTAAACATCACTATATAGAGACTGCACAAAATAGGAACAGTCAACGCCCTTATTTTCTTCCAAAGACTGCTTTTTGTAGGGTGTTCCAATCCAACGGTCGATGTAAGAATAGAGTTTGTAATTGGTCACTTCCTTCGGCATCACTTCCATTATGATGGAATATTTTTCCTTAATCCTAAGTTCATCGTCGCTCAGTTTCTCAATATTATCATCTACATTGGAATACTGTTTATCAACATTAGCTTTGGTTCCGTTTGCAGAATCCGCATACGAATCAGAAGAGAAATTGTAAGGAATTTCCTTGATGTATTTTTTACTGTTGCAGGAAACCAGGGCTAAACCCAATAACACACAACAAGCAATATGATTGTAATTCAAATTTTTCATCTCAAGTGTTTTTATGAAATCCTTACTTTCCTACAATTTCGTCCAAACCAGTTCATTTTCTTTCAAGGAAACCTCGATGTCGTCGCCGTCTTTAAATTCTCCTGCAACGATCTTTTTGGCTAAAGGTCTTCTCAATCTTCCTCTGATTACGCCTTTCAATGGTCTTGCTCCGTATTTGATGTCGTAACCTTCCATGGAAAGGAATTCTTTGGCTTCCTGAGTGATATTCAAATTGATATTAAGTCCTTTTGCCAAGTCTAAAAGTTCTTTCTTTAAATGGATTTCGAAGATTTTGAGTGCGTTATCTTTGCTTATTGGCGCAAAAGGAATTGTCTCCGTCAACCTTCCCAAAAATTCGGGACGAAAGAAACGACTCATCATTTCCAATAGTTTTGACGATTGCGGAATTTCCCCTTTTCCGAAAGATTCAACAATAAACTCGGAACCGATATTGGAAGTGAAAAGAATGATCGCATTAGAAAAATCACCTTCTTTCCCTAATCTGTCGTGCAATTTTCCTTCGTCCATAATCTGAAGAAAAACATCGAAAACCGAAGTATGTGCTTTCTCTATTTCATCAAAAAGAACAATTGAATATGGCTTTTGTCTGATTTTATTTACCAAAAGTCCACCTTCTTCATACCCGACATATCCCGGAGGCGCGCCGTAAAGCAACGCGGCGGAATGTTCTTCCTTAAACTCCGACATATCGAAACGGATAATGGCATTTTCATCCTGAAAAAGAAACTCCGCCAAAGATTTCGCAAGTTCCGTCTTTCCGGTTCCGGTTGGTCCGAGGAAAAAGAACGAACCAATCGGTTGTCCTGCTTTACTCAATCCTGAACGTGTTTCCAGAACAGCTTCCGAAACAATCGTAATCGCATGGTCTTGTCCCACAACTCTTTTCGCAAGAACGCCTTCCATCTCATTAAGTCTCTGCTTTTCTTCTTCTTTAAGCTTACCAATCGGGATATTTGTCTTTTGCGAAATAATCAAAGCCAAATCGAAATCGGTAATATGGGTTCTTTTTTCCTGAGCAATGTTTTCAGTTTTCTCTATGAGAATTCTGGCAAAGCTCAACAATTCGTCGGTATCTTTAAACTCAGGAAGTTCGTTTTCTTCCTCGCCGGAATCGGCTGTACTAATAAGATATTTTGTTTTCTCAACCAAATCTTTCAAAAGCCAGTCGGCGTGCATTCTTCGTTCTTCTTCGAGATAATTATTGGTATTGTCTTCGAGGTGAATAATCCTTGTCACGAGATGATTTCTTTCCTTTAAGAAAGATTCTCCGGCAGTTTTCAGAACGGACATCGTGTGGTCAATCAAATCAATCGCAGAAGCTGGAAGGCTTTTTTCCTTCATATACCTTTGAGAAAGACGAATAGCCTCTTTCATGGTCTGGTCATCGATACTGATTTTATGATGGATCTGATAATCTTCCAAGGTTTGCTTCAACATCCTGAAATGGATTTCGTCCGTGCTTTCCTCTAATTTCAGAAGTTCGAACATTCCTGCAAGACCTTGTTCTTTTTCAATTTTCTTGGTATATTCTTCAATGGTGGAAGTTGCAATCAAGGTAAGACCATTGGAAAGCTCACTTTTCAAAAGATTCACAATCCCGGAATCTGAACCGTGACTTCCGAATAAAGAATGGATTTCTTCAATAATCAGAACAGATTTTGGAATCGCTTTCAGTTCCTGAGCGATATTTTTGATGCGGTCTTCGATTTCCCCTTTGTACGAAGCTCCGGCAATCAGTGCTCCCATATCAAGTTCAAAAACTTCCAGTCCACTCAGGATATCGGGAATTTGTTTTAATAAAACTTTTTGCACGAAACCTTCGATAAGAGCTGTTTTACCAACACCGTGGTCACCGATAATCAACACATTTTGTTTGCTGTACCTGCAAAGAATCTCCGTGATTTTGTTGATTTCCGTGTCTCTTCCGACAAGAAGTTCTTTCTTGTTTTTTTTCTTGATCTTATCCTTCGTATTGATGCAATATTTTTGTATAAAGCCTTTACTTGCTTTTTTGGTCGTTTCTACTGTCCCTTCCATATTATCTTCCCCAAAAGAGGATACATCTTTCAATAGTTCATTCCTTGTAACCGGAAAGGTTTTCATCTGGTCAAAACTGAAAGCTACACCAGGCGAACTGATTGCCGTCATTACAGCGAAAAGTGATATCTCATGCTCGGCTAGAATTTCTCTTATCTGGTCTGCTTCCGCGAAAATCTCATCGATAACCTCATCTGGCTCGCAAGAATATCTGTTGGGAGATTTTGGCAGTTCTTCGATACGGACATCCGCCCATTCTTCGAGATAAAAGACATCAACGCCAAGATTTTCCAGATGTTTTAATAGAGACAAATCCCGGTTGAGCATTGCTTTGATCAAATGTGCGCCTGTAAAAGCGGCATTGAGATTTTCCCGACCTATTTTCTGTGCAATATTGAGCGCTTTTGTAACTTCCTGGCTGTAGGTAATTTCTTCCTGGTTCATTGTGGTTATTTGTGTTTTATTATTATTCTTTCATCCAGATCAGGTATTTCTTTACTTTATATTGAATGTTAAAGTTTTGAATGCAGTTTTTTTGATCTTTATTAACTCTAAGGGCAGTGATCTTTATTTTCTTCCCGGCAATTGACTGGCAAAACTGGTCAAAAGGAATCAGTCTGTTATCATTAACAACAACCGGAATATCATACTTTCCGCAGAGATAATCCTTGAAATCATCTTTTGTCTTGAGTTGCGCTGCGACCTGATTGAATAATAATTGGAGTTGCTCATTGGAAATTTCGGGAGCTTTGTTTTCTACAGAAATAGAATCCTTTTTCGATCTAGATTTTGGAGAAACCGGGATATACTGCAGCATATCTACCAACGGGTCTTTCTGGGCAGTTCCTACAGGAAGGGAAAAAGCAACATGAGGTTTCTCAAACTCGTAGGATTTTATATCGATTTTCTGTTTGGCTTTAATTGTTTTCGGCGCTACATAAATTGTTTTAACGGCAGTATGCTCTACATCGCCATTTACAATTAGCGTGATTTTCTTTTCACCAACCGATTTGAACTTGTAAGATGGGTTCCTTTCTAAAGCGTCTGTACCTCCATTTTCACCAAAACTCCACTCCCAGGATTCTCCATCTTCTTTATCTGCATCGAATGAAATCAGTTCTCCAACGGTAACAACATTTGGACTTTTGATAATAGGCAAATAGCCGGTTTGCTGGCTTATGCTGGAAATTGTGATCAGTTTTTCATGCACACAATTTCCATTTATCTTCAGTCTAACAATATAGTCTCCAGGTCTTTTATATCGGTGAAGTGTTCTTTGTCTGAAATCCACAAGTGTACTGTCTCCAAAATCCCATTCCCAGGATCTAGCGCCTTCTGTATTGTCATAAAATTCCACAACCCGGTTAGTCAAAAATTCATCCGAATGAATTATGAATTTCGCATTCTCACAATCAATATGTCGTGTATATTGAAAGGAGAAAACGATCAAACTTAATAATAAGAGAATCCCCAAACTTAGATAAACTTTGGGATCAATATTGGGAAAAAATCCGGTAGTAGTTTTCTTCATTTTAGCATTTGTGTTCATTACAAATATAACTACATTCCGCATTTATACAAACGTTTAACCCACTAGAAAAAAGGGTCAAGGCTTTGATACACTTTTGATTTTAAAAAAATAATGATGGTTGATTTTAAAAAATATTTAAATAAATCATTATTTATTTAAATATGATGAGAATATTTTGATTATGATTCTATATTTTTTTTATAAAAAAATCATTAAAATTTAAATTAGAAATTAAATTTTTGTTGAACTAACCCTGGAACACTCGAAATCCCAATATTTTTTTCTCAAAATATCTCTCCAAATCCAAACTTTTCAAGTCATATAACTATTTAACTAAAAATGAGGTATCAAACTTTTAAAAATACAATTTCCCTATCCTATTGTCTCAATAAAAACATTTTAACCAAGACAAACCAATCATATACTTAAAAAAAGACCACTCAGATCATCCTCAACCGTTCCTCCTCCAGATCGATCTGGAACAATTGCTGACGAATGATCTCCTCGCTTATCTTTTGGTCTTTATTCAGCTCGGTAAGGTATTCGCGCTGGACTTCCAGCATTTCGATAAAAATCGCTTTCGTCCGCTCATTCATCCAGCTATCGTCCGCTGCTTTCGCACGTTCTTCCCAATGTCTTAAAAATATTTCCAGACCAGCATGGTCCTTCAGTTCGTTCTCATACTTGGATCTCAGGAATTGGTGAATATGCTGTTTTAGCTCTTTTTTAATTTTCCGTTTGGTTAACTGTTCATCCTGTTCAGCATAAATATCATCAAAAAATCCGGTCCGTTTTATAATATATGGCAAAGTAAGGCCCTGGACCAATAGTGTAAGCAAGATAACAACAAATGTGATGAACAATATCAAATTCCGGTACGGAAAAGCCTGCCCATTGCCCAATGTTACCGGAATCGCCAAAGCCGCCGCCAACGAAACAACACCCCGCATTCCCGTCCAGCCCAACAATAGGGGCATCATCCATCGTCTCGTTCTGGAAGAAGCGTGAGGCTGTACACCTGGCCTGAAAATTAAAGTGGCGATGAGTGCCGCATAAGAACTTATCATCCTTGCCGCTATAAGAATCGCAGTTACCAAAACACCATAACCTATAGCTGTCTCCAGCGGGATGCGATCCTCGCGAAGCCCGTCTGTGATCTCGGGAAGCTCCAAACCTATGATCAGAAAAACAACGCCGTTCAAAATAAATATCAAACTCTCCCAAACGCTATATGCATGGATCCTGCTGGTGCTATTCAAAAACTTCAGCCTCCTTGCGGACATGAACAATCCACCACTCACAACCGCCATCACCCCAGAGCTGTGGAACTGCTCTGCGACCCAGTACATCAGATAAGGTTCTATGATCGTAAGTGCAATATCGGAAGGTGCATCCGTAGGAAGAAGTTTATGGGCCTGAACAAACAACCATGCCAGAAGCAAACCCACCCCAGCACCACCAATAACCATCCAAAAGAAACTCAATGCCGCATCCTCCCAAACGAACCGGCCAGTACCGACCGCCACCAAAGCAAAACGGAAGATGATCAATGATGAAGCATCATTCAAAAGGCTCTCGCCCTCCAAGATCGTAGATAACGACCTTGGTATCCTCACAAATCTTGTGATAGCCCCGGTACTTACGGCATCCGGCGGAGAAACAATCCCTCCAAGCAAAAATCCCAAGGCGACCGTAAATCCCGGGATAAAATGATCAGCAACCAATGCTACTGATAATGCGGTAAAAAAAACCACGAGGAATGCAAAACTCCCGATGATGCGCCACCATTTCTTCATCTCTTTGAATGAGATCTTCCAGGCGGCCTCGAAAAGCAATGGCGGGAGGAAGATAAAAAAGATAAGGTCCGGGTCTATCCTGATAACCGGCAATCCCGGGATGAAGCTTATCAACAATCCCCCAATAACCAATAATACCGGGTAAGCGATCTTGAGTCTGGCAGCCCACATATTAAGTAGGACGATCATGGCGACCATCGCCAAAAAAAAGGGTAAAATACTATGCATTTGATCTTTGTGTCTAATACACAAAAATAACAATTAGAATGACTTATTGATACCATAACCTTCAGAGGTTAAGAAAACCATGACATCCATCATATGGAATTATTGATTCCACAATAATTTAACTTTTTTTATACAATATCAAAAACATCAACACTGATTTTCATCATCATTTAACGACCTAACAAATATCATCTCTGTTTTTTCATTAATCTTTGATGCAAAAGCAATATTTATTGATAAAAAAATAATTCGTTAAAAGACAAAATCAATAAGCATTATTTAATTTATTTATCAATTTATCAATCGGGGCACAGAATAAGATTTTTGTCATTTCAAAAAATTGGCTTTATCTTTATTATCATCATACCTTTGACCTATCAAAACTGAATAATACACAATTACAACAATTAAATCTTATCAAAATGAAAACAACGAAAAATCTAATTAAAACTGTTTTAACATTTGGCGTTCTATTGATGACCCAATTGACAAATGCGCAAAAATTATCAATACAAAGCTCTAATATCAAAATAGATGGCACTTCTACATTACATGCATGGGACATGACATCCAAACAATCTGTATTCTCTGGAACAGTGGCCGGAAATGCCATTACAAATGTAAGATTTGTCATGAAAGCCACCTCATTGAAAAGCAAAGAATCCGGACTGGACAAAAATGCCTACAAAGCGTTGAACACAGAAAAATACCCGGACATTGTTTTTACCACAAGCTCTATCCCAACCAGCGGGACCGCAACGATCACAGGAAACCTTACGATCACAAATGCCACAAAAGAAGTAAAGATCCCAGTGACAGTAACCAAAAACGGAGATACGTACAATATCAAGGGAAGCACCAAGATCAAAATGACAGCCTTTGGCGTTACGCCTCCAAAATTGATGATGGGGACCATCAAAACCGGTGACGACCTAACCATCACGATCAATGTTACCGCAACCAATTAATTATTAAACTATTAAATATTCTGTTATCATGAAAAGAAATCTATTAAAAGCCAGCTTCATCGCAGCTTTACTAACAGCAACATTTGGACAAGCACAGGAAGGCAAACTGGACAACCTAAAACCAAGAGACAAAACCGGATTGACGGTCTTTGAAAACCCAAAAGATACAGTAACCACATTCGACCATCTAAGAGTGAAAGTCGGTGGTGCATTCGCACTGCAATTTCAAGCCATACAACACGAAAACAATGCGACCCCTGTCCTGAATTCTGCAGGAGTGAACACGAATCAGCTTTTTGACATCGGAAACAACATCAACCTTCCAACCGCCAACCTAGACCTGGATGTGGCCTTGTATGACGGCGTGAATATGCACCTGAGAACATTCCTATCTTCAAGACACCACAATGAAACCTACGTAAAAGGTGGGTATCTGCAAGTCGACAAGCTGGACTTCATCAAAAAAGGATTCGCAGAGAACATCATGAAATATGCGACGATCAAAGTAGGGCAAGATCAGATCAACTATGGTGATGCGCAACTGAGAAGAAGTGACAACGCCTATGCCATAATGAACCCTTTCGTTGGCAATTACCTGATGGATGCCTATGCTACTTTCCCTTTTGCAGAGGTCTACTACAGACGAAACGGTGTGATCGTAATGGGTGGTATCACCAACGGAAGACTTAACCAAACGGCAACAGGCGGAACAAGTGCAGGAGTCTACGGAAAACTGGGCTATGACAAACAATTGACAAACGACCTGAGAGTGAGACTGACAGGATCATTCTACAACATCGCGAGAGCATCAAGACTTGACTTCTACAACGGAGACAGGGCCGGATCAAGATATTACTTTGTGATGGAAAACACGGCAGCCACATCTAAAGACCAAATGCGTTCCGGAATGGTTGACCCGGATTTCCAGAATACACTCAGAACTTTCATGATCAACCCTTTTATCAAATACAAAGGACTGGAGTTCTTCGGAATCTTTGAATCTGCATCCGGACGCAACCTCACAGAAACTGAAAGAAGAACCTACAACCAATATGCGGCAGAACTTATCTACAGATTTGGAAGCACAGAAAATCTATACTTCGGTGGACGATACAATAAAGTGGATGGCAAACTGATCAGCGGAGATGACATCAGCGTTACCAGATACAACATCGGCGGAGGTTGGTTCATGACCAAAAACATCCTTACAAAATTAGAATACGTCAACCAGAAATATGACGGATATCCTGCGACAAACATCAAAAAAGATGGAAAATTCAACGGATTCGTGGCAGAAGCGGTGATTTCTTTCTAATCAGTTAACAGGAGCAGAGGAAGCTCAACGGTTTCCTCTGTTTTTTTAAGAAACAAAATATGAGATCGTCGTAGAACTGCAAATGCAAACAACAGCGAAGTGTCCGCAATCCCCTATGACCTTAATAAAAAATACCTAGCTATGAAACTTCTATATCTGCTTTTCGGTTTTATGACGTTATTGGCAAACGCACAGGAAAACTTCGTAAAGATCAATGGCAGTACGAATGTCAACAAGTTTCAGTGTGTCAACAACAAATTCAAAAATGATGGCGGTGTCTATACCATTTCAGAAAAAAACCTTCCAAACATTGTTTTAAAGGTCGCAGATTTCGATTGCGGAAACAGAATGATGACCAAAGATTTCCAAAAGATCCTGAATGCTGAAAAGTATCCCAACATGACCATCAAGTTCATCAACTTCGTCAAAAACCAGGAGGGCTTCAATGCAATAGTAGAGGTAAAAATGATGAACCAAAGCAAGCGATACAATATCGAGTTCGATATAGAAAACAATAAGCTGATCGGGAGGAAGAATGTAAAATTCAGTGATTTCAACATCACCCCTCCGAAAAAAATGGGCGGAATGATCGTCGTAAAGGATGACCTTGACCTGATCTTCAGCCTGGCAACCAAAATTTGAACAAATAACTTTTTTCATATAATTAGATTTTTCAGTGCAGCAATGCCAAGGGCTAGAATGGTGTTGCGAATCGAGGAACTTGCAGACTCAGCTGCAGGTTCCTTTTATTTTGTCGTTTTGCAATTTCCAAATTCGTAAATTTGCATCGTGAATATCAATCAAGCAGACCTCAATGAACTAGAATTTCCGGAACTGCTTTCGGAAATCGCCCCTTTCGCCTACTCGCCAAAAACGGCAGACAAAATAATGGAACTTTGTCCGATGGAAATTGACGAAGCAGAAATCTCGCTGAAGAAAACATCGGAATTCCTTACCAGTTTTGAAAGTTCCAACGCCATTCCTTTTGATGAATATGAAGACATCGAAGAGGAGCTGAAACTGATGCTGATAGAAAACTACCGATTGGAGAACAGATCTTTTATCAAAATCAAAACAATTACAGAACAGATCGGGAAACTGCAGAAATTCTTCCCACAACTCTCAGAAGTGTTCCCTACACTTTTGGAAGAAGTAAAAGACCTGGAGTTTCGGAAAGAAATCATCGATAAGATTGACAAAGTATTCAACCGATTCGGAGAAGTCAAAAGCGAGGCATCTACAATCCTTAAAACATTAAGAACCGAAATCCAGCACGCCAGGAAGGCTGTTGATGAAAACTTCAACCGTTCTTTGGCAACCTACTCTGATTTTTTGGAGGACATACGAGAAAGCATTATTGATGACCAAAGGGTCTTAGCTGTAAAATCCGGTTTCAAAAAAAGAGTGAACGGCCGCGTTCTAGGAATCTCCAAAACAGGTTCTATCACTTTTATACAGCCGGAAAGCGTGGTCAAACATTATTTCAAGCTAAAAGAAAATCAGGAAGAAGAGAAAAAAGAGATCGATAAAATCCTAAGGAAGTTAACGGCAGAATTATCCGAGTTCCAAGTACAGCTTTCAGATTATCAGACTTATATTTTTGATCTGGACCTGATCCGGGCCAAAGCCAAATTTGCCGAAAAAGTCAACGGAATCCTACCGAAGATCAACAGACATCAGACCCTACGCCTGAAAGAGGCCTATCATCCATTGCTTTGGATCAGGAATAAAAATGAGAACAAGGAGATCTTCCCCCAATCACTAACCTTAACGGAACACAACCGAATCATCTGTATCTCCGGGCCAAACGCCGGTGGAAAATCCATTACGCTGAAAACAGTCGGGTTGCTGCAACTGATGGTCCAGAGTGGTATCCTTGTTCCCTGCCATCCGAAATCCGAAATGTTTTTCTTTGAGAAAATAATGACGGACATCGGCGATAATCAATCCATAGAAAATCATTTGTCGACCTACTCTTCCCGACTGAAAAAGATGTCCGGAATGATCCGCGAAGCAGACAATAAAACCTTGCTTTTGATCGACGAATTCGGAACCGGCTCCGACCCTGAATTGGGTGGTGCCCTGGCAGAAAGTTTTATGGAATATTTCTATGACAAGAAAAGTTTCGGAATCATCACAACACATTATACGAACATCAAATTGGTCGTGGAACAGCTTCCTGCGGCTACCAATGCTGCAATGCTTTTTGATGAAAGAACGCTGGAACCGCTTTACAAGCTGGAGATCGGGCAAGCCGGAAGTTCTTTCACTTTTGAAGTTGCGGAGAAGAACAGAATCCCGAGATTCATTATCAAAAATGCGAGAAAGAAAGTAGAACACGACATCGTAAATCTCGATAAAACAATTGTGAAACTTCAGCAGGAAAAATTTGAAGTTGAAAAACTGAAATCCGACCTGTCGGAAAAACGCGATTCGGTAGAAGACAAACGTGACAATCTTCAAAAGCTGAATGAACAGCTCCAGCAGAAGCTATTCAATTTCCAGAAACTTTACGAAGAAGAACACAGAAAACTGCAATTCGGAAACAAGATCGAAACCTTTATCGATAGTTATGTGAAAGGCAAATCCCGAAAAGATGTCGTGAAGGATTTCGTGAAAATCCTGGAGCAGGAAAAGTTCCGGAAACTGGGTACCGACAAAGATGAAAGCAAACGTCTGCAGGTTGTGAAACGCAAGATCACCCAGCAGCTCAAAAAAGAAGATGTCATAGAAAAAATTGCCGAGACCAACGAAAAGCTGGAAGAAAAACGCAAAGCAGAACGCGCTGTCTGGATGAAAATCGGTCAACGTGTCCGAATCAAGGGAAGTACAAGCGTAGGAACCATTGAAAAGATCTCGAAAAACAAAGTGATCGTGAATTACGGAACCTTCAAAACCATGATCGATCCCGGAGAATTGGAGAGAATATAAGAAAGCGCAGATTAATCTGCGCTTTTGCCTTAGGCATGAAAATGTGATCTCACCTCTTCCAAAACCTGTTGTTCACTGAGTTGAGAATCCGTTCCCAATTTGATATTCAGATTCTTGTATTGGGGCGTCTCCAGCAGATAATTCCTTAATTCTTCCTGAGAAGTCCCGGGACCAGTGACATATAAATCTGTACTATTGGTAATGATCTTTTCTATTTCCTTATAGAATTTCACCTTATTGGTCTGTTCTACATTATTTGCCGCATTTTCGCTGGAATTACCGTGCTGGACATCTGCCTTTATGGTATCAACCACTGCAAATTCTGTAATTTCCTGCCCATCGTGATTCGTAACAACTATTGCTTTTCTGCCGTCTATCCAAAGTCCGGCCAATTTTTTATCGCTCATAATCTTATCATTTGAGGATAAAGTTCCAAGTATTGTGCAAATCAGCTGTTAACAGAAGTTAAAAGTTGAAGATCAGTGATAAACATCCTCATACATCACACCAGCCTCGATCCTGACCGGTAATCTGTTTTCTTCCGGAACGATCGGGCAATTGTAATCAAAAGCGTTGTAGGCACAAAAGGGCTGATAAGATCGATTGAAATCCAAGACGATCTCTTTTCCTGCCGGAATTCTCAAATCCATATACCTTCCACCGCCGTAAGTTTCCTTTTCATTGGTCTCATCGCGAAAGGGCAGGAAAAGATAATCTCTGTACTTATCCATTTTCATCAGGTCCAGACTTTGATATATAGTCAATGTCAACAGTTTTCCGTCCAATTCGAAAGTCGCTTTTCCATATTCCTGATATTGTTTGAATTTTCCTGAAGAAGTCGGCAACTCGAACGGAACAGGGTTTTCTGTTTTCACAAACTTAGCTGTAACTCGATATTTCAGATCGATCGGGAAGAACGGATGCTGTTTAAATCGCTTCAGATTATTTCCTCGCAAAGGTGATCCTTTCGGATCCTTATATTCTGCATTCAGTTCTTTTTGGAACTTTTTTATCGATGCAATATTTTCTTTTTCGGTCTGAGCATTCAGAAACAAAGATAATAGGATGAATAGGAAACTTATTTTTTTCATAGTTTTTATTAAATACAAAGTTCACAAATTTTTACACAAGGCTCATAAAAATAACAGAGTGTTATTGGTTGTTAACTTTCTTCACTGGTTTTGTTAGATTTCAGTTCAGCTTTTTTCTTCTGAAAATATTTATCAAAAGTCGATTTGAAAACCGGAACTTCATCATCTTCTCCCATTAGGAATCCCCAAGACTGCAGACCTTCTACCCTATCAAAAATAATTTTCAGGATCGCCAAAACCGGAATCGTCAAAAACATCCCTGCTATTCCCCACAGCATCTCGCCGATGACCAAACCAATGATCACGATCAGGGAATTGATCTTCACTTTGGACCCTACTACTCTTGGCATTATGATATTCCCGTCAATTGCGTGAATCACAACGATCGCGATCACAATAAACAAAACGTGACTGATCCCAGAGGTTGCAAACGTAATCAAAGCACCAATCAGCAAAGCAATAAAAATCCCGATATAAGGAAGAATGTTCAGAATTCCCGTGATGATCGCCAGCATAAAATTATATTTGACCCCGATAATCGTATAAGCAATAAGTGACAAAATCGTCACGATGATCATCTGCAAAAACAATCCGACCAGATATTTTTTCACCATAAACTGAATGCTGTGAACCACTTCAAAAACTGTCTTGTGATGTGTTTCTGTAAAACTTGCGACCAGGAATTTCAAAAGATGTGTTCTGTACAAAAGGAAAAATAAAGCAAACAAAAATGTAAAGCCTGTCAGCATCAAGATATAACCAATCGATCTCAATGCCCTTTCCAAAATAGCAGTTCCGGTACTGATGGATCTTTTTGCCGTGTCATTCAGATATTCCAACTGGTCGCGTCTCCTGACTCCGAAAGTTCTGGAGATCCAGCTTTGCAAATCATCCGTCAAAGTAATAAACTGTTTCTGGAACTGGGGCCAATCATTCGATAATTTTGCTACCTGTATGGAGATGCCGTAAATCACACCTCCAATAATTGCCAATGCCAAAAGACTTGCTACAATAGAAGACAAACTCCTCGGAAACCTCAGTCTCTTTTCCATAAAACGGGAAAGTGGGGTCAACAATATCGCAACGAGCAGTCCCAAAATCATCGGAACAAAAATCTGCTCACCAATAATGGCCAAAAATCCCAGAACAACAATACTGATGAGTATACAAGATAATTTGAGATAAAAAGGATAAGTTTGCTTCATACTATTAATTTACAATTCTTGAATTTATAAAATATTTCACCACATAGTTTTTGTGACCTTAAAGAATAAATAGCTATTATCTAGGTGATTTTAAAATCATTTCCCAATCAAAAAAACAGCCGGAACCTTATGTAATTCCGGTTTTTCTTTTTTCCAATCGTTGATGGTTTTTGTTCTTATAAATTCGGTTTCCGGGTCATTGATATTGGCAGCGATGCACAATTTCGTATTCGGGGCCAGAAATCTGGTCAAATCATCGAACAATGGATTATTTCTGTAAGGTGTCTCCATAAATATCTGCGTGAATCCAGTCTTCTCAACCAGATTTTCCAGATGCTGGATCTCCTTTTTCTTCTTATCTTTCTCAATCGCCAAGTAGCCGTTGAAAGAAAACTGCTGTCCATTAAACCCACTTGCTATCAAAGCCAATACAAATGAACTTGGTCCGTTGACAGGGACCACTTTGATATTATTTTTGTGAGACCAGCCTACCATAATATTTCCCGGGTCGCCGATGCAAGGCAGACCGGCTTCTGATAACAGTCCGAAATCAACACCTTCTTTCATCAGTTTTTGTGCTTCCTTCAAGTCTGCTGTTTCAGAATATTTGTCGAGGAGAAACAATTTGAGCTCCGGCTGTTTCTTTTCCGGCGCAAAGAATCTGATGACCTTTCTGGCTGTTTTCTCGTTCTCCACAAAGTAATGGTCGACATTCATAATAATGTCTTTGATTGTCGGCGCAAAATAATCAACAGGAGAATTTTCTGAAAGATAAGCAGGTAAAAGGTATAGCATTTTTAATTTATTATTTATGTTATGTTCCTTTGCCTTGAAACAAAAGAACCAAAAATTCAAGACCGTGGAAACGGAAGGCGGATCAAACTGCCAACCTAATGCAGTGGCTCGACGTAGTCAAATCCTAACAATTACAAATTTAGTTCAAAACTTCTTTCAATCGGTCTTTGTCCAATCGATTTTCCCAATTGGAAACGACCACCGTTGCCACGGCATTCCCTATAACATTGGTCAAAGCGCGGCATTCCGACATAAATTTGTCAATCCCGAGAATCAAGGTCATCCCGGCAATCGGGACTTCTGGAACGACCGCCAAAGTCGCCGCCAATGTGATAAATCCTGCACCTGTAACCCCAGCCGCGCCTTTGGAGCTCAGCATGGCCACTAAGAGCAAACCAAGCTGATGTTCCAAAGTCAAATCGATATTGCAAGCCTGCGCGATAAACAACGCCGCCAACGTCATATAAATATTGGTCCCGTCGAGATTAAAAGAATAACCGGTCGGAACAACCAGACCCACAACGCTTTTGTCACAGCCCGCATCTTCCATTTTCTTCATCAATCCGGGAAGTGCCGGTTCGGAAGAGCTTGTTCCCAAAACCAGAAAAATCTCTTCTTTGATATACTTCAGAAACTTGAAAATATTGAATCCGTTATACCACGCCACACTTCCCAAGATCAAAATGACAAACAATGCCGAAGTCACATAGAATGTGCCGACAAGCATCCCCAGATTTTTGAGCGATCCCACACCATATTTTCCAATCGTGAAAGCCATTGCCCCGAAAGCGCCGATCGGAGCAAGTTTCATCAAAATCTCCACCACCTTGAAAATCGGAATCGTCAAAGCCTGAAGAAAACCGAAAACGGGATAACTTTTTTCTGAAGTTAACGCCAAAGCAACTCCAAATAAAATCGCTACCAGCAAAACCTGCAAAATATTGTCACCAGTCAACGGGCTGAACAAAGTCTCGGGAATAATATTGAAAATAAAACTGACCAAAGAGCTATCATGTGCCGCTTTTACATATTTCTCAACTTCTGCACCGTTCAGAGAATTCGGGTCGATGTTAAGACCTTTCCCCGGCTGAACAATATGACTGACAATCATCCCGATTATCAAAGCCAAAGTTGAAAATGTAAAAAAGTAAATGAATGCTTTTCCGGCAACTCTTCCGACTTTTTTCAAATCACTCATTCCAGCAATTCCTGTAGAAACGGTCAAGAAGATCACAGGTGCAATGATCATTTTGACAAGTTTGATAAACCCTTCACCGAGAGGTTTCATTTTCTCGCCCAAGTCGGGATAAAAATAACCGAGAGAAACACCAAAAATAATCGCAATCAGAACCTGGATATAGAGCAACTGATAGAATTTTTTCGGTTTTACAGATTTTTGTTCGATGTCCAAATTCATAAAAAGACTTATCTTACAAATTTAGAATTGTTTATGAATCATATCGTGTTGTTCCTGATTTTTTCTGCAATTATTTCACAGGAATCATTGAGCATTTTGTAAACCTTCTCAAAACCGTCGATGCCGCCGAAATACGGGTCCGGAACTTCCAAATCGTTATCGAGAATCAATCGGATCTTATGTTTTTGAGAATCGTTCGCCATCTTCAGGACATCTTTGTAATTGTTTTTGTCCATACAGAAGATCAAATCAAAGTCATCCAAATCCGATCTTTTGATCGGTCTCGATCTTTGCATCGAGATATCGATCCCGTTTTTGGAAGCTGTTTTTACAGAACGTTCGTCAGGACCGCTCCCTTCGTGGTAATTGATCGTTCCTGCACTGTCCACAAAATAGCTGTCATCGAGTTTTGACCTCAAAATCCCCTCAGCTAAAGGACTTCTGCAAATATTTCCAAGGCAGACCATTAAAATTTTCATCGTAAAGTGAAGTATAAATTATCAAGTTCAATTTATTAATTTAAAAATTAATCCCAAAAATTATTTGCCAATAAAATAATAATCGTAATATTGCAATATTAAATTATTAAATATGGGAGCAACCAAAACAGAACATTTCACAGCGCAGCAAAACAGGATCGCCAATATTGCCAAAGCACTTGGACATCCTGCGAGAATTGCCATTATCGAATATCTGATGAAGGTCAATGAATGTATCTGCGGAGACATTGTGAATGAGCTTCCCTTGGCCCAGCCGACCGTTTCCCAGCATCTGAAGGAACTTAAAAACGCAGGAATCATCAAAGGAAATATTGAAGGAAATTCTATCTGCTATTGCATTGATGAAAAAGCGATTGAAGTTCTGAATGCCTATTTCTCGAAAATCATTGAAACGGTCTCCAAAACAAAATGCTGCTAAACATTTTTTTGAAAACAACCATCGTAATATTGCAATAAAACATTAAATTTAAAATATCAATCTTATGACATTAGAACAAATCAAGGAAATTCTGCTAACATTGGAGAATGTAGAATTTCAACTGGAAAACGGAACATTTGTACCTGAACATTTTCACGTCACTGAAATAGGGATTATTAACAAAAACTTCATTGATTGTGGCGGAACAATCCGAAACGAGAAGGTTGTGAACTTCCAACTTTGGAATGCCGATGATTATGAACATCGTTTAAAACCGAGAAAATTACTTAATATTATTAATCTATCGGAAGAAAAACTGGGTATCGAAAATTCTGAAATCGAAGTAGAATATCAAGCTGATACCATTGGAAAATACGATCTGGGGTTCAACGGACAACATTTCATCCTTAAGAACAAAACGACAGCGTGCTTAGCACAAGATGCTTGCGGAATTCCTGCGGAAAAAACAAAGAGAGACCTATCTGAACTCAAAGCAAATCCTGCCAATTCCTGTACACCCGGAAGCGGATGTTGTTAACTAAAAGCATAGAAAAATGTTTCAGAAAATAAAAGAACGTTGTGAAGTTCTCAGCAAAAATTTCAAGGAAATCAACCCTGAAAGAAAAGCTTTACTTGAAAAACTTGCCACTCATATTCAGGGGAAAATCAATGGGGATATTGGCATCAACTTGATCTATGTTTGCACCCACAATTCCCGTCGAAGTCACCTCGGACAGGTTTGGTCAAAAGTTGCTGCCGATTTTTACGGATTCAATATCAATACTTTTTCAGCGGGGACCGAGGCGACGGCCTTTAATCAAAACGCCATCCACGCTTTGACCTCAGCCGGTTTTGAAATCGAAAAATCAGGTGGAACAGACAACCCGGGATATGAAGTGTTTTTTGGCGATGGAAAATCGAATCTCTGCTTTTCAAAAACGATCGATGATGAAAGTCTTCCCAAAGAAAATTTTGCAGCAGTAATGACTTGTGGCGATGCAGATGAAAACTGTCCTTTCATTCCGGGCTGTGATCTGCGCATCGGAACGACTTATTTTGACCCGAAATCTTACGATAATTCTGTCCTTCAAGACGAAAAATACACCGAAAGAAGCAATCAGATCGCGATGGAATGTCTTTATGTTTTCTCATTAATAAAAAAATAAATCTATGAAAATTGCATTATTCAGTGATGTCCACGCTAATCTTCCGGCTTTGGAAGCTTTTTTTGAAGATGTAGAAAAAAGAAATCCGGATAGTATTTATTGTTTAGGAGATCTGGTGGGCTATAATATTTGGCCTAATGAAGTCATTAACGAAATCAGAAAAAGGAAAATCCCCACTATTGCCGGAAACTATGATCACGGCATCGGAAGAATGAGCAATGATTGCGGCTGTGCTTATAAAACAGATGATGAAAAAGACAACGGAAGTATTTCGATTGCTGTCACCAATTCTTTGATAAAAAATGATGAAAGAGATTACTTGAGGACACTCCCTGCTCATATAAGGCTTGAGTTCCAATTAAATGATGACAGGCTGAATCTGCTTTTAGTTCACGGAAGCCCAAGAAAAATCAACGAATATCTTTTTGAAGACCGTGAGGAAAAAAGTATGCTGAGAATTATGGAGCAGGCTAATGCAGATATTTTATGTTTCGGGCATACACATAAGCCTTATCATAGAGTTTTGAACTCAGGTACGGAAGAGCAAAATCATTTCCGCCATGCCATCAATATTGGTTCCGTAGGTAAACCAAAAGACAATGACATACGGGGCGGATATGTAATGCTTACCATTAATGAAAATAGCTCCGTACTGCATAAGGAAAGCATCTATGTTGAATTTATCCGTTTCGATTATGACATAGAAAAAGCGGCAAAAGCTGTTGAGGAAAGTCCGCTTCCTAACGAATATGCAGAAAATTTAAGAAGAGGATTCTAGTAAGTTTAAATTTTAACCATTAATAAAAAAATAAAATGCAGCCAAAACTGAAGTTTCTTGACCGGTATTTGACGTTGTGGATCTTTCTGGCAATGGTAACCGGTGTAGCAGTCGGATACTTTTTCCCAGATTTTTCTAAAGCTACAGAAGCCCTTTCAGTGGGAAGTACCAATATTCCACTGGCGCTTGGTTTGATTTTAATGATGTACCCTCCGCTCGCAAAAGTAGATTATTCGCTGCTGCCAAAAGCTTTTCAGGACAAAAAAGTACTTTCCATTTCCTTGATCCTCAACTGGATCATTGGTCCGGTTTTGATGTTCATTCTTGCCATCATTTTCCTTCGGGACGAACCGGATCATATGGTGGGTTTAATATTGATCGGTTTGGCAAGATGCATTGCAATGGTGATCGTCTGGAATGACCTGGCGAGAGGAAACCGTGAATATGCTGCACTTCTGGTCGCTCTGAACAGTATCTTTCAGATTTTTTCTTACAGTTTTCTGGTCTGGCTGTTTATCAATGTGATCCCGAATTCTCTGGGTTTGGGAAACTTTTCAGTAAAGGTTCCGATGAGTGATGTTACAGAAAGTGTTCTAATTTACCTTGGAGTACCGTTTCTTGCAGGTTTTTTAACCAGGTATTTCATGGTGAGGAAAAAAGGAATAGAATGGTACAACCGGAAGTTCATTCCCGCCGTTTCCCCCATCACTTTGTATGCGTTATTGTTCACTATTGTTCTGATGTTTAGTCTGAAAGGAAATGCAATAGTGAGGCTTCCGTTCGATGTATTGAAAGTTGCCGTTCCTTTGGTCATTTATTTTGTGCTGATGTTTTTTATGAGCTTCTTTATCAATAAAACAATGAAAGTTCCCTATGATAAAAATGCGGCCATATCTTTTACGGCAACCGGAAATAATTTTGAGCTTGCCATTGCAGTCGCCATTTCAGTTTTCGGAATCCATTCGCCGCAGGCTTTTGTGGGTGTTATAGGACCTTTGGTAGAAGTCCCTGTCTTGATCCTATTGGTAAAACTGAGCTTGTTTTTGAAAGATAAATATTACCTAAAACAAAACATCTCAAAATGATGGAAAACTTTACAATAAAAGCTCTAAAATCAAATCATAACAAAGAAATCTTAGATATCTACAAATTGGGGATCGAAACTAACAATGCTACTTTCAATACCACAGTTCCAACCTGGGAAGAATGGGACAAAGGTCACCTGAAGCATTCCAGGTTGGTGGTAAAAACCGATGACAAAATCGTTGGCTGGATTGCCCTGAGCCCAGTTTCATCGCGATGCAATTACTCGGGAGTTGCAGAAGTCAGTGTTTACATCCATCCGGCTTTTGGCGGTCTAGGATTTGCTTCAAAATTAATGGAAATGATGATTCCCGAAAGTGAGAATAACGGCATCTGGACATTGCAATCCAGCATTTTTCCAGAAAATGAGGCCAGCATAAAACTTCATGAGAAATTCGGGTTCAGAAAAGTGGGTTACCGGGAAAAGATCTCAAAAATGAATGGTGTTTGGAGAGACACGATCCTTTTGGAAAGAAGAAGTCCAAATTTGATGTAAAAAAAGTCTGGATAATTCCAGACTTCTAATTTATTGAGCGATCTTCTCTTTCAAATCCTTGATATATTTCTTCAATTCTTTATCGATCTTGGAAACATCCCGGATGGTATCGCAAGCATACATGACGGTTGAGTGGTCTTTTCCTCCCATTTCCTCACCGATTTTTGTAAAGGTTGCATTGGTATATTCCTTTGCAAAATACATTGCCAACTGTCTTGGCAAAGCGATTTCTCTTTTTCTGGTCTTCGAAAGCAATTGTTCTCTCTGAATCCCGAAATAATCGCAGACGATCTCCTGAATATAAGGAATATTGATCGTTTTCTTCTGAGTTGTCGCCAACTTGTTGATGGTATCTTTTAATAGGTCCAGGCTGAAATCGGATTTATAAACTGTAGAGTAAGCGATCACAGCATTTACAACACCGATCAGCTCTCTTACACCGTTGGTTTTAACTTCAGAAGCCAGATAATCCAGCATATCGTCTGTCAATTCGATTCCGTCACGACTTAATTTATCAACGATGATCTTTCTCCTCGTCTCGAAATTCGGAGATTTGATCTCTGCAGAAAGTCCCCATTTGAAGCGGGAAATGATCCTTTCCTGCGTATCCAGAATATCGGCCGGCGCTTTATCGGAAGTTAGGATGATCTGCTTTCCGTTTTGATGCAAATAATCAAAAATATGGAAGAAACTATCCTGAGTCGCCGCCTTACCGGAAAGGAATTGGATATCATCGATGATCAAAACATCGATCATCTGATAATAATGTTGGAAATCGGTTTTGTTCTGAGACTTCGCTGCCTTTACGAAATCCTGAATGAATTTTTCAGAAGACTGATACAAAACCACCTTTTCCGGAAAGGAAGCTTTCACCTCCAAACCGATCGCCTGAGCCAAATGTGTTTTTCCAACACCATAACCACCATAAACGAATAGCGGATTAAATGCCGTAGAACCTGGCCTTTTCGCAATTGACCTTGCAACCGTAGAAGCAAACTTGTTGCTCTCTCCTTCTATAAAGTTATCAAAAGACTGGTCAGCCTTCAGATTGGAATCGATATTGATCTTCTTGATTCCCGGAACCACGAAGGGGTTCACGTTATTTTCCTTCAGGACCGGTCTAGCCTCTTGTATCTTTGGAGCTTGTGTAGAAATTCCTTTTACGTTCATCGTAATTGGCTTTTCTTTTCCGGATGGCTTGTTTTCCATCACAGAATACCACAATTTCACACCTTTACCGATATTTTTTTTAAGCGCAGCAGACAGTAAAGACAAATAATTGTCCTCGATATATTCTTTGTAAAAATCACTAGGAACAAGCAACGTGAGATTATTGTTCACCAAAGAAATTGGCTGAACTTTATCAAATAACAAGTCGAAAGAATTTTCTAACTTTTTGAGGTCCGTGTTATCCTCCGCTGCGTTTAGATTATCTCTCATAAATTGGAGACACCTATCCCAGATCAATACTAAATTTTCATTCATTTTTCTGCTGCTATTTCCGGTGGGATTTTAGTTTTTTAAGAAGACAACAAATATCTAATTATTAATCTTGATAAAAAAATTTTTTCACTATTGATTATTTAAAAATATATTTGTATGAATTATTAATGACTTAAAATGATACACACAACCAACTATATACGAGTACGTTACGGAGAAACGGACCCTATGAAATATGTCTATTACGGTAACTACGCAGAATATTTCGAAGTGGCAAGAGTTGAACTTTTCCGGACCCTCGGGATGTCATACGACGAGATTGAAAAAAGAGGAATCTTCTTACCCGTTTCCGAATATAAAATCAAGTATTTGAAACCAGGACTTTATGACCAGCTTTTGGAAATTCATACCTATGTCAAAAAAATCCCGGGAGTTAAGATCGAATTCGACTATGAAATCTATAACGAAGATAAAATAAAAATCACCGAAGCTTCTACTACTCTATTTTTCCTGGATGCCGAAACCAATAAAATCGTAAGATGTCCGGATTTTTTATTGGACCTGATCAAGGAAAACTGGAAAGAATGAATTGTCTTTCCTTAAATTTTCAATATATTCGGAATCAAAATAAAACTTAAATGAAAAAATTACTCCCAATAGTTTCATTATCTATCGTATCACTATTTTCGGCACAGCAAAAAACCTATTGCAACCCTATCAATATAGATTACGGTTACACGCCGTTCGAAGTTTTCTCAAAACAAGGCAAACATCGTGCAACAGCCGACCCTGTAATTGTCAATTTCCAGAAAAAGCTTTTTCTATTTTCCACCAATCAGGAAGGCTATTGGTATTCTGATGATATGCTGAACTGGAAATTTGTTTATCGAAAATTTCTTTTAGACAACAAATACACCCACGACCTGAACGCACCTGCGGTTTGGGCGATGAAAGACACTTTATATGTCTTTGGTTCAACCTGGGAACAGGATTTCCCGATCTGGAAAAGTACCAATCCGACAAAAGATGACTGGAAAATAGCTGTTGACACACTGAAAGTCGGTGCCTGGGACCCAGCATTCCATTATGATGAAGACAAGGATAAATTATATTTATATTGGGGCTCAAGTAATGAATGGCCTCTCCTCGGAACCGAAGTCAAAACAAAAACTTTACAGTCGGAAGGTTTCGTCAAACCAGTAATCAGACTAAAACCCGAAGACCACGGCTGGGAAAGATTTGGGGAATATAATGACAATGTTTTTCTCCAACCTTTTGTGGAAGGCGCCTGGATGACCAAGCATAATGATAAATATTACCTTCAATATGGTGCGCCGGCAACAGAGTTCAGTGGTTATTCCGACGGCGTTTATGTTTCCAAAAATCCTTTGGAAGGCTTTGAATACCAGCAGCATAACCCATTTTCTTACAAACCGGGTGGTTTTGCGAGAGGCGCTGGGCACGGTGCAACCTTCGAAGATAATTTCGGGAACTGGTGGCACGTTTCCACGATTTTCATTTCGACAAAAAATAATTTCGAACGAAGATTAGGAATCTGGCCGACAGGATTTGACAAAGATGATGTGATGTACACCAACACAGCCTATGGAGATTATCCTACTCTTCTTCCGCAATATGCACAAGGAAAAGATTTTTCCAAAGGTTTATTTACCAATTGGATGTTACTGAATTATAATAAGCCCGTTCAGGTCTCATCAACTTTGGGTGGTTATCATTCTAATTATGCGGTTGATGAAGACATCAAAACCTATTGGTCTGCAAAAACCGGAAATTCCGGAGAATGGTTTCAAACCGATTTGGGAGAAGTTTCTACGATCAATGCGATACAAATCAATTATGCCGACCAAGATGTTGAGTTTATGGGAAAAACACTCGGCAAAATGCACCAGTACAAAATCTACGGTTCCAATGACGGCAAAAACTGGAAAGTGATTGTCGATAAATCTAAAAACCAGACCGACGTTCCTCACGATTATGTAGAATTGGAAAATCCAGCAAAAGCAAGATTCCTGAAAATGGAAAATCTGAAAATGCCGACAGGAAAATTCGCTTTGAGTGGATTCCGAGTATTTGGAAAAGGCGCCGGAACAAAACCTGCGAAAGTTCAAAACTTCGTTCCATTGCGAGCTGACCCTAAAAAATATGGCGAAAGAAGAAGCATTTGGATGAAATGGCAGCAAAATTCTGACGCAGACGGTTACGTGATCTATTGGGGGAAATCGCCTGACAAATTATACGGCAGTATTATGGTCTATGGCAAAAACGAATATTTTTTCACAGGAGCAGATAGAACAGACGCTTATTATTTTCAGATAGAGGCATTTAATGCGAACGGAATCTCTGAAAGAACAGAGGTTGTAAAATCAGAATAAATTTTAAAGTTTTTTAAATAAAAATTCAAGCTTTCGAAGTCAATCTTCGAAAGCTTTTTTATTTTTTATGATTATTATTTCGAAATACTGAATTTTCATTAATTCAATGATTTTAAAAATTAGGTTAATATTCATTAATAAACTCAAATTTTAAAAGAAAAATACTCAATATTTTTTCATCAATTGAAATAATTTTATAAATTTATAAGAAATAAGAGAATTAAAAATAGAATGGAGTTTTTTCTGACATCAGAAGACAATGACGACCGACCGATTTTCATTACCGGGAATTTCAACAAGTGGAATCCGAAAGATTCAAAATTCAGATTAAAAAACCTGGATGATTGTAATTTTTATATTGAAATTCCCGATGAGATATTGAATGATGAGATAGAATATAAGTTTACAAAAGGCGGTTGGGAAAATGTAGAGATTGACAAATATGATAATATCACACCAAACAGAAAAACAAAAAGAGAGAAAAAGAAAGTACAAGATTCTGTAGAAAAATGGAGGCTGAATTGGGGACCTTTCAAACAAGAGTTTTTCCCGATCGTAGAATTGGTGGATGAAGAATTTTATATTCCTCAGCTTGATAAAACCAGGAAGGTCTGGGCACTTTTGCCCTATGATTATTACGATTCTGAGAAGAACTATCCGGTTTTGTATCTTCAGGATGCGCAGAATCTGTTTAATGAAGGTTCGGCCTACGGGAATTGGGAAATCGATAAAAAACTGTCCTTGCTTGCGGAATACGGTCGTGGAGATTTGATCGTAATAGCTGTTGAACACGGCAACGATGACAGAATCAAGGAATACATTTTCGATAACGAAGATGTTACGAAAAACGCGGAAGGGAAAAAATATCTAAGATTCATCACAGACACGTTGAAACCCTGGATCGATAGAAATTATCGAACTAAAAAAGATAGAGAAAATACCGGAATTGGTGGAAGTTCTTTGGGTGGATTGATCAGCATTTACGGAGGATTTCTTTATCCTGAAGTCTATTCCAAGCTGTTGATCTTTTCGCCGTCGCTTTGGGTTGAGCCGGAAAATGATTTCCCTATGATAAACTTCACCAATCCTTACAAGGTCAAAGTTTATCTCTACGGCGGAAGATTGGAAGGTTCCAGAATGGTCGGCAGAATCAGATTATTTGAAAAAGCTTTGAAAAAACTGACAGCTCAGAAATCATTCGATTTTGAAGTCAGAACCAACATCAGCGACAAAGGAACACATCAGGAATTTTTCTGGTCGCAGGAATTCCCAAGAGCGGTAGAATGGCTTTACATCGACAGTCTGGAAAGTCCTGTAAAAGCCAAAAATGAATTGGAAAATGAGATAAAAAATAAATGAGTCCCGAAGGGACGATTCAACAAAGAATAGGATAAAATCCTATTAATACATCAACAGCATCGGACTAAAGCCGATGTAAAATTAAAAAATCAGGTTCGGCTTTAGCCAAAAACTTAAAAAGTTTATGATTAAAATTTACAATAAAAAAGAATCAACAACACAAAACATATATCTGTTCAGCGAAGACGACTGGGAACAGGAAAGAAGCCAGCATCCGAACGTTGAATTATTCTTCAATGGAAAAAAGAATGAAGTTTTCATCAAAACCCATTCAGATAAGTTCGATTTTTTCATTGGAATCGGTAAAGATCCAAAAGGATTCGAAATTCAAGCTATCGCAAATAAGTTTGCGAATGATCATAAAAATAGCCTGCAGGCAGTGCCAACTTCGGTTCATTCAAAGTTAGTATTGGATTTAACTGAAGAATTCGTGAAAGGTTTGTTTTTGGGAACTTACCTCTACCCTTTCGAGAAATCGCATCCGTTTTGGCAGGAGAATTTTGAACTTCATTTTGAAAATATTTCTGAGGAAGAAGGAAAAAATCTAGCTTTAAAAACAGAAGCCCTTTGCAACGGACAATTTGCCGGAATGGAATGGCTGAACAAACCTGCCAATCACAAAAAAGTGAATCAAATTTCAGATTTTCTTAAATCGACTGCAGAAAAACATCAATTAAAATATAAATCATTCAACAGAGAAGAATCGATTAAAGAAGGTTTAGGTGCATTTGTCGCTGTGAATCAGGGAAGTTCGCAGGAAGCAGCATTTACGATCTTGGAATACAATTGCGGAAAAGATGACACTAAAACTTTCGGATTGGTTGGTAAATGTGTTTTGTTTGATACAGGCGGAATCTCCATCAAGCCATCTGACAATATGCATTATATGAAAAGTGATATGGGCGGAGCAAGCGCGGTTATTGGCGCTCTGATCACTGCTTCGGAACTCAAACTTCCTGTCAACATAATCGCCATTCTTCCGATTACGGACAATGCTGTTTCGGAAAATGCATATTTGCCAAGCGATGTCGTGACAGCTTACAATGGAAAAACAATCGAAGTCCTGAACACCGATGCAGAAGGAAGGATGACTTTAGCAGACGGACTTTCTTACTTGTCAAAAAATTACAGAACTGATGTTTTGATTGATCTGGCAACACTCACAGGAAGTTCGGTCAGAATGTTCGGTTACACTTGTGGCGCTTATTTCTCGAACAATAATGATTTGAAAATCAAGCTGGAAAAATCCGCAGATAAAACCAATCAGCGTCTTTGGAATCTTCCGCTTTGGGATATTTGGAAAGATGATTTCACTTCAGATGTTGCTGATTTCAAAAACATCTCGATGAAACCTTTTGGTGACTGTATCATTGCAGGAAAATTTCTGGAACAGTTTATAGAAGGACATCGGAATTGGGCACATCTGGATATTGCCGGTGTTGCTTTTGGAAATGTTGGTTATGCCAAAGATAAAGCGGCAACAGGTTATGGCGTTCAGCTGTTATTAGATTTAATTGAAAATTATTAGACTAAAATAAAGAAGCAAATCTTTGTAAATTTTACTTTTTACATAATACAAATTTGAAAATGAATATGGAAAAAACGATTGTCTGCATCTCCTGTTATTACAAAGGTTACGATTTTATGGACGAGTGCAAAAAACTCGGCAACAAAGTCATCTTGATCACATCGGAAAACCTGAAAGAAAAGAATTGGCCTTGGCACGCTATCGACGAGGTTTATTATATGCCGGAGCTTGAACCTTCGGTTTGGAATCTTGACCATCTTGTACAGGGATTCGCTTATTTGATGAAAAATCATCAGATCGATGCTGTGATTGCATTGGATGATTTCGATGTGGAAAAAGCGGCAATGATTCGCGAAACTTACCGTATTCCGGGAATGGGACAGACAACGCATCGTTATTTCCGGGATAAGCTGGCAATGCGCCAACAGGCCAAGGACAACGGAATCTCTGTACCGGAATTTTCCTCGATTTTCAATGATGCAAAACTTCATCAGTTCACGCAGGACGTTCCCGGTCCTTGGGTTCTGAAACCTCGTTCCGAAGCTTCAGCAAGCGGAATCAAGAAAATCAATTCTGTTGATGAACTTTGGCCGGCTGTAGAAAATCTTGGCGATGAACGATATAAATTCCTCTTAGAATCTTTCAAACCTGGCGATGTTTATCACGTGGATTGCTTGGTTTACAATAAGAAAATCGTGTTTTCCTGCTTTTCAAAATATCTTTCTCCACCGATGAAAGTGTCTCACGAAGGCGGTGTTTTCCGCACAAAAACTTTGGATAAAAATTCTGAGGAAGCAAAAGGTTTGGACCAGATCAACAAACAAGTGCTGGATAAATTCGGAATCCAAAACGGTGCAACACACAGCGAATATATCAGAGGAACAGATGGAAGATATTATTTCCTGGAAACGTCTTCCAGAGTTGGCGGTGCGCACATTCCGGATATGGTGGAAGCGGCGACCGGTGTTAATATCTGGAGAGAATGGGCGAAACTGGAAAATGCTCTTTTAGACGGAACCCAATATTCGGTTGAAGAAACTCAGAATTTATTTGGTGGATTGATCGTGGCTCTAGCAAAAGACAAACATCCTGACACCCACAATTTGCAAAGTGACGAAGTGGAAAAATTCCTGCCAATCGATTATCATATCGGGATCGTTTACAAGGCAAAAACTGCAGATATCATCGAGGAAAGATTGGACCAAGCAGCAGAAGTTGTCACAGAACAGATTCTGAATATTCTTCCGCCGAAAGATAAACCAACAAGTTAGATTGGTCTTCGAGAACCTCAGACTGACAATTTTTAATTAATCTTTTATCAATTATCATTCATCAATTATAAAACAAGATGCCTCAAATAACACATACAGATTATTATTCGCACATTCTTGGAATGAGCCTTCAGGTGGAAGTTACAGGACATTTCGGTTACCCGATCATTATGTTCCCAACTTCTCAGGGCTCTTATACCCAGAATGCCGATTTCCATTTGAACGGAAGCATTTCCCATTTCACAGACAATGGAATTTTGAAATTATTCAATGTTCAGACAATTGATAAATTCAGTTTTTATGACAAAGGAATTTCACCTTATGAAAGAATCAGAAATTACGAAATGTATGTCCAGTTTTTGGTTCAGGAGTTCATTCCTTATATCCAAAGAACTCATAACACACATCGTGTAGCTGTTGCAGGTGCAAGTTTTGGAGGTTATCACGCTGCAAATTTTGCCTTTAGATTTCCGGATCTGGTCTCGCATCTTTTCTGTTTGTCAGGCGCATTTTCTATACGAAGTTTTATGGATGGTTATGATAATGATCTGATCTATTTCAATTGTCCTGACGAATTTGTAAAACACGATGCTGCTTGGCGATACAAACACATGCACATTGTTCTCAGCACATCCGACCAGGATATTTGTTTGGAACCAACCAGAAAAATGGCAGGAATCTTAACCGAAAAAGGAATCAATCATTGGTATGATGAGCAAAAATGGATAAACCACGATTGGGTGCTTTGGCGAATGGTTTTCCCGACTTTCATCGGAAGGTTTTTCGGATAATATCCTTCGTTTAAATAAATGAAACAACCAAAGAATAATTTTAAATTAATAAAATAAACATACAAATTTCAGACATCCAGCATCGGACTTCTGACCAAAAACAAAACATTATGGCAAAAAAAATTGGAATTTTATTCGGGATGGAAGACACATTTCCTTGGGCATTTATCGATAAAGTCAATGAACTGGGCAAAGGAGAATATATCGCAGAACCTGTCCAAATCGACAAACTGGAACAAGGTGCTGATTATGGTTATGCCGTGATTATCGACAGGATTTCACAAGACGTTCCT
Organism: Epilithonimonas caeni DSM 17710; assembly: GCF_000426465.1. Lineage (GTDB taxonomy): Bacteria > Bacteroidota > Bacteroidia > Flavobacteriales > Weeksellaceae > Epilithonimonas > Epilithonimonas caeni. The sequence goes on from NZ_KE384527.1 coordinate 47,419, forward strand.
TTCTACAGAGCTTATCTTAAAAATGCTGCAGTTAACGGAACTTACGTTATCAATAATCCATTTTGGTGGAGCGCAGATGAGAAATTTTTCAATAATGCATTGATGTCAAAAATTGGGATTCCGTTGCCGAAAACTGTCTTGCTGCCTTCTCACGAAAGGCCAACCAACACTTCGGAAACATCTTTCAGAAACCTGAAATTCCCTCACGACTGGGAATACATTTTTAATTATATCGGATTTCCGGCCTATATGAAACCTCATGACGGCGGTGGCTGGAGAAATGTTTACCGAGTTGAAAATCCGGAAGATATGTGGGCAAAACACGCTGAGACCGAACAATTGGTAATGATGGTCCAGGAAGAAATTGTTTTCGAGGATTATTACCGGGTTTATTGCCTGGGCAGAAAGTATGTTCACATTATGCCATACGAACCAAGAAATCCACATCATCTGAGATACGCAACAACCCATAAAACAGAAGGAAAAGAACTTGAAAAATTATTGAAAACAATTACAGATTATACGATTAAAATGAATGAAGCACTTGGCTACGATTTCAACACAGTGGAGTTTGCTGTGAGAGACGGGATTCCTTATGCGATTGATTTCTGTAATCCTGCTCCGGATGCGGATAGAAACTCTGTCGGCGAGGAGAATTTCCAATGGATTGTTGAACACGCTGCTAAATTAGCGATTGAAAAAGCCAAAGATTACAAGCCCGGAAAAATCAATATCGATTGGGGAAAATTTGTAACCAATAAACTTTAAGAAATATTTTAAAACACTTCGACGGAGTTTATATTGAACGAAGTCGAAATGCTCAGTATGACACTGCAATGTCAGTCTGAGGCTATCGAGGACATTCAAAATAGACTAACTTTATCAAACACAAAGAAAAAAATATGCACAAATTCACAATAGGTGTGGAAGAAGAATACCAGATCATCGATGCGGAAAGCCGCGATCTGGTTTCTCACGTTTCCAAAATCATTGAAGGAGGAAAAGCCGTTCTAAGCGAAAACTTAAAACATGAGATGCACGAGTCTGTCGTAGAAATGGAAACAGGCATCTGTGAAAATATCCAGCAGGCTCGCCAGGAGCTGACCGACCTTAGAAGACATCTCGTAAAAACGGCTCACGACCAAGGTTTGCGGGTTTCCGGCGGTGGAACGCATCCATTCTCGCATTGGAAGGATAATATCATTACAAAAGATGCGCGTTACGATAAAATCGTGAGCGATATGGGTGATGTTGCAAGGTCCAATCTGATTTTCGGATTGCATGTTCACATCGGGATTCCTGACCGTGAAGAAGGTATCAGGATTCAGAATGTGATGCGTTATTTTCTCCCGCACGTTTACGCTTTGTCAACCAACTCTCCGTTCTGGGTTGGAAGATTGACCGGTTTCAAATCTTACAGACAGGAAGTTTTTGCTAAATTCCCAAGAACGGGATTACCAAGTTATTTCAGCAGTGTGGCAGAATTTGATGCGTATGTCAATCTGATGGTGAAAACCGGAACGATTGATAATGCGAAGAAAATCTGGTGGGATTTGAGAGTTCATCCGTTCTACCCGACCATCGAATTCAGGATTTGCGATATGCCTTTGACGATTGATGAAACGGTTTGTCTCGCGGCAATTATGCAGGCTTTGGTGGCAAAAGTTTACAAAATGCACCAGCAGAATACAAGTTACAGAAGTTACAGAAGACTGCTTCTGACAGAAAACAAATGGCGCGCTTCCAAAGACGGAATTGATGCACATCTGATTGATTTCGGGAAAGAGGCAAGCGTTCCATATCGTGACCTTTTGGAAGAATTGCTATTATTCATAGATGATGTAGTGGACGATTTGGGTTGCAGAAAAGAAGTTGAATACGCAAGAGAAATTGTCAAAAACGGAACCGGCGCTGACAGACAACTGAAAGTTTTCCACGAAAGTGGCGGCGATATGAAGAAAGTGGTGGATTATATGATTTATGAGACTGAAAAAGGACTTTTGTAAATTATGAGTTATGAATTTTTGATAAGTTTTTTATTAATTGTAGAACTATAATTAAATTACCCAATTAATATTTTTAGAATTTTATTAACTTTTCATCAATTCTAGATTCCGTATTTTTGTAAAAAATTATGAATATGAGTAAAAATGATGTAAGAATTGCACTTCTTGATATGAATAATAATCATCCGAATCAAGGGATGAGAAATATAAAAGAGCTGTCGAAGGCGTTTCAGGAGCATTCGGAATACGAAGTTTCTGTAGATGTTTTTGATGTTCGTTATAAAAATGAAATGCCAAATATTGCAGATTTTGACATTTTCATCTCTTCCGGAGGACCGGGAAATCCACATCGTGAAGGCTACGAATGGGAACAGAGATTTGCTGATTTTCTGACGCAGATCTGGGAGCACAATAAAACCAATGAGCAGAAAAAATATTTGTTTTTGGTTTGCCATTCTTTCCAATTGGCGGTGATCCATTTCGGGATTGCGAATGTCTGCAAGAGAAAATCGTATTCGTTTGGCGTGATGCCAATTCATAAATCGGAAGACGGCGAAAAGGAATTTTTATTTAAAAATCTGGCCGACCCTTTCTACGGCGTAGATTCCAGAGCTTACCAATGTATTGAGCCAAACCAGGAACGACTGGATGAGCTGGGAATGAAAATCGTGGCTCTGGAAAAAATCCGCCCAACAGTTCATTTGGAAAGAGCTATGATGGCCGTTCGTTTTTCTGATGAGATTTTTGGGACTCAGTTTCATCCGGAAGCCGACCCACTTGGTTTCATCAAAAATCTGGAGGACGAAAAAAATAAAACAGCGATGATTGAAACTTTCGGGATGGAAAAATATCTCGAAACGATTGACAGAATGGACGATGACGATAAAATTGTCTTGACAAGAGCTCAAATTATCCCAAGATTTTTGCAACTGGCCTCTGAACAAATTACTAAAAAATTAGTGTTTGGTTAATGGTTGACTATTGATAGTTTTTTATTTTAAAACTAACAACCTTCACCAAACAACTACCAACAAAAATTAAACTATGATCCCAAAATACAGAACTCAATTCAATGGAGAATTTTCTCAGGAAAAATATCAAAAAGTCAACGAATTAATAAAAGAGAAATGCGGTCACGAAGCCGCTTTTCGACTTTCTGAGAGTCCGATTTTCTTAACTAAGGATTTTCAACAAAAGTTGGATGATGCGTCTCAATCGATTATTTCGCAAATAAAGGAAATGTCTGATGAAGAACTCAATAAAGCGATTCCTGCGAATTGTAATGTCCCGAATGACACCAAAAAACCACATTTTGTTGCGATAGATTTTGGAATTTGTCAGGATGAAAATGGAAATGTAATTCCACAATTAATAGAATTGCAGGCTTTTCCGAGTTTGTTTGGTTTTCAGAAATTGTTTGAAGAAGTGATCACCGAAGTTTATCCTTTTCTGAACGAATTGAAAAACTCACTTCCGAAAGATGAATACATCCAAAAACTGAAAAAGGTTATCGTTGGAAACGAAAATCCTGAAAATGTGATTCTCCTGGAAATCTACCCTGAGAAACAAAAAACAGCAATTGATTTCGTTTTGACGGAGCAATATCTTGGTATCAAAACGGTTTGTCTGACGAAAATCAAAAAGGGAGGAAAAAAGTTATTCTATGAAAATGATGGAAAATTGATTCCTATCAACCGAATTTACAATCGTGTGATCTTTGATGAACTGGATAAGATCGAAGGATTGAAAACTGAATTTGATTTCCGGGAAGATGTGGATGTAGAATGGATCACACATCCGAACTGGTTTTTCAAAATCTCAAAATATATTCTTCCAAAACTGAAACATGAGTTTGTCCCGAAAAGTTATTTCCTATCTGATTTTCCTGAAACTGAACAACTGGATAATTTTGTTCTGAAACCTCTTTTCTCATTTGCAGGAAGCGGCGTAAATCTGAATCCGACCCAGGAAGTCATCAATAAAATTGACGATAAAGAAAATTATATCCTTCAAAGGAAAGTGACTTACGCACCACTTTTTGAAGACATCAACGGCGAATTTTCCAAAGCTGAAATCCGTTTGCTTTTTGCGTGGAATCCCGATAAAGAAGACCCTGAACTTCTCGTAAATCTTGTGAGAATGACCAAAGCTGCAATGGTGAATGTGGATTTTAATAAGAAAGATGCAATCTGGATTGGGAGTTCTATGGCTTTTTTCGAGAAATAATTTTACAATGAAAATAAACAATTATATCGAAATTATAAGTAAATTAAATCCTTTAGAAGAATCAAAATTCGAATATAAAAGTACAGTTTGGCATAAACTTAACGAAGATTTAAAAAAATATCTTTTTGATTTTGAAAACAAACCTGTAAGTAGAAAAGCAGTAATTGAAAGTTTCAAAAACTATTATATTGGAAAAGTACATTTTAGTGTTCCTTTTGGACTAACAATGGTTTGGGGGTTTGGTGATACTGGATATGGAACATATAGAACAAATAGTTATTACTCACAGGATAATCACAAAATTTTTATAGAGAATTCATTTAAGTTTGTTGCTAATAATCAAATTGAAAATGCTTATAAAGAATTGCAAAAAATAAAAGGGTTAAATATTAGTTATATTTCTAAACTTTTATATTTTGCATCTCGAGCTCAGAATCATCAATCTTATTGTTTAATATATGATATTAGAGTTGCAAAATCTTTAGTGAAATTAAACTGTCCTGAAGAAATTTTCGAAATATTGGACATAAAACCCTCGAATAAATATATTCATTATAATAAATACAACATTCTAATACATAAAGTAGCTAAAGAGAATAATGTTTCTGCGGAAGCTTTAGAAATGTTTTTATTTAATCAGTCTTTTTAAATCCATAAATTTTATCTGGCGTATTTTTTGAACAGAGTCCTAAAAAACGATGTTCGATTTCAAACAAATTCTATTAGGCTCAGAAGAATGGACCTTCCTTTTGGAAACGGTTCTAAGAACCGGAATAATGTTCTTCGTTATCATTTTCGGACTTCGGCTTTTGGGAAAACGAGGTGTGAAACAATTATCAGTTTTTGAGCTGGTTGTCATCATTGGACTTGGCTCCGCTGCCGGCGACCCGATGTTTTACAAAGATGTTGGAATAATGCCTGCTATTGTGGTCTTCACAATGATCATTAGCTTATACACCATTATCACTTACCTGATCGGAAAAAGCAAAAAATTTGAAAAGCTGGTTGAAGGTAAGCCGATTTGTTTGATTCAGGATGGTGTTTTTTGCATTGATGATTTCCGAAAAGAATCGCTTGGTGAAGACGAATTCTTTGCCGAGTTGAGGCTGAAAGGTGTTTCTCAGCTTGGCCAGGTTGAAAAAGCAATTGAGGAAATTTCCGGCGAAATAAGTGTATTTTATTACGATAATGCCGATGTAAAATATGGTTTACCGATATTACCGAATTCTTTGGAAAAACCGTTTAAAACATTTGCTAAAGACACTCACTATTCCTGTACATTTTGTGGTTACACGCAAGAATTCAAAACCGGAGAACAAGGCAATTGTAAAGTCTGCAAAAATGATGAATGGGTAGAATCTTCCAATAAAAAGAGAATATCTTAGATCAACTCCAGTTCTTCTACTTTTAATTCATTAAAATGATGAATGACCAAATCTGCAGTTTCGTAATTCTGATCTTTACTGTTCTCGCTTTTGTAACCAACACAGAAAATTTCGGCAGCATTGGCGGCCTGGATTCCATTGGTGCTGTCTTCTATAATAATGCACTCGGATTTAGTATTTCCGGAAAGTCTTTGTGCTTCTATGAAAATAGCAGGATTTGGTTTTGATTCGGGGAAATCTTCGCCACTTACAAGATGTGAAAAAAAAGGAAATAGATCAAATCGCGTGAAAACCCTGTCAATTGTAGATTTTGCGGCAGAAGACGCCAATATCAATTGAAAATTAGCTGCAAAAAGATCTTTGATCAGGACTTCTACGCCATCTAATAATTTCAAAGCCGGGTCAGAATCGAACAAATTGTAAAACAGGGTTCTTTTCCTTTGAATCAACTCTTCAACATTGATATCGATTCCGAAAATCTCTTTGATCATTTGATAGACATTTCGTGTAGATTTTCCTGTAAATCTTGAGAATAACTCTGCATCCACATCGATATCCAGTTCTTTAAAATGTTGATAATAAGCTTTTTTATGGAGCGGTTCTGTATCCACAATCACGCCGTCCATATCAAAAATAACCGTATTCTTCATTAGTCGATTTTAATCTTTTCATTTGTCTAATGCAACACTAAAGTGTGTCATTAACCTGTTTCATTAATTCGGTGCAAAAATAGGGATAATGTTTTGAACGCAGAATTTTGAACGTAAAGTCTGCTAAGATTGATGAACTTATTGAAAGTGTTTTAAAATTAGCAAGGGTGTTTCCGCCATCAAAAAAACAAATTATTTATCCGGAAATATTATTCGAAATTCAATTTAACAATTCTATCTTTTCCTGCTAGAACCAAAGTATTTTTATCAAGCCAGTCGCAGGCGTATAGATTTTTCTCGTCGGAGATTTTGGTCCAGGTTTTCCCATAATCTGAAGAAAAACTGATGTGTTGATCGCCAACCGCAACGATTTCCTTTCCTTTGGTTTCCGGACGAAATTTGACACAGGTCATATAACCTGCATTTTGTCCGCTGGCTTGGACTTGCCAGGTTTGTCCGCCGTCAGTTGTGGTTGCGATATTATTGATATTATCGGATTGCTTGGTGTAATCTCCACCAACAGCAACTCCAAAGTTTTCATCATAAAAATCTATGGAATAAATACCTTGTGATGAAGTTCCCTGGATGAATGGCGTTTCGAAAACATTCCAATTGGAATCCTTGTTTTTCATTCTGTATATCCTGGATCTTGAACCTCCGGTTGCAATCCAAATAAAATTTCCGGCACTTGCAATATTGGTATTACTTGCTGCAAAAGCAGCTTCACCTTTTTCCAGATAAGGAAAATCTTTACAATCATTACAGTGAATCCATTTTGAACCGCCATTTCGGGTTTGAGAGATATTCAATCTTTGATTTGCTGACGGGTCACTAAAAGAAATTCCGAACGAATTGCTGGTAAATTTCAAGGCATCATAAAAAGCTGTAGCATCATTATCACAGAATACCACTTTAGATTTTAGGGTCTTTTTATTGATTCGAAAAAAATATGCCGGACTTTCTATATTGATCGCATAGAAATTCCTTTTATTCTGGGCCAATGTTCTGAATTGCAATTTCTTATCCGAAAGCTTGATCTGCTTTTTATCTGACACGTTATTGATGTTGATGTAACCAAACTTAGAATCCGTTCCCGCATACCAGACTTTTCCGTCCCAAAGTTGGATGGCTCGGATGCTGATCTTGTCGGTTAACAAAGTATCAATCGTGAATTTCTGAGAGAATAGAAAAGTCGAAACTATTGTCAGTGAAAGTAGTATTAGTTTTTTCATTTTATAAAAATAATGAAAGTTTGGAATTGTTAATGATTGTTGACAAAATCTGATCTACAGACAAAACTTATAGCCCCGATAGTAGCGGCATCCTTTTTCTTTTTTGGCAAAAAAGAAAAAGATATAGCGGATAGCGGGAATTGCTCCAAAAAAAATTCCGCAAATAGATGCGGAATTTATATTTAATGTTTGTTGTCGATATCGATATCAACATCCTCCAAAGGTTCTTGTTCTGCTTTGAACGTTTCTCCGAATCCCCCGTTCTGAAGTTTTGAATTCCTTTTACTATACAAGAAATAGATAAAGAAACCAATAACCAGCCAGCCCAAAGAATACATTTGCGCTTCTTTGCTCAGGTTGATGATCAGATAAATGTTGATCACAATCCCTAAAACAGCAATTACCGGTAATGCAGGAACTTTGAAGTTTCTCTGGAGATCCGGTTCTTTAACCCTCAAAACCCAAACGGCCACACAAACCATTGTGAATGCGAACAAGGTTCCGAAACTTGTCATATGTGCCAAATCATTGATTGGTGTAAATGAAGCAATGACCGAAATCACAGCACCTAAAATCACAAGGTTTTTGGAAGGTACACCTGTAACCGGGTTAACTTTCGCAAAAGTTTTTGGGATCAAACCATCTTTTGACATTCCCAAGAATATCCTGGATTGTCCCATGATCATTACCATCAGTACGGAAATCAAACCAACTGTTGCTGCAATCGTAATGATATAACCAGCCCAAGCTTGGCCGGCAATATCAAATGCATAAGCCACCGGTGCCTTAATTGCATCTGGATATTTACCCAATGGATTGAAGTCGGTATAATGCATCATCCCGGTTAAAACCAATGATACCAAAATGTATAATAATGTACAGATGACCAGAGATGCAATGATTGCAAATGGCACGTCTTTTTTAGGGTCGATAGCTTCTCCAGCTTGTGTAGAAACCGCATCAAATCCTACATAAGCAAAGAAAATAGCTGAAGCTCCCGCAACAACACCTGCATAACCATAAGCGGAATGCGAGACTCCGTTTTCTGTAATTGTAGTTGCAGCAGGAATAAATGGATGCCAATTCTCTGGGTTGATAAAAAATACACCCACAATAATTACGAAGATAATTGCAGAAACCTTTAACATTACGATAAAGTTATTTGCTTTTGCAGCGCCTTTAGTACCTCTCAAAAGAATCCCTATCACTACCCATACAATTAAAAATGCAGGTAGGTTCATAGAAAATCCAGAATTACCTGCAGCAAGATATGTTTGTGGGTCTGTTGTTAGCCAAGCGGGCATATGCAGTCCAAACATCTTCAGTAATTTCCCAAAATATCCGGACCAGGAAACGGCAACCGTCATAGAGCCCATTGCATATTCCAGAATTAGCCCCCAACCGATGATCCAGGCGAAGATCTCTCCAACTGTCCCATAAGCATAAGCATAAGCCGAACCTTCTACAGGAAGTATGGATGCAAATTCTGCATAACACAATGCTGCAAAAACACAGGCAATCCCAGCGATGACAAAGGAAAGTGCCAGAGCAGGACCAGCGTTATAATAAGCACCTGTACCTGTTAAAACAAAAATACCACCTCCAATGATGGCACCGATCCCGATAGCTGTTAAACTCCATTTTCCCAATACACGCTTCAGCTGACTCTTTTTGATGTCCGCTTCATACGCTTCCATTGGCTTCTTAATCCAAATGTTTGCCATAATTTAAAATTTTTTTTATCCCCAAAAATTTAAAGGGGGCTTTTCTTCTATATTTATTTTTGAATTACGAAAATATTAAAAAAATATCAAGCTTAACATTTTTTAACTAATTTATTTTACCTATCTGTATTAATTATTAATAAGCAACTCAGTTTTTGAACATTAATAATTATCTTTGGTGATATGAATTTTCTTGAAACCCTTACTGCCCAATACAGTTCTTACGCAACATATCTTATTATTTTTGAGGTCATTGCAGTCATATTTGGTCTATTGAGCGTTTACTTTTCCATTAAAAAAAATATTTGGGTTTATCCCACGGGAATTATCTCCACAGTACTTTTCATATACATCATGTTTGTTTTTGGACTTTTAGGTGATATGCTGATCAATGTATATTATACCGCAATGAGTATCTATGGCTGGATACTCTGGGCAAAACACTCCGAAGACCATATCCATGTAGAAGTTAAAACAGCAAACAAAGATGATTGGAAAGTCGGTAGTATCCTTTTCTTAGGAAGTTTAATTTTTGTTGGATTGATATATTATTTCAAACCATTTATTGATAATCAGTTTTCCATGGATGGTGTAAAACTGGGACTTTATCATCTGGATTGGGCAAATTACACAGACATTGTCACGACTTCTTTATTTCTTGTCGGGATGTATTTTATGGCGAAACGAAATCTGGAAAACTGGATTTTTTGGATTGTAGCAGACATCATCTGTGTTCCGATGATGTTCTATAAAGGGCTTGCATTGACAGGATTACAATATTTCGTATTCACTGCAATGGCAATCATCGGTTATATGGAATGGAAGAAGAACCTGATAAAGGATTAAAATTGCTCCCTCTAGGGTTGGGTAAAAATTAATTAAGTCCTGATAATTTCTCCGCATATTCTTTAGCAAAGAGTTCTTTATCTTCATGCAGCTTTTCTACAGATTTCGGAAGAATGTAATGGAATATATATTCTTTATCATCATTCAGGAAAACGATCTCCTTTTCCTCACCATCAATCATTTGTGCAAATATATCCCACATCGATTGGTCTTTCAATTTTAATAATTCAAAAAAATCATTGGCCTTTATTGTAATATTTTTCATTGTAAGTTTAAAATTTTATTATCCTGAGCTTTGTGAACTTAAAGTGGACTATAGCACTTTGTGTTCAAAACTATAATAGTTAAACATCCTTTATAAAATCTTCATACTCATAGAAGAATCTCTCGAAACCATCCATTTTCTCCACAAAAAACTCGAAGATATCCGGCCAGGTTTGCTTGTTGAAAATACTAACTCCCGATTTTTCAACCCAAATTCTGCTGATGACTTTTCCATTTTCCAAAACATAAAATTCATCCTTCGTAAATTCTCCGATCTCGTCCTCTAAAATTGATTCCAAAGACCAGATCTTCTCGTAATAGGCATTGCGGAACAGTTCATCTTTCATCTCGATATCCAAAGAAACTTCAGCTTTTTTGTTATCTGCATAGAACTTGAAAGAAAAATCCTTGATTTTGGTATCATACAGCAGCCATTTTCTCGGAAAAGCCCTTCCGAAAGCGGTCCAGAATTCTTTTTTTAATATTTGAGCTTCTTGTTTTGAGAACACTTATTTTAGTTATGAGTTATGAATGATCAATTATGAGTTGGCTCAATTTGTGGTTATCCGTTGTTAGGCTGAGACTCTCGAAGCCCTTTAATACTGGTTTCCTTTACTTTTTTACAAAGACAAATCTACTTTTGCCTCGTTGAATTCTTTAATCAAGTTTTCAAACACTTTTTCGACTGGAAGAATCTCATCAATTAGAGCAGAAACCTGTCCGATTTCCAGCTCGCCTTCAACCAGATCACCTTCAAACATTCCGCGTTTTGCACGGGCTCTTCCAAGAGTTTCCTTCAAAGCTTCTACATTCCTGCCTGTTTCATATAAACCTTCCAAATCGTGGAAAAATTTGTTCTTAACCAATCGGACCGGCGCTAATTCTTTTAAAGTTAATTGTGTATCACCTTCTTTCAGTTCAACAATTTTATTTTTGAAATTATCATGGGAACTAGCTTCAATTGTCGCCGCAAAACGGGAACCGATCTGAACGCCGTCCGCACCCAAAGTCATTGCAGCTCTCATCTGGCTTCCCAGCGCAATTCCTCCCGCTGCAATCAATGGAACACCGATATGTTTCTTTACATTCGGGATGAGACAAAGTGTTGTCGTCTCATCTCTTCCATTATGCCCACCCGCCTCAAAACCTTCCGCAACAACCGCATCAACGCCAGCTTCCTGGCACTTTACCGCAAACTTCGCGCTCGACACAACGTGGGCCACTTTAATGCCTTCTTTTTTCAAAGTCTCTGTATAAGTCTTTGGATTTCCCGCAGATGTAAAAACGATTTTCACATCTTCTTCCAGAATGATATTGATGATCTCTTCGAGATTTGGGTATAGCAATGCCACATTGACCCCGAAAGGTTTATCCGTAGCTTCTTTACATTTTCTGATATTTTCCCTCAAGATATCAGGATACATACTTGCAGAACCTATAAGCCCCAATCCTCCATTGTTGGAAACAGCAGAAGCCAATCGCCACCCGGAGTGCCAGATCATACCACCTTGAACGATTGGATATTTGATACCGAAAAGCTGTGTGATCCTATTCATCCTGTTGTATTGTTTTTGGGCAATTCCAAAATCTATGAAACCTGACATTTTTTATTTTTTTCAAAAATAACAATTCATTTCTTAAAAATAAAAAAACCTGCAAAATAGCAGGTTTACTTTGAATAAAAAGGTCACCGATCTTTAATAAATTTAATCGTTTGCGTTCCTTTACCGGTAAAACATTGTAAAGTAACTGAAACAAACAATGTAACATCCGAGTTCCTTGGATATTCTTTTCCAGCAATTTTTTCTCCTATTTTTCTTTATCAAAGTTATATTGAATTGCCAACTCACTCACTTTTAGACTCCTTTGTTCATCCATTGAATCTTTGATAAAAATCCGAAGCAATTTTATAGTAGTGCAGAGCCGAATCGGGCTTGTTCAGCTTTTCCATGATCTCACTTTTTTGCAGAAAAACATCGCCTTTGTAATTCAGAACATTCGATCTGGAAGAATTGGCAATGGCAGAACCACTGTTTCCTGTTCTGTAATTCATAAACAAAACAATTATTAAAAATCTATATAAATACCTATTTTTACAAAAAATTACAATTGGACCTATCTCTAAGAACAGTCACAGTCACACGGTACATACTTCCCCTGCGGGAAGGTGGATCTTTACCAGCTTTGGCGGAAGCGGATGACGACTTCAAATATGTACTGAAATTCCGTGGTGCAGGACATGGTGTGAAAGCTTTGATCTCTGAATTGATCGGTGGAAAGATATCTCAGGTTTTGGGATTCCGTATTCCGGAATTGGTATTTGCCAATCTTTCCGTAGATTTTGGTAGAACTGAAGCGGATGAAGAAATACAGGACCTATTAAAGAACAGCTGCGGGCTAAACCTAGCTTTGCATTATCTTTCCGGAGCAATCACCTATGATCCGGGAGCGGTTAAGACCGATGCGAAAACCGCATCAGAAATAGTATGGCTGGATGCCTTCCTTACCAATATCGATAGAACTTTTCGTAACACCAACATGCTGATATGGCATAAAGAATTGTGGCTGATCGACAATGGTGCCTCTCTTTACTTTCATCATTCCTGGGACAATTGGGAGAAGAATGCCGTAAGCCCATTTGCAATGATAAAAGATCACGTTCTGCTACCCCAAGCTTCCGAACTGGATATTGCGAATGAAAGATTCAAAGCTATTTTGACAGATGAAATCCTAAGAGAAATCGTAGAACTGATCCCGACCGATTGGCTACTATGGAACGATACAGAACTTTCTCCCGAAGAGATCAAAGAAGTCTATTTCCAGTTTCTTACCAGACGATTAGCCAATTCCGATAACTTTTTAAACGAAGCCAAAAATGCAAGAGCAAAAGTTATATGAGTATGCAGTGATCCGTTTGGTTCCAAGACCCGAGCGTGAAGAATTTTTCAATGTTGGGCTGATCATGTTCTCAAAGAAAGAGAAATTTATCAAAGTCAGGATCCATCTCTGTGAAGACAAATTCAGGCTGATGCATTCTAAAACGGAATATGAAGAAGTCCAGAAACACCTGGAATCATTTGAGAAGATCGCAAAAGGGGAGCGATCTGCGGGTTCTATTGCTCAACTGGAGATCCCGGAACGTTTCCGTTGGCTAACGGCTGTTAAGAGCAGCATCATACAGACCTCGCGCCCGCATCCCGGATCCAGCCAAGATCTGGAGAAGACTTTTGAGAGATTGTTTGAGGAATTGGTATTATAACAATCATATCTGATCTTTTTTAAGATTCTGAATAAAATAGAAAGGTGTCACATCATAGACCTTCTTGAAGGCCATAATGAATACCTGAGGCGAGGCAAATCCACTTTCTTCTGCCAGATAACTGATCTTATACTCTCTGTATTTAGGTTCATTATACAATTTGTGTACTATATAGTCAATCCGTAAGCTATTGATATAGTTGCTGAATTTTTGGGACCTATTCTTATTAATGACCTCTGACAGATATTTCGTATTGGTACCGAACTGATTGGCAAGAAAACCAAGTGTAACATCTTTTTCAAGAAATTTGCCCGAAGCCTCAAATTCTTCAAGCTTCGATAGTATCTTTCTTTCCGTGTCACTAGAAATGTTATTTTGGACAGAGGAAGGAACCTGTCTTATATTCTGTATTGTACCTTTTTTTAGTTGTTCAATAATCTGTTCATATTTTTTGTGGACTATCATATTACTTCTTTTTCGATAAAATAGCATTCCAATAATAATGACAATAAAGAACATAAGAATTCCGGAGGAAATAGAAATGATGTTTTTAATTCTTTTTTCACCATCTGTCTTGTTTTCGGAGATTATTTTTTTCACAGGCGCTTCAACGGCTTCTTTTTCTATTGTTAGGATACTGTCATTCAATTTTGTGAAAAGGTCAAGATATTTTTTTGAGGTCCTGCTGTCACCAATGCCCAAATAAGATTTTGCCAAAACCATATATGCCACCCTTCTGTTATAGGGCATACTATTGGACCTTTCCATTACAAGCATATCCTCCCCATACCCTATCGCTTTTTTATAATCTTTTTTTTCTTGATAAAATTCTTGAAGGGCTTGGTACAAGTCTATTTTTGTATCAGGGTTTATTTCACCTTTAGAATTGCCAAGTTGTCTTAATGCCTCCATGAAATAAAACTCGGATAATTTTATATCTTTATTCTTATTTTTTGAATCCCTGTAGTATATGCCCAGATTCATATTTACAGAGATCAGCATATCTAGTTTTTTATTTAAGGAGACTTCTTCATTATTGTCGCTGACCTTCTGAACCTCCTCCTTACTTTTTTCTAAATAGTATAAAACTTTACCATTATCCCGGCCCTGATAAAACGGGGTCAAATTATAATATATCAAAGAAACCTCATAATACCTTGTATCGGCGTTAGGAATAAGCATTGCATATTTTAAAGCCTTTTCATACTCCTTCAAACTTTCTTCATTTAGCCCAAGGTTTTCATATAAAGTGGCTCTGGTTCCATATAAAGTAGATAATATCTTATAATTCTTCTGGTTGAGAGCCAAATCTCTAACCCTATCAGAAATTTCCAAAGCTTTTTTATAATCATATGTTTGAGAAAATACAAGCATCATATTCTTGGTGGCTACTAATTCGCCTTTCTCACAGCCTATCGATCTTGAAAGGTTAACAATCTTTTGAAGCACGTCAATCGCCTCTTTGCTTTTCCCATCACTATTAAGAGAAATAGCCTTATCCATCATTTTTGTGACCTTCTCATTCCCTGGACATAAAATGTTATTTGCGTTTATCATTATTGATAAAAAGAAAAACAGTAAAAATATACATATATAAGATAATCGTTGAAAGCTTGTACTACTGATTTTTCCCATTTTTGAATGAAACTTTGGAAAGGATAATTTTAGAATCATAGATAATTATTAACAATTAATTTAAAATGATAAGAGATATTTTTATTTTAAATTACAAACACCAGCGTTGATATAAAGAACTTATTAAAGCGCCTTAAAAGTACAATATTCGGAAATATTAAAAACAAAAAAAGAGATAGAATAATTTCCGCATTTTACACACTCGAAAATACGCACAGAAATAAAAAAAACACTGATTATCAATATTACTAAATTGTAAAATACACATTTAAGTAAATATAAGAAGATTGACTTACATTAATAATTTCACAAATTATGAATGGTGTGTTTTGCTTCGACCTACGAACCTTCTCTATTATTGCACTCGATTCATAAACTTGATATCCATGAAAAAGCTCCGATATCAATTCTCTTATTATTAAAAACAAATAATATAAAAACACAAATGATCAAAAAAAATTCGAAGGTACTTCCTTTTCTTACAAGAAGGATGCACCTTCTTTTTTTGGTCTTCTTTCTTTTGATTTCTGTGATGTCAAAGGCGATTTGCAAGCCGGAAGATGTATGTTACAATGACACCAACAAACAAGAAAAACAAGGAACGATCTATGTCTCAGAAGGTACTACATTGTTTGTCGCAGAGGGCACAATCACATCCCTGCAAGTACGTGTACATAATGATAAGGTAAGCAAGGTCCAACTAAAGGCCATTAAAAGAAAGAATGCAGAAAAACCAAAAGCCATTAAAAGACGGACAATAAAAGTTAAGCATCACCCTTCTTTACCATCTGTTGAGACTATTTCACCAACCATACCCAAACATAGCTGGGACCACTGGAGAATCATAAGCAAACAGGTGTCCACAACTTCCAATATCAGCTTCAAATACGTTGCTGCTGTACCAGATGCTACATTCATTAATGTGATATTAATATTCATAGCCATATTGACAGTGGTCTATCAGAGACATATTCTCAAAACATTACTTCTAGGAACTAATTTTCAGCGCCCTCCACCTTCAGTAGCGTAACTATGTATTGACAAGATTCTGCTCTGCCCTACTTATGATCTAATGACCAAGCCTCTGTCATATCATGTGACATAAGGCATTGCATGAATACCGTACAGAAAGAACTCCGCGACGGAGTAAAAAACACAATTACAAATATAAACGCTATAAAATGATCAAACAAATATATACCGGAACAGCACTCATCATATGCGGTGCCGTTTTCGCCCAAGTAGGTATCAATACCGATACACCTTCCGCTACCCTGGATGTAATGGGAAAACCTACGGAAGTCTCTACTATGGATGGAATTATTGCCCCAAGGATAGAAGGAGCACAGTTAAGGGCCAAGACCTATACCCCTGAGCAAACAGGAGCACTGGTATATGTCACAGTGGCAGACACAGCTCCCGATGGACAAACCATTGATGTTATCACTACTGGTTATTACTATTTCAACGGGATCAAATGGGTCAGCATTGGGTCAGGAGCAGGAGGAGGAGGAGACACGAACATCTATAACTCGGATGGCTCACTGACCGGTCCGGGAGTTTCCCGCACACTTACATTGAACGGAAAATCATTGGATTTTGTAGGAGCAGAACGAACGACTTCTTGGGATTCCGAAGGAAGAATATATCAAAAATCCAATGATCCTTCAGCCGATGCTGTGATGGGATTTCGTGCGGGAAATGCCAATCTATGGATACAACAATGGCACGATGCCGATGCTTGGATAACAGCAACCGGATCCACTACCCAGCTTGGGTTGACCACTCACTATACCAACGACCCGGCGCCGATCACTCTATCGACAAGCCCGGGAGGCAATACTCCCGGAATAGAGAGAATACGGATTACAGGAGAAGGAAATATTGGTGTAGATACTCCCGATCCAACAGAAAGATTTGATAACGCCGGTATCACAAGACTGAGAAACCTTCCTACAAACGGTGCAACCAATGCCATCAACACAACCACTGATGGCGATATTTCTGCTGCACAAGATCAGACTTTTACAGCAACCAGAACCGTAGTAGCAGATGCCAACGGGGTATTGGGGTCCGTGGCAGGTTTACCTGTAAACCCTGTGAACATCTACAATGCCAACGGTTTCCTTACAAGTGCACGTACATTGACGAATAGTGGTTTTGCTCTTACTTTTTTAGGGAGCAACCAGTCTACAACATTTTCAAGTGCAGGGGGTATTCGGCAATTTGGTACGGCAGGGATCAAAAGAGCTGATATAGTATTGACAGCAAATGACAATAATGGAGATGCGGCAAATTCTACCATGAGTATATATCAGGATGCCGAGAGCGCTGGACAAATCATTGTCGGAAGTGATTCCCGTGGGTTAACCATAGGCTCGAGATTTACAACTCAATCAGCACCAATAAAATTTGAAACGAGCGCAGGAGGAGGTGCTAACAGCATCGAAAAAATGCGGATAACAGGGGAAGGAAATATAGGCGTAGCAACAGGTACGCCAACGGAAAAACTTGATAACAACGGTATCACAAGACTGAGAAATCTTCCGCAGAACGGGACAGCTAATGCCATCTATACCATGCCGGGAGGTGCGGCCTCTACTAACCAGGATCAGACCTTCACAGCTACCAGAACTGTGGTGGCAGACGCCAATGGGGTGCTGGGATATGTAAATGCCCTTCCCTCTGATGCAGGAACCACCAAAGTCATCGTAAATGTAAGTGTGCCAGGAACCCAAAATCTGATGAATGCATTTAGCCCTCCCGTTACCGGACAATTTACCAATGAAAGCATAGACACCTATAATGCCTGGACCAACAATGTCTTTACAGTTCCTGCCAATTTAACTGGTCTTTATAGTGTTGTAATGCAAAACTCAAGTTCACATACAAGTACCGGAACTGCAACTCCCACATGGTCCACAATCGCCTTTTACGAAAAAAGTACTGATGGCGGAACAAACTGGAGCGAGTTGATGAGGCATACCTATTCTAATCTTGCGGGTACAATAGTAGATAACGGTAATATCGTGTATTGGACAGGTTTTCTGAATGCAGGAGATCAGCTTAGGGTTCGCCTCAACTGCAATTCGACCACCGACAACATTATAAAGAATGGTGGTATTACCATCACAAAAATCGCTCAATAAGTATAAAAAATACCAATTAATAAAAACACATTATGCCAATTTTACACAAGATCAAAGCCTATCTCTATGATCCTTTATGACCAAAGATAACCCAACAACCAGCGTTTAGCATCAGTGAGCGCTCACTCTCTGTAAAGCAGATATGCGAAGCAGCGGTCAACCGTGGTGGTGCAGATGTAACGGCAGCAGCCATGGAACATGCTACAGAACTCTTCCTGAAAGAGATGGCTTATCAGCTATGTGACGGCTATTCCATAAACACGGGTTACTTCACAGCCGGAACACAGATCCGTGGAGTGTTTGACAGCCCTACGGAGACCTTCAGCAATCCGAAACACAGCATCCTGTTCCAGTTCAACCAAGGCGAGAAGCTGAGAGCAGAAATCCCGAATATCGAAATCAGTATCCTGGGTGTGGCCGATGCTACATCTGCCATATTGCAGGTAAAAGATGTGAAGAGCGGCACCATAAACGACCTTCTGACACCAGGGCGTAACCTGAAGATATCAGGAAGCAAGATCAAAGTGGCAGGAGAAGACAAAGCCAACGGCATCTATTTCGTGAACACAGATACCGATGACCGTACGCAGGTAGAACTAAGCGATGTGGTAAACAACAATCCTTCTGAGCTCATTATCATCGTCCCTATCCTCTCTGCGGGTACATACAGGTTGGAAGTAGTGACGCAATTCACATCCAACAGTATTTTGTTGAAAGAGCCCAGAACGGCTGCTTTTGACAAGATCCTTACAGTAGCATAGATATGAGCCTCCTTATTGGCTGCCACAATACTAGGCTATTAGTGTATTTCATACGCTCGTATTGGTGTATACAATACGAGGCTATTGTACATACCAATAGAGAACAGAAGAATAACTGAACGTAATCATATTCACTTGTGTTGAGCAGCCGGAAATTAAAGAAGACATTTCGGCTGTGATTACGTTAATTATTAACAGACCCAGTCTAATAAAAGTATCTTTTAAGGATCAAACGGCTTACCCAGGTGAGATAATCAAAACATGATGAATAGTACCGGATTGCAGGCTCTTGTCGCAAAATCCTGCAAGTAAAAAAAATCAATTATTAGAACAATGAAAAAATAAATAGTCCATTAAAACATGAATTATGAAAAACGACCTCCCGCATAAGTTCCAACGGAGTTTCAAAAACAAAAAGCTATTCCTGCTAACTATAGACGGCAAGACCATTGGTACATTACGTCTTATTAAAAATCTAAATAAACACAATATATGATGAACAATTTTTTTAAACTCAATCTATTTGGGCAATCCCATCGTAAACATAGCGGGATTCCCAAATTACAATTATTGTTATTCTCGATGCTGCTATTCGCAGGTATATCATATGTCCGGGCACAGTGCAATACGGTATGCAACAGCAATTATGGCCTCAATTCCAACAATGACGCCTCCACTATTGAGTATGATAATATAATATCAGCCTCGGTTACTAACGCAGTCAGAGAGTCTGATGGTACTTTTAAGATATGGGGATACGGTACGGCTGCTAATGGTTCGGCGAATTTACTCAGTCCCACTATTATAAACAGCACTAATTATCCGGGGTTGCAGGGTACTGTTCTGAAAGTCGCTTTAGGGGGAACATCCGGGCCTTCTAACCAATCCGTTTTACTAACAACGGAAGGTTTATATGCCTGGGGGACTGCTGGCAATTTTATACCAACTGCTCTTCAACCTAATGCTGCTTTTGGCAGGGTGAACACATCAGGCAGTACTTATGGTCTGCCTCCAGGTGTAGAGCCACAGCAGGTTAAAAGCCTTATGGGTACACAATCAGCTTTAGCATTATTGACCTGCAGCGGAGAGGCATGGGTATTGACAAAAAATGCTGCTTTAGCAGGCGCAGGGCTGACAACTGCAAATAATAATTGGAATCGTGTTACTATCTCAGCTCCAGGTAACCCTACACTGGATAATGTGATTGCCTTTAGAGGTTCAATGTCTTCTTTGATGGCCTTACGCGCTGATGGTACGCTATGGACATGGGGAGTTAGCTTTTTAGGAGATGGTACAGCCTCTACAACCAGGAGCAGAGCAGAGCAAATGACTTTGCCAAATGCTTCCGGTACCATCAAAATGATTGGTATGGCAAATAGTGGTTCTTATTATGTATTATATACCGATGGCAATCTACATTCTATGGGAAATAACTCTTCCAGAGAATTAGGTGATTGGACAACTACAACCAGATCAACCTGGATACAACCCAGATACACTTCGGCTTCGGGAGCGGCAATGAATAACATTAAATGGATCTCACCTACTGAACATCATGACGGTTACCCATCAATCAATGCACTTACAACTACCGGACAAGTGTATAACTGGGGACATAACTATCAAAGTAAGCTTAGGTCTGGTGGAGGAACTTCTTCAACTATTGACCCGGGCAGTCCTACTACAGACCGGATGCTTGCAGTAGAATCTGGAGGTGCACAAACTATTGTTATTAAAGCCTGTACACAAAATTTTGGTTTCGCAGGAAATCAGTATTATGGCAGTATGGGTGATGGGTCTAATACTATCAATGTAACAAGAGTTCCCTATAACTACAGTACAGCACCTGTCAATGTCTGTGGAGCAAATGCAATGACAACAGCAGGTGCTCCTGTATTCAATGCCGGCTTGCCTACAAGCAGGTGTAGTGGTGCCGGTACGGTAACCTATACCGCAACGTCTTCCGGCGGTACTGTTTCTTACAGCCTCTCGCCAGCTGCTGCAGGTACTATCAATACTTCTACAGGGGCAGTTACCTATAACGCAGGCTGGTCGGGAACGGCTGTTATAACAGCAACCGCCAATGGTGGCTGTGGTACGCCGGAAACGGCAACGTTTACAGTAACTGTAGCCGCAACGCCTGCTACTCCGGTATTTGATACTGCGTTGTCACCACAAAGATGTACTGGTGTCGGTATGGTAACTTATACAGCCACATCTGCCAATGCAGACAGCATCACGTACAGCATTGCCAATACAGGAACAGGAACACAGCCAACCATCAACCCTGCCACGGGTGAGGTAACCTATACCGCTAACTGGAACGGTACCTCAACGATCACTGCTACAGCAACCGGATGTAGCACAACTGCATCTTCCACTTTCACTGTAAGTACGGCAGCCATCCAGGCAGTAGCAGATGCTGCTTCGGGACAGTCTGCCACACCACTGGCAATCAATCTTCTGGCCAATGACCTTTGTAGCCCAGACCCTACTACCTTAACCATTGTTACGCAACCAGTGAACGGTACTGTGCAGATTGGTACAAATGGTAATGTGACCTACTTGCCAAATGGTGATTTTGCAGGAACAGATACATTTGTTTATCAGGCATGCACAGATCCTTTAGGCGCATGCAGTCAGGCTACGGTCACTATCACTATTGAGGCAAGCCTGACTGATGTATGTAGTACTGCTGGTTTGCCAAAAACATATTATCTGCCATTTCCGGAAAATGCAGAATTAAAAAAGGCGCTCTTAAGTGCAGGCAATGTGTCGACTAACACCGCCAACGCAAGAAAGATCATTGGTGTGAGAACCAATTACTCTAATACAGTTATCTACTATGACCATTGGGAAGATGGGTATGAGCCTGTAGCAGGAAGCCGTACTCAACCTACCACAGAAGTCTGGGGAGATGGAGACACCTCCAATGGTGTAGCGCCTGGGTACCCGTCAGACATTTTTACGGAAGGAACCATCATTACAATAGATCAGACCTACGCATACAGAACGGGTAATGGCAGAACTCCTACTGATGTTGCAATACAATATGACGGCAGGGACAAGATATATTCTAACAAATTACTGACTCTTACCAAAGTTACCGGTGGTGACGCAACTTTTTCAGTACAGAACACCAAAGGGAATGTGATCGATACAAACAAGTTCGGACGTTTATTCGTGGTTCCTTTTGGAGAAAATATTTCAACTTTACAGAATCCCGCCATTGCAACTACAGTATTCAACTATACCTCTCTGTTTGTAAGAGCTGCAGAAGACGGAACTGTAGTACAGCTGGATTATAATGGAGACGGTACAGTAGATATAACATCTCCTACACTTTCCGAAGGAATGGTATGGTTCTATGAAGGGACAGCTTCCTCGCCCGGCGTAGCAGCAGATGTAAACAAGGCCAATGACATCAAATCCGGTGCGGTGATCACCAGCAACAAACCGGTAGGTGTAGACCTTGCTTTTGGAGGAATTGACAATTATGGAACCAGAAATATACCGTTGCTGCCAGGAGATTTCTACGGAAGTACATACTATTCTCCTGTTTATACAACTTTAGCTTCCGCTCCGGTATATGCCGTATTCACGAACAGTTTAAATGAAACTATAACAGTGAATTGGAAAAATGGACTTGGAGGTAATGGCAGCATCATAATTCCTGCCAAGGGTTATACATCTTTGGAGATGAATCAAGCCACTGCTTATAAGTTTGAGAGTGTCAACGGGAAAAGCTATACAGCTGTCACAATAGTAGATGCTGATGCTAATGGTTTAGCTTATGACTGGGCATTTAATATGATCCCGGAAAATCAGCTAACCAACTTTACAACAACAGCGTGGGCTCCCGGTATGGCCTCTGGCGGAGCAGCTAACCCGGTATGGATCACTCCAACAAAGAGTACCACAGTATATGTCAAGTATAGCGGAAGCGTCATTACCACAGCACCGGGATTGACAAGTCCTTGCGGGTTGAAGTATGATGTGGCCTATACGCTCTCTGAACTGCAAGCCCAGAAGGTTTTTACCAGCACAGGAAACAGCGGTATGTCTTTTTTTACCTGTGACGGGACACCTATCTCCGCTGCGTATGGTCAGGATTCATCTGTTGCTGCAGTAAGCGGGACTACTACATTGGATGCAGGATTTACATTAGACCCTCAATGTATAGATTTTGTAATATTTGCAAACGATGACAGATCTCAAACCTATCCTAACATCCCTGTAACTATAGATATTCTGGGCAATGATATAGGAAGGGTATCAACTAATACCGTTACCATAACAACTCAACCATCAAACGGAACAGTGGTAACCAATCCGGACGGGACGGTCACCTATACTCCGAATGCTGGATTTTCAGGGACAGATACATTTAATTACCAGGTTTGTAACTCGGACAGATCATTATGCAGCACCGCTGTTGTAACCGTAACCGTAGGCTGTCTTGATGCTGAGATGAAGCATATCCTTACAGGGAAGATATTTGACGATGCTAACAGGAATGGTATCTATGAAAACGGAGAAGACGGAATTGCACATACCGTTAATCTGTATCTTGATACTAATGGTAATGGCATCTTAGATCCTTCTGAAACCACTCCGGTACAATCGGTAACGACAGATAATACCGGTGCTTACATATTCGAGCGTGATACGCCTGCACCAACTACTCAGGCATTGCATGATTTTGCTACAGTCAGCTATAGTGCTGGAACAGGATGGTCCACAAACTGGATAGAAGAAGGAGAAACAACATCTCCATCTGCAGGGAACATACAAATAGTGTCAGGTGAGCTTCGTATTACAGGTAATACCGCCGTAGCTGTCAGAAGATCTGTTAGTGCACCAACTACTAATGCCTTGTTGTCATTTGATTACAGAACTGCCAACCTGGATGGTCTCCCATATAAAACACTGTTAGTAGAGGTAGCTCCAGCTGCTACCGGCCCCTGGACAACTCTTGGCTACTTATATACTACTACAGGGTATACAAACGGGAAAAAGGTTTATAATATTCCGTCCTCGGTTGTAAGTGCAGGTATGACCATTCGTTTTAGAACAACAGGAGCTGGCAATCATTTCTTCTATATTGATAATGTAGCGGTACAGTCTATACCTACTGTTAATTATATTGTGCAGCTTGCAGAGCCTCTGCCTGCCAACCGCTATCAGACTTTGCCTGTATTGCCGCAGAAAGATTATGCAGTGGCATTTAGCGGTTATAAAACCAGCTGTTCAAATAACTTTGGATTAGCAATCATAGCAGCAACTGCTTGTTACAAGCCTGGTATGACATCAGGGACGGCATTAGATACTAAAGTAGGCATCTCTGCAATGGGAAGAGCCGGATCTACAGATGCCGACAACTGGCCAATGGTTAGAAAAGGAGGCTGGTTGGCTTTAGAATCTAAGACCAAAGCTTTTGTTCCGAACAGGGTAGCCTTCTCAAGAGGTAATCCTGTGGGAATTGCACCGGCCAACTTTGTAGAAGGAATGATGGTATATGACATCACAAACAAATGTCTTAAGGTATATACCCAGAAAGAAGGAGACCCTGCAATGGCTTGGCATTGTGTAACCACACAAGCGTGCCCAGACTAATAAATTATTTATCATCCTGAGATTGTTAAACAATCTCAGGATATTAAATCAAAAAACAAAAAAAATGATAAAAAATATTATAACCACAACCTCTCTGTTGGTTGCAATTTCTACAAGTGCACAAGTCGCTATAGGCAAAACCGAGATCTCCAATCCTGATGTCTCTCTGGAATTTGCCAATACGGAAAACAAAGGAGTGATACTCCCCTATGTGGAAACCAAAACCGGTATCACAGAGAACGGATCGATCATCTATGACATCACAGACCATAAGGTAAAATATCTAAAGGACGGAAGCTGGTTTGACCTTTCGGTAGATACGACAGGACAAGCTGACCTGTCCATACAATCCACAAAAACCGAGCAGGCAACCGCAAAGACCGTGATCGGAGCAGACGGGGCAACCAATAATACATCTGGCATCCTTGTCCTTTCTGATACCAACAAGGCCATGATACTACCAAAAGTGGCGAGCCCACACCTGAACATCATCGATCCCGCACCGGGAATGATTGCCTATGATACGAACAAAAGACAATTGGCCGTATACAATGGCAGTGTCTGGACATTCTGGAAACCATAAGGTATCACAATGCCGTTTTACTATGATGCTAAAGCCCTATAGTAAAACGGTATTTTTCTTACGCCTAAAAAGTATTAGAAATATGAAGATCACAAAGCAATTGATGGAAAATGCCTATCAACTAATAGGAAAGACCAAAGAAGAGATATACACTCTTCTGGGCACTCCCGACTATTTGGAACTTGAAGGGACACAACTGATCTATATAATAAGGAACTGGTTCAGAAGAAATGCCCTGATACTGGAATTGGATACAGACGATACCGTCGAAAGTGCAGAACCGGTCTATGATATCGAAATATCTAAAGCGGGATAATGTCTTAAAATCCCCACACTCTAAAAAACTTAAAATAAATAAACCACTGAAAAAATAATGACAATAAGAGACCTTATCTCCGAATTGGAAAATGAATTGTCCAACATAGCGATCCCCGAGGAAAAAGCCATAGAGATCAAAGCCTATCTTGACAAAGACAAGATGAACCATCACTCTAAGCAGACAATCATCAACATCTTGGTATCAATTCCCGCAATCAGTAGAAGTGAAAGACTCACAAGTATTCTTGGTCAGCTTTCCTTGTAAATCAGTCAATTGATCTATTCTGGTTCTCTATTCACAAGCTCCATAGAAAAAGCGGGCAGGCAGATGGCAATATACTCGCAAGGTGCATGAAACGGGTTGGAGTAACGGACCCTCGCTCCTTTCTCAATCAAGATACTTTGTCCTTTTTCCAGAATAATAGAATCACCATCTATCTCAAAATGTTTCTTTCCCGAAAGAATGACCGTGAACTCATCAAATTCCGGTGTCTGATGCGGCTCTCCCCAATCTGGTGGTGCAATCATATGAGCAATGGAGATATCGGATGTTCTGGTGGAATTTCCCCAATGTTCTTCAATCAGCTTACCGTCTGTTGTCGGGACGACAAATGGTCTGGTCTGGACTCTGTATTTTTTCATTTTTTATAGTTTATTGATTTCAAAAACAATATTCAGTTTTTCAGGTTCTCCGTAATAGGCAACATTGACCTCATCAACTCTCTTTGCACCCAGTTTTTCCATCGCTTTTTGAGAGCGGATGTTATCCTTCCCAACGTGAAAATTGACCTTATCCACAAACTGGAAAATATGATCCAGCATTAATTTTTTGACCTGAGGATTTAGTTTTGAGCCCCAGAATTTTCTGCCATAGAATGTATATCCAATGAAGATAGAATTTTCTTCCGGATTATAATCATAGAATCTTGTGCTTCCTGCAATTTCATTGGATTCTTTATCAATGATCTTAAAAGCTCCCCTACTTTCCATTGCGCCCCGAAAGAAAGTTTCGAAGACGTCTCTTTTGTAGCGGTCTTTGTTCGGATGTTGTTCCCATATCAAAGGGTCAGATGCAACTGCGAACAATTTCTCAAGATCACTTGTTTTCAAAGGAATGAGTTTTACGTTTTCGTTCTCTATAATGAGCTGGATGTTCATAATTTTTAGACTAATAGATGATGGACAGATAGAGAATAGACTGATGAATAATTTTTGTCTGTACGGTGTCAGGCTGAGGTGAAGTTTATCCTGAGCTTGACGAAGGGAAGTCTTTCTTGATTCTTTGTTCTTTTATCTTGTTTCTTTCAACCGTGATAGACTCTTGAGAAAACAATCCTACCATCTTTGATCTCCAATACTTCTCCGATTTCCATATCCTCCTCTCCTTCTACTTTTCTGGTATATTCCATAAAAACCTGTTCAGAATCTGCTGTTAGTTTATTGACTTCATATTTGAGTGTTGGAAGTCTTTCGAAGCAGCCTTTCCACCAACGTCCCAGCGTCTCCTTACCTTTGATCAGGCCATTAGTTTCAGGCTCTCTGGCTTTTAGTTTCGGGCTATAATGTTGTGCGGACTCATCATATAGATCGAGCAGATCATACAAATTCTGTTCATTAAATGCTTTGAACCAAAGGTTGGCTATATTTTTCAATTCTTCTGGTTTCATAGTTTCTATTTTAAAGTCTCGCTGATTTGGCAAATTAAAGGAATCTTTAATAAATCTGCAAGATCAACTTAATCTGCGAGATATTATATTTCAGGCAAAGGTTCTCTACGCCTATTTTTTTAACTACCCCGTCTTTTGAAAAAGTTCGAAATCCACCTCTTCAGAGAAGGGGAATTTAGAAAAGGATTGCTTTCTCCAGTTCCAATAGTTTCTGTTTTCGCCAGATCCCACCACCGTAACCTGTCAAAGTCCCATTGGTTCCAATGACCCTGTGACACGGGATGATGATTGATATTTTATTAAGCCCATTCGCATTGGCAACAGCTCTTACGGCTCTTGGATTTCCGAGAATATCGGCTTGTTGCTGGTAACTTCTCGTAGTTCCGTAAGGGATAGTTCTCAGGATCTCCCAAACGTTCTTTTGGAAGTCCGTACCAACAGGCGCAAGCGGAACGGTGAAATCCAGTCTTTTGCCTTCGAAATATTCTTCCAATTCTTTCTCTAATATTTTAAAATGAGGATTCTCTCCCTGAATAATATTGGCTTTGAAGTATTTTGAAATATCGTCCAACTCCTTTGAAAGTGATTTTCTGTCGGAAAATTCCAGCATACAGATTCCGTTTTCATTGGCGCAGGCAATCATAGTTCCGAGTGGTGTTTCAATTCTTTTAAGATCAATTATCTTTTCCGATTTCGATTTTTTTGGAGAAGCTCCGATTATCGATTTGAAACTGTCACTGAAACCACTCAAACTTTCATAACCGTTTTCCAAAGCCACATTCAGCACATTCTCGCCTTGCTGAAGTTTCTTGAAAGCCGAATTGATCTTGAACGTTCTTTGAAAAGTGTGAAAGGTCATACCGTGATGTTTCAGGAACCAACGTCTTACGGTTGCAGGCTCTATTCCTCGGTTTATCAAATCAACATCTTTGAATTTCAGACCTGGGTCAGCAGATAATTCGTCCAACAGTTTTTGAATTTCGACTGGTGTTTCATCCGGATTTTCCAATGGCTTACAAACTTTGCAAGGACGATATCCTTTCTGTATGGCATCTTTTATATTATCAAAAAACTCCACATTTTCAGGTTTCGGTTTTCTTGCCGTACAAGTTGGACGACAGAAAATCCCTGTTGTTTTCACGCCCATCCAGAAAACCCCTTCGAATTCGGGATTCTTATCAAAAGATGCCTGATACATTATTTCGCTACTCAATTCCATAACCGATTGTCTTGAATGATACAAATTTAGATGTTTTCAGATGCAATCAACAACCGAAAAATGAACAAGTATTTTTTCTTTGTCAAGATTAACGGAAAATATTTATCTTCCAAAGCACAAAATCAACCGTTTTATGGACAAGAGAAAACTTCGTGAATCTATTTTCAGACATTTGGACGGCATCGTTACAGCGCCGGTAATCTCAGCTTTGTCAAGGAAAAAAGTTTTGGATTTCATCCTTACTAATGATAATCTGGAACTTTCCGAGATCAATGAAAAATTTGAGGCTAACGAAGGTTATCTGAATGTTGCGTTGCGGGTTTTGGCCTCACAAGGTTTTCTGAATTATGAATTAGACAATCGATCTGATATTATCAAAATCTCTGTTAATTCTAATACTGAAGACGCTTTTTCTCATCAGAACATTTATGTTGATCTAGCTGAGTTCTTGGCAGATTTTGAAGTCATCAATTCTAAAGAACTGACGGAAAGCCTTTGTAAAAAATGGATCCAACTTTTTGAGAAATACAAGTCATTTCTGAACGACAATACAGACGAATCTGCCTTGGATTATCAGATCCAAAAACATATCGAAGGTGCTTTGGTAGGACCAATCATCATCAAATTGGGAATGAGCGGAATGTTCCACAAATATTTTATGGAAGCGAGTTTCAGCGCAGAAGAATTCCATAAATACCCTGAATATTTTGGAAAAATCCTTGATTACCTTTCAGAACTCGGTTGGTTTTCAAAGAAAGGAAAAAACTTCCAGTTCACAGAAACCGGATTATTCTTTGCAAGAAGGGCAACCGCTTATGGCGTAACAGTTTCTTATCTTCCGATGTTTTCAAAGCTGAATCAATTGATCTTTGGGAAAGCTTCTGAAATCCGGGAAATTGAAGATGGTGAGGACGAGATCCACGTGAACCGGGAAATGAACGTCTGGGGAAGCGGTGGCGCCCATTTGACCTATTTCAAAGTGATCGATGAATTTATTATTGAGATTTTCAACCGTCCTTTGAATGAACAGCCAAAAGGAATTCTGGATATGGGCTGCGGAAACGGAGCGCTTCTGCAACATCTTTACGAAGTCATCGAAAGGCAGACTTTGCGAGGAAAACATCTTGAAGAAAATCCTTTGTTTTTGGTAGGTGCAGATTACAATCAAGCTGCGTTGAAAGTGACAAGAGCCAATCTCATCAAAAATGACATCTGGGCAAAAGTGATCTGGGGCGACATCGGTAATCCGAAACAGTTGGCGGAAGATTTATATTCCGATTACAACATCGAGCTCGGAGATCTGCTTAACATCCGAACTTTCCTTGACCACAACAGGATTTGGGAAGACACTTTGGAAATTAATTCTGATAGAATCAGCACGTCAACCGGCGCTTTTGCTTTCCGAGGAAAACGATTGTCCAACAGAGATGTGGAAGAAAACCTGCTGAATCATCTCCAAAAATGGACACCTTACGTAGAAAAATTCGGATTGTTATTGATCGAACTTCATACACTGTCGCCGGAAATCACTTCGAAAAATCTGGGATTGACTGCAGCGACAGCTTACGATGCTACACATGGATTTTCCGACCAATACATTGTAGAAGTGGACGTTTTCCACAGGATTTGTAAAGAATCCGGATTGGAACCTGACACGAATCTCTTCAAGAAATTTCCGGATTCTGAATTGGCGACAGTGAGCATCAATCTTCTGAAGAAATAAATTTGTTCTAAATTTGAGACAACAATCATTGAACTTTAAGACATTGAAAACAATCTTTTTCTTTTTATGCGCTGTTTCGGCCGGATTTTTTAGTGGGGAAATTAAAAATCAATCCACAAGTTACTTTGGAGCTGATCTGATCAGAAGATTCAATTGGATCTTTGATGCGGAAACGGAACGCGTTTACATCAAGCCAAGTCAATATTTTAATGAACCTTATTTCAAGATCCAATAATTCAGTTGAAGGCCGCCCGAAATTCTAACGGACTTTGATTAGTTTTACTTTTAAATAATTTGCTGAAGCTCTGCGAATGCTCAAACCCGAGTTCGTATGCAATCTCACTTACCGATAATCCGGTGGTCGACAGTTTTTCTTTGGCTTTTTCAATCAGTTTTTCGTGGATGTGCTGTTGTGTCGTCTGACCTGTCAGCTGCTTCAGAAGGCTTCCCAGATATTTTACCGAAATATGGAGTGAATCTGCTACAAGCTGAACGCTCGGTAAACCTTTCGATACTAAATCTTCATCATTAAAATAATTCTGCAGCAGCTCTTCCATCTGCTCCAGAATTTTATGATTGCTCTTTTTCCTGGTCAGGAATTGCCTCTGGTAAAACCTTTCCGAATAATTAAGCAAAGTTTCCAGATGCGAAATCATAATATCCTGGCTGAATTTATCAATATTCGACTGATATTCGTTTTGAATAATGGCTACTATTCCATTCAGAATATTTTTTTCTTTTTCCGATAAGAATAAGGCCTCGTTCACAGAATAGCCAAAAAACTCATATTTCTTTATTGTTTTGGCTAAAGAAGTTCCCCAAAGGAAATCAGGATGAATGAGCAAAACCCAGCCGGAAAGGTCGTCATCCGGTTCCGGTCCGGCTCCTCTCAAAACCTGGTTAGGACCAACAAAATAGAGCATTCCTTCATCAAAATCGTATGTCTGCTGACCGTAAAAAAGCTTGTTGGTAAAGCCTTTTTTTAGCGAAATATAGTAGAAATCAAATGTTGCACTGATTTCGCTGTTGTTATTCGGAACGTTCAAATCGGCATAATTCAAAACACTTATCAACGGATGTTCGGGACTTGGCAAACCGAATGCACGATGCGCTTCTGTAATGGTTTTAAAACGAACGGGTTTCGAATTCATAACAATCAGTTTTTAAAAGGATATTTCAGCCAGATCATGATCAGAGGAATCATCAGGAAAGGAATTTCCATCAGAACCATTTTAAAATTTCCCACTCTCATAGCCAAAGCCATAATCAAAACGATTGACATTGCGTTAAGGACATTTCCGAGGAAAAAAGTCCTAGGAATAAGTAACAAAATGGTAATCAATATAATTGAAACCCCGAGAACGGGAATATACGTTTCGCTGATTCCCAACTCGTTCATCATCTTGAGAGATTGTGGATTGCTTTTATAATTAAAACTATCCCAGCCGTGTTTCAGATTCAGAAAGACCGAAGTAATCAGTAATATCAAAGAAATTATACTTTTAATCATTGTATTTTTATTTTAGGATAAATTTAAAAAATAAATAATTGACTGCGAATCCGACAGGAATTCCTATCAATGCTGACCTCAAGGCTTGTTTTGCTTTCTTGGGAAAAGAATTTCTATGTCTGAAATATAAAATAATACCCAATGGAGGCAACATTTGAGATAATAAAGTCCAATGTGTTGCCAGTTTTTCGTTATTGCTCATTTTCTAATTTTTAAATATTACTGGATTCTTCTGAATTTCATCGTTTTTCCTAGAAGGGAAACTCCCATATATCCTCTGAACTGCAGATTATTGATGTCGGTAAGCTTTGCTTTCAGGCTATAAGAATTTCCGTCACTTGGATTATATAGTTTCCCTCCGGAATACTCACCATCATCAAATGTTAGATTGGTGATGTTAATAATATTTTGACGGGAACGGTTTCTTAACTTTGCGTCAGGATTTTTAAGATCTTTTTTCGGGGTTTTTCCGTCAGCTTCAAACATATTGGATGCCCAGAGAAGTTTCCCGAAATATTTTCCGTTCTGTGGGAAGATCTCAAATTTCAATTTCACATCGCCGTCAATGCTTTGCCAGTTTCCAATAATCTTATCTGCCGAGAGTTTTTGAGCAAATGATAGAGATGATATCAGAATCATCATCGATAAAAGAAATAACTTTTTCATATCAATTAATTTTGGATATTTTTCATTTTTTTGAATTCGCTATGTCCGAATT
Source organism: Epilithonimonas caeni DSM 17710 (assembly GCF_000426465.1). Lineage (GTDB taxonomy): Bacteria > Bacteroidota > Bacteroidia > Flavobacteriales > Weeksellaceae > Epilithonimonas > Epilithonimonas caeni. The sequence goes on from NZ_KE384527.1 coordinate 79,910, forward strand.
TCAGCAACATATTCGGAAAAAGCCTGGATGCAAGTTTGATGATACCCACCATCGGAGGTTTCAGTTCTTTTTTGTCTTTCAGTAATCCCTGGATCGCGACATTCACCATTTTATCAACATCCATCATCATTTTTGGGTTAGGTTTTACCGCCCAATCGTTTTGCAGATTCGTATTTACACCGGGAGGAATCATCTCAAAAACTTTCACATTGGTATTTTCCAATTGCAATCGCAAAGCTTGCGTATAAGCATGAACACCTGCTTTTGTTGCGCTGTAGATCGGGGCAGAAGAATAGGACATGAAAGCAATCGCCGAAGATACATTGACGATCCCTGCCGATTTCTTTTTGAGCAAATGTGGCAGGAACTGGTGAACCATTTGGATAGTTCCGGAAAGATTGGTGGTAATCTCACGATTGATATTTTCGAGGTCGAGACTTCTGTCCTGCAAATCAATGAGACGCATCAAACCGGCATTGTTGATAATGATATTCAGATCCGGGAACAGTGTAGTAACCGTATCATATAAATCTTTGATATCTTTGGGATTACTTACATCACTTTGGAAGGTATGAATGTTTGGGAATTTTGCCTTCGTATTCTCCAATGCTTTGATATTTCGACCGGTGACAATGATGTTTGCACCTTGTTCGGTCAATTGTTTTACGAGTTCCAACCCTATCCCACTGGTTCCGCCTGTGATGAGAACGGTGCTGTTTTTTAGTTGCATTTGTTTTTCTTTTTGTTATTGCAAAGTTCCGCAAGCGCAAGAAAAACGATGTATCCAAAAGTCATGTTGTTGTAGCTGAAAGTCTGTGATCGATCTGTTTTCAACAAAAAAAACCTCATCAGATAGATGAGGTTTTTTATTTAGTTTAAAAGTTTATTTTAGGCTTTTGACCCTGATCATTCCTTTGTTCTCATGATACATCATACACATAATTTTGCCGTCTCTTTCCGGACATTTATCCGTATTGTCATAGACCAAAGATACTTTTTCGCCGTCTTTTTTAGATTCCAGAATTTCGGCATTACAAACCAAATAATCTTCATTCTCGGCTACTCTCAGGTATGTTCCTGTACAGTCTCGTACAATAGTCCCTGTGTTCAGCCTGTCGTGAACAGTTGCGCAGGAGAATAATAACATTGAGAAAATCCCTAAAGATAAAATGTGTGATATTTTCATAGATTTTTATTTGATTTAAAAGTACAATAAATTATCATATTATAATGATTTTACTAACTTTGATAAAATTATAAATGATGGATATTTCTAAACAAACGCTTTATCAAGAAATTACAGACAAATTAAAAAATGTTCCAAAAGAAGTCCTGGAAAGGATTTCGGCTTATTTATCTGAAATTGATGATAATAAAGAACATAATTTCGAACTTTCTGAAGAACAAAAAAAAAGTCTTTCCAAAATAAAAGAACGTCCTTATTCTGAACATACAGAAATCAATATTTTTCTGAACGAAATGAGTGAAAAATATGGCATTTAAAGTCATTATTTCAGACGAAGCAAAATTAGACCTAGAAAATTCATATTTATATTATCAGGAAAACGCAAGCAAAAAAGTTGCAGATAATTTTATTAAGGACTTAAGAAAATCAATAAAAATAATTTCTGACAATCCTTATTTTAAAATTTGGTTTGAAGAATTCCGAGCTAAACCATTAGGAAAATATCCGTTCTTAGTATTTTTCTCTGTTGACAAAAAAGAAAGTACAATTGTAATTGCAAGAGTTTTCCACACTTCACAAAACCCTGAAAAATATCCATAAAAAAACCGAAAGACTCATCTTTCGGTTTTTCATTTTTATAAAGTTAGGAAACTACATCGTTTCCATCTTGAAACTCATACTTTCGATCACTTTCAGAATCGCTTCCACCGTATCCATTGATGTCAGACAAGGAACGCCGTTTTCTACGGACATTCTTCGGATCTGGAAACCGTCTCTTTCGGATTGTTTTCCTTTTGTCGTCGTATTCACAACATATTGAACTTTACCTTTCTGAATCAAATCAATAAGATTCACATCTTCTTCTCCTATTTTGTAACCGATTTTCGTCTGAATCCCTTTTTCTTCGAAGTATTTCGCCGTTCCTTCCGTTGCCCAGATCCTGAAACCGATTGTATGAAATCTTCTGGCAATTTCAGAAGCTTCTTCCTTATCTGCATCCGCAACTGTGAACAAAATAGAACCATGTGTTGGAACTTTTCTTCCTGCTCCGATTAGTCCTTTATACAAAGCTTTTTCGAAGGTAGAATCTTTCCCCATTACTTCTCCTGTGGATTTCATTTCAGGTCCTAATTGGATATCAACTTTCGTCAATTTGCTGAAAGAGAAGACCGGAACTTTCACGAAGATCCCTTCTTTATTTGGAATCAATCCTGATTGGTAACCAAGGTCTTTCAGTTTTGTTCCAAGAATTGCTTTTGTTGCCAAATTTGCCATTGGAACATCTGTGATTTTCGATAAGAAAGGAACGGTTCTGGACGAACGCGGATTCACTTCGATGACGAAAACTTCCCCGCCAGAAATCACGTACTGAATATTCATTAATCCAATGACATTCAATCCTTTTGCTAATCTTTGGGTATAATCTTCAAGAGTTTTGATTTGAGTTTCCGTCAAAGTCTGAGGCGGATAAACCGCAATAGAATCTCCGGAGTGAACACCTGCCCTCTCGATATGTTCCATAATTCCTGGAATCACAACGGTTTCACCGTCGGAAATCGCATCTACTTCCACTTCTTTTCCTGTCAGATAACGGTCAATCAAAACCGGATGTTCCGGACTTGCATCCACCGCATTTTCCATATAGTGAGCGAGTTCTTTTTCTGAATAAACGATTTCCATCGCTCTTCCTCCCAAAACATAACTCGGACGAACCAAAACCGGATAACCGATTTCGTTGGCAATCACAATCGCTTCTTCTTTGGAAGTCGAAGTTTTCCCTAACGGTTGTGGAATTCCTAAATCCTGAAGTGCTTTTTCAAATTTATCTCTATTCTCAGCCCTGTCCAAATCTTCCAAAGAAGTTCCCAAAATCTGAACGCCGTGAGCAGCTAATTTATCAGCCAAATTAATTGCTGTTTGTCCTCCGAACTGAACCACAACACCTTTTGGTTTTTCGAGTTCAATGATGTTCATTACATCTTCTTCCGCCAAAGGTTCGAAGTATAATTTATCCGAAATCGAAAAGTCTGTGGAAACAGTTTCAGGATTTGAGTTGATGATAATCGCCTCGTAACCCATCTGCTGAATTGCCCAAACCGAATGTACCGTTGCATAGTCAAACTCAACTCCTTGTCCAATTCTGATTGGTCCTGAACCCAAAACGATGATTTTCTCTTTGTCAGAAACCACGCTTTCGTTTTCTTCTTCATAAGTTCCGTAGAAATAAGGCGTTTCCGATTCAAATTCAGCAGCGCAAGTGTCCACCATTTTGTAAACCGGCATTATTCCATTATCTTTTCTGAACTGGAACACTTCTTTCTGGGTTGTTTCCCAAAGATGTGCGATATTCAAATCTGCGAAACCTAACTTCTTAGCCTCAAGAAGAATTTCTTTATCAAATTTATTTTCTTTGATTGTCGTTTCGAAGTCAATCAGTTTCTTGATTTTCCAGATGAAGAATTTATCGATTTTGCTCCATTCCACAATCTGTTCCCAATCGTAACCTCTTCGTAAGGCATCACCGATAATGAACAATCTTTCGTCATCACAAACCCGGATTCTTCTTTCGATTTCTTCTGCTGTTAAAGCTTCGGCTTGTTTTTTCTTTAATCCTAAATGACGGATTCCTGTTTCCAAAGAACGAATGGCTTTTTGCAATGATTCTTCGAAGTTTCTACCGATAGCCATTACTTCCCCAGTCGCTTTCATCTGCGTTGATAACCTTCTATCAGCTGTTTCGAATTTATCGAATGGGAATCTCGGGAATTTAGTCACCACATAATCCAACGCTGGTTCGAAACAAGCATAAGAAGTTCCTGTTACCGGATTTTTGATTTCGTCCAAGGTTAAACCGACCGCGATTTTCGCTGCGATTTTGGCAATCGGATAACCTGTTGCTTTACTTGCCAAAGCAGATGAGCGCGACACTCTCGGATTTACTTCGATGATATAATAATTAAAAGAATGCGGGTCTAATGCCAGCTGAACATTACATCCACCTTCGATTCCTAAAGCTCTGATGATTTTCAGAGAAGCATTTCTCAACAACTGATATTCTCTGTCAGAAAGCGTCTGCGAAGGCGCGACCACAATAGAATCTCCTGTATGAACTCCAACAGGGTCGATGTTTTCCATATTACAAACCACGATAGCGTTGTCGTTGGAATCACGCATTACCTCATATTCAATTTCTTTGAATCCGGCGATTGACCTTTCAATCAGACATTGTGTTACCGGTGAATATTTCAAGCCCAATTCAGCAATTTCTTTCAGTTCCGTTTCGTTGGAAGCTATTCCCCCGCCTGTTCCGCCCATTGTAAAGGCAGGACGGACAATCACAGGATAACCGATTCTATCTGCAAAATCCAAAGCCCCCTGAACTGTGTTTACGATGTCGGATTCCGGAACCGGTTCGTTCAGTTCTCGCATCAGTTCACGGAACAGATCTCTGTCTTCCGCCTGATTGATGGCTGAAAGTTTGGTTCCTAAAACTTCCACTTTACATTCTTCAAGAATTCCGGATTTCTGTAATTCAACCGCCATATTGAGTCCGGTTTGTCCTCCCAAAGTCGGAAGAAGCGCATCCGGACGTTCTTTGCGAATGATTCTGGAAACGAATTCCAAAGAAATCGGTTCAATATAAACTTTGTCGGCAATCTCCACATCCGTCATTATGGTTGCAGGATTGGAATTGATCAAAATCACTTTATAGCCTTCTTCCTTCAAAGAAAGGCAAGCCTGTGTTCCCGAATAATCAAATTCCGCAGCCTGACCAATAATGATTGGGCCTGAGCCTATTACTAAAATTGTTTTTATGTCTGTTCTTTTCATTTTTTTATTAGATTTCAGATGTGAGACATCAGATTTTAGACGCTCTCTTTGAAAATATTTTTATTATTGTATTTCAAATGCGAGATATTTAAATTTCTCACTTAGAAAATTTATTTTTTTAGATTGTTTTTGAATGTATAAATCATTCTTTGAATTTCATTTAGATTTAATATTAGAATATTTATTTTTTCCGAGTCAAGCAAACCTAATTCTCTTGTGAGAATTAATTGCGTTTGCAGTTCAAATGAGGAAGCATTAGCAATTCCAAGAAAATGATAAAATTCTTTATCATTATTTCTACCTGCTCCTTCCGCAATATTTGATGGAATTGAAACTACAGACCTTTTGATTTGAGAAATCAAACCAAATTTTTCATCTTTTGGTAAATCAGCACAAATGATGTAAACTTCTTTTGCAAGTCCTATTGATTTTTGCCAGAAAAGTAATTTTTCAAAATTATGCATAATATAAAAGTCTGTTATCTGATGTCTAATATCTGCAATCTATTATTTCTTAAAATCCTCCATCAAAGTGATGAAATCATCAAAAAGATAATTCGCATCTTCCGGGCCCGGACTTGCTTCCGGATGGTATTGAACTGAGAAACAAGGATGAATCTTGTGTTTTACACCTTCGTTTGTTCGGTCATTCAGAGCGATGTGAGTTTCTACTAAATCTGTATTTTTCAAAGATTCCTGGTCAATCGCATAACCGTGATTCTGCGAAGTGATTGCGACTTTGTTTTTCTCCAAATCCAAAACAGGATGATTTCCACCTCTGTGTCCGAATTTGAGTTTGTACGTTTTTGCACCACAAGCCAGACCAATCAACTGATGACCTAAACAAATCCCGAAAATCGGAACTTTCCCCAACAATTTCTGAATCATGCCCAAAGCTTCCGCATTATCTTCCGGGTCACCGGGACCGTTGGAAAGCATTATTCCGTCCGGGTCCATTAGTAGAATTTCTTCTGCAGTTGTGTCGTGAGAAACCACGATGATGTCACAGTTTCTTTGAGACAATTCGCGGATGATTCCCAATTTGGAACCAAAATCCACCAAAACCACTTTGAAACCTCTTCCCGGACTTGCATAAGATGTTTTTGTCGAAACCTGTTCTACTTGATTTGTAGGGAAATTGGTTGCTTTTAGTTCTTCGATTACGGCTTTTTCGTCTGCATCTGCATTTACGATTTTTCCTTTTTCAACGCCTTTGTTTCTAAGGATTCTTGTCAATCTTCTGGTATCGATTCCGGAGATTCCTGATAGATTTTTCTTTTGGAACAATTCGTCCAAAGTGATTTGAGTTCTGAAATTGGAAGGCAAATCACATAATTCTTTCACAATCAAACCTTTGATTGCAGGTTCTATACTTTCGTAATCATCACGATTAATTCCGTAATTTCCGATCAAAGGATAAGTCATACAAACGATTTGTCCGCAATAACTTGGGTCAGAAATCAGTTCCTGATAACCCGTCATTCCCGTGTTGAACACCACTTCTCCCGCAGTGTCCTGCTCTGCTCCGAATCCCGTTCCGTAAAAAACTTCGCCGGATTCTAATATTAACTTCTTTTTCATTTTTACTTTTTTAGATTCAAGAACCAAGATCTCAGATTTTAGACTTTCCCTTGGCTCTTGTTTCTTCTATCTTTTTTCTTTATTTCAATTTTTACTCAAAAAAAACACGCCCGAAAGCGTGAATCAATATTTTAATTTTTGGAGTCGATGAATTCGAATCCTTTGTTTTCCAAATCATATTTAAGGATTGCCATTCTCGCAAAAACGCCGTTCTGCATTTGCTTGAAGATTCTCGACCTTTCACATTCAACTAATTCTGAATCGATTTCCACACCTCTGTTGATTGGCGCCGGATGCATAATGATTGATGTCGGTTTCATTTTCGCTTCACGCTCTTTTGTCAAACCGAATTTCTTCAAATAATCTTCCGGTTTGAAATTGAAACTTCTCTCGTGACGCTCATGCTGGATCCTCAACAGAATCAAAACATCAACTTCTTTCACAAGATCATCGAACTGCATATAAGTTCCGTTGACCAGCATTCCTTCGTCAAACCAGAATTCTGGTCCTGAGAAATATACTTTCGCACCCAATCTTCTGAATAAACCTGCATCCGAATTTGCAACGCGGCTATGTTTCACGTCTCCTACGATCCCGATTTTAAGCCCTTCGATCTTTCCGAATTCCTGAATGATGGTCAGTGCATCCAGAATCGCTTGCGAAGGATGACTTCCAACGCCGTCACCCGCATTTATGATACTTAGTTTAGCATCTTTCAATGCATCGTAATACCGTTTTTCAGAATGTCTGATAACTGCAACTTCCACACCAATGGCTTCCAGCGTTTTGATAGTATCCAAAAGCGTCTCTCCTTTTGCAATCGAACTTTTATCCGCTTCGAAATCAATAACTTTAAGTCCAAGTCTCTTTTCAGCAACTTCGAAGCTCGTTTTTGTTCTTGTACTATTCTCAAAAAACAGGTTCGCTGCGAAAACGTCACCTTTGACCTTACTTATCTTACCATCGGCAAAATGTTGTGCTTCTTGTAAAATTTTCTCAATACTATCAGTAGAAATGCGTGAAAGCTTAATCATAATTCAAATTTTTAAATAAAAAAAACGAAGCCTAAAAGACTTCGTTAAATATAAAAAATATTGTTGTTGTCGGCAAACTTGCCAATTGTTTTTGTCGCTAAATTCTGTACCAGATTCATTGGGTGCAAAGATACCAATATTTTTGATATTATGAAATCCTATTCAAAATATTTTATGTTAAATCAATGAACTTCTATTCTTGAATTGTTGCCTTCAATTTTTTTCTTTACTTTTGAAAGAATGATCACCCATTATGAGTTTGGATAAAAAAGACAAATTAATTCTTTCGCTTCTACAAGAGGATTCTACATTATCTGTAAAAGAAATCTCCGAAAAAATCGGACTTACTTTCACACCCACTTACGAACGCATCAAAAATCTTGAAAAACAAGGCGTTGTAGAGAAATACGTAGCTATTTTGAACCGTGAAAAACTCGGAATCAACATTGTTGTTTATTGTAATGTCCGCCTGAAAGAGCAATCTCAAAAAACTTTGAAAGAATTTGAAGATTACATTTCTAAATATGATGAGATTCAGGAAATTACAAGTCTTTCCGGCGAATATGATTATCAATTAAAAATTCTTGCCAACGACATTAATTCTTACAATGATTTTACTGTGAATATCATTTCAAATAGTCCTCACATTGGGCAATATCACAGTTCTATTGTTCTTGCAGAAGTTAAAAAAACGACTAAGTTTAAGTTGGATTAATGCTTTAAATGCAAAGTCGCAAGCTTTTACTTATAATATGCTCAAAGTCTCAAACGATAAATCTTCGATTTATCTCAATTTTAACGAAGTTAAACTTTGTGTCTTAAAAAGCGGTTCAATAGTCTAATTCTTCGTGCCTTTGTGATAAACTACCCCAACAATTTATCCCGAACTTTATTGAACTGATATTCGATTTCATCGAGGCAAAGGTTTCCTAAACTGCCCTGATGAGAATGATTTAATACTTTGTAATCATACTCGAACAAACCATTTTCTATTTCTTGGCCAATTTGGATATATGCGTCTCGGAATGATTTCCCGTTCTTAACTTCTTCGTTGATTTTTTCTACGCTGAAGACATATTTATACTTTTCGTCGTCCAGAATATTATCTTTCACTTCGATATTCGGAAGTGTGTAAATCAAGATTTCGAGGCATTCTTTCAAAGAGTCAATCGCAGGGAAAAGAATTTCTTTTGTCAGTTGCAGATCTCTGTGATAGCCTGACGGCAGATTATTTGTCAGCAAAATCAATTCATTTGGCAATGCCTGAATTCTGTTGCATCTTGCTCTTACCAACTCGAAAATATCCGGGTTTTTTTTGTGAGGCATGATACTGCTCCCAGTTGTAAATTCTTTCGGAAAGCTGATAAAATCAAAATTTTGACTCAGGTAAAAACAAACATCATAAGAAAATTTTGACAAAGTCCCAGCTAGAACAGACAACGAATTAGCTAATAACTTTTCCGACTTTCCTCGAGTCATTTGTGCATAAACCACATTGTAATTCAATGTTCTGAAATCTAATTTATAGGTTGTGCTTTCTCTGTCAATCGGGAAAGATGAGCCATAGCCAGCGGCCGAACCGAGTGGATTTTTATTAATGATATTCTTCGTTGCAAAAAGCAATTCCAAATCATCCACCAAAGATTCCGCATACGCTCCAAACCACAAACCGAAAGATGACGGCATGGCAACCTGCAAATGTGTGTAGCCAGGCAACAAAACATTCTTGTACTGATTGGCTTTGTCTTTCAAGATTTGAAAAAAAGAATCTGTCAGTTCTGTAATCTCTCTGATTTCATCTAATAAATATAGTTTAATATCTGTCAGAACCTGGTCGTTTCTTGACCTTGCGGTGTGGATTTTCTTTCCTGTTTCGCCAAGTTTTTCGATGAGAATCGATTCGATTTGTGAATGGATGTCTTCTGCCGATTTATCAATTTCGAAGCTTCCTTTTTCGATGTCGATAAGAACTTCTTCCAAAACTGCAACAATCGCCTGCTCTTCATCTAAACGAATCAAACCAACTTCTGCCAGCATTTTGGCGTGGGCAATAGAACCCAACACATCGTATTTTGCTAATCTGTCGTCAAAATCCAGGTCTTTGCCGACTGTGAATTTGTTGACCAAATCATTGGTTTTTGTGTTGTCTTTTTGCCAGATTTTTTTCATTTTCTTAATTTTTTTGAACACTAAGTCCACAAAGTTTATTTTAAAATTCAAACTGCTTTTAAGTTTCACAAAGGCGCCGATGCTTAGCGAAGACTTAAACTTTAAAGCTTTTTTGTCATTCCGGTAGGAATCTCAATAATCTGGTTTCCTACGGAATGACAAACTTATTGCTTATAACCTTCTTTTGTTTTTATGCTGAATCTGCAGCCCGACTTTAGCGGAACCCTTCGACAAGCTCAGGATAAACTACAGACGGGAAAGCTGCCCAAATTATTTTTATTTTCTTGACTTTATAACTATAAATTTGGCTAAAGCCAATTCCTACCTTTCTTTCTAAGACGGGCTAAAGCCCGCCGCTATTGATATCTATAATATCTTTTCTAAAATCCTGATGTAAATATCGATGCCTTCGCGGATTTCGTCGATATAAACAAACTCATCCGCAGTGTGAGAACGTAAACTGTCACCAACACCCAACTTGACCGACGTGCATGGGATAATCGCCTGGTCGGAAGATGTCGGCGAACCGTAAGTTGTCCTTCCCAATGCCAATCCAGCCTGAACAAACGGATGATTGACCTCTATTTTTGAGGAATTGAGACGAAATGACCTCGGCGTGAGTTTCGATTTCATCTGAGACTGGATGATTTCGAAAACTTCCCGGTTCGTATATTCGTCTGTGACACGCACATCCAGAGTGAAATTACATTTTTCCGGAACTACGTTATGCTGAGTTCCCGCATTGATAACCGACAAAGTCACTTTCACTTCACCCAGATAATCCGAAACTTTTGGAAATTTGAAGTTCAAAATATTCTGCAAATCCTGCATACATTTCACAATCGCATTGTCATTGTTAGGATGTGCTGCGTGAGAAGGTATTCCGGTCATTTCCCCGTCAATCACCAATAAACCTTTTTCAGCGATAGCAAGATTCATTTTGGTTGGTTCGCCTACGATTGCTAATTCTACATTCGGAAGTTGAGGAAATAAAGCTTCAATTCCGTCCAAACCAGAGATTTCTTCTTCAGCCGTTAAAGCAATTACCAGATTATGAGTCAAATCTTCAGCCTCATAAAAATAAAGAAATGTCTGTGCCATTGCCACCAAAGACGCACCTGCATCGTTGCTTCCCAAACCAAATAATTTCCCATCTTTCTCCACCGGAATAAACGGGTCCAAAGTGTAAGCTTTGTTCGGTTTTACCGTGTCGTGATGTGTATTGAGAAGAATCGAAGGTTTTCCTGCATCAAAATGTTTGTTGGTTGCCCAAATGTTATTTTTGAATCGGTTCACAGTCAATTGATGCTCATTGAAAAATCCTTCTATGATGAGCGAAACGTTATATTCGTCTCGGCTCATAGAGGGCGTTGCAATGAGTTTTTTCAGCAATTTGACTGCATTTTCCGTTAATTCTTCTCTGCTAAAGACAGATTTCAGTTCCTTCATTTCGTAGTTTTATTTGGTCTGATAATTTTTCTTCTTTGATTAAAGCCACTTTCTGAACGCCATTTTCTTTGGCCTTGAAAGCATTCTCTAATTTTGGTAAAATCCCTTTGTGTAGCTTTCCTTGGGATTTTAATTCAGAAAATTCTTGTTTGTTGATCGTTTTCAAATTCGAATTTTCGTCTTCGATATTTTCCAAAACCCCATTTTTATCGAAACAGAACAACAATTCTGTATCGAAATATTTTGATAAAGCCTGAGCGATAGTTCCGGCAATCGTGTCTGCATTGGTGTTGAACAGATTTCCTTTTTTATCGTGAGTGATTGCAGAAAACACCGGAACCAGACCCAGATTTATTATATTAATAATCAATTCGTGATTGATACTTTTTTCATCGATATCGCCAACAAATCCAAAATCGATTTCTGGATGCTGTCTTTTTTCGGCTTTGATAACGTTGCCGTCCGCTCCGGAAAATCCAATCGCATTGCAATCGAAACTTTGAAGTTTTGCCACCAAATTCTTATTAATTCGTCCGGCATAAACCATCGTTACGATTTTCAAAGTTTTCTTATTCGTGATTCTTCGTCCGTCAATCATTGTCTGCGTGATTTTCAGTTTTTCAGCAAGTGTTTCTGCTAATTTTCCTCCACCGTGAATCAGGATTTTCGCTCCTTCGATTTCAGAAAACTGCTCAAGAAAAGCTTTCAATGCTTTTTTGTCATCGATAAGAGTTCCGCCGATTTTTATGATGTGTAGTTTTTGCATTGATGATTTTTTAAACGCAAAGTCCGCAAAGGTTTTTATTAATTATTGAAAATATTTTAAGGTTCGCAAAGGCGCTTACGCTCAGCAAATATTTATTCTAATTTTTATTTTAATTCATCTAAAATTTCACTAAAAACTACCTGAGCAGAAAAGATTCTGTTTTTTGCCTGCTGATAGATGATTGAGTTTTCGCCATCCATTACTTCATCACTCAGCTCAAGATTTCTACGAACTGGCAGACAATGCATAACCTTTGCTTGGTTGGTCAATTCTAATTTTTCATTCGTCAGCATCCAATCCCCTTCAACTTTTGGCATATTCGCATAATCATCAAATGAAGACCAGTTTTTCACATACACGAAATCCGCATCTTTCAACGCTTCATCCTGATTATGAATCACAGGCGTGTCTTTTGTGAAGCCTTTATCCAAATCATAACCTTCCGGATTGGTAATCACAAAGTCAACATCCATCTGCTGCATCCATTCTGTGAACGAATTTCCGACCGCCTGCGCAATCGGTTTGATGTGAGGCGCCCAGGTCAAAACGACTTTTGGTTTTCTATTTTCTGTCCAATTTTCGGTGATTGTGATGCAATCTGCCAAACTTTGTAGCGGATGTCGAGTTGCCGATTCCAAAGAAACAACCGGAACTTTGGCGTGTTTCAGGAACTGGCTCAGAATACTCTCTTTCACATCATCTTCTTTGTTTTTCATTCCTGCAAAACATCTCACAGCAATGATGTCGCAATACTGATTCAGAACTTCTATCGCATCTTTGATGTGTTCGACTGTGTCGCCGTTCATTACGGTTACGTCAGCAAATTCGAGATTCCAAGCTTCCTGAGCAGCGTTGAGAACCAGGACATTCAGTCCCAAATTCTGAGCGGCGATTTGTGAACTTAATCTTGTTCTAAGGCTGGAATTAAGAAAAACCAAACCAATTGTCTTTCCCTTTCCTTTGGTCGGATTTCCTAATGGATTTTCTTTTATTTTTAAAGCTTTTGCAATGGTATTTTGCAATTGAGCTATATCGTAAACGGAAGTGAAATTTTTCATCTTATTTTTTTTATCGCAAAGGCGCTAAATTATTTTATGTAATTCGACTTTTATAAGTCGCAAATTTTAATGCACGATTTTTGCGACTTTTCAACATTATAATTATTGATTCTTGCGCCTTTGCGTTATTTAAATTCTATAATTTCTTTTTTCGCATCAATAGATTTCAAGATTTTTTCTAAAGCATTGATGAACAAATCGGATTCTTTTTCCGAAATGTTAAGCGCCGGCAAAATCCGCAGAACATTCTTGTCATTGGCATTGCCCGTGAAAATAAAATGCTCAAACAGCAATGCTTTCCTGACATCTGCACAAGCTTGGTCGAGCTCAATTCCAATCATCAGACCTCGCCTTTTGATGTTTTTGATGTGAGGAAAATATTTGATTTTTTCTTCAATATAAGCACCTGTTTTTTCTGAATTTTCGATTAATTTTTCATTTTCAATGACTTCCAGAACAGCTAATCCTGCAATGCAGGCGAGATGATTGCCGCCAAACGTGGTTCCCAATAATCCGTAACTCGCTTCGAATTTTGGACTAATCAAAACGCCACCCATCGGAAAACCATTCCCCATTCCTTTAGCAACCGTAATCAAATCCGGTTTGATTTTGAATTCCTGATGCGCAAAGAATTTCCCGGAACGTCCGTAACCTGACTGAACCTCGTCCAAAATTAAAATCGAATTGTTTTCCTTGCACAATTTTTCAATCTTTAAAATGAAATCTTTCGTCAATAAATTGATTCCACCAACACCTTGAATTCCTTCTACAATCACAGCAGAAATTTCGTTTTGATTTTCTGCAAAAATCTTCTCCAATTCTTCTGAATTATTGAATTCACATTTGATGAAATTCTCAGATTCATTAACTGGCGCAACAATTTTTGGATTGTCTGTTACGGCAACTGCGGCGGAAGTTCGTCCGTGAAAAGCTTCTGAGAAATAAGCCACTTTCTTTTTCCCGTTATGAAATGAAGCCAGCTTCAAAGCGTTTTCATTAGCTTCCGCTCCGGAATTGCATAAGAACAACGAGTAATCTTCGTAACCTGACAATTTTCCCAATTTCTCAGCCAGTTCTTCCTGAATCTTGTTCTCCACAGAATTGGAATAAAAGCTGATTTTCTCCAATTGATCTTTCAACCTTTCAACATAATGCGGATGATTATGACCAATGGAAATCACAGCGTGACCACCATAAAAATCAAGGTATTGCTGACCGTTTTCGTCCCAGAGAAAAGAACCCTGTGCTTTTACAGGATTGATGTTGAAGAGTGCATATACGTTGAATAAATTCATAATTTTTATAATTGATAATCGATAAATGATTATTGATTAATTTTTATTTTGAACACAAAGGTCACAAAGTTTTTTATTCTACTAAATGTTTTTAAGTTCGCAAAACCGCTTCGCTTAGAGAAGCCTAAATTTAATTTTTATTAATAATTTTGTCCTAAACTCTTATTTTTAACACGAGCTCACAATATTTTTTCTATTCTAATCATTATTGTCGATGAAAATAAATACAATTAACCGGTCGCTCCTCTGGAGCTTTAATTTTTTAAAACAATCTTAGCTATTAACAGGGTTGCTCCTACCGGAGCTTTATTTGGTCTCAGAGAGACCTTCTGTTACTAAACATTGTCAGTCTGAGGCTCTCGAAGACTATTAATTTTAAAATGCTAAAGGTTTTAAATTCAAACCTAAATTTTGTTCCCAGCCATTGGCAATATTCATATTTTGGACAGCTTGTCCGGATGCACCTTTCAGAAGGTTGTCAATTGCGGAATGAACTGCTATTTTATTTCCTTGTTTTTCGATTTGTATAACGCAGAAATTGGTATTAACAACCTGTTTCATATCAATCGGTTTTTCTGAAACTTTCACAAAAAATGAATCCTTATAAAAGTCTTTATATAAAGAGTAAATCTTCTCCAACTCCCAATCACATTCGATAATAGAGCTTGTGAAAATCCCTCTTGCGAAATCACCTCGCCACGGAACAAAATTGAGTTCAACTTCTTGATTATTCAGCGTATTGACTTGTTTTAAAATCTCATCAACGTGCTGATGATTCAAAGTTTTGTAAGCAGAAATATTATCATTTCTCCAAGTGAAATGCGTGGTTGGTTGCAAAGATTGTCCAGCTCCGGTAGAACCAGTGATTCCCGTTGTGTAAACATCTTTCAGCAGATTTTCTTTCGCTAAAGGCAATAACGCCAACTGAATCGCAGTTGCAAAACATCCAGGATTGGCTATACTTTTAGAATTTTGGATTTCACCAAGATAAATTTCCGTTAAACCGTAGATGAAATTTCTGTTTTTAAAATCTCCTTCCAATCGGAAATCATTACCTAAATCAATAATCAAAGTTTCATCTGACACCAGATTTTCATTCAGCCAATTCTGACTTTCTTTGTGTGGAAGGCAAAGAAAAAGAATGTCGGTTTGTGAAATTTCATTCGTCAAAACCAAATCGCAAATTGAATCCAAATCCGGATATAATTCTGAAATCTTCACGCCGGAATTGGAACGACTGAACAAAAACTTTAATTCTATATTCGGATGAAAAGCCAGCAATCGAACAAGTTCGCTTCCTGTGTAACCGTTGGCTCCGATAATTCCGACTGATTTTTTCATATTATTTTGTTGAACCCTTCGGGTTCTGGTAAATTTTGATTTATTTTTCTCCATAGGTTTCACCTACGGCTATTCATATTGAACTCTTCGAGTTCTCTGGTTAATTCAATTTATTAACCTGATGATATATATTGAGTGAGTTGCTGAGGATTTTGGTAAATCCCTTCACATCTTCACCACTCCAGGCGAGATTTTCTTCGCCGTAACTTCCAAATTTTGAAGACATCAAATCATTGTCAGACTCGATTCCGTTCAGAATGAAACGATACGGATGAAGCGTGATGAATACCTTTCCATTAACGGTTTTCTGAGAATCCTGCAAAAATGATTCGATATTTCTCATCACCGGGTCAAGGAAAAGTGCTTCGTGAAGCCAGTTCCCATACCAATCTGACAACTGCGATTTTATCGTCTGCTGGTATTTTGACAACGTGTGTTTTTCCAGCAAATGATGCGCTTTGATGATGATTGACGCTGCAGCAGCCTCGAAACCGACACGTCCTTTGATGCCGACAATTGTGTCCCCAACGTGAATATCACGACCAATTCCGTAAGGTGAAGCCAATTGCTCAATCTTCTGAATTGCTAAAACGGGATGAGAAAACACTTCATCATTCACGGAAAACAGTTCTCCGTTTTTGAACTCGATTTCCAGATTTGTAGGTTCTGTTTTTTCAACTTGTGACGGAAACGCTTCTTCCGGAAGGTAATTCTGAGATGTCAAAGTTTCTTTTCCGCCAACCGAAGTTCCCCAAAGTCCTTTGTTAATGGAATATTTTGCCTTGTCAAAATCCATTTCGTAATTGTGATTTTTCAGGAATTGGATTTCATCTTCACGCGACAAACTCAAATCACGAATTGGTGTGATGATTTCGATTTTTGGACACATGACCTGGAACATCAAATCAAAACGAACCTGGTCATTTCCTGCTCCTGTACTCCCGTGCGCAATGGCAGCTGCTCCGATTTCCAAAGCAACTTCCGCAATCGTCTGCGCCTGAATCGTTCTTTCCGCACTTACAGACAACGGGTAAGTATTGTTTTTCAGAACGTTACCAAAAATCAAATACTTAACACAATCATTATAATATTTTTCCGAAGCATCAACAAACCTGTAAGAAGCCACACCTAATTTTTCCGCTTTTGCCTTAAGCGAAACCTCATCTTCCTTATCAAAACCTCCTGTATTAATCGTAACTGCGTGAACTTCGTAACCCAAAGTTTCACTCAGATATTTTGCGCAATAAGAAGTGTCCAAACCTCCGCTAAATGCCAAAACTACTTTCTTACTCATTGTTATTATTTATGGATTCAAAATTTTTCTTTTTCTCTTTATTCAGATTTTCGGGAACGAAAAGCATTGCCGTACAAAGACAGTTTTTACGTTCTTTCATCATCAAGATATCGTAGTTCACACAATTTTTACAGCCATTCCAGAATTGTTCGTCCTGAGTCAGTTCAGAATAAATAACCGGTTTGTAACCTAAACTGCTGTTGATTTTCATCACCGCCATTCCTGTTGTCAATCCAAAAATTTTCGCATTCGGATATTTTTCACGGGATAATTGGAAAATCCTTTCCTTAATCTGAGTTGCCAGACCGGCATTCCTAAATTGAGGCGAAACTATCAATCCGGAATTGGCTACATACTCACCGTTTGTCCATGTTTCTATATAGCAGAAGCCTGCCCAGATACCATTTTCGTCAATGGCGATAATAGAATTGCCTTCTGAGATTTTTTTGCCCAGATATTCGGAAGAACGTTTTGCGATACCAGTTCCGCGTTTTTTAGCGGAATCCTCCATTTCGTTTCTGATTTCTTCTACATAAACCAAATGTTTCTCTGAAGAAACTTCTAATTTCATTGATATTATCTAAATTAAGATGCAAAAATAAAATTATTTTACTTTATAAAACAAATAATTCAGATAATTTTATCTGTTAAATTTATTTTAACAATAATATTATCTTTAAGTAAAATTCAAATATTGCTAATTTATTATATATTTGCTAAAAAGGTATAGTTATGGAAAACCAATGTCCTAAATGCAATAACAAAAACGTTTCAAAAAGTGGAATTATCAAAGGAAAACAAAGATTCTACTGCAGGAATTGCAACTATAATTTTACGGTTAAAAAATTAGGGAAACAAATTGACGACTATTATGTCACCAAAGCCTTACAACTCTATCTTGAAGGATTAAGTTTCCGGGAAATTGAAAGAATCATAGGCGTTTCTCACGTCAGCATCAGTTCCTGGATTAAGAAATACAATATCACAAGACCCCCACATTCAGGATTCCATCCGGTTTATAAAGTATTGAAACAAAACGAATTGATAGAATACATTTCTCAGGAAAACAATCTTGAAAACTCGGGATTGATCATCACTCAATTTGCCGATAAGTATATGCTGATCAAGTGGGAGCGGTTCAAAAAATAAATGATAGTTGATAAATTATAAATAATCAAGACAGTCGTTTATCAGCTATCATTCATCAATTATAAATAAAACTATATACTTTCCATTAATATATATTAAATTTTTGTAAACAAAATATTAATAACAATTTGGCAATGATAAAATAAACACCAAATTATTATTAATTTATGAAGAAATTTCTCACTTTTATAGGATTGGCGTTTTTAAGCTCCAGCCTATATTCGCAAGGTTCGCCTGATTACGGGAATGGATTAAAATTAAATCTGAATCCTGAAGGCGATAAGTATGTAAGATTTATTCTTTGGAACCAGATATGGTTAAGAAATACAGAAATGAATCCCGGAACAATGGTTTCTGATGAAGCCACCAAAAATTCATGGAACATCGGAAACCGACGACTGAGAGCACTCGCTTATGCACAAATCACGAAGCGATATATGATTTTGATGCATTTCGGAATTAACAATCAGACTTTTATCAATGGCGGGGGCTCCGGAACGACAGGAACAGGCGGTTATGGAAACGGTAAAAAACCGCAAATGTTTTTTCACGATGCCTGGAACGAGTATGCCGTGGTTTTACCAGGAGAAGCCGGAAAATTCAGTTTGAGTCTGGGAGCCGGTCTTCATTATTATATGGGACTTTCCAGAATGACAATGGCCTCAACACTCAATTTCCTGACTGTTGATTCCCCGATTTTTACTTGGCCATTGATTGACAACTCTGACCAATTCGCCAGACAAATGGGAATGTTTGCCAAAGGAAAATACGGCAAATTCGAATATCGTTTTAGTTTAAACAAACCTTTTGCAACTAACCTTACACCAGTTGATGTTACAAATCCGGCAGCGAGAGTGGCAGTTGACAACAACGGAAACCCGGAATTCTCAAAGGCCGGTTATGTGGAATATCAATTCCTTGACTCGGAATCCAATCTTTTGCCTTTCAAAGTGGGCTCGTATTTGGGAACTAAAAAAGTTTTCAATGTAGGCGCCGGTTTTTACCATCAGAAAGACGGAACCAGAACTTCAGTCAATTCTCAAATCGAGAAACACGACATTGCTCTGTATGCGATTGATGCATTTGCAGATTTGCCATTAGGAAATGCGAAAAACAAAATGGCACTTTCCGCTTACGCAGGATTTTACAATTATAATTTCGGACCGAATTACCTGAGAAATCTTGGTATTATGAATATTGGCTCAACTGACCCCAATTTCGTTGGTGATAAAGCCATTGCAGGCGCAGGAAACCTCCAGCCAATGATCGGAACCGGAAATATCTATTATCTACAGGCAGGTTTACTTCTACCAAGCAATGCCGACAAACCGAAAATCAGAATTCAGCCTTTTGCAGCTTACACGAATAAAAACTTTAAAGCCCTAGAGAATTCGTCTTCGCAATTTGACATCGGTGCAAACTGGTTTATTGACGGCCATCACGCAAAATTGACAACTCAATACTCCACAAGACCAACCTACACAAGCGCAACAGCTGAACCAAAATCTAAAGGAGAATTCATCCTTCAGTTCCAGATCTATCTATAAAAATTTTTAACATCAAATCTTAAATACAATGAGCGATTCACATCACGAACAGTACGAAAACCTGAGCGACAAGCAGAAAAACCGCACCATCTGGAGCGTGATCATGGCTTCGTCCCTCGGAACTCTTATAGAATGGTATGATTTCTACATCTTCGGAAGCCTGGCAGTCGTCTTAGCCACAAAATTCTTCCCTGCAGATAATCCAACAGCAGCGTTCTTGTCCACCTTGGCAACTTTTGCAGCAGGTTTTGTCGTAAGGCCTTTTGGAGCATTATTTTTCGGAAGATTGGGAGATCTGATCGGAAGAAAATACACTTTCCTTGTAACACTTCTGATCATGGGATTCTCGACATTCCTCATCGGATGCATACCGAGTTATGAAACCATTGGTTTTATGGCACCGGTTTTAGTTTTAATCCTGAGACTTTTACAAGGCTTGGCACTTGGCGGAGAATACGGTGGTGCTGCAACTTACGTAGCAGAATATGCACAGCCCGGAAGACGCGGCTACTGGACATCCTGGATTCAGACGACTGCAACGGCAGGATTATTCATTTCATTAATTGTAATTCTGATTACAAAAACTTCACTATCTGCGGAGGAATTTGACAGTTGGGGATGGAGAATTCCGTTCTGGATTTCAATTTTGATGGTTATTGTTTCGTATTTCATCCGAAAGAATATGAAAGAATCACCGCTTTTTGCAAAAGCCAAAAGCGAAGGAAAAACCTCTACAAATCCTTTGAAAGAGAGTTTTGGAAACAGATTCAATTTCAAGTTTGTGCTACTGGCTCTTTTCGGAGCAGCGATGGGACAAGGTGTCATCTGGTACACGGGACAATTTTACGCAATGAGCTTTATGCAAAAAGTAATGAACATCGACACCACTCAAGTCGATTCATTAATGGCATTGGCGTTATTTCTCGGAACACCATTCTTCGTTTTCTTCGGATGGCTGTCAGATAAAGTCGGGAGAAAAGCAGTGATGATGACCGGAATGCTGGTTGCCATCTTAGCATACAGACCAATATACAGCGCAATGTTCAACTCTGTTGATACTGCTAAAAAAGAAGTTGCAGCAGGCGGAATCACAGAAAAAAGAACCGTGAAAGTTCACGACAAAATCGCAACCGACAGCTTGATCACTTTTCATAAAGAAATTGCTTACACTGACGGAACATTAATGAAAGAAGACAGTATTGTGCATTGGTCAGCCGCAGGTCCCGTAATGAAGGATGGCAAAGCGGAAGAGCCGAAAGTGACCAAATCTATTCACATCAATGATAATACAAGATGGTATCTGGTATTTTTAGTATTCATCCAGGTGATTTTTGTAACCATGGTTTACGGTCCAATTGCAGCATTCCTGGTAGAAATGTTCCCTGTCAGAATCCGTTACACGTCTATGTCTTTACCTTACCATATTGGAAATGGTGTATTTGGCGGACTATTGCCAGCAGTTGCAACATATCTTGTAACAACAGGAAAAGACGCAGGACACGCAGGCTGGTATCTGGAAGGACTCTGGTATCCGATTGGTGTTGCTGCAGTCTGTCTGGTAATCGGTTTGGTTTACATCAAAAACAAAAATCAAAATATCCATGAGTAATACTAGATTATTTATTAATTTTAAAACAAAGAAAAAATGGACGGACTAAAAAAAATATTAGGTGTAGTTTGGATATTACTGGCATTGGTAGTTCTCTACTTCGGACTGACAGTAATGGGAATCCCTAAACTAACATCAGGAAAACAGGAAGATTTGGTATTCGGGATTATTATTGTATTCATCCTCTTGCCTATTGTTTCCGGAGGATTGGGTGTATTCGGGTATTATGCCTTGAGCGGAGATTATTCCGAAGAAAAATTATAACACTAAATTATAATTCATATTTGATAATTGATGAATGATACTCGTTCATCAATTATCTTTTATCAATGATCATTTATGAAGAAACGACACGAACAAAAACTGATTCTCCTGAGCTTTGGACTATTTATCTTATTCAGTGCTCCGATGATTCTTTTGTTCAACAGCGAGAAAGAATTGTTCGGGTTTCCGATGATTTATATCTATATCTTCGGCGTATGGATGACCTCAATCATCATTTCGTTTGTCATTTTCAAAAAGTACGATGAATAGCTTTGCCTTATTTGCAGTTGTCATACTCTATCTCGCTCTTCTTTTCCTCGTGGCTCACAGTGCGGAAAAAAAGAAGAGCAAGATTTGGGTGAACAATCCTTACATCTATGCATTGTCACTGGCTGTTTATTGTACTGCATGGACTTATTACGGAAGCATCGGCGTTGCTGTGAATGACGGTCTGGATTACCTTCCGATCTATGTTGGTCCTATTATCATTATTCCGGCATGGATTTATATCAACAGAAAAATCATCCGAATCGCCAGAATCAACAAAGTCAGCAGTATCGCGGATTTTATTTCTTTGCGTTACGGAAACAGTCGTTCGTTCGGAGCGATAATCACTTTGGTTTGTATTTTCGGGATTATTCCTTACATCGGGCTTCAGATCAAAGCGATATCAGAAACGTTTCATTTGGTTACACAAACACCAATTTCGAAAGATTTGTTTACAGACAACGCCACTTATGTTGTTATTTTACTGGCACTTTTTTCGTCTTATTATGGTACGCGTTACGTGGATGCATCAGAAAAAAGATTAGGAATAATTTCTGCCGTAGCATTGGAAAGTTTTTTGAAATTAATTTTCCTAATTGTTCTCGGAATCTTCGTAACATTTTTTGTTTTTGACGGATTTTCCGACATCTATGAAAAAGCAAGTCAGTTTCAAGACTTCAAAGCTAAAAATACATTTTCAGGATTGGAAGGAAGCATCAACTGGATAATTCTTTGTTTAATTTCAGCTTCGGCAATTTTCCTTTTGCCGAGACAATTTCACACAACAATCGTTGAAAACAGACAGGAAAAACATTTGAAAACAGCGATTTGGTTTTTCCCGCTTTATCTTTTGATTTTTAATGTTTTTGTATTTCCGATTGCTTGGGGCGGACGAATTATTTTTGATGGACATTCGGTGAATCCTGAGTTTTATTCAATTTTGATTCCACAGCATTTCGGTAATCAATTGATTACGGTTTTGGTTTTTCTTGGCGGATTGAGTTCATCCATTTCGATGGTTATTATTTCGAGTATTACTTTATCGATTATGCTTTCCAACAACCTCATCATTCCTTATGGTTGGCTGGATAAATTCAAATCTGATAATGATGTAAAAAACACCAAAAACATTACAAATATTAGGAAAGTCAGTATTTTCATCCTGATTGTAACTGCTTTTATTTTTTATAAATTTTTCATTTTACAGAACAGTTTATATTCTGTCGGATTGATTTCTTTCGTCGTAATTTCCCAGTTGGGACCTTCATTTTTCGGAGCAATTTTCTGGAGACGGGGAAGTTATAAAGGTGCAGTTTTCGGTTTGATTGGCGGTTTGATCATCTGCTATTTCGGTTTGATTATTCCGCAGTATTACTTTTCTTACAATCAGGAATTCAAAGGTTTTTTGAGGGAAATGTATAATTCGTTCAGCTTTTTCAACATTCCTTATCTGGATAGTATTTCACAAGTTTTCTTTTGGTCGATTTTGGTTAATATGATTTTGTTTACAGTGATTTCTGTAAGTCAAAAAGGAGATTATCGGGAACGGAATTTTGCCGAAATCTATGTGGATGTTGACAGATACATTCAAAATCACGAAAATGCTTTTATCTGGAGAGGTAAAGCTTACGTTTCTGACATACGGAATATCCTGGTCAAATTCCTTGGCGAAAAGAAAACCGAACAGGCACTGCGGATTTTCAACCTCAAATACAACATCGATACCCGAACGGAAACTGCTGATGCGAGATTTATTAAGTTCTCTGAGAATCTTTTATCGGGAAGAATCGGAACGGCTTCTGCCAAAATCCTGATTGAAGGTGTGACTTATGAAGATAAAATATCTCTTAAGGAAGTTTTGGAAATCCTTGAAGAATCCAAAGAAAATATCAGCCTTAATAAAAAACTGACGGAACAAAGTCGGGAATTAAGACAACTTTCCGAAGAGCTTAGCTCTGCCAATGAAAACCTCATCTTCAAAGATAAGCAGAAAGATGATTTCCTGGATTCTGTTGCACACGAATTGAGAACTCCGATTACTGCAATCCGTTCTGCCGGCGAGATTTTGGCGGATGATGATGATATTCCGCAGGACATCAAGAAAGAATTCCTTAATAATATTATTACAGAATCTGATAGATTAAACGAAATCATCAATGACATTCTTTATCTCGATAAGCTTGAACACGGCGAAATCGCTTTGAATATCGAAACAAATGATATTATTGAAACCTACCAAAAAGCGCTGAACCCAATCAGTCATCTTATACACCAAAAGAGTATCCATCTCAGTGAAGTCAATCTTTTGACAAAAACTCAATTTGAATATGATGAAGCAAGGCTGATTCAGGTTTTTCAGAATATTTTGGGTAATGCCCTTAAGTTTACGGATATACAGGGAACAATTCAGGCGAAATTTCAGGAGAAAGGTAATCAACTTGTAATTTCGATTTTCAATACAGGAAAACAAATTCCGGAAGATGATTTGAATCTGATATTTGATAAGTTTTATCAATCCAGAAATCAAAACATCAGAAAACCTTTGGGAAGTGGATTGGGATTGGCGATTTGCAGAAAAATAATGGAAGCGCACCAAGGAAGCATATCAGCAAAAAATATGGAAATCGGCGTGGAATTTCAGATGATATTAAAAAGTGACAGTGGAGAACCCGAAGGGTTCAACTTGAATAGCCATAGTTGAAACCTATGGAAAACAAATCAAAACAAAAATACCGAACCCGAAGGGTTCAACAACAATAGCCTCGGGTAAAACCCGTGGTGCAATATTAAAAACAAAACACAAATGGGAACTTTTAGACAAATCTATTATCATATTGTTTTCGCAACAAAACATCGGAAACCAACAATCAACGAGAAAAATGAATCAGAACTTTATAAATATATCTGGGGAATTATTAAAAATAAAAAATGTCAATTATACAGAATCAACGGGATGCCAGAACACGTTCATATCTTTTGTGACCTTCATCCAAGCATCAATCTAAGCGATTTGGTAAAAGATATAAAAGTCGCAACAAATATTTGGATAAAGCAATCAGGATTATTTCCTGAGTTTGTTGGTTGGCAAGATAGTTATGGTGCATTTACATATTCGGTTAGAGAAAAAGACATGGTAATTAATTATATTAAAAATCAAAAAGAACATCATAGGAAACAAACATTCGAAGATGAATTTAGAAGATTATTAAATGAACACGGAATTGAATTTGATGAGAAATATTTGTTTTGAATTAATAGAATTCAACCCGTTTCACGGGTTGGCAAACGTTCCATTAATGAACCATAGGTTTCACCTACGGCTATTCAAATTGAACCCTTCGGGTTCTCCAAAAATAATTAAGAATGAAAAAAATATTAATAGCAGACGACGAACACAAGATCCTGATGTCTTTGGAATACAGTTTCAGGAAACAAGGTTATGAAGTTTTTATCGCACGAGACGGAACCGAAGTTTTAGAATTATTGAAAACCATAACCCCGGATGTGATCCTACTCGATATCATGATGCCAAATCTTGACGGTTACAGTACATTGAATGAAATTAAGACTATGGAAAGCCTCAACCACACCAAAGTGATTTTCCTGAGTGCAAAAACCAACCCGAAAGACATCGAAAAAGGATTGGAATCGGGCGCCGATGCTTACGTGACAAAACCTTATTCAATTAAAAAGTTGATTCAACAGATCGAGGAAATGCTGGGTTAAAGGCTCAAGAGACAAGGCAAAGTAAAAAGATAAAAATTCAAAAGGCTTCGAGAACCTCTGCCCGACAAATTATAGTTAAGTAATAAAGATTTTAAAATTAAAAATCAATAATATGAGAAATTATCACATCCAGAATTTACAGGATTATTTCAAGGAGTACAAAAAATCGATCAAAAATCCCAAGAAGTTTTGGGATAAAATTGCGGATGAGAATTTTGTGTGGTACCAGCGCTGGTCCAAGGTCGTAGATTACAATATGGAGGAAGCCAATATCAAGTGGTTCAAAAATGCCAAACTTAACATTACCAAAAACTGCCTGGACAGACATCTATCTGTAAGGGGTGATAAAACCGCCATTATCTGGGAACCAAACGACCCGAAAGAAGAAGCACAGCACATCAGCTTCAACGAACTCTACGAAAGAGTCAATAAAACTGCGAATGTCCTTCTTGAAATGGGAATCCAGAAAGGCGACAGAGTCTGCATCTATCTTCCTATGATTCCGGAACTGGCCGTTACAATGTTGGCTTGTGCCAAATTAGGAGCGGTCCACTCCGTAATATTTGCAGGATTTTCCGCTTCGGCTGTGGCATCGAGGGTGAATGACTGTGGTGCAAAAATGGTCATCACCTCAGACGGAAGTTACAGAGGGAACAAAGTTCTTGACCTAAAAAGCATCGTGGATGAAGCTTTGGAAAAAACGCCAACCGTAGAAAGTGTTTTGGTTGTCAAAAGAACGCACAACGATGTGAAGATGAAGGAAGGGCGAGACCACTGGATGTCGGAGTATTACGACAAGGCCTCTGCAGATTTCGTAACCGTTATTATGGATGCAGAAGATCCATTGTTCATTCTTTATACATCCGGCTCCACGGGAAAACCGAAGGGAATGCTTCACACTTGTGCAGGGTATATGGTCTACACGGCCTATACTTTCAAAAACGTATTTAATTATAAGGAAAATGATATCTATTGGTGTACGGCAGATATCGGGTGGATCACAGGACACTCGTACATTCTTTACGGACCATTATTGAACGGCGCGACAACCGTTATTTTTGAAGGAATCCCGACCTACCCTGATGCGGGAAGATTCTGGGAAGTGATTGAAAAGCATAAAGTAACCCAGTTCTACACGGCGCCGACTGCCATCCGCTCCTTAGCCAAAGAAAGTGTTGAATGGGTAGAAAAGCACGACCTTAGTTCTTTGAAAGTGATCGGTTCCGTTGGTGAGCCTATCAATGATGAAGCCTGGCATTGGTACAATGACCATGTCGGAAAGAAGAAATGCCCGATTGTAGATACCTGGTGGCAAACCGAAACCGGCGGGATCCTGATCTCTCCGATTCCTTTTGTAACGCCTACAAAACCAACCTACGCAACTTTACCTTTACCTGGGATACAGCCTGTTTTGATGGACGAAAAACGAAATGAGATCACAGGAAATCAAGTAACGGGGAATCTTTGTATCCGTTTTCCCTGGCCGGGAATAGCCAGAACGATCTGGGGAGACCATCAGCGTTATAAGGAAACCTACTTCTCAGCTTTCCCTGGGAAATATTTCACTGGTGACGGCGCTTTGAGAGATGAAGTGGGCTATTACAGGATCACTGGACGTGTGGATGATGTGATAATCGTGTCCGGGCACAATCTGGGGACAGCACCAATAGAAGACAGTATCAACGAGCACCCTGCAGTGGCAGAATCTGCAATTGTCGGTTACCCGCACGATATCAAAGGAAGCGCATTGTATGGTTTTGTGATCCTGAAAGAATCCGGTGAAGACCGAAACAAAGAGAACCTGGCAAAAGAGATCAACCAATTGATATCCGAACAGATCGGACCAATTGCAAAGCTTGACAAGATCCAGTTTGTATCCGGGTTACCGAAGACGCGTTCCGGGAAGATCATGCGCAGAATCCTGAGAAAGATCGCAGAAGGCGATTTCAGTAATTTTGGAGATACCTCTACACTGCTGAACCCTGAGATCGTGGATGAGATCAAGGATGAGAGAATTTAGGTTAATTATAAATCATTAATAATTAGTTGAGGGGTGTCTGGCTGAGGCTCTCGAAGCCGTTATAAAAAGATCAATCCTTTAGACCTTAAACTATAAAGCAAAAGCCACCTGAACTTGGGTGGCTTTTGTCATTTTGTCAGTTGATTTTGGGTGGCTATCGGTATAGGGTCGGTATACGCATTCTATACGCTAAGCTTGTTTTAGTTTTTAAAGCGTTTGGGTCATTTCTGTCACATTGGCAGGGTTGTCGGTTGCCTTAATTGTGATCTTATCCCCTGCAAGATCTTTGTTACCTTCTGTTGCTGTATAGATCCACTCGAAGCCGGAATCTACCGCTGAACCCTCTTCTACCAGACTGCCATCTTCATTTTCTATTGTTACAGTGACCGCTTTTACTGCAAAATCATCCAGTACCTTTATTCTAATGACATCTCCTTTTTCACCTGTATAACCAGACAGGTCTATGCTTTCTATGTCCGGTGCCTTCAGGAGATCGGCAACCGCTACATTATATATACTGATGCCTTTGGATGCGTCTGCTGCGGCAGAGTACATTTGGTTTTGATCCGGATCTTTCATAACCGATTTGGCGTAGAGGGTCGCTTTTTGGAATTTGCGCTGATGCTCTTTCTGATTCTCTGTATAATCTCCGACTCTTTCTCTTGGTGCTCTGGAGACAATGGTTTTGCCGTTTCTCTGGCTGAAGACGATCAGGTCGCCTACTTTGCCACTAAGCCCATGTGTGATGATGTTATTTTTACTTTCTGCCATCGTTTGTGATTTTAAAGGATTAATAAAATATTTGAAATCGTATCTAGTTAAATAATCAATTTTGATTATTAAATCGTAAATCCGCAATATCTTTCATGTTTAAGTAAGGATCAGTTCTTTCTTAATCTCTGTAAATGGTGCAAAAACATCATTATCCGGTAATGATATTACAATATCAACTATGGATTGTATAGACTGGTAGTCCTTAGTATCTAAATCTATAAGGGACTGAAGTTCTTTCATTTTTAGACGTTGCCCTTTTAAGTTATTTAAAATCGCAGAAATTGAATCCAGAAAACCATCTAAGTTTTTTATCCGAACTGATTGTACTTGCTTATCCATCTGTAAAGTGTTGCTTTAGGAAATTACTATTCCAAAAAAATTACAGATGCGGGATATTTCTACCCCGCGCTCTGTAACGGCTTGCTTGATCAGGCTTCCGATATGGATGTTTTAAAATCCATTTATTAATTGAAATTAATGTTTGTTAATACCATTATGCTCAGCTTTTTCAAGAGCCCAGGCAAAAGCATTGGCTGTGAATATTGAATTATATACATTCATCTCATATGCAGCGGCACCATTTCCGTAATTAGGTTTAAAAACCGGAAAATTGCTGGCGTTTAAAAAGAATGGACAAACGGTATCTGAAGTTCCACCATTATTTGAATTGAAACCACCGTCACCTACCCAGATAAAATTGAGAGTATTATGCCTGAATGCAGTAACACGACCAACAGTTCCAGAAGGTGATGCCGTTGAAATATTAGTATCTCCTGTATAAACAGTGATTTCGCTGGAAGGCAATCCCGTGGCATAAGCTGTTGAGGAAGCATCTTCTCCCCATTGTAACCCTCTGATATCACCAAAAGGACCATTCAAAATAGAATCATTTGTCAATGGTAATTTGTATAATGCTCCTGCACTATTTACGACCCCTGTAGATACTGAAGCATCAAAGACGGCTCTTAAAATATTCTGTGCACCGGAAGGACTTTCAACAAAAGCTAAAACGACACCTCCTTTTGCGAGATAGTTTGCTATTACCTGAGCTTCAGCAGCATTTGCTCCCCAAGCATATCCTATTACAATAATATCTACTGGATTACTACCTGTGGTCCAGCTGGTAAGCTGAGCTGCCGATGGTGAATCTGTTCCGTTTATAATCTGGTCCCATCCTTCATATTTAACTACACTATTTGCTAGAGTACCGTAATTTGTTGCAGTTGTAATTAGTCTATTTGAAGCTGCGGTACCTGACAAATTATAACCAAACCCATCGGCATCTGCCCCTATTGCTAATAATCTTTTTTTAGGGATAACAACGATCACATTGACATTACAGGTTGTAGAAACGCCACCCTGACTATCCGAAGTTATCGTTAATGTTTTGGCTGTGGTAGAAGAAGGGGCTCCTGTTCCGTTTAGAGTAATATTCTGATTACCGGTTGCTGTAAAGGTTCCTGAACCACTAAATGAAATCCCATCTACTGTATTAGTAGTAACAGTATAGCTTCCCAATGCCGTCACATTTACCGGTAAGGTAATGGTATTATTTGTTGTAAGTGCTGTGCCGACTTTATAAACTCCGTTCACTATTGCCGAACCACAACTCATTGTATAAGTCCCTGCCGCTGACAATACGGTTACCGTTCGCTCAGGTGTACAAATAACATCTATACCGTTTGCATTGATTGCCAAATTATCTGTTTGTACAGCTACCGGAGTTCCTTGTCCTGTGGCCTGTATGGTGTAAGAACCTGTGTTAAGAAAAGTGCCGGATGCAAAGAAACTATAACCATTGGTTGTAGTTGCCAGAAAAGTATATTCTCCTGCTTTGGTGACCGTCACAGGAATCGAAAGATAATTAGAGGCAGTAAGCTCTCTTCCTTCCACATAAGTTCCATTAACCTGCAGAGCTGTACAGTCGAATGTGAATTGAGATTTACCCAACTTACCACAAAGGCTTTTCCATTCCTGTTCAGCATTATTCCAATAATTATAGCAGTCTTCTGTTGTATTATAAATCAGCAGACTGTTTTGTGAAGCCCCCATATTCGGAGTGAGCTGTGCATCCCGTTGCGCTTCGGTATAACGCTGAATGATGATACCGCTGTATTTATCAGGATCAGCACTTGCGGGGTCCATTCTTTCAGAAATATGTAGTCCTGCATATGCATTAGGTTTATCTGTGTTGATGCCCACTTGTCCATATATATTGATGCTTGTCAAAAACATCAATATGAACAAATTATATATATTTTTCATCTTGTTGGTTTTTTAAATTAAGTTAAATTGGTTGTTGTCTAAGTGTTAATTACATTTTTTGAACTTATAACACGGTTATGAGAATTTAGAAAATATGGGAGGCGGACGGATGCTGTGAAAATTTGGTATAGATCGAATCTGTGTTGAAGTACTATTTTGGTGAGCTATGCTTTTGCCTCCAAAATCAGTAGCAAACTGAACTGTGTCACTTTTTAAAACGGCTAACAGTTTATCACAATTACTGTTGGCTGGTGCGACAGCTGTCAGAAAATGGTTCGTAAGAAGTGTAAATTTATCACTGTCATTATTGTTTTTAAAAGTAGATTTTAAACTAATTTCATTATCTTTAGATTTAACGATTGTTTTGCGCTTCTTAGATATTAAAGGTTTTGCACTTTTCTTCGGATGTTTATATCTTAAATCAGCAAAATGTATTTTTGACTTAGTATTTTCTCGTAATCCTGTGGTTGTAGTCCCGTCTAAAACATAGATGTTATCGGAATAGTCGGAATCATCTAGGTGATTTTCAGAGATTATTTTTGTCCCTTTTGTAATGTATATACTGTTATTTTCCCTTTGATAAATCTGGGATTGACCTGGAAAGTAGATGAGAAAGAACAGAAAAATATATACAGCACAAGTTCTCTCAATTTTAAATGCATCAAATAAGAGTAGCTGGTGTCTGTAATTTTTAAAATCGTCCTGATGTATCAATTCCTAAATCTTTTATTTTGATAAAGATTGATACAAAAGTATTTTAGGGCAGAATAAAAAGAGGCTCTGGAACCCTCTCGGTCACGCTTGCGAGTGAAAACGAGGGGATTATTTCATTTTTAAATATTTGAAAACCAATCCTTTGAATTTTCATCAATTTGTATCGCCAATTTTTTCCTCAACCTGTACTTTTTACTTTCCACCGATTTTATAGATGAGTTTGTATAGATAGCAATCTGTTTTGTTGTGAAACCAAGTTTTAGCATACCGCAGTATTTTAAATCGGAAAGAGTTAAGGGGACGGAAGAAGTATTGTTTATTTTATTATAAAAATCCGGAAAGAATTTATTGAACTTTTCGACAAAAAGCGCATCATTTATTTGAGCCGATTCTACAAGATGCTTGAGACTTTCCTCAGTAATGTCATCCGCACTGATTAATTCTCTTACACGAACCAATTCATTTTTTAAATTCTCAATTTGTTCCCGCTTGTAAAGATTCCTGTTTAATGTAAAATAATATTCTTCTCTTTTGACCTGAAAAAAATAGGAATTCAGCATCAGGATAGACAGCATACAACTAATGTTGAGAAGTAATAAAGTATTTCTGAAACCAAAATATTTTTCACTGTTCCTTATCAATGTGAAGTTGCTTCCTGCAGAGAGATACAGGTTGGAAAGAATAAATAAAAGGATAAAGATAACAAACATTTTGTTTTCCTTTATGGAGAAAAAGATAAATACGGCAGACAGCATAGGGAAATAGAAAAGGAAGATTCCGCTTTCCAGTCCGCATAAAGAAGAATAGTAGGTCGTAATACTGCACAACAATAAAAATATAAACGAGATTGCATATTTATTAGTTCTCAGTGATTTGAAAAAAGCAAAAGATGCATAAAACAGCGAAGATACAGCGAGAAGAATGTATGTAGTTGTGCCAAAACCTATGAACAAAAAGCTAAAAAAGCATTGGACCGAAAAAATAATGGCAAGCAGAAAGAGATACTGGTTCGTCAATATAATCGAATCCCTGTTTTTAAGAGATAATCCCGATTCTTCTAGTCCCCAATATGAAACCCGCTCGTACAAACGAAGAAAAATTTTACTCATTGGTCAATTATTTAATTTATCTGAAAAGTCACAAAAAAAACGTGGGCAAATTCCCTGCTTGTTACGGAAGCCCGACCAAAGGCAATAACACAAAGCAAAAGGAACGCCCACGAATACCGCAGGCACTTCAACTTTTCTTCCCGTGTCACTTTGAAAAATTTGGTCGTATTTCCGCAACAGGATCAAAAGCGAAACGCTATATTTTAAATGATTTTATTTCAAATTACTATATAAATTTAAGTATTGCAAAGATAACCATTTACATTATGAATCAAATTTTATTAAATATTAGTCAGAAATCTGGTTTTAAAACTTTTCAAAATATTTTAATTATTTACTGAATATCCTGTTAAACAAAATCACTTGACATTGATCTGATAATAGACAGTCTATCAACTTAAGAATTTCCAGATAAGTTTCTTTTAAATCAATAAAACCGCTCTGCTAGAGCGGTTTCGTTTACGTTGATAGTCAAAGAATTATTCCACAATGAGCTTGGACGAGAATCCGCCATTAGTTTTCAGGATATAATTGCCTTTGGGTATTTTTAGGCTAATACTATTGCTTCCTTTTATCAAATCAAAAGAGGTTACTTTTTTACCTGTTGCATCGTATAAGGTTGCACTGGCAGCTTCTAAGCTATGAACCATCAGAGTCTTGTTTTTTAC
The DNA here is from genome assembly GCF_000426465.1 of Epilithonimonas caeni DSM 17710. Taxonomy (GTDB): domain Bacteria; phylum Bacteroidota; class Bacteroidia; order Flavobacteriales; family Weeksellaceae; genus Epilithonimonas; species Epilithonimonas caeni. The sequence goes on from NZ_KE384527.1 coordinate 113,025, forward strand.
AGGATTTTGTGATATAAAGAAATTATTCTTTCGTGGCACTTCCATATTATCCAACGTCGAATTTTCACCAATGACCACATCATCAATCAATAACAGGAATTTGTCATTGGAATTATTCCTAAAAGCGATTCTAAAGGTACTTCCCAGATAGCTTGTAAGATCGATCTCGCGCGCTGTCCAGGCAGAGTTTTCTGCTGCAACACTGGTCAAAACCGTAGAATTTGTAATCTGGTTACCTATAGTTCCTGAACCTCCTGTGGGAACATTGGGGCTTAGCATGATTCTTACTTCATACCCATCCCTATATTCTGGATCATAGGCGATGGCATTCCATTTCATTTTAAAGTTTCCGGTTGATGGCAAGGTAACTTCCGGCGTCCACATCCAGTCATTAGCTGCGCCAAAAGGGTTATACCAAGAGGTACTTATTGCTACCGAATCTAATACGTTGTTGGAAAAATCCTCCCTCCTTTCCCAAGCATCGTTGACATATGCTACTGCCGAAGCCGGTGTTCTATTATCTACATTTCTAAGTAACCAGCCGGAAGGAAAAGTATATGTCCCCGCCCCTCCGGCTGTGGGACCGGCAATACCATCAAAATCTTCTTGAAAAATGATTTGTGAAGAAAACAAATTAGCGATTAACGCCAAGAGAACTAAGTAAATTTTTTTCATAATATAATTTTTTATTGATATCAAATTTACATTATTTTTAAATAGAAACATTTATAATCAAATTATTATTATAAAACAATTTGATTATTTGAATTTTATTTTAAATTTTAACTTTAATTAACAAATTATAAAATAAAGACATCACAAATAGAGAGCTAATCAGATCAAGGATTTCGTAGAAAAGTAGGATATCAAGAAATAACTTAAAAGATCTCTGATCAATTGTGATATATATATAGCGAGAATCTGCAATCCATACCCGCAAAAGCAAAGCATACTTTAGGAAGTGTAATTTTTTAAGTATCAAAACCAAGATTTGCCAAACCGCATTATCTTCTATATAAAAGTATAAAAAAGCATCATAAAAAACTGAGGCCAACCTTCGACTATTTTTACCAATTGGTAAATCAATCTTCAATTAAGTTCTTTAATTTGGCAGCATGAAAGAACTTATTAATTATCTTTTACAATTTGGGAACCTGAACCCGCAGCAGATCGACCTCATCGCTCAAAAAGCTGTTGAAAAGGAACTTCGGAAAGATGACTATTTTGTGGAGGCAGGAAGGATGTTCAATGATGTGATCTTCATTCTGGAAGGTATTTTGCGTATCTGCTATTACAATAATGAAGGAGACGAGATCACAAAGTATTTCGTAGATGAAAACCATCTCCTCGCCAATCCATACCAAGGGGAACCGATGACAGAATATATCCAAGCGACCACAGATTGCAGATTTCTGATCTTTTCGCAGAAAGACTGGCAGGAACTTTCCAACACCATTATCGGCTGGGATGTTATTGTCAACAAGATCTTCCAGAAAGCGATGATGGAAAAACTGGACAGAAGAAGTTCTCTGGTTTCCGAAGATGCCACTACGCGTTATCTGGAATTTCTGGAGAAATTCCCGACCCTTGCCAACCGTGTTCCACTATCTTATATCGCATCATATCTGGGCATCACACAACAATCCCTGAGCAGGATCCGAAAAAACATCCGCTAATAAAAGTGCTTTTTACCAAATGGTAAATAAGGTCATCTCTGATTGTGACAACTTTGCAATATCAATTTTAAATCATCAGAAAAAATGAAAAAAGCATTCATAACAGGAGCCAACAAAAGTATCGGCTTCGAAACCGCAAGACAACTATTGCAACAAGGATATTATGTTTATCTCGGAAGCAGAAACCTGGAAAATGGACAGCAAGCCGTTGAGCAGCTAAAGTCAGAAGGTTTAGTTAATGTAGAAGTTATCCAAATCGATGTCACTGACGAAGAATCGGTGAAAAATGCCAGAAAAGAAATCGGAAGCAAAACAGATGTTCTGGATGTTCTCATCAACAATTCGGGAATATCGGGAGCGCAGTTTGATGAAAATGGCGATTACATCCCGCAGACTGCCGAACATACAAGTATCGGAGTCTTTAAAGAAGTTTACGAGATCAATGTGTATGGTGTGATAAGGGTGACCCAGACATTCCTGGACCTGCTGAAAAAATCGGACGCGCCGAGAATTGTGATGGTCAGCTCCAGCCAGGGATCTATTACGCTACACAGCGACCTAACCTACAAATATTACAACTTCAAAGGCGCGGTCTATCTTTCTTCCAAAGCCGCTCTTAATATGTACACTGTGAATCTGGCCTATGAATTCAGGGATACCGAGTTCAAGATCAATGCGGTGAGTCCTGGATTTACTAAAACCGATTTCAATAATAATCGTGGAACCGGCACAGTAGAAGACGCAGGAAAACGAATCGTGAAATATGCTGTCATCGACCAAAATGGGCCTACGGGAAAATTCTTCTGTGAAGAAACCAATCCGGAAACGGGAGAAATCCCTTGGTAATTAGAATATAAAAAACCGCTCATTAAAGAGCGGTTTTTGCTTATAGCATTAAGGCCATTCATTTAAATTATCCTTCCACAATTTTTTTTCTGTGCTCAACTCCCCATTCGTGAAGATTGTTGATGATGGTTTTCAACGTGTTCCCGTGATCGGTAAGCGTATATTCTATACTTACGGGTTGGGTGTCCAGTACGTTCCTGCGGATGAGTTTGTTAAATTCCAGTTCTTTCAGTTCCTTGCTGAGCATACGGTTGGATATACCATCGATGTCATTCAGAATATCTGAAAATCTACGTTTGTTATAATAGCATATAGAGGATAAGACCGCTATTTTCCATTTGCCATGGAGAACATCCATAGAATCTTGTACTGCACGCATTTCTTTTTTATATTCCTGTTGAAAATCTTTTGTCTTGCACTCCATATTGTTACTTTGTTACACCGTTGTTACTGTTATTTTTCGGTACAAAGTTACTAAAAGTAACTAAATAGCCATACATTTGCTCAGTAAAAAACAATAAAAATAATTACAATGAGTTTTACAGACAAAAATGTAGTGATCACAGGCGGAAGCACAGGAATAGGGTTTGCAACAGCAAAAGCTTTTCTAGAAGCCGGAGCCAACGTTCTGATCACTGGCAGAAATGCCGACAACCTTAAAAGTGCGGAAGAAAGGATCGACAATCCAAAACTGAAGACCCTGGTTTCAGACACTTCAAATTTATCGGGAATTGCCGTGTTGGAAAAATACGTAGCCGAAAGCGGAAATAAAGTAGATGTCCTGTTCCTAAATGCCGGAACAGCGGTTTTTACCCCTATTGAGCAAACTACAGAAGAAGATTTCGATTATCAATTCAATACAAATGTCAAGGGTTATTATTTCACTTTACAAAAAATGATCCCTTATTTTACGGAAGGATCTTCGGTGGTATTCAATTCTTCAACCGTTGCTACAACTGCACAGATGTACGGAAGCGTTTATTCTGCAACGAAAGGAGCCGTCAATAAAATTGCGCAAATCGCAGCCAATGAACTGGCAGAAAGGAAAATCCGAGTTAATATTGTAAGTCCCGGCCCCACAAAGACGGAAGGTTTTGACAAAGCGGTTCCAAGTCTTGAAATGCAGAATGAGTTTGCCAAATCTGTCGCACTGGGAAGAATGGGTGACCCTTCGGAAATCGCAAAGGCAGTTCTTTTCTTAGCTTCCGATCAGGCAAGTTTCATTACGGGTACAGAGTTATTGGTTGATGGTGGAGCAATCGGATATTTGTTGAAATAGTATCTTTTCTCAACATCCCTGTTCTCAATACAACAAAACCGCCCTTAAGAGAGCGGTTTTATTGTCTAATTTTCAAAGTAAAAAAGAGAACTACTTCACTATTATCTTCACTGTATACAATTTGTTTGAATGTACTTTCATAACGTAAGTCCCTGTCGGGAGACTTTGATTGATGATAGAGTAATTCATACTGTTGATGTTTTTGGAAGTGTAGAACAAGCTTCCCGTCATATCATAGATATCGATCTGATCGATCGGATATTTGGATCTCAGGAATGTTTTATCACCTTTGTTCACGGGATTCGGATATACCTGCAGCTCATTGTTGTGAGCATCCGGAGCCGTTGTCCCCAGTGTACTGTCCATCATCTGGAATTGTACCCGGTTGGAAACCTCGTTGTAAGAATCATTGGTAAAGATCACTATAAAATAATCACCTACTTCCTTCGGCATATTTTCACTAGGGATCTGAAGGCTTCCACCTGGTTTACCATCGAAATAAGTATAACTTACAAGTGGGTCGATATTGGGATCATCGTTCTTGTGATAGATCCCGATCCAGTCTTTCACGATTCCCGGTGCATCTGTCCATGTTGCAATGATATTCTCGTTCAGGTTGAACATCGTTTTGTTTATCATCAATTGCGTGATACCATCGCCCACCTGGAAGAACAATTTATTGCCCACAGCCTGGTAGCCATCCTCCAACATATATTGGATATAATAATAACCTTTTGCCAAACCACTGAAAGTGAATGTTCCGTTCGTTTTTCCGTCAATATATTTCCATTGTACAGAGTTAACTTCTCCCGGCGTTTGTCCCACTTTATAGATCCCAACCCAGTCTTTGGCCAAAGCAGGTGCATTTGCAAAATTTACAGTAACGGCATTTCCTACCTCATAAACATTCTTATCCGACGACAACTCTACAAACGGACCAACGTAGAAGTATTTTCTATCAGCAAGTTCGGTATAAGAATCGTTGCTGAAAATAGCAGCATAGTACATCCCCGGCGTTGCAAGTCCAGTACCGAAAGTCATTGTGCCACTCACCTGTCCATTGGTATAACCCCACTTCTGTGAAGGCGAAGAACCGGAAGGTGTCTGTGATTTTTTATAAAGCCCGATCCAGTCTTTTGCATTGCCCGGTGTATCCGTATAGATCACTTTTATCGGCGTATTAGGCTTATAGGCAATCGTATCGGTTTCGATCTTTGTATTGACCGCGGTACTGTTGATGATATTAAAAGATTTTACAGCACTCCAGTCCGACCAACTCAAATTTCTGTCCCTATGTCTTACTTTTGTGTAATATGTTCCATTGGTAAGTGTTCCTGCCTCCAAAGTAGCTTTTGTAATATCGACACCTTCGTTCAGGTCTTTGGATTCATCCACACGGCTTCCTTTTTTTCCGTAAAGATTTTCATAATCCCTGTAAATGTCTTTTTCCAAAATACTGAAATCCGGTGTTTTCGAAAATACAAACTCTGTAGAGTTCATCAATTCATCCGAAGTTGTACTATAAGCACTACTTTCCACAGTTAAGGGCAGTTCCAGATTCTGACCTGTAAAGTTGTTAAGAATCGATGGTGTGTCAGGTTTAGTTTTGTTCTTGGCAGAATGGAAAGAATCCATCAAGACATTATCCTTCCATTCGTAGATACTTCCGATCGAGTAAGATTCTACATTGAATGTCCCTTTATTAATATCCACATCTATGATCTGATACATCCAGTTGGATATCGTTTTCTGGACATCATCAAAATCCTGCTCTGTAGCCATTCCCCAATACTGGTCCCAGGCGACGCCACCTGAAATGATCTGATAGGTAGGAAAATTTTTAAGCTGTCCCCTGTGATACAAATGATGATGAGCCCCGATATGCAATACGTGCTTACCAGATGTATTCAAAACAGGCATTACCGTATTACGAATCCAAGTAGAAATATCTCCAACGTATTGCTCTGCCTGATATGGTCTGTGCCCTTGAGAGACGATCCAATCCACTGTAGAATCCTGATTCGCTAATGGCAAGATCTGATTGAGCCAATTTAACTGAGCCGCACTCGGGTGTTCCGTATCAAAGCAAATAAACAGGACATTCCCAACCTGTCTTGCATAATATGCCTCTGAACCGGAAGAAACACCTTTATAAGAAATATCATCCAGAACAAAATGGTCGTAATAAGCCTGCATGCCAAGTGTTCCGTAGGTCTCATGATTTCCTACCAAAGTCTGTGTCGGTAACAATCCAGAAAGCTTTCTGTTCTTTTTGAAGTGGACATTCTCATAATGGTCCAGCGTACCAACATCTACCTGATCGCCCATCATCACTGTCATTGCGATATTATCGGAAGGATCTTTGCCATAACCCCAAAGCTTAGCGATCTTTCTCTTGGCTGCAGAAACCAACGAGTCAAATCTCGGCACATCCCGCATCTGATTGTCCCCCAAAACCAAAAATCTCAAATGTCCATCTGCAGTTGCAGCCTGCCCGGGCAACGGCAATGTCCTGAACGAATGAACCTGAGAAACTCTGTTTCCTGTTTTAACCCTGTAATAATACTTGGTGTTAGCCGACAGACCACTGACCTTAACAGTATGGTAATAATAGTTGGCATTATAACCTGTGTCCGAGAACACTCTGGCAGTAGCGCTTGAAGTTTTGTCGAGTTGTGTTTCGGAGTTGCCGTACTCAACAACAGATTCATTGTTGCTTTCGGTTTTCCAGCTGACCGTCATGGAAGTCTGAGAAGGTGCCTGCAAGTAAGGAAACAGTTCCTGTGCAAAGATGACCTTATAAAATAATAAGATCAAGAAGATAAATGTCTTTTTCATTTAGATTACTTTTTATGCACCCAAAGTAATCTTGCCATATGAATCTATAAAAAAACAATCTTTAATTTAGTCTTAAATAAATGATCCAGAAGTCAGAAAATAACATCTCTATTTTAAATTTATAAAGACCAATTATTATCTCTATATTAAAAAGAAACTTGATTTCAACGGAACACCATCATTATCAAACGATTAATAAATTAAATAATAAAAACACCTTATCGGATGATACAAATTCTAAAAATCCTAATTTATAAATTCTTTTTATTGAAAAAAGATCTCGTTTCACAAGAATAAGAAGAAACCTTACATTCAGAAAATTCTCATCCATTAATTATTAAAAAAAATAATGACTATTTTAGTGGCATAAACTAATTTGAAATTGGGTCGATAATCTTAAATTACCCATAAATTACTGAACCATATGAATACTGAACTTTGGGATAAAATACTTCAGTTCAATTTTGATGACCCGCCCAGCGAATATGGATTTACCATACGGCTTGCCAACGAGAACTTCTTGACAAATGTCTTTGCGGAACTTGCCATTCTGGAATACAAGAAGTTCATGTATCTGGCCGCAACTTCGGAAATGATGGTTTCTCCGTCAGAAATTGTCGATACTGTCTGGCATCAGCATTTGATCTTCACACAATCTTACCAAAGTTTCTGTACTTTACTCGGCAAACCCATCCAGCATATCCCATCCACGCATAACAGGGAAGAGTTTGAAAAATTCAGTCAAGCCAAAGAAAGAACCCAGAAACTGTACTCAGCAATTTTTGGAAAACAACCGGAAAGTGTCTGGGGCTATCAAGGTATGTTTGAAAGCCTGAACCTTGACAAAGCCAAATTCAAAATAAGAACTTTCCTTGTATTCGGGATTCTTGCTTTTGTTGCTCTTATAGCACCTTGTTATTTTTTGCTCAAACCGATTTATATGCAGATCAATAATCCTTATTTCATTATTGGATTTATTGTTTTATGCATTTTAGTATTTACAGGACTTGAATATTACAATCGAAAAAAACTTAAGAATTTGGCAAAGGGATTTGATGAAGACTCGTTTATCTATCAGCTTGAACCTTATGAGCTTGTTTATCTAAAAACGCAGAGACTCGAAAACATCATTAATGGAGCCGTCAACGAGCTAATTGAAAAAAATGTGGTCTTCATAAATTCAGATCAAACAATTGATCTGCTAATATCAAAAAAGGTAAATTCCCCAAAAGAGTTACAAATAATCTTAACCCTTGAGGAATCAGGAAGAACGTACTATTCTGAATTATTGAGACGACTGATGAACAAACCTATATTTTACAATACTGCCAAATGTATGGAGGCGCTCAAAAAGTATATTAACAAATCCAAGAAATTCGGGAATCTATTTTACATCAATTTTGTTGTTTTGACCATTTTATTGATGTTTAGTTTCGTACGAATGACGAGTGGCCTTTTAAGAGAGAAACCCATCTTTCAAATTCTGCTTACAACTGTCTTTTTGATTGTTTTCATCATCTATTACTTGCACAGGCTTACAAAACTTTTCTGCACCCAAACTATCCCCGACCTTTATAAAAAAGATATTTTACCCGCAAGAAAAGTTGCGGATGATTGGCAATGGCAATATTTTCTGCTAGGTTCGGCGGTTTTGACAGCAGCTTTAGTCCCTGTAATCAGCCATATAGAAAAGAATAACCATTTGGGAAGTGACAATGGAAGCAGCGGATCGTCCTGTGGAAGTAGTTGCGGGAGTTCTTGCAGCAGTTGTGGTGGTTGTGGTGGTGGAGATTAGGTGTTGGGCGTTCGCTATTATTCAGTTCTATCTATAGGATTGTGTGAGAATTCTTCCAATGAAGATGTGAGATCGAATGCAAGATCACTGTGGAAGTTGAGTAGTAATTCCTCCAAAAGTTACGATAAAGGACAATTTCTTTATCAATTATAAAAAGAGAAATCATTAAACAGATATCCTATTGCATTGGTAATTTCTTTATTTTAGCCATATCAACAAAAAAACTATTCTATGAAAAAAGAAGCACCTGTATTTACGATGTGGATTGTTGTTTTGATTGTCGGGGCGGCCTTATACAAACAAATCGACTTTAAAACCATGACTGTCGAAAAACAAGGATTATCTGTAATCTATGCGGTGACCCTTATATTTGCTGCAGTTGTACTGATAAGACACTATACCAGAAAAAATTGAATCGTAATTTTATATTAAATCGTGTTTTAGAAGATGCTTTTATAGAGAAATCAATTCTTATTCAGAGTATAATTTGAGTAATTGTCTATAGCCGATGAGTATTGCAGATTTTGATATAAAACCAATGAATTTGTTATTCTCATCTACAACCGGCAGATTCCAATATCCCGTATCGTCAAAGATCTGAAGTATTTCCAAAGCCTTTTTATCCGGATATATTACTGCCGGTGGCGCTTTCATAATTTTAACAATCGACAGGGAGTCGGTTTCTTTGGAAAAAAGATAAGGCCGAATATCATCGAGGCTAAGAATACCTTTGAGCTTCCCGATATCATCCACAACAGCAAAAGTATTTTTGTTCCCGTTCTTTATCATTTCGAACAACTCTGTGACAGATGCATTTACATTGATGGTTTGAGACTGGAAATCGATATAATCTTTAGTATTCAAAGAAAATAAAAGATTCTTATCGTGCTTATTGGTAAAGATCTTTCCCTGGTCTGCAAGAGATTTCAGCTCCGGAGAAATCGGGGAAAAACGCTTCGCCATCAGATAAGAGATCACCGAGACGATCATCAAAGGGATAAACAGGTCATACCCGAAACTGGATTCGGCGATCAGAAATATCGCTGTCAATGGCGCGTAGAGGATTCCGCTCATTGCCCCTGCCATTCCTACTAAAACAAGATTTGTCACAGGAACTTCTTTGAAACCTATCTGCTGACAAACCACTGCAAACAGAAAACCCGCTGTTCCGCCCGCAAATAGTGACGGCGCGAAATTACCGCCATTTCCACCACTGAAAATTGTGAAAGGTGTAGCAAAAGCTTTCAGAATTAATACTAAAATCAAGAAGATAATAATCGTAAAATTTCTAAACTCAAAATATCGGAACAAGCTGTTCTCGATAATCACAAGAGTATCACCATTAGTAAAAGCTTTGATCGTATCATAACCTTCTCCAAACAAAGGTGGAAACAACACGCAAAGCAATGACAAAACCGCCCCGCCGAACATCGCCCTTCTCAATGGCGACATCTTGAGTTTCTTTATAAAGTGTTCTACTCTTTGTGAGATGATCACAAAATATCTGGCATACAAACCTGTTACTACTCCCAGGATAAGATAATAAGGAACATTTTTATAATTAAAAGCTTCCCTGGTGTAAAATCTAAAAAGGACATCTTCCTGCAACAATATTCTGGACAACAAACTACCACAAACCGCTGCCACGACCAAAGGAATAAAATCTGTAAAAACAACCCCTGTCAGCAAAATCTCAAAGGCGAACATGATCCCGGCAATGGGTGCATTGAAAGCCGACGCGATTCCCGCCGTTGCACCTGCCGCCAGCAACAAAGTACGTTCTTTGTAACTAAGTCTGTAAGTTTGTGCATAATTGGAACCAATCGCTGCACCCGTTACAGCAATAGGACTTTCCAGACCGGCCGAGCCTCCTAGTCCCACAGTAATTGCACTTTGTACGATCTGGGAATACATCTTGACAGAGGAAACAATACTTGAGTTTTGTGCAATTTCGTATAAAATGGCACCAATTCCTTTTCTATCCTGACCTTTAAATAAGGTTTGAACGGTAACGGTCGTCAAAACAATTCCTAAAAAAGGAAATACGATATAGAACAGGATCTGGTATTCGAAATGAACTTTGTGGGTTATGAAGTAATGGATATTATGAACCAGGGTCTTTAAAATGACACCTGCCATTCCCGCTGTAAGACCCACCAAGATACCCGAAAGGAGAAGAAACTGATTTCTACTCAATCGGTTATTTAACCAATGAAGAATAAGTTCATAGCTCTTTACTTTCTCCAGTCCGAACTGCTGGAAATCTCTTTTGAATTTTAAAAAGCTGAGATATTTTTTTCTGTTATGGATCTTCACGAGCGTGAGTTTGAATGCAAATATACCAAATGAATAAGAGAATGTCGAACCTCTTTCGTTATCATCAATTTATTATTTAAAAATCTTCTGAGCAAACTCATACAGGCAACGCCTCCAGGTAAGCCATTCGTGGTAAGTTCCATCAGATTTGTATCGGATAAATGGATATTTGTTTTGAGTAAAATAATTGCTCAATAAATTATTATAATTGATGAAACGCTGGTCTTCTTTCTCTCCAATCCCCCTAAAAAAGAAAGGTTTTGATTTCGATTTCAAAAGATTATCAACAGGCAGTTCTTTGAAAGGCTGACTTTCCGTCCCTTCATAAATTACCGGACTGAAAGAACCAATCGCTGAAAATAGTTCCGGATAATCTGCTCCAATGAACATCGCCTGGTAACTCCCACGCGAAAGTCCTGCAATGGCTTTTCTACTGTCTGTTTTATATTTTTTATCGATGTAAGGGATCAGCTCCTGAATCACAACCTTCTCCAGATTTTTGGTAGAAAGAACTGTTCTGGGATAATCATCGGCCAATTTCTCTTGCTCAGGATCCAACGCAACACCATGATCCATTACAACAATCATTTCTTTTGCTTTTCCTTCTGCAAAAAGATTGTCGAGAATATTTCTGACAAAGCCTTGTTTTTCCCAGCCGGTAATATTCTCGCCAGTCCCGTGATAGAGATATAAAACCGGAAGTTTCTTCGTTCCATAATTTGGAGGTAAATAAACTTTGAAGTTTCTTTTTCCTTTAGTTATTTCTGAATTTAAACTATCATCAACTATTTTGCCGTGCTTCACATTTTTTTCAAAAAAGAAATCTTCGCCGGAAGGAACTTCGATTCCGCTTGTTGGTTGTCCATATCCAAAATATAATTCCGTATTTGGGTCATTAGTCCGTTTTCCATCCACATTGAACCAATAATAATGAAAACCTATTGCCAAAGGTGAAGTTGAGACATTCCAAAAGCCATCTTTATCTTTGGTTATGGTAGATTTTACAGTTTGCATTCCATCTCCACCTTCCAGAACCACAGATTTTGCTTCAGGAAAATAAACCCTGAACTTCGCTTTTCTATCATTGTCTATTTTTGGAAACTCTTTTCCGGCTTTTGCTGTTGAAGAGGTTTTATAGTTTTGTGAAAATAACATCGATGAACTACTTAAAGCGATAACAGCTGTTATGATTTTTAATGTCTGCATTGATCGGAATATGAATTGTTGAATTTAAGGATCATTTATCTCATAAACAAGAAACCGCCTTGGAAATCCGAAGCGGTTTTGATGCAAAATTTTAACAATTATTCGTCCTGGAGCTCTTTTGCTTGATATTCCTGAACCAATTCTATCGCATTGTGTATCACATCGCTGAGTGCCGTGATAAAAGTCCCTTCTTCGGCCAGGCTCATTGCGTGTTTCAATGCATCGATCTCTTTCGGGATACATTCGTAGCTGACACTTTTGTCCACACTTTGGATACCTTCCATTATTAATCCGTTGATCTCTTCTTCAGTTCTTCCCCGCAGATGCTTCTCATTTCTGATGATGATATGGTCAAACATTCTTGCTGCGATCTTCCCACATTCCCGGATGTCATTATCCCGTCTGTCTCCAACGCCCGAAATGATCCCGATCTTCTTGTTGGATTCTATATTTCTGAGATAATCTTCTATGGCCTCATAACTTGCAGGATTGTGTGCAAAGTCGATCATCACTTTGAAGTTCTTAAACTTGAAGACATTCAGCCTGCCCGGAGTCAACTGCGCACTTGGGATAAATGTCGTCAAAGCCAAAGCAATATTAGGAATTTCGAAACCATATACATAAGCCGCCAAAGAAGCAGCAAGAACATTCGCGATCATAAATTTCGCCTTGCCCTCCATCGTGATCGGAATATTCTTGACACGCTCTATCCTGATCTTCCACTCGCCTTTCTTGATGGTCACAAAACCTTCCTCATAAACACAGGTAATTTTTCCTTCTTTCGCAAATTTTTTGATATGTAGATTATTTTCATCCAAACTGAAAAGTGCCACTTTCGGGCGTAGATCATCAGCCAGTCTCATAGAATATTCGTCATCGGCATTCAGGATACACCAACCATCTTTTTTCACGCTGTCCAGTACCACACGTTTAACCCTGGTGAGATCTTTAAGATTATGAATATCGCTCAATCCCAAATGATCTTCTTTAATATTGGTTAAAACACCAATATCACAACTTCCAAATCCTAATCCGGAACGTAAAATTCCACCTCTAGCCGTTTCCAAGACAGCAAATTCCACAGTCGGGTCTTTCAGGATAAATTCCGCAGACATTGGTCCGGTCGTATCCCCTTTTTCCAATAAGGTATTTTGAATATAAATCCCGTCAGATGTTGTAAATCCTACTCTTTTTCCATTATTTTTAACGATGTGAGCCAACAATCTTGTCGTCGTCGTCTTCCCATTAGTTCCTGTCACCGCAATGATTGGAATTCTGAATTCTTTTCCTTGAGGATATAACATATCAACAACCGGAGCTGCTACGTTTCTCGGCAGACCTTCACTAGGTGCAAGGTGCATTCTGAATCCCGGAGCTGCATTCACTTCCAAAATTGCACCACCACTTTCTTTAAGAGGCTGCGTGAGATTTTCTGCCATAATATCGATTCCGCAGACATCCAATCCGATGATTCTGGAAACACGTTCAGCCATCTGAATATTCTCCGGATGAATCATATCCGTCACATCAATCGAAGTTCCTCCAGTTGAAAGATTTGCCGTCGATTTTAAATAAACGATTTCTCCTTTTTGTGGAATCGTTTCAAGAGTATAATTCAATTTTTCAAGAAGTTCGTTGGTATCTTTATCAACATCAATTTCCGTCAAAACATTTTCGTGCCCGTAACCTCTTCTTGGGTCAAGATTTTCTTTATCTATTAATTGCTGGATATTCATTTCACCATCTCCGACGACGTGAGCAGGAACTCTTCTGGCTGCGGCAACCATCTTGTGATTGATGACCAAAACCCGGAAATCAAAACCCGTAATATATTTTTCTACAATGACTTTTCTGGAATATTTCTGAGCGTGTTCCAGGCCGATAACCGCCGTCTCATAATCCTTGACATTGATAGAAGCACCTTTACCGTGATTTCCATCCAAAGGTTTCAGAACCAACGGATAACCAATTTTCTTGATGACATATTGCAAATCTTCTTCATCCACAACCAATCCTCCGGACGGAACAGGAATTGCGGCATCTTCCAGCATTTTTTTTGTGAGCTCTTTGTTGCAGGCAATATCAACTGCAATGCTGCTTGTATTTCCCGTGATGGTCGCTTGAAATCTCTGCTGATTAATTCCATAACCCAACTGGACCAGCGAATTTTTCCCCAACCTGATCCAAGGAATCCTTCTGGAAGCCGCTTCCTCCACAATACTTCCTGTAGAAGGTCCCAATCTTTCCCTTTCACGAATTTCCTTTAGTTTATGGACACAATCGCTGATATCATAATCAGTTCCATCAATTAAGCATTGGGCAATCTTCACAGATTCTTCAGCAGCGAAAACCCCTGCCCTTTCCTCGAGATAATTGAAAACAACATTGTAAGTTCCGGGCGTTTTGGTTTCCCTGGTTCTCCCAAATCCAACATCCATTCCCGCAAGTGTCTGAATTTCCAATGCAATATGCTCAATGACATGTCCCATCCACGTCCCCATTTCCACACGTTTGAAAAAACCGCCTTCTACACCTTCTGAACATCTGTGGGAATAAAGAGACGGCAACAATTGTTCGATCCTTTCCCGGAATCCTTCTATTTTATTGGTTGGCAGATGTTCTATTTCTTCCAGATCCAATCGCATCTGGATCAATTTTTTTCTGGTAATGCTCCAGATATTAGGACCTCTTAAAACCTGTATTTTTTCTATTTTCATATCAATTTATTCTCTATGTCACATTTCTACTTTATCAAAGATAATAGAAAAGCATTTAAATTTAAAAAAATCAGAAATAATTATTTTGATATAAAATAAATTCGTTATCAATTACTCAAAATAATTAACAAATTGTTAATTCAGCCACACCAATTCATAGGAATAAGTTATTAATAATTAAAAGTTTAAATCTATTCAGGGAATTTTTGGCGTGTTAAAATGAAGTTTTTCTGATATGATTTATTATTTTTGTTAACATGAAATCAAAAGGAAAACTAGTCATCATTGGAGGCGCCGTAAATAAAGGAAGTTTTACGGAATCCAGTTTTGACCCAAATGTTGAAAAAAACCTCAACTTTTTTGAACGGGGAATCCTCAGAAAAATAATCGACGAGTCCAAACACAAAGAAGACTCCGTGATCGAAGTCATCACTACCGCATCACAGATCCCGGGCATTGTAGGCCCGGAATATAAAAAGGCCTTCGAATATCTTGGCATTAAAAACTGTAATATTCTGGACATCCAAAACCGCGAACAAGCAAACAGCGATGCTATTGTTGCAAGAGCCAACGCTGCAGATGTTGTTATGTTCACGGGTGGCGACCAGCTTCGTCTGACCTCGATTCTTGGAGGAACGAGATTCCACGATGCGATTTTAACTAAATATCAAACCGAAGATTTTATCTACGCAGGAACTTCTGCCGGAGCAGCTGCTGCATCGGAAAATATGATCTACCAAGGTTCGAGCTCCGAAGCACTTTTGAAGGGAGAGATCAAGACAACACAAGGCCTTGGGTTCATAGAAAATGTGATCATAGACACACACTTTGTTCAAAGGGGAAGAATCGGAAGACTGTTCCAAGCGGTCGTGAATAACCCGAGAACCCTGGGAATCGGCTTAGGTGAAGATACAGGCCTGTTTATAGAAGATAATACAATGACAGCAATTGGTTCCGGACTGGTAATCATCGTTGATGGGCTTCAAATCAAAGATACTAACTTGACAAATGTAGAATTAGGTCAGCCAATTTCTATCAAAAACTTAATTGTAGATGTCCTGTCTATGAATGATACTTTCGATTTGAAAACCAGAGAAATGACGATTGTTAATTCCCAGTACAACCCGATTCCGCAGGTTATTCCGAATAGTTAATAACATGTTGATTTCTGTGTGGCATTTCTATAATTAATTATTTTTATCTTTCAACAATGTCAGTCTGAGGTCCTCGAAGACCTATAATACTAAACTTCCATATTAAATATGAAAATAATCATTCACGGTGGATTTTTCTCCGAAAGCAGCCAAAGCAATGAAGTTAAGCTGGCCAAACAAAACTCGCTGAAAGAAATTGCAAAAAAATCATACGAGTTTCTAAAAGACAATTCAGCTTTTGATACGGTTGCTTATGCTGTTTCGCTTTTGGAAGATGATGAATTGTACAATGCAGGAATTGGTTCGCAGATCCAGAGTGACGGCATTATACGTATGAGCGCTGCTATTATGAATGGTGAGACTCAGAAAATGAGTGGTGTGATCAATATCCAGGATGTGAAAAACCCGATTTTCGTGGCCAAAGAACTGATGAAAGAAGACGACCGTATTTTGGGTGGAAATGGTGCGAAAATTTATGCTTCTGAAAATGGGTTCGAAGATTTCTCAACAGAAATCCCACAGCGTAGAAAAGAATATGAAGAGAAACTAAAAAACGGAGGAAAAGGAACTGTTGGTGCTGTTGCAATTGACAAACACGGAAAACTTGCCGTTGCAACTTCAACTGGAGGAAAAGGTTTTGAAATCCCCGGAAGAATCTCTGATTCTGCGACGGTTGCCGGGAATTTCGCCAACAAATTTTGTGCTGTCAGTTGCACAGGCGTTGGCGAAGACATTGTGAGCAATGCGACCGCTGCTAAAATAGTAACCCGAGTAACTGACGGTTTAACCATGGAAAATGCTTTTGACAGAACCTTTGAGGAGTTGAAAGAAATTGACGGTTTTGCCGGCGCCATCGGGATTGATTCTGAAGGAAATATTTTCCACCAGGATTCTTATCCTACAATGGTTTTTGCTAGTTTTGACGGGGTGGATTTTGAGGTTTTTGGGTAAAAATATTATGAATAAAATTAATATAATCCTCTTTTTATTTATTTCGGCTTTTTCTTTTGCACAGAATGACAGTGACAGTGTTGATAAATTGACCAACGAAATGTGTCTAAGCTTCAAGAATAATGAAAGTTTAAGCGATTCTTTAAGAATTACAATTTTAAATGAAAAATTTATCTTTCCTTATTTGAGCCAGTTTCCAGAGACAGAACAAGAACCTTTAGTAGACAAATTGTACTTTAGATTCCAAAAAAACTGCAAGGAATTTGTAGATTATTTGTATCGAATTGACCCTCCAAGAAAAGATGATTGGATAAAACTTGACACTCGTCCGGACATCAAGATTACTAAGAAAGAGCTGGACTTCCTAAAGAGAAAACAAAACTTCTATTATTTCGAATGGGACGGAGAAAAAACAACTGTTAAAATAACCAACAAATATTGGACTGAAACGTTTTCTGATGGCACTTACTCAAAATTATACTTTAGATGGCTGGCCAGCAATCAATTTGAATTAGAATTCATTGAAAGTAATAATAATGGCAGAAAGAACTTCAGCAAACTTGGTGACAAATATGTTTATGAAATTGTCAGCAAAGAAAACGATCATTACTGGATTTTGGTTACAATTTCTGGACAATCAGAATTATTTATGTTCAAATTGTTTCTGTAGAAAATAAATTAAAACCGCTATCTCTCGAAAGCGGTTTTTATCTTTTATCATTGATAATTTATCATTTATACTTAATCGAGCCAACCCATTTCCTTCATCCACTCATCGTTGTAGATTTTCCCAACATAACGGGAACCGTGGTCGTGAAGCAGAACGACAATGATATCATCTTTCGTAAATTGGTCTTTCATCTGAACCAAAGACGAAATCGCACTTCCTGCAGAATAACCACAGAAGATTCCTTCTTCTTTAGCTAATTTTCTAGCGTAGATCGCACCATCTTTATCCGTTACTTTTTCGAAATGGTCGATAACGCTCATATCATAATTCTCAGGAATAATGTCTTCCCCAATTCCTTCCGTGATATAAGTGTAAGCATGATCATAATGCAATTCTCCAGTCTCGTGGAATTCCTTCAAGATCGAACCATAAGTATCAACACCTATGATCTTGATATTTGGATTTCTTTCTTTGAAGAATGTTCCACAGCCTGTGATCGTTCCGCCTGTTCCTGCTCCGGCAACAAAGTGTGTTAATTTACCTTCCGTCTGTTCCCAGATTTCGGGAGCTGTACTTTCGTAATGTGCCTGCCTGTTCGACAAGTTATCATATTGGTTCACATACCACCCATTTTCTGTTTCAGTTGCCAATCTTTTGGAAACCGAATAATAAGAACGTGGATCGGTGGGCTTAACATCCGTCGGGCAAACGATCACTTCAGCCCCAACAGCACGAAGAATATCACATTTTTCTTTGGATTGCTTGGAATTGGTCACGAAAATACATTTGTATCCTTTTTGGATAGCCACCAAAGCCAGTCCCATTCCTGTGTTTCCTGAAGTTCCTTCTATGATCGTTCCGCCAGGTTTCAGACGGCCGTCTTTTTCTGCATCTTCAATCATTTTGAGCGCCATCCTGTCTTTTACAGAGTTCCCAGGATTGGTAGTCTCCACTTTTGCCAAAACCAAAGCCGGAAAGTCTTCTCCCAATACTTTATTCAGTTTTACCAATGGCGTGTTACCAATTGTTTCGACTATATTGTTATAATATTTCATAATCTATATTTTTAATTTCTTTGAAACGGCGAATCTCACGCAGCCCGGCTTGAGCGGAGCTCTTTTTCTTTTTTGAAGAAAAAAGCGGGAGCGGAAGACGGAAATAGCTGCCCAAATTACAATAATTTTTTAACTGTATTTTATCGCTTTGACGGGTGAAATTTTACTAATCAAATAACTTGGGAAGATCATTGCTATCCCGGAAACGATGAAGATCCCAACAGAAACCGCAATAATGTAAACAGGATTGAGATCCACCGGAACCGTACTGATAAAGTAATTTTCGGGGTCCAACTTGATGAATCCTGTATATTTTTGAATGAGCAATAATCCGATCCCAATGATATTGCCTGCAAAAAGGCCCGGAACCATGATCAACAAAGTGTAATTGATAAAAATGGACCGTATCTGCCCGTTGGACGCACCCATCGTTTTCAAAATCCCTATGGAATTGGTTCTTTCGATAATTAGAATAAGCAAGACCATTATAATGTTGATCACCACGACAATTAACATGATCGCAATGATCAACGAAATATTTTGATTGAAGATATTGATCCAATCCAAAATTTGCGGATACTTTTCCGTTACTTTCTCGGCATAATTCTTATATCCAATATGTTTTTCGACCTGCGGGAAAACCTGACCGATCTTATCCGTATCATCTAAAAAAATATCTAAACCTCCAATCTCTTTCTCGTTCATATTCATCACCTTTCGAACATGATTGATATCACCGATCATATAAAGGTCGTCCACTAATTTGATGTCCGTTTTATAGATCCCTTTGATGAGGAATTTTCTGTAGATCGGTTTCTGATCTTCTTTTGAAAAAATAGCGACAATACTGTCATTCGCTTTAAGAGAAAGGTCATTTGCTATTTTCTCTGATAAAATAACCTCGTTGTTATAACCATCCTCCTTATAATCGGGAATCGAGCCAGAAATCATAAACGGCTGAAACCTTTCTTTATCGAAATCTTTCCCAACACCCTTCAGAATAACACCTGCGAAATTACTTTCGGTTCTCAGGATACCACTGACCGAAGCATAGGATTGCAAACCGGCAACCCCAGCAATAGAATTGATCGCTTTTATATCCAAACCTTTCGTGTCCAAAACAGATGAATTGTAAGAAGAGTTGGAACGTGTCGATCTGACAGAAATATCCCCGCTGAAATTGGAAATCCTGTCTTCTATTGCTTTCTTGGAACCAAGTCCCGTAGAAATCGTGATCAGGGAAACGATGATACCCAAAGCAACAGAAAGCCTACCAATATAGACGATCACTTTGGAGAGGTTATTTTTGTTATCTTTGGAAAACGCTATTTTTTTCGAGAAATATAACGGAAAATTCAAATCAATGATTTTAAGCTTCAAAAATAAAACTTTAGTTTTTATCCTGCTAATTTATTTTAGCTCATTAACTTTTTTTAAAACACAAAGCAACCCATCAGATTGTTTTGAAATTGCTGCTGACAGATCGGAATTGTATCTCCCCTTACTCAAAAATAAAAATGTCATTGTTGCTGCTAACCAGACAAGTATTCTAAAAAATAAAAAACACCTGGTTGATTTCTTGGTCGAAAATAATATAAAAATCAAATCTATTTTCGCACCAGAACACGGATTCCGGGGGATTGCTGATGCGGGCGAACACGTTAAAAATGGAACCGATAACAAAACCGGATTACCAATCGTTTCCCTTTATGGTGATAATAAAAAACCCAAAGCGGAATATCTGAAAGGTGCAGATATTATTCTTTTTGATATACAGGATGTTGGAGTGAGATTCTATACTTATATTTCAACGCTTTCTTATATTATGGAGGCGGCGGCTGAAAATAATGTTGAAGTGATTGTTCTGGACAGACCAAATCCCAACGATGGTTATACAGACGGCCCCATAATGATGGATCAATGGAAAAGTTTTGTCGGATTGCACAATGTGCCTGTAGTTTACGGATTGACAATAGGAGAATATGGCAAAATGGTAAACGGCGAAAAGTGGTTAAAAAATGGAGTAACAGCAAAATACACTTTGATTCCGATGCTGAATTATCATAAGCAACAACGTTACGGCGTATCAGACAAACCGTCCCCAAATCTGCCCAATGACAAATCTATAAATCTCTATCCGAGCCTTTGCTTTTTCGAAGGAACCCAGGTCTCTGTAGGAAGAGGGACGAATCTTCCATTTCAGATCTACGGTTCGCCCTGGACAAAAGATCTCCCATATCAATTCACACCAAAACCGACAGAAGGAGCAAAAGATCCTTTCCTGAACGGAAAACTATGTTATGGGGAAAACCTTAGTCAACATTCTCAGGATTTGAGACAAATAAATTTGGAATGGCTGTTGAGATCTTATAAGAATTACAAAAATCCTCAGCAGGATTTCTTTCTGAAGAATCTCTTCTTTGATAAATTGGCTGGAAGTGATGAACTCAGAAAACAGATCATCGCCGGAAAATCCGAAAAAGAAATCAAGGAAAGCTGGAAAAAAGACCTGGAAAATTTTGAAAAAATAAGACTGAAATATATTGTTTATCCAAACTAAAAAACCTCGCGAGTTGCGAGGTTTTTTTAGTTTTAAATTCAATTATTTCAGGAAAACAGAAATACCCAAACCAACACCAATATTATTAGTATTGTTTTTCAAATCACTATTTTCTTTATACTTAAGATTTGCAGCACTATAATTAACTCCTAAGTTAAAAGCAACATTTGGATTAATAAAATAAGCTACACCAGCTCCAAAACCATATGCAAGTCCATTAAAGTTGGCATCTTCGTCCATAATTGTTGTTTTATTTGCAGCATATCCAATTCCAGCCTCAATAAAAGGTTTTACCTCACCATTGACAGGAAAGAAATAAGTTGCTTGGGGAAGAATAGCAAAGGTATTTGATTTTTGGTCTTCGATTTTTTGGCTAGTATAACTTAATCCTAAACCAACAGCCAAATTGTCAATCACAAAATAACTCGCAGCAGGAGAAAGAGAAACGGTAGTTGTTTTTGCCTCTCCGAAATTATTACCTTGAACTTCAAGTTTTGTTTTTGCAGAATTAAAAGATAATTCAGTTTTTCCAGAAAGCATCCAAGTTCCCTTTTGAGTCTGAGCATTCACAGCTCCGAAAAGTGCCAACGCACCGACTAGTAATAGTTTTTTCATAATTTATTAAATTTGAGGGTGCAAAAATATTAAAATTTTATAAACTCCCAAATTATATATAAAAAAACAATATAAATTTTATTAATTAAGAAATGTCAATTTTCCTCAGCTAACCATTCTCCATAAGAATTCTCTGTCTCGTGAAGTTTGAGGTAAGACAGTTGAACATGACCGGGAAGTTTTGATTTTATTTTGGAAGCCATAACGTAAAGCATATTTTCACAGGTCGGCTGATAATCGCAGAAAATAACCTTGTGCCCTTGATTTTGAAGACTCTCCCCAAGCGACCTGTGAGGAGAAGCACCGTTGATCAAAACCGCATGGTCCCAGACATCCACTATTTCTTCTTTCACGATTTTTTTGATATCTCCAAAGTCTACAACCATACCATTTTTATGGTCGTCCAGATCATTGATAGGAATACCTTTTACAGTTACGAATAATTTATATGAATGACCGTGCATATTTTTGCATTTGCCATCATAATTATAAAGCACGTGCGCAGTTTCAAAAGTGAAGATCTTGGTAATTCTTATCATAATGCAAAGATAATTAAAAATCTGTTTTTATAATTTTAGTTAAAGATTTGCTCACTAGTTCTACAAAAGCTTATTTTTGCATCAAACACATTATAAAATGAAAAAAACAATTTTTGTATTAAGTCTGATATCTTCAGTTTTCTTCTATTCTCAAAATTATTCTTCGCTGGATAAGATCCTGGAAAAATTGGAAACCCGAAGCAAAAAGATGAAAGATGCTTCTGGTTTTGACATCAAGGACAAAAAATTTGTATTGATAGAAGATTTCGATGACCATTCCGAGCGTCACATTTTAGAATTCAGGAATGATAACAGCCTCACTTTGATAGAGGTCATCGATGATAAATCTACGGATAAAACCTATTCCAATATCTTCAGCGGCGATTATATTCGTAAGAAAAATGCAATCTCTGTAAGAGCTGACCATCTGGAAGGTAAAAAGATATCGATCCCAATCACTCATAATCTGTATCTGATGAATGCCAATAATATCTGGTATCTGAAAGACATCAATACCAATAAAAGATGGATAGAGAATTCTAACCTTCTGAAAAAGAAAAATTAGTTAGATCTATCATACTTTAAGAAATCTAAACAAGCTTCAATGGCTTCATTCAATTCATTTGGAAGAAAATCATTTCTCCAGGGTTCTTTTGCGCCAAAAGTGTGACCAGCATTTTCTATGATTTTCAATTGAGAATTTTTTGTCCATTGATTGAGTTTCTGAGAATGCTCTAGTGGAACAGATTCATCATCAGAACCATGAATAAATAAAGCTGGAATTGTCAGCTTTTTGCAAGCTTTCTCTATATCATATCTTTCCTTATCAATTTCAAAATCTTTATAAAACTGAAAATAATGAGGCATCTTTTGTTTCGTTCTTGCATTTTCCACAAAATAGACGCCTTCATTTTTCCAATTCTCAAAAGCTTCATTCTTTGGAAATCTGTCAAGCGTGGAAACACTTGCTAATGTAATCAATTTCGAAATATTTTCATTTTCAGAAGCTTTGATAATAGAAATCCCACCGCCTCTGCTGTGTCCCAATAAAATGATATTTTGAGGATCAACTTCTTTTTGACCTTTGAAATGATCGATCACAACTTCCAAATCATCCAATTCTTTGGAATAATTATTCTCTCCAAAAGCTTCCAGATCTGCAAAATCATTGGGATCCTCAATCGTAGTTCCGTTATGTGAAAAATTGAATTTAACAAAATATGATCCTGCTTCTGCAACTTTCTCTCCCATCAATTCCCAAGCGCCCCAATCTTTGTAACCTTTGTAGCCATGAACAAAAATAATCAGCGGCAATTTCTCATCCAAATCGGGAAAAATCACATCAGCCAAAAAATCTTTTTGACCTTTGAGAATGATATTTTTTTGTTTAATCAATTTCATAATTGAAGAATTGCTAAAACTTAAAGGTGTCATTCAGAAGGAATCCAAATGTTGAGATTCTTTCAGAATGACAAATATTCGCTATTAAAATACAAGTTAAGCAAAGAATCATTTTTTCTCTATTAAAAGTCTAAAAAACTATATCGTCATCGAAAAAATCCGTGTTTCCGGTTTGTTTCTCATCATTCTGAGATCAAAAACCATTGCTACATTTCGTGTAAACGCTCTTCCCTTTTCTGTAATTTTAATTTGATTGTCGGAGATTTCTACCAAACCGTCAAATTCCATTTCTTTAAGTTTTTCGATGGCATTTTCGATTTCCGGAAAAGACGTTTGTAAGTCCCAACTCGTTTCCAATTGACACATCAGATTCAGAATATGTTTTCTGATGGTCAGGTCTTCTTCATCCAAAATATGACCGCGGAAAACAGGAATCTCACCTTCTTCCACAATCTTCTGATATTCCTCCACGGTTTTCACATTCTGGGCAAAAGCATACCAGGAATCTGAGATTGCAGACATTCCCAAACCTACCATCAGCTGGGTTTTACTGGATGTGTACCCCATAAAATTACGATGTAATTTCTTTTGGGTCAAGGATTGATACAAATCATCATGCTCCAAAGCAAAATGGTCCATCCCAATCTCTATGTAACCGAGTTCTTCCAACAGTTTTTTTCCGTCTTCGTAAAGTCGCCGTTTCTCATCGCCGCTTGGCAGATCATTTTCGTCGAAACCTCTTTGCCCAACGCCTTTTACCCAGGGAACGTGTGCGTAAGAATAGAAAGCTAATCGGTCTGGTTTCAGTTCCAAAGTTTTTCTTATGGTAAATTCGGTTGCTTCCCAAGTCTGATGCGGCAATCCGAAAACCAGATCGTGGCTGATTCCTTTATAACCGATTACTCTCGCCCACTCTGTCACGTTTTTCACATTTTCAAAAGGTTGGATTCTGTTGATGGCTTTCTGGACTTTCGGGTCATAATCCTGAACACCAAAACTCACCCTGTTAAAGCCCAGATCAAACAAAGTCTGAAGATGTTCTTTTGTCGTATTATTTGGATGGCCTTCGAAACTGAATTCTTGATTTTCGGCAATTTCAACCGTATCAAAAATCCCAGTCAGCATGGTTTTCAAATTTTCAGGAGAAAAAAATGTTGGTGTTCCGCCACCTAAATGAAGTTCCTTTAATTTTGGTTTTTCATTGAACAATTCCAAATACAATTTCCATTCTTTCAATACGCTTTCCAGATAGGGAAGTTCTACAGAATGTTGCTTCGTAATCCTTTTGTGACAGGCGCAAAAAGTACAAAGTGCCTCACAAAAAGGCAAATGAATATATATGGAAATCCCTTCTTCGGCATTGCTTTCTGAAAAGGATCTAATTACGGAATTTTCCCATTGGTCTGCCGTAAAATCGGCTTCGTTCCAATAAGGAACTGTTGGATAAGACGTGTAACGCGGACCTGGAATATTGTATTTATCAACTAACGAGTTCATCGGTGCAAAGTTACGAAAACTTAGTTTGGAATGATTTTGAATTAGGATGACTTTTGATTGTTGATTTCTATAATTAATATCAAAATTTCTAAAAAACGACAAAACCTATAGCCCCGATAGTAGCGACATCCTTTTTCTTTTTTTCGAGAAAAAAGAAAAAGATATAGCGGATAGCGGGATTAAGCTCCTAAAGAAAATTATTTTTTGATGATCTTTATTGATTGTCGTCCAAGATTGGAATGTACTCCCAAAAGATATTCGCCAGCAGGATATCTGAAATCTATAGAATATTTTTTCAATCCTTTTTGTCCGATATCATCTTTTAGAATATTGCCCAGAAATTTTCCTGTCAAATCATACAATCCTATAATAATATGGTCTGAATGGATGTAATGGATGTTCAAATTCAGTTGGTCCTTTATCGGATTTGGAGCAACCTCAATTTTGAGATTTTGAACTTTTTCATTTCCCACTTCATTTGTAGCCAATCCTGTGGTTGTCATTTTATAGATATGATTTCCAGATGCAAAAGCAGTGGTCTCATTAACGAAAAAAATACGGTTGAGTGAACCGCCGAGATCATTATTGACCCAAGTATTTCCGCCATCAAAAGTTTCCATAAAGCCTGAATAATGTCCGCCCATCCAGCCGTGTGTAGCAGAAACAAAACCAACAGCCTGCACATAAGGATCAGGGAAATCCTTGGTCTGCCAGGTTGATCCACCGTCAAAAGTTTTCAGCAATTTTCCTTGAGTTTCAGATTCGATCGAACCGAAAATTGTTTTATTATCCGGAAAAATCTGCATTTTCCATACATAGTCACCATAATCTCCCGCACTATATATTTTGGTCCAGGAATCGCCCCCATTTGTCGTTTTTAAAATCACAGCGCCTTGTTCATCACTTCCTGAAACAAAACCGACATTTTCATCAATGAACTGGACCTCGACAAGTGCCGAAGCATATTCCGACATATCTATGTATTTCCAAGTGTTGCCAGAATCTGTTGACCTTATGACGTAAGCCGGAGAAAACCAGGCGCCACAACCATAAACAGTAGATACCCCGACAGTATCTAATCCACAAATCGCCAGTGGGTAAGGTGATATATTATTGACTCGGGTCCAGGTTGTTCCGCCATTTGTGGTTTTATAAAAATTATTATTGAGTGTTCCCAAAAAACCGATATTCTCATTGAGAAATTCTATATTTCTAAAATATTGCCCAGTCTGTGAACTTACAATCTGCTCAGTCCAATTAGCACCGGCATCCGTTGTTTTGAACACTGTCCCGTTTCCTCCCCTTGCAGCCCAGCCAAGATTTTCGTTAAGGAAAAAAACATCATCATATCTCGTAGTTCCCGTCAAGGAAGGTGGAGCTGACAACGCTTCCCAGCTATAGGTTTGTGCAAAAGTAAAACTTGTAATAAGTAAAAGAGAATTCAATAGTTTTTTCATAGTTCAATTTTTCATAAAAATAAAAAAATCGGGAGAAATTTCCCGATTTTGATTTATTTAATTTCAAATTAATTATCTCAACTCAGCTTTGAATTCTTTCTCAAAAGATTTGATAAGTGAATTCATTACTTCAGTAATATCTTTGTCCTCCAAAGTTTTCTCTTCATTCAGAAGCTCAAAACTCAATGCGTAAGATTTTTTCCCTTCCGGAAGATTTTTGCCTTCGTAAACATCGAACAAATTGATATTCTTCAAGAAAGGTGACTTATTGGATTTTGCCAACTCGTACAATTCTGCGTAAGTAATGGTTTTATCAACCAACAAAGCCAGATCTCTTCTGATCTTATTAAATTTCGGAATATCGATGAATTTCAAATTTTCCTTTGCTCTAAGAGCCTGGCAAGTTTCCAATTCTATTTCTGCATAGAAAACTTCCTGACTGATATCGAAATCCTTCAGCAATTGAGGCGCAACTTTTCCTAATCTTGCCAAAGTTTTTCCCCCAGACCTGATTTCCAAAGCATCGGAAAAACGTTCATCTTCCAACGCTGATTCGTGAAGTTCAAGATTCAGTTTTTCTAAAAGGATTTTTACATAAGCATTCAGATAATAAAAATTTGTTGCACTTTTTGGCTGAAGCCAGTTTTCCGCAACCTCTCTTCCCGAAGTCAAAATTGCTAACTGCTTTCTTTCTTCGTATTTCTCTTTCTTATGATAAATTTTCCCTAATTCGAAAAACTTGATGTCAGATGATTTTCTGTTGATATTGTAAATGGCGTTTTCCAAAAGTCCTTCTAATAGAGACTTTCTCATAAATGCCAAATCATTACTCAAAGGATTCAGCAATTTCACAGCATTGGTTTCATCTTTTACAGAAGTCAATGAGTTGTTCATCACTTCGTGGAAACCATTGGATTGTAATGTTCTCGCCCAAGAATTCTCCAGAGCATCCTGGTCATCAAAACTCAGTTTCACAGGTGTGAAAGATATTTTTTTCGGTGCATCGATCTTATTGTAACCGTAGATCCTCAACACTTCTTCGATAACATCAATTTCCCTGGTCACATCTGCTCTGTAAACCGGAACAGACAATTCAAGACCGTTCTGAATTTCATTAAGAATTTGGATATCAAGAGATTTTAAAATTTCTTTGATTTTTTCTCTATGGATTTTAGTCCCCAAAATCTGGTCTAATTTTGAATATCTGAAAACCACATAATGGTCTTTGATTTTCTCCGGATAATGTTCCAAGATCTCTCCAACTAACTTCCCGTCAGCCAATTCCTGAATCAGATTGATGGCATGAGTCAAAGCTGTTCTTGCATTATTCGGGTCAACACCTCTTTCGAAACGGAAAGATGCATCCGTATTCAAACCGTGAGATTTAGAGGCTTTTCTAATCGCAACCGGATTGAAATAAGCACTTTCCAGAAAAATAGTCTTGGTTTCAGATGAAACACCACTTTCGCTCCCACCGAAAACTCCAGCGATACACATAGGCTTGTTTTTGCCGTCTTTGATCATGATTTCTGAACCGTTCAGAGTTCTTTCAACCCCATCAAGTGTTTTGAATTTAGTCCCTGCTTTTACAGTTCCAACTTTCACCGTTTTATCAGCAATTTTATCAGCATCAAAAGCGTGAAGCGGCTGTCCAAGTCCGTGGAGAATATAATTGGTAATATCTACAACATTATTAATTGGTGAAAGTCCGATGGCTTTCAGCCTATCTTTCAACCAATCCGGAGAATCTTTGATTTCTACATTTTCGATAACAGCACCTAAATATCTTGGTGTAAGTTCGGAATCTTCAACCTCTAATTTGAAAGCGTGGGAACCTTCGATGGTCAGTATTTTTGATTCTAATTTTGTGAATTCCGATTTAAGATTATTGGAAGACACAAAAGCCTGCAAATCTCTTGCAACACCGTAATGCGACATCGCATCGGTTCTGTTTGGCGTCAATCCAATCTCATAAACCTCATCGTTTGTCAATTCAAAATAATCGGCGAACGGTGT
This sequence comes from Epilithonimonas caeni DSM 17710, assembly GCF_000426465.1. Lineage (GTDB taxonomy): Bacteria > Bacteroidota > Bacteroidia > Flavobacteriales > Weeksellaceae > Epilithonimonas > Epilithonimonas caeni. The sequence continues at coordinate 141,613 of NZ_KE384527.1, forward strand.
TCCAACTTCATATTTTGTTTCGTCCAAAACCATAATTCCGGCGTGGTCATCGCTTAAACCCAATTCATCTTCGGCACAGATCATTCCTTCGGAAACCTCGCCTCGGATCTTAGCTTTTTTGATTTCGAAGGAACTTCCGTCTTTTGCATAGATCTTTGTTCCAACAACAGCAACAGGAACAATTTGCCCGGCAGCCACATTCGGCGCTCCACAAACAATTTCCAGAATTTTCCCGTTGCCAACATCAACTGTTGTTTTACTCAATTTATCGGCATTCGGATGTTTTTCGCAAGTTAAAACTTTACCTACAACAATTCCTTCCAGACTTCCTTTTACGCTTTCGAATTTATCAACACCTTCCACTTCCAGACCGATATCGGTAAGATACGCACTGATTTTTTCAGAATTAAGGTCAGTTTTGATATAATCTTTAAGCCAATTATTAGAAATTTTCATTCTTTTTTATATTTAATTTTTTGAACACAAAGTGCACAAAGATTTTTTTTAATTTAAACCGATTTTAAGTTCATAAAGGCGTAAAACTTAATAAAGTTTAAGTTTGCAAATATCGTGATTTTTTGAGAGACTGGGAAATAGAAATTTTCTGTAAATAAAAAACTTATTCTAAACAATTTTATAGAATTATATTTTTTCATAATTTAGTTTCATTGCAAAAGTATAAGCTTTACATTAAAAAAACTAATTTCCCTTTTCATTAATTTCAATAAGTATGACAGTTCAAGCACAAGAAGTATTAGAGTATAAGAATGAAGAATTTTCATTAATAGGAGCTCCTTTGAAAGATTTCCTAAAAAAAAATAAAAATATAAAATTCGAAATATTTACAACAGCACACTGGCGAGGTTATCAGGGCTATTGGAAAATTGAAAACGAAAAACTATATCTCACAAAACTAGAAAGTGCTAATTATACATTTGAAGAAATATTCAATTCAACTGAACCTATATTAGCAGATTGGTTCTCAGGTACATTACAATTTGGATTTGGGTATTTTAAAGAAAATCATTGGTGGGGAAATTACGAAAATTATTTATGGATAAAAATTGATAAAGGAATCGTAATTGAAAAAAGAATTAGGAAAGGAATAGATAATGATTATATACAAATTTTGAATTTTGGCATATATAAAAATGAAAGTGTCAAAAGTTTGATTTACGGTAAAATAACTTTAAATACTCATCAAACAACAATAAATTACGTAAAAGCAGTAATTAATAGTTTTATCGAAAAAAATAATAATGTTATACTTCCTACTATAAACATAACTAATGAAGATTATGAGTTACTTGAAAAAATTAGTACAAATGTAGTCACATACGAGATATTCGAAAATAATATCACAACAAATTCCGCTGAAAAAGAAATTGCCGAACAATTTTCTGTTTTATTAGAAAAAGTAATTCCCTCTGTTTTTTTACTGCCAAATACTAAATTTAGAGAAATGAAAAAACAAAATATTGAAATCGTATCTGATTCTATTTTGTTAGATAATGATGATGGCTATTTAAATTGGGCTATAAAAAATGTACCAAGTTTTTGTTATCCACCTTCGCTTTTGACACACAACTTCAACTTAAAAAAACTTGCAGGTTTCAAAATTGATAGAATTAGTAACATTCAATTTAAAATTAAGGCAGTGACTTTGGACAATCAATCATATAAATTCCCATCTGACACTCTTAAAATAAATCAAGAGAAATATGAAAAACGCTATTCAGTATATTTTGACGAAATTGAAAATGAAATATTTTATGATAATAATGCTATTAACCAAAGTCAAGAATTTCAATATTATTTAAACGAAAATTTTGAAAAAAAAATTAGGCTTGAAAATTATCAAGAAAATCACCCGGAAGATTATGAAATTCAAACTTATAACGACTGGCTAAATGAAGAATTCGGAGATGATGCAGAAACAGCCTATTGGAACTTAGATGAATTGTATGTATTCACAAAAAGAAATTAAAAATGCAATTATCAAATCCTTTATAGAAAAAGACCCCAAATATTTTATTCCATTTCTACTTTCAGAAAATGTTTTAGTTGACTATTGGAATAAAACAAAGTTCTATGAAGTTCTAAAATCTGAAATGCTAAAGTTGGAGATGAAGGATGGATTTAAAGAAATCAAATTCGAAAAGCAGGATTGGGGATATTATGATGATTATACACAACTAAACATTTATGATAATTATCACTTAAATCCTAGATTTTCAATTCTTTTTAAGGACGAGGATGAAAAATTATATTTAGAATTCAATCCTTTTTAAACTTAAAATAAAATTGGATTGAGATTCCTACGGAACGACAAATATTACTTTAAATGCATCGAACAAAAAATGAGACTTAAAAATTCAAATCGCATTTTATTTATCATCATAATGTCCCCAAGCTGAAAGCATAAGAACATTATCAGATTCTATTTCGTAAACCAAACGGTGTTGTTTGTTGATTTCTCTAGACCAAGTTTCAATTTTTCGATGTTTGAGTTGTTCTGGTTTTCCAATTCCAATTCTCGGATTTTCTAAGCATTCCGTAATGAAACGTTCTACTTTTGACAGCAATTGTTTTTGTCCGGATTTTTTATGTTTTCTCAAATCCTCCAGAAATTTCTCCGTATAACTAACAGAAAAACTCATAAAGAATCAAAAAGATTTTTGACATCATCTTTTGAGTTCAGCACTTTCTCACTTTTGCTTTTCTTTGATTCATCAAGCATCTTATCAAATTCTTTGCGAGAATATTTTATTTTTTCAGCTGATTCAGAAGCATCTTCTTTTACCTTGAGCTTTTTGACACCAAGTGCTTTTAAAATTGTGCGGATTTTCTCAACTTCGGATTTATCCGCTTCAAATGTGAACGTTGTCATATTCCGTTGTTTTTATGTTAAAAAATAGTTATTAATTTAAACTAAAATTTGAGACCTGAATTTCAAATCTCAAATTTTAAATATAATTAATTTTAAAATTATAAACCTATCACAGGCATTGACAGCATCAGGATACTTTCGTTGTCTTCCAATCCGTCAACCGGCTCTACAATTCCTGGTCTGTTTGGCTGAGACATTTTCATTGTAATATCATCAGAAGCTAAAACGGATAACATCTCTGTCAGGAATTTTGAACTGAAACCGATGTTGATATCATCGCCATTGTAATCACAAGGAATCTGCATATCCGCTTTGTTTGCATATTCCGTATCTTCCGCGTGAAGATGAAGAACGTTGCCAGACAATTTGAATCTTACTTGATTCGTAGATTTGTTGGACATAATAGATGCTCTTCTGATTGAGCTTAAAAGCAAACTTCTGTTGATTGTCAAAACGTTTGGATTCTCTTTAGGAATTACCGCATTGTAGTTCGGATATTTTCCGTCAATCAAACGACAAATCCAGATGTTATTTCCAAAAGTGAATTTTGCCATATTATCACTGAATTCAATCACAACATCTTCGTTGGAATTGTTCAGGATGTTTTTGAAAATTGACAAAGGTTTCTTTGGCATAATGAACTCCAAAGTCTCCGGGTGTACGATATCTGTTCTCTTATAAACCACTAATCTGTGAGAATCTGTGGAAACAAAATTGGTCTCATCTTCTTTGAACTGAAACAAAACACCAGTCATCACAGGACGAAGAGAATCGTTGCTTGTTGCAAATAATGTATTTGCCAAAGCTTCTGCTAAAATCCCGCCTCCGATGGTTACTTTCTGAGAAGCGTCAAATTCCGGCAATTCCGGATAATCGTCAGCATTATCCAAAGCCACTGCGAAATTGTCTTTCTCATCCAAAATTTCCAAAACGCTCCCGTTTCCGTCTTCAGAATCTTTAACCGCCAAAGTCAAAGGCTGTTCGCCATAGGTTTTCAGGAAATCCTGAAAAATCTTTCCCGGAACTGCTAATTTTCCTTTGTCATCCGACTTCACTTCAAGAGAAGTGATCAACGTCGTTTCACCATCAGAAGCTGTAACTGTCAACAAGTTCTGGTCTAACTCGAAAAGAAAATTCTCCAAAATTGGTCTGGATTGTGAACCGGAAATCACGCCACTCACCGTCTGTAAAGCTTTTTGCAAATCGCCACTGGCAACAATAAATCTCATAAACTGTATTTATTTCAATTCCACAAATATAATGATTTCGGTTCGATTGTAAAAGTTGATTTTATTTAGTTATTAACAATTTTTGAATTGGAGTAAAATAAGTTTGAATAACTTTGTGAAAATTTGATGATTGCTGAATTTTTAAACGCAAATGCGATAAGGATTTTTTGAGTATATTGAAAAATATTTTCAAGGTTCAAACTTAGCAAATATCTACAGATTATTTAATAAGTAGAATTAAAATTAATAATGAAAAAACCTCCATTCTATAAAAGTGTACAATTTACAATCAAAGGTCTGATGTGGATTTTGCGAAATGAGCGCAATTTTCAAATCGAAGTTTTCGGTTTGATCATTAATCTTCTTTTGATCGTTATTTTTGGACTTAATTCTTTTGAGACTTGTCTGATTCTCATTACAAGTTTTGTTGTTTTAATTACAGAAACTGTTAATACTTGTATCGAAAAAATCTGTGATTACATCCAACCGGAATTTGATCAAAGAATTGGAATTATCAAAGATTTGGCAGGCGGTGCGGTTCTGCTTTCTGTTATTGTTTCGATTTGTGTTGGCGCTTTGATCTACTGGCCTTATTTGAAATTATTTCTTTATTAAAATAATTGAAAGATCTAATCCATATTTTTCATAAAATCTCTACATTTGTTTTCAAGAAAATTTTAGAATGAGTAAAAAAAATGTAGCCGTTGTAATGGGCGGTTATTCTGATGAATACAAAGTTTCCCTTAAAAGCGGACAACTGATTTTCGATTCGCTTGACCGTGGACTTTACAATGTTTACAAAGTTGTAATTCTGAAAGATGAATGGTATTTTCTTGATGAAAATGACAACAAAAAACCAATCAACAAAGCAGATTTCTCCGCCGATTTAGGAAATGGCGAAAATTTGAGGTTTGATGCTTGTTTCAACATCATTCACGGGACGCCTGGCGAAAACGGGATCCTACAAGCTTACTGGGATGCCATCGGACAAAAATATACAGGATGTGACTTCTATCAAAGTGCATTGACATTCAACAAAAAAGACACGTTAGCCGTTCTATCAAAATATGGGATCCCTTCTGCGAAAAGTATTTATCTAAGAAAAGGAGAAGCTATCTCTGACGAGGAAATTATAGAAAAACTCGGACTTCCCGTTTTTGTTAAACCCAATCAAAGTGGTTCTTCTCTTGGAATTTCTAAAGTGAAAGAAAAAAGCGAACTTAAAAATGCGCTTGAATCAGCATATAAAGAAGATGACGAAATCCTTATCGAAAGCGCTTTGGTCGGAATGGAAGTTTCAGTTGGCGTTTTGGATTACAAAGGCGAAGTGATCGTTTTGGGAATCACGGAAATAGTTCCGGATAAAGAATTTTTTGATTATGAAGCCAAATACGAAGGTGCTTCCCAGGAAATTACTCCCGCAAGAATTGATGAAGAAACCAGAAAAAAGGTAGAAGAAATTTCCATCAAAGCCTACAAATCACTTGGAATGAGCGGATTTTCCCGTTCAGAATTCATCATTGTTGACGGGATCCCGCATCTTTTGGAAATGAATACAAATCCCGGATTTTCCCCGGCAAGCATTCTTCCGCAACAGGCAAAAATCTATGGAATCTCCATAAAAGACCTTTGTGGAAACGAAGTAGAAAAAGCACTTAACAAATAATTATAAATGATAAATTTTAGATTTTTAAATTATTTGAGAAATCTAAAATTCAGAATCTAAAATTTAAAATTTCTATGAAAATTGCTGTTTTTCCCGGGTCGTTTGACCCAATCACCCTGGGTCATTATGATATTGTGGAACGCGCTGTCCCGTTGTTTGATAAGATCATTATCGCCATCGGAAAGAATTCTCAGAAAAAGTACATGTTCTCGCTTGAACAACGTAAAGAGTTCATCAGAAAAACATTTGAGAAATTCCCGAATGTAGAAGTTGATGATTTTGAAGGCCTTACAATCGATTATTGTAAAAGCAAAAATGTGAATTTCATTTTGAGAGGGCTCAGAAATCCAGCCGATTTTGAATTTGAGAAGTCAATTGCGCAAACCAACAGAGCTTTGACCAGAGAAAACACGATTGAAACTATTTTCCTTCTGACGTCTTCTGGAAAATCTTATATCAGCAGTAGTATCGTGAGAGAAATCATTTCTTACGGAGGTAACTATGAAATCATGGTTCCAAGTGCTGTGAGAGTTGAAAAATAAGAAATGCTGTATTGAAATAAATAAGGAGATAAAAACATTATCTCCTTAACCTTATTGCTTACCCCAATTCAAATACAGTGATCTCGGGCAGAATTCCCACTCTACCAGGATAACCAATGACACCAAATCCGCGATTGACATATAGATATTTATCTCCACTTTGATATAAGTCTGCCCACTTGGGATACTTATATTTTACGGGCGACCATTTGAAGTTTTTCAGGTCGATTCCGAATTGCATCCCATGCGTGTGTCCAGAGAGTGTTAATTGGATGTTTTTCGGATGATTTTTCACCACAGCATCAAAATGCGACGGGTCGTGCGACATCAGAATTTTACAAGCTTCTGCAGGTACGTTTTGGGAAGCTTTATCCAGATCGCCAAATTGCGGAAACGGCGGAATACCCCAGTTTTCCACACCAAGAATGTATAATTTTTCACCATTTCTTTCAATGATTCTATGTTCATTTCTCAGCATTTCGAAACCTGCTTTTCGCTCGTTTTCTATCAGCTTCGGAATGTTATTCTTTTGTTCATCAATATTTTTCCACACCCCATATTCACCATAATCATGATTTCCTAGGACTGCAAATTTCCCGTCTTTTCCTTTGATTTGAGAAAACAGATCGATGAATGGGATAAACTCATCCGCATAATTGTTCACCATATCTCCAGTAAACAAAACCAGGTCTGCATTTTGCTCATTAATCAAATCAATAGCATGTTGCAAATGCTTAGGATTTTGGAAGCTCCCACTATGAACATCAGAGATCTGAACAATCTTATAACCTTTGAAACTCTCAGGCAGGTTTTTCAGTTTCAGTCTTACGACTCTAGCTCTATGACGATATTTCCCGAAGATAATCCCATCCAAAAGAACTCCCGCTAAAATAGCTCCTGAACCAAGTCCAACCAGACTTATAAACTTCCTTCTCGAAGGATAGTTATGATTTTCCGTCGCAACATAATGGTAACCGAAATTAAAAAGTCTGATAATATCTTCAATCAAAAGGAAAACAGCGACCAGAATCTTCGGCAAAACAAAAATTAGAATTACAGAAAAAACAATCTGAAAATTCAAGTATTTATGAGAAGCTCTGTTAAAGGTAACCACTGAATAAATCAGAAAAGTATAGATCAGGATCGTTGGAATCCAATAGACAAATCTAGCATTTTGATTGGTATAAACCGTTTTAAAAGCCTGATAAACATAGGTTTCCAGAACTAAAAAAATCCCAAGGAGAAATAAAATATTCTTTTGCATACAATGATATAAAAAAACAAAAGGAATAAAAAACTCATTCCTTTTGTATTATAAACGATTAAAATCGAATTTTACCTTAATCCGATTGATATATTATTTTAAATTTTCCCTTCCGGAAACCTGTAAACTACACAATTGATGTTCATCCCTGCTCCTACGGACGTAAATATGATATGAGAACCAGCAACAAATTCCTGACCTTCCATTTTGCCTTTTCTAATCAAATCGAATAAAGTCGGAACCGTTGCCACAGAAGAATTACCCAATTCCTGAATCGTCATCGGGGAGATGACATGGTCATAATCTTTTTGCCCGTATAATTTGAAAAGTCTGCCAATCATCGCATAATCCATCTTTGCATTAGCCTGATGGATCAATACTTTTTTGATATCAGAAATATCGAGACCTGCTTTATCAATTGTTGCTTTTATTGCATCAGGAACATTTTTCAGAGCATATTCGTAGATTTTACGGCCTCTCATTCTGATGTAAAGCTTGCTTTGGTCATGATCTAAATTCAATGAAGGTGCATTTTCCAGATAACAAAGTTCTTCGCCGTTATCACAAAGTGTGTTGTCTGCAATTACTCCAACCGTAGTATCATCGGTTGCCGTTACCACAACCGCTCCCGCTCCATCTGCAAAGATCATTTTATTTCGGTCATAAGGGTCGGTCACCCTACTCAAAGTCTCACCACCAACAACCAAAACAGTTTTAGCTTTTCCGGCTTTTATCATCGTATCGGCAAGAATCAAAGACTCTACCCAGCCCGGACATCCGAAAATCATATCGTAATTGACACAATCTCTTCTTTTGATTCCCAATTTTCCTTTCAACCTTGCAGAAAGGGACGGCATAAAATTAGGAACACCTTCCGCATCTACTTCTCCAAAATTGGTTGCATAGATAATATAATCAATCTCTTCTTTATCAATCCCAGCATCTTCAATAGCCTCGACAGAAGCTCTGTAACCCAAATCCGAGTTGAAATCTTCCGGATCGATATATCTCCTTCTTTCGATTTCTGTAATATCTACAAACTTCTCGATGATTTCCCCAGTAGGTTTCTCAATCAATTGATTATTATCATCATAGAAAACCGAGTCCTTGAAATGAGAACCTTCTATTACGTTATCCGGGATATAACTTCCGGAGCCAATGATTATTGTATTAGGCATTGATTTAAAAAAAATTTGAATGCAAAATTACGCAAAAATTAATTCACTGAATTTTATTTCTTTAAGAATATTCTATTCAGCCTTTAATAATTCCAATACTATACCAATAAACAATAATGCATTCTCAAATTTTGAGATAACAATTGAATTTAAATAAATTTAAAATCTCAGGAATTTATATTTTTGACGAATGTTTGAGTTCCAGACCATAGAAAAACCGATTGAAAATATCCTGCTCAAAGAGAAAGGAAGCAAGTTCATCGGTTTTGCATATCCCGTCAATTCCGAGTCCGATATTAAAGATTCATTAAATGAATTAAAATCAATTCACCCAAAAGCTACACATCACTGCTATGCTTTCAGGCTTGGAATCAATGGAGAAAATTACCGTGCGAATGATGACGGAGAACCATCAGGAAGTGCTGGCTTACCAATTTACAATCAGCTTCTTGCCCACCAGATCACGAATATTTTAGTGGTTGTGATAAGATATTACGGAGGAACCAAACTAGGTGTTGGCGGATTGGTGAAGGCATACAAGGAATCTGCAAAATATACTTTGGATCAAGCCAACATCATCACAAAAGAATTAGAATCGAAAATTGAACTTAAGTTCAAATTCTCCCAGCAGAATCTCATCTTCACTTTATTAAATAAATATGATGCGAAGATCATTTCTTTCGAGGCCGAAGACATCTGCACCATCAAAGCCAGCTTCAAAACTTCTAAAAAAGAAAGCATCTCAGACGAATTATCCGAGATGCTGTTGGAATTTAATTTTTCATAACATTTAATTCCTTCTATTCCCTAATAACATAGATGCAAAATAAAGTAGCTGCGCCAATGAGCCCAACGCTGCAACAACATAAGTTCTGGCTGCCCATTTTAAAGAATCTTCTGCACCTGCATATTCTTCTCTTGAAACTGTTCCGCTGGATTCCAGCCACTTCAAAGCTCGGTTACTGGCATCATACTCCACAGGTAAAGTGACAAATGCAAATAAAGTGGTCACTGCAAAAAGAGCAACACCAATCGCCAAAACCGTGGTATTCCCATTGGGATTATCGATACTTCTTGTCGCTGCCATTATGGCAATACCCGCAAACAATACAAATTGTAAAAGATTGGAACTGATATTGACAATCGGAACCATTTTTGACCTCAATTGTAACATAGAATAACCAACAGCATGTTGAACAGCGTGTCCGCATTCGTGAGCAGCTACTGCAGCCGCAGCAGCATTTCTCTGCATATAAACAGCTTCTGAGAGGTTTACAGTTTTAGTTTCAGGGTTATAATGGTCAGTTAGTTGTCCCGGAACCGAAATGACCTGGACATCATTGATGCCGTTATCTCTCAACATTTTTTCAGCAACTTCTTTTCCGGAAAGTCCGTTTCTGAGGTGGACCTTGGAGTAATATTCGAATTTTGATTTCAGCCTGGAAGAAACAATCCAGCTAAACAACATGGAAACCCCAATAATTAAATAATAACCTGTCATTTTGTAATAATTTATCTTAAAATAAATTACATCTTTTGATGTAAAAATTATGCCAAAGCATTGCACATTTTCCCTTAAAAACTATCTTTGTCCTATTGATAAGCAAGAATATGGAAAATGTCATTATAAAGCAAGTGGTTACGGAAAACGACCTGACAAACTTCATCAAATTCCCCATGGATCTATATAAGAACAACCCGAATTTTGTCCCTCCATTGATCAACGACGAAAGAAACATCTGGAAGAAGGATGAGAACCCTGCGTTATTATATTCTACTGCAAAACAGTTCCTTGCTTATAAGAACAACAAAATCGTTGGCAGAATCGCTGTGATGATCAATCATAAAGAGGCCCAAGAATTGGGAATTAAAAAAGTAAGATTTGGGTGGATCGATTTCATTGACGACAAGGAAGTTTCCAAAGCTTTGATCAATGAAGCTATTAAATACGCCAGAGAAAATCGAATCAATAAAATTGAAGGACCAATGGGATTTACCAACTTGGACAAAGCAGGAATGCTGATTTTCGGGTTTGATAAATTAGCCACAATGATTGGCATCTACAACTTTGATTATTACCCAAAACATCTTGAAAATCTGGGTTTAACAAAAGAAAAGGAATGGGTGGAATTTGAAATTAATTTCCCTGAGGTCCTGCCAGAAAAAGTGGTAAAATTCAGCAGTTTGATTGCTGAAAAATACAAATTGAAAGTCATTAATTTCAAGTCAAAAAAAGAAATTTTGCCTTTTGTAGAACCTATGTTCAAATTATTGGACGAGACTTATAAACATCTTTCGACCTACACGCCTATTTCTGACGAGCAAATCGAAACCTATAAAGAAAAATACTTCCCTTTTATCGACAAAAATTACATCATCTGTGTGGCTGATGAGAACAATGAATTAATATCATTTGCCATCACAATGCCTTCCTATTCTAAAGCATTGCAGAAATCAAAAGGAAAATTATTTCCTTTTGGATGGTGGCATTTTTTACAAGCTGGGAAGAAAAACGACAGAGCTAATTTTTATCTGATAGGAATCCATCCTGATTATCAGAGACGTGGTGTAACTTCTATCATTTTCAAAGAAATTTTTGACAGATTCACAAAAATGGGAATCAAATATGCGGAAACCAACCCGGAACTGGAAGAAAATAAGAACGTACAGGTTCTTTGGCAGGATTACCATCCCGTACATCACAAAAGCAGAAGAACCTACTCTTTGAACATCAATGAACAATTTGGTTAAACAATTGTTTAACCAAATCATATTTCGAATCCCATTTCTGACCTTTAAAATCCTTCTCAATTGAAAAAACAACTTTACATATACGCGGGTCTTATCATTTTATTTGTCGCTTACAATTTTTACAAACCGATCAAAGATGAAAGATCAGATACTGTCATCAACATCCTCTTTGCCAGCATATTATTTCTATACATCGCATACATTGCTTATCTTGTTCTTAAGAAGATAAGCAAGAAAGATCAGTAAGTCCTTATTTATAACAATTCTAAATTTTCAAAAAGAGACTTTTGTCTCCTCTACATAAGGCCGATAATTTAATATATTAAATCTTTATTTAGTATTTTTGCATAGTTAAATTTAGACTTTATGAATTTACCCGAAAATTATATTCCTATACTGATTCAGGCAGGAGTTGGTCTTGGTTTCGTCATCATTTCTTTGCTGGGCGCTCATTTCTTGGGACCACAGCAAAAGAAAGGAAATTCTGTAAAAAACCAGAGCTGGGAATGTGGAGTTGCTGTAGAAGGTAATGCCAGAACACCTTTTTCTATCAAATACTTTTTGACTGCGGTTTTGTTTGTTCTATTCGATATAGAAATCGTATTTTTTTATCCATATGCTGTTAACTTCAGAGAATTTGGAATGCAGGGCTTTTTAGCAGTTCTTACATTCGTAGCTATTTTCTTTGTAGCGTTTTTCTATGTTTGGAAACGCGGCGCATTAGATTGGGATAAATAAAATAATTATAAATTATAAATTTTGGATGATTTATTGCAGGTTTAAAACTCAGTAAGATTTTTAATCTAAAATTTAAAATTCAAAATCTAAAATCTAAAAAATGTCAGATAAAAAACCAGTAATAATAACAGATGCGCCAGCTCCTGAGGGATATGAAGGAGAAGGATTTTTCGCAACTAAACTGAGCAGTGTAATCGGGATGGCAAGAAAGTTTTCACTTTGGCCTTTACCGTTTGCAACTTCTTGTTGTGGTATCGAATTTATGGCGACATTGAATCCAACTTATGATGCTTCAAGATTTGGAATGGAAAGAAACTCTTTCTCTCCAAGACAGGCAGATATGTTGATGGTTTGCGGAACTATTTCTAAGAAATTAGGACCAGTTTTGAAAGAAGTTTACACCCAGATGGCTGAACCAAAATGGGTTGTTGCTGTTGGAGCCTGTGCTTCCAGCGGTGGTATTTTTGATACTTATTCAGTTTTACAGGGGATTGACAAAATCATTCCTGTTGACGTTTACGTTCCGGGCTGTCCGCCAAGACCTGAGCAAATCATCGAAGGTGTAATGCAAGTGCAGGCTTTGGTAGAAAGCGAAAGCATCAGAAGAAGAGATATGCCGGAATATCAGCATTTGTTAGATTCTTACAATATTAGCAACTAAGAGAAATGACAAACGAATTTGTATTAGAAGCTATCACAAGAGAATTCCCTGAATCTGTAATCTCAAGTTCAGAACCTTATGGAATGCTGACGATTGAAATTAAAAAAGATGATATCAAGAAAGTAATTCATTATTTGAAAGATTCAACTTTGGAATTCAATTTTTTGACAGATATCTGTGGAATCCATTATCCTGAAACTCCTGAGAAAGAAATAGGCGTTGTTTATCATTTGCATAATTTGATGGCGAATTTCAGATTACGTCTTAAAATTTTTATGTCCAGAGAAAACATTGAGGTTGATTCTCTTGTAGAATTATATGCTGGCGCCAACTGGATGGAAAGAGAAACTTATGATTTCTACGGAATCAAATTCAAAGGGCATCCTGATTTGAGACCTATCCTTAATATGGAAGACCTTGGATACCATCCAATGCTGAAGGAATATCGTTTGGAAGACGGAACAAGAACTGACAAGAACGATAGTATGTTCGGAAGATAAAACATAACTGATGAATGATAATTGATAAATGATTTTTATTTTATCAATCATCGCTTATCAATTATCAATTATAAAATTATGAAAGATAACTCATTATCTAATATACTTAACCAATACGACAGTAAGGAACAAATCGACGGACAATTGTACACATTGAACCTTGGTCCTACTCACCCTGCGACTCACGGGATTTTCCAGAACGTCCTTACAATGGATGGGGAAAGAATCCTTCACGCAGAGCAAACCGTTGGTTATATCCATAGAGCATTTGAAAAGATTTCTGAAAGAAGAAACTTTGCTCAGATTACTACGCTTACAGACCGTATGAACTATTGTTCTGCGCCAATCAATAATTTGGGTTGGCATATGACAGTAGAAAAACTGATTGGTGTCAAAGTTCCAAAACGTGTAGATTATATGCGTGTTATTTTGATGGAATTGGCAAGAATTGGTGACCATTTGATTTGTAATGGTGTAACAGGTATGGACTCCGGAGCAATTACAGGCCTTACTTATATGTTTATCGAAAGAGAGCGAATCTACGATATGTATGAGCAGATCTGTGGAGCGAGAATGACAACCAATATGGGAAGAATCGGAGGATTCGAAAGAGATTTCACGCCTAAGTTTCACGAGTTATTAAAAGATTTCTTAAAAACTTTCCCACCAAGATTTCAAGAATTTTGTAATCTTTTGGAGAGAAACAGAATCTTTATGGACAGAACGATTGGCGCAGGAGCAATCTCAGCAGAGAGGGCTTTGAGCTATGGTTTCACTGGTCCAAATCTGCGTGCAGCCGGTGTTGATTATGATGTGAGAGTTGCGCAGCCTTATTCTTCTTATGAAGATTTCGATTTCATCATTCCGGTAGGAACTGCTGGAGATACTTACGACCGTTTTATGGTTCGTCAGCAGGAAGTTTGGGAATCGATCAAAATCATCAAACAAGCTTACGAAAATCTGCCGGAAGGTCCTTTCCATGCAGACGTTCCAGAATTTTATCTTCCTGAAAAGGCAGATGTATATCAAAAAATGGAAGCTTTGATCTACCATTTCAAAATTGTAATGGGAGAAACGGATGTTCCTAAAGGCGAAGTTTACCACGCTGTTGAGGGTGGAAACGGAGAATTAGGTTTCTATCTCGTAAGTGATGGCGGAAGAAGTCCTTACAGACTGCACTTCAGAAGACCTTGTTTCATCTATTATCAGGCGTATCCGGAAATGATTCAGGGTTCTGTAATTTCTGATGCAATCGTAACGATGTGTAGTATGAATATTATTGCGGGAGAATTAGACGCATAGAAAGACATTAAGAAAAAAGATGAAAGATAAAAGACTTTCATTTCAAAATAAAAATTGAATTTAGAATTCAGAATTGCGAGTCCTGACTCTTTGTTCTTGGTTCTTTAATCTTAAATAAAATGAGCGAAACAATTGCTTTTAAACCTGAAAGCTTAGCACAGGTTCATAAAATTATCGCAAGATATCCGGAAGGAAGACAAAAGTCTGCTCTTATTCCTGTTTTGCATTTGGCACAAAAAGAATTCGATGGTTGGCTGGCTGTTCCGGTGATGGATTATGTGGCTGAATTATTGAGTATCACGCCTATTGAAGTATACGAAGTAGCAACTTTCTATACGATGTTCAATATGAAGCCGGTTGGAAAATATGTTTTGGAAGTTTGCAGAACGGGGCCTTGTATGCTGAACGGAAGTGATAATATCCTAGACCATATCCGAAAAAAATTGAATATTAAAGACGGAGAAACTTCTGAAGATGGATTATTCACATTGAAACCAGCTGAATGTCTTGGAGCGTGTGGATATGCGCCAATGATGCAGTTGGGAAAATTCTATCATGAAAATTTAACAGTAGAAAAAGTTGATGAAATCCTTGAACTTTGCAGACAAGGAGCCATCGCTTTAGATTAATATTGAAGAAATGGGTAAAAAACTTTTACTTAAAAATGCACATATAGAGGGAATTCGTTACTTTGAAACTTACCGTAAACACGGTGGTTATGAAGCTGCGGAAAAAGCTCTTAAAATGAAGCCTGAAGAAATCCTGGAAGAAGTTAAAACTTCCGGACTTCGTGGTCGTGGTGGCGCTGGTTTCCCGACTGGAATGAAGTGGAGTTTTCTTGCAAAACCAGAAGGCGTTCCAAGACACTTGGTTGTTAATGCTGACGAATCTGAACCGGGAACTTTCAAGGATAGATACCTGATGGAATTTCTTCCTCATCTTTTGATTGAAGGAATGTTGATTTCATCTTACACATTAGGTTCTAATACATCCTATATATACATAAGAGGAGAATATTCCTGGATTCCGGATATTTTGGAGGAAGCAATCGATGAAGCTAAAGCAGCAGGCTTTCTTGGAAAAAATATCTTAGGAACAGGTTTCGATCTGGAAATCTATGTTCAAAGGGGTGCGGGAGCCTATATTTGCGGTGAAGAAACAGCTTTGCTGGAATCTCTTGAAGGCAGAAGAGGAAACCCAAGACTTAAACCACCTTTCCCTGCTGTAAAAGGACTTTGGGAAAGACCAACGGTTGTTAATAATGTTGAATCTATAGCAGCTGTTGTTCCAATCATCGAAATTGGCGGTGCTGAATATGCTAAAATCGGCGTTGGAAGGTCAACAGGAACTAAATTGATTTCTGCTTGTGGTAACATCAACAAACCAGGTGTTTACGAAATCGATATGACCATCACGGTTGAAGAGTTTATCTACTCAGATGAATATTGTGGTGGAATCCCAAATGGTAAAAAACTGAAAGCTTGTATTCCTGGAGGAAGTTCTGTTCCAATTGTTCCAGCCAATCTTTTACTGAAAACAATCAATGGTGAACCAAGATATATGAATTATGAATCTCTGGCTGACGGTGGTTTTGCTACCGGAACGATGATGGGTTCAGGAGGATTCATTGTTTTGGATGAAGACCAGTGTGTAGTTAATCATACAATGACTTTAGCTAGATTCTACAACCACGAGAGTTGTGGACAATGTACACCTTGCCGTGAAGGAACAGGCTGGATGTACAAAATCTTGAAAAAAATAGAAAAAGGAGAAGGAAAAATGGAAGATATCGATTTGCTTTGGGATATCCAGAGAAAAATCGAGGGGAATACCATTTGTCCTCTTGGAGATGCGGCAGCTTGGCCGGTTGCTGCTGCCATCAGACACTTCAGAGATGAGTTTGAATGGCACGTTAACAATCCTGAGCTGAGCCAGACTCAAAATTACGGAATAGCAAACTATGCAGACCCTATTCCAGCTGTTAGTAACAGTTAGATAAAAGATTAAATAGAATTTGTATTTTCAAATTCACTAGAAATAATGAAGAAGTTCTTTGAATTCGTTTTTGTATTTTTTGTTGGGATAACAACTGTATTCGGACAAAATCAAGACACAGTTAATAATTCTGGTTATAACCAATCCAAATTTTCCAAAGGAACGATGTTCGTTTTTTGGGGTTGGAACAGAGCAGGATTCAGTAAGTCTGATATCAGATTTAGAGGGAATGGCTATGATTTCACATTAAATAATGTTGTAGCTCATGACAGACCTTCTAAATTGAGCTGGGACTATATTAATCCATCAGAGGTATCGGCTCCACAGTTTAATTTTAGACTGGCTTATTTTATTAAGGATAATCTAGCTGTTGTGATTGCGCAGGATCATATGAAATATGTGATGGACCAGAATCAGACTGTAGATATTAACGGACATATTTCAGATCCAACTTATGCTGCAATGGTTCATAATGGCGAAGTTAATTTATCGGATGAACAATTTTTGACATTTGAGCATACCGATGGTCTTAATTATATCAATCTAGGTCTGGAAAAATACAAGAACATTTTATCCAAAAAGGATTTTAACATCTTTTGGGCTTACGGAGGCGGAATTGGTGCACTGGTGCCGAAAAGCAATGTAAAACTTTTTGGAAATGAGAGAAGTGACAGATACCATTTGGCGGGATTCGGGCTGGATGCGAGGACCAACATCGATCTGGTATTTTGGAACCATTGGATGGCAAGAGTAGAAGGTAAATTCGGTTATATCAATATGCCGGATATCAAAACAACTCTTAATAATAAACCTGATAAAGCGAGTCAGGACTTCGTATTCTATCAAGTTAATTTTGGTGTTGGATATGTATTTAATAGAAAAATAAAAAATTAAGGTATTTTAAATATATCTTAGAAAATAAATAGAATTGACATAAGATTTGGAACAAGGATTTTCATCTAAAATCTAAAATCTAAAATCTAAAATCTTGAAATATGAGCGAAGAAGTCAAAAAATTTAAAGTAACCATAGACGGACAAACTACCGAAGTTTTGCCCGGTACTTCTATCTTGGAAGCAGCTAGACAAATCGGTGGAAAATCTGTACCTCCTGCAATGTGCTACTACAGCAAATTGGAAACCAGCGGTGGTAGATGTAGAACGTGTTTGGTAGAAGTTTCCAAAGGTTCTGAAGCAGACCCTAGACCAATGCCTAAATTGGTTGCAAGCTGTAGAACCGGCGTAATGGACGGAATGGAAGTTAAAAATTTGACTTCTGAAAAAGCGCAGGAAGGTAGAAAAGCGGTTACCGAATTTCTTTTGGTGAATCACCCTTTGGATTGTCCAATTTGTGATCAGGCCGGAGAATGTCACCTTCAGGATCTGGGTTATGAACACGGTGTAGCCAATACCAGAACAGAATTCGAGAGAAATACCTATGATGCAGACGACATCGGTCCAAACATCAAATTAAATATGAATCGTTGTATCCTTTGCGCAAGATGTGTATTGGCAGCGAATCAGTTAACTGAAAAAAG
Source organism: Epilithonimonas caeni DSM 17710 (assembly GCF_000426465.1). Taxonomy (GTDB): domain Bacteria; phylum Bacteroidota; class Bacteroidia; order Flavobacteriales; family Weeksellaceae; genus Epilithonimonas; species Epilithonimonas caeni. The sequence continues at coordinate 159,866 of NZ_KE384527.1, forward strand.
AGAACACGGAATCCTTTACAGAGGCGACCACGCAGAAATATCAACAATGCTGAACAAAGCTTTGGACAATGATTTCATCGGAAACGTGATCGACGTTTGTCCAGTTGGCGCGTTAACAGATAGAACGGCAAGATTTGCAAGCAGAGTCTGGTTTACAAAACCTTACAATGCAACTTGTACCTGCACAAAATGTAATGGAAAAGCTGTACTTTGGATGAAGGGAGACGAAGTGGTAAGGGTAACCGCAAGAAAAGACCAATACGGTGAAGTGGAAGAATGGATCTGTGATGAGTGTCGTTTCCACAAAAAAGATACTGCACTTTGGAACATCGAAGGACCAAGACATATCGATAGACATTCTGTGATTTCTCTTAACCATTACGAGAAAAAAACAGACAGCTACAATGTTTTGGATAATCCGGAAGCCAAAGAGATCGGTGTAGCAGACGAAAAAGAAATTGAAAAATTAGATAATTAATAAAAATTTAAACTCAACTTTTACAAAAACTTTGAACTTTAAATTTTGAACTTTTAAAATATGGAATTACTGACTTTTAAAATCATATTAGTATTGGCGCTATTCCTTTTGGCACTTACTATTGCTGCCTATTCTACTTGGGCAGAAAGAAAAGTGGCGTCGATAATGCAAGACCGTATCGGACCAAACAGAGCAGGACCATTCGGGTTATTACAACCGTTGGCAGATGGTGGTAAATTTTTCTTCAAAGAAGACTTTACGCCGGCTAATGCTGAAAAATTCCTTTTCATCTTAGGACCGTCATTGGTGATGTTTATTTCATTGATCACAGGAGCCGTAATTCCTTGGGGTAAAACATTGAATTTCGGAGGCGTTTCTTACGATCTGCAAGTTGCTAATATTGATGTGGGTGTTCTTTTCATTATCGGTATGGCTTCTATCGGAGTTTATGGAATTATGATCGGTGGTTGGGCTTCCAACAACAAATATTCGTTATTAGGCGCTATCAGAGCTTCTTCCCAGATGATCTCTTATGAATTAGCAATGGGATTAGCATTGCTTTCTATCATTATGATGACAGGGAGTCTTGATCTAAAAGCAATTTCTGAAGCTCAATCTACCGGGAAAATTTGGGGATTCATTCCTGCTATTTCCGGAATCAACTGGAATATTCTTTATCAACCTCTAGCTTTCTTAATATTTTTTGTTGCTGCTTTAGCGGAAACCAATCGTCACCCTTTCGATTTGCCAGAATGTGAATCTGAATTGGTAACGGGTTACTCTACCGAATATTCATCAATGAAATTAGGACTATATATGTTCGGGGAATATGTGAACATGTTTATTTCAAATGCATTCATGGTGGTTCTTTTCTTCGGAGGTTATAATTATCCCGGAATCGATTGGGTAACCCATAACTGGGGAGAAAATGTTGCAGGAGTATTAAGTATTGTTGCATTTTTAACAAAAACGATCATCGGAATTTTGATCTTCATGTGGATCAGATGGACACTTCCGAGATTCAGATATGACCAACTAATGCACCTTGGATGGAAAACTTTGATTCCATTGGCATTGGTAAATCTAATTGTAACAGGTGCTGTGATTTTAGCATTTGGAAATTAAAAAATTGAAAATTTGATAATGAGGTGATGTGATAATATGGTTCAAAATCTAATATCTAACATCTGACTTCTAACATCTAACTTATATTAAATGAAACTTACTAACAGATCAAAAGTTGTTTCGAATAAAGAAATGACCATTGCGGAAAAGATCTACCTTCCGGCGATCTTCAAAGGAATGGGAATCACTTTTAAGCACGCCGTAAGAACCGTGATGAAAGGAGCACCTGCAGTTTATTCTTATCCTGAGGTTCAGAAACCAAGAGCCGAAATCTGGAGAGGTCAGCACGTTTTGAAAAGAGACGAGGAAGGTAGAGAAAGATGTACGGCTTGTGGACTTTGTGCCGTAGCTTGTCCTGCAGAAGCAATAACAATGACAGCCGCTGAAAGAACCAAAGACGAGAAGCATCTTTACAGAGAAGAGAAATATGCTGAAATCTATGAGATCAATATGCTAAGATGTATCTTCTGTGGAATGTGTGAAGAAGCTTGTCCAAAATCTGCAATCTATCTTACGGACAGATTGGTAGATGTGGAACAAAATAGAAATTCTTTCATCTATGGAAAAGATAAATTGGTTGAAAAAATTAATGCAAGGATTGACATCACAGAAAGACAATCTGAGAAACAAAAAAAGGCAGTAAAATAATGGACCAGATTTTATTCTTTATTGTAGCGTTTATCGCCATTGCAAGTGCTGTTTACTTTGTATTTGCGAGAAATCCTTTATATGCAATTCTTTCTTTGATCGTGACGATGTTCTCCATTGCTGGAATGTACATACTTCTTAATGCACAGTTTTTAGGTATCGTTCAGATTATCGTTTACACGGGAGCCATTATGGTATTGTTCCTTTATATCCTGATGATGCTTAACCTCAATAAAGAAGATGAAAGTAAGAAGGCCAACCTTCCGAAGTTCATCGGGATTATCTCGGTTTGTATCTTATTTGTAGGAATGCTGGGAGCTTACAGAGGTCTTTCCGGAAAAACGACTGTGGCGGATAATATCGACCATTCGGTTGGTTTGACCAAAAATCTGGGAAGATTATTATTTAACGAATATGTATTACCATTCGAATTGGCCTCTATCCTTATTTTAGCAGGGATTGTAGGCGCGGTTCTTATCGGTAAAAAAGATTTATAAGATTATGGGAGGAGATGTAAATACATTTATACAGCAGATACCTTTAGAATATTTTATTATTCTGAGTACAGTTTTGTTCTGCCTTGGTGTTTTAGGAGTTTTGATCCGCAAAAACGCCATCGTCATATTAGGATGTGTAGAATTGATGCTTAATTCTGTGAATCTTTTATTAGCAGCTTTTTCTGCTTACAAAGGAGATGGCAACGGTCAGCTTTTGGTTTTCTTCATAATGGTGGTTGCAGCGGCAGAAGTAGCTGTAGGATTGGCAATCATCGCAATGATGTACAGAAATACCAGATCCGTGGACGTAAGTATTTTTAATAAATTAAGAGGATAATAAAAGGAATGGAAAATTTAGTTTATGCGATCGTACTTTTACCTTTAATTGGATTCATCATCAATGGACTTTTTGGGAAAAATCTTCCTAAAATATTGGTTGGAGGTTTAGCAACATTGGTAGTTTTCGCTTCGTTTGTTATCACCGTAAGTATATTTTTAGGATTTAAAAGTGATAGCGCTCCAGTTATCGTAAAAGCTTTTGAATGGTTTAGAGTGAATGGGATTCAGGTTAATTTTGGTTTCCAAGTTGACCAATTGTCATTGATGATGGTAATGATTATTACCGGGATCGGGTCATTGATCCACCTCTACTCTATTGGCTATATGAGCCACGATAAGGGTTTCTACAAATTCTTCACATACCTTAACCTGTTTATTTTCTCGATGCTGCTTTTGGTTTTAGGAAGCAATTATCTGATTCTTTTCATCGGTTGGGAAGGTGTAGGACTTTGTTCCTATCTATTGATTGGATTCTGGTACACCAACGAAGATTACGGAAAAGCAGCAAGAAAGGCTTTCATTATGAACCGTATTGGTGACCTTGGATTGCTGATTGGTATTTTCGCAATCGCTGCCAATGTTAATGCTATCGATTATCTTTCTGTCGCTCAAAATGCTTCAAGCTTTGAATTAGACGGAACAACAATTATATTCATCACAGCAAGTTTGTTCATCGGAGCAACTGGTAAATCTGCCCAGGTTCCTTTATACACTTGGTTACCGGATGCAATGGCCGGACCAACCCCGGTTTCCGCATTGATTCACGCAGCAACGATGGTTACAGCTGGTATTTATTTAGTTGTTAGAAGTAATTTCTTATTCACTTTAGCACCAACTGTTCAGGACGGAATTTTATTAATCGGATTCTTGACTGCAGCTTTAGCAGGCTTCTATGCACTTCGTCAAAACGATATCAAAAAAGTCCTGGCATATTCTACGGTTTCTCAACTTGGATTTATGTTCATCGCTTTAGGATTAGGTGCTTATACAACAGCAATGTTCCACGTAATGACACACGCTTTCTTCAAAGCATTGTTATTCTTAGGAGCAGGTTCTGTGATCCACGCAATGAGCAACGAACAGGATATGCGTTTTATGGGTGGTCTGAAAAAATACATTCCTATCACACATGCTACTTTTCTTATCGGAACATTGGCAATATCTGGTTTTCCGTTATTATCCGGGATGATTTCCAAAGACGAGATTTTGGTTGCAGCTTATGCTAAAAACCCTATCTATTGGGTAATGTTATTCATTCTAGCTGCTATTACCGCAACTTATATGTTCAGATTGTACTATTTGACTTTCCACGGGCAGTTCAGAGGCACAGAAGAACAAAAACATCACTTGCACGAAAGTCCTGTGAATATGACCTTGCCATTGATCGTTTTGGCTGTACTTTCGGTTATTGGAGGTTTAATTAATCTTCCTCACTTCATAGGACATGGTCATTATGCAAAATTATTGGAATGGTTGAAACCAGTATTGACAGAGCAGAGTTTCAGTGAAATGGAAGCAACTCTTTCCGGAGTTAATTTCAACACAGAAATGATTCTTTTGGGTGCTACGATATTGATGTTCTTCACAGTTTGGTTTTTTGTTAAGAATACTTACGTTAAGAAACAGAAAAAAGCACTTCCGGAAGAACAATATTCTGGATGGGAAAAATTATCCGCCAAGAAGTTGTTCGTGGATGAAATTTATAATGCCTGTATCGTAAGACCAATTGAAGAAGCTGGAAAAGCGGCGGCTATGTTCGATAAAGCAGTTCTTGATCCGATTGTAAATTTCATTGGTTTAGGAGCACAGGATTCTGGAAGAGCGGCCAAACGTCTCCAAAACGGAAACGTGGAAAACTATGTGCTGATTATGTCATTGGCGATAGGAATTGTATTGATTGTTAACTTTATATTGAAATAATAATGTCCTGTTTACTATTAACATTATTACTTTTACCTCTCGTAGGTTCGGGTTTACTATTTTTCTGGAAGAATCCTTCCAGTAAATATATCGCATTGGCTTTTGCTCTTGCAGAGATGTTCGTCGCATTTTATATGTTGGGAAATTTCGATTTCAATCCAACAGTAGATGCGCCATTGCAATATGAGATCACCTATCCTTGGTCAAGCTATATAAAAAGCAGCTTCAACTTCGGGATTGATGGGATGAGTATGCTAATGGTCCTATTGACTAACATCCTGGTTCCAATCATTACCTTATCTTCTTTCAACGAGTCAAAAGGCTACCCTAATTCTTTCTATGCACTGATTTTGTTAATGCAATTCGGATTGTTAGGTGTTTTCACTTCTTTGGACGGATTGCTATTCTATATTTTCTGGGAAGTAACATTGATTCCGATCTGGCTGATTGCCGGAATCTGGGGACAAGAAGATAAAAGAATCAAATTTACAACTAAATTCTTCGTTTACACATTCGTAGGATCGTTGTTTATGCTGATCGGGTTGATCTATGTTTATAATCACGCAGCATCATTCGCTTTGACAGATTTATACAATGCTAACCTAAATGTAAATGAACAAACAGTAATATTCTGGTTTATTTTCTTTGCTTTTGCAGTTAAATTACCGGTATTTCCTTTCCATACTTGGCAGCCTGACACTTATACTTATTCTCCAACGCAAGGGTCAATGTTGCTATCAGGAATTATGCTGAAAATGGCGGTTTACGGAGTAATGAGATATTTACTTCCTATCACGCCTCTGGCAATTGGGGGAATTTCCGGGGAAATTGTAATTATCCTTTCTGTAATCGGAATTATTTATGGAGCTTTGATCGCATTGATCTCTAATGATAGCAAACGATTGATCGCCTATTCTTCCCTTTCTCACGTTGGGCTAATAGTTGCTGGAATATTTGCATCGGCTGTTGTAACAATGCGTGTTGGACTGGACTTCGAAGGTGCCCAAGGTGCGATGATCCAAAGTTTTGCTCACGGTATCAACGTTGTAGGATTGTTCTACTGTGCAGATATTCTTTATAAAAGATTCAAGACCAGGGACATCCGTCAGATGGGAGGTTTGGCAAAAGTAGCTCCCAAATTCGCCATCTTGTTTATGATCATCTTGCTTGGTGCGACAGGAGTTCCTTTGACCAACGGATTCATTGGAGAATTTATCTTATTGAAATCTATTTTCTCATACAATCTAATCATGACAGTTTTAGCAGGTTTGACATTGATTCTTGCTGCAGCTTATATGTTGAGATTCTACGGAAAAACAATGTTTGGAAAAGGAGACGAAGGTGTTTTGGCAACAACGAAAGATATCAGTTCAGTGGAGTTCACAGTATTGGCAAGCTTAGCAGTTTTTGTAATTGTTTTGGGAGTTTATCCACAACCCGTTATAGAAATGGTAACAAGTTCTGTAAGATTCATCTACTCTTCTATGCTGAATTAATAGAGGCTTCTACAGGCTCAGCCTTACAAAAATTAAACGTGTCACACTGAGCTTGTCGAAGTGTTTCAAAATAAATAATAAAATTCAAAACGGATATCGGTCTTCCGATTTCCGGCGAAATAAATAAAGAAATGAGTGTTTTAATAGTTTTATTCCTTACGGCAATTCTGGTATTATTTTCCGGTGTTTTTGAGAAAGGCAAATATGCAAGATACATCGGAATCTTAGGATTAGTCGTTGGCCTAGTAGTCAGTTTCTTTCCAGAATGTGAGTTCTTCGCTCAGTACAAATCGATGTATGACTACAGTTACAACGCAGCTCTGTTCACAAAAGTATCGATTGTTGTTACTACTCTTCTATTCTTTTTAGGAGGATTTGCATTCAGTAACCACAGAAGTCATCAGTCAGAATTGTATGCATTGATGTTGTTTGCACTTTGTGGAGGAATCGTATTATTTGGATTCCAAAACTTGGTAACATTATTCATCGGAATAGAAATTTTGTCAATTCCTTTGTATGTAATGGCTGGAGCTAATAAAACCGACCTTCGTTCTACGGAAGCTTCTATGAAATACTTCTTGATGGGAGCATTCGCAACAGGATTTCTTTTGTTTGGTGTAGCTTTGGTTTATGGAAGTGCTGGAAGTTTTGACCTTTATGCCATCCACGATTTTGCTTACAACAATCCTAAGAACTTGATGCTGATCATGGGAGCTATTTTGATGTTGGCAGCCTTAGCTTTCAAAGTATCATTAGCACCGTTCCATATGTGGAGTCCTGATGTTTATCAAGGTTCTCCTTCATTGATCACTGCTTTCATGGCATCTGTCGTAAAGATCTCCGGCTTCTTTGCCTTGTTCAAGTTAATGACGATTGCTTTCGGCGGAATTGCAGGAGACTGGATCAATATATTAGGTGTTTTCATCATTCTGACTTTGCTTTTGGCAAACGTAATGGGATTGGTTCAGACCAATGCGAAAAGAATGCTCGCCTACTCTTCTGTTTCCCACGCTGGATATATCTCATTGATATTCTTCGGAATCAATAATTTTTCGACCTATATCTTAGGATACTATTTATTTGCATATTCTTTGGCAACAGTTGGAGTTTTCATCAGTTTGATCTGGGTGGAGAAAATCAAAAAAGAAACATCATTTGCAGCGTTTAACGGACTTGGAAAAAAAGAACCTCTATTGGCTGTAGTTTCTACAATCTCTATGTTATCAATGGCAGGAATTCCTTTGACTGCCGGTTTCATTGGGAAATTAGGAATTTTCAATCAGGCAATTGCAGGACATTATGAATTCTTGGTTTTGATTGCAGTATTGGGTTCAGCGTTGAGTATCGCTTATTATCTAAGGTTGATCATCGCTATGTTTTTCTACAAAGAAGATAACTTCCATAATACAGAAAAAGCAAGCATTACCTACAATATTGTTTCCGTTGCTATCATTTTAGCTTTGGTTTCAATGGGAATTGTTCCTGATATTTTTGCTAAAATCTTTGGATTGTAAAAAATAAATGATATAAAATACAAACCTGGTTCAGATCGAGCCAGGTTTTTTTATGTTGATTATTATAATATAAATTTATCATCTTGATGAATTAATAAATTCTCCTCGATGAATTGATAAACTCTCCTTGATGAATTCATTCGAAAATTAAATCAAGTTTCTAATTTGTAGATAATCGGTTCATATACATCCCATAGAATTATCATTAATTCGTACAAAAAACCTAATTTTATTCAAATATTTATTTTCAATGAAAAAGTTCTTAGTGTTTTTCTATATTATAACAGTTAGTTTCAGTTTTGCTCAGATCAATTCGGTCGAAGAAAATTTCACAAAAAAAGAAGTTTATATCCCGATGCGAGATGGAACCAAATTGTTCACCATTATTTACACACCAAAGGACATTTCAAAAAGCAAAAAATATCCTGTCATTATGAACAGGACTTGTTACAGTGTTGCACCTTATGGAGAAACTAATTTCAGGAAAAAATTAAGCCCAAATCCTTTCATTGAAAAAGAAAAATATATTTTCGTATTTCAGGACGTTCGGGGAAGATATATGAGCGAGGGTACTTTCACGAATATGACACCACAAGTTGACTCTAAAACAAAGAAAGGAGTGGACGAAAGCATCGATACTTATGATACAGTTGACTGGTTGGTGAAAAATGTACAATACAACAATGGAAAAGTAGGACAATACGGAACATCTTATCCTGGATTTTACACTGCTGTTGGGGCTTTGGCCAATCATCCGGCATTGGTGGCATCTTCACCTCAAGCACCAATTTCAGATTTCTGGTTTGATGACTTCCATCATAACGGAGCTTTTTTGATGAGTTATTTCAAAACATTTCCAGTATTTGGAGTTCAGAAAACTAAAGCTGAAGACAAAAGCTGGTTCGCTGATAAAATGATCAAACCAACTTCTGATGATGGCTATCTTTTCTATAAAGATATGGGAACCCTGAAAGATGGTGTTGACAAGTATTACAAAGACAACTTCTTTATGCAGGAAGTTGTTGAACATCCAAACTATGATGAATTCTGGCAAAAAAGAGATCTTTTACCTCATCTCAAAAATATCGATCATGCGGTAATGACCGTCGGTGGCTGGTTTGATGCAGAAGACTTACGCGGTCCATTAGAAATTTATAAAACAATAGAAAAAACAAGTCCAAAAGCTAAAAATACAATTGTAATGGGGCCTTTCTCTCACGGTGGTTGGAACAGAGAAGACGGAAAACATTTTCATAATGACATCTACTTTGGAGACAGCATTACAACTTTTTATCAGAAAAATATTGAGCAGCCTTTCTTTCATCATTACTTGAAAGAAGATTCCAAAACTGCAGCAAAACTTCCGGAAGCTTACATGTTTGACACAGGAAAAAAACAATGGGAACAATTTGAAAACTGGCCTCCGAAACAGACTCAGAAAGTATCATTTTATCTTGACAACTCGGGAGCTTTAGCCAAAAACATCTTAAACCAGGTTGCTTTTTCAGAATACACTTCTGACCCTAACAAACCTGTTTTAAGTAGTGAAAACTATAAAGATATGAATGCTTTCACACCAAGGAATTATATGAGTGAAGACCAACGTTTTGCTAGTTACAGACCAGATGTGCTTACATTTACAACCGAGGTATTAGAAAATGATTTGACATTGGCCGGAGAAATTTTGGCTAAATTGAAAATAGCTTCTACATCTACCGATGCGGATTTTGTTGTAAAATTAATAGATGTATATCCTTCTGATGAAAAAGCAAATCCAGACAAACCTAATGTTATTTATGGAAATTATCATCAGATGGTAAGAAGCGAAATAATGCCTGCCAGATTCCGTAATAGTTTTGAAAAACCGGAAGCTCTTGTCCCTGATCAAGAAACCAATGTGAATGTTAAATTACAAGATGTTTTACACACTTTCAAAAAAGGACATAAAATCCAGGTGCAGGTTCAAAGTACATGGTTTCCTTTGATGGCGATCAATCCTCAAAAGTTTCTTGAAAATCCTTATAAAGCAACAAAGGAAGATTATACAAAAGCAAATATCAAAGTTTTCAACAGCAGTTCAATCGAAGTTGAAGTTCTAAAATAAAACAAAAGCACAAACGTAAGTTTGTGCTTTCTAATTATAGTGATTTGATAACTTCCGAAGCTATCTCGTAGGATTTCAATTTCTTATCAAAATCATAAATATTTCCGGAAACTATGATCTCATCAGGTCTGTGATCTTTTACAAATTTGCTTAATTTCTCTTTCAGACTTTCTTTATCTCCTACAAAAGTTTTGGCGGCCATTCTGTTGAGATGAAGCGCAACCTCATCAGAAATATCTGCCAACTCTGTTTCTTCTGGCGGCAAGAGTGGTTGTCTTTGATCTGTCAAAATATTAACAAAGGCCTGAAAATGTGATGTTGATAAATAATGCGCCTCATCCACAGAATCTGCGCCAATAATATTGATACAAACCATCACATAAGGTTTGTCCAAAAACTCTGAAGGTTGAAAATGTTCTCTGTAAATTTCCAAAGCAACCTCCAACTGTGACGGTGCAAAATGTGCTGCAAATGCATAAGGCAACCCTAATTTAGCCGCCAAAAAAGCCGAATCAGTGGAGCTTCCCAAGATATAAAGTGGAACATCAGCACCTTCTCCAGGAATCGCTCTTACTTTAGATCCAGAATTTTCTTTGGACATGTATTTTTGAAGTTCCTTGATATGAAATTCAAAATTATAATTGGGATTGAAATTATTTCCCCGCAAAGCCGTAGCCGTCAACATATCAGTTCCGGGAGCTCTTCCTAATCCAAGATCTACTCTTCCCGGAAATAATCCGTCCAGTGTTCCAAACTGTTCAGCAACTGATAAGGTTGAATGGTTCGGGAGCATTATTCCACCGGATCCAACTCTCAAAGTTTCCGTTTGCGATGCAATGTGTCCAATTAAAATCGAAGTTGAAGCACTTGCAACATTCGGAAAGTTATGATGCTCTGAGAACCAATATCTTGTAAACCCAAGTTTTTCAGCCAATTGTGCAGATTGAACGGATTTTTGAAACGTTTTATTTATATCATCTCCTTTAACAATAGTTGCCAGATCCAGAACTGAATATTTTAAAGCCATATTTTTTTCTTTATAGGTCATACAAAGTTAAACCAAAACATATTTCATTAAAAAAATGGTTACAATAGAATTAAAATATTATATTTGATATAACAATTAAAAAATAAAACATAATGATTAAAAAACTATTTGCTGAATTTTTCGGCACATTTTGGTTGGTTTTCGGAGGTTGCGGAAGTGCGATCTTCGCTTCACAGATCGCTCCAGCTTCTAATGGACAATTGGGAATTCTTTTATTAGGTGTCGCTTTGGCATTCGGACTTACGGTTCTTACCATGGCTTATGCCGTAGGGCATATTTCAGGTGGGCATTTTAATCCGGCTGTATCTTTTGGCCTTTTGGCCGGTGGCAGATTTCCTGGAAAAGATTTACTTCCTTACATTGTGGCACAATGTGTTGGCGCTATTGCAGCAGCAGCAGCCTTAAGTTTCATCAACGGTGGTTCTGGTGACGGAAGTGCAGGTGCCTTTGCCTCTAATTTTTATGGAGAAGCAGTATATTTTGGGAAAAGTTATTCTTTGGGAGCTGCGTTTTTGACAGAGTTTCTTTTGACAACATTCTTTTTGATTATTATCCTGGGAGCAACAGATAAATTTGCCAACGGAAAATTTGCAGGAATTGCTATTGGTCTTGGTTTAACTTTGATACACTTGATCTCTATTCCAATCACCAATACTTCCGTAAATCCAGCGAGATCCCTTTCTCAGGCTATTTTTGCAGGAAGTTTTGCTCTATCACAAGTTTGGTTATTTTGGGTAGCTCCAATTTTAGGGGGAATCACCGGTGGTCTGATCTACAAATTCTTATTACAAAGAAATGATGCTGAAGTAGCATAATAATATTTACATTAATAATACAAAACCTCGAAAAAATACATTTCGAGGTTTTTATTTTTTAGAATTGAAATTATTTTTGAATATTAATTCCTCTTGTTTTCCTTTCAATTCAAATTTTTTAACCAGGAGATTCCGAGCGAGATTCCTTATAAAAAGTTCTTTATCACACAATGCCCAATAAGAATCTTCATGAATGGTTTTAGGTTCTCTGATCTTGTAAAAAGTTGTTTCCCAATTATCCTCATTATGGTAAAATTCTATGATTCCACAGTGTTTGGGAATAACATTGTGATCAATCATTCCCATTGGTAAAAGAAAGCTGAACGAATTACAGATATAATCTCCGCAACCGATCTTATCATGCTTTAGAAACTTCTCTCCAGTTGTTTGATTAGTATAGAACTTTTTAAAATCATTTTTAAAATCAGATCTGGATAATTTGATCTCTATCTCGTGACTGAAACCTAAGTTATCAATCAGTAGAATATCAGCTTCCCAATCGGAATGGAAAAAATTGGTCAAAACGATCTCTTTATCAAAATCGCAATTGACATTAACAAAATTGTGAACAAGTTCTTCTATTTTCAACATCCCTGATATGTTCTAATATTTCCGAACCGTAACGTGGTAACAGCTTTGTTGCTTTTCTTTGATGTAAAATATGCGTCCAAGATTTTTGTAATATTCAAGAATCTTCTCCAGTTCTTTTTCAAGTTTTGTATTGACCTTCAGTTTATGGTCAAATCGAACATATGAAATATCAAAGGCAGCTCCGTAATTATGAGAACTTATCCCTAATGATGCATTGGCATTAACTTTTCTTAATCGGCATTGGTCTTCCAAAGTTCTTGTAACAGATGACACAACGAAGAAACTCTTGGTCTCGGTTGCAAATTTATTTGCCATATTTTCCAGTGTTGTTCTTGCTTTTTTCACCAAATAAGGCCGGCTGTATTCCAAAGGCTGCAGACGGTAACCTCGGGATTTCTTTTTTACTTTTACAAATTTTCCTTTAGCAATATATTTGTCCACTGCTTTGGTGTTTTCCAAGATATTGACCCCGAAATTTTGAGCAGCTAATAAATGAGGTTTATATAGTTCGGTTGGTTCTACTTTCAGAACCGTTTTCAGATCATAACATTTTTGTGATTTGAAGACAGAAAAAAACAATGGAAAAACCAAAAATAACAATCTCATTTAATAGAATACTTAGATAGATTAAATTTGTGTTTTTTCAAATATAATTAATTATAAATAAAATACAAATTTAAGATACCAAAAGACTACAACCACGGATATCAGAATGGTCAATTCTTCCTAAAACTTGGAATGCATCATTTTCAATTTTTCCCAGGTCCTGAGTCGCAATAAAAGAGCAAGAATGTCTGTTGGCCAGATCGACGATATTAATGGCACCTGTTCTCCCATCATCAACATAAGAAAATGGGTCTTCGGTATTTCTGATCAGGATTCTCATCCAGTTTGGACTTTTATAGATATTTTCTCCTAAAGAATAAGCTTGGGAAAGTAGTTCCGTCATCGAATATTCTGAGTAGATCTTTTCCGTTCTGAACCCTTTTTGAAAAATTTTCAGCAACTCATCTTTTGTTATTTCTTCTTTTCTCCCCTTCATTCCCCCTGTTTCGATTACAGTAAGAGTGTTGGAGAATTGGAGCGTTTGGGAGTTTGAATCACAAAAATCCAGAAAATCCAACAATGCGAATGAAACTCCGAAAAGAATTACTTTTTTATCTTTCAAGTTATTGAGCAGATCAAATAATTCCTTATGGTTGTAAAGAAAATATCCATTCTCTGGTTTATCGGATTTTTTGATCAAATAATCAATCATATAGATCAGAGACGAATGTGGGTTTTCAGAATAATTGGGCAATAATCCCAGAAAAATATAATCTTCCGGTTTGCCAATAAATTGCTCAAAACTTTTGTAAATGCTTTCTTCATATAAAGAAAAATCTGCGATATAGTGTTTGGATCGATTCATTTGTGTGGTTCCGGAACTTTGAAAATAATTCCCGGTTTCAGAATTTCTGTCTAAAACTAAATGATTTTTAAACATCTCAATCGGTAAAAAAGGCAGATCAGATACCTGTTTTACGCTTGATGGATCAATGTTTAAATAATCAACAAATTTTCTGTAAACTTCTACATTTTCATATTGATAACGAAAGGTTTCCAAACAAGCTGTTTCGAAATCAGCTTCGGTTTGTATGTCGAAAATATTCTGCTTCATTGCTTTCAAATCAAATATTGAAATTTAATCTTCAAATTTTTTAACCTCAAATGATTGTCCATCATAAACACCATAAGTAAAATAGACTATCCAATCGCCAAGGTTGATATATTTTGCACCTTTTCCCAGGTCAAAAACTAAAGGAAGATGACGATGCCCAAAAACAAAATAATCGATATTTTCGGTTTTAAGTTTTTCCTTGGAATATTGTATCAGAAACTCTTTGTCTTCTCCCAGAAATTCCTTGTCCTCTTCACCTGATATCAATTTATTTTTCTGAGACATGTAATTGGCAATTCTCATTGCAATATCAGGATGTAACCATCTAAAAGCCCACTGAGCCAGAGGATTGGTAAAGACCTTCTTCATTCTTTTATAGCCTTTATCGCCAGGCCCAAGACCATCGCCGTGCGCCAGAAGAAAGTTTTTATCAGAGATCTTGTAATATCTTTTTTCAAAGAACACCGGGATTCCCAATTCCTCCTCGAAGTAATTTTTCATCCAAAGATCATGATTCCCAACAAAGAAATAGATATCAATGCCAGAATCTTTCAGTTCCGCAATTTTTCCCAAAACCCTGATGTAACCTTTCGGAACCACATATTTCCACTCGTGCCAAAAATCAAAGAGATCTCCCATTAAAAAAAGAACTTGTGCATCTTTTTTGATATTATCAAGCCAACGGATGAATTTTTCTTCCCGAATCCTACTCTGTTGCAAATCAGGAACTCCGAAATGTTGGTCGGAAGCGAAATATATTTTTTTACCAGATTGTAGATCGATCTGCATAAAAATAAGTTTAGTTAATCAAAGTTGTTACGTTCGTCGTTTTGGTCTCTTTTGCTGTAGATCCACATTCCAATTCCCAGACCTATTACTGCTGCAAAAGCGGTCATCAAAGCTCTGGATAATTTATCTGGTGCATCATTTCCAATATAGTTCATTAGGAAAACGATCAAAAATGTGATGACAGCAATTAAAATATACTTTGGATTTTTCAAATGCATTATTCTAAAGTTTATAAGAAATCATTAAGCCACCTTTATAAGGAAGCAACTCCCCGCTCCTATTTGTCTCTCTTCCCATAGAATCTCCATCTGTATCATAGCGGTCGCCACTCAACTTGTCATATCCTTTGTAAAAACTTTGCATTGTCCCAAGACCAAGATATAGATCAAGATTCCATCGTTCGCCCAGAGTAAACTGATAACCTGCTAATCCGCCTAACATAAATGAATATCCTCTTTGATATAAATTAGAATTAATATAAGGCGTAACTTCTCCGTTCTTATGGGTATAAAAATTATCATTCCAATATCCCCACTTTTGGATATTAAATCGTGCTAATGAAAAATCAACGCCGACATAGAATTTCTTAAAAACCTCATTGAAATAATACCTTCCATTAAAACCCAACATATAAACTTGTGCGTGTTTTCCTGCAAATGATTTCCAAGGAGAAACAAATAAATCCGCCTGTCCAGTAATATGTTCTGAGAAACCGTGCTCAATACCTATATTTAATATTCCTACAGGTAGAAATAAAGCGTTTGCCTTTATATAAGTTTCATTTTTCTGTGAAAAGCAAAAGACTGAGACCAATATTAAACTTAAAGTTATGAGTTTTTTCATCATTATTTTTTGTTCAGGATTTCGTTCATTTTTGTAGCATCTCTGTTTTCTTCTTTTGCAAAGTTTGCTGCCATTCCTGCAAACATTTTAGCTTCCTCCTTTTTTCCCAGTTTGTCATATAATGTTGCCAAAATACTTGTAGAATCAAAGTTTTCTGAAGACATTACAACTTTCTCGGTCCAACGTGCTGCGGCTTGAAGAGATTTGATATCTTTTGATTGTTCACTGATCGTACTTGCTGCTGCCAGCAACTCGCTGTTATTGAACTCATCGGGATTTTTATAATATTCTAGTGCAGTTTTCTCGTAAGCCGGAAAATTCTCGTGTGCAGAGTAATAATTCAGCTTATAAAGATTCAAACTTTTTATAAGCTCTTCTTTCGGGAACAAACCTTCTCCTTCTTTAAGGATCTTTGCATCATCGATTGTTTTTGTTTTTTCATCTATTGCTGATGTTACCAATTTCATCAATTTAAGATAATTGTCAAACTGCTTATAATTATTCTCCGGAAGAAGCTTTGTGATCTCAGATCTATTTGCTGTGAAAACTTTATAATTGGCATCATCTACAGATTGGGTAAAATTCAGAAGTGCATTGATCTCTTCGCCAGAAAACTCTTTGTCTTTTTTATTGACAAAATATTTTTCGGAGGCCTGCTTTGCTAAAACGGGATCTTTACTTGCATAAAGATTAATAAAGTTCAATAAACCTGCTTGGTCCAATTTCCCTTTTAGAAATTCATCTTTTAGATTTGTGTTAACCAGACTTGGATTGTTATTCTTTTTCCCTAATGCCAGGAATTCTTCCGTTTTGATATAACCCAATTCCTTGCCTACAATTTCGCCTTCTCCGTTTAAAAACAATAAAGTTGGGTAACTTCTGATTCCGTATTTTGAAGCCAGGCTTGGACCTTCGCCTTTTTCCATATCGAAATGGGCGTTGATGAAGTTTTTGTTGTAGTAATCTGCAACGTTTTTATCTGTGAAAACATTTTTCTCCATTAACTTACAAGGTCCACACCAGGCCGCATAGGCATCCAGAAAAACCAATTTCTTCTCAGCTTTGGCCTTAGCTAGAATGGTTGCAAAATCAGAATCTTCAAATTTGATGGACTGTTGAGAAAAACTCAATTGAGAAACTAGTAATATTAGGAAAAATGATATCTTGTTCATCCTTAGAATAAATCGAATTAACTGCGAAGATAACCATAATATAAGAATTGACCGAGAGTGAAATAGTAAAGTTTTAATTTTTTAACTTTGCAAATCTCCAATTTGGACTTTTAGATGAAAGAATAAAGATAAAAGAGTTTCAAGAATCTGTTTTAAATTTACAATCTCTAAAACACTTGCTTTGTCATTCCGTAGGAATCTCAGCAGTTTAGATTGCTACGGAATGACAAAGTTGGATTTTTATGTTGAAGATTTTAAATAAATAAATAGAATCTGCAGCCCGACTTGAGCGGAAATCCTTTTTTGCGTGGACTCTAGTTAGAAAACGTGAGCAAAAAAGATTGGGAGCGGAAGGCGGAAATAGCTGCCCAAAAAATTAATTTTATTGACATCAAAATATGAGGAAATTATCCTTGCTTTTTACAAAAGATGGTTTGCAGTGGCAGATCTCCAGATCCAAAAAGGTCTTGGAAGAAAAAATCTGGCTGAAAGATGAAGAAACGCCAAAAAATCTGGTGGAAGAGAAACTGCATGGGATCTTGGCTTCCGAGAAGTTTTCCGAGATCTCTGTAATATCGGCTATCAATCATTTTTCGATTGTGGAGGAAGGATTTGACCAGCACGATTTGGGCTATGATTTGATTTCGTATAATTCCGATATCAGAAAAGATGCAGAAGAGCTGATGCTTTCTGTGAATAAGAAATTCGGGATTCAGTTTTATTATAGCTTTCCGAAAGATTTTTACACAAAAATAAAACAGTTGGAAGTTCCTGTTCATTTCAATTTTTCAGGTGAAAAGTTTCTGAATTCCCTGAATGTGAAAAACCGAAAAGAAATTCACGTGAACCTTTACCATCAGCAAGCAGAATTTTTCGCTATTGAAAACAAAAAAGTGATTCTTTACAATAACCTGGATGCAGCCTCGGAAGTGGATTTTCTTTATTTCATAATGTTTACATTGAGTAAAATCGATTTCGGAATTTCTGAAACTTACTTTTATATTTATGGAGAAACAACTGAAAACGAAACATTCATTTCGGAAATGCAGAAATTTGTCCCAAATCTGAAAATCGTTTTTGATAATCTTCACAAAAAGAATTTTGTTTTGAACTAATACTTTAAACCACAAAAGTCACAAAGGAAAAATTTAAAATTAAAACTTGAAAAGAATAAAAGTAAATTCTATTTTTATTCAGCTTTTGACAAAACTTAGAATCAATAAAATCTTTTGTGACATTTGTGGTTAATTTAAGATTTTGAGTTTGATCAATTATCATTTATCAACTATCATTTATGTTTAGAATCATATCCGGAAAATGGAAAGCCAAGAAAATCGCGGCGCCAAAAAATTTCGATGTAAGACCAACGACCGACTTCGCAAAAGAAGCACTTTTCAGTATGATTGAAAACCGATTTGATCTGGAATTTTGTTCCGTTTTGGATTTGTTTGCCGGAATTGGTTCCATTACTTTAGAATTTGCTTCACGCGATTGTCAGGATATCACATCGATCGAACTAAATCCAAAACACGCCGGATTTATCAATTCCACAGCCAACGATTTGGATATGGGATTGCAAGTGAATGTCCAACGGGCAGATGTCTTCGATTGGCTGAAAAGGAAAAGAAATCACGAGAAAAAGTATGATGTTATTTTCGCAGATGCGCCTTTCGAAACTGATGAAAGTAAATATAAAGAACTGATTGACCTGGTTTTAAACAATGGATTACTGAAACCACGGGGCGTTTTCATTCTGGAACATCAAAGTAGACTGAAGTTCTCTCATCCGAACCTGAAAGACACCAGAAAATATGGAAACGTGAGTTTTTCTTTCTTTGAAAGTCAGCCGATTTCTGAATAAGATCAATTGTAATATGAAGAATTTAAACATCAGATCATTAATGGTTTTCGTTCTGTTTTTCAGTTTGAAAATCTCTGCACAAAATTCTTACATCAATCAATATAAAACTGTTGCAACAGAACTTTCTCAGGAATTCGGGATTCCGACAGTTGTCATTCTTTCGATTGCTTATATGGAAACCGGCGGCGGTACAAGTTCGGCCTGTAAAGTACTGAACAACCATTTCGGGATGACAGGAAAAAACGAAGTCAATAGTTCCAGATTCAAAAGTTTTACCGATTCCAAAGCTTCTTATCGCGCTTTCTGCGAATGGGTTTCGAAAAGGAAATTCTATGAAAAGCTAAAAGGTTCACAAAATCATAATGAATGGTTTGTTGCTATTGCTTCCTCTGGCTATTCTACAAAACCTGCAGAATGGAAGCAAAAACTGAACCTTGTAATGAAGAAAATCGGATTGTAATAAATTATCAACCAAATCTTTATCCAAATCTTTAATCGCACTTTCAGCTTATAAAGAAGCTCAACAATTCAGTTAATAAAACCTCAAAGAACACGAGATCAAAACAATTCTTGCCCGTTTTTTTTAAATGGTTGGAAAAAAGTGTGAATTCTTAAGTGGAGCCGAAAAACTATTTCTCATGACAATCGATTATTGGAAGACATTAATATCAGTAACACTATTATTATAAAAAACGCCTCAATTAATTGAGGCGTTTTATTTATACTAATTTCGCAAGATAAATCTCAGCAGGTTTTTCTAATAAATCTGGTGCTTTTTCTACAAACTCTTTGATGTAAGACTGTTGATTGTGAGTATCCAAACCCTCTTTGCTTTTCCAGATCTCGTGAAAGATAAAAACTGCTTCATCTTCCAGACTTTGTTGTAATTCATACTTTTCGCAAGCTTCTTCTTTTCTTGTGTTCAGAACCATATTATCAAGAATTGATTTCAAATCCTGAATTTTATCTTTTTTCGATTTCAAAATCGCTGTTAAATAGATTGACATTTTGGTTTTTGTTTAATTAATTCAACACTTTCAATTCCTCAGTTTCCAAAGCATTTTTCAGATAATTCTTATACTCAATTTCATAATTATCAATCCTTTCCTTAGTAGCTGCTTTCTCCATATCATGGAAATGGAAACTTCCCAAACTTTTCATTCCCGTGAAAGCATTCATCCTGTGAAAACCAAATAAAACGCCTTCGTCAACCGAATGCTGATTAAAAAACTCACCTTCCAGAGTGAAAGCCGTTTCCGGGGCATTCCAGCTTGTGGTAACGAAATAATGTTTTCCGTGCATCAAACCGCCGGTTCCGTAATTGATTTCGGGATTCACTCTGGAACGTCCGTCGCTTTTATAAATGCCGTTGTTATGACCAGCCGTAAAAACTTCATCAATATAAAATTTCAGACGATTCGGAACCTGGAACCACCAAACCGGAAAATGATAAATTACAATATCTGCCCATTTGAAATTCTCTGCTTCGTCAACTGGATCAAAATCATCATTAATATTGGTTATTGTGATTTCAAAACCTTGCTGATCAAGAGTTTCCTTTGTCCATTTTGTAATCGTGTTATTAAAACTTCCACCCGAATGCGCAAACTTTTGCCCACCGTTGATTATAAATATTTTCATTGATTTTTTGATTTAATAATTTAATGATGCAAAGTTCCGACAGAAAAATGAATTATAAAAATAATATAAATTATATATTTGCATTATAATTATAATGCAAAATGATAAATCTGGAATGGCTTAGAACTTTTAAAAGTGTCTATGAAACGCAGTCTTACACCAAAGCAGCGAAGGAATTGTATATTTCTCAACCTGGCGTGAGCCTTCATATCGGTTCGTTGGAAGCCTATGTTGGTTATTCTTTGTTCGAAAGGATCTCCAAGAAACTGATTCCGACAGAGAAGGCGAAGATCCTTTATAATTTTACATTAGAACCACTTTTGAAGCTGGAGACTGCCGAACAAACTTTTCATAAAACCACGAAAACCGAACGTGCAACTGTGAGTGTTGGGATGTGTTTTGAGACTTTTCAATTTACCTTGGAAAAACATATTCCGACATTTGATTTCAATGTGATCATACGTTTTGGATTGTACGAACAGATGTTTTCTGATCTGGACAATGGTTTGTTGGATTTGATCATCACACCAAGAAAGACCAATATCAAAAACCTGAGTTTTGAAGCTTTTTCCAAGGAAAAAATTGTTCTGATCAATGGAACAGGAACTGATACTTCGGAATTCCAAAAATTAATCAAAACCAATAAAATCGAAGAAGCGGAAAACTGGCTGAAACAGCAGATCTGGTATAGCACAGCAGCGGATATGGAACATCTGAATAACTTCTGGAAAGCGAATTTCAACCATCATCCGGACTTCAAACCAAATTATATCGTTCCAAATATCTGCTCGATCGTACGTTGTTTAAGTGGGAATCCGGGATTCTCAATCGTACCTGATTTTCTCTGCAAAAAAGAGATCGCAAATGGCGGAATAGAGATTGCCTGGGAAGGCAACAACAAAATCGAAAACACGCTACATTTTGGTGAACGAACAAAAAATATGGTTCAAAATGAGATTGACAGAATAAAAGAAATATTCAGAAATGAGAATTTTTAATTTAAAACCACAAAAGGCACAAAAGATATAATTTCGTTTAATGAATTTTTATTTACAAAAGGCTTCGAGAGCCTCAGCCTGACAAAGTAAACATTTTCAGCATAACTATCAGCTATGTCTGTCATCCTGAGCGGAGCAGAATGATTTTTATTAAATATAACTAAAGGACCTTCAGTTCCAGATCAATCGATTTTCCGAAGAATTTTTTAGAGATCTTTTCGAAATTCTTAGTAATATCCGACAAGAAAAATTGATAAGTGGGTTGATGATTCTCTTCGTTCAAAAGATGATGTTTGTCCAAAATCATTTTCAACTGATTAGCAACAATATTCGGAGAATCTATGACACGGACACGGTTTCCGTAATACTGTTTGATTTCATCAATCAAAAGCGGATAGTGTGTACAACCGAGAATCAAAGTTTCGATATTTTTTAATTTACTATTACTCAGATAATTATAAATAATCGAATGTGTGATCGGATGATTTTTGAAACCTTCTTCAATTGCCGGAACCAAAAGCGGTGTTGCCAATTCATCTACTTTGATGAACTTATTATGCTTTCGAATTGATTTTTTATAAAGTCCGGAATTAACTGTTGCTTTGGTCGCAATCACACCAACATTATTGTGAATTTCGTAAGATACTTTTTCAGCAACCGGATTAATCACATCAATCACAGGAACTCTATTGGCAACCAATTCCTGAACTTCATGAAGTGCATTGGCTGTTGCAGAATTGCAGGCAATTACAATCGCTTTACAATTTTTCTCAAGCAGAAAATTGGTAATTTTTGTTGAATAACCAACGATGGCCTCACGGGATTTTTCACCATAAGGAAGATGTTTTGTATCACCAAAATAAATCAAATCTTCGTTCGGCAACAATCTTTTGATTTCTTTCGCAACTGTTAATCCACCGACGCCGGAATCAAAAATCCCGATTGGCTGATTAGCGGATAGATGTGTATAATCGGCTTTTTTCTTTTTCAAGAGACAATCTTTATCTGTTATTTTGACCGTAAAGTTCACAAAGTTTTTTTGACAATTGCGATATTTTTTATGCTCGCAAAAGCGTAAAACTCAGCAAAGATTTAGTTTTACAAAAGTAGTGAAATTTTCATTCTGAAAAACATATCGACAGGCTCGATGCGATAACTCCAATGCTAATTGTCAGCATTGTCAGGCTGAGCTTGTCGAAGTCTTTAAACGATAAATAAATCGCTTGCAATCCCGTCTGCTAAGAACCAATGCTTTTCGGCAATTTTGAGGTAATTATTTTCTATTTCAAGAATTCCGGATTCTAGTTTGGGTTTGATTTCCTGTTTGAGATAATTGATTATTTCTGAAGAAAAATTCTGATTGATTTTTCCCAGATCAACGCCCCAAATTGTCCTGAGTCCAATCATCATCATTTCATTGAACCGGTCTTTTTCGGAAAGGATTTCGGTTTCTTTGGGAAGAATATTTTGTTTCAAATTTTTGATATAAATTGGATTGTTAGCAATATTCCAGCTTCTTTCCAAACTGCCGTTATAAGAATGCGCGGAAGGACCAATTCCTAAATACGGTTCAGATTTCCAGTAAGCAGAATTGTGTTTGGAATGAAATCCCGGTTTTCCAAAATTCGAAATCTCATAATGGTCGAATCCATTAACTTTTAGAAAGTCTTTCATATAATAGAATTCCTGATTCTGTTCTACTTCCTCAGGAGAACTCACTTTTCCATTCTCAATCCATTTTTCCAAAGCCGTTTTTGGTTCGACTGTCAAAGCGTAAGACGAAACATGAGGAACTTGTAATTCAATTGTTTTATTGAGATTTTCTTTCCATATTCCGAAGTTGGAAGTTGGTGAACCATAAATCAAATCGATGCTGATATTTTCCAATCCGAGATCCTGCGCTCTTTTAATCGAACTTTCCGCTTCGGAAGCATTGTGTGCACGGTTCATCAATTTCAGATCTTCATCAAAAAAACTCTGTGTTCCGATTGATAAACGATTGATTTCTGTATTGGATAATTCTTTGAGAAAATTTTTATTCAAGTCATCAGGATTGGATTCTAATGTAATTTCAATCTTTTCTTCAAAACTGAAATATTTCTGAATCTCATCAATCAAAGATCTGATTTCATCAACACTTAGAACCGAAGGTGTTCCCCCACCAAAATAAAGTGATCTCAAAGATCTATTTTCAAGTTCGTCATGTCTGAGCCGGATTTCTTTTTTAATTGCCAAAAGCATCTCATCCTTCAAACTAAAAGAAGTTGAAAAATGAAAGTTACAATAGCTGCATTTTTGTTTGCAGAAAGGAATGTGAAGGTAAATCATTAAAAAAGCCCTGAAAAATCAGAGCTCAAATTTATTCAAATTATATTATTTATCTATATCGGAAACCTCTTGTGTTGATAAAGTTTTCGATATTAAATCCAATGGACAACATAAAACTATTCCCAAAATTCTCAGTCAGTTCCGAAACACCAAAATTGTAAACCCCACCGAATGTGAAATTTCCAATACGTCCTTTGATGATAGGTGACATGCCCAAATTTTGGCTTCCAACGGCACTTTTTGCACTCCGGAAGCTGATTCCGGCAGAGATATTATTTTTCTCACCGAAAGCAGTGGCCATCAAATTATAATCAAATATTCTTGCGGAATTGGTATTAAGGTTCATCATCAAAGATGGTGTCAAAAATATACCATCTGCAAAATGCCAATCGTAACCGGCATTAAGATAAAATTTGGTGGGCGAAGGTTCTATCCCATTCACAATAGGGATATCATTACTGATCGGAATATCAATGACCGAAACTCCTCCGAAAAAGCCTCTATATTTTACAGCTGCCCCTAAATTGGCGTAAGCAATAAAAATATCGTTTGTGTTCTCTCCCAAAACAGGATCGCCGGGTTGTTCGGGATTAAGCTGGGTATAATCGATATTCATATTATAAAGATTCGTACCTATACCAAACGAAAACTGGTCCTGGCGGTCTTCTTCATCAGAAATAGGAATAAAATATGAGGCGCCCAACATCAAACCATTGGAAGATATCGGGCCATTCTGATCTCTGAAAAATGAGATACCCGCTCCCACCCTGTCAAAAACGTTTGCATGCAAACCTATTGTCTGGACATTAGGAGATTCATCGAGTTGTGAAAATTGCTTCTGATAATTCAGATTCAGAACCACATCATCTGTTTTGCCCAATAAAGCAGGATTGAATAAGAAATCTCCGTCAACAAGATATTGCTGATAAAACGGTAATGTTTCCTGTGCTTTGGTCTTTATAAAAAAACCAATAACAAGCAATAAAAATATTTTATAAAATATATAGTTCTTCTTCACATTACAAATATATAAAACTCTAATTATTATCGAGATATTTTCTCCAACGTTCTGCAGCATCCAGCATATCTTTCGGCATAGGGCTTTCAAAGTACAATTCCTTTTTTGTAGTAGGATGAATGAATCCCAGAGTATGCGCATGTAAGGCATGTCTTGGTAAAACCTCAAAAACATTCTGTACAAATTGTTTATACTTTGGAAGATTGATACCTCGCATTATGATGTTCCCTTCATACCTCTCATCATTAAACAAGGTATGGCCAATATGTTTCATATGGGCACGGATCTGATGCGTTCTCCCTGTTTCCAACTTACATTCTATCCAAGTCATATACCGAAATCGTTCCAAAACCTTGTAATGTGTCACAGCATGCTTACCATGGCTACCATCTTCATAAGTGTACATCTGCATCCTGTTTTTTGGATGTCTCCCAATGTGCCCAGTTATTGTTCCTTCATCATCCTGAACATTTCCCCAGACAAAAGCCCAATAAAGACGTCTGGTTTTTCTGTCAAAGAATTGTTTGGCCAAATAACTTAATGCATATTCAGTTTTCGCAATGACCAGTAATCCGGAAGTATCTTTATCAATCCTATGGACCAATCCCACCCTATCCAGATCGGAATTATAATTCGGGTCTTTTGCAAAATGAAACGCCAACGCATTCACCAATGTACCATCCCAATTCCCAAACCCAGGATGCACCACCATTCCTGCATCTTTATCTACAACGATCAGGTCTGCATCCTCATAAACAATATTGATCGGGATATCTTGTGGTATAATAACATTTGTCCTTGGTGGATGTGCAAGAAGGACGCTAATTTCGTCTCCTGGCTTTACCCTGTAATTTTGCTTTACAACAGTACCATTTACGACAACATTACCAGCTCTACATGTTTGAGAGATCTTGTTTCGGGAAGAGTTTTGACGAAAAATCGATAAAAATTTATCAATCCGAAGCGGTTCTTGATTTTTATCTACTTTGATGTTAAAATGCTCATATAACCCACTGCTTTCTTCATTGGAATTATTATCATCATTTAATATTTCATCTTCTAAGAAATCTTCGTTCTCGTCAAACATATCCTTATTTTAAAAAGGCTTCAACATTAGTCGAAGCCCATTCTATTTTAATTTTTATTTCTTTATTCAATGACTACCTTTTTTGGCTTTGGTTTTTCTACAGGTTTTGTTGTTTGTGGCGCTGTTCCATTCTGTTTTGGAACTGGACCGGGACTTGTCACTGGCTGTGTAGTTACCGTTTTTGGTTTTACTGCAGCTGATGCAGGTTGATCTGTAGTTGTGGCCGCCTTTTGAGTTTGAGGTTTTTGTTCAATTTGTGAAACCTCATTATATTGTATCGGTGCTAATGTCGTATCTATTTTTGGACGATACATTTCATCCAGCTGCTTGATCTTGTTCTGCAACTCTGCTGGTGTTTTCTTACTTGCCCAAAGATCGATCTGCATACCCTGATCTCTTTGAGCCCCAAATTCCGGATCTTGGTAATAAACAATATCGGATTCATCTTTTCCACCATCTTCGTGTTCTACGATCCCAACTTCAAACAATGCTTGTGAAATAATCTTTTTGGCTTCCTGAACAGTTCTTCCCACAACATTCGGAATTGTAACATTTCTAAGTGGACCCGATCCGATGACCAATCCTACTACGGAAAATTTTGGAAGCAAGGTTCCCGGCTTTATACTAGTTCCATTGTATATGATTCTTAACACAGCGTCTCTCTGGATACTTGGCTCATAAAGCGTATCGCCGACTTTCAACCCAACAAGATTCAGCTGATTGAACGCCAAACCTTTATATCTATCAATAATAT
The DNA here is from genome assembly GCF_000426465.1 of Epilithonimonas caeni DSM 17710. GTDB lineage: Bacteria > Bacteroidota > Bacteroidia > Flavobacteriales > Weeksellaceae > Epilithonimonas > Epilithonimonas caeni. Next base: position 186,592 of record NZ_KE384527.1, read on the forward strand.
CAGGAACCGCTACTTTTGCCCAAGTCTTAGGATTAACCTTCAACACAATAGCTCTGCCGTTTTTCACATTAGAACCTGGCGAAGGGAAAACAGCTAAAACCTGAAGAGGACGGAATTTTGGGTCATATTTGAAACTATCGACCTCATACTCCAGACCGGAATCATCTAATACTTTTATAGCATCATGAACGGTCATGTTCATTACATTAGGGACAGGAGCCTCTTCTCCGTGATTGGTATGAAACTCCAGCCAACGGAACGTAAGCCAGACGAGGCCGGCGAAAAATGCCATTGCCAAAACTATATTAAGTAATACTTTCCAATGGAAAAGCGATTTGAACATAATTATCCTTTTTCAGAAACGTAACGCAAATATAGATAATTAAATTGTATTAGTCTCCGATGAAAAAGCTTCATAAAAGAAAATCGGTCATTTGGCATAAAAATCTTATTTTTGTGCTTTGAAATATATATGGAGTCTATACAAGTTCACGACAAAGGTTTCGTTCCTTACCTGAAACACGATGAAATTCAGGATATTATAAAAAATCTAGCACTTAAAGTTTACGAGGATTACAAAGATGAAACTCCGATTTTCATTGGTGTTTTGAATGGCGTTATCATGTTTTTCTCAGATTTTTTAAAATATTATCCCGGTAAATGCGAAGTTGCATTTTTACAGGTCAGTTCTTATTCCGGAACTCAATCAACAGGTATTGTCTATAAAAAAATGGATCTTACAAAAGATGTTGTCGATCGGCACATCATCCTTATGGAAGATATCGTGGACACAGGAAATACATTAGAAAACCTCTTTGAATATTTCAAGAACACACAGCGTCCAAAATCCCTAAAAGTAGCTACCTTACTTTTGAAACCTGATGTTTTTAAAAAAGATTTCAAAGTAGATTATGTCGCAAAAGAGATTCCAAACAAGTTTGTATTAGGGTACGGATTGGACTATGATGAATTAGGAAGAAACTTGCCTGACCTATATCAATTGGAAGAAGGCAGAATCAATCATTAAACTTTCTCAAGAAAAAGAAATAAATCTATAAATTAAAGAAAATATGATCAATATTGTTCTCTTTGGCCCTCCGGGAAGTGGAAAAGGAACCCAAGCTCAGCATCTTATCGAGAAATTCAATTTGAAACAAATTTCTACGGGAGATCTTTTTCGGTACAATATGAAAAATGACACTGACCTTGGAAAATTAGCAAAATCTTATATCGACAAAGGAGAATTGGTTCCTGACCAGGTAACGATTGATATGCTGATCGATGAATTGAGAAAGCCAACAGAGACCAATGGATTCATTTTCGACGGATTTCCAAGAACCGCAACTCAAACAGAAGCTTTGGAAACAATTGTAAAAGAGCAGTTGGATTCTGAGATCAGTATTTGTCTTTCATTGATCGTTGATGATGAAGTTTTGGTACAGAGACTTCTGAAAAGAGGAGAAACCAGTGGCAGAACTGATGATTCTAACGAAGATATCATCCGCAACAGGATCACAGAATATTATACAAAAACTGCAGAGGTTGCAGAATTATATAAAGAACAAGGCAAATATGTAGAAGTTAATGGGATCGGCGACATTTCCGAGATTTCTGAAAAGCTATTTGCCGAAGTAGAAAAAATCAAATAAAAGAAATTTTCATTTTTAGAGAATAGATCATAGGCTATCTTGAAAGAGTCTATCATCTATTCTCTATTTGTCTATAATAAATTTAATATGTCAAATTTCGTAGATTACGTCAAAATCCATTGCACAAGTGGTCACGGTGGTGCAGGATCAGCTCACCTTCGTAGAGAAAAATACATCCCGAAAGGTGGTCCCGATGGTGGTGATGGCGGACGCGGGGGTCACGTAATAATGAAAGGAAACGCACATGAATGGACTCTTTTGCCGTTAAGATACACCCGACATGTGAAAGCCGAACGTGGACAAAATGGTCAAAAAAATCAATTGACCGGCGCTTATGGTGCGGATGTTTACATCAATGTTCCTTTGGGTACCATTGCAAGAAATGAAGAAGGCGAGATCATAGCAGAGATCCTGGAAGATGGGCAAGAGATCATCCTGATGGAGGGTGGAAAAGGCGGAAAAGGAAATGAGCATTTCAAATCCTCTACCAATCAAACACCAAGATATGCGCAGCCCGGAATGGAAGGACAGGAAGGCTACATCACCTTCGAGCTAAAACTCCTTGCCGATGTTGGATTAGTAGGTTTTCCTAATGCTGGTAAATCAACTCTTCTCTCATCCGTTTCTGCTGCGAGGCCTAAAATTGCAGATTATGCCTTTACAACTTTGACACCCAATCTTGGAATCGTGGAATGGAGAAATTACAAATCTTTTGTAATGGCAGACATTCCTGGGATTATCGAAGGTGCTGCAGAAGGAAAAGGTCTTGGACATAGATTCTTAAGACATATTGAGAGAAATTCAATTTTACTGTTTTTGATTCCTGCAGATTCTGAAGACCATTTTCAGGAGTTCAAAATTTTGGAGAATGAATTGAAAGAATATAACCCGGAACTAGTGGATAAAGATTTCATCTTATCGGTTTCCAAAGCCGATCTTTTGGATGATGAACTGAAGAAAGAGATCGCAGCAGAATTTCCGGAAAATAGACAGCCACTATTTTTCTCAGGCGTAACTGGTGAAGGGCTGCAGGAACTGAAAGATGCCATCTGGAAAAAATTGCACGGATAGATTTCGGAACAATTATTGAAAGAAATTGAACAAAAAATTACAATGAAATATCTACTAAGCCTTTTGGTTTTGATTGGGCTGACCTCCTGCAATTCTTCACAAACTTCCAAATATTCTAAAATCGAGTATGAAGTTGGGCCTTGTTTCGGATTTTGCCCTATCTATAAAATTATCATCAATCCAGATAGGACCGCAATTCTGGAAGCTGAGCACTATAATTTCTCAGAAGGTGAACGCGGACAGCTTGACACGCCAAGAGAAGGAACTTTCAAATCGATAATCAGTAAAGAAGATTTTGAAAAATTGATTGCGTTGACAGATGCTGCTGATGTGAAAACTTTGAATGACAATTACGAAGACAAAAGAATAATGGATGCTTCCAAAAGCTATCTAAGGGTCTATTTTTCAGACGGAAGTAAAAAAGAGATCAAATTTTCAGCTGGTGAAAAACCCGAAAAATTAACAGCTCTATATAAATACATCTCTGAACTGAAGCAAAATATAAAGTGGGAAAAAGTTAACTAAAAACTTTATTTTAAATAAGTTACCTTTGCAAAATATAATTCCTTCTAAGCGGAAGGGATTTTTTTATTTACATTAAAAACATTTCATTTGAATTTCGAACAATTAGGTTTAATAAAACCAATACTAGATGCGCTAAAAGTACAGGGTTACGAACAGCCTACACCAATACAGGAAAAAGCAATTCCATCCATTCTTCAGAAAAAAGACCTATTAGGAAGTGCACAGACAGGGACGGGAAAAACAGCTGCTTTCGCTATTCCAATCCTACAGAATCTTTCTGAAAAAGAACAACATAAGAATCAGATCAAAGCTTTGATTCTAACACCAACCAGAGAATTGGCAATACAGATAGAAGAAAACTTCAAAGCTTACAGCAAAAATCTCAAACTGAAATCTCTTGTGATCTTCGGTGGTGTAAAACAACATCAACAGGAACAACAAGTGAAAAAGGGAGTTGACATCCTGATCGCAACGCCAGGCAGATTATTGGATTTCATTTCCCAAGGTATCATCAAACTTCATCATTTGGAAATCTTCGTTCTAGACGAGGCCGACCGAATGCTGGATATGGGATTTGTACATGATGTGAAAAGAATTCTGAAATTGATCCCGGCGAAAAGACAAAACCTTTTCTTCTCTGCAACCATGCCGAAAGAAATAGCAAAATTGGCCTCTGAAATCCTTGTAAATCCTGTAAAAGTAGAAGTTGCCCCGGTTTCTTCTACTGCAGATACAATCCAGCAGAGTATCTATTTTGTAGAAAAGGATAATAAACCTGATCTTTTGATCCATCTTTTACAAGATCAGAAATTGGATCAGGTCTTGGTATTTTCCAGAACCAAACACGGGGCCGATAAAATAGCAAGAAAGCTGCACCAATCCAAGATCTCCGCTGAAGCCATCCACGGAAACAAATCTCAGAATGCAAGACAAAATGCACTCAACAATTTCAAATCGAAAAAAACGAGAGTTCTGGTTGCAACAGATATCGCAGCAAGAGGAATTGATATTGATGAGCTGAAATATGTCGTAAATTACGAACTGTCCGATGTTTCCGAAACTTATGTCCACAGAATTGGGAGAACTGGTAGAGCGGGCTCAGAAGGGACTTCGTTTTCGTTCGTTGACGGACTGGATCTGGCCAATCTTAGAAATACGGAAAAACTGATCGGGAAGAAAATCCCTGTTGTAACAGACCATCCTTATCATACCAATGATTTGGTCGAACAAAAAAGGGACAGCAATAACAAACCTTTTATTCCGAGACCTAAACCACAACAAAAAGCAGACATAGGATTTAAAAAGCCTAAAAATAAAGGATTTTTCAGAAAAAAATAAAACAAGAAACCGGAAGTTTATTTCCGGTTTTTGTATTTCAAAGGATTAATTCAATTACTATTTTAATCCAAATAATTTCAAAGCATTCTCCGTTGTAATTCTATCAATCTCAGCAAAGTCTTTTCTGTAAATATCCACCAACTTTCCGGCAACCAATTCCACATAAGCACTTTCATTTCGTTTTCCCCGGAAAGGAACTGGCGCAAGATAAGGAGAATCTGTTTCCAAAACGATTTTATCTAAAGGAATATCATTCAGAAATTGATCGATTTTCCCATTTTTAAAGGTCACTACTCCACCGATTCCCAAAATGAAATTAAGGTCAATGGCATGATTTGCTTGTTCCAGATTTCCCGAAAAACAATGAAAAATCCCGCGAAGTTTTGGATGTTTCTTTCTTTCCAGGACTTCAAAGGTCTCTTCAAAGCTTTCTCTTGTATGGATCACAATTGGCAAATCTCTTTCGACAGCCCAGTCGATCTGTTGTTCAAAAGCTTTTATTTGAATATCTAAGGTCGATTTGTCCCAATATAAATCGATACCGATCTCGCCAACAGCACAAAAAGGTCTATCATTAAGCCAAGTTTCTACAATTTTCAATTCTTTCTCCCAAGATTCCGGCTGAACGGAACACGGATGCAATCCCATCATAGAGAAAACCTTATCTGGATATTGTGCTTCCAGATCAATCATTTTCTCGTGTGTCTCGGAATCGATTGCGGGAAGAAAGAATTTTTCCACGCCTTTGTCCAAAGCACGTTGAATCATTTCATGACGGTCTTCATCAAACTGATCGGAATATAAGTGGGTATGAGTATCTATCATATGTTTTGCGACTGGCATCTGGCAAATAGCGAATAGCCATAAGCAATTAGCCAAATATTTTATGCTTAACTTTCTTTTGTTGTTCAAGGATCTTCTGATTGATCTTTTCTAGAAATTCCTGATATTTTGGATTTTTCTCATCATTGGTTTTATGATTCAGAGCTGTGATGATCTTATTATTTTCATTGATGAAAACTTTGGTCTCATCGGAGAAATAAGCATTTCCGAACTTCTCCCAAATGTATTGAACTGCCTGAGAATTGGGATGGATCATATCATCTTTGTAAAATCTGTAGTCACGCAAGTCATCCATCATTATCTCATAAATTGGAAGGTAATGACAATTCGCTTTAGCAGAAATCGATTCGTGGATCGCATTGATCAATTTCGATTTGCTTAATTGATTTTCAATAATTCCGTCTTTCGTATGACGAACTGGCGAAACTGTGAACAAAATCTGAACCTCATTTTTGCAGATATCATTCAGAATTTCAATGGTTTTACTGATGGAATTCGTTAGTTCCTGATGCGATAAAAACCGTTTTTCAAAAAACTTCTGTGGAATCTTATGGCAATTGGCAACCAATCTGTTTTTCGGCAAAAATTCATAAATATAGGAAGTTCCAAACGTGATAATCACAAAATCTGTACTTTGTAAAAACTGATTGGCTTCCTCAATATTCCGGTTGATTTTCTCCAAAGATCTATGTGCAAATCTGGAATCAAAAGACGAATGATGGTCCAGACTTATATAATTCTCATTCGCCAAGATCAAATCATTTTCATGATATTCTTTTGCATCATAGATCTGCTGAATAGCATTATGAATAGAATATGGATTGAAAATCGTCCCAAACGGGTTATTCAAAGACTGAATCTGTCCTTCAGAAAATTTTTCGTGCATTTCTGTCACAAAACAGGAGCCTATAGAAAATACGCAATCTTCGATTCCTATTTTCTTCTCACTCACATTGATATCTACTTCTGTACGGAATTTCATTTTGGATGTTGTAAGTTTTTGGGTAAGAATTAAAATACTTCATTCTATTAACTACCCCGTCAAAATTTTCCTTCAGGAAATCTTGCCACCCTTTCAGAGAAGGGAAATTTTTTGTTATCTTTTTACTTTAATCTTCTTTCTTTCCTTAACTCTCTCTTCTCAAAAGGTAATTTGCCAGTTCGCGGAAAGGTAATTTACTTTCGTCCGGCAGATCGATCTTATCAAGGTATGATTGCCCCATCTCATTATGTTTCTGGATCAGTCTCAGAACCTTATCATCAACTTTTGTTCTTCTGAAGATCTTCTCTACGCTGTAAACTTTGTCAACATTATCTGTTTTCTTGGAATACCAGTAATTCAGTTCTGATAATTCTTCAGGATTGGCATGTTCGAGAGCCAGGAGATAAAGAATGGTTTTTTTATTTTCATAAATATCACCAGCATGTTTTTTTCCGAACTGTTCCTGATTTCCGAAAACATCCAGATAATCATCCATGATCTGGAACGCAATTCCGATGTGTTTTCCGAAGTTGTACATCGCTTCTGCATCTTCTTCTGATGCTCCTGCGATCAGAGCTCCGATCTGGAAGGAAGAGGCACTTAAAACACCCGTTTTGAACGTAATCATTTGGATATAATCCTCATAGGTCACATTCGACATATTCTCGAAATTGATATCGAACTGTTGGCCCTCACAAAGAACTGCTCCGGTTTCGGAAAAGATCTTGATACATTTTTTGAATAATTTAGGTTCCAGATCTTCGAAGAACTGATAAGCTTTGATTAATAACGCATCTCCTGAGAGTATCCCGACATTGATCCCATGCAATGTATGAATTGTCGGCTTGTTCCTTCTCAACGGCGCCTCATCCATAATATCATCGTGGATCAGTGTAAAATTATGGAAGAACTCTATCGCCAAAGAAGGTTTCAAAGCCTTCTCAAGATCACCCTTGAACAGATCACAAGCCATAAGTACCATTATCGGACGAAGTCTTTTCCCTCCATGAGAAATGATGTAATTCATCGGATGGTACAACTCGTCTGGCTTATTGGTGAAAGTATATTTTTCGATAGCGTCTGCTACAATTTTCTGATACTGGTCTAGAAATTCCATTTAAAAACTTGTTTACGGCAAAAATACGATTTTTAAAAATGTTCTGCCAAGATTTTGAATCTTGTTTTGTCTGTTTTGGTATCATTTAAAATAAAAAAGCTTCCCAAAAATGAGAAGCCATATTTCTATTAGTAACGAATTAAAAATCAAAAGATCAATGCGACCAGCAGGTAAGTAAATCCAGCGACTATCGCGCTGATAGGAATTGTAAGAATCCAGGCCCAAAGCAGGCTAACTGTAACGCCCCATCTTACAGCAGAAACTCTTTTAGTAAGTCCGACTCCAATAATGGAACCAGTAACTGTATGAGTTGTAGAAACCGGGATCCTCAATTGTTCCGTGATGAAAAGTGTAATGGCTCCTGCAGTTTCTGCCGCCACACCTTCCAATGGTGTTACTTTCGTAATTCTGGTTCCCATTGTCTTGATGATCTTCCAACCACCACTCATAGTTCCCAACGCAATCGCCAAGAAAGACACCACAGGAACCCAAAGATAATGGTCCGCAAAGAAATTAAAACGTTCACCTTCTGCAATATTCAAATAAAGCGGGTCTTTCATCATATTCACGTGGAAATAGATCATCGCTGCTCCAATAATTCCCATTACCTTCTGTGCATCATTGGTTCCATGCCCAAGACTAAATAAAGCCGAAGAAATCAACTGTAATTTTTTGAAAACTCGCTCAGCTTTATGCGGATTGGCTCTTTTACAGATATTAACGATGATCAATGTAATAACAATTGAGATCGCCATACCGATAAGCGGCGCCATAAAAATAAATAAGAAAATAGGGATCACCACTTTATACTTCACTACATTCTGTGAGAAAAGCTGTACAAATGCTTTATAAACTTTATCAAAGAAAGAATATTCCGGATGTGTGATCGCAATCAAATGATAGTCAGAGATCAAAGCGTGCATCAATGCAGCGCCAATGAATCCGCCAATCAAAGTGTGAGATGATGAGGATGGAATCCCGAACCACCAGGTCAACAGATTCCATGCAATGGCTGCAATAAGTCCTGCAAATATAACTTCCAAGGTGATGAAGTTTTCATCAACGGTCTTGGCAATCGTATTACCAATTTTGAATTCGCCAACTACATAGGCTGCAAGGAAAAATGCTGCAAAGTTCCAAAATGCCGCCCAAAGAACAGCTTGAAAAGGAGTTAGCACTTTTGTAGAAACAATGGTTGCGATAGAGTTGGCCGCATCATGAAAACCATTGATATAATCAAATATTAGCGCAAGAGCGATAATGACAATTAGTAGAATTGGAAATTCCATTCGTTTATTTTTTGATACTGCTTTATGCGTATTTGATAACTATGCTTTCCATTGTGTTGGCAACATCTTCCGCTTTGTCTGTTACAATCTCAAGATAATCCAAGATCGACTTTTGTTTGATGATCAATAAAGCATCGTTGGTTTCAAATAGCTTCACAATAGCCTGACTCAAAACATCGTCAGCAATATTCTCATAAGAATTGATCTTGATACAAGATTCTCTTACTTCGTCAGGATTTTTGAAATCCTTCAAGTTTTCTAAAGCTTTCTTGATCTCTATACAACATTTGTAGATCAACAAAGAGAACTCAGAATAAACTTTGTTATCCGGGCTTTTGTAAAGATAAATATATTTTGCAGAAGCATAGATATAATCCGCAATATCATCCAGACCAGACGCAAGATAATTGATATCTTCCCTGTCAAACGGTGTGATGAAATTCTCGCCCAATTGTACGAAGATCTCATGCGTAAGGTCATCAAGTTTATGTTCGTAATCGCTCATTTGATTCAACAATGTTTCATCGTTGATATCAAAATCCAGTAAACCTTCGTGGAATGTTTTTGACATTTCTACTAAGTTATCCGCTACTCGAAGAAACAGATCAAAAAAGATCTTGTCTTTTGGCTGAAATGCTCTGAAAATATTACCTATTCCCATTTTTATGTTTAATTTCTGCAAATATGAAACAAAAAAACCTTACCTAAAAACTTTAATATTAATTTTTCATTAAGATTAAAAACAACAAAAACCTGTTGATTAACAGGTTTTTACAATTATATTTTAAACATTCGTTAATGTTTTTATCATTAATTTGCCACTTCCGCACGCATTTCTTTTCCCCGAAATTTCATGCTAGTCAATCCGTCTAAAACTTCATTCTTATATGACTTTTCGATTTCAAAGAAACTGAACTTGTCCAGTATTTCTATATTACCGATATCAGCTCTTTTTTTGGATTTGGAAGTTGCCTTGTTGATGATGTCCAGCATATCCACTTTCTTCAGCTGGTCTCTCTTCCCAAGGTTGAAGAAGAATCTTACCATATCTTCATTCTTTCTTCTTGGTTTTCCGCCTCTGTCGTTTCTATCGCTACGGTCTCTTCTTTCTCTGCTTTCTCCATTTCTTTCACGCTCTCTTCCTCTATCTCTTCTACTTCCCCCTCTATCATCTCTGTTGAATTCCTGCTGTTGGATATCGTTTCTATCTTTATAATAAGTTGCAAGATCCTTCAATTGGAACTGTAGTAATTGGTGTACCAATTCTTCTTTTGTAAAGTTGGAAAGGTCTGGGATCAGAGAATCATCAAATTCGAAGATATCTTCATGTTCTGTCAACAATTTTTCGAAAACACCACCAACCTGGGCTTTGATAATATCTTTCCCGGTTGGAATTTTTTTCTCTTCAATATCAATCTTAGTTTCGGACTTGATCTGCTTCAATTTTCTGCTTTCTTCCGGCTTTATTAATGCCATAGAAATCCCATCCTTACCAGCACGTCCCGTTCTTCCGCTTCTGTGAACAAAAACTTCCGGATCATCTGGTAAAGAAAAATGGATAACGTGAGTCAAAGAATCCACATCCAAACCTCTAGCCGCAACATCTGTCGCAACCAAAATATCAATATTTTTCAGCCTGAATTTCTTCATTACCGTATCCCTTTGTGCCTGGGAAAGATCACCGTGGAGTGCATCTGCTGCATATCCGTTCTGCATCAAGAAATCTGCAATTTCCTGAGTTTCCATTCTGGTTCTACAAAAGATAATTGAATACTGATTCGGGTTTGAATCAATTAATCTTTTAAGAGCATCTTTTTTCTGTCTGTAACCAACCACGTAATATTCGTGCTTGATGTTTTTCTTAACCGCATTGATCGATCCAACAGAAATTCTGTGGGGATTGGTCAAATAGTTTTTAGAAATACGCTCCACTTCTTTGTTCATCGTTGCGGAGAACAAGAAAGTCTGTTTTGTTTCAGGAGTTTCGCTAAGGATAGTTTCCAGATCATCTTTGAAACCCATGGATAACATTTCGTCAGCTTCATCCAAAACCACCCATCGCACTTCAGAAAAATCAAGTGCTTTTCTTCCGATCATATCGATCACACGACCCGGAGTTCCCACAATGATCTGTGGCTTGTCTCTCAAAGATCTGATCTGATCCATAATGCTACTACCACCATAGACAGCTGTGGTCTTGATGTTTTTAAGGTATTTCGTGTAATTTTTGATGTCTTTGGTAATCTGGAGGCAAAGTTCTCTAGTAGGGCAAAGCACCAATAATTGGATTTTACGACTGTTGTCGTCTATCATATCCAAAATCGGAAGCGAAAATGCTGCTGTTTTGCCTGTTCCTGTTGCCGCAAGTGCGATAAGATCGCGAGTATCTGTAGAGATAAAAGGAATAGTCTGTTTTTGGATTTCTGTCGGCTCTACGAAGCCGAGGTCGCCAATCGCCTGAAGAACTTCAGCGCTAAGATTGGATTCCGTGAATAAATTCATTTAAAGATCGTCTAATTTAGGTACAAAGGTACACTTTTTATTTTTAATAACAAACCGGCTTCTTTTTTAACGATTCTTTATTACATAAAATTAATATTAGAATTACAAATTTAATGTATCTAGCACTCCGCCACGTTCACTGCCACGGCCAAGCCACCCTCAGAAGTTTCCTTATATTTGGAATTCATGTCCAGTGCGGTCTCCCACATCGATTTGATGACACTGTCCAAAGAAACTTTTGCTTTTGCCGGGTCGCCATCCAGCGCAAGAGATGCCGCAGTAATGGCTTTCATTGCCCCCATAGAGTTTCTTTCTATGCATGGGATCTGAACTAGACCGCCAATTGGATCGCATGTCAAACCCAGATGATGTTCCATGGCAATTTCAGCGGCCATCAAAACCTGACCTGGCGTTCCACCAGAAATCTCAGTAAGTCCAGCTGCAGCCATTGCCGATGAAACACCGACTTCTGCCTGACAGCCTCCCATTGCAGCGGAAATGGTCGCATTCTTTTTGAACAAAGTCCCAATTTCGCCTGCAACCAGCAGGAATCTGATAATATCTTCTTCGGAATTGAATGGTGTAAAAACTTGTGAATACATCAAAACCGCAGGAATTACGCCACTTGCTCCATTTGTAGGTGCAGTAATAATTCTTCCGAAAGATGCGTTTTCTTCATTTACGGCAAGAGCAAAACAAGAAACCCATTTGGTGACCGAACTGAATGTTTTCTGCTCATTCTTAACCATTTCGAACCACTCATTTTTATTTTTGTAAACCTGTGTTCCGAGAAGTTTTTCATTCATTTCGGATGCACGCCTTGTGACATTCAGACCACCAGGAAGAATCCCTTTCTTATTAATACTTTTGTAAACACAATCTTTGATATTATCCCAGATCTCCAAGGCTCTTTGCCGCGTTTCTTCGTGGGTTCTCCAGGATTCTTCGTTTTGAAAAACCAAATCGGAAATTTTATCAAGCTTAAGTTTTTCAATGTACTTCAAAATATCGCTGCCATGATGGCAAGGATAAAGTGTGCGGACACAACGGTCTTCCATAGAATTATCTTCCCTGGTAGCAACAAATCCGCCTCCAACTGAATAATAATCCTGACTTAATTCTTCGTCATTTTCAAAAACAACTTTGAAAATCATTCCGTTGGGATGAAAATCCAGAGATTTTTCTTTGTTGAGAATCAAATGATGTCCATAAATAAAAGGTAGCCAAATCTCCCCGCCTAGATGTATCTTTTGCTCTGATTTGATCTTTTCAATTTTCTCATCAATTTTATTGGTATCGATTGTTCTAAAGTTTTCTCCACTCAAACCAAGCATTCCAGCTATATCAGTCCCATGACCGACACCTGTTTTTGCCAATGAACCGAAGAATTCCACAAAAACTTCTTTCACATCTTGTAAAGAATGATTTCTTTTTACCAGATCCAGGAACATCTTTGCAGCATTCCAAGGCCCCATTGTATGTGAAGAAGATGGTCCGATTCCGATTTTTATGATATCAAAAACACTGATAGATTCCATTGAATTGTAAAAAATTATCGTTTGTAAATGTAATTGATTTTTGAAATCGGCGCAACTTTATATTAATGGCATTGATTGCTGCTATTTTTTTGAACACAAAGAGCACAAAGATTTTTTGAAATTATTGAAAATATTTAAGGTTCTCAAAGGGCTTCGCTCAGTTAATATTTTGATTTTCTAGCTGATCTGGCCCAAATAAAAATTTCACACAAAAATTGTCTTGAGAATCTCTGAAACCTGCTTTGCTTTTGTCAATGGAAAAAGATGTGTTGCATTTTTTATCACAAAATCCGGTTGCGAATTTTTAATCGGGAAAACGATGTCCTTATCTGCCAAGATCTGAATGACATCGGGTAATTTCTCAAACTTCCATTTTGCAACTTTATCCATAGACCATTTGAGGTAATACGGGTCTTTTACCCGGAAATATTCTAAGAGGTTAGAATTCTTGGAATCAAATATCTTTTTCAGAAACATATATAAAACCGAACTGCTGTTCCCAAAAAGGCGTTCCGGAATATACTTGATAGCGTTTGTTTTTTCTCCTGCCTTAATGAGTTTTGATTTCTCTGCGTCACATCTGATGCTTCCCAAAATCACAATTTTTTTTGCCGGTTTGAGCTTGTGAATCTCCTGAACCAAAATTCCTCCAAAAGAATATCCCATCAAATAAAACTCCTCGGAGTCATCAATAGATTCTGACATTCTTGCAACATAATCAGAAAATTCTTCGTTAAGATGGGGAATCAGCCAAGGAATGTGAACGATTTCAATTTCTGGATTGAAAGTCAATTTTTCCAGAACTTTGCCATCTGCACCGAGTCCACTTATGATGTATAATTTCATTTGATAGAGTTCTTTGGTGTTTTTGTTCAAATTTAATAACAAAAAAGAGCAGAAAAAATTCTGCTCTTGAAAATATATTTTTTAAAAAATTATTTCACGCTGATCTTAACTTTCAAATCAACATCGTCTTTTACCAAAACGTCTTGCATTGTAGATTTGTAAGCTACATCAAATTTTTGTCTGTCAAAAGAGAATTTATCAGATTCCAAAGTTACAACTCCGTTTGCAGAAGTGATTTTTGCAGGAAAAGAAACCGGGTTGGTCTTTCCTTTTACAGTTAAGTTTCCGTTTACCACAAAGTTGTAATCTTTATTAGAATTTTTCTTTACAGAAGTAATTTTGTAAGTAGCGGTCGGATATTTTTCAACTTCGAAGAAGTCGCCGTTTTTCAAGTGACCGTTCAGTTTCCCCTGATATTCTCCGGAAAGGTCAGTAGAATTGATAGAAGTCATATCCAATACGAAATCTCCTCCTACAACTGCCCCATTCTTAAGAACCAAGTTCCCCGATTTTACATTCACAGTTCCATCGTGAGAAGATGCCTCTGTTTTTGCGATTTTATAACCCCACCAGTGTACATCTGAACTTGTTAATTTTTTAGTTTGTCCGAAAGCCAATCCGCTTACCAATACAGCTAGTAATAATACTTTTTTCATTTTTTTAATAATTTTAATGATGCAAATCTACTTAGAATGATTCAAAATTAAACTTGATGTATGATAAGTTTTTCAAAAATTAACGCCCTCATGAAAATGAAGGCGTTAATGTGTCATAGTTTGATTAAATATATTGACTTCAACGGAATGAAGAAAAATCAGATTATTTTCCTAAAGGAATATTGTAGCTGAAACCTACTCCGATTGCGCCGGCGTTATATTTTTGGTCGCCGATCTGGCCTTTGTCTCCGGTAAATGTTTTATTATACTGAGCAAAGAAGTTCCAGTCACGATTGTGGTAACCTATTTCCGGTTTGATATAGAAACCACCGTCTGGTCTTGCAACATTTACATTTTCGGCAACTCTGTCATCCCCCACGATAAATCCATAACCCAAATCAGCCCCGAAATAGAATCCCATCTGTTGCGGGTACACACGGAAAAGCGCAGCAACAGGAATTACACCAAAGTCATTATTTTTAACTTCGATTCCGTTAACATTTCTATCTTTTCCAAAATAATTGTTATAGCCAGTTGCTATACCCAAACCAAATCCCGGTGTAATCAGATTTTGATAAGATAAGTCCACTCCAAGATTGGCAGCTGTGTTTCCACCTGTTGAAATGCCTCCGTTAAGACCAACTTTCAGCATATTGGTCATATCGGAGCTTTGTGCAGACATTAATCCTCCTGCCAAAATTCCCGCTCCCAATATTAACTGCTTTAAAGATTTCATATTTTTAAATTTTAAATTTTACAAAGGTGATACTTGTAAATTCCGTGCCAAAACTGATTTTTTGTTTGACAACTCTAACAATACAAGCATCAATAAACTAATTTTCAATTATTTAAAATCATAAATTAATATTAAAATTTATTCATAAACCGATATTTTCATCATATTTGATTTAACTATTCGTTCAAAGTTAACTCAAAACAAAAAAGCTGCTGATATGAATAATTTCCTGAAAAATAAACATTTGATTTCCAGAGCGGGTTTTGGTATTCATCATAATGATATTGAGAAATACAAGAATACAAGTCCTAAGAAACTGTATCAGGAATTGAAGAATATCCCTGATTATAATGTTTTAGAAACCGACGTAAAAGCTAAAACGCCAGAAGAATACAGAGAGATGCTGAGAGCGAAGGATAGAAAACCCTTGAACTTATTCAATAAGTTCTATAACATTTCATATAGAAAATCCTGGCACAATCAGATGATAAATACACCTTATCAGCTTCAGGAAAAAATGGCATTGTTCTGGCACGGGCATTTTGCAACAAGAATTCAACAAGCACCTTTCAACAAGGAGATCATTGAGATATTTAGAAAACATGGATTGGGCAATTTTCGAGATTTAGTTTTCGAAGTATCAAAATCTTCAGCAATGCTCATTTTTCTCAATAACCAACAGAACAGAAAAGCGAAACCAAATGAAAACTTCGCAAGAGAACTGATGGAATTATTTACTTTGGGAAGAGGAAACCTCTATACAGAAAAAGACATCAAAGAATCGGCAAGAGCTTTCACAGGCTGGAGTTATAATGGATTGGGGCAATTCATTGATAATAAAAAACAACACGATACAGGAGAGAAAGAATTTCTTGGAAAAACCGGAAACTTTGATGGAACCGATATTATCAATATTATTCTCGAAAAACCAGAGTGTGCAGATTTTATCACTAGAAAGATTTATCAATTTTTTGTTAATGAAATACCTGATGAAAAGATAGTAAGATCACTCAGTCAAAAATTTTACAAATCCAATTATGATATAATGACGCTGATGGATGAGATTTTCCTTTCCGATTGGTTCTATTCTGAAAAAAACATTGGCGCAAAAATAAAATCTCCTGTTGAATTGATCGTAGGAATCCGACGAATAATGCCAATGGACCTGCAAAATAAAGATACGATCTACAACTTCGAAAAACTACTCGGACAAGAACTTTTACAACCCCCAAATGTCGCAGGATGGCCATCCGGAATGGCCTGGATAGACAGCTCCACTCTACTTTTGAGAATGAAAATCCCTTCCGTAATGGCTGGTTATAAAACTCTCGATGTTGAACCAAAATCCAATGATGATGTCAATATGGGAAAAGAGGAAAAAAAAGTGGTCGTCAACAAAAAACAAAATACGATCACCATCCACTGGGACAGCATCAATAATATCCTTGACCAAGACCTATTTGAAATTTTATTGGCCAATCCTAATGAGAAAATTCAGGATATGATCACACAATTCAATGCCGATAAAAGTAAGAAGCATTTGATGATAAGTATTATGTCAACACCAGAATATCAACTTTGTTAAAATAAGCTGTTATGATTATCAATAGAAAAACCTTCATAAAAACTAGCAGTCTGGCTGCGGCTTCATTTCTTTTCCCGAATTTCCTGAAAGCTTTGACCTTACCGGAAGCGCTTGCAATGAATGGGAAAACACTCATCATTCTTCAGCTATCTGGTGGTAATGATGGGCTCAATACGATAATTCCTGTTAAAAATGATATTTATTATAAGGTCAGAAATCAGATTTCAATCAAGGAAGAAAATGCCCTGTCGCTAACCGATGAAGCAGGAATCAATCCAAATCTAAAATTCTTCAAAGAATTGTATGACAACGGAGAATTGGCAGTAATGAACAATGTCGGTTACCCGGAACCAAACAAATCACATTTTAGAAGCATGGACATCTGGCAATCTGCTAGTGATAGCAGACAATTTATTAATTCCGGCTGGCTGGGAAGATATCTGGATGAAGCTTGCCATGATTGTCAAAATCCTACACAAGCAATAGAAGTGGATGACCTTCTAAGTCTCGCAATGAAAGGAGAGAACAACAAAGCGATCGCCTTCAAAGATCCGAAAAAATTATTTGACAATAGCCAGGAAACGCTTTATAAAAAATTAGCCGAGGAACATCACGACCACGAGCACGATTTGGCTTCATATCTCTATAATACGCTCGGAAATGCCATTAATAATTCAGGGTATATTTTTGAGGAAAGCAAAACCAAACCAACTGACAAGGTTTATCCAACGACACAAATAGGAAAAGACTTTAAAACGATTGCTTCGCTTATTAAATCCGATATTAATACGCAAGTCTATTATCTTTCCATCGGAAGTTTTGACACACACTCCAATCAGAATCAAAAACAGAATCAATTATTCAAAAACATTAATAATGCGATTGAAGTTTTTACGAAGGACATGAAAGAGAATGGAAAATTCAATGATGTGATGATCATGACCTTTTCGGAATTTGGGAGAAGAGTCGCCCAAAACGCCAGTAACGGAACTGACCATGGAACCGCCAATCAAATGTTTTTCATCAGTGGTGGGCTCAAGAAAAAAGGATTATTGAATCCACTTCCTGACCTGACCAATCTAAAAGACGGCGATCTGATCTATACCGAAGATTTTAGGAAAGTCTATGCGACAATTCTTAAAAGATGGTTGAATTCCGATGATCAAAAAATTCTTGGTAAGGCTAATGGTTACTATGATTTTATATAATTCTTAAAAAGATTATAGTTTACATCAATAATAGATTTTGATTTAAATGTAAAATTATATTTTGCACAATATAATTTTTCAAAATACATTTGTACCATCAAATAATAATTAAATCATCAAAAATGAAAACATTGTACAGTATTGGCGCAACAGCCAAAGGAGGAAGAAACGGAAACGTAAAAAGTGATAACGGAATTCTGGATTTGGAAGTAAGAATGCCAAAAGGTCTAGGTGGTGCGAATGACGATTACGCCAATCCGGAAATGCTTTTCGCAGCAGGATATTCGGCTTGTTTTGACAGCGCATTGAATTTGGTTATTAAACAAAGCAAAATCGAAACTGGTGAAACAACGGTTACTGCGAAAGTAGGAATCGGGCAAATTGAAAATGGAGGATTTGGTTTGGATGCAGAATTACACGCCAATATTCCGGGTGTTTCTTTGGAACAAGCTCAGGAATTGATTGAAAAAGCGCATCAAATTTGTCCTTACTCTAATGCGACACGAGGAAACATCGATGTAAAATTGACTGTGAGCAATGATTAAATTTTGTTCCCCCAACCGGAGCAAAATTATTTATCTTTGAATTGTGGGATCAACTCAAAACTCGACATGGAAGATCTATTAAAACTTGACAGGCAACTTTGTTTCTCCGTTTATGTTTTACATCGCGAAATAATGCAGTGCTATCGTCCGATTCTGAAAAATATTGGGTTGACCTATCCACAATATATTGCAATGATGGCTCTTTGGGAAAAGGACGATCTGACCGTCAATCAAGTTGGTGAGGTTTTACAATTGGATAACGGAACCTTGACACCTTTGCTGAAAAGATTAGAATCCAAAGGTTACCTGGAAAGAAAACGAAGCAAGGAGGATGAGCGAGTTGTTAAAATCTATTTGACCGAAAAAGGTGCAAAACTTAAAGAAAAAGCTACCTGTATCCCGATCGAACTGGCAAAAGCAATGAATCTCAATCTTGATGAAATGGAACAATTGAAATCTTTATCAGATAAAGTCGTTCAGAAAATCAATCAATAAAACAAGAGCTATTCAGAATCTGAATAGCTCTTGTTGTTTTAAAATCCTTTATCTTCTTATTTGATTCTTTTGTCTTTATTAATATTCGAACAGAACGCTTCCCCAAGTGAAACCACTCCCGAAAGCAGACAAACAAACCAAATCGCCACGTTTCATTCTACCTTCCATAATTGCCTCACTCAAAGCAATCGGAATAGAAGCGGCGGTTGTATTACCATATTTCTGAATATTCACAAATACTTTTTCGTCTGGAAGATGCAATAATTGCTGAACATATTGTGCAATTCTGATATTCGCCTGGTGAGGAATCAACAGATCTAAATCTTCAATCTTTTTCCCAGCTTTTTCAAGCGCTTCTAAAATTGTCTCCGGAAATCTTGTAACTGCGTGTTTGAAAACAAAGTTTCCATTCATCACAGGATAGATGTCTTCTGCTGTCAAAGAATCTGGGTTATTCAGCAAAACATCACTCCAGCCTAATTTGGTCCCGGGGAATTTCACGGCTAATTCTTCGGCATATTTTCCTTCGGAATGCATATTCACGGATAAGATTCCTTTTGCATTTTCACCTTCGCTTGCAGATAAAACCACTGCTCCTGCTCCGTCTCCGAAAATAACAGAAACACCACGACCTCTATCACTCATATCCAAACCAAATGAATGAATCTCAGCTCCTACAACCAAAACATTTTTGTAAAGTCCGGATTTGATAAAAGCATCAGCAACACTCATCGCATAGACAAAACCAGAACATTGGTTTCTTACATCTAATGCGCCAATCGTGTCACAACCCAACAACTCTTGTAAGAGAACGCCAGAGCCGGGGAAGAAATAATCCGGTGATAAAGTTGCGAAAACAATATAATCAATATCTTTTGCTGTGAGATTCGCATTTTTAAGGGCGATTTCTGAAGCTTTGAAACCGTAAAAAGAAGTTGTTTCTTCAGAATCTACTCGGTTTTTGCGATGTCTTCTTTCTTTGATCCCAGTTCTTTCCGTAATCCATTCATCGTTGGTAGTCATCAGCTTAGAAAGATCGTCGTTCGTTACTATGTTTTCCGGAACGTAGTGTCCTACTCCGGTTATTATGCTTTTAAACATTTTTAGAATTTGATAAAAATATCCGCAAAAATAAATATTTTATTTAATACATAAGTTTCAGATTAACAGATTTTTTCTATCTCTCATAAACCCTCTGAGCATCGGACCACTCGCAACCCGACTTGAACGGAGCTCTTTTTCTTTTTTCTCAAAAAAGAAAAAAGCGGGAGTGGAAGGCGGATAAAGTTGCCCTAAACAAAATTATAATTATTACTGAGATTTTATTTAGTTTTGTTATATGCCGATAGAACAGAAATACAAAACTGCCAACTGGGAATGGATTGACGTGATTGCGCCGACGGAAGAAGACCTCCGTTTTTTGAACGAGCGTTATCATATCAATTACCTTTTATTGGAGGACACGATAGACCCGAACCACCTTCCAAAGTATGAGGAAGTGAATAATGTGAAGTTTTTCCTGACGAGAGAATCTACAGACCTAGAAAGGCGAAATCTGAACAGCATCAGTGATATCAGCAGTAAATTGGGGATTTTTCTGTTACCGAAGCTGATTATCACAACTCACCGGGTGAAAAGCAAAAGCATCAATGAGGTTTTTGAGGAACTGAAGAAAGATAACCCTGAGGATATTTCGCGTGATCGGCTGGCTCTTCGACTGGCCCTGAAGGTTATGAAGACATTTGATGATGAGAGTCAGACACTGTTGGAAGTGATGGATGCTATGGAAAACGAAATCTTTCTGAAAAATACGAATCAGACCAACCAAATCCGAAGACTTTACAAACTGAAAAGAAAATCGGGACTAAACACCAGAATTCTGAATATCTCAGGCGAATGGATCTCGAAGTTCAAAAATCTTGAACTTGAGGAAGTTGAAGTGATGGATTTATTGGATAAGCAAAAAGATGTCATTGCCGACTTTGATCATGTGAATGCCCAAACTGTCAACCTTATTTCTATGTTTTTGGCCTTGTCTGACCAAAAGGCAAATCAGGTGATGAAGCTCTTGGCAATCTATTCGGTATATTTTTTACCGATTACTTTCATTGCGGGAATCTACGGAATGAACTTCGATAATATGCCGGAACTGCATCATAAGCATGGTTATTTTTACACTTTGGGACTGATGCTTCTGATTGTGGTTTGTACATTCATTTATACCAGAAGAAAGAAGTGGTAAAATGATAAACCAAGATCTATTCCTTTTCTATAATGTCGAGAATTTTTATCCTCCCAATCAAGAATCGTTAGGTTTTCATAATTGGGATGATCACAAATACAATCTGAAAATCAGAAAGATCACCAACGTCTTTCGTTTTGTTGAAGAGGATTTTGGGCAATTACCTTCTATCATTGGCTTGGCTGAGATTGCCGCGAGGTCTGTTTTGGAAGATTTGATTAAAAGTGATTCCCCAATTTGTGATTACGAAATCATCTATGAACCATCTGACGACTCCCGAAATCTAAGTGTGGCTTTGATTTTTGATAAAAGGAAATTGACTTTAGAAAAATATCAGACTTTGAAGTTTCAATTGGATGAAGAGAAAGAATTTGATACGAGAGATATTTTACACACAGAGTTTTTGTATCAAGGGAAAAAGCTTAATATTTTAGTTGTTCATCTTCCTTCTAAGAGGAATCAAGATGCCAAAAAAGAACAACGAGATTATATTTTCGAAAAGTTGAAAGAAATACTTCAGAAATTATTTGATAAAAATGAAAGTATAATCCTGATGGGCGACTTCAATGAAAATCCTGATAATGAAATCTTGAAAGAACTACTACACAATGAAAATGGAGAGAAAATCCTTGACAATCCTTTTGAAGCATTATTGGAAGACGATCGATTTTCAACTTATCACGGAAAGAAAGGCGTTTGTTTTGACCAAATCATTTGCACAGAGAAATCACTAATAGAACAATTGGATTTAAATAAAATCGCAGCCGAAATCTACAACTCTCCCCGACTTAGAAACAAAGACAACAAGAACAACAAATATCCTCACCGCACTTATTCGGGTTCACGGTACATGGGCGGATATAGTGACCATTTTCCTGTTATTTTAAAATTGGAAAATGATACTGCACGTGAATCCTAAAATACCTTTCATTTTAAGAATTGCTTTCATTTTTGAGTATCTTTGAGATATAGCACAAC
>NZ_KE384527.1:210542-446033 GCF_000426465.1 Epilithonimonas caeni DSM 17710
CACTGAAATTCAGTGGATTTTTTATTTATTTAGGATTCAAAAAATTAGAACAATTCAAGTTGTTGGAAAGTCGGTGGCGGTTCTTCCTTATTTCTGGCAAAGAAGATTTCAATGTCCCCAAATTGTTTATCAGTAATACACATAATGGCAACTTTACCCGCTTTCGGAAGCATAAACTTGACTCTTTTGATATGAACCTCAGCATTTTCCCGGCTCGGACAATGGCGAACATACATCGAAAACTGAAATAATGTGAAACCATCATCAATGAGTGCCTTACGAAAGCGGTTCGCATCTTTCATATTAGCCTTGGTCTCAGTCGGCAAGTCGTATAACACTAAAACCCACATAATTCGATAGGCATTAAACCTTTCGGCATTCATATCAGTTCAGGATAGGAAATCAATCGTTTTTCTCCTGTATAGCATTTGTAAAGCGATGACGCGGTCATTTTTACCGCAACCAGCAACGGTCTTGTTTTGTCATCAATACGCACATCTTTGGTCGCAATCTGGAGAATATGCGCCTTGAATTCCTTCGTCAATTCTTCTGTGGCAGGATAAATTTTTAGCCACTGCATCACTAACAAATCAACGAACGGACGATAAGGCTCCATCAAATCATCTGCAAGGCAATACGGATTGTATTTATTTTTGTGAAAAATACCAAGAACGGGCAATAGTCCTGTTTCTACAATGGCTCTTGCAACAATACTTCTCAAAACGGCATACCCGAAATTGAAAAACTGATTAGGCGAATCTCCGAAACGCTGTCTCAAAAAATCCAGACTGATGAGATATTTCCAGTAATGTTGCGCCGCAATGCCTTCCATATTGGTAATATCTCCGGATTTTACATTTCTTTGATATTCAATCATGGGTTCGTAATAATTTTCCAACTTTATCAAAACGTTTTTCTGATTTTCAATCTTACATTCCACAGTTTGTTTCCAAAGTTGTTTTTTTAAAGGCTCGCTGGCTTCCAGCTGATCTTTTACCCTATCCGAATGTTCTGTATGCCCATACAACGGCAACATAATTCCGTGTGGCAAATGATGAGCATCACAACTCACAACCACCACATTATTTCCCATCATTTTTTGAATTAGATTATGAGAAATAGTAATTTGAAAATGGTCCAACATCAACAATCCCAAATCTTCTACCGGAACACTGCCCTTTTCGGTTTTGGTTTCCGGACAGAGGATTTTCATCTGCTCATCTTTGAGTTTCAGATAAGCGGGATTGCCGATGTAGATGGAGCGGGTTATCATTTTAAAAATTCCAATTTATTGTACCATCAATATGCATTTCGAAATCTTTGCCTTCTATTGCAAAATTCCACTGTCCTTGTCTTAATCTTAAAAATATCTGTCTTTCATCGAAATTAATAGACGAATATTCTGGATTATCTTTTTTCAATTCAGTATCTATACCTGCTGCTAAATGATGTCTAAACTTTATTCTTCCGTCTTTTTCAAATTGATACATTTTAAACATTCTATTGGATAACTCAGGTTTTTCTAAATCTTTTAATTCGTAAATACTTTCTTTATAAAACAAGACTTTATCACCGTTTTTTAAGACAGAATAAAGAGGTAGCTGTATCTTATTTTTCCCTTTTCCTGCTTCAAAATTTGAAAACTCTGGCTCGACAAAAAGATTTTGAATATTTTTTAATTTGAGTTCCGCTACGTCTATAATAGAAAGAATTCTCATAGCTTTACCGGAATCACTTTTGTAAAACAGACAATATGTGTTCTCACCATTAGTTGCTAATGTAGACTTTTTATATTCTTTGCCTGAAACAAAACTGTGATTATGAACTTTAATTGCTGTTGCATATTTTAACCCGTTTTCAAAACAGCGTATTGTTCTTATTTTGTTGACTTTATTTCCTTTTTTATCAAGCATATAAACGCCTTCGGTTAAAGCTGTTTTAAAATCCGATTCTTCAACTTGCCTTTTAATTATTTTAAACAAATCTTTATCAACAATTGCTTTTTCAATTTCTTCAAGACTTTTGAATCCCGGAGAATTAGCATCCTTTTTATAAACCAAAGGTTTTCTGACAGCTAGAAAAATTTCATCTGTAAGAATCATTTTTCTATTATCATCAAACAAAATCTTATTATCCTTATCCCTTACAGGCTGTTTGATGGCTCCATAGAAAGTTTCTCCATGCAACTGCCCACGAATTGTATCACCTTTTGCAACTCGTTTTTTTCTATTGCCTGATTTGTCTGTATCATAAACTATTTTTCCTCTTTTTCTTATTGTTTTAGATGTTTGAGTAATAGTTCGGCTATCCGTCAAATTATTAATTAAAACCTTATCTTTTAATTCCAAAATATAATTTTCAGAAAAATTATTCCAGCCCATAGGAAGTTCGTGATATGTTTTTCCGGTTCTGTTATCAATTTCGTTTTGGTAAGCCTTAATAATTCTTTCTCTATGAAAAGCATTTGGAATTAACGTAAGAATTGCGGCATCCTGAGCGTGATGACTGTGTACACTTCTGTCTTTTTTAGAATCCCTTGATTGTACCTTATAAACTTTCTTAAAAATATCCGTGACACCACCTTTCTCTACAGAAACCCTTTTGAACAGTGTTTTAAAATATGGCAAAGCGTACTTTGTAATAATCTGAGTATCTCTCAACTGATTATTTCTCCATCCAGCTTTATATTCTGTAATCGTAAAGGTTGCTAACTTGGATTTCAGATAATCCAAATCCATTTTTATGGTGTGATATTTTACAATACAAAAATCTTTATAATCTCTTGTACTTGCATAAGAAGCCTTCTTTTTCCATTCATCAAATAGTTTTTCAAGCTCCTCAATTTTCTTCCAAGTAACTATTTTCTCTGTTTTGCCTTTTAACTCTTTGTATTCTATTTTTCTTTCTCCAAAAATAAATTCGATATTCCTGATTATTGGATTATAACTTTCACCATTAATAAACTGCTCAGTATCATAATTAGCTAATTGTGTCGGAAATTTCTTTCCTTTTTGTAAACGGTTATATCCCGAGTCGGCAATGGTGAGATTTTTCAATTCGTTATCAAAACTAATACTCGCAGGAATTGTATGTTCAAAATCATACTTGCTACCAATGATTAAGTCTGAAAAGGAAATTGGCTTGCCTGTATAAAGGCAAATTTTGTTTTGTTCGTGCCACAATCTGATTTTACGAACTAATGTATCTTCATCGATAAGATTCACATTAGGAAACTGTTCCCGATAAATTGCAAGTTCTTTTCTGTAAGTATCATTTTCTTTTTCTCTTTCCTTTTGCCAAATCTCAATTGCTTTTCTTTTATTTTTGTCGTTGAGTTCTCTTGCAATCTCAATCACTACTCTTGTTTCTTCATCTATCTTTCCTGTCTGTAAAAGATAATTCACCAATTTTTTCAGTTTATGCAAAGACTTCAACGCCATAGGATTTTTAAATCCTTTGCTCAGTGGCTCTGGATTGCCTAATAATTTTATTTCCCGACCTTCAAACTCTGCATCTGGATTTCTTGTCAAGAAACCGCCTCTGTTTTTTTCTTTAATATAATACTTTTTCTTACCTAAAGAATATTCTAAATAATTTTCTGCTTCCGCATAATTTTCCTGTTCAGACGGATGCCAAAGATATTTCTTCTTATCTTCTGAAACATGGTAAGTTTCTCTTAAAAAATTAAATATCTTTTGATCAATTCTTTCAGGCTGTACAAAAAGATTCTTCTTATCAAAAAAAGATTTCTTTAAAAACTCAAGGTATTTTACTGAAACGTATGTAACAATATTTGCTTTACTTTCTTCTTCAAGTTTATCCCAGCTTTCCTGTCCGTAATTGTCAATAATACTTTTTAAAACAAGTTTGTTTTCAGTACTATCCAAGTTTCTGTCGTCAGTAATGTAATAACGGTTTTCATCATTAAGCATTTCTGATATCAAACTGTTAACAATCGTTGCATTCTTTCTGTTTGCTGAATCTTGATTTAAAATCTTAAAAATCTCTTCGGAGAAATGATTAATAAGTGTTTCGGAAATTTTATTTTCCCCAAGCATCTTATAAAGGTTAGCCATATATACGGCATGGCTGTATAAAAACCCCTTTTGTAAATAGGGAAGAATTTTCTTAATTGCAGAAAGGCTTAAAGTTGCAAAACCTTGTTGTAATTTGATTTTAGAAAATTTATTCGCTTTTTCTTCATCTAAATTTAATTTCTCTAAAGCAAATTTCTTAAGATTTTCTTGTCCGTCAAAAGTCATTAGGACGTGCCATACATCTTCAAAAGTATATTCAGTGTGAGATTTTTTAATAGGCTGCGAACTTCTTTCTCCGTTAATATCCCATTTTAATATATCTTTCCAGTCTTCTCCAAAAACATCCTGAAACTGTTTAAGTAATTTTACAGAAAGTACTTTCGTTTTCTCATGATGCTTTGATGTTCTTTTGGCTCCATCTTTCTTAAGTTGCTTATCAATATCGATTAGTTCAAAATCTGGTTTTGACTTGTAAAATAATGGATAAATCTTGGTTTGAGTATATTCCTGCTTATCTTCATTTAAAGGTGGGATAATATTTAAGTTATTAATAAAAACCCAGGTTCTATATTCCTCATAAAGAGGATGAGTTACCGCTACTCTTTTTTTTCCTTTTTCATAAATACAGTTTCCGATCAAGCCTTTCTGTGTTCTTAAAGGACGCTGCCAAATAATTGCTTTCCATAGTTTAGAATAATCTTCTCTAGAAATATCGTGTAAATCACAGATAATTTTTAATTCTGTTTCGCTATCTTTTCTGAGATTATATCTTTGTCTTATTCTTCCTCCGAAATCTTTTTGATAATGATATAGTGCAGCACCTAAAGTTTTGTATTTCTCTAAATATTCTTCAATATCATTTCTTCCTTTTGTTCCGTTTTTATCACTTCCGGTTAACATCGTCTTAGCTTCTTCCTCATCTCTTCCTTTAAAACCTCTTCTTTGAACAAGCTGATAAAAAACTCTTCCTAATATTTTAGGATTGTTTACAAATACATCTTTATATTCTGGATTACCTACAAAGGCTCTAAAAACGTAGTAACTCTCATGTTTGTCTTTTCCGAACAAGTGAAAGTCCGGCAGACCGTCACCATCAAAATCAAATCTTATCCAATTCAGAAATTCTTCGGATTGAGGGTATTCTCTTTTCTTACCTTTTCTGTACGTTTTCCAATTATTAAAATCTTCGATAGACAGAGGACACATATTTCTTTCAATAAGAAATTGTAAAATTCCGAACTTTCTGTATTTTTCAGCTTGGTAATTTCTTCTTTTACCTCTGCTCTCCGTTCTTTTCTGAACTTTAGGAAATTCATTACCTTTTTCTGAAGCAACGCCTTTCTCAAAAGTAATCACTCCAAAATCTTCTATCTGATTGCCATCTAAGTCTAAATTTCTAATTGCCCAACCGGTACTATTACTACCAAGGTCAATTCCTAAAACTTTTTTCATAAAATTATCACACTGGTTATCAATTACATAATACGAATATACAAAAATTCAGGTTCATTACATATTAAATATAAAAAATAATTATATATCTTTGATTTAGAAAGTGAAAGTTTATTTCCGGAAATAAATTGAATACGCCCTCCAAAAGCATATTCTGACCTTAGATGTTTAGCTTTCTTTCTAATTATTTATTAATTAAATTAATTAATATGTAAGTTGTGAATTGCTTTAATCCCTGTATTATCAGGGATTTTTAAATTTACAATGTTTTTTCTGTAGTAAATTACGGTTTTCCATATTTACAATAAAAAAATTGTTTTTATATTTGTAAAAAGCAATTCACAATAAGGCTAAAAGCCGAAGAAAATCTTTAATCCTGCGTACTCCGTGGGATTTTTATTTATATAGAAGTCATTTTCTCATAATTGATATTAAATTAAAAAATATAATATTGTCAAAATCAATCTTCAATAAGATATCTTACTAAAACAAAAAGTCTGTATTTTAATCCTTTTAAAAATCCTGAATGAATACAACTGAATTTATCCAAAATCAACTAAATATCCCCGCCAATAGCATTGGAGCGACACTTCAACTTCTGTCTGAAGATTGTACAATTCCTTTCATTGCGCGTTACCGAAAAGACAAAACAGGTAACCTGGATGAGGTGGCAATTGAAAATATCTCAAAACTGAACAAACAGTTTGAAGATATTACCAAACGTAAGGAAAGCATCCTGAAATCTATCGAAGAACAAAATGCTTTAACAATCGAACTTAAACAAAAGATAGAACAGAGTTTTGACCTTCAGGAGTTGGAAGATTTTTATCTGCCGTACAAAAAACGGAAAAAGACAAAAGCAGATACGGCGAGAGAAAAAGGATTGGAGCCTTTGGCAAAGATCATTATGGGTCAGCGTTCTGATGAAATTGATATTATCGCTTCAAAATATATCAATAGTATCGTTGCTGATGAAGATGAAGCGCTACAGGGCGCAAGGGACATCATTGCAGAATGGATCAATGAGAATCTCTATGTCCGAAAAAACCTGAGAAGACTTTTTCAACGAAAGGCAATGATCTCATCCAAACTAGTCAAAGCTAAAAAGGATGACGAGGCCGCTCAGAAATTCTCACAATATTTTGAATGGCAGGAAGCTTTGAACAGAATTCCGTCTCATCGTTTATTGGCTATGTTGCGTGCAGAGAATGAAGGTTTTGTAAAAGTATCGGTTGACATCGAAAAAGATGAAGCACTTGATCTGATCGATAAAGCTATTATTAAAAGTAATAATTCATCTGCCAAACAGATAGAATTGGCAATTACAGACGCTTACAAACGTCTTTTGGAACCTGCGCTTTCCAATGAAGCCTTGCAAGAAGCTAAAGAAAAAGCGGACATCAAGGCCATTGAGGTCTTTTCCGCAAACCTTCAGCAATTGCTACTGGCCTCGCCTTTGGGAGAAAAAAGAATTCTGGCAATCGACCCGGGCTACAGAACTGGCTGTAAAGTCGTTTGTCTGGATGAAAAAGGCGACCTGCTTCACAACGAAAATATATATCCGCACGCACCACAAAACGAGACAGGAATGGCCATGAAAAAAATCCGGTCCATGGTGAACGCCTACAACATAGAAGCCATCTCCATAGGAAACGGAACAGCCAGCCGTGAAACCGAATTCTTCATCAAGAAGATCGCATTCGATAAACCTATTCTGGTTTTTGTGGTTTCGGAAGCCGGTGCTTCGGTTTATTCGGCGAGTAAAATTGCCAGAGATGAATTCCCGAATTACGATGTCACAGTTCGTGGTGCGGTTTCCATTGGGCGACGTTTGGCCGACCCACTAGCCGAGTTGGTAAAAATCGACCCAAAATCCATTGGTGTCGGACAATATCAACACGATGTAGATCAGACCAAACTGAAAGAAGAACTGGACAATACCGTGATTCGTTCTGTAAACTCGGTCGGAATCAATCTGAATACCGCCAGTAAAGCATTATTAAGCTACGTTTCCGGAATCGGAGAGAAAATGGCAGAGAATATCGTGAATTTCCGGACAGAAAATGGTGCTTTTATAGAACGAAAAGATTTGAAAAGAGTTCCAAGGCTGGGTGAAAAGGCTTATCAGCAAGCCGCTGCTTTCGTAAGGATCAAGAATGCGAAGAATCCTCTGGATAATTCGGCCGTGCATCCCGAAGCTTACAAAACGGTTGAAAAAATGGCGAAAGATCTGGGTTTGAAAACCGAAGATCTGATTTCCAATAAAGAGAAAATTGCTTTGATAAATCCTGAGAAATATGTAACCAACGACATCGGAATTCTGGGAATCAAGGATATTTTAAAGGAATTGGAAAAGCCAGGATTAGACCCAAGAAAAGCAACCAAAGTTTTTGAATTCCACCCGAATGTAAAATCGATCAAAGATGTAAGACCCGGAATGATTCTTCCAGGGATTGTCAATAACATTACGGCTTTCGGATGTTTCGTAGATCTGGGAATCAAGGAAAGCGGGTTGGTGCATATCTCTCAGCTGAAAGATGGTTTCGTATCTGATGTGAATGAGGTGGTAAAGCTTCATCAACACGTCCAGGTCAAAATCACAGAAGTGGATGAGGCGAGGAAAAGGATTCAGCTGACGATGATTTTATAAAGACAGAAAAAGCGACAGTCATTTGTCGCTTTTTGTATTTTATCGAAGATGGATGATAAGATGCTTCATTCTCTAAAAATCCTTACTACTCCTTTTAGGCTCTTTCACATCCGGCCATTTTGCCGGTTCGCCTTTTTCGTTGTTGGGCATGATGCGCTTTTCCCGGCTTACAAATTCCGGGTCCTCCGAAGCCATATAAGCTAAAGTAGCAGTCAGGATCACATTATTTTTCAACTCATCAAAAACGATCTTGTCATAAGTATCTTTTGTCGTGTGCCAGGTGTACCCGAAATAACCCCAGTTAAGCGAACTCAGGGAAAATCCCGGAACTCCTGCTGCCACAAACGATGCATGGTCAGAACCACCACCTCCGGGCATTCCGGGGAAGTTAGTTTTAATCTGGTCTTTTACTTTTTTAGGTGCGGCATCCAGCCATCTTCCGACATAAGCATAAGAGTCTTTGAAACCCTGCCCGCTGATGTCCACCACTCTACCTGTTCCGTTATCCTGATTAAAAACGGCCTGCACACCTTTGATAATTTCCGGATTGTCAGCTACAAAACCTCTTGAACCGTTCAGACCTTGTTCTTCGCTTCCCCAAAGTCCAACGACAATGGTTCTTTTTGGGTTTGGATAGTATTTTTTGAGGATTCTCATAGTTTCCAGCATTGTCAGAGTTCCCGTTCCATTATCCGTCGCACCTTGCGCACCGTCCCAGGAATCGAGGTGAGCGGAAAGAATCACATATTCGTTCGGTTTTTCCGAGCCTTTTATCATCCCGATGGTGTTGAAGGATTTGGCTTCCGGCAACACTTTGGATTGAGCATCCACTTTGACTCTCGGTTTTGCCCCTTTTTCTGCCATTCTGTAAAGCATTCCGTAATCTTCCAAATCGACATCGAACATTGGGATTGATTTGGTTTTAGCACCGAAAATACGGTTAGTGCTGTGGATTCCGGTCCAGTTGGAAATGGCGATTCCCGCAGCTCCTGCTTTCTCTAAAGCTTCCGGCAAAGTAGAATTATCATAACCGATTGATTTGATATAATCTGCAAAATCCTTTTTAGCTTGTTCTTTTTCAGCTTTCAGTTTTTCATATAATTCGGGAGTTGCAAACTCTTTGATTTGTTCGTCTGAACGTCCGATTTTCTGGTATTGTGCCATCAAAACGATTTTACCCTTCACCGAAGGTAGCCATTTATCAAATTCGGCTTTAGAAGATACTTTTGGAAGAATAACCACTTCTGCTTCTACCGATTTTTTAGTTGCCGGACTCCACGCCAATTGTGTAGCAGATAAGGTTTTGGTTCTTGGATAAACCAAATCTACGTGTGTTGTTCCGCGCTGCCAGCCTTTCCAGGTTCCGAATTGCTGAAGATCAGCTTCGATTCCCCAAGATTTCAGTTTGTCGGCTGTGTAGTTGTTAGCAGCCAACATTTCGGGCGTTCCAACAAGACGTGGTCCGATTTCATCCAAAAGTTCATAAGCCATATCTTCTAATTGGGAGTTATTATTGACTTCGTTAACGAAATTTTGAATGATGGGCTTAAGTTGTTCTTCGGATTTGGTCTGAGCGTTGACCAAAGTGATCTGAGCTGCAAAGAAAACTGCAGACATTGTTAAAAACGTGTTTCTCTTCATATCTTTTATTTGATTCCGATAAAGGTAAGGATTATGATTAAAAAAATGCCTCGAAAAAGAGGCGTTTATTGTAATATTAATAATGATTCTAAGTCGAATATACTAAGGATTGGTCGAGAAAATGGATGCATTCGCAATCATTGCTCTTCGGTTCATTTTCAGGATATCTCTTAGCCATTCTGCGAAATCTTCCGGCTGAAGAACCTTGTCCGGATTACCGTCTGTCAAGCCACCGTTGATGCTCATATCGGAAGCAATTGTACTCGGTGTCAATGTAATTACACGGATATTTTGCTTTCTCCATTCTGCCATCATCGACTGCGAAAGAGAAACGACAGCCGCTTTGGAAGCCGCATAAGCTGACATATTCGCCCCCCCTTTGAGACCAGCAGTAGAAGCAACATTTACGATGTCACCTTGTCCTTTTTCTTTCAAAAACGGATAAACAGCTTTCGCAGTGTAATAAACGCCGAAAAGATTGGTTTTAATCACTTGTTCCCACGTTTCAGACGGCATTTCCTCGATGCTTCCGAAGTCTCCGATTCCTGCATTGTTGACCAGAATATCGATTCCGCCTAATTCATTTGCCAAAGATTCGATTCCTGCTTTTACTTCTAATTCATTATCGACGCTGAACACTGCGTAAGCTACTTTTACGCCGGTTTGTTTCAGTTCGTTAGCTGCTATTTTGAGATAATTTTCGTTTCTTCCCGTGATACCAACATTCACACCTTCGTTGGCAAGAATCTGAGCTACAGCTTTTCCAAGTCCTCTTCCTCCACCTGTGATAATGGCATTTTTACCTTTAAGATTCATAATCTGATTTATAAAATTTGAAGGTGCAAATTTACCAAACACACGTTTAAAATCCGAATAAAGTCTTATGATTTAATACAAGTTTATCATTGAGAGATTCTATAAAAAGTCTTCGAGAACCTCAGACTGACAATGTTCAGACATTTCGACAAGCTCAATGTGACAAGAGTATTAGAACTTTCACACTGAGTCTCTCGAAGTGTTCTTTAATTCAATTGGATTTAATTGCGTCGGGCTTTAGCCCGATGTTAATTTAAAATCAAGATTGGCTTTAGCCGAAACTTACATTTTGGCTAAAACTAGATTATTAAAAATTTCTAAGAACGGGCTAAAGCCCATTCCTATTAATGGTTCTTCAATTGGTCAGGAATATTGGTTGTAATGAATTGGATACCTTGGTTTTTGAGTTCTTCGTAAATTTTGATATCATTTACAGTCCAGGAATTCGTAATCAAACCAAGCGAATTGGCTTCTGAAATCCAGGTCGGATTTTTCTCGAAAACACTGTAATGATAATCCAATCCGTCCAAACCTTCGGCTTTGATTTGCTGTGGCGAAAGATTCCCTTCCAGATACTGGACTTTTGCAGAAGGATTCTGTTTCTTGATTTCTTTACAAATATTAAGACTGAATGAGATATAATCACTTTGGCTGTCTAGTCCTAGTTCTTTTACAGTTTTCAGAACCTTTGTGACCATTTCGTTTTCACGTTCTTTGGATTTGGTTGGTTTGATTTCGATGATTAATTTGACGGAAGCATCTTTTTTGCCTTGTTTCAGATAATCTTTCAGGGTTGGGAGTTTTTCTCCATTGGATAATCTCAGCTTTCTTAAATCAGAAAAATCCGTTTCCGAGATTTCCATTTTACCGTGATGTTCATCATGATTGACAACCAGTTCCCCGTCTTTGGTCATATGAATATCGAATTCGGAACCATAAACTTTCAATTTCTGAGCATTTTCTAAAGCTTTGATAGAGTTTTCACTAGTTTTTGGTTGTGTATTCCAGAACCCACGATGGGCGATAATCTGAGTTTGGGCGTTGATAAACATAGTTGTGGCGAGAGATAAAATGCAAAATACGTTCTTCATTTTTCAATTTTTAGGATGACTAATTTAGTCAATTATTATTAAGGCTTCGAGAACCTCAGCCTGACAGCGTTTAAACATTTCGATAGTTCGTCAAGCTCACTACAGGCTTCAATCAATGTGACAACAGCTGTCATCCTGAGGCTCTCGAAGGATAATCAATTAGATTCTCGAAGTGTCTAAATTTATAACTTTCTTGGTTGTAAACTTTGATGTTTTGGTTATTTTTGCTTTAAATAAATTTTTCCAATGTCCGAAAACATTCAGCAAAAGATAGAATCCCTGAGAGAAGAACTTCATCAGCATAATTACAGTTATTACATTTTGGATGAACCTTCGATTTCTGATTTCGAATTCGATGCCAAGCTGAAAGAACTTCAGGAGCTGGAAAAGGCGCACCCTGAGTTTTTTGATGCCGGCTCTCCTACTTTACGTGTCGGAGGTGGAATCACGAAGAACTTCCCGACCATCCAACATCAGTACAGAATGTATTCTCTCGATAATTCTTACGATTTTGACGACCTCGAAGACTGGGAAAAACGAATTATCAAAACGATTGATGAGCCCGTAGAATTTGTAGCTGAATTGAAATATGACGGCGCTTCGATTTCCATTCTTTACGAAAACGGAAAATTGTCGCAGGCCGTAACACGTGGAGACGGTTTTCAGGGTGACGAAATCACTAATAATGTAAGAACGATTTCTGATGTTCCTTTGACCTTGAAAGGTGATTTTCCTAACCGATTTTTTATCCGTGGCGAAATTTATCTTACCAGAAAAAACTTTGATAAAATCAATAAAGCTCGTGAAGAGGAAGGTTTGGATTTATTTATGAATCCGAGAAATACCGCCAGTGGAAGTCTGAAAATGCAGGATTCCGGAGAGGTGAGAAAACGTGGATTGTCGGCCGTTTTGTATCAATATATTTCGGATGAATTTCCGGCAGATACGCATTGGGATATCCTTGCAAAAGCCAAAAACTGGGGTTTCCGGGTTTCGGAAGACCAGGCGAAATTGTGTAAAACATTGAATGAAGTAAAAGAATTCATCACATTTTGGGATACCGAAAGACACCAATTACCTTTTGAAATTGACGGCATTGTTTTGAAAGTTAATTCATTAAAACAACAAAGACAATTGGGTTACACCGCCAAATCGCCACGTTGGGCAATGGCTTATAAATTCAAGGCTGAAAAGGTGGAAACTGAACTTTTGAGCGTTTCTTATCAAGTTGGAAGAACCGGCGCCATTACGCCCGTTGCAAATCTGAAGCCTGTTCTGCTGGCCGGAACAACAGTAAAGCGTGCTTCTCTTCACAACGAAGATATCATCAAAAAACTGGACCTGCACGAGCACGATTTTGTGTACGTCGAAAAAGGCGGCGAAATTATCCCGAAGATCGTTGGTGTGAATACTGAAAAACGAACGCTTTTACAAACCCCAATCGAGTACATCAAAAATTGTCCGGAATGTGGAACTGAACTGATAAAAATTGAAGACCAGGCGATCCACTTTTGTCCTAATGAACTGCATTGTCCTCCACAAGTAGTGGGAAGAATGATTCATTATGTTTCCAGAAAAGCTTTGAATATCGAGAATCTTGGCGGAGAAACGATTGAGCAGCTTTATCGCGAAAAATTGGTTGAAAATCCTGCTGATTTTTACACATTGACAAAAGAACAGCTTCTTCCGCTTGAAAGAATGGCGGAGAAATCTGCTCAGAATATTCTGGACGGGATTGAAAAATCGAAAGAAGTTCCATTTGAAAAAGTATTATTCGGAATCGGAATCAAACACGTCGGGGAAACGGTGGCGAAGAAATTGGTCAAGAATTTTTCTACTATTGATGAATTGAAAAATGCGACTTTGGAAGAACTTTGTCAGGTTGAAGATATCGGAATGAAAATCGCAGTCAGCATCACAGACTTTTTCCAGAATTCTGAAAACATCCTGATGATTGAACGTTTGAAATCTTACGGTGTTCAATTGGAAAAAGGAGAAAACACGAATGAAGTTTTATCCAATGTCTTGGAAGGAAAAACTTTTCTATTCACTGGTAAGTTATCGCTTTTCACAAGAGAACAGGCTGAAGAAATGGTGGAAAAACACAATGGAAAAAACATCTCTGCCGTTTCGAAAAACCTAAATTATCTGGTGGTCGGCGAAAAAGCTGGCAGCAAACTGAAAAAAGCACAAGACATCGGAACGATTACTATTCTGGACGAGCAGCAGTTTTTGGATTTGATTGGATAAAAATAAAAAAAAAACAATAAAATGAATGAAAATATAGAAATATTTAGGGAAAAAGTTGAAAATACATTTGACATAAAAGGAAAGGAATTAATTTTTTTGTTTATGATTACTTTTTCGAGATTTGAATGTGCATTAAAGGAATCTTCGTTTCATAATCATTCGCCAGAAAGATTAGAAGTAAATTGGGACTTATTTATAAAAAGCATTCAAGACCAATTCAATCCTGACATCACTACTGAATTAAAAAATGCAGTAAACTATATTATAAATCACCCACCAAAAATCCAAATCTATGATAATAATTGTGTTCTGTGGAAACAACGTGTCTTTAGTAACGAACCACTGATAAAAAAATTATCAATTTGTATAAGAACTGTACGAAATAATCTTTTTCACGGTGGGAAATTCAATGGGACATTCAAAGAAGATGAAAGAAGAAATTATAAATTATTACATAATTCAATAATAATATTTAATGATTGGCTTAATTTAAACGATGTTGTCAAAGAAAACTTTCAGAATGATATAAAATAAGTAATTTTTACACAATAACTTTTTATTTTCAATCTTTATAAAACACTAATAATAATGGAAACAATACTTATTGGCTGCTTAGTAGGAGGAGCATATTATTTTTCAATAACTCTTTACAAATATGCATCAAACTCTTCAAGATTTACACATCTCCAAATCTTGTTA
Organism: Epilithonimonas caeni DSM 17710; assembly: GCF_000426465.1. Classification (GTDB taxonomy): domain Bacteria; phylum Bacteroidota; class Bacteroidia; order Flavobacteriales; family Weeksellaceae; genus Epilithonimonas; species Epilithonimonas caeni. Next base: position 225,179 of record NZ_KE384527.1, read on the forward strand.
TTATATATATTTATAATTTTCCCACCCTTACAATATGTAGCAATTTCAATATTTTACACTTATAATTATTTGAAGAATACTACCAATAAAAATAGAAAAAAACTAAGTGATAATAAAATTAAAATCAATACTTTACAAGATTCACAAAATAAATTAAATGAGCTAAGAAATTCGAATATAATCAGCGATATTGAATACCTTGAAAAGAAAGCAAGAATAGAAAACCAGATTGATAAACATATAATTGAAAATAGTGTAGAATATAAAAATCTTGAATCACTTTATAAAAATGGCATATTGAGCGAGTGCGAGTTTAAGCAAAAAATAGACTTATTACAAAGTTTAGAGAAAAAAAATAGAAACTCTGAGAGCGACATTATTTGCAATTTTAATATTATTGAAGGTTATCACGAGGGTTTAGCTCTAGCAATTGACGAAAATCTTAATTATGGTTTTGTAGATGATAGTAGAAATACCATTATTCCATTTCAATACAACTTGGCCCAAAATTTTTCTAATGAGCTCGCTGTGGTTATGGTTGGTAATAAATATGGTTACATTAATAAAGAAAATGTGATGCAGATTGACGCAATTTATGATTTAGCTGAACCATTTTCAAACAATATAGCAAAAGTTAATATAAATGGTGAAGAATATATAATTGATAAGAACGGAGAAAAAATTTAGAATTATTTATTATAATCTTATCTACTTGCAAACTGAAGAAGGCCCAGGATATCGGAACGATTACGATTCTGGATGAGCAGCAGTTTTTGGATTTGATTGGATAATTTGAGTTGGAGGGTTTGAGAGTTTGAAATTGGAAGCGTTTAAAACCAATGATGATTGAATGTTGAATCACCTTAGCCCTGATGGGAACGGCATCCTTTTTTGGCATTGCGGTGAAAATTTCTAAAGATTACTTTACTTCGTTCGCAATGACAAAAAAGATATAGTGGACAGCAGGTTCCGGCTCCTAAAAATTAAACTCTCAGATAATTTTCTGAGAGTTTTTTTCTACTGATTCTTCTTCAGCCATTCCAAACGTCTTTGGTCCGGAAGATGCTTGACCGAGAAGTTTTCGAATGTGGCTTTGAAACCGTTTCCATCCGGACTTGCGGCCATAAAACCAACCTGAACCGGCGTATTGTCCTGCAGGTAAGCGTTTCGCATCATTACGTAGTCTTTGTCATCAAATGAATAGAAAATCTCAACGGCATCCAATCTCCTTACGGCTTTTATCCAGACAAACGGTGGTATTTTTTCCAGAACAATCACACTCCAGTCACTGGTTTTATGAGTCACTACGGTGCTGAGATTGAATTTCCCATCAACGAATTCAACACCGGCTTTTATATAATTTTGTTCATCGATCCTGAGCATCAGTCCCATCTGGTCAAAACGGGCTTTGTAATCACCGGTGATTTTGACTTTGGTCTCAAATTCTCCGCCGTAAGTTGAATAATAAAATGGTGCATCATCAACCGTAAAACCATAATGCGAAATTCTCCAGTAATCGCTCTGTGGCGTGACGGTCATTGTGAGCTTTTTGTCTTTGATTTCCCATTGAGAAGGCTCATTGAACCAGGTCATTTTTTCTAAAGATTGAGCTTTGAATGTTTGGAATATTATAGACATCAATAAAGATGCAATTATTATTTTGTCCATAAAAATGTTATTTTGAACCATAAAAAGACACAAAAGAAGAATTCAGCAGGTTGTTAGTTTTTGGATTATAAGAAATAACATAAGCTTTAAGTTTTTCTGAACTAAACTTCTGTGCCTTTTGTGGTTGATTTATATCTCTCTGATGACTTTGCAAGGATTGCCGACGGCCAGAACATTGGCAGGAATATCCTTCACAACTACACTTCCTGCACCAATAACCGCATTATCGCCAATGGTAACACCCGGAAGAATACTGCATCCTGCACCAATCCAGACATTATTACCAACGGTAATAGGCAGCGCATATTCCAGAGCTTTGTTTCTGTTTTCCACATCCAGCGGATGATTTACCGTGTAAAATCCACAGTTTGGTGCAATGAAAACATTGTCGCCGAAAGTCACTTTGGCACAATCGAGAATTACGACATTCACATTGGTATAGAAGTTTTCCCCAATCTCGATGTTGTAACCGTAATCGCAATAGAAAGGTTGCTCTATCAGGAACATTTTCCCGGTTTTTCCCAGGAGTGTTTTGATGATGCCTTTTCGCTCCTTCATTTTGGAAGGCTGAATCTGATTGTAACGGAAGCATAAATCCTTACTTCTTTCCCTTTCTTCCACCAAAGTGGCATCGCCTGCATCATAAAGCTCGCCGGAGAGCATTTTCTCTTTTTCGTTCAGATTATTCATTGTATTTTTACATATTAACAAGGCAAATTTAGTTGCTTAGTTGTCAATAATCAATACTGATAAATAACCATTCTGATGCAAACCGTACAAGCTGACCTCAACGATCAACTGCTAAAACAAGATTTTGTTTTCTCAACCGAAACAGAGCAATTACAGTTGGAGCAATGTCAGATAATGGCCCGCAACTTTGTGGAACTGGAAAACGGTATTGCCATTCTTAGCGACCTCAAGAATAACAAAAGCTACATCTACTCCGGAAAGATTGCGGATGAACTGCATATCTTTCAGAATCAAGCCAATCTGGAAATCGAAAGTATTTGGGAAGATGAACTGTTCAACATTCTGAATCCTGGCGACGTTTTGCAGAAGCATATTCTGGAGCTTCAGTTCTTTCAGTTTATCAAGACGGTTGCGTTTGAGAAACGAAAAGATTTCAGTGTTATCAGTAAGCTGAGATTATCGGGAAGTTCCAAATCTTTAATTCATAAAATGTTTTATTTTTCGGATGCATATCATAAAAATGTAGAACTGGCACTTTGCCTTTATCATTTTGACTTCCTGCCCTCCTCAGATTATACAGGAATGATCATCAATACGACCAATGGAACCATTATCCAACAGACCGAGGCAGAGAATTTCAACTTCCTATCAGCCCGTGAAAAGGAAATCCTAAAGATGATCCAATTAGGAAAAAGGAGTAAGGAAATTGCGGAACTTCTCTTCATAAGTGTCAATACGGTGAATCGTCATCGGCAAAATATCCTTGAAAAGATGCGTGTTTCTAATACTACCGAAGCTTGCACGCTGGCAGCCAAGCTGAAGTGGATTTGAATGGGTTGGAGAGTTTGAGAAATTTTTTGAGAAACAATCTTTGCTCGAGCGGGCAAAAATCTTTGTCAGAATTCCTATTTATCGCCGGTCATTTCCTTCAGATTCTCGTCCTTCATCTTAGCCTCGATTTTCTCGACTTTCAGGCTTTGTCTCAGGTAACCAAACAGGCTCATGTACCAGTTGGCAATCCAGACCAATGAAAAAAATGCCAAGAGATAGCCTCTCCAATCATCATACAGTAATTGAAATTGCGTAATGATCAAAAAGATGATGCTGATGTAATGGCTGAAACAATACTCGCAGGTGAAGAGATAGAAAAATTTTCTTTTGACAATAGATTGTGTGCTGCCACAGATCTTTTGACAATACTCCCTAGGTTCGCGGAAGATCTCTTCGTGTGTCACAGTCCACGCAATGCAGGCAACCGGAATGGCTATCAGTAAAAGATGAATAATCTGGGATAAAAGTGGCATCATAACGCTGGTCTTGAATTGATTGTTACTTTTTATTATTAAAATCAATGCCAAAAAAACTCAGAACCAATCAAGATTCTGAGTTTCTAACAAATAACTAAAAAAATAAATATTAATGCGCTGAGCTAAGGTCGATTTTCTCGCCTTTGCCTTTTCGCTCTTTTACAAACAACACAAACGGAATACATATCAGGAACATCAATCCCAGATAAAGGAAAACGTCCATATATGATAAAACGGTCGCTTGCTTCGTAACAGAGAAATCAAGCATTTGATAAGCTGCATCTAACGCTCTGTCCTGTGTATATCCTTTTGCTATAAAACTCGCTTTGAGAGCTGCAACTCTCTGCTGAACATCAAAATCGTTGACATCCAGGTGCGATACAAGATTGCTTCTGTAAAGCTCACTTTTGTTAGCAATGAAAGTTGTAATCGCTGCAATCCCGAACGAACCTCCCAACTGTCGCATCATTCCTGTGAAAGCAGCGCCTTGTCCAATTTCAGGACCTTTCAGCGTACTCAGTGATAATGATGTAATCGGGATGAATAGTAAACCTAATCCCATTCCTCTCACGATCAGCATCCAGAAGAATGCGTCTTTTCCTGTGTCCGGTGTCAGGATTTTGTAACCCCAGAAACTGTAAACGAAAAAGATGAATAAGCCTAATGCTACCAATATCTGCTGTTTCGCCCCTCTGGTCAAAAGCTGACCAATGATTGGCATCATAAAAGCGGTCGTCAACGCGGCCGGAATCATCAGTGCTCCGGATTGTAATGCCGTCCATCCCAAAATACTCTGCGTATAAAGCGGAACGATAAACGTTGAACCATATAACCCGAATCCTAAAATGAAGGACATCACGGTTCCAATTCTCAGGTTTCCGTTTTTGAGAACCCGGAGTTCTACAATCGGATATTTAAAGGTGAGTTCCCGCCAAATGAACAGGACGAATCCTACAACAGCAGTAATCGTCAATACGACAATGGCTTTACTTGCAAACCAATCGTCCTCGTGTCCTCTTTCCAAAATATATTGTAAAGAACCTACGAACGCTGCCAATAATCCAATCCCAATCCAATCGACATCGGAAGCCGAACGCTTCTCAGAATATCTCGGACTTTTTACGAATTGTAGTGTCAGTAATGTTGCAATAATCCCCAACGGAATGTTGATGTAAAAGATATAAGGCCAGCTGTAATTGTCAACAATATAACCTCCCAATGGCGGACCAAGCGTTGGTCCGATAATAACTCCCAATCCGTAGATGGCCTGGGCCATACTTCTTTTCTCGATAGGGTAAGATTCGGTGATGATGGTTTGTGAAGTCACCAAAAGTGCTCCTCCACCAATCCCTTGCATCAAACGAAAAAATACCAGTTCCCAAATATTGGTCGCATTACCACAGAGAAAAGAGAAAATCGTGAATATGATAATGGATACCGCAAAGTAATTTCTACGTCCGAACTGTTGGGATAACCAGCTCGTCATCGGAACGATAATCACGTTACCGATAGCATAAGCCGTGATAACCCAGCCCACTTCGGAGAGTGTCGCCCCAAGATTACCTTTCATCTCGTTCAGTGCCACATTCACAATTGTGGAATCCACAATCTCAAGAAGTGCACACATAATCGCCGTAATGGTAATAATGGTTCTGCGAAATCCATATTCTACTAATGAATCGTCTTGCATAATTTCTTAGTTGGAAGTCAGAGGTCGGATATCAGGAGTTTTTAATAACTCATGCTTACCTCTTCCAGCTTCCTTTTTTTATTTTAATGAAACTACAGTTTGAACGTTCATTCCAACACGCAGTTTTTTCATAATATCTTCGTTAAGGTTGTCAAAAGTGATTTTCACAGGAAGCCTCTGAACGACTTTCACGAAGTTCCCACTTGCATTATCCGGAGGAAGCAATGCAAACGCAGACCCTGTAGCCGGAGAAAAAGAACTGATTGTTCCTTCGAATTTCTGTCCAGGATAAGCGTCGATCTCGATCTCTACTTTCTGTCCTTCCACCATTTTCTCAACCTGAGTTTCTTTATAGTTTGCCACAACCCATTTCTGATTGCTCAAAACAACGCTGAACAATTGTGAGCCTGCCTGGATGTATTGTCCAACCTGAACAGGAATCTTAGAAACATAGCCATTTTCTTTAGCCGTGATCACTGTATAAGAAAGATTAAGTTTTGCATTTTCTACATCAACCTGTCTTTGCTTCAATTGAGAATTAGCAATGCCAACATTTTGATAAGTAGCGTTGGACTGTGATGTTACAACGCCGGTCTGAACGTTAGCCTGATTTTTTTGGTCGATCAAAACCTGAAGTTGTTTCTGAGCCGTTTGGTAAGCTGCCAAAGCCTGCTCATATTGTTGCTGTGTAATCGTATGGTCTTTTACCAATTCAGAATATCTTTTCATATCCTGTTCTGTTCTCCAGACATTCACCTTTGCAGCTTCGATTTGTGCATTAGCCGTCTGAACAGCTGCTCTGGAGTTACCAATTCCTGTTTTAGCTGCTTCTGACCCAGCCTGAGCAGAAGCTACATTGCTCTGAGCCGTTCCCAAAGCTGCTTCTGCCTGCTCCAATGCCATTTTCTGGTCTCTATTATCAAGGACAATCAACGTATCTCCTTTTTTAACAAATTGGTTATCTTTCACTTTTACTTCAGCGATGTAACCTGCTATTTTAGAAATTACAGGGCTTACGTCTGCCGCGATTTGTGCATCATCGGTCTCCTCGTGAGCCTGACTGTACTGATATTCTCTGAAACCAAAGAAAGCCGCTGCCAAAACCGCAGCTGTAACTACGACATAGAAAACCGGACTTTTTTTCTTTTTAACCGGAATCTCTCCCTGCTCGAATTTTATATTGTCTTGTGCCATTTTATTTGTTTAAAGTTTTTTGTTCTAAGTTTAAAGTTCTTTGTTATCAATTATCATTAATCGATTATCATTGATTAATTGTTCCTGTTGTTTGCAATAATTTTTTGTGAGCCAGAGCTGCGTCCGCTTTTGAAGTGATGACATTCACGTTGGCTGTAATTTTTGCGGTGTCAGCATCCAGAAGGTTGGTAATGGTTTCCAGACCGTTATTATATTTATTAAGTGTGATCCTGTAATTTTCTTCTGCCTGTTCCAACGTTTTCTGATAAACATCGATCTTCTTGTGAGCATACAGATCATTCTGATAATCACGTTTCACTTCCAGAGTTATATTGTCATTTAACAATTCGTTATTAGCAAGTAATTCCTGCTCTTTAGCTTTTGATTGCATCAGACTCGAATTCTTTTTCCAGATATTGGACAGGTTGTAAGAAATCCCGACTCCGACATTCACAGCGTTCGTAATTGTCAAAAGCTTCGGAATATCTGCTGCAACATAACCGCCTGTAAAAGCCAAAGAAGGAAGATTTTCCGCCTTGGCAGCCTTAGTTCCAAGCGCTGCAGCTTTCCTTTGATAATCCAAAGCCTGGATATCTTTTCTGTTCTCTCTTGCCAGATTCAGGTAATAATCATCCGGTTTCCCAAGGTCGTCTGCTCCTATGTAGTTAGGATCAACCTCGATTTCCGTGTTGTCAGGAAGTCCTAGAAGCAAATCCATATTGATATTGGCAATGCTGTAATTATTCTCAGCTTCCATTAGTTGCAATTCTATATTTGAAGTCTGAAGCTGAGCTTTCAGTCTGTCATTTTTAGCAATCACGCCATTGTTTTCCAGTTTGATGAAGGATTGGTCTCTTTTCTGTGATGAAGCCAGATTCTCCTTCAACAATTTCACTACTTCAGATGCTTTGAAAAGATTATTATAAGCTTGGGAAATGTTGTATGCAATTGCATTTTTATCATTTTCCGTACTTAGTTTTGAAGCTTCTACAAGATATTCTGCCGATTTGATCCCATATTTGATTCTACCTCCTGAATAGATTGGAACCGAAAGATTTGCAGAGCCGTACAATACGTTGCTCACCTTAGGTCCGCCACCTGCCACGCCTGGAATTTTAAAATCAACGTTCGGCTCAAAAGGTAAATATAAATAGCTTCCTGAAACCTTTAATTCTGGTAATTGCTTGTTTTTGGCATCCAAAAGATCGGCCGTGGATTCTTCTATTTTGGCTTGGTCTATCTTTAAACTTTTGCTGTTTTGTATTCCTAGTTTCACAGCTTCTTCCAGACTTAATAATCTTTTTTCCTGTGCGGAAACCGAATAGAAAGCCCCGACAATTATTGCTGCGGTTAAAAATTTATTCACTGTTATTTATTGTTAAGGTTTGAGTAATCTTATTGTTCCTTGTAGCCGACCATTGCTCTTACAATGGACTTCACATGACTTCTGACTTCTTCGAAATATTGACTTTCGTAATGTTTTTCGTCGAAATTGGGATTGTGTTTTTTCAGATATTCTTTGTACAGTTTCATTCCGTGCATCGCGTTGAATATCGTTCCGGAAATGGTACACTGCAAAAGATGATAAGAAGGTCTTATTGTAAAAATTCCCTTTTCCAGTCCTTGTTCTATGATCTTTTGATTGATCTCTATGTAATTGATTTTATAATCTTTCAAAAAATTCTGAATATTCTTGTTCTGAGCAATAACCTGTTGTGTGTGAACCAGTAAAAAGAAATCTCTCAACCTCTGAACTCTGTTTACAAAATTATCAATGAAACCTTCGATTTTTTCGATTTCACTCAATTCATTATTTTCCAAAGTATTTTTGGCGAAGTTAAGTCCTTCCTCCATCCTCCATTTGAAAAGCTCTTCCAAAAGATTTTCCTTTGACCCGAAATAATAGGAAATCATCGAAACATTAACTTTCGCTTTCGTTGCAATATCTCTTACAGAAGTCCCATTATAACCATTGGCAGCGAAGAGCTTCTCCGCAACCATCATAATATGTTCTTCCTTTGTTGCCATAATTGATTTTTTTTGACGATGCAAAGTTAAATCAAAAAACACATTCAATCAAACATTTGTTTGATTAATTTTTTATTAAGGATATATTGAGTTTGTCTATAATCCGCAAAAGAATATCTGACAAAAGGTTATAAGGTTTGAAACTAAGGAAAATGATTAAATTTCAGTACGACAAGCAGTTTGATCATTTCGTAAGCAGCTCCGGAGGAGCTGAATGTTTCTAGATTTTATAATTAAAAGCATGCGGAGCTCCGTAGGAGCGACACTTATCCAAAATTTAACAAATTTCTTAAAAAGATCACTTGGCTTTTATTCGTAATAACAAAACTCAAGAAGCTGATTTATGGATATAACGCGTCAACTTGATTCCCATATCTGTAAGGACGATCTTGGAATTGGCATTTCTCGAAATATGATAAGAAGCATCCGTGATCTCTTCGACAATAGAAACGATGTTTGCCCCATGAATGAATTTGGAAAATGAGTTCCAGTTGAAATTCCCTTCACTAAGTTTTTTATAAACCAAATTATCATTTCCATAATTCTGAAGCATTGCCAAACGAAAAATCTCAATACAATAATTAAGGAATTTCATTTGCTTTTCACGATTCCATTCGGAAATTTGACGCGCCCATTTTACAATTTCACGGAGAACTTCGGGCTTTTTCTTCGCTTGAAAGGCATTTCGAACCCATTGTATAAATAAGGTTTCGAATTCCGAAGCTCCTTCACTGTTTTCAGATAATGATTGGGCAAGATTCCAATCGCCTTGCGCCTGATAAGCAATTTCTTTTGCTGATTCGTGATTTTGAAGATTCTTTAAAATATCATCATCACTGATCCTTGGAACATTAACGATCTGGCATCTTGATAATATGGTGGGCAAAATATCATTGGTACTTGGAGCACAAAGGATAATGAATGTATTTTTCGGTGGTTCTTCCAGGAATTTCAGGATTTTGTTGGCTGCTGAGTCATTCATTTTGTCGGCTCTCCAGACAATGAGGATTTTACTTCCGCCTTCAAAACTTTTCAGGTTGAACCTCTGTCCTATATCTTCCGCTTCATCTGCTGAAATGAAGAACTGTTTGTTCTCAGATTCCAGAAAGCTTGTCCAATCATCAAAAGATGAATATGGATTTTCAAGAACCATCTCTCTGAAATTATCAAAAAAACGTTTGCTCAAAGAAACATTCTTCTCAGAAAAAACAGGAAAACTGAAATGCAGATCGAGATGATTGAGATTCTCAACTTTATGAACAGAAGCCGGATTCTCTTTTTCAAAGATCTCCTGGGCCATCGCCAAAGCCAAAGGCAAGACACCGAAGCCTTCCTCTCCTACAAAAAGCTGGGCGTGTCCAACTCTGGAATCCTGAATACTATCCCGTAAAAGATTTTTGATTGATTGCTGACCAACGATCTGTTCCCATTTCATACGTATTTTTCAATTTTTTTTAAAGGTCATATGTAATCGCCTCAATTAGAATTAGTCAACTTTAACAAATTTGCAACTGGCGATTTCATAAAAGCAAAGATAATATTTTCAACAGAAGTCGGATATCGGATGACAGAAGTTTTTATCATTATCTGTCAAAAAATCAAGTAATCTAACAATCAATCTAAATTATCGGAAAATAACAACAATCTATCGAAACTACTTAACAAACTTTAACCCAAATATATTTTTGCAATTCATTATTAATTAAGATATTTGCGCATTGAAATTTTAAAGGATGAAGAGAATTTTTGTTTTATCATCATTGGTGGCAGGATATTTCCTGAACGCTCAGAGTATCGGCAATTCGCCATACGGAGCATACGGAATTGGAGATGTAAAATATGATAACACAGTCGATATCAGTTCTATGGGAGGGATTTCTACGGCTTACATTTGGGATTTTAATAATAATTTTAATTTCCGAAATCCGGCCGCAAATACCAATCTGGAACTTACAACCCTGAAAGTAGAGGGAACGAACGAGAATAATTATTACAGATCTGACTTTAATAATATAAAAACCGACAAACATTCGACATATCTGTCAAATATTACGATAGCTTTCCCAATTTCCAGAAAAATAAAATTCGGGATGGGATTCCAACCTTATAGTTCCAAGAGCTATGATATTGTGACATCGAACCAACTGAGTAACAGCAATGGAGTTCAGGAAGTTCATAACTTCCACGGTGAAGGCTCTGTCAATACAGTGCAGGCGGCTCTTTCTTATCAGATAAACCCGGAGTTTGCAGTAGGTCTCAGATCTAATTATTATTTTGGGAAGATCTATGATATAGAAGAAGTAGCCTTCACGGGGGCCGAACTAATCAGCGGATACTCCAATAGTTACAGAGTCAGTGCATTCAATTTTACTTTTGGTACTACTTACCAGAAAAAATTGGAAAACAACCATAAACTGACCGTCGGTGCAACTTATACTATCGGAAACAGTGGAAAACTAAAAAACACCTATACTAACAGTACCTATTATTATCTTATTGGTGAAACCAAAGCCTATGAAACCATCATCGAGGAACAGGTGAATTATGATAAGAAATTCCTGCCTCAGGAAGCATCTCTTGGTTTAGGGTATGGAAAAGAAGCAAAATGGTTCTTAGGTACACAAGTTGACTATAAGAAAGGAGAAAACATCAACTTCCTTGGCGTTCCGTTCTTCTACCAGGATTCTTACAGATATTCTGTCGGAGGCTGGTATTTGCCGAACTATAATAACTTCCGTTCTTACTTCGCAAGAGTAATTTACCGATACGGAGCCTATTATGAAAAAGGAAATCTACAGTTGAATGGCACTAACATCAATAAATATGCTATTACTGCAGGTGTTACACTTCCATTCCAGAAAAGTACCATTAATCGTATGAACAGCATCGACCTTGGGATAGAGCTTGGGAAAAGGGGAACATTGGATAATAATTTAATTCGACAAAATTTCATAAATTTGAGAGTTGGAATCAATTTCGCGGATAAGTGGTTTGCTAAACGCCTTTATAATTAATAACGGAAATTTGATTTGAACATTGATAATTTTATGAGTAGTCATTGTTTCAAAATATTTAATACAAAAACATCACAACTTATTTTGTTGCTGATGTTTTTTCTTATTCAGTCCTGCGAAGAAGATATTGCCAAGGTGAATAATCAGAAAAAAAACACCAATTTTGCTTCCACCGTTATTCATAACGGAACTATCATTCAAAAAGATTCCGGGATCGTAAAAGTAAAATTCAAAGCACCACTTATAGAGCAATATGAACTGATAGACTCTCCTTATATAGAAGCCCGCAAAGGTATTTATCTGGAATTCTTTGATAAGAAAAATCCGAAGGTTCCCGGTAAGATCTGGGCAAAATATGCCAAAAATAATATCAAGAAAAATTTCTATTTTGCAAAAGGCCGAGTGAAGATCATCACGACAGAAGGACAAACGTTTGTGACAGAAACCATCAATTGGGATCAAAATAAACATAAGATGTACACCAAAGACACTGTATTTGTTTCGGATAAAGAAGGTAACATTCTCGTTGGTGCACACGGCATGGTTGCAAAAGATGACTTTTCAGAATATACATTTTATAACAATTCCGGGAGTTTCAGTTCTGCTAATTTACCCGCAACCAGCAAGTAAATGGAAACACAAATTTTCTATGCAATTGGTCTAATGTCTGGAACAAGTCTTGATGGACTGGACATTTGCTATACAAAATTTGTAAAACAAGAATCCAATTGGAATTTTGAGATTTTGAATTCTGAAACAATCTCCTACTCTTCCGACTGGGAAAAATCTCTGAGATATGCCAACCATCTTTCCAGCGAAGAACTTCTGAAACTGAATGTTAATTATGGATTCTATTTGGGAGAAAAAACGCAAGAATTCATTTCAAAAAACAAGATTGCAGATCTTGATCTAGTAGCATCTCATGGCCATACTGTTTTCCATCAGCCACAGAAAAAATTCACTTTACAGATTGGTGACGGCAGAGCTATCAAATCCAAGATCAATAAAACTGTTATTTATGATTTCCGAAGCCAAGATGTGATTTTTGGAGGAAATGGTGCACCGTTGGTTCCTATTGGTGATGAATTATTATTTTCAAAGTTCGATGCTTGTCTCAATTTGGGCGGATTTTCCAACATTTCTCTGAAACGAGATGGAAAAAGGATCGCTTTCGATATTTGTCCTGTCAATATTATACTGAACGATCTGGCTTCTAAATTGGGAAAAAAATTTGACAAGAATGGAGATTTGGCAAGAACAGGAAAAGCTGATGAAATTCTTTTAGACAAGCTCAATGGATTAGAATTTTATTCCAAAATAGCTCCAAAATCTTTAGGAATTGAATGGATCAATGAAAACATTTCTTTTTTAATTCAAAGTCAGAGATCAGAAGATCTTTTGGCAACTTTCACTGAACATTCGGCAATCCAAATTGCGAAGATCTGTAATGAATTCATGATTAAAAATGTACTGATAACCGGCGGTGGCGCTTATAACTCTTTTCTTATAGAAAAAATAAAAGCTAAGACCAGAACTGAGATCCATATTCCTGAAAAAGAGATCATTGAATATAAAGAAGCCCTGATCTTTGCTTTTATGGGTATTTTGAAATTACAAAATATCAGCAATGTTTTGTCATCCGCAACCGGAAGTATCCATGACCATTGTTCAGGATTGATTTGCTAATTCTATAAAAATCCATTATTCTCTAATAATTAATAAAATTTTAAATAAAAGCAAAACCCTTTCAGAGTATCGGATTCTGAAAGGGTTTTGTTTAATTTATAAATTAAATCTTACAACTTCTCGATCTTGTCTGTCAAAGAGTTGATAAAATTCTGTAACGGTTTTTCCACCATCATTTTGATGAACGGATTGAATTTCCCTTCAAATAATAGCTGAACCTCGGTTTGATTTTCATTTAAAGGATTCATAGAACCAGTCAAAGCGAAATCCAGGCTTGAGCTTGCTGATTTCAATACAACCTGCTCATTAGAAACATTATCTATTTTTAAAGCAATTTCCGGCATCCCCTTCAGCCCGAACTTGAAACCATCTTCTCTGGCTTCAAAACTCTGGAGACCTTCCGGCATCAGGTCTTTGTAATCCTGAGGATTTTTCAGCATCCCGGCCAATTCTGATGAAGATTTATTTACTATAATTTTTCGTCCTTCTAAATTCATTTTTATATTTTTGTATTAATATTAATAGCCCTACAAATGTATAAAGTTTTTATCAATGAGAAAAAATTAATTTTGAGTTCTGAGCCTCAAAACAGCCCTAAAATACTGAATTATGATGGGGCGCATAGTTTTGATTTCGCTATTGACCTATTAGAAAACACACCATCACAAGGCCTGAATATTTATCATTCTGATATTGATAAACTATGGACAGATTTCAAACAATTTTTCAAAAACATTGAAGCTGCTGGAGGAATTGTCCTAAATCCGGAAAACAAGATACTTTTCATTCACCGATTGGGAAAATGGGATCTACCAAAGGGTAAAATAGAGGCTGGCGAATCCCGAGAACTTGCTGCCGTAAGAGAAGTAGAGGAAGAATGTGGGATCTTCGACCTTGAGCTGAAAGACTTTATCAATCCGACTTACCATGTCTATACCGAAAGAGACGGACAAAAAGTTTTGAAGACCACTTACTGGTTCGAAATGTTCTATAATGGAAATGAAACGCCTAAACCCCAGATAGAAGAAGGCATCAATGAAGTGGGTTGGAAAACCGGGGAAGAAATTGAAAACATAATTTTGCCTTCGACTTTCCAGAATATCAAATTGATCCTTAACAACTTAAAAAATAAAAATTCTCAATAGGTGAGAATTTTTATTTTATATATAATCGATTATTTTTTCGAGTGCTATTCCGCGAGAAGCTTTTAACAAGACATTCTGTTTTTTAACCGGATTGGATCTTAACCACTCAATGAGTTGTGTTGTATTTTCAAATGCACGATCTGAGTTGTAAACCGATTTGAAATTGGGTCCAACGGTTATCATTTCATCAAAGCCACAAGTTTTGGCAAATTCTAAAATACTCTGATGTTCTTTTAGGCTCTCTTCTCCCAACTCCAACATATCTCCAATAATAATCAGCTTGCTTCCTTCAAATGTTTTGAAGTTCTCCAAAGACACTTGCATACTGCTTGGATTTGCATTGTAAGTATCCAGGACCAAAGTCTTATCTCCCTTTTTCTGGATCTGGGAGCGCATGTTGGAGGGTATATAATTTTCTATTGCTTTCTTTATCTGAGGAATATCAAGACCAAAATGTAGACCTAATGCAACTGCTGCTGATAAATTATCATAATTGTAACTTCCTGTAAGGTTTGAGAACATCTCTGTTCCCTGATAATTGATTCCAACAAAATGGTCTTTATATATCGGTTCGAAGAAATAGTCTGATCCTGAGACGCCAAAGGTTATTTTTGGTGAATAATTCTCAGTCTTCTCATACTGGATCTTATCATTCTCATTAACAAGGATTGTCTGCTGGTGTTGTTTTAGATAATCATAAAGTTCAGATTTGCCCTTGATCACACCTTCAAAACCTCCAAAACCTTCGAGGTGTGCTTTCCCAAAATTGGTAATATAACCTAAATTAGGTTTTGCTATCGTACACAGGAATCCGATTTCCTTCTGGTGATTAGCCCCCATTTCTATAACCGCAATCTCATGCCCGTCTCTTACTGAAAGGATTGTCAAAGGAACACCAATATGATTATTAAGATTTCCAAATGTATATTGGACCTTGAATTTTTCTGCAAGTACACTGCTGATCAATTCTTTGGTAGTTGTCTTTCCGTTACTTCCCGTAAGTCCGATGAATGGAATATCTAATTGATCTCTATGAAATATAGCCAGTTGCTGTAAAAACATCAGAGTAGAAGGTACATAGAATATATTATTTGAGATATCAACATACTTTTCATCTTCAACTATTACTGCCAAAGCACCTTTATTTATTGCATCCATGGCCTTTTCTGCAGCATTGTAGCTTTCACCGGAAAAAGCAAAGAATATGCTTTCTTTTTCAACTTTTCTGCTATCTATTACAACATTCCTGCTCTGTAAAAATATTGGATAAAATTCGCTGATATTCATGGTTCAAAAATATTAAATTGCATCTATATAAAAACAAAAAACAGCAGAAAATTCTGCTGTTTTTTATCTGATATTATATCAATTATCTTTTTGTACGTCCTTTTTTGCTATTCTTAGCATCTTGTGCTACACGGAAACCAATCCAGCCGTAACCTTTTGTTTGATTTTTGAATCTTCTTTGTCCCGGATCCAACCAATAAGCTGAATCTAACCAAGAACCACCTTTCACCACTCTGACATAATCTGATATTTGTGAAGTAACTTTAGCTTTATCTTTTTCAAGAACTACACTTCCATCTTTATTGACAATGAATTTTGGTTTAACAGAATTGTACATATTAAACTCTGCGCTATCACTAGGTGGTGTTCCTCCAGCGTCAAGTGAAGACTGGTAATCTCCATCTCTATAATTGCTGTTATCCTCAAGGGTTTTTCTTTCAAACTCACCTGGTAATCCTCTATAGATCACACGGCCATCGGCAAGAGTGTCATATTTGATACTCGCATTATCTATTTTCTTGTATGTTCCGTCCTCATTTCTTACAGGCTGTGTTACTACGTTCCCTCTATAGTAATTAAAGTCACTAAATTCTTCATCTATCATTGGTCTGTAGATATCCGCTACCCATTCTGCAACGTTACCGTACATACCATAAAGTCCAAGATCATTGGATGGATATTGTTTTACATCAGCAGTTGTAGGCGCACCGTCATTCTTCCAACCGGCAACACCGGAGTAGTCACCTCTACCGATCTTAAAGTTTTCCAGGTACATACCTCTGTTTCTTCCTTTCTTACCTTTCAGGTTAGAAATCTCTGTATTTTTACCTAGATAATTGTTATATTCTCTTTGTTTTTGAAGACCTAATGCCGCGAATTCCCATTCTACTTCTGTTGGAAGTCTGAATTTTTCTACAAGACCAGATGTTGCACCTTTGTTAGCAGCGATAATCTTCTCATTAGTAGTTTTGATACCCGTTCTCTTCTGAAGTTTTTGCTTATCTATGTAAGAATCCAATTCAGGGTCACCAGATTTGAATTTGTCCATATTGAATGTAGCTCCAGCCGTTGAACCTTTATCAGCACTGTAAAGATCTTTGGCTATGACACCTTGATTCATCAAAGCTTTTTCATTGGCTCTGTCTGTAAGCCAGTCACAATATTTTGTAGCCTGCAACCAAGAGACACCTACAACAGGATAGTAGTCATATTCCGGAGAGCGGAAGTAAGTTTCAGCATAATCGTTACGAGAAAGCTTATTATTCCAAACCAAAGTGTCTGGTAGAGCACCAACTTGGATATTTTTAAAATTAGGGTCTGATGAAGGGAATACCAATCTTAGCCAAGTGACATATGATCTATATTCATAATTGGTAATTTCTGTATCTCCCAAATAGAAAGAGCTAACCTGCATTCTTCTTGGCGTATTATTCCAATCATGCATTACATTGTCAGCCACTAATCCCATTGTAAAGGTTCCTCCTTCTACATAGACCATCCCGGGCAATGCCTTTGCTTTTTGTTCTCTTCCTGAAAAAGCCCAACCATTTTTATCATTGGGTTTCCAACCGGTTTTGCTTACAAATCCGCTTCCGCCAGGCTTTGCATTCTTGGAGTTGCCTCCTCCCCCACAGCTTACCAGTAAAATTGTGGCGCTTAAAGTAACTATTGAAAACAGTTTGGTTTTTTTCATAATTGATATAGAAATTTTCAAAGTACAAAGAAAAAATAAATTCTTTAATTAATCAAATATTGTTTGCCTTTTTTTGATAAAACGCAATTAAATTAATTTTATTATATACCATTTTTTTAAAAAAATCGTTTATTTTGTAATCTTAAATAAAATATCATTGATGAAATTCAAATTCTATATTGTCATTCTGTGTTTTCTTTCTATTTCCGGGTTCGCTCAAAAAATAGTTCTCAATTGGGAAGGGCTTAAACAGATAGACCGCGGGGAGTCGGAAAAATTAAACTATCCTTTTTTCACCAATTACAATCATCAGGTAGAGAACAATACCGTCTTTGCCGGTTTAAATTTTAAGACCAGTAACCAAATCAATATAGATCAACTACAGTGGCAGGAGTTGCCCGCAAAGGACAAAGGTGACTTAAACATACATTCGGTTTCCTCATCTCCAAAGGTCAGTATAGCCTATTTTTTCAATAATTCTGAGAATTCTGAGAATGCCAATATTCTTATAGAAACTATAAAATCTGAAAACAATAAGATATATAAATTGGTTTCCTTCAATATTACCCAAACCAATAAGAAAATTACTGAAACGGATAAAATCGGCGATTTAAAGTATGGAACAACTGAAAACCCTTTAAAATCAGGTACTTTTTATAAAATAAAAGTAAATAAAAGCGGTATCTTCAAAATCACCAAACAATTTTTACAACAAAATGGTATCAATCCCAATAGCATCAATCCTAAGAATTTCAGAATTTACGGAAATGGAGGATTGGCATTGCCGGAGTATAATCAGGATGGACGATACGATGCTTTGCAAGAAGATGCTATACAAGTAGTGGGAGAAGAAGATGGCGTGTGGAACGATAATGATTATGCATTATTTTACGCACAAGGACCAAACGGATATAATTTATTCAATACAAATAATGGTAAAGGATTTAAAAGAAGGGAATATAGATCAGATCCATCAAATAATTTCGTGAATATCTATGACGACTATTCATATTATTTTATAAACTTTGACCTTGGCCCGGGCAAAAGGGTTCAGACAGTTGACAGCGCACTTCCAAGTACCTTGATCACAAGATATGATGATTATCAGTACATCAACGAAGAAAAATTCAATCTTGTAAAATTAGGTAGAATTTGGACCGGTGATGCCATATCCGGAAGCCGAGAAATTACATTTACTACAAGAAGTCCAATGAGAGCTACTGATGCTATACTCTTCAGGACACAGACTATCGGTTTTAATGCTCAATTGGCAAGGATAAACATTGATGTAAACGGAAATTCGACTGAGCTGTCTGTAGTAGGGACAGATAATAATTTTGATACTGAGAAACATTTTGGAACATTGACCAACCAAACCGGGAATAGTATTAAATTCAGATACACTCCAAACACAAGTGCAAATCCAAATGGTGTTTTTTATTTTGATTATGCAGAGGTACAATATAAAGAGGATCTAAGTTACAATGATTCTCAAATGAATTTTAGAGATTTTGGAATTGTAGAAGGAAGCAATAGCTTGTATGGCTTTTCCGTAGCCAACGCGTCTAACATAGAACAGATATGGGATGTTTCCGACGTTACAACTCCGAAAAAAGTAACTAACAGGAATTCACAAAACTCAACCTTTAATTTTGGATATCTGGCAAGTAGCCTGAATTTCAACAATGAGTTTACTGCATTTAAAAACTCTGCTGCTTTCGAACCTAGCTTTGTTGGAAGGATAGAGAATCAGGACCTGTCCGCTCTTACCAATGTTGACTATCTTATTATTACCCAGCCTGCATATTTTAGCCAGGCACAGAGATTAGCCAATCATCATCAATCAAAAAACGCATATAACGTTCAAATTGTAGACGTAAATAAAATATATAATGAGTTCAGTAGTGGTGGAAAAGACATTACGGCCATTAGAGATTTCATTACCAAATTGAACACGCCCGCACACCCATTAAAGTATGTTCTTCTGATAGGAGACACATCATACGACTACAAAAACCGTATCCCGAATAATACAGACGTAATACCTAGCTACCAAAGTGAAAGCAGTGCAGATGTAAAAAATTCCTATGTGACGGACGACTATTTTGTATTGACCAGTAAACAAACAGTCTCCCCCAACTCAACGTTCAATATTAGTCAATTCTTACCCGACCTTCCTATTGGGAGGCTACCCGCAGACAATGTGCAAGAGGCCAAGGTCATGATAGATAAGACACTTGCCTATTACAATGACCTGCCTGGCCAGACCAATCCTTTTGGAGAATGGCGAATGAAAATGGATTACGTAGCTGATGATGATTATGAAGGTGCCGGTACACCAGCAGGCATACCAGGCCCATTCCATTATCTTATTGATTATGCTATAACTCAGAACTTCACAGCTACTAATAAACCAGAATACAATATCAAAAAACTTTATCTAGACGCTTTCCCGGCCGTAACAAGTGCAGGTGGACAGAGATACCCGCAAGTGAATCAAGCCATTACAAATGATATTGGCAACAGTCTATTTTTATTTTACTTTGGTCATGGTGGTATCAATGGATGGGCGCAAGAAAGAGTGCTGACCTCTACAGAAGTCCAGGGCTTTAATAATTTCTCTTCTGTCTACAGTAGATTTCCCCTTGTCTCCACCATAACATGTGAGTTTACACTCTGGGATGAACCCACTACTAATTCTGTAGGTGAACAAATGATAAAACATACTACCGGCGGTGCAGCGACACTAATTACTTCTAGTCGTGCAATTTCCGTAGATTATGGGAGGAAGATCACTCCACTTTTCATAAATAATTTGTTCAAAATAAACCCTACGACTGACGATTTCGCTACTATTGGAGATGCGCATCTTGCTGCGAAAAGAGCCTTTTTCACCACTTCCGGATACGGATCTGACGTCAACAGTCTTAGAGTTAATTTTTTAGGTGATCCGGCCATGAAACTGAGCAGGCCAAAGAGACTGCTTCAAATAGATGAAATAGAAACCCCTGTCCCAAACCAAATAAGGGCATTAGACTTTGTTAAAGTCAAAGGACGTGTCTTAAAAGCTAATGGGACATTAGACAATACTTTTAAAGGACGTGTTGTAGTCAATATCTTTGATAAAAAAATTGAAAAAAGCACACTGAACAATGACAATATAGATCCCGGCGCGGCTCCAATGGTAATGAAATTTACCGAAGAGCCAAGTGCTATCGTAAAAGCTTCCGGCCAAGTCAATGATGGCAATTTTTCAGTAGAATTCTATGTACCAAAAGATATCAATTACGAATTGGGAAGCGGCAGAATTCTTGTATATGCCGAAAACTTCGAAGATAAGAAAGCAAATGCATACGATGTATTTAACAATCAAACTCAAACCGTAGGCGGCATAAACCCAGATGGCATCAATGACTCTGAAGCACCTATGGTCAATCTTTATATGAACAATATTAATTTTGCCAATGGAGGTATAACAGATCAAAATCCTATGTTACTTGCCTGTGTTAGAGATAATATGGGAATCAATTCTACAGGTGCGGGGATTGGACATGACATCACATTTATCCTAGACGGCGATGTGGTAAATACTACCGCTATCAATGACTATTTTGTTTCAGGTGATAATAATGGATGCAAATACGAGGACCTGCAGGATTATCAAAAAGGATCAGTAACCTTCCCATTAAAAAGTTTGACTCCCGGCGAACATCAATTGACTTTTAAAGTTTGGGACATCAACAATAATTCCACAACCTCTACGTTAAACTTTGTAGTAAAAGACGAGGCCAACCAAAAATTAGTTGTGAACAGACTACTTAACTGGCCAAATCCTTTTACTAATAAAACTTATGTCCAGTTCGAACATAACTGTGATGACATATTAGATGTGAATGTCCAGATCTATACAATTACAGGAAAAGTAGTGAGGACCTTGTCCACAAGTATCTCGGCAGAACCATTTTTACAAGGCTTCAGAACACCAAGACAAGCAATAGAATGGGACGGAAAAGATGATTTTGGTGATACTGTTGCAAAAGGTACATATATTTTTAAGATATTTGCACGCAGCCAGAATCAGGAAAAATGTTCCGGAAGTGCAACAGCTGTAGAAAAAATGGTGTTATTAAAATAAAAAACATAATATATCGGTAAATTTTACCTTAAAAGAGCAAAAATGAATTTAACAAAAAGATTATTTTTAGGATTAGGAATTGGCGTATCTGCCTTTGCTTTTTCTCAAAACGTCCAACCTGTATTAACAGGTGCTCCATTTCTGAGAATTTCTCCAGATGCAAGAGCTGGTGGTATGGGTGACCAAGGGGTGGTCACATCTACCGATGTATTCTCACAATTTTGGAATGCTGCAAAATATCCTTTTGCAAAAGTATCTTCAGGATTCGGTGTTAACTATACTCCATATATGAGTAAGCTTACCAGCGATGTATTCCTACTTTACGGGTCATTCTATACATTTTTAGGAGATGAGGAAAGATCGACACTTAGTGCGAGTATCTACTATTTCAATATGGGGGAAGTTGATCTTACAAGCATTGTAGGAAATGACGTACAACAAATGGGAACATCAAAACCAAATGAATTCTCTATTGACCTTGCCTATGGCCTGAAATTGACAGACACTTACTCCATGGCAGTTACCGGGCGATTCATCAGATCAGATCTAGGAGGAAACTTCGGGTCTACAGATGGAACGTTGAAACCTGCCAATACATTTGCTGTAGATGTTTCTGGATACTTTATGTCTCCAAAGCATGAAAGTATCAGTGGTTATGAAGGCCGTGTAAAAGCAGGTTGGGCAGTACAGAACTTAGGTCCAAAACTAGACTACACAGGAGATGAAGAATCCAGGTCTTATCTTCCTACTATGGCAAGATTAGGTTTAGGCTATGATTTATTGATTGATGATCAAAACCGTTTCAGCTTAAGCGGAGAAGCTTCTAAGATATTGGTCCCTGGGCCGGATGAAACCACAGGACAAATTCCAAATGTTGGTGTAATGGAAGGAATCGGAAAATCATTCAGTAATAAGAAAAGTATCATGTTCAGCGGAGCTGCGGAATACTCGTATGATGAAACTTTTGCTTTAAGAGCCGGTTATTTCACAGAAGCACCGGAACAAGGTGCCAGACAATATGCAACCGTGGGTGTTGGGTTCAAGTATGCCTCATTTGGATTAGACCTTTCTTATCTTATCAATACGTCTAAGATCAATTCGGCCTTGGATAATACGCTTAGATTTGGTTTGACCTGGAACATTGGTAGCGAAACTTATAACGCAACAGACTATTAATATTATTTTATTAACTATATTTTTTAAAATGCCTCTTCTCATAAGAGGCATTTTATTTTTAAATTTGTAGTATGAACTATAGTTCCGAACTCAAAAAATTTTTGACGAGCCAGTACATCTATTCCGGGGCAAGGATTGCTTTGGCAATTGTAATTCCCAGTATTATTTTGGCACAGTTCGGATTATTGAAAGAATATTTCCTATTTCCACTCGGAACCAGTTTTGTTGGACTTACAGACCAGCCAGGACCTTTTATCAGAAGAAGGAATACTTTATTACTATCCATATTTTCTTTCTTTCTGATTGCTTTATTCGCAAGTATTATCAAAGATTTCCCGATTGCAGTTTATCTGGAGATCATCCTTTGTGGATTTTTCTTTTCGATGATTGGTGTTTACGGGTTACGGTTGGCAACATTCGGTTCTTTGGCACTTGTTGTCCTAAGTATCTTTATTGACGGACATCTTACAGGCGATGATATTTTCAGAAGCTCTTTTATATTCTTCTTAGGTTGTTTCTGGTTTTTTATAGTATTCATGGTGGTCTCTACATTACAACCTTATAAATTGGCAAGTCAGGTTGTTGGAGAAAATTACTTGGAATTGGCGGACTATCTACGGATCAAAGCCAAATATTACACAAAAGATCCAGACTTTGATTCATTATTAAATCAATTGATCTCTCAACAGATCAAAATAAAGAACCATCAGGAAGATACCCGGGAGATCGTTTTTAAAACCAGAAAGATCGTTAACGAATCTACGACCCAAAGTAGGATCCTTATGTTGATGTTTCTCAATTCTGTCGACCTCTATGATAAATTGTTAACTTCAGAAAATGATTACAAAAGGATGAATCAGGTTTTTGGAGATACAAAACTGATTCAAAACATTCATTATTATCTGATGCTGATGGCGGATGAGATCACCAATCTCGGAATATCTCTGCAAAGTGGTCTGTCATACAAACAGATCACAAATTTTGATGAAGAGCTGAAAAAGATCTACGATGAGTTTTTTGAGCACCGTTCTCAAAGATTTTCTTCAGAAACTCTGGAAGATTTTATGATGCTACGTCAGGTTTTGATGAGGATCACTGAAATTACCGACGAAGTCAATACTATCCTGAAAGTCAATTCTCAAGATATAAAGCTGGCAAAAAGTTTGTCCACAGGATTGGATTATTCCAAATTTTTACCAAAAGAGGAACAGCTTAACCATAAGGTTTTCTTATCTAATTTTTCTCTTAAATCCGGGCATTTCCGTCATGCGATCAGAGTAACGATCGCGTTGTTGTTAGGTTATATTGTATCCAGGTTTGAGATTCTCGGCATTGGGCATTCTTATTGGATCCTTATTACAATTATCGCCATCCTGAAACCTGCTTATTCAACTACCAAACACAGAAATCTTCTTCGTTTTTTCGGAACCTTGGCCGGGGCGATCATTGCCTATATAATCTTATATTTTTTAGATGAACCGTCCGTGCTTTTGGCAATACTTCTCGTAAGTATGATCATTTGTTTCAGCCTTTTAAAATCCAATTATTTTTGGGCGGTTTTATTTATGACGATCTATATTTTCCTGTCATTCAATTTTCTAAGACCCGGCAACGTCAATCTTATTTTCAAAGATAGATTGTTGGATACTTTGATTGGCGGTGTCATTACGTTTTTAGTCGCTTATTTCATCTTACCGGTTTGGGAACACACCCAGAATCTCGACTTAATGAAAAAATCATCCAAAAGTAATCTGGAATATTTCCGATTGGTCATGGATCATTTCCTCAGGCATGAGCTTGATGATCAAGACTTCCGGTTGAAAAGAAAAAATGCAATTATTGACCTAGCGAATCTTTCAGACAATTTCCAGAGAATGATCTCTGACCCGAAAAATCAGCAAAGAAAATTAGAAACCGTCCATCAATTTGTGACCACGACGCATTTGATCACAGCCTATACAGCATCATTATCCCAATACGCAAAAACAGGTCACGACTTTCCGGAAATTGATTTTGAAAACTGGAAAATCAAGATCTCTGCAGAATTGTTGAGAACCTCTTCCCTGCTCTTTCAGAAAGATCTGGATGAGAAAACCAGAGCTGAAAGCCATATAAAACCGGAAGACCATGTCACAGATCTGTTGGAAAAAAGAAAAGCAGAATTAGAATCCCAGGCCATTTCTAATGAAAGAAAGCCTTTCACAGTAAGTCATTTAACTGAAATTAAAAACATCAAAGAATTACTTGAATTAATCAATGACGTTGCAAAAGATCAGAGAAAGATCATCGAAGAATATCTGATCTATCAATCAACGATTGCTAAACAATAATTGTCAAAAAAAGAAATTCTGGCCTTGAAAAAATCTTCATTTTCAAGGTCATAAACTCTGCTTTTTACGGTAAAATTTGCATGAAGTTCAAAAGGCAGAACATCGTAATGCTTTTTAAGCGACCAATGTTTGCTGTGATGGATCTTGTAAAGTGCCTCTTTCACACACCAGATTGCCGTTAAAAAATCTACTTCTTCATTATTATCAATGAAAATATCCTCGTGAAGAATGAATTTGTGTCGGATGTATCTAATCTTCTCCTTTCTCTTTTCAAGGTCGATTCCGACTTTATTTTTTGAAATGGCCAAGGCGGCCAATGGAAAAGAATGACTTACAGAAATATGCTGATCTTGTGGAAAAAGATAAGGCTCGCCATTTTCTCTATAAAGGATTTTATGGTCAGGAAGAACAGTTTTCAGCATTTTTCTTACCATCAGAACTTCAGCGATCTTGTTAGGATGATAGCCCAAAATCTTATATTGATTTTCCGGCTCCAATAATTCTACCGGGTCAAGCATCTCATTCTCATCATATTCCCAGACCAGAACTGTTGCAACGTCATCAGAGAAATCTTTATAAAGAGGCATCAATTATTTTTTGAATGTCTAAAATTAATAAAAAAACACGACTCTGGAAATTACAAACCTGATTATCAGAACTTAAAAATGCCTTAAAAATGAGGCTTTAGGATTATTTTAACAGTTAAGTAATGTAAATTTGCAGTATCAAAATGAAAAAAGCGATCGTATATGTTCTAATGTTTATTTTTCTGCTGTTCACGGCAGAGAACAAACAGACACTTGATTTCCAGCAAGATTTTGGAACTCAGAATATATCATTGCATCTTCTTTCTTTTGCAAAGAAACATCGTCTGAATCATTCATTGGAAAAGGCATCTTTGCAGCAGATCAACGACTCTTTGGATTCTCCCGAAGAAACTAATCTGAATTTTTCTAATGCTTATAATTTTATTGCGATTGTAACCACATTCGGGTTTGGTTATCTTTTACAATTATATTTCAGACGTAGGACACAAACTTTTCACAAGCCGGAACTCATTCTTTCTTCGGTCAAAAGATTTATTCTGCTGCGTACCATCCGTATTTAAATTTCGATGTTTCAAAAACAAAATTACCCTTATTCCAAAGTGGTAACAATCTCTTTTGCTTTTGAAAATTTCCTATTCAACATTTTGAGTAATCATTGGTTGTGATCTTAATTCTAAAATTGAACATCTGATCGATTATTCTTTCAATATATCCAATCAAAAAAAATAAAATTTATTTAAAATGAAGAGAGTCACACTTACTCTTATTTTCAGCACATTACTGATGATTTTAAGCTGCAACGACAAAAAAGAAGAAAAAGAAGAATCTGTCGTTTATCCCACAACTTCTCCTGTAAAAATGGACACTGTGATCAACAAGGAATTTGTTTCACAGATAAGGTCGGAAAAGAACATCGAGATCCGAGCTCAGGAAAAAGGTTTCCTGGAAAAAATATATGTGGATGAGGGCCAGCATGTGCAAGCCGGGCAGGTTTTGTTCAGGATAATGCCACAACTTTACCAAGCCGATGTTTTAAAAGCTAAAGCTGAGGTTGCCCAGGCAGAAATAGAGTTACAAAACTCCAGCACATTAGCAAATAACAATGTGGTTTCTATTAATGAAAAAAGAATGGCAAAAGCCAAATTGGATGCGGCAAAAGCTGAACTTAATCTTGCTCAAACACATTTGTCATTCACGACGATCAAAGCACCTTTCTCCGGAATCATCGACCGTCTTCCTTTGAAATTGGGGAGTTTGATCGATGAAGGAGACCTGCTGACAACGCTTTCCGATAATGGCGGAATCTATGCTTACTTCAATGTTTCCGAACCGGAATATATCAATTATCAGACACATTCTGCAGAACGCGGGAACAATCAGGTTTCTTTGATAATGGCAAATGGCGAAATTTTCCCAGACAAGGGAACCATCCAAACCATCGAAGGCGAATTCGATAGTGAGACTGGAAATATCGCTTTCCGAGCCAAGTTTCCAAATCCAGATCAACTACTGAGAAATGGAGAAACCGGAAAAATCCAAATGACACTTCCTCTTAAAAACGCATTGATCATTCCCCAAAAGGCCACTTACGAGATCCAGGATCAGAAATATGTTTTTGTTGTTGGAAAAGACGGCGTTGTAAAATCTAAGAACATCAAAATTGCCTATGAACTTCCTGACATCTATGTTGTTTCGGAAGGGATCAATGTTAATGATAAGATCCTTTTGGAAGGTGTCCAGAAAGTGAAGGATGACCAAAAAGTGGAAACCAAATTCCAAGATCCGAAAAAAGTTTTGAACTCATTGAAATTACAAGCGAACTAATAATATAAATGATGATTGCTGATTGATTTTGATTTCAATCTATGATCCTTTCATCTCTCATCTATTATCTTAAAAATAAAACCTTATGTTTAAGAAATTCATACGCAGACCGGTTCTATCGATCGTGATCTCTTTGATCATCGTATTTATGGGAGTCTTGTCTCTGGTAAAACTTCCTGTAACGCAATTCCCTTCTATTTCTCCACCGAAAGTAAACATCACAGCAGAATATCCGGGTGCTAATAACGAATTGCTCATAAAATCTGTCGTCATTCCTTTGGAACGCGGACTAAATGGTGTTCCCGGAATGAAATATATGACCTCTGACGCCGGAAACGACGGTGAAGCGTCAATCCAAGTCGTGTTCGACCTTGGAACGGACCCGAACGTTGCTGCGGTCAACGTTCAGAACCGTGTTTCTTCAGTTGTTAACAAGCTTCCGCCTTTGGTAGTTCGTGAAGGTGTGAAAATCACCCGTGAGGAACCGAATATGCTAATGTATATCAACCTTTACAGCGATAATCCTAAAGCGGACCAGAAATTCCTCTTCAACTACGCAGACATCAACCTGATTTCGGAATTGAAAAGGGTAAGCGGCGTTGGTTTTGCCGACATCCTGGGAACGAGAGAATATGCGATGAGAATCTGGCTGAAGCCCGACAGAATGACGGCTTACGGAATCTCCGCAGATGAAGTGATGGAATCTCTCAACGAGCAGAGTTTGGAAGCTTCTCCCGGAAAAACAGGTGAAAGCTCCGGGAAACGCTCCCAGTCATTTGAATACATTTTGAAATATCCGGGTCGTTTCAATAACGAGAAAGATTATGGCAATATCATCCTGAAAGCCAATCCAAATGGAGAATTCGTAAGACTTAAAGATGTAGCAGATATCGAATTTGGTTCATCCATGTACGACATCTATTCTACTTTGAACGGAAAACCGTCCGCAGCGATTACTTTGAAGCAATCTTACGGTTCCAACGCAAGTGATGTTATCAAGAATGTCAAAGTTCTGATGAAGGATTTGGAAAAAACATTCCCAAAAGGTATGCATTACGAGATCAGTTATGACGTTTCCAGATTCCTGGATGCATCGATCGAGAAAGTAGTTCATACATTATTCGAAGCGTTCATACTGGTAGCCATAGTGGTTTTCCTGTTCTTGGGAGACTGGCGTTCGACCTTGATTCCGACAATCGCTGTTCCGGTTTCTTTGATAGGAACATTTGCAGTGATGTCAGCCTTTGGAATTACACTGAATTTGATTTCACTCTTTGCTTTGGTAATGGCCATCGGGATCGTTGTCGATGATGCGATTGTGGTAATAGAAGCGGTCCACGCCAAGATGGAAGAGAAACACCTGTCACCACTCAAGGCAACGGAAGAAGCAATGCACGAGATCAGCGGGGCAATTATCGCCATCACCTTGGTAATGGCTTCGGTTTTCATTCCTGTTGCGTTCATGTCCGGTCCGGTTGGTGTTTTCTATCGCCAGTTTTCTATCACAATGGTGTCTTCGATTATTTTATCAGGAGTTGTCGCATTGACATTGACACCAGCATTGTGTGCTTTGATTTTGAGAAACAATCACGGAAAAGAGAAAAAGAAAACACCGATCAACAGATTTTTGGATGGCTTCAATAATCTGTTTACAGTTGGGGCTGGAAAATACCATAACCTGCTTACAAAAGTAGTAACCAGAAAAATAATCACGCTTCCATTGCTTTTACTATTCTGTTTGGGAACTTTTTTCCTAAGCAACAGATTGCCTTCCGGATTTATTCCAAGTGAAGACCAGGGAATGATTTATGCGATCATCCAGACACCGCCCGGATCAACGCTGGAAAGAACCAATCAGATCGCTCTTGAACTTCAGAAGCAATGCGAAGAGATAGACGGTGTTTCATCGGTCTCATCTTTGGCAGGTTATGAGATTTTGACAGAAGGAACAGGTTCCAACTCCGGAACTTGTTTGATCAATCTAAAAAAATGGGACGAAAGAAAAGAATCCGCAACAGAGATCATTGAGCAGCTGGAACAAAAAGCGAAGGAAATCCCTGGAGCGAATATAGAATTCTTCCAACCACCATCAATTCCTGGTTATGGAGCAGCCGGCGGTTTTGAATTAAGACTTCTGGACAAAGCCGGAAGCGGAGATTATCACAAGATGGAACAAGTGAGCAATGATTTTGTCAAAGAATTGAAAAAACGTCCGGAATTGGGTTCAGCTTTCACTTTCTATTCCGCAAGTTTTCCTCAGTATATGCTGAAAGTAGATAATGATCTGGCTGAACAAAAAGGTGTGACAATTGAAAAAGCGATGGACAACCTTTCGACTTTGATCGGATCCAATTACGAGACGAGTTTTATCAGATTCGACAGACCTTATAAAGTGATTGTTCAGGCCGGTCCCCAATACCGTGCGTTGCCAAGTGATTTATTAAAATTATATGTCAAAAATGATAAAGACCAGATGGTTCCCTATTCTGATTTTATGCATCTTGAAAAAGTATATGGATTATCGGAAATCACACGACACAATATGTACAACTCTTCCGAGGTTAGTGGAACACCAGCTCCCGGATATAGTTCCGGAGATGCGATTAAAGCCATTCAGGAAGTGGCGGACAAAACGTTGCCTAGAGGTTTCGGAATCGACTGGGCAGGGATTTCCAAAGACGAAGTTTCCAGAGGTAACGAAGCGATCTATATTTTCCTGGTTTGTCTTGGATTTGTTTACCTGATCCTTTCTGCTCAGTACGAAAGTTTCATACTTCCATTACCAATTATCTTGTCTTTACCGACAGGGATTTTCGGAGCGTTTTTATGTCTCTCGCTTTTCGGACTAGAAAATAACATTTATGCACAGGTGGCGATGGTAATGCTCATCGGATTACTCGGAAAAAATGCCGTGCTGATTGTCGAATTTGCAGTTCAGAAAAAAGCGGAGGAAGGATTATCAACAAAAGAAGCCGCATTACAAGGTGCATCTTTGAGATTCCGTCCAATTTTGATGACATCATTCGCTTTTATCGCTGGATTGATTCCATTAGCTTTGGCAACCGGACCTGGAGCCGTTGGTAACAGAACCATCGGAACTGCGGCTGCAGGAGGTATGCTCATCGGAACTATTTTCGGATTGATGATTATTCCTGGATTGTACTACATTTTTGCCAACATTGCTGCTAAGTCCAAACTGACTTACTATGAAGAAGAAAATCCCTTAACAGAACAAACTGAACCTTACCAACATGATGGAAAATTTGAAGATAAATAAAAATATAATAGCTGGAGTATTCATTTCATTAGCATTGATTGGATGCAAGGCACCAATGGCGACCAAAATTCAGGATAGAGTAAAAGAAACCATCCCTCAGAATTTTGAGAATCAGACTGCTTCGGAAAACAATTCCGGAATTACGCCCTGGAAAGAGTTTTTCACAGACCCCAATCTCGTGAAATTGATTGATGAAGCTTTGAAAAATAATCAGGAATTAATGATTACGCTTCAGCAAATCGAAATCGCAAAAAGCGATGTGATGTACAAAAATGGAAAGCTAAGTCCGACTGTTGCTGCAAAATTAGGAGCCGGAATTGAAAAAGTCGGCCGTTATACAAGCACAGGAGCTGGTGATGCTTCAACAGAAATAACGGATGGAAAAGAAGTTCCTGAGAATTTAGGAAATTTTGAAGGTGGATTGGTTGCCAACTGGGAAGTTGATATCTGGCATAAGTTAAGAACCGAGAAACAAGCAGCTGTCGCCCATTATTTGTCAACAGTTGAGGGAAAGAATTTTGTCTTGTCAAGTTTGATTGCAGAAGTTGCTGATAATTATTATGAATTATTGTCGCTTGATAATCAGTTGGATATCATTCATCAGTACATGGATTTGCAGAAAAAAGCACTCGAAGTGGCTAAAATCCAAAAGCAAGCAATGGCTGCAACGGAATTGGCCGTTAAAAAATTCGAGGCTGAATTGGCAAAATCCAATGCGACTGAATATGATTTGAAACAACAAATCACGGAAAAGGAAAATCAGATCAATGCTTTGTTGGGACGCTACCCACAACCGATTGTAAGAACCAAAGAAAGCTTTATGTCGATTGTTCCACAAACGGTTTATACCGGGATTCCGTCTCAGTTATTGGCGAACCGTCCTGACATCAAACAAGCGGAATTGGAGTTACAATCTGCAAAATTGGATGTGGAAGCGGCAAGAAAAGAATTCTATCCAAGCCTTGAGATCAATGCTGCGCTTGGTCTGGAAGCTTTCAAACCAACTTATCTTGTGAAAATGCCCGAATCGATTGCTTACAGTTTGGTTGGGGAATTAGCTGGCACGCTGATCAATAAGAGTGCGATACAGGCGAACTTCAAATCGGCTGATGCAAAACAAATCCAGGCTTTGTATGAATATGACAAAACCATTTTGAGCGCTTATCTGGATATTACCAACCAAATGTCAGCGATCAAAAACCTCGATAAATATTACGAAATGAAGTCCCAGGAAGTCCAGGCACTTGACCAAGGAATCGATATCGCAAACCAACTATTTCGAAATATGAGAGCTGATTACCTGGAAGTTCTGATGAATCAGCGTGATGCCTTAGACGCCAAAATGGAACTCATCGAAGCCAAAGAAAGACAGCTGAGCACCGTTGTGAATATCTACAAAAGCTTAGGTGGCGGTTGGAAATAAGACATTCATTATTCTCTCTATACGTAATGCTCTCGGAAATTTTTTCGGGAGCATTTTTTTGTGACATATTCAATATTTGCAATATAAAAGCTGTTTTTTTGAAAAAATATTTACATAAATTTACTGGTTTATAAGTCAATCAGGTAGTTTCATTTTGAAATTAATTTTAACAGTTTTTCTCGTCATCGGTACAATCATCAAAGCACAAAATAGCCGGGATGCAGAAACTTTGTTCCTGG
The DNA here is from genome assembly GCF_000426465.1 of Epilithonimonas caeni DSM 17710. GTDB lineage: Bacteria > Bacteroidota > Bacteroidia > Flavobacteriales > Weeksellaceae > Epilithonimonas > Epilithonimonas caeni. The sequence continues at coordinate 257,533 of NZ_KE384527.1, forward strand.
AATCCAAGGATTTACTTTATAAAAAACCTTCGGAATCTGCTGTTATTTCAGAATTCCTTTCCAAAAACAGTTCGGATGATAATGATAAAATAAAAGCACTTTTGCTTCTTACCGAAAGTTATTTGATAAGAGGCGATTACAATTCTGCGAGTGAAACATTATTTCAATGTCTTGAACTCTCAAAAAAATCTAATCGTCCGGAAAATGAATCTCAAATCAACTTTCTACTGGCAAGACTTTGTGATGAATTGGGAATTGAGTTTTCTCAATTATATCTTATCAAAGATGAAAAGGAAATCACTCAGAATTATTATGAAAAAGCCATAAAATCTTACTCCGATTCTAACTGGCATCAAACGATCAAGGATCTAAAACTATTTGAAAAACAGAAAAATAAATCGTTTCCAGAACTGAGCAATTTCTACTACGCACTCTCCTATTCCAATCTTGGAAAGCTGGATTCGGCTCGGTATTATGCTCAAAAAATTAAGAATTATGAACCCTATTATTTTTATACGAAAGCAAAGATTGAATCTTCAGGAAAAGAGTCCGATAAGACTATTGATCATCTCGAATATTTGAAGCCAATCAATAAAAAAGTTCAGGATATTTGGCTGAGAAACGAGATCTATAATTGGTTTGTTGAGAATTATGATGAATTAAAAAACAAGGAAAAATATCGTGAATATTATCAGCTTCAGACTGCTTTTCAAGATTCATTGAGCACAGTAAAAGAAAACGCCAGAATCTCTTTTTTGAATAAGATCGGTCAAAAACAGGATGAAATTCTGGAGACAAAGGCCGAGCAACAAATAAAGATGATCTACCTCATTGCAATCGCGGTTTTGCTTGTGTTCACGGTTGCTTATTTCTTTAATCGAAAATTAAACCGAAAACGGAACGATTACGAAAAATCCAGACAGGAAGCCGAAGACAGGGAGAAATTCATTGCTGAAAATAAAGCGCAGGAAAGTGGCGGAAAAATTGTAATCCCTGACAAAACAATTAGTTTTTTGCTGGAAAAATTGGAAAAATTCGAGTCAAATAATGAATATCTTGACCCAGCAATTTCGCTCAATCTCCTTGCAGAAAACCTGAACACGAACACCAAGTACCTATCCGAAATCATCAATACTTATAAGAATAAAAATTTCCACTCGTACATCAATGAACTGAGAATCAATTACATCATCAGTAAACTAAAAAACGATCCGGTCTATTTGAAATACAAGGTCAGTCATTTGGCCCAAGAAGCCGGATTTTCTTCACATAGTTTGTTTTCTACCGTTTTCAAGCAGGTTACAGGACATTCGCCTGCTTCGTTTATTAAAACAATCAAAAATCAATAAGATGAGCGTATTTAGAATTTTCATATTAATGATTTTGGTTGTTTTGGGAAGCTTTTCTTTCGCACAAAACAATAAGGAAATCGACAGTCTGATTGGTTCTGCCAATACATTTTTATTCAAAAATCCTGAAAAGACCATTGAAATCGGAAAAGAAATTTTGAAGAAAAAAGATATTTCTGATTCCTATAAGATCTCATCTTACATCTTGATATCCAACGGGTATTCGGGTTTGAGCAATTACCAAAAAGCGATTGAATTTGCCCTGAAAGCCAACGAATTATCCGAAAAAACAAAAGATAATGCTAATCAAATCAGAACTTTAGGATTAATTGGAAATCTCTATATCCGGATAGAAATGCGTGACGAAGCGTGGCATTATCTGGACAAAGCGGACAAACTTTCGCAATCGGTTTCTCTGCCAGATTCTATGAAATATCTGATTGGAAATATCAACTTGCTGAAAGGTTTTCTTTATAAAAGAAGTCTCGATTGTGGTTATGCGATTAAGCATTTTAATAAAGCTATTGCGGAATTTCAGAAAGATAAAGGCAATGGATTTGCGGTTGCCAATCTCGGGCAGGCTTACAATCAGAAAGGTAATTGTTATCTGGATATCGATAAAGATTCGGCGCAAGTCAGTTTTGAAAAAGGTTTGGCCAATGCGAGAAAAAACGGTGCGAAATCTCTGGAATGCATTGCATTGATCGGGCTTTCTGAAATCAAAAACTCAAAGAATGATTTCAAAATATCTAACGACATCCTGTTTTCTGCACTTCCTCTTTCCAAAGAAGTGAATCAAATCGAAATGGAAAGTCGGATCTACAAATTATTGGCTGAAAATTATATCGAGCTTGATGATTTTGAAAATCATTTGAAATACCAAAATTTATTTGATTCTATCCAGTCAAGATTTTCTAAAGAAGAAATAAGAACGGTTAACGACCTTATCAAAAAGAGAAATGAGTTCAAGCAGAAAACTTATGAATCAAAACAGAAAAATTCTAAAATCATCATTTGGGTTCTTCTTGGGATTTTAATTTTTTCAATCTTTATATTAAGTTATTTTTTAGTGAAAAAGTTGAGAAAAATTAATAAAAACATCGAAAAATAAAATTGCTTAATACAAAAATATCATGAGAAAAATTATCTGATTTCCAGTCATTTAATAATAAAAAACTTTTGTTTTCTTGAAATTTTCAGATATCTAAAAGCATATTTCTCCGCTTTATGAAATTATGGTTCTAATTTTACTCAAAAGAAATTTTATATGAAGAGTAAATTTATCCTTGTAGCATTATTGGTTTCATTTTTGAAAATCAATGCTCAGCAGACGCCAGTCTTTAAAATGGTAAAAGATATCAATCCTTCCGGCGATTCTTTACCAGAGAATCTTATCAAACTTGAGTCAAAAATTTATTTTGTAGCTGATGATGGTGAACACGGAAAAGAACTTTGGGTAACAGATGGTGAAGAGACAAAGCTGGTAAAAGATATCAATCCCGGAAGTAACGGTTCTGATGTGAGCAATCTAAAAATTCTTAACGGAAAATTGATTTTTACTGCCACAGATGAAACGAACGGAAACGAACTCTGGACATCTGACGGTACAGAAGCCGGAACAGTACTTGTGAAAGATATGTATCCGGGAAGTGGCGGCTCTTATGCTTTTGAATTTGTGGAGTTCAACAATGCTTTATATTTCAGGTCAGAGGATGGTGTCCACGGAACCGAACTTTGGAAAACAGACGGTACTGAAGCTGGAACGGTAATGGTTACAGACCTTCGTGAAGGAGAATTTGGTTCTAATCCTTCTTACTTTACTGTTCTGAATAATAAGCTTTACTTCAATGCCCTTGACGGATTCGATTTTGACAATGGACAACACGGTTTCGAACTCTGGGTTACAGACGGAACCGAGGCCGGAACCCATATGGTAAAAGATATTCACGCAGAAAGTTCCAACCCTTCCAACCTGAAAGCGTTTGGCAATAAAATCTATTTCAATGCCGATGATGGTACAAACGGCATCGAACTATGGGCTACAGACGGCACAAGCACCGGAACTTACATGGTCAAAAACATCAATACCGGCGGAAACGGGAACTCTATCCCTGCGGATTTTATTGATTTCAACGGAAAATTATTTTTCACAGCATATAGCAGCGAAACCGGTAGGGAAATATGGACGACAGACGGTACTGAAGCTGGAACTAACATTTTAAAAGATGTCTACGAAGGAATTGACAATGGTGTAATTCCACAGTTTAAATATATCATTTATAACAATAAATTGTTCATGACATTGAAGGATGCTGAACATGGAGGAGAAATCTGGGCAACCGACGGAACACCGGAAGGAACTCAATTATTTATGGATGTCTTCCCAGGTCCCGGTGATTCTATGGGTGTCACTATTTCACCAATGCTTTTCCAGGTGATGGGAGGTAAACTATACTTCAGAGCGGTGAACAATGACGAATTCTATCAACTATGGAAGTCAGACGGAACTTTAGCAGGAACCCAAAAGATAGCGGCTGACCCACAGAATCCGTCACAGGATGCATTAGGTTACACACCTTATTTTACTGCAATGGGTGATAAATTATATTTCACGGCAAAATATAACGATAGCGGTTATGAACTGTGGACCGTAGCTGCTGACGCAGCAATGGCTGTAACCGATTTTAATAAAAATAAATTCTCTGTTTATCCAAATCCAGTTGCTGATATTATCAATATTTCCGGAGATTCGCAGATCTCTTCTGTTCAGGTTTATGACTATTCCGGGAAATTATTATTGGGTAATCCAGCTAATACAAAAAAACTACAGATGAACGTTTCTTCTTTACCAAAAGGAAATTATGTTATTAAAATTTTATCTGAACAAAAAAGCAGTTCGTATAAAATTATCAAAAAGTAAGATTTTTCAATTTTTAAGTTTAACCCGGGAGTTTTTTGGCTTTCGGGTTTTTGTTTTCAAATAAATTTTCAAAATATACCAATTGGTATATAATTTGTTTATCTTTGCAAAGTCAATTCAAAATAAATAATGTCAAAAGCAGAAAAAACAAGACAGTTCATCATAGAACAAACCTCAGAACTTTTCAATAAGAAAGGTTATGCAGGAACGTCTTTGTCCGACATTACTTCTGCAACCGGATTAACAAAAGGAAGCATTTATGGAAATTTCGAAAACAAAGATGAAGTGGCCAAAGAAGTTTATCTTTATAATTCTAAAAGGCTCCAAACAGATTTCGTTAATCAATTAAACAGCGAAATGACAACTCGTGAAAAACTATTCACAATTATAGATTATTACAGAAAAACCTGGGAAGTCAATTTCTCCCGTGGTGGTTGTCCACATCTTAATACTGCTGTAGAAGCTGACGATACAATGCCTTTCCTTAAAGCTGAAGTTGCTAAGAATTTTGAAAATTGGGCGAATCAATGGAATCGAATTTTAGAAAAAGGAAAAACTCAAAACGAAATTATAGAAAGTATTGATTCTCAGAAATATGCTTATCAATTCATTGCATTGATAGAAGGTGGAATTCTGCTTTCAAAAACGATGAATAACAAAACTCATCTTTTCAACGCCTTAGAAAGAATCGAAAAAATCATCGACACAGAATTGATCAAATAATTTTTTTAACTTAAAATATACCGATTGGTACAAAAAAACTATGAAAGCATTTACATTACAACGCTACAGCAAAACAGACAAACTTGAGTTAGTAGAATTTCCAGAACCCAGTCTACAGGAAAATGAAGTTTTGGTAGAGATTCATTCTGCAAGTATCAATCAACTGGATAGCAAACTGAAAAGTGGGGAATTCAAGATGATACTTCCCTACAAGTTCCCTCTGATCTTGGGACACGATATCGCAGGAATTGTCAAAAAAAATGGTTCAAAAGTGCAGAATTTTAAAGTTGGAGACGAAGTTTTCTCCAGACTTCCCGATTTCCATATTGGTGCGTTTGCAGAATATGTTACGATCAATGAAAACTTTGTCGCTCTGAAACCAAAAAACATTTCGATGGAAGAGGCGGCTTCGATTCCATTGGTAGCGTTGACTGTTTGGCAGGCATTGATTGAAAAGGCTAATTTGAAAAAAGGTCAAAAAGTATTTGTACAGGCTGGTTCTGGTGGTGTCGGAACCATTGCGATTCAGCTGGCAAAACATTTGGGCGCTTTCGTTGCAACCACAACCAGCGAAAAGAATTTCGATTTGGTAAAACGGCTCGGGGCCGATGTTATCATCGATTATAAAACTCAGGACTTTGAAAATATTCTAACCAGTTATGACCTGGTCCTGAACAGCCAAAATCAGGAAACTTTGGAAAAATCACTCAGAATATTGAAAGCCGGCGGAAAATTGATCTCAATCTCAGGTCCGCCAGATCCGGCTTTTGCAAAAGAAATTGGACTCAACTTTTTTTTGAAGTTTATTATATCACTTTTAAGTCGCAAAACAAGAAAAGAAGCAAAAAAACAAAATATAGATTATTCCTTTCTGTTTATGCAGGCCAATGGAAAACAACTTTCAGAAATCAGAAAGCTTATCGAAGCTGATATAATAAAACCAACCATAGACAAAATATTCCCTTTTGAACAAACAAATGACGCCATCAATTACGTCGAAAGCGGACGAGCAAAGGGAAAAGTAGTTATCAAAATAAAATAATACATCTCACATTATGAAAACAACCAACAACACAGTATTTATCTCCGGCGGTTCAGCTGGAATCGGACTAGAAATCGCAAAATCATTTTCAGAAAAAGGAAACAAGGTTATCATCAACGGAAGAAATCAGGAACGCCTCGATAAAGCTTTGGAACAATTGGAAAATGCCATTGGAATTCAGGGCGATTTGTCCATTGAAAGTGAAAGAATCAGAATAGCAAATGAATTGATCCAGAATCATCCGGACCTCAACATTGTCATCAACAATGCCGGCGAAGCTTATTATTACAACTTGGCGGATAATTCCGATTCTTATGAACTAGCCAGGAAAGAAATAAACACCAATTATCTGACGATCATCCATTTTACGGAATTGTTGCTTCCACATCTATTGCAAAAAGATTCTGCAGTTGTCAATGTAACATCCATTGCATCATTGGTTTCTTATGCGCCTGTTCCGACTTACGCTGCCAGCAAAGCTGCGCTTAGAAGCTATACACAATCACTTAGAAACGCTTTGAAGGAAACATCAGTTAAGATTTTCGAAGTTTTGCCACCTTTGGTCAATACTAGTTTTTCAGCAGAAATTGGTGGCGAAAACGGAATTCCGCCAAAAGAAGTGGCAGACGAATTATTGACAGCTCTGGAACAAAATCAGTTCGATGTCCCTGTTGGGCAGACCAAAGTTGTTCTCAGTGTTTTTCAAGAAGCTTTAGCGAAATTGAGTCACAATTGAATTTGCTAAACAAAATTAAACTTATTTTTAAGACGCAGAAATTGCCTTGGCGACTTATAAACATTTTAATAAATACGGGATTTTACGCCTTTGCGATTAAATATAAAAATTATGGATAGATTAGCACATTTGAGATCGTTGATCGGAGAAGAGTTTACAGATTCGCCTTCACCTTTTATGCGCTGGCTGAAACCGATCGTTGTTTCTGCAGAAAAGGGACATTTGGAATTTCGATATACAATTCGTCCGGAATGGCTCAATCCAATTGGGAATCTTCATGGTGGTGTAACAGCAGCTATCATTGATGATGTTCTGGGCGCAACAATGTTTTCTCTTAATGAACCAACTTTCTATACAACCATTAACAATGTCATCGATTATTTCTCAATCGGGAAAGAAGGCGAAAATATCATTGCCGAAACACATATCACCAAATTGGGAAAATAATTCATCAACGCTACTTGCGAGATCTGGAATGCAGAAAAAACCAGACTGATTGCAAAAGGCACCTCAAACTTATTCAAAACTCAAATTACAAGATAATGAAACGAGTCGTAATCACAGGAATGGGCGCAGTAACGCCATTGGGAAATGACGTAGAAACTTTCTGGAGCAACATCCTGAAAGGCGAAAGTGGTGTGGACAAGATCACTCATTTCAATGCAGAGAAATTCAAAGTACAATTTGCAGCCGAAGCCAAAAACTTCACGCCGGAAAAATATCTGGACAGGAACGAAATCAAACGAAGTGACCTTTTCACACAATACGCCCTTTATGCAGCCGCTCAGGCAATGGAAGATTCCGGATTGACTTTTAATGACTTCGACCCTTTTGATATCGGCGTCATCTGGGGAACCGGACAAGGCGGAATGGAAACCTTTGAAAATGAAGTCACAGAATATGTTTCAGGCGATGGAACACCGAGATTCAGTCCGTTTTTTGTTCCGAAACTCATTGCCAATATGGCTTCGGGAATGATTTCTATGAAATATGGCTTGCGGGGAATCAATTATACTACAGTTTCTGCCTGTGCAACCTCAAACACTGCCTTTATGGATGCCTTCAATTATATCCGTTGGGGAAAAGCGAAAGTGATTGTGAGCGGTGGTTCGGAAGCTCCGATTACTCCAGCATCTGTTGGTGGTTTTTCATCAATGAAAGCCATGTCTACAAGAAACGATAATCCAAAAGCCGCAAGCCGGCCTTATGATGTGGAACGTGATGGTTTTATAATGGGCGAAGGCGCCGGAGCATTGATTTTGGAAGAATATGAACATGCTAAAGCCAGAGGAGCCAAAATCTATGCAGAATTGATTGGCGCAGCAATGACCGCGGATGCCTATCATATGACCGCACCTCATCCGGAAGGAATTGGAGCCGCAAAATCTATGGAATTAGCTTTACAAGATGCAGAAATTCTACCAGAACAAATCGATTATCTTAATCCACACGCCACTTCTACCCCACTTGGAGACTTAGCAGAACTAAATGCCATCAATAAAGTTTTCAACGGTAGCCAGAATCTTGACATTAGTGCAACCAAATCTATGACCGGACATTTATTGGGTGCTGCGGGCGCTGTAGAAGCGATTATTTGCATCAAAGCGATTCAGGAGAATGTTATTCCAGCGACAATCAATGTTTCAAAATTGGATGAGAATATTCCGGAAGGCATTAATATCGTTACTGAAAAAAAAGAAAAACCAATCAACATCGCTATGAGCAATGCGTTTGGTTTTGGCGGTCATAACTCGACGGTTATTTTTAGGAAAATCTAAATTAAAACACTTCGACTCCGCTCAGTGTGACATTTTTAATAATAAATGTTCGAATTTTAGCAATGTCAGTCTGAGGTTCTCGAAGACATAAAAAATAACAAAGGCTTAGTTTTCTGACTAAGCCTCTCATATATATTCAAAAATCGATATTATTTCTGTGTGTGATTGATATCGTTCCTGTGTTCCATGATCTCAAGATCGGCATCTACGAAATAGGCGCTTCCAAAACCATTCACATAAGCACCTTTTACAGGATGAAGCGCAATTAGGATAAAATCTGTCATTTCATTCAAAACATCTATGATTTTCCCGTGTCTTTCTTTCAGTTTTCCAACGATGTTATTCCAATCGTCAGAATCTCTTTCGATTTGAGAAGTAGAAACCTCGACAGTCAATCTTTCTCTTGCATAGACCTGTTTCGTAGCAGACTCATCCTCGATGAACATTGCAGACACCTTTCTGCCTTCAGCAAGATTTTTGGTGTGCCTCGCCATAAAAGAAACCAAAATATAGAATTTGTTATCGATCTCTACAAACGGTGCATAGCTCGCATTCGGCGTTCCCTCTGCATCTACAGTTGCCAAAGTTACGCTTAGCGTTCTAGCAATTAATTCTTTCACTTTTGGAGCAACTGGTTTCGCTTGTCTCTTTGCTTCTTCTGTCTGTTCACTCATGATATATATTTTTAGATGTTACAAAAGTAGTTATTTAGAATCAAACCAAATAATTTTCTATCATGTATAATTTCATATCTTTAAAAATTGTCAGTAAAGGATTATTGAATAATTTTACTCATTAATTTCTAAATGAACAAAAATATCCCGACATATAATCTCAATGATGTAACAAAAGATGGATTGTTTATAGAAATCATTCGGGAAAATTCTGGAGAAACCAATAAGGATATTGAGGAAAAAGGCATTCACAGGGACAGTCATTATCTTTTTCTTTTCCTGCAAAGCGGCAAAGCAGAAGTTATGGTAGATTTTAAAGATTTCAGAGTAGAAGGTCCCGCCATTTTTTGCATCACACCGGGGCAGGTTCATTATTCAAAGAACTTTGATATTTATGGCTGGTTTTTAGCTGTCAATTCCGAATTGTTATCGGCTGAAGTTCGTGCAGTTTTTGAGGAATCCATATTCCCGATTCTTCCTGTAAAAATAGAAAAGGTATTTGCAAAAAACCTAGATCAGTGTGCTCAGCTCTTGAATTTCTATCATAAAAAAGCAAAAAATGAGTTGAATATAGTCCAGTCATTATTGGACGCTTATGTTGCAATGCTGGCATCGGTCTTCTCGGAAACGCCGAATCAGGAACAAATAAAAGAAAGCCGTGCTTTGAAACTAACAAGGCAATTTAAAATCCTGGTAAAACAGCAATTCAAAACCATGAAAAGTCCATCTTCTTACGCTGAGTTGATGAATATTTCCCCATCCTATTTATCGGAAGTTGTGAAAGACATCACTGGAAATCCAGCAGGATATTGGATTCAGCAGGAGATTATGATCGAGGCAAAACGCCTGCTATTTTATACGGATTTGACAGTAAAGGAAATAGCCAATGAACTTGGTTATGATGATTATGCATACTTTTCGCGTCTATTTTCAAAACTGACGAAACAGTCAGCTTTGGATTTCAGGAAAATGAATAAAGTAGAATCCACTGAATAAATTCACCTCAAAAAGTCCAATCATTTCCTTAAAATAGCTATCGTTTTCTTTCGTATATCTGATTTTCTTTGTAGAAAATTATTGATTATGCCAAGTATGCCAAAATGGTTGAATGATACAATGGAAAACATATTAGCTTCCAAATATATTCGTGAAACAACCGTCATAGAAACCAAAAACATTTCCGACAATTTAAAAAGGATCAAATTCTCCGGCAATCTGCTCGGTCTGGAATATAAACCCGGATATGCTATCGAATTTCGGGTAAACGATACGGATTATAGGAAATACACCCCTTATAATTATGATAAGGCTGATGGTACTTTTGAGATCCTTTGCCATCTTCATGGAAGCGCGTCCGGCTGTGATTTTATAGAGAATCTGAAAGTAGGAGAAACGATAAAATATATCATTCCACGGGGAAAAGATATGTTCAAAAGCGATTTCAAGCATCATATTGCCATTGGCGATGAAACCTCTCTGGGAGCAGCTTTATCTATAAAGTATGAAACCGATGGTTACGGATATTATTCTTTCGACAGCATTTTTGAGCTGGACGACCATCAAGTCCTGAAAGACCTTGGACTATACGGATATCATACATTAAAAAATGAGCCTGATAAAATTATCGAATCCATTGATATCCTTATTAAAGAGGGAATAATTGACCCTTACAATACCGCTTTCTACATTACCGGAAATGGTAAAACATTACAGTCGGTCCGCAAATCATTGAAACAAAATGATATTTCCGGCGATCAGATCTTCTCTCAAGCTTACTGGATAGAAGGCCGAAAAGGGCTGTGAGACAAAAACATTGGTACTCGAATTTTTTATATAAAACTTAAATCGTAATTTTGCACTTTAGTTTTCAAACTTATTTTAATTACAGATATGAGTACAACAACACAATATGTTCCTTATAAAGTTAAGGACATTTCCTTAGCAGAATGGGGAAGAAAAGAAATCACTTTAGCTGAAGCAGAAATGCCAGGTTTGATGGCAATCCGTGAAGAATACGGACCATCTCAGCCTTTGAAAGGTGCAAGAATCGCAGGATGTCTGCATATGACGATCCAGACCGCTGTTTTGATTGAAACTTTGGTGGCTCTGGGTGCTGAAGTGACCTGGTCTTCTTGTAATATCTTCTCTACTCAGGACCACGCTGCTGCTGCCATTGCTGCTGCCGGAATTCCGGTTTATGCTTGGAAGGGAATGAATGCCGAGGAATTTGATTGGTGTATAGAACAAACTATTTTCTTTGGTGAAGACAGAAAACCATTGAATATGATCCTTGACGATGGTGGAGACTTAACGAACATGGTTTTTGATAAGTTCCCTGAACTTACTGCCGGAATCAAAGGACTTTCTGAAGAAACAACAACCGGAGTTCACAGATTGTACGAAAGAATGAAAAACGGCACTTTGGTAATGCCTGCGATCAACGTAAATGATTCTGTTACTAAGTCTAAATTCGATAATAAATACGGATGTAAAGAATCTGCAGTAGATGCTGTAAGAAGAGCGACTGACGTAATGCTTGCCGGAAAAAGGGTTGTAGTTTGCGGATATGGAGACGTAGGTAAAGGTACGGCTGCATCTTTCAGAGGAGCTGGCTCTATCGTAACTGTAACTGAAATTGACCCGATCTGTGCGCTTCAGGCTGCAATGGACGGTTACGAAGTTAAAAGATTGGATACTGTTGTGGACAATGCAGACATTGTAATCACGACTACCGGTAACTTCAATATCGTAAGAGCTGAGCATTTCTTGAAATTAAAAGATAAAGCGATCGTTTGTAACATCGGTCACTTCGATAACGAAATCGATATGGCTTGGTTGAACAAAAACTACGGTCACACGAAATCTGAAGTTAAACCTCAGGTTGATATCTACACCATCGAAGGTAAAGAAGTTATCATTCTTGCAGAAGGTCGTTTAGTAAACCTTGGTTGTGCAACAGGTCATCCAAGTTTCGTAATGTCTAATTCTTTCTCTAACCAGACTTTGGCCCAAATCGAACTTTGGACAAATTCTGAAGCTTACGGAAATGAAGTTTATATGTTACCAAAACACCTAGACGAAAAAGTAGCTGAATTGCACCTTAAGAAATTAAGCGTTGAACTAGAAGTTCTTTCTCCTGAACAGGCAGATTACATCGGTGTTGATGTGAAAGGCCCTTTCAAACCAGAGTATTACAGATATTAATTTTCTGTTTTAATAAATAATAAAACCTTCTCAGATTTGGGAAGGTTTTTTATTTAGGAACTTAATCCCGCTATCTGCTCATACTCCTTCGTTCCAGCGCTTTGCTTAGCACGAAAATCTCCAGCTCTTCCACACTACGGGGTAACTGCTCGGGTCTAGAGATCATATCTTTTCATCAATGTTTCAGATAGGTTTGGCCACAAGTCTTGAACTTAGAAAAAACAAATGTGATGATCAGCGCAACAAAACATCCGATACAAACACAGATTACGCGCTCAATCGGAATAAGCCAGTCGTGAGCCTGATTTTCCTCGATCAAAACAATCACCATTGCCGCTAAAGCTGAACGTAACGTATTATCAAGCTTCAAGGCAATTCCAACCAAAATCGTCAAAGCCACTCCAAAACAGATCAATAAAATATTCGGAATCGGAATCAGGAACAAAATCATTCCGATAGAAGCACCGAGAAGATTGGATTTGATCCTGTCGTAAGCCAATTTGTTACTGTTATCCGGCGAAAACACAATCACAACAGAGATCAATGCCCAGTAAACAGGATATTGAGGAAGAAAAATATAAAACAGATAACAGATTGCTGCGCCAATAACACATTTTATGAGATAGATCCATTCGGAAATAGAAACTCTTAATCTTAAAAATCTGGAAAACTGTTGTATAAAATTCGACATCAATATTTTGCTAGAATTCAGACTTCAAAATTATAAAAGATAAATCTATTGCAAGATTCTGAAAACATTATTTATATCATAAAGATTTCATTTTCCTTTCCATAATTAGTAAATTGCAATTCAAAAAATTTCAAAAAAAATGGAATATTCACAACTGGAACCAAAAGTGATCTGGAAAAATTTCGAAGCACTCAATTCCGTTCCGAGACCCTCAAAAAAAGAAGAAAAAGTTATACAATTCATAAAGGAATTTGGGAATAAACTAGGATTACCGACAACGGTTGACGAGGTTGGAAATGTCATCATCACAAAACCCGCAACTCCGGGAATGGAAAACCGAACGCCAATCGTGATGCAATCCCACCTTGATATGGTCTGCCAAAAAAACAATGATGTAGATTTTGATTTCGATACCCAGGGCATCCAGATGTACGTGGACGGCGATTGGGTAAGGGCAAAAGGAACGACTTTGGGGGCTGACAATGGCTTGGGCGTTGCTACAATTATGTCTATCCTAGAAAGCAACGACATTGCGCACCCGGAACTGGAAGCTCTTTTCACAATTGATGAAGAAACAGGGATGACAGGCGCATTAGCTTTGAAACCCGGACAATTGAAAGGTGAAATTCTCTTAAATCTTGATACCGAAGAAGATGACGAAATCGATATCGGTTGTGCTGGTGGCGTGGATGTAACAGCGTCTGCAAAATTCGATCTGGAAGAAGCAAAAGGAGAAACTTTCAAAATCGAGATCAAAGGTTTACAAGGTGGACACTCTGGAATGGACATCCACAAAGGTTTTGGGAACTCGAACAAATTATTGGGAAGATTTTTATTCTTAGGATTGGAAAATCAAATTCAATTAATATCAATTGACGGTGGAAGTTTGAGAAATGCTATTCCGAGAGAAGCAAAAGCAATTGTTTCTGTCAACAATTCAGAAGATTTCACTTCAAAAATTGAACAATTAAAATCTGAGATTTTGGAGGAATTTGCTTCCTTAGAAAAAGACCTGGTTATCAATATTGAAAAAACAGATTCATCAGAGAAAGCTGTTTCTATTGAAAATTCGGAAAAAATAATCTTTGCAATCAATGCGGCACATAATGGTGTTTTCCGAATGAGTCCGGATGTAGAAGGTTTGGTAGAAGCATCTAACAACGTTGCAAGAGTTGAATTGAAAAATGGAGAAATTAAAATTTTAAATTTAACACGTTCCTCCGTAGAATCTACAAAATGGGAAGTTGCCAATCAATTGAAAGCAGCTTTTGAAAGTAGTGGATTGAAAACAGAATTCGGAGGTTCTTATCCAGGCTGGAAACCAAAACCCGAAGCTGAGATCATCAAAGTAATGACGGAACTTTATGAATCAAATTTCGGAGAAAAGCCAATGGTCGTAGCTTGTCACGCTGGTCTGGAATGTGGCATCATCGGAGCCAATTATCCAAAGATGGAAATGGTAAGCTATGGTCCAACGATCAAAGGCGCACATTCGCCGGATGAAAGAGCCAATATATCATCTGTTCAAAAATTTTGGACGTATACACAAGATATACTAAAGAATATCCCTCTGAAGAATTAATAATCCAATGAACCAAATCCAGTAATTTTTACTGGATTTTTTATTTTAACCAATTATCATTAATATTTTTCTAAATTACACAGCATCAAAGATAATTATTGTTAAAAATTTACTAAATTCGCCTTGAATTTAATACTTATTATATGAAGAAAGAACTTTTACGTATTGGTATTTTGTGCAGCGTTGTTGGATTTACCCTATCCGCAAATGCACAGGAATACGTTGACAAGAAAATTACCGAGAAGAACGGGAATGTTAGTTTAGTAACTTTTAAGAGTGGTGCAAATTTAAGATCTACTGCAAAAGTTGATCTGTTTAGAGAAATTTTAAAACTACCTGCCATAGCAGAACTTAGACTTACTAAATCGGATAAAAATGCAGCTGGCAATTTTTTGGATGAAAAGTATCAATTGTACTACAACAACGTAAAAGTTGAATTCGGAACTTACAATCTGCATTATAAAAATGGTGAACTTACCAGTATGAATGGTGAGATCTTCCCAACAAATAATGTAAGTACATCCGCAAGAATTTCTTCACAAGTGGCTTTGAATAGTGCTATCCAAAGTGTAGGTGCACAAAAATATATGTGGGATGATGCTGAAAGCAATGTAGATAATTACAAAAAACCAACTGGCGAACTTGTTCTTCTTCCGATCCAACAAGGAGATGAAAGCTACAAGCTAGCCCTGGCTTATAAATTTGATGTTTTTGCATCTCAGCCAATGAGCAGAGCTTATATCTATGTGGATGCTATCAATGGACAAGTATTATTATCTGACGCCATTATCAAACACGCCAATGGACACGGTCATAATAATATACTAAAAGATGAGCTTGATACAGAAAAAATCACTTCTGAAGTAAAAGACTCTGAATTAAAAAATACAATCTCTAAACTTGCAACAGGTAATGCTGCAACAAGATACAACGGAACCCAGTCCATTGAAACCTCTTTGAACACGGCTGAAACAAATTACATTTTGTACGATACCACAAGGGGAAATGGTGTAAGGACGTACAACCTGAAAAAGAGCACCGCGATAAGTAATACTGATTTCACGGATGCTGATAACGATTGGACAGCAGCAGAATTCGATAATTCTACTTGGGACAATGCTGCTTTGGATGCACACTTCGGAGTAGAAAAAACTTATGATTACTTTAAAAATTTTCATAACCGAGATAGCTATGACAACAACGGCTCGATATTGAGAAGCTATGTTCATTACGGAAATAATGTGAACAACGCCTATTGGTCCGGTTCTTATATGCTTTATGGCGATGGGGACAGAACAAGCAACTTCAATGTATTGACGGCGTTTGACGTAACAGCTCACGAATTGGGACACGGCGTCTGTGCTTATACAGCAGCATTAGCCTACCAAAGAGAATCCGGGGCTATGAATGAGGGACTTTCCGATATCTGGGGATCTGTTGTTGAAGAGACCTATCTGCCAAACAAGGAGGCTTTCACAATCGGAGAAGACATCACATTGTATGCTCCTTATTATCTAAGATCCCTGAGTGATCCTAAGTCTGCAGGACAACCGGACACATACAGAGGTATCAACTGGCAACCGGCTACTGCTGCAGAAGGTTGTACCACGCCTGACCGAGACCTCAATGATTATTGTGGTGTCCATACAAACAGTGGCATTCTGAATCATTGGTATTATGTTCTTGTACAGGGAAAAACCGGGACCAACGATATTGGAAAATCTTATAACGTAACAGGAATTGGATTTGAAAAAGCATCAAAGATTGTTTACCGACTGGAGACAGCTTATCTTTCATCAAACTCAAATTACACCAACGCCAGAAACTTTGGAATCCAGGCGGCCGTTGATTTGTATGGTGCAGACTCTCCGGAAGCAATTGCTACTCAGGATGCTTTCTATGCTGTTGGTCTGGGTTCAAAGTACAATCCTAACGGACCAGATACAACCGCACCTACTACTCCACTTGATCTGACAGCAACATCAACAACCAATGTTTCTACATATTTGACATGGACAGGTTCCACAGATAATTTTGCCCTGGATGGCTATAACGTGTATAAAGATGGTATATTGCTTGGTTCCACTTACAAAACCTCTTATTATGTGACAGGATTATCGGCTTCTACAACCTACAACTTCAAAGTTGAGGCAAAAGATGAAGCGGGTAACAAATCTGACTTCAGTAATACTGTTCCGGTTACAACATTGGCCACAGGCAATACTTATTGTACTTCTCAAGCTTCCAATACAAGCTTTATGAAAATTCAAAATGTAAAACTGAATACAATTGACAATGCAAGTACCGGCAGTACAGGTTATGAAGATTTCTCCTACCTGTCAACTGATGTTACAAAAGGCGACACCTATACAATTACCATTACGCCACAATGGTCTGGTACAACATATCCTTTAAGATACAGATTGTACATAGATTACAACAATAATGGCGTATTTACAGATACCGGGGAAACAGCTTGGTCACAAACAACAGCTACCAGCGCTGCTACAGTTACCGGAACATTTACAATACCTGCAACCGCTACAACAGGAAGGGTAAGAATTAGGGTTCAGGCAGCTTATTCTCAAACACCAACTTCTTGTGCTACCATCAACTATGGTCAAGTAGAAGATTACTCCATAGATATTCATGATCTATTGACTGTTTCTGAAACTAACAACAAAGATGGGATCTCAATCTACCCGAATCCAGTAAAAGATGTTCTTAATATCAAATCAAACGAAAGTGGAGATTCTACTTACAGAATTTTCAACACAGCAGGGCAATCCGTTGCTAATGGAAAATCTGTCGACAACAAGATCGATGTGAACAAACTTTCTACAGGAAATTACATCATAGAATTAGTGAATAAAAAAGGTGAGAAATCAACCCAGAAATTCATTAAAAAATAGAAAAATATATTTCCAAATACAACAAAAGCTTCCCATGTGGGAAGCTTTTGCATTTTATATAATTGGGTATTTATATAATTAATGTCCGGAATGGCCGTCTTCTCCGTGAGCATGACCATGCGCCAGCTCTTCTTCTGTTGCAGGACGTGAGTTCAGAATTTCAACATCGAAATGCAAGGGTCTTCCCGCCATAGGATGATTCAAATCTACAATTACAGCCTCAGGCGTAACTTCTACCACAAGTGCCTGGAAATTATTCCCCTGATTGTCTGACAATGGTAAAACTGCACCAACCGGAGGCAGCTCCTGACCTTGAAACATATCCAAAGGCAATTGAGTAACTGCTTGCGGGTCTCTTTCTCCATAACCTTCACTAGGCTCGATGGTGAAAGAAGCTGTCTCACCAATATTCAAGTTTTGAATCTCTTGTTCGAATTTTGGGATCATCATTCCTACACCGTAAAGAAAAGTCATCGGTTGTTCAGCAGAAGTCTCTTCTACAAAGATTTTTTCTCCTGCTTCATCATTAGTATGTAGAACGTATTTCAGAGTTACTACGTGATTTTTGTCTAATGCCATTTTTATTTAATTTAAAATTTTCTGATAATATCAGTATGTTGTATGATCGGCAAATTTACTGTTTTCAAAATAAAACATTAATCTACATTTTAAACCCGATTCTGATTTTTTATTTTCCGAATTTTTCTGGAACTTAGCAGAATGGCAAAACTCAAAACTCAATATTTCTGTCAGAACTGCGGGGCACAATATTCTCAGTGGCACGGGCAATGCAAAACCTGCGGCGAATGGAACACGCTGGTGGAAGAAATCGTAGAAAAATCGACCAAATCGGTTGCTACAAAATCCAGATCACATATCATCAACATCATCGAAGTTGAAACCAGCGAAGAACCAAGAATCAAAACGCCCTCAGAAGAACTGGACAGGGTTTTGGGCGGAGGAATCGTATTGGGGTCCGTGACTCTGATCGGAGGAGAACCTGGGATCGGAAAATCAACTCTACTTCTTCAGTTGGCTTTGAAGATGAAGAAAAAAATCCTGTATGTTTCGGGAGAGGAAAGTGCGTCGCAAATCAAAATGAGAGCTGACCGTTTAGCCGAAGTCAAAAACCCAAACTGTTTTCTTTTTACCGAAACGAATGTTGAGAAAATCTTGCACGAAGCCAAAAAACTCCAGCCCGATTTTATGATCATCGATTCTATTCAGACCTTGCAATCACAATTGATCGAAAGTTCGCCAGGAACAGTTTCACAGATCCGGGAATGTTCGAATGAGATCATCAAATTTGCCAAAGAAAACAACATTCCCGTTTTTCTGGTTGGGCATATTACAAAAGACGGACAGATCGCCGGACCAAAAGTTTTAGAACACATGGTGGACGTGGTCCTTAATTTTGACGGTGATAGAAATCACTTGTTCAGATTGCTGAGAGCTAATAAAAATCGTTTTGGTTCCACATCAGAGATTGGCATTTATGAAATGATCTCACAGGGTCTGAAAGAAATTAAAAATCCATCTGAAATCCTTATTACCAAAAAATCTGAAGAACTTTCCGGGAATGCTGTTGCCGTGACTTTGGAAGGAAACAGACCTATGCTGTTGGAAATCCAGGCTTTGGTCTCGACCGCAGTTTATGGAACCCCACAAAGAAGCTCCACGGGTTTTGATTCCAAAAGGCTGAATATGCTTTTGGCTGTTCTGGAGAAAAGAGCAGGTTTTCAATTGGGAGCAAAAGATGTTTTCCTTAACATCACCGGCGGAATTAAAACGGATGATCCAGCTTTGGATCTGGCTGTTGTTGCGTCTATCCTTTCAAGCAACGAAGATATTGCGATTTCGGAACATTACTGTTTTGCCGGTGAAATTGGTTTAAGTGGCGAGATCCGCCCTGTTGCGCAAGCAGAGCAAAGAATAACCGAAGCGGAAAAATTGGGCTATGAGAAGATCTTTATTTCAAACTTGAACAAACTTCCTAAGAGAAAATTCGGGATCAAAATTGAGGAGATCAGTAAAATTGAGGATTTTGTAGAATTGCTTTTTTAATTTCATTCGTGATCAATAATTCGTAAATTCACCTGATGAATTACCTGGCCCACTCTATTCTATCTTTTACCAACGGACAACTCGTGGGCAATATGATTGCTGATTTTATCAGGAATAATGAGCGGGAAAACTTCCCAATTGAGATACAGGAAGGAATAAAACTTCACAGGTTCATTGATACTTTTACGGATTCCCACCCTTCGGTCTCAGAGGCGAAAAAAATTTTCAGCCCACTTGTAAGACTTTATTCTGGGGCATTTGTAGATGTGGCTTTTGATTATTTTGTGGCACATTCTTATCCGTTGGAAGATTTGAAAAAACATTCTCTGAAAACTTATAAAATTCTATGGGAGAATGAAAAATGGCTTCCGGAAAATTATAAAAAAATGCTGGTAAGAATGGAGCAAGATGATTGGCTTACCAATTACAGGCAGGATCAAGGAGTCAAATTCAGTATGCAAAATGTATTGAACAAGGCAAAATATTTGGACAAGGATATTCCTGTTTTTAACATTTTCTTAAAAAACAAAGAACAATTGAAAAATCATTTTGACGATTTTTTCCCTGATATTTTGAAAGAATGTCAACTAAAATTCAACTTATCATAAGAGGTATTACGTATTTCTTACTAATTTGGGTCTAATTACTATTTAAAAGTCCAATTATAATTAGATAGTATATGAATTTTTAATATTTTTGTAGCTACATCAAAGCTGTGGAATTCAAAAAAAATTTAATATTAATTCTCATTATTATTTCGTGTTCATTCAAAACGAAAGCACAGCAATACACTCCTAAAAAAATTGACCAATTGATCGCGATCTCTTTCCAAATGGCGGATCGGGAAAAAGCGCTACAACAAAACATCAAAACCTATGATATTTCTGACGAAATAGGTTATTATGAAGGGAAGGCCAAATCCTTAAAAGGACAGATCAATTGTTACCTTGGATTAGGTGAGCAAGAAAAAGCCCTGGAAGCAGCAGAAAAACTTTTGAATCTTGCTACAAAAGAAAATGATGATTTCCACATATCCCAGGCTCTTATTGCAAAGACATTGGCATATGCCTATTTGGGATTCTTTGAAAAAGCCTATAGCACTAGTGATCAGGCAGAAAAAGAGAGTCAAAAGATATCTGACAATGATAATCGTTACATCTCACTAGGACAGGTCTATTCCGGCAGATCTGAGATCATGAATCTGGAATACCAACCCCCGGAAAAAACAATAAAATACGACCTCAAAAGTGTAGAATATTACAAAAAGATCAGAGACCCTAAGAAAAGGAATGGCTGGCTTGGTATACAATACTCTAGTCTTGGATATACCTATATCGACCTGGACCAATATGACCGAGCACTTTACTATAATAGAAAAGCTTATGAACTATCAAAAATTGAGAATGATTCTATAAATCAAGCTTTCGGGTTATATGGCATTGGAAATGCATATCTGGAAATGAATGTTGCAGACAGCTCTATCTATTACTATAAGAAGGCCCTTCCAATTTTCGAGAAAGCCCAGGACATCTATAGGATGCAATACATCTACGAAGACCTTGCGACTATCTACGAAAAAATGGGGGAAGACAAAGTTTACAGCTATTATTCTAAAAAGGCTAAAGAATTATCCGATCTTGCAAGGAAAAAAGAGAAAATCGAGACAGACAAAATCGCCAATAATATCTTGGAACAAGAAAAGCTTAACTGGTACAAGAATTTTTATATTCTTATAGGGACCATTATTGGACTTATTATTTTATCCATATTCCTTGCGCTGAACTATTTCAAAAGATATCAGACCGAAAAAGAACAGAAAGAGAGAACAGAAATTGATCTGATAGAAAAAGAAACCGAGCTGAACAATCTAGAATCCAAAGTAAATGATGCTTTCGCTGAATTGCTGGAACTAGCAAAAAATAATGATTCTTCTTTCCTGAGTAGATTCATGGACGTATATCCAAGTTTTTACAATAGATTTACAGCAGAATACCCGGACATGACAAGCGGGCAGTTAAAATTTTGTGCACTTCTGAAACTCAATTTTTCTACCAAAGAAATTGCACTATTCAGCCATATTTCCGTCAGAAGTGTCGAGATGAAGAAGAACAGGTTAAGAAAGCAATTGGGTATTTCTTCTGATGTTGACCTCAATAACTGGATGATGAATTTTTAAAATCATCACCAAATTCAAATTTAAAATCCTGAAAATAAAACCATTACATACCTGTCGTAGATATGTTGTAGATGATTTTTTGCATGATATTATGTTAAAATGCAATCTTTGCCATGAACAAAAGGAAGGTTCATAGAAAAGAAAAAAAATTTATTGTCCCATCATTTTCGTAAACACAAGGATTCTAAAAGCACAAAAAGTCGAATAAGGTCTGTAACTGTTCAATTTCCAGATTATTATTATCAGTTGTTTCTTACTGTTTTAATTTTTCATATCAAATCGCTGGTAAAAAGTAACGACATTATGCTCTGGAAATTTCTAGAGCTTTTTTTATGTCATAGACTGATACTTATCTATGCTGATCTACCAAAATTTTATTTCCATCAGGATCAGTAAATTCTATATAAGCAGGACCTTTTGATTTTTCATCTGCTTCTGTATTGAATTGTATTTGGTCGTTTTTAAGTTTTTTCTGAATGTCACGAACATCTGTGAATGGATCGACCTCTTTTGCATTCTCATCCCAACCTGGATTGAACGTAAGAATATTCCCCTCAAACATTCCTTCAAAAAGACCGATAAGAGCCGTTCCATTTTTCATAATGACATAACGATGTTTAATATCGCCTCCCATCTGGGAAAATCCGAGTTTCTCATAGAACTCTTTTGACTTAGCAAGATTTTTGACATTAAGACTCACAGAAAATGCACCAAGTGGTAATTTGTCTTTATTAGGATCTTTCGAATTAGACTCTTGAGAAAATAACACGGTCGGCAAAAAAACCATTAAGGTAAAGAATGTTTTCATTTCTATTTTTTTGAACTTTTATCAACGTACTTACTTCATATAATTCCACCTGGGAATAATTGCTAGCAATCCGAGTCCCACATAGAGGAAAAGAACTGTAATGTCTGAATAAAGATAAGTACTTAGAAAATAGTTATGCAGTCCAAAATGAACCATCACGAAAACAGGAAACAGCACAACACCTAATTTCCTGTAAAAAAGGATCAATATCCAGCTCATGACCACAAGGATATCTACTCCTAGAGTATAATAGAAAAATCCGGAAGGTATATTGATAACCCTATGCTGTGAAAGTTCCGCAAGGTCTGTATTGATACTCAGTAAATAAACCAAAATAATAAGTCCGAAAATGATGTAGTGGTCTTTATTATTATTAAAACTTTTGTCTGCAGCTTTCATATTATAAAAGTACAAAAAAGGGCTTAATGAATAAGCCCTTTACTATAGAAATTTCTATTAACTAACTATATGCTAACCGCATTTATAAGACGGTTCTTATCACTGATGTACTCTTCCATGGAGATCATACTTTCTGTTCTCATCACATCTTGGATATCATCTATCTGATAAATGATTCTCTTAGCATCTTCTGTATTCTTAGCTTTCATTTTGCAGAAGATATTATATTTTCCAGATGTTACACTAGCCTCCACTACATTCGGGATCAAAGCCAATTGTTTCAAAACCTCCTGAGTATGATTTGATTTTGTAAGCAAAATACCGATGAAAGCAGTGAAGTTATAATCTAATTTACCATAATCGATGTTAAGGGATGACCCCAGAATAATTCCCGCATCTTCCATTTTCTTTACTCTTACGTGGATAGTTCCAGCAGAAACATCCATTTGTTTAGCAATTTCCGTGAAAGGCATTCTTGTGTTTTCTACTAGGAAATCAAGAATCTTTTTATCGATATCGTCTAATTGATAGTTCATTGTATGATTTTGTTATTTATTTAAAATATATCTAATTTTTTTGCAAATTTAAAAAAAATATTTTAAATAAAAAGGAATATTAAAACATTAACAGCTTTTAACAAAACCTTCATTTTTTAATGATAATTATCATTTATTTGACTTATTTTTTAAAGAATCCGCTTTATTCTGCTCCACAGCTACAGAGTCTGTTTTTAACCTTTTCCGTCTTTTAAACATATATTTGAAAGAATCGAAACTTTTACTATACACAACCCCAACACCATAACTCTGATTGTTAGCACCTGATGTTCCCAACCCCAAATTAGAAGGTTTGGAATAAGCTCGCAGTAGCCTGCTGCCGTTGTTATTTCGACTCCAGTCATACTCTATCGTTCCTTCGGCCGAAAGATAATTAGCATTCGTATTTTCTGTTCTGGTAATTGGAACTCCCAAGCCTGTCTTCAATTTGATTCTTGGAGACAATGCCAAACTAACATTGGTGTTGGCACGATCGGAAGTATTAGAACTCGGGTCACCACTGATATAGTCCAGGTTGATCTGAAAAGCACTACTGATCGTGTTAAGGACAGAACCCAATTGTTTGAAAGCCATGCTATATCCTGTACTTACGGCAGCCTGGGAAACATTGATATTCAGTCCTCCTGAATTAACAACGTTGAAATTATTAAGGACAAGCACCGATCCAAACTGGATAATTCTCTCATCTTCGTTACTAAGTTTAGTAGCCAAAGTTTCTCTTACCTGCGAAGAAACATCGGGCGCAGAAAGTCCAAATTCAATGTTCGGTTTGGTAAGAGTTTCTGTGATCTTGGTTGTCAAAACCACATTGATCGGCTGAGAAAGTGACATCCCGAGATACTCTCCCGCGTTGGTGACCGTCCTTGTATAATTTGCTGTAATATCTAGCTCTGGCGTCATCGGATTACCACTCCATTGGATATTACTGTTCCTTGCTATTTGGAATGTCCTGTTAAGAATTGCCTTGGAGACAAAGGTCCCATTATCCACTGTATATTTTCCATTCATGAAAATATTACCGCTTCTTTCCATCTTGAATTTCAAATTTCTGGCATCTCCCCTTACCGAAATATTACCAACATCGTCACCAACCAAAACATTCACCAGAGAACCTTTATCAATTGTTACATCAAAATCGATAAGCATATTGGCCCCAGAACGCTTTTTCTTCTCAACGGAGACCTTGCCCTCATCATCTCGTTTCAAAAATCTTAAGATCTTGAATTCCTCGATGTTTGCTGTTGATGCACTGTTAAAAGTGAATGTGCTATTATTAAGAACCCGAAGTCCATCATTGGGAGTTGAAATGGATAATCCCGAGACCGGCCCATAAACATAGACATCCCCTTTAGCAGTAACTCTTCCCCAGAAAAGGTCATTATCATCCTGGGTGGAATTCAGCACCAGAAGATTATCAGCCTCCATGATCAATTCGACCGACATAGAAGAAAGTGTTTCGAAATAAATACCCCCGGAGATCCTTCCTTTAGAATTTTCCCGGCCATCTCTTATACCAATCCCGGAAAGCAGTGCCTGTCCTTTCGAAAGGTTAATCGTTGTATCATCAAATGAATAATCAACTCCGGTGAACATCAGCTTCAATCCAAAGCCTTTCAAGGCAATATCACCACTGTAATCTATATCGTTGGTAGGTCCTGATATTCTAAGGTCACCAGATGCTTTACCTCGGAAATTTCCAAAGATCTCTTTTACGAATTGCTGGGCAAATCCAAGATCGAACTCATTCATTTTGGCATTCATATCAAGAACTGGTGAAGAATGATTGTTATCGATCGTTCCTTTAACGTCCAATGTATTCTGGCCCAAAAGACCGGAAGATAATGCCTGGATGCTCACATCAAAGACATTGGGCTTTTCGCTTTTGGTGATTCTTGTTTCCAGGTCCCCCATTTTATTGCCATTCATGAAAATATCATTCACATCCAGGTCAACCAAAGGCTCCAGATTATTCCCTGATTTTTTCAACTGAATAGTTCCGTTTGCTGTTCCTTTGATATCCATGGCATTCTTATCCTTCCCGAAAGCCAGTAGTTTTGATATATCAAGATTTTTGATCTCTGCATCGGCTGTAAAATCTTTTCCAGATCTGAAGTCTGCATTTTTTATCAACAGAGCGCTTTCATCAGAATAGATCCTTAGATTCTCTATTATAAAATCCTTCTCTTTTTTTCTATAGGTAATCGAATGATTGAGCTCGGGACTTGTGTCAACTGTCCATGCCACATCATTGAATTTGACTGTCGTAGGCTCAAATCGTAAAACATAATCTCCAACAGCATTGGTTGTTTGATTGATATTGACGGCATATTCCTTCATCTGTTTTTCCGTCTCATCTTCTGGACTTCCCAACTTGAAAACCGTCCCAATATGTAAGACCTGTGTGTTTTCATTATTAGCAGACAGCTTCACATCTTGAAGAACATTATTTCCATACTGACCTCTTTTCACACTTGCAAGCAATTGTTGTTGCATGTTAGCGGTATTAACCCTCAAACTTAGACTATCGACTATTACACTATCTCTTACTTTATTCAGATCAGGTTGATAAGTCGCATCGGTTTCTGCCAAAAATTTTTCAGCTTCGCTCAGTTCTTTTTTACTGGTCATTATATATTTGATTCGAGCAGCATCTGCATTTAGAATCAAGTCATTGGTAGCACCGACATAATTTCCAGCGACTTTTGCACCCTCCGGCAATTCCAGATCTGGAACAAAGAATGAGACCAGGCCTTGTTTCACATCAAAATCGAAATCGAAATTCTGTCCATTGTAAGTTTTCTTCGGAGGATTACCAACCAAAATTTTATTGACACTGTTCATTACCATATTCCCGATATCTTCCAAATCGAACTTACCAGAAATCCTTCCTGTAACCGCGCCCGGCGCATCTACGGAAACAATCCTATTCCCATTTTCAAAAAAAGCTTTGATATTAGAATCAGGAATGTGTAATTTTTGAGAAGAAGAATTAAGCGTTAATTCTTTGATATTGGTATCAAGATTTAGGTCATTCAGATCCGTCATAGAGACTTTCCCAATAAGATGTCCGCTAACAGAATTGGTATCACCAGCCGAAATTCCGAAATATTTCAGATTGACATACTGAATATTAGCATCAAAGTCAGCAAACAATCTTTTGGTGCTGAAGTCCACAATTCCTTTGAAATTTCCTTTTACATTCGCGTCATTGGCATCAACGTTTCCTGTGAATCTTCTTTTGTTCAGAACACCATCAATAGCAATATTATTAAGGCTTTTGCCCATCAGATCTATATGATTAACATTCGAAGTGGTTTTCACATACATCGTGTTCACATCAAAACCTTCCCCTTGCACATTGAATTTCCCAGAGATCAATCCAACTTGTTTGTTTTTGGTCAAAGCAGTTACATTCAAATCCTTTACATCGACATAACCTCTGTATTTTGGACGTTTTGTGCTGTAATCCACAAGATTGAAATCTTTCATTTTCGCCTGTCCAATCCCAGTAATGATGTTTCCGGTAGCGAAGATCTGTTTTGGATTCACTTTTACAGAACCCTTATATTTTAATCTTCCAAAATCATCCGCTATATTTCCCAACTTCGAAGAGATAAATTTCGGAAGCGAGGCCTTCAGACCTTTGTATGTAAAATCGGCAGAAACATCTTTACTTTCAATGAAAAACTTCTTGTCCAAAACACTGGAGATGGTCATCTTTTTAGTGTTCAGATTGATTTCCTGCGAACGGATCAGAAAATTATTCAAAGTAAATCCGTTCAAAGGTCCTGTCATCGTTCCGGAGATATTGATTGGCGTATAGTTATCCCAGTCCGGTACGAAATAGCTCAGATCATAACCACTGATCTGACTTCCCGGAACCATTTTCAAATCCCAATTGACTTTATTTCCAAAATCAGCAAATTTAGTTTTTGGGTCAAGATTCAAGATAGCTTCTCCTTGCAGCAAAGAATGGTCTGTATTGAAGGTCAGATTCCCTAATTTCAAATGTTTTTTTGTGAGTTCAAAATTTGTAGAAAAAGTATCGACGATATGCTCCTTCCCATATCTTTTTGTTATGAAATTAAAATTCCTGATATCTGCAAAGACATCAGGCCCCACAACTTTCAAAGAGGTCACATTCAGGTTTACATTTCTTGCATCCAGCCATCTGCCAGCTTCTCCCGGGCTGTTTTCGTTAACGATACTTGCAATTCCGTTGATAATATCGAACTTCATTCCCATCTGGAAAGGCTTCTTCTTCGGGTCACGTGGTTTTCCGTCATCGAAATTGTCTACGTACCTTATAAAATTACTGATACTGTCACCTTTGTAAGTAATCACCCTCACAACCGGATCGATGATCGTCGCCTGGTTGAATTTGATATCTCTCGTATTGAATGCCAATGCAAACCAATCAGATTTTACTCTTAGTTCTTTTGCCTTGACAAATTCGTAATTTTTGTAGTCTTTTAATTTAAGTCCCTTAATTGTAACATCGCCCAGAAAATTAACGTCTATATCTTCTACGGACATTCCCATTTTAAGGTCTTTATTCAGAAAATCGATAGCTTGATCGGCGATATAGCGTTTGGTAATGGGAAGATTAATTATAATCAGAATCAAAGCAACCAATGCAATGAGGCTATATGAAACGGTGCTCAGAACGGTTAGGAAAAGCGGACGTTTCTTTTTGCTGACAGGCTTGTCAATATCGGGTTCTTCGTTATTTGTATTTTTATTTTCTAACTTTGCCATCTATTATGAGTGCATCAATTATTTTAGGTATCGAGTCTTCTTGTGACGACACTTCTGCAGCCATCATCAGCGGTAGCAAAATCCTTTCCAATATCGCTGCAAATCAGGAAATACATAACGAGTATGGTGGTGTTGTTCCGGAATTGGCTTCCCGAGCGCACCAGCAAAACATTATCCCTGTCGTAGAAAAAGCATTCTCAAAAGCAAATATACAACAAAATGACATTTGTGCGATTGGCTTCACACGAGGTCCCGGACTTTTGGGTTCTTTGCTCGTAGGAACCTCTTTTGCAAAATCCCTGGCAATGAGTTTGGATGTCCCTTTGATAGAGGTCAACCATTTGCAGGCTCACATTTTGGCACATTTTATAGATGATGCCAATCCTATGCCGCCCAAGTTTCCTTTTTTATGTCTAACAGTTTCCGGTGGCCATACGATGATCGTTTTGGTGAAGGATCATTTCGATATGGAGATCATCGGAAAAACCATCGACGATGCCGCAGGTGAAGCTTTTGACAAGATAGGAAAAATCTTTGACCTCGATTATCCTGCCGGACCAATTGTGGATAGATTAGCCAAAGAAGGAAATCCAGATGCTTACAAATTCAATAAACCGAAAATGGAAGGTTATGATTATTCTTTCAGTGGGATTAAAACTTCGGTTTTATATTTTATTCAGAAAGAAGTGAGAAAAAATCCTGATTTCATTAAGGATAATCTGAATGACCTTTGTGCATCGGTCCAGAAATCAATCATCGAAATCCTGATGGATAAACTGGAAAAAGCAGCGAAAGAACTTAACATCAATGATATTGCGATTGCAGGAGGCGTTTCTGCAAATTCTGGCTTAAGGAAATATATGGAAGACAATCGTGAAAAACTTGGTTGGAACATCTTCATCCCAAAATTCGAATACACAACAGACAACGCCGCAATGATCGCCATGGTCGCCAAACTGAAATATGAACGTGGCGAGTTTACGGATATCAGAACGACTGCTACTGCGAAGTATGATTTGTAATTATTAGATTTTATTTGAAAATGAATTATGAAAAGAATATTTATTTTAATATTAATACTTCAATTTTTCAATTCCCAC
This sequence comes from Epilithonimonas caeni DSM 17710, assembly GCF_000426465.1. GTDB lineage: Bacteria > Bacteroidota > Bacteroidia > Flavobacteriales > Weeksellaceae > Epilithonimonas > Epilithonimonas caeni. Next base: position 287,006 of record NZ_KE384527.1, read on the forward strand.
GCTAGCGCGAGCATCTTGCTCGTGAACAAAATATGAGCGAGACGCTAGCATTAGAACGAGACATTCAAAGTCAAAATACAATCTATGAAACTACTATTAGAAGAAAAACAACTCGGAACACGATCTAAAAAGAATTCAAAATATTACTGGATTTTAGAAACGATCACAGGAAAAAATGAGGCCTCCGAAGATTCTGAAGATTTTGGTTTGATAAGTTCAGAAACTGGTTTTATCCAAAACATCAAAGAAGAAATCCTGGAAACAATCAATTCTGAAAATGTTTTCAGTTTTCCTTACGAGCCAAAAGAAGGCGACTTTTTATCTATCAAAAACAACTTGAGAAAAAACGAATATCTGAATTTGATTTTCCTGAACAACACTTGGATCGAGGAAGTCTATATGTGTTCTTACCGAGAATGTGATACCGATATCTACACCACTTTGAAAACCGGCGTTGCTTTCATCAGTGAGAATGAAATTGCGTTTCAAAACATCAAATAAAAATAATCCACCAGTTAACTTTAAGCATTGAATTTTAAAGTTTAAAACTTATTTTTGCATCAAAATAAAAAGTTATGGCTTCAGGATTCTTCGCAATCTTAGATGATATCGGCGCATTGATGGACGACATCGCAGTGACCAGCAAACTCGCAACGAAAAAAACGGCCGGAATCCTCGGCGACGACCTTGCCGTAAACGCAGAAAAAGCAACCGGATTCCTGTCTTCCCGCGAGATCCCCGTGCTTTGGGCCATTACCAAAGGTTCTTTTATCAATAAGCTCATTATCCTTCCGATCGTCTTTCTCCTAAATTTTTTCTTCCCTGCCGCCATCAAAGTTATCTTGGTTCTTGGGGGAATTTATCTGGCTTATGAAGGTGTAGAAAAAATCATCGAGTTCTTTTTTCACCGCAACAAAAAAGGTCACGAAGTTGTAGAGGAAAGTGTCTTACCAGAAGATGATGCCAATTCTGAAAAATCAAAAATAAGCTCTGCGATCAAAACCGATTTTATCCTCTCATTGGAAATTGTCATCATTGCTCTAGGAACAGTTATCGAAAAAGAACATCCACTTTTGACACAGATCATTGTGGTTTCATTGGTTGCAATTGTCGCAACTATTGGGGTTTACGGAATTGTAGCGCTGATCGTAAGAATGGATGATGCCGGATTCTTCCTGATGAAAAAATCGGGAAACAAAGGTTTTCTTTCTGGTCTTGGGCAAGTTTTGATCAAGGCTTTACCAATCGTTATCAAAATTCTCGGCGTTGTGGGAACAATAGCTTTGTTGTTGGTTTCTGGTGAGATTTTCCTTCATAATATTGACTATATCCATCACTTACTTCCAGAAAATGTTCTTTCAAAATTCGGATTGGGAATTGTGTTTGGATTGGTGGCTGTTTTATTGGCGACTGTTGGAAAGAAATTTATTGCTTTGATCAAGCCCACTAAATAATTATAATTCAACCACAAAAGTTTAACTATGAAACTTTTCTTTGGACAGATTTTTCCGGAAATATTGATCGATTCTGATGAACAACAACATATCACAAAAGTTCTCAGAATGCGCGAAGGTGAAGAAATTTTCGTAACCGACGGCCATGGAAACCTTGCCAAAGGAACTTTAATTTTCGAAGGAAAAAAAGTAACACTCAACGTTTCTGAAATTAAAGAAAATCTTCCCAATTTTTCTCCGAAACTTCATATCGCAATAGCTCCTACTAAAAACATCGACAGAATCGAATTCTTTGTAGAAAAAGCGGTCGAAATGGGCATTTCGGAAATCAGTTTTATACTGACAGAAAAAACCGAGCGCAAAAATATCAGCATCGAAAAATTGAGGAAACAGGTCATTTCAGCTTCGAAGCAAAGCCACAGATTTCATTTCCCAAAAGTCAATGATTTGACCAAGTTTTCTGATTTCATGAAAAATCTGGATTTTGAAAATACTTTCGTTGCGCATTGCAATGAAAATCTGGAAAGGATTAATTTAAATACGCTTCGAGAACCTCAGCGTGACAATGCAATCAACCAGCAACCAACAACCAGCAACACAATCACTTTTCTAATTGGTCCCGAAGGTGATTTCTCAGATAAGGAAATTCAATTGTTGGCAGAAAGAGGAATCAAAGCAGTTTCTCTGGGAAATCAAAGATTACGGACAGAAACCGCCGGAATTTTCGTGGCTGCCTGGAATTACGATAAGATGTTCTGATTTTTTGATTATCGCAAGACACAAAAATTTTATTTCAAATAATCCTTAATTTTAAGTCGCAAAATTCCTTTGCGGCTTTATTTTTATACTAACATCCAAAAAAATTGCGCCTTTGCCATTATTGATCAATATGAAACCAGCCAATCCAAGCATTTGGGAAACCGAAACTTTTTACAGAAAACGTGACATTACAATCATTGGTTCGGGATTTACCGGACTTTGGACTGCGATTTCGATCAAGGAAAAACTTCCTGAAAAATCGGTATTAATTATCGAACGAAATTCTGTTCCAACGGGAGCTTCGACAAGAAATGCCGGTTTTGCCTGCTTCGGAAGTTTGACAGAAATTATTTCCGATTCCAAAAAAATGAACTGGGAAAAAACACTGGATTTGGTGAAAATGCGATTTGAAGGTTTGCAGAAAATTCAAAGCTATTTTTCAAATGATGAAGTTGATTTTGAACTTTGTGGCGGTTATGAAATTTTGAATGATGAATCAGCTTTGGAGAAACTGAGTGAAGTCAATGAAAAATTAGCTCCGATCACAAAAACCGAAAATACTTTCAGAATCACGAATGAAAAAATTGAAGAATTTGGATTAGGGAAATCAGAATTTTTGGTTGAGAATCTTTGTGAAGGAAGCTTACATTCCGGAAAATTATTGAACAAGCTTTTAGAAAAATGCCACGAACTGAAAATTGAATTTCTATTCGGAACAGAAGTCGAATCCGTTTCAGAAACTGATAATGAAATCGAAATTAAAATCGATGACAATCTTATTCTGAAATCTCATAAAGTCATTTATTGTACAAATGCCTTCAGTTCAAAATTCCTGAAATCGGAAGAAATTATTCCGGCGAGAGGGCAAATCATCCTGACAGAACCTATTGAAAACCTTAAACTCAAAGGAACATTTCATTACGACGAAGGTTTTTATTATTTCAGAAATCTCGGAAACAGAATTCTACTTGGAGGCGCAAGAAATCAGGATTTTGAAACTGAAAAAACAACCGATTTTGAGACAACGGATTTTCTGCAAAATCATCTTGAGGAATTTCTAAAAGAAGTGATTCTTCCGAATCAGGATTTCAAAATCGCAATGCGCTGGTCCGGAATTATGGCAATGGGAACGGAAAAAACACCAATTGTAAAACAAATCTCTGAAAGACAATTCTGCGCTATAAGGCTTTCCGGAATGGGTGTTGCGCTGGCTCCGAAGATTGGGGAAATGGTTTGTGAGTTGGTTTCTTGATTTTTTAACGCAAAGTCCACAAAGGTTTTCACCAATATTGAAAATATTTTAAGTTCGCAAAGACGTAAAACTCAGCAAAGTAATACAACTACTTAGATTAAGAATTCTCTCTCAAATACTTTTCCAAAATCATATCACCACTCGGAATAGAGTTTTTTGCCCAGCGGATTTTCATTTGGAGTAATTTTTCTTCGGATAATTTATAATCGATATTTGATTTCAACAATTTTTGTTTGAGCTCATACATGCAGATCGCTGCGGCAACAGACACATTGAAACTTCTTGTAAATCCAAACATTGGAATGGCCAGAGTTTCATCTGCAAAGTCCAGCAATTCATCCGTAGTTCCTTCCCACTCTGTCCCGAAAACCAAGGCCAAAGGTTCTTCGATTTTATAATCCGGTAACATTTTTGCGTTGTTTTCGGCAGAGACGGCAACGATTTTATACCCTCTATTTTTTATGTTTTGTAAAGACTCTATGGTTCTTGGCATTTTCTCTACTTCAACCCAAGTATCTGCACCTTTTGTGACCTTTAGATTTGGTTCGAAATGATTCTCTTTTTCCATCGCCACTACTTTGTGAAATCCGCAAGCTTCCACAGAACGGACAATCGCCGCCGCATTTCTGAACTGGTAAATATCTTCCATAACAGGCAGAACAAAATCCGAACTTTCTTTGGAGTAATGTTCGATTTTCTGGAAACGTTCTGGTGTTAAGAATTGTTGGAGATATTCGTAAGTGGATTGTAAGTTCAAGGTTTGGGGTTTAAAATTGAGTTGTAAATTTCGGGAATTTAGTATTAAAATGCTAAATGTTTTTCTGCAAAAAATTGAACACAAAGTGCACAAAAATTTTTATTAAAAACTGTTTTAGGTTCACAAAGGCGCTTCGCTTATAAAAGTTTTGATATTATATTTTAGACAAGTGTTGAATAGAAGCGTCAGCGCATAAGTGATTGCAGCGGCATCCTTTTTCTGGATTGGGAAAAGCCTTGGCAGAAAAAGATATAGCCCTTCGCCAAGCTCAGGATAAACTTCAGCACGACCCAATAAAAAAGCGGTAAAACTTACCGCTCTATATTTATTTCTTTTTGTTTCTTGCTTGTTCCTGCAATTTTTGTTGCTCTTGTGCTTTCTCCATCATTTCTCTCATTCTCTTTTGGAACTTACCTTCTTTCTTAGGCTCTTTCTTTTTGTTTTCCTGAATCTGAGCGTGGATCTTTTTCTCGTCCAGGATGAAATACTTGATGACCAAGATAATCACGATGTTAATCGCATTGGATACAAAATAGTACCAAGATAGACCAGACGCAGAGCTATTCAGGAAGAATAAGAACGTGATCGGGAAGATGTACATCAAGACCTTCATATTCGGCATCCCTTCTTGTTGAGGCTGCTGAATGTTACCTGATGTCATGATCGTATAAATCAAGATCACAACGGTACAAGCCAAAGCAAATACACTCAAGTGATTTCCTAACAACGGAATGTTGGTTCCCCAACTGATGATATCGTCATAAGCCGTCAAATCCGGAACGAACCAGAAGCTTTTCCCTCTAAGGTCCAGCATATTCGGGAAGAATCGAAATAGTGCATAGAACAACGGGATCTGAACCAGCGCCGGCAAACAACCCGCCATCTGATTCACGCCGGCCTTCCTATAGACCGCCATTGTTTCCTGTTGTTTTTTCATCGGGTCTGCATCCTTGAACTTGGCATTAACCTCATCAATTTCCGGACGAATAACCTTCATCATTGCACTTAGTTTGTGCTGTTTGAACATTACCGGAGACAAAATCAATTTCACGATGATCGTCATCCAGAAAATGGCCCAACCTGCTGCGATCCCCCAGCCTGAAAGCAAATTGTATAACGGAATAAATACATATCTGTTCAATGAACCGATGAATGACCAGCCTAACGGCAGAATCTCATCAAAGTTCTTGTCATAAGATTTAAGAAGGTCGATATCCAAAGGCATAAAATACCAAGTAAAATCCTGATTCAACTCGTTTCCGGCCAAGTTTACCTGGCCATCATAATTGAATTTTTTCAGGTATTCGCCTTCCGGAATAGCTTCCTGGAAACCTTTAGATTTTGTAAAACCATTTTTAGCCTCGATAACTGCGGAGAAAAACTGTTGCTTGATACCAATCCAGTTAAGTGTTTCGTCCGGCTCATCCATATCAGAACGAGCGTCGTAATCGTAATCTTTATAATTATTGAACGCATAAGCAAACTCGGTGTGAGTTTCTTCCTGCGAACGTCCTTTTTCTGCACTTCTTACGTTGTAATTCCAGATGAAATTAGCTTTACCATCATTCACAACACTAGCCAGGCCTTGTGTTTTCACTTGAAAATCAACAGTATATTTAGCTTTTAGCGTATAGATGAATTGGATAACGGCGTTCCCAACTTTAGAGTTAAGTGTTACTACATTTCCTGCAACTTGTGGTGCAAACACCAAATCTTTTGTATTGAAAACCTTACCTGCTTTATCCGTGAATTGGAATCCGTAACTTGCATTATTGTTGCTGAAAAGATATAATGGTTTTCCGCCAAACGCCTCGAATTTATTCAGTCTCACAGAACTCAATTGCCCACCAACACTAGAGAACTCAAGAGATAACTCATCATTCTGAAGGTTTACTTTCTGAACAGAATTTGGTGTTACAGTAGCCGCATTCAGGTTGGTTGCAGCAGGTTTGGATTTTATAGTCTGCTCTGTTTTTTTAGCTTCCAGAGCTAATTTTTCTTGTTCGGCCTGTGCATTTCGGTTTTGGAAATAAAACATAAAACCGATGAGAATCATAGAAAAAATACCGAAGCTAATCAGTTGTTTTTTGTCTAATCCGTTGTTTTGTTGCATTATAGAATTGAGTTTAAAGTTTAAGGTCAATGATTTGAAAAGTCTTCGAGAACCTCAGACTGACATTTCAGAAACCTACATCATTTTGGTCTGCAAAAATAGGTTTTATTTTTCAGATTCCGTTATAAAGACGAATGGCCCAGAGAAATACTTTGAGCCATTCATTAATTTATGATTTATTCTTAACCGTTGCGCTGATAAAAGCTTTGAACAATGGATGCGGTGTAGCCACTGTACTTTTATATTCCGGATGATATTGGACACCAACGTAGAACGGATGGTCTTTCAGTTCCAGAGTTTCTACGAGATCCGTCTCAGGATTCAGCCCGCTTGGCGTTAATCCTTTATCCTCGAAGTCTTTTTTATAATCACTATTGAACTCATATCTGTGACGATGGCGTTCAGAAATGGTTTTCGCACCATAAACTTCTGCCAGTTTGGAACCCGTTTTCAAAGCACATTTCCAAGCGCCAAGACGCATAGTGCCGCCTTTGTCTACCACATTTTTCTGCTCTTCCATCAAAGAAATCACCGGGTCTGGTGTAGAAGTATCGAACTCCATACTGTTGGCTTTGGTCAGTCCCAGAACATTTCTGGCGAATTCTATCGTCATGATCTGCATTCCCAGACAAATTCCCAACAAAGGTACCTTGTTCTCTCTTGCATATTTAGCTGCCTGGATCTTGCCTTCGATACCTCTGTCTCCGAAACCTGGTGCAATCAAGATCCCATCAACACCATTCAATAGTTTTTCGGCACCTTCCTGTTCGATATCACCACTGTAAACCCATCTTACCTTCACTTCGGTTTCCATATCAGAACCAGCGTGGATAAACGCTTCGGCAATGGATTTATAAGAATCCTGAAGCGAAACATATTTTCCAACCAATGCAATTTCCACACTTCGTTTCGGGTTTTTATATTTTTTAAGGAATGATTTCCAGTCTTTCAGGTTGACATCTTTTCCTACGGGTAGATTCAGCTCTTTAAGAACCACTTCATCAAAATTCTGTTTCTGAAGATATAGTGGAACTTCATAAATTGTATCCATATCGATACATTCGATGACGTTTTCCAGTCCTACGTTGCAGAACTGAGCCAGTTTCGAACGTAAATCTTTCGGAATGGTGTGTTCCGTTCTACAAACCAAAACGTCCGCCTGAATCCCGCTTTCCATCAGTTGACGAACAGAATGTTGAGAAGGTTTGGTCTTCAATTCACCACTTGATGACAAATAGGGCAACAATGTCAAATGAATAACCATAGAATTATTCTTGCCTAATTCCCATTGTAACTGGCGAACACTTTCTATATAAGGTAGAGATTCTATATCGCCTACAGTTCCACCAATTTCGGTAATAATGATGTCGTAATCTTTCTTGGAAAGGATTTTTATTCTGCGCTTGATTTCATTGGTAATGTGCGGAATTACCTGAACGGTCTTTCCTAGAAAATCTCCTTTTCGTTCCTTTTCAATAACCGTCTGGTAAATCCTTCCGGTTGTAACGTTGTTGTTTTGAGAAGTTGGCGAATCCAGAAAACGCTCGTAATGCCCAAGGTCCAGGTCTGTTTCTGCGCCATCTTCGGTCACATAACATTCGCCGTGCTCATAGGGATTTAGGGTTCCGGGATCGATGTTGATATAAGGGTCCAGCTTTTGGATGGTAACTTTGAAACCGCGGGATTTAAGAAGAAGTCCCAAAGATGCGGAAACAATACCCTTACCAAGTGACGATGTTACACCTCCTGTCACAAAGATGTATTTCGTTTCTTTTTTACTCATTAGATTAGGTTTGTGCAAAGTTAAAGCATCTGGACTTAAAAAACAATTTTAGGGGAACAATTAGGGTTTTGTTAACGATTAATAAATATAGCAAAGTCCCAAAAAATTTAAATAAAATCTGTGTTTATAAGTCGCAAAGTTTGCATCATACTGAAAATTTGAATTACCCGCAGCCCGGCTTGAGTGGAGCTCTTTTTCTTTTTGAGAAAAAGAAAAAAGCGGGAACGGAAGACGGATTAAGCTGCCCAAATAATAAAAACCCACACCAATTATTGATGCAGGTTTTTCTCATATTTATGAAGAAGAATTATTTCTTGATAACCTTGAACGTTTTTATTTTTCCGTCTTTGGTTGTTGCTTTCACAACGTAAGTTCCTGTAATTAATGTTGATAAATCCAATTGAACTTTCGATTGATTAAGACTTGTGAAGCTTCTCACCAATTTACCTTCAATATTGTAAACTGAAACATTGGTTACATCTTTCTCACTTACAAGATTCAGAATATCTTTTACCGGGTTCGGATAATAACTCACTGATTTTGAATTAACATCATCTACACCAAGAGATTCTTTCACATCCAATGTGTAATCCTCTGCCTGACCGTAACCGTAGATTGAGTTGTCGCAAGGTGTCGTGATAGATGCATCCCAGTTCAGCATCACTCTCATTCTTGCTTTACCTACTGTTGCCGTAGAAGGAACTGCAATGTTACCAGTAATCTGAGCACCATCCATTCCATCAGAAGTCATTGCGCCTACTTCATAGATTTCACCGGCGTCTGTAAACACACCGTTTTGATTCCAGTCTACGAAAACTGTTGCATAATCGTAACCAGTATTGGTGTTAGCTTCTATAGCGATTGGATATTCGCTGCCCTGGTACACTTCTCCCACTTTGTCCAGATAATATTCGTTAGCCTGACTAGAATATGGGTCTGATGCATTATCGATTCCTGCAAACTGAACTTTTGTAATAGCATCTACTCCGAATTGTGGTGTTACAGAACAATAGACATCATTAACAGTCACTTGGAAAGAACATACATAAACGATTTTTCCATCTGCATCCACCAAATTGTGGACAACGTTTGTCACACCAATCGGGAACTGGGAACCGGACTCGTAACCAGAAACCAACACGGTCTGCAATCCTGTAGAAGATGATGAACCACAAGTCACCGGCAATGTATAATTAACAACTGCTGAAGTTTCCGAAGCACTTGATATTGTTGTTTCGATATTGTCAGGACAAGTGATCGAACAATCGTTACTGCTTAATAAAAGATTATTGAGGTTAATTGCCCAACCAGCAGCAAAGAATGGCGGAATAGAATTATCAAACCCTGCAATAAAATTTCCGTTTGCAGAAATCCCCATTGCTGTTCCTAATTTTCCGTCAAAAGTTGTAACAGCTACATTCTGGCTCGTTAAAATATCTTTCAGGAAAACAGGATTGGAGCTCAAAGAAGGATGATAGATAATTACTTCTCTATTTCCAGCCTGTCCTGCGTAACCTACTGCAATCCCATTTTCCGAGATGGATGTGAATGTAGCAGAATCATATCCTGCCGGCACATTGAATGATTTGAAAACCCCTGTATTGATATCATAGATGAAAGGCTTATAATCCTTGCTTCCTACAACTTGTCCTGCATCATTGATATCAGCCGCTTCGCCATATCCCAGCTCACCGATATAATGTACAACACCATCCGGCGTATAATAGACAGGAATCCAATACGTACTTCCGTTGATAGAATATTTATTCACAAATCCAGCTACAATTCCCGAACTGTTAATTCCTTCTCCTCTTCCGTACTCAAAAGAACCGTCACCGTCCAGTTTTTTAATTGTTCCTGCTTCTGTATCATAGATGTAGGCATAACTGCCAGAAACATCTACTGAGATTTGTCCCGTTACATATTTGCTGTTTTCAGAAATAGCATTGGCACTACTGAACCAACTGTTTCCCGGAACATCCCCTGGAAAATAGCCTATAGCTGTCCAAGTCCCATTTTTTCTATAGCCGGCTTGGCCAATGCTTTCCCCCTCTTCTGTTGTGAAAGCCATTGTTCCCGCGACATCTCCAGAGCTATTAAGCCGGTTAGTAGCTTCCCCTCCTTCTGTTGGTGTAGTAATACCAGTAGCAAAATCATAGTAGGCACCAGAGTGAATCCCTTTCCCGCTGTCATTGATATCATAAAGACGCGATCCCATGCCATCCAGAACTTTCAGTTCTATCTGCTGGGCATTGATCTCTGACATTGTCATAATGCCCAGGAAAAGTAAGTAAACTTTTTTCATAATAAATAATTAATATTAATAGTAATTTTTCTTCTGCAGAAATAATGATATTGTTTTAAAAACTCTTTTACAATGTTATATCTTAATGATGTCAATTCCTAAAGTTTATCTTTTATAATTCGTGAATTTCTAAAATATAAAAACTTTAAAATATTAATTATCAATAATTTACACAAACAAACTTATTAGTACTTTTTCGATAAAGAATTATTAAAATTCATCAAAATAACAAATAAAAAAACTATTTTTGTAGTATGTTCAGGGTATTTTTTTTGTGGTTGATGGTCTATTCCGGCGTTATTTTGACATCGGCGCAAAGCAATCCAGAAACTTTGCAACTTCTCGACAAAGCTTACAAAAGTCTTTACGAAAACCCGGACAATGCTTTCCAGATTCTTCAGAATATTGATGAAAATAAGGAACCGGAGCTCATCAAACAACGTGTTAAAATCATATTGTCAAGAGCCTATAATTTCAAAGGCGAATATGCCAAATCCATAGAGCAGTCCATTGATAAAAATCTGAACGAAAATAGAAACGACAACAATTCCCTCTATGCCGATTACGCTTTAGCTCAGCAATATCAATCACTTAGACTTTACAAACAGTCGATAAGGATCTCTCAGAATCTTGTCGATAAAGCTTCGAAGATAAAGTCCCAGAATTATCCGGAGAACCTGATGGCGTACATCTATCAACTGAATGCCTCCAATCTGATGGTTCAGAAAAAGCTGAAAGAAGCCGAGGAAAACCTGAGGCAAAGTAACGCATTGCTAAAAGATCCTGATGAAGATTTTTTAATTTCCATTGAAAACCAAATCTATCAGACTTTCATTTATATTACTCAAAATCAAATTGATAAAGCCGAAAACATTGTTAATGATATAGAGGCAAAGCTTAATAAAAATCCTCAGTACATTTTCCTGAGAGCTTTCAATCTTGATAATCTTGGAAGAATCTATTTCCTCAAAAAAGATTACGCTGGATCTGCCGAACATCTTAACAAGGCTCTGGAATTAATTCAAAATTCCAGTTACAATCCTTTGAAAAACAGGATCTATGATGATTTGTCCAAGAATTATCTGGCTTTGAAAAATGATAAACTATACCAGCAATATTATTCTGTTTACAAAGAACAGACGGATAAACTCGACCAAAATAAAAAAGAGGCCTTGCGTGATCTGATCAAGCTTAATGAGCAATATGAGACCAAACGAATAGAAAATTCCCACAACAGTTTCGTGAGCAATGTTCTGATTATTTCCGTTGTTTGTCTGATCGGAATTTTAGCGGTCATCTTCATGAGTATTTCTGAGAAGAGAAAGGCCAGATCAATTCAGAAACAAATCGATTTCTACACAAAACAGCAGGATTTTATTAAAAAAATTGATGAAAACAAAACTGTTGTTGAACCAAAAATTGGTAAAATAGATTCAGATATTTCTAAAAAAACGCCACTCATTTCCAAAGAAAAAGAAGCGGATATTCTTTCCCGTCTCGAAGAATTTGAAAAATCAGAAAAATTCCTGAATCGCGATATGTCTCTTGCTGTTCTCGCAGGACAATTGGAAACCAATACAAAATATCTTTCGGAAGTCATCAACAAATACAAAGAAAAAAATTACAACAATTACATCAACGAACTAAGAATCAATTACATTGCCTATCTCCTGAAAACCGATTCTGCTTATCTTAATTATAAAGTAAGTTATTTGGCCGAGAAAGCAGGATTCTCCTCCCACAGTGCATTCACTACAGTTTTCAAGTCTGTAACTGGGATTTCTCCAAACACTTACATCCAACAATTGACCCAGAACAAACAATGAAACGCTACCTTTTCATATTAATTATTTTCTCATTTGCCGGGATTTTCAAATCCCAGTACAACGAGCAATTGTATAAAAAGGCACTTTCCGACATTTACCAAAACCCTGATAACTCCCAGAAAATAGCTCAGGAAATGTTGAAAGATGAGAAAAACCCGGACAACCTCATCAAGCTTTACAAACTGATGTCACATTCTTACATTTCAAAAAGGGATTTTGACAAATCGCTGGATTGGATCCTGAAGATGAAAGAACTAAGTAAAAATGTTACCAACCCAGAACAGAAAGTAAAAATCCTAAACGCCACGTCTATACAATATCAGCAGATGGGACTCAACAGCAAGACCTTGGAAATCCTGGATGAATCTTATCAAATTTGCAATCAGCTTCCGGACGGAAAATTCAAGACCTATTATCTTGGTCTCAATTCTGCGTTAAGAGGTTTGGTCTATAAATCTCAGGACAACAACGAGCTGGCTTTGGAAAAACTTCTCATCGGTCTGGATTACATAAAAAAAGTCGGAAACTATGATAACGCCATTCCCAACACCAGTGTTTTCCTGTACAATATCGGTTATTGTTATTTTTATCTGAAAAGATATCAAGAAGCTGAAAAGTACTTCCTGAGATCTGCCGAAGTCGCAAAAGCTGCTAATGCAGAAAGTTTAGAAGCCTTCGCTTACAAAGGTCTTTCGGAAAACTTCACTGTTTTGGGAAAACATCAGGAAGCGATAGAGCTTTTGAAAAAATCTGTCAATCTGTCCAAAAAAGTAGGCGACCTTGTCCTGAGCGAAGGAATTTATAAAGGTTTTTCTGACAATTATCTCGCTCTTCAAGATTGGAACAATTATGAAGTGTACAATAAGCTGTACATCGAGACCAAATTTGCAAGAGAACAAAGCGAGCTTGCTTCCCTCAACAAAAGCATCGATGTCCTGAATCAGGAAAACAATAAAAAAATAGAGGAACAAAAAAACAGATTGAGAATCATAAGCTTCATTATTATCGCCATTTCTTCAACCTTGTTTATTTGGTTTCTTCTTAAATTTATCCAGCACAAAAAACGCAACAAATTATTAATAGAAAAGCTCAATCAAATAAACAAAATCACGACCTGAAAAATGAAGAATATTTTTGACCAAAACGACACATCGTATTTCATCAAAAGAATCAATGCGCTCACGGAAGATTCTTTCCCAAAATGGGGTGTAATGTCTGTTGACAAAATGCTGGCCCACTGCAACGTAACGTATGAACTCATCTACGAACAGGAAAAACACAAAAAACCAAATCGTCTAACGAAATGGATTCTGAAACAGTTTGTAAAACCAAAAGTCGTAAACGAGGTACCTTATAAACATAACTCCCCCACTTCTGCAATGTTCGTAATTACAGACAACAAAAGCTTTGAAGAAGAGAAAAAGAGAATTATCGGATTTATCCAGAAAACGCAACAATTGGGAGCAGAAGCTTTTGAAGGTAAGGAAAGTTTCAACTTCGGGAAACTCACCGCAACCGAATGGAACAATATGATGTCCAAACATCTCGATCATCATTTGACACAATTTGGGGTCTAATTTTTAGGGCAGCTTTATCCGCCCTCCGTTCCCGCTTTTTTCTTTTTCTCAGAAAAAGAAAAAGAGCTCCACTCAGGTCGGGCTGCGGGCAATTCAACATTTTAAAATTATGGTTATGAAAAAAGTTTTCTTTCTTTTAGTAATGTTTTTTGGATTTACAGTTTTCAATGCACAAGATATCGAGAAATTAATCAAAAACAACAGCGGGTTTTTCGCAGGAAAAATCGACAATTCTGCCAATCTGAAAGTTCTTTTCGAAACTGTTTCTACAGAAGATCAGGAAAGAGACATTTACAAAGTTTTTGGCTTCTCGGATGTAGAAGGAACAAAAGCTTACTTCGAAGGAACTATAACTTTTGACGCAGAAAAAACAAGAAATGCAAAGGACCAATCTAAAATCTACGATTTGAAATTGTCGGAAAAAGGAAACGGCAAACACAATGGAATTTTCTCCGGAGAATTAATCATCAAAGAATCATCGGACACAAACCAACTGAAATTCGAAGGAACATGGACCAATTATGGAAACACTCTGAAATTTCCTTTTTATTTCAATAACTAAATCAATATAAACAAAAGACACTTCGACAATCTCAGTGTGACATCTCTAACACTAAGCGTTGTCACACTGAGGCTCTCGAAGCCATTCAATAATAAAAATTCTAAAAATGAAACTTTTCACACCCATAACATTCAGAAATATAGAACTGAAAAACCGAATCGTAATGTCGCCAATGTGTATGTATTCCGCAGAAGAAGGCGTTGCGAATGATTTCCACTTTGTTCATTATGGCAGTCGTGCTCAAGGCGGCGTTGGTTTATTAATAACAGAAGCAACCGCAGTAGAACCCCGCGGAAGAATCACGAACAAATGTCTGGGGATCTGGAATGATGAACAAGCTTTAGCCTTGAAAAAAATCGTTGACTTTGTTCATCAGAATTCGGAAAGCAAAATCGGGATCCAGTTGGCTCATGCCGGGCGAAAAGGTTCTGTTTCAGCTGAAACCAACCGACAAATGAGTTTGGAAGATGGTTGGGAAACCATTGCGCCAAGTCCGATTCCGTTTCATCATTCGGAAAGAGTTCCCCACGAATTATCAGTGGAAGAAATCAAAAATCTGGTAGAAGATTTCAGAAAAGCAGCGAAAAGAGCGGTTACCGCTGGATTTGATGTAATAGAAATTCACGGTGCGCATGGCTATTTGATCCATCAATTCTTATCACCACTTTCTAACACCAGAAACGACGAATATGGCGGAAATCCAGAAAACCGGGCAAGATTCCTAATGGAAATCGTGGATGCAGTTAATTCAGAGATCACAGAAAAACAAGCACTTTTCGTAAGAATCTCCGGAACAGAATACGCAGAAAACGGCTGGGAAATCTCCGACAGTGTAGAATTGGCAAAAGTTCTAAAAACCAAGAATGTAGATTTAGTTGATGTTTCCAGTGGTGGAAATATCAATGGCGTAACCATTCCTTTGAGACCTGGTTACCAAGTTCCGTTAGCAGAAGATGTTAAGAGAATTTCAGAAATTGAGACCGGTGCAGTTGGTCTTATCACTTCTGCAGAACAGGCGGAAGAAATCCTTCAAAACGGACAAGCTGATTTGATTTTCCTGGCTAGAGAAATTCTGAGAAATCCATATTTCGCCGTTCAATCTTCCTGGGAAAATGGGGATGATTGCTTTTATCCGCATCAATATCTGAGAGCGAAGCCAACAAAATAAAAACCGCTCTCACAGAAAAGAACGGTTATAAATGAATTTGGGTTTATCATTTTGGAACTACTAAGGTAAAGAATAAGAAAACCTGTCCCAATTTTCCAGCGCTGACTTTTGACAGAATATCAATAAAACTTTCCTTTTCGGAAAGTTTTTGTTTTTACTTAAAATTCAACCTTTTCAGGATAACTTCTCTAAGATGCTCTTCATTGGCATCGCCCCATTCTCCAATTGCTGCGATCACGGGAATCAGCGTTTTACCAAATTCGGTCAAGCTGTACTCTACTTTTGGCGGAACCACGGGATAGATGATCTTGGTCACCAGGTCGTGGTCTTCCAATTCTTTCAGCTGGATATTCAAAACCCGGCGCGAGGCATCCGGTATCTTCCGTTGCAGCTCACTGGGCCTTTTATGCCCTTGATGGATAAACCATAACAGACGGATTTTCCATTTGCCATAAAGTACTTCACCTATCAAATCCAGGCCGCAGTTCAGATTCGGGATTATTTTTCTTTCATACATATTACAAAACTAAACCTATGTTCCGATTTGTACAATAGGGGAAAAATTTATCCCTATATGAATCGTATTTCCGTACTTGTAAGAACTGTTTTTACGCCCCAATTTTGCCCTATAAATATTTAGACAAATGGAACAATTTAATTTCAACAATGAGTTATCCGGCAAGATTGCTTTGGTAACCGGAGGAACAAAAGGAGCAGGCAGAGCCATTGCAGAAAGACTTTTACAAGCGGGGGCAACCGTCATCATTACCGCAAGAAACGCTCCTGAACAAGAAAACAGTCAACTGCATTTTATTGCGGCCGACCTTAGCACGTCAGAGGGCGCCAACAAAGTAATCCGTGAAGTGCTTTCGGCTTATGGCAAGCTAGACATCCTGGTAAACAACCTTGGCGGTTCATCCACGCCTGCCGGAGGCTTTGCCGCATTAACGGATGAAGACTGGGAATCTACACTGCAGGCCAACCTGCTGGCTCCGGTCCGACTGGACAGAGGATTTCTGCCTCAAATGATTGAACACAAGACAGGTGTAATCATTCACATTGCTTCGATACAAGGTATATTACCACTTTACGATTCTACTTTGCCATACGCCGCTTCAAAAGCAGGACTGATTAATTACAGTAAAAGCCTGTCCAACGAAGTGACACCAAAAGGTGTTCGTGTGCTTACTGTTTCACCCGGATGGATCAATACGACAGCATCGGAAGCCTGGTTGGGCGAGATTGCCAGAAATGCCAACAGTACGGTTGAAGAAGCGCAACAAGGGGTAATGGATGCTTTGGGCGGAATCCCTTTCGGAAGACCTGCTGAACCGCAGGAAGTCGCAGAATTTGTTGGCTTTTTAGTTTCTCCAAGAGCAAAATATCTGACAGGAACCAATTTCGTCATTGATGGCGGAACTGTACCGACTATTTAATAACCTTTAAAAATTTAATATGATGAACTTACCAAATGTAATTCAGGAATTAGTAAAAGCAAAAAACAGTTTTGATAGTGCTGCCTTTGCAGAATGTTTTGCAGAGAAAGCCGTAGTTTTTGACGAAGGCAAGACACATACTGGCAGAAAAGAAATCGAGCAATGGATCGATAGATCCAACAAACAACATCAAGATACGCTGGAACCCGTTGATTACGATGAAAAAGAAGATATATTGTCGGCAAAAGTTACTGGGTCATTTCCGGGCAGTCCTCTTGTTTTGAAATTTCATTTGAAGATTGTCGATGGAAAAATTCAGAATCTAAAAGTAACCGAGTAAAACATCTGTCTAAAAAAAACAATGTTTGATGGCGATACAGTGCCCACCTATTTTATGATCTTTAAAAATAAAAAATTATGAACTTACCAAAAGTAGTCGAAGAACTAATAAAAACACAAAACGATTTTGACAGCGCAGCCTATGCCCAATGTTTTACGGAAACAGCAATAGTCTATGACGAGGGCAAAACGCATACAGGCAGAAAAGAAATTGAACAATGGATAGACAAAGCCAATCAGGATTACCGCGCCACAATGAAACCCTTGGAATATTCGGAAACAGAACAGACGCTAAAAACTGAAGTTTCGGGGAATTTCCCGGGAAGCCCGATCACAATGACTTATCATTATGAATTCGAGGACGGATTGATTCAATCGCTAGAAATTGTTTAGGATTAAGTTTTGAATAATTTGTTCGGCTATTGGAAAGTAAATTTGATAAATGATAAAAAGTTTTCAGCAGTTTGGTCAGTTACTTTCTTTTGATAAAAAATCGAAGGAAGCTCTCCTATATCTATCGTCGAAAATATTAAGATTTTTTATCTTCCAAAGAATAGTGTTGTAAAAAAGCTTTCCAAAAAGGAAAGTTTTTTCTTTTTCACAGAAAATCATACCCGCTGTCACATAATGTCACGGTCTGTTTAAAAGATTTGAATTTCCAATATATAACTTTACGCAACAAAAGAATCATATATGGAAAATAATCTATTCTCAAAAATTTTAAACACAGGCATTTTATCAATTGCTGTTTTCAGTTTGACGTTGGTTTCAGGGCAATATCAATCAAAAAAAATCACCGCTTCCACCAGAGAAAGCCGGGCAGAATTCGGAACATCGGTTGCGATCAATGACCAATTCATTGCTGTCGGCGCTTCCAGGGAAGAAGTTGCAAAAGGTGCCGTTTACATTCATCGAAAAAATGGAAGCAATTGGGACTTCAATCAAAAAATTAAAGCCCCAGACGGTGTAGAAATGGCAGAATTCGGTGGGAGTATCAAGTTTGGAACCGATTTTCTTTTGATTGCCGCAGGCAGAGCGGACATCGAAAATACAATCCGGGCCGGAGCTCTGTATGTTTACGATTTGGATTCTAATAATCAATGGAATTTTACAAAGAAATTAGTTGCTTCGGATTATGATAACGATGCTTTGCTGGCTGTCAATCCGACTTCCCTTGCTGTCGATGGAAACACGATCGTTGCAGGAGCTCCTGGATTCAGCAGTTGGAACGGCGCAGTTTACATTTTTGAAAAAAACGGCAATGATTGGGAAGAAACACAGAAAATCACTTCGCCGGAAAGCGTGGATTTTGGAAATTTCGGGATTGGTGTTGGACTTTATGGCGATTATCTTGTGATTGGCGCAAGTGGTGTCAACAACAGTGCAGGAAAAATCTATATTTATAAAAAGAACACTTCCGGAGAATGGATCTTTCATCAAAGTTTAACTTCATCAGATAGTTTTGAGAACTCTTATTTTGGAAATTCGGTTAGTATTTTTGGTAATGAATTGGTAGTAGGCGCCTATACGGAAGCCGACACAGGCAATCCATCAATGGCGTATATTTTCAAATTAAATGATAGTGGAAACTGGGAAGAAATACAGAAGATCCCGAGTTACGAATCTTCCGAACACACTTATTTCGCCTGGATGTGCGAACTGAAAAATGACAAACTTATAATCAGTGCCCCGCATCTTTATGGGACAGACGAAGGAAGAACCCTGCTCTACAAAAAGAACAGCCAAAACGATTGGGAACTGGATCAGGAACTGAAACCTGAAGATGATGTAACCGAGGATTTTTATGGGTGGAGCCTTGCTATGAATGATAATGAAATCATTGTGGGCGCATCCAGAGAAAACTTTGACAATAATGGTGAAAACGAGCTTAACGATGCAGGTTCAGCTTATATATTCACCTCATTAGATCTTGCGACGCATGAAAATGACCTTTCTAAAAATGATGTGAAAATCTATCCAAATCCGGCTAAATATCTCGTCCATATTAAGAGTAAAAAGGAAATTAATTCGGTTGAAATTCTGGACCAATCCGGAAAAAGAATTTCTGAATCCAAAGAATCAAAGATCAATGTTTCTCATCTTTCAAAGGGAATTTACATTCTGAAAATAAAATTCTCGAACGGAAGTTCATCCATTCAGAAACTGATCAAACAATAATTATAAAAACACTTCGGCTTCGCTCAGTGTGACAACTCTAATACTAAATTTATATCTCTAGTGTGTCGGTCTGAGCGTAGTCGAAGAGTTTGAATTATACCATTCACAATCTCATCTTTTTGTTTTTACGATTAATTATATCTATATTTCGTTATCGATTTGACTAGAAGATGAAATTATTTCTGAAAATAACCTCAATAATTGTACTTTTTATTCTGCCTTCCACAATATCCGGGCAGTCCGAAAAAGAATATGAAGTCATCATCGATTCTGCTATTCAGAAGATGTTCAGAAAAGAACATACGAAATCTCTGGAAATGCTGATTCGGGTAAAAACGGTTGCCGAACAGAAGAAGTGGGCAAAGCAAAACTTCCGAGCAACGAATAACATCGGACTGAATTATTATCTGATGACGGACTTTGGCGAAGCTTTGAAATATTATCTCGAAGCTTATGATATCGCGACCAATATGCCAGACAAAAAGCATGTGATGACGGTTGTTAATAATATTGCAGTCCTTTATTTTCAGGAAAAGAACAACAAAAAAGCCTACGAATATTTCCTAAAAGCTTATCAGACAGCAAAAGAAAACAACCGGAATGATAAAGCCGGCGCTTATGCCGTAAATCTCGGTTTGGTGTTGAATAAATTGAAGAAAGTCAACGAAGCTTACAAATACATTCAGGAAGCGGAAACCCTGACCAAAGACGACCCGAAAGTCAACATCATGTACAAGATGGCTTTGGCAGAAAATCTTTATCTCAAGAAAAAATATAAAGAATCCGAAGCTATCATTGACAATCTGATTCCACAGCTTCAATCACCTGATGAAAATGAAAATCTGGTTTTCCTTCTCCTGATAAAAGCTCAGATCAATGAGAAAAAAGGTGATCTTACCTCAGCAAAATCTTTGGCTTTGCAGGCCAGAAAACTTTCTCCAAATATCAATAACAGAGAAGAGGTTTACAATTACCTTTCAAAAATCAATGCCGAAACCAAGAATTATGATGAGTCTTTGAAATATAAAGATTCGGTCATTATTGCAAATGATTCGATTTCGAAAATTAATAATTCGGCGCTGTTCAATAATGGTAAAATCAAGTTCGAAATGCAGAATTACCAGTTCGAACTCAAAGAAAGCCATCAACGTTTGAAAGATGAGAGGAAAATATTCTACATCATTATCGCTTCTGCCGTCATCATCATTTTGCTGGTGCTTCTTTTCCTTTATAATAACTCGATAAAATACAAACAGCAGAAAAAGATCACGCAGCTGGAATTTGAGAAAAAGCAAAGCGACAACCTGATTCTGACTCAACAACTGAAAGAGCAGGAAACTCTATCCTTACTGGAAAAAGAGCGTCTTAAAAACGAAATCGAGCAACAAAACCGCCAGCTCACTTCACAAGCTTTAACCATCTCCAGCAGAAATGAAGTAGTAGAAGAAATCATTGAAGCGATCGTCAATCAACCGGAGATCTCTAACAATTCCAAATTGGTCAACTCTATCAAGGATTTGAAAATTCAGCTTAAAAGCAATAATCAATGGGATAGTTTTTTCAAACATTTTGAAGGTGTCAATCAGAATTTCATCACCACTTTGAAAGAAAGACATCCGGATCTGAGTTCTTCCGAAATCAGATTCATCTGTTATGTTTATATGAATCTGAGTCATAAAGAAATTGCCTCGATTCTCAACATCAGTCCGGAATCCTGCAGAAAAAGAAAGGAAAGAATCAGCAAAAAACTCAATCTTCCCGACAAAATAAACTTATATGACTATATATCAGCAATATAGATAAAACCATGTCACGCAGAAATTGGATTGATGTCACGTAATGTCACGCCTTTATTGATAGATTTTTTTTGATTTATCATCAATTTTACATCAATAAAATTTTTGAATATGAAGAAAATATTAACTCTATTTTTATTGGCAATCTGCTCCAGCCTTTCTACAAAGTTGGCGGCTCAGTTGTCATTTTTAACTTCCCCAGATTATGGACAAGTGTTTGATGTGACTTATGACCCTATCAAGCCAGATGTTTTGTACGCCAATACAGTAACTAATCACATTGTGAAAAGTTCTGATAATGGAAAAAACTGGGAAGTTTTGTATTCTTTCCCATTAGACATAAGTTTGGGAACGATCAAGGACCTGCGATGGACACTGGACCAGAAATACCTCAGTTTTATTGTGACTGCCGAAGGAACCACTCATAATCAGGTGATCATCATCGACCCAGCCAATGGAAACGTGATCAAAAGGATAGATTCTCCGAACGGGAATATGTCCGGCAACCTGATAATGTCCTATTCTGTTACAGGAAACGATTACGAGAACATTCTTCTGCATACGACCTATATGTACAATTTTGGTCTTGTAACTGATGTTTTTTACACCAAAAATGGCGGAGACAGCTGGCAAAAAGTTTATACAAGTTCTAATAATGACGGTGTTCACATCAATAATGTTGCGATAAATCCGAACAACCCTAATAAGCTTTTCCTGGCAAGAGGATTTTCTCCCGGCGAAAAAAACGGTGGATTATTTGTTTCGGTCAATGGCGGAGTAACCTGGACAGAAAAAATTGCTGGTACTAATTATTCTGCGATAACATTTGACCCGGCAGATTCTCAAAAGATGTTTTTGGGATCGTTCTACCTAACAGAGACCCAGACCGAAAATCTTTACAGATCTACAGACGGCGGCGAAAGCTGGAACATTGTTCCCATCACTTGGACCACACTTTCTACAAACAGCATACAAAAGATCGTCATCAATCCAAAAAACACTAATGATATCATGGTTCTCGAAGAAAATGAGATCGTGATCTCAAAAGACGGCGGAAACACCTGGACGAATTATGTTTATCCGAACAATGATCTGGAAAATAAATATTATTACGGACTGAATGCAACCTATAATCCTTCGAACAGCAATGAAGTGATCATCAGTTCCAATTATTACCCTTTCCATTCTTTGGATGGCGGAATTACATTGTCGAGATTCAAAAATCCGTTTGCGAACAACACCGACAGAGTCACCTTTCATAAAAATTCGGAAAAGCATTTGTATTATGGCTTGAGAAGAGGTTTCATCCATCAGGATTTCCAGACCGGACAAGAAACAGGAATTGGACTTATGGCCATCAACTTCTTTCCGAATTTCAGAAGTACCGGCCTCTATGCTGACCCGTTGGTTGCAGGAAGAGTTTATGTCACCTCAAGCAATTTCATGGGTTCTACCTTTGCTGTAAGCACCAATCACGGCGCCAATTATTCTACAGGTTACAGTGATTATGGATTGAATATTATGAGAGTCGCCACATCCAAATCGAACACCAATCATTCCTGGGTTTCTTTCGATGAGACTGTAAGGAAATTTGATTTCACCGATATGAGCGGAATCACAAGTCAAGAAGTGATGCTGCCTTCATTCGGACCTGTTTTCGGAATCAGCATTGATGAAACTAATGAGAATAATGTGATTCTTTCCCAGAATAACAATGTTTACAGAACCACAGACGGCGGACAAAACTGGACACCATCAGAAAGCGGATTGGAAATACTGGAAAGCAATGCCGATTTCATTTATGACATTAACAAAAATCCTTTCAACAAAGACCAACTGCTTTTGTCTACCACTCAGGGAATCTTTATATCTAATGATGCCGGAGTGAAGTGGACCCAAATCTATAGTGGTAATGTCATCAACAGAGCCGAATTTTCGCCTTATAAAAACGGTGCTATCGTGGCAACCTCCAATTTTATGAACGGAAGCGGCGAAGGTTATGTTTATCCGCCTTCGCAAGTGAGAATCATTTATTCAACTAATTCCGGACAAACCTGGAATGAAGTTGCTCCTGAGAAATTGGGTTATCTTTTCTCAGAATCTTCTGCAATTGATTTTCTGGATGATGAAAAAGCTGATATCTACTTCAGTACGTCAGATCTAGGATTGATAAAATATCAGATCAGTCTGGAAACTTTGGGAACAAATAATAATTCTTTATCAAAGGCAGATTTAATCATTTATCCAAATCCAACTTCGGATTACATCAACATCGCCAGTGACAAAGTCAAAGAAACAGCGATTGCAGATTTCACAGGAAAAACCGTATTGAAGTCAACTTCGAAAACAATCGATCTATCGAATCTCCCAAAAGGAGTTTACATCCTGAACGCAACACTGGAAAACGGAAAATCTATCTCGAAAAAAGTGATTAAAAACTAAAATTTCTTCATATCAGGAAAGAGACTTAGCAATTTTGTTAAGTCTCTTTTGTTTTTAGATAAAAGATTGGTCTCATATTTCCTATTCTAATAAAACCAAACTCTATTTCGTTATATTTGTTAACAGAAACACTTTTTATGGAGATATTCTTACTATTGCTCATTTTGGTTTTTGTGATCATCATTCACAACAAATCGACTGCAAATCATCAGGCGACTCAAAATTCAATTGATCAGCTTCAGGAAAAATTGAATGCCCTGAAAACAGAAATCAATACGAGACCTGTCAGCAAAACCGAGCCTGAAATCCCAATTATAAAAGAAGAAATAAAACAGGAAGATAAAATATCTTTTAGAGAAACTCCAGAAATCATCGAAGAAGGAAAGATTCCGGAAGAAGAAATTCAGCCAGAAATCATTGAAAATATTCCACCAATTGTGGAAGAACTTGAGCAACCTGAAAAAAAGGTCGCTTTCTTGGCAGAACACAGAGTAAAGGAAATTCTGCCACCTAAAAAATCGTGGCTGGAAAGCTTCAAGGAAAATAATCCTGACATCGAGAAATTCATCGGAGAAAACCTCATCAATAAAATCGGAATTCTGATTCTGGTTCTCGGAATCAGTTTCTTCGTAAAATATGCGATCGACAAAGATTGGATCAATGAACCTGCGCGTGTCGGAATCGGTATTTTGGCTGGCGCTTTGGTAATGGGCATTGCGCATCGATTGAGGAAAAATTATGCAGCTTTCAGTTCGGTTTTTGTGGCTGGGGCGATCAGCATTTTTTATCTTACGATTGGGATTGCATTCCACGATTATCACCTGTTCAGTCAGACTGTGGCGTTCATTATTATGGTGGTGATCACCATTTTCAGTGTGTTTGTCTCCGTTTCTTATGACCGGAAAGAATTGGCGGTTTTAGCATTGATTGGTGGTTTTGCCGTTCCTTTTATGGTGAGTACAGGCGAAGGAAATTACAAAGTTTTGTTCACTTACATTGCGGTTCTCAATATTGGAATGTTGATGATTGCTTACTTCAAAAAATGGAATCTCGTTACTTTACTGGCTTTCATTTTCAGTTGCCTGCTTTATTCGGCTTGGTTTGGAAAAGGGTTTTACGACGACCAATTACCTTGTCGGGGTGCATTATTCTTTGCGACAATATTTTATATTATTTTCAGTGTTGCTACAGTTATCAATAACCTGAGGAATAAAGGTACTTTTACGAAGCTGGAGTATTTCATAATGGTCGCTAACACGTTCTTCTATTTCGGAATGGGAATCAGCATTATCGAAAATTGGAAACCAGAATTGAAAGGTTTGTTTACCATTGCATTGGCTTTTTACAATTTGGTCTACGCGATATTTTTATATAGAAAATTCGGGTTGGACAAAAATGCGATCTATCTTTTGTTAGGACTGACTTTAACCTTTGTTACATTGGCAATTCCAATTCAGTTTAGCGGCAATTACATTACATTATTCTGGGCTGGAGAAGCCGTTTTATTGTTCTGGCTTTCTCAAAAATCGAAAATTGCAACCTTCAAATTGGGTGCAATAATTGTTCAAATTTTGATGTTGGGAAGTCTGATCATGGATTGGGAAAAATATTATTCCGGCAATGTGATGGAACTAAAACCTTTCCTCAACCGAATGTTCATCACAGGAATCGTTTCCCTGGCCTCATTGATTTTTACTTATATTTTATTAAAAAAAGAGAAAGAAATTACCAATATTTTCAGTTTCGAATTCCATCCTTCTTATTACAGAAATATTATTTTAGGAGTTGGTATTTTGGTCGGATATTTCACCGGAATGCTGGAAATCAGTTATCAAGCTAACGATCATATGAGCAATTACTATTCAGCATTATCGTATTCGGTTCTGTATCATTTTTTGTTCAGCGTTGGTATCATTTATTTCGTTTTAAAACTGAAGGATCAATTTTGGAACAGTTTTACAATTCTTTTGTCTTCTGTTAACATCCTTTTATATATCGCAATTTTCTACAAATTGACTTACAACGAGATGACGGAAAATTTCGTGATTAATCTGTCTTCCAGATCAGCTTATTTTATTCATTACATTTTACTGATTTGTCTGGCTTATTTTGGATATGTTTTGATTAAATTCAGAAATGAAAGCCATTTTTCAACATATCTGAATCACAAATTGGCGCTGTGGGTTTTCGCATTTTGCATCGTTTACGTTTTGAGCAATGAAGTAATGATGCACGGATTGATGTTCAATAATGGCATTATTTCATCAGCCGAATTAGCAAAATACCCATTGAATAAAACGGGTCACAGCTATGAAAAAGAGATTTTCATCGATGAGAAATTCGAAGCTATAAAACTTCAAATCATCAAAATTGGCTATCCGATTCTTTGGGGCGTTTTATCCTTTGTTTTCCTGATTATTGGTATCAAAAAACAAAATCAACCGCTAAGGATTATCGCTTTGGCTTTGCTCGGCATTACGATTATCAAATTATTTGTTTACGACATCCAAAACGTTTCGGAAACAGGGAAAATCATTGCTTTCATCTTATTAGGTGTGTTGATTTTGATTATTTCGTTCGTTTATCAAAAGATTAAAAGACTGGTCGTAGATGAAACAAAAATCTCTTCGGATAAAATTGTAAATCCTGAAGACCCAACAGAAACTAAAAACCCAAACGATGAAGAAATCAATTAGTCTCATATTTTTATTAACAATCTGTTTTTCCTTCGCTCAAAATTATCGGGGAAAAATCAATAAAGTCCCGGAAAGCGGATTGCATCAGATCTTGCTAACTCCAGAAGTTCGGTCTGCGTCACAGAATAATATCGATTTTTTAAGGATTTTCGATTCTAAAAACAACGAAGTTCCTTATGTGGTCTATGAAGGAAAATACAGTAATTCCAGTTCAAATAATTTTACAATAATTTCAAAAACTGCCGTTCCGAATGTCGCTACTTCCATCATTATCTCCAATGAAAACGCATTGAACATTGACCATCTGACGCTGAAAATCGCCAATACGGATGTCGAAAAAAAGTACAATATCAGCGGAAGCAACGACCAGAAAGAATGGTTTGGTTTGGTCGGTAACCAGAAAGTAATCGGGCTGAATGATGCCGGTGAAAACTTTGTGGAACGTGATTTTGCTTTTCCTTTGAACAATTACAAGTTCCTGAGATTTGATTTCATCGATAAAAACTCGTTGCCTATTAATATTCTTGGAGCCAGTTTAGAAGAAAATCATTCAGTCAATCAATCGAAGACTGAATTGCAAAACTTCACTCAAAAAATTGAGACAGATAAAAAATTAAAACAAACCAAAATCACGATTACTTTTCATGCTCCACAAGTGATTGACGGAATTGGTTTCGAAATTTCTGCGCCGAGTTATTATCTGCGTGATGCAAGAATTCTGATTAATAAAACCAGAGTTTATAAAAAATCGAATGAGAATTATGTTGAGAATATTTCTGCTTTTCAACTCAATTCAAAAAGTAAAAACAGATTTGATGTCCAAAGTTTTTTTGTCAAAGAATTCATAATCGAAATTGATAATCAAGATAATCCGGCTCTAGAAATTAAAAAAATCAATCTTTTCCAATCGCCAATCAGTATTTTAACCGATTTGAAGGCAAATGAAAATTATACTTTAAAAATTGATTCCACCTGGTCTGCACCACAATATGATTTAGTCAACTCTGGAATCGATTTTAATCAGAATTATCCTACTGCAACTATTTCAAACTTAGAAAAAATTGAACAATCAAAATCCAAGGAAAATGCGAAAACCTTTTGGCAAACACCTTTCTTTATGTGGATTTGTATTGTTTTAGCTGTAGCGATTATTGGTTATTTTGCGGTTGGGTTGATTAAGGATATGAATAGGGAGAATCAGTAAATTTGAATTGAGATTATTTAAACGCAAAACCGGACGAAGAATCAAAATCACAAAAAAATGCTACCAAAATGAGCGATAACAAAATAAATATTACTTCAAGTTTATTAGAGAAAGGAGTTGACATTGCTAAAGATTTTGTTGATAAACTAATTATTCCTTCCGTTGAAGAAACAGGACTTTTATTGAAAGACCAAATCTCACTTTGGAGATTTAAAAATCAAATAAAAACTTTGGTTAAAGCAAAAGAAATATGTGCCAAAAACAATATTTCCCCCAAACAAATATCACTAAAATTACTTTGTCCAATATTAGAGTATTCTAGTCTTGAAGAAGACGATTTCTTAACAGATAAATGGGCAATACTTCTCTCAAATCTTGTTGATTCAGAACAGAATATTCAAAACCACGTTTTCCCATATATTTTAAGTCAAATTTCAACAAAAGAGTTTCAAATATTAGAAAATGTTTTTGACGAAAAAGATAATAGATTATCAAAAATAAGAGAAGATTTAAATCACTATTATCAAAATCGAGAAAAAATCGAGCAAGAAATTAAAAAAGAATTAAAAGATATTGATAGAAAAATTATTTTTTTTGATGAAACTGATGGTTACATAGATTATGAATTAACTAAGCTATATCGGGAAAAATCTGCAATTAATAGTAAACTTAATACATACAAGCAAAAAGAGGTAATTTTAAAATATTCATTAGATAAATTAGAAACGATTCCAACAGGAAGTGTTGAAAAATTTGAGTTATCAAATTTATTAAGATTAGGTTTAATTAAAGAGGAAAAAGAGTTTTATGCTAACCCTCAACCATTAAAAATCCCAAATGAAAGGGATGATTATGAAACTCATACTACTGTTGACTTAGAAATAGATGTTCATTCTGACATTGATTATTATTTAACTGAATTTGGAGAATTGTTCATAAAATTATGCAAAGAGAAACTGCAGGTAACATAATATTAGCAAAATGTGGTCGAAAATAATCCACCAAAAAAAACCTTTCCAAAATCGGAAAGGTTTTCTTTATCTAATACTGAAACTTCCTGAAAGCTTCCAGCGTTTTTGTTTTACTTTTAAAAAATATAAATATTAGAACTTCGTTTATCCTTGTATTAGAAGGAAGTTTAAACAAACACTCGTCACAAATGAAATTAATTATATTTTTTCTTGGAATTTCTACCTTTTGCTCCTCACAAAAAATTAGTTTCATTTACGAAACAAAATACAAACTGAATTCAGAAAATCCGGATGATGTCAATTCCGAGAGAATGATTTTGGATTTAAAAGATAATATTTCAATTTTTAGAGATTCAGTAGAAAAAGAAGCAGATTCACTAAAGCTGAATAATGGAAAGGAAATATTTAAAATGGGCGTTGAAAACCAATTCTATGTCAAAAAGAATCTTGCTCAAAAAAGAATTGAAAAAGTAATAACTTATTTGGGAAAAGATTATCTTCTTCCAATTGAGGAAATATTAAATTGGAAAATATCTTCCGAACAAAAAATGATTGGAAAATACAAATCTCAAAAAGCAGAAACTACGTATGGAGGAAGAAACTGGATTGCTTGGTTTACAACAGAATTACCTTTTGGAGATGGTCCATATATTTTCAATGGTTTACCCGGATTGATTGTTTCTATTCATGATTCAAACAATGATTATTCATTTAATTTGATAGAAGTCAAAAAAGGCGGGAATCTATTTGACGCACGCACAAAAACAATAAAAATTGATTGGAAAAAATATGAAGCACTTGCAAAATCATATTTTAATGACCCATTTAATATAAATTCAAGAGGGTGGAAAACAGCTACATTTACCGACCCAAATGGTACAACAGTAGATATTTCTGTAAAAAATAGAGAAATACAAAATAATCTTCTACAAGAAAATAATCCAATCGAATTAAATCATAAAATAATTTATAAATAAAAAACCTCTCCAAAATCGGAAGGTTTTTCTTTAACTAATACTGAAACTTCCTAAAAGCTTCCAGCGTTTTGTCAATCTCTGTATCGCCAATCGCAGATGAGATAAACCAGGTCTCATAGCCACTTGGCGGAAGATAAATCCCTTGTTCCAAAACCTGATGAAACAGATTGTTGAACAAACCAATATTGGAATTATTCACTTCATTAAAATTACTTGCAGAAGTCACATCAAAGAAAATAGACATCATACTTCCTTTTCGGTTGATTCTGTGTCGGATTCCTTTTTCATTCAAAATTTTTCCAATTTCAAAATCTAAAGTTTCGGTTGTTTTATCAAGCTTTTTATAAAAATCAGCATCCTGCTTTATCAATTGCAACGTTTTAAGTCCGGCTCTCATTGCCAAAGGATTGCCGCTCAACGTTCCGGCTTGATAAACGCGTCCTCTTGGCGAAAGCCAGTTCATGATTTCGTTTCTTCCGGCAAATGCACCAACCGGCAAACCGCCACCAATGACTTTTCCATAAGTTACCAGGTCTGCCTTTACGCCCAGAGCTTCCTGCGCTCCACCAAAAGCTAAACGGAAGCCTGTCATTACCTCGTCAAAAATCAATAATGCACCGTTCTCATCACACAATTTTCTAAGGTTTTGAAGGAAGTGATTTTCCGGCAGAATACAACCCATATTTCCGGCAATCGGTTCTACGATAATTGCCGCGATCTGCCCAGGATTATTTTTGAAAAGTTCTTCAACCTGTTCGATATTATTGTATTCGGCTAATAAAGTATCTTTTGCCGTTCCTTGGGTAACACCCGGAGAATTGGGACTTCCGAATGTCGCCATTCCACTTCCCGCCTGAATCAGAAACGAATCCGAATGGCCATGATAACAGCCTTCGAACTTGATGATTTTTTCTCTTTCCGTATAACCTCTCGCCAAACGGATCGCGCTCATACAAGCTTCGGTACCCGAAGAGACCATTCTGATCTGGTCAACATTAGGAACGTTTTCTACAATGAATTTGGCGATTTCGGTTTCCAATTCTGTCGGTGCACCGAAAGAAAATCCTTTCTCAGCCTGCAGTTTCAGAGCTTCCAAAACTTCGGGATGTGTGTGGCCGAGAATCGCTGGTCCCCACGAATTGATATAATCGATGTAGGTTCTGTCATCCTCATCTGTAAGGTAAGCCCCTTTTGCAGATTTCATAAAAACCGGAACCCCGCCTACAGATTTGAAGGCACGAACCGGAGAATTCACACCGCCCGGAATATATTTGTACGCTTCCTCAAAAAGCGCTGAACTTCTTTGGTATAACATTTTAGTTGATAGTTGTTGGTTGATAGTTGTTAGTCTAAATTCTAACTTTTAGTTTATGTATAAGATATAAGCCTGAATTAAATTCAAAATTTCTCGCAGATTTTCCAGATTTAGCAAATCCACTAATAAGCATTATCTGCGAGAAATTTTATTTTGGTTAATGATTTTTCTAGCTTCTCGGTTTTTTACTTTGCAGATAAATCGTTTGTCCGGCTCTTGGCTGTTCTCCGGATTCCATCCGGTTTTTGGCGTAAAGTTTTTTCTCCTTTATCCCAAATTTTTGCGCTATGTCGTGCATGGTCTCACCAATTCCCGCTTTGTAAGTCTGCTTGTTTCCTGATGAATTTTTGCCCTCCAAGAAAACAATGTCGTTTTTCATCAGCTTACCAGTTTCCAGCTCGTTGTATTTCATCAGACGCTTTTCGCTGATTCCGAATTTTTTGGCAATATCGGAGACATCCGCATCCACAGGCATCACAAAGAATTTCAGGTCGCCATTCGGATGATTTTTAACAAGGATATTTTTCAGAAGTTCAGCCTTGCTTTTTGCATCGACCAATTCGGAAACCTTACTTTGCTGCCTGGCATAAGAGCCTTGGGTGTAATTCACATTGATGGTTGGTGGTGCTACTTTTTCATTTTGTTTTTCCTGGTTCAGTTGCGCCATAAAAACCGCATCGTTGTTCAGATTCGGGTACAATTTCAAAATCGCATAA
Source organism: Epilithonimonas caeni DSM 17710 (assembly GCF_000426465.1). GTDB lineage: Bacteria > Bacteroidota > Bacteroidia > Flavobacteriales > Weeksellaceae > Epilithonimonas > Epilithonimonas caeni. Next base: position 318,632 of record NZ_KE384527.1, read on the forward strand.
TAAACCTCATCCTTGGTTGTATTATCAAATTCATACAATTTATACCGCTCTATTTTATCAATCAGGATGTATGCATATCTTGGATTGGTGGCATATCCGGCTTTTTTCAGACCGTGTGCCCAAGCTTTGTAATCTTTTGGGTCCAGGTCAAAAAGTTTTGTGTAATATTTTCTCGTCGCCAAAAAAATCGAATGGTCTTCATAAGACTGCTTCGGGTCTTCATAGACGCGGAAACACTCGTTGGGCGCATCATCTGTATGGCTCATTGTTTTTCCCGTCCAGTCTTCCTTACACTTGATTCCGAAATGGTTTTTTCCCAATTGCGCCAATCGGCTTTGCCCGCCTCCGGTTTCCAATAGTCCTTGAGCCAAAGTGATACTCGCAGGAATTTTATATTTCTCCATTTCTTCCACCGCATAAGGCGCAAATTTCTGGATATATTGGTCTTCCGTTTTCCAGGTCTGTGCTTTCACGAATCCCAAAACACAAACAAAACCAATCGCCAATAACTTTTTCATTTTCAATATTTTAAAATATTTATTTTCTAATTTTCAGGAGCAATTCCCGCTATCCGCTATATCTTTTTCTTTTAGCAAAAAAGAAAAAGGATGTCGCTACTATCGGGGCTATGGGTCTCAACATCAATCCAATTTTAGTCAAAAATCGAATTTTCAAAATCAATCAATGCCCTGTTTTTATTTTTCAAAAACAGATTCGCTCCTTTGATCCCCTGTAATCCTCCGGTATGAAATGTCAGAATCTTGGAACCTTTCGGAAAGAAACCTTTCCCAGCCAGATCAAAAATCTTCTGCAACATCTTTCCGGTATAAATCGGGTCCAGCGGAATATCGTATTCATTATAAAACCAATTTATAAAACGGATATTCTCATCCGATATTTTCCCGTATCGATATTCATCTGCGTCGATCAATTCAAAATTGTTTCTCCCACTCCATTCCGAAATTGTTTTTTGCAAAGAATCATCCTTGACAACTTTGACTCCGAAAACTTTCTGATGTTTCTCTGCAAACTTCGAGATTCCGGCAATTGTTCCGCCAGTTCCAACCGCGGTGCAAAGATAGTCAAAATCTTTGGTGTCATTTCCTGTCATATATTGGACACCTTCAACCGCCATTTCATTACTTCCGCCTTCCGGGATAATGAGCGCATTCGGATATTTTCCGGAAAATTCTTGTGTTAATTTTTCTTTGTTATGATAATCTTCTCTCGAAACAAAAAAGAATTGCATTCCGTTTCTGGAAGCTTCAAATAATGTCGGATTATTTTGCCAATGATTTTCTAATTCATCTCCTCTTATAATCCCTTTTGTAGGAATATCAAACTGTTTTCCAAAGGCAGAAACTGAAGCGATATGATTAGAAAAAGCGCCACCGAAAGTGATCAACAAAGGATTTTCAGGTTTCGATTCCAAATATTGATTGACATTGAAAAAGAGTTTCCAGAATTTGTTCCCAGAAATTTCCGGATGGATCAAGTCTTCTCTTTTAATAAAAATCTGAACATCAAAATCAGTTTTGATCTCGACAATTGGGATTTTATATTCCGTAATCTGAAGCATTATCAAAAATAAAGAAATTCATTGGATCTGTAAATATTAATCAAATCTCTATTTTTGAAAACCTCTTTGATCATTCCTCAACAATATGAAAATCAATCAACAGAATTGAAATATCAGGACATGGATCTATTTCATTAGTTTACCTTATTTCCCTATTTAACAATCGATTCTAATTAGACCAAAACATAAAGTGAATTATTTAACAATAATTAATTATAAATATCAAAAACATAAATAAAAACACAAACAACTGAAAATCAAACATATTTATTTGTAAAATACTTTCCATAATAGAATAATTTCGGAATTCATTAAATACTTTAGTTTTTTAATCAAAATCTTCCTTGTAATATTGTTAAAGATTTAAGGAACAATATTCTTTTTTAATCTCAAAAAATAAAAAAAACAAATGATGGAGAAAATCATCATTCGCCCTGCTTCTGAATAAAATTTTAGCATTCGGTAGTAGGGCAATTTTCATTCATCCCCAGAAGATTAGAGATACAGAAAATCAAATAAAAAAGTCCACCAATGGCGGACTTTAAAGCAATATAAATTCGAAATTTATTTTGTTCTTTCAATGATCTTTTTCACGGCTTTTACGACAGCGTCTGCGTCGATCTGATATTTCTTCATCAGCTCAGCCGGCGTTCCGGACTCTCCGAAAGTATCATGTACAGCAACAAATTCCTGAGGCGTTGGTCTTCTTCTGGACAAAACTCCGGCAACAGATTCTCCTAATCCCCCAAGATAGTTATGTTCTTCTGCAGTAACAATTTTCCCTGTTTTTTCTACAGATGTAAGAATAATTTCTTCGTCTAAAGGTTTGATCGTATGAATATTGATGATCTCACAAGAGATGCCTTCTTTTTCCAACTCATCAGCCGCTAACAAAGATTCCCAAACCAGATGCCCGGTCGCAACAATCGTCACATCAGTTCCTTCCTGCAAAAGGATTCCTTTCCCAATTTCGAAAGGCATATCTTCCGGGATGAACACAGGAACCACAGGACGACCAAATCTAAGGTAAACAGGACCTTCATGTGCCGCTGCAGCCAAAGTCGCCGCTTTGGTCTGATTGTAATCACAAGGATTGATCACCGTCATCCCCGGCAACATCTTCATCATCCCGATATCTTCTAAAACCTGATGTGTAGCACCATCTTCGCCCAATGTTACTCCGGCATGAGAAGCGGCGATTTTTACATTTTTATTGGAATAAGCGATCGACTGACGGATCTGGTCATACACCCTGGATGTAGCAAAGTTGGCGAAAGTTCCCGCAAAAGGAATCTTGCCGTTGATTGTAAGCCCTGCCGCCAGGCCCATCATATTAGCTTCCGCAATACCTGTCTGGAAAAACCTTTGCGGTGCTTTCTCTATGAATTTTTCCATTTTTAGAGAACCAATAAGGTCGGCGCAAAGTGCCACTACATTAGGGTTTGTATCAGCTAATTCCGCCAATCCGGCCCCGAAGCCTGAACGTGTATCTTTTTTTTCTGTGTATGTATATTTCATTTTATAGAGTGATTTTTGATTTTAGATATAGATTGAACTAAGAATCTAAAATGTAATTTTAATTTTTTTAAGTACTTGTTTTTAGATCTAATCCAATTGATCCAGATATTTGTCTAGCTTTTTCCTGTCGGATTTGGAAAGCTCATCACGGATATTGAGAAGATACAGAACCTCTCTTCTAATCTCATCCATAGTGCCTTTTTCATCCACTGTTTCCGAGTATGACTGCGTAAGATACATATCGCAAACTTGTCCTACATAATTGTATAGATGTTTTGATAAGTTCTTATTTTCAAAGGTCGGTAATCCATTTTGGATATTGGTACAGTATTTCGGAGCCCCTTTCAATAAATCCTTTGAGTCCGGGTTATCTATTGACAGCGTCGCCATTTCCTCATTCTCTTGCTTGTAAGTAGAGACATATTCCGGAATATACTTGTCATAACTGTAAGCACTATCAGAATATACGGCAGCAGAATCTGCATTGTCTTCTTCCCATCTTTTCTGTTCCAACATCAGGGAGTCCATTCTTCTCTGATGCTTCATCATACTTTGTTTATGATCAAAATAAACATAGGCCTCAGAATCTTTGATACTTTTCAGAACAAAGTGTTCCGTATCGAATTTATCATCATTAATTCCAGCTTTCAGAACAAGACCTTTCAACCCATTGGAATAATTGCTTCTTGTAAAAACCTTGATTATACCATTAAGCGCACTGAAAGTATTAATGGGATAATTCTCATTGACGCAGACCTTCAAGGATTCATCTTTATTGGCTTCCTTGAAATTCATCAAATAATATTGACAAGGTAATCCTAAGATAGTCTCTGTCCCTTCAATTTTTTTGACCTCGATATCTTTGCCTTTTCCATCCGGAGAAGCCTCGTAAGCTATCTGAGAAAAAAAAGGTGAATAAAAACTATTTTCCAACTGACTATTCATGCCAAAACTTACCGGACTTACTCCTAAATTATCAACAAAGATATTCAGTGGAAACTGGTCGACCTTTGCATTTACCAATAATTCATTGGATGTATTCCCGAAAACATCTATATCGATGGTTCTATTCTTATTTTTAGAATCAACAACACCGTATTTCAGTTCCTTTGTGAACAAAATCTTTTTGTTCTGAGCAAAAGTCAAAATACAACTAAAGACAAGAAAAAATACTGTGATCTTTTTCAAAACAATGATGATTAATAATCAGCGGGTGCTTCTAAATACAGTTGTTTGAAAGCCGTTTCCAACTGCTCATCATTTGGTGCCTTGCCATGCCAAGCATGACTTCCTACCATGAAATCCACTCCGCTTCCCATCTCCGTATGAAGAAGAATCGCTACAGGTTTCCCTTTTCCTGTCTCAGATTTTGCCTTGTTAAGAATCGCGATAACAGCCTCCAGGTCGTTACCATTTTTCTCTTCCAGCACCAACCATCCAAAGGCTTCTAGTTTTGCATGAAGATCACCCAGTGACAGCACATCATCTGTATCTCCATCAATCTGTCTCCCATTATAATCTATTGTTGAAATGATATTGTCTACTTTTTTAGCAGCGGCATACATAAAAGCTTCCCAGACCTGACCTTCCTGCAACTCACCATCTCCGTGAAGTGTGTAGACCAATGCATCGTCTTTATCCAATTTTTTACCCTGTGCAGCGCCCAAACCTACAGACAGACCTTGCCCCAAAGACCCTGACGCGACCCTGATCCCCGGTAAACCCTCGTGAGTCGTTGGGTGACCTTGTAATCTGGAATTCAGTTTTCTAAAAGTTGCCAATTCTGAAACCGGGAAAAACCCGAATCTCGCCAAAGTGCTATAAAATACGGGAGAAATGTGCCCGTTGGAAAGGAAAAAGAGATCTTCATTCTTACCTTCCATCGTGAATGGTAATTTGTAATTCAAGATTTCTCCGTAAAGTGCCACGAAATATTCTGTACAGCCAAGAGACCCTCCCGGGTGACCACTATTTACAGCGTGAACCATTCTCAGAATATCTCTTCTGATCTGCGTTGAAAGGCTTTTAAGCTCTTCGATTGATTTGCTCATTTTGTTAGATTTGCTTTCTTGCGAAAATACGATTTTTAAATGACCTCTAAAAATCTATACATATGAAATTTGCACAAAAAGAGAAACAAACCAACTTCCCAAACAAACAGTTTGGACATCAAAAAACTCCAGTATTAACTGGAGTTTTTTAAACTATTGTGATTATAAATATACTACTTCAAATTAAAGTTGAACCCTACAATGACCGCACCTACGGTTTCTTTCCCTATTCCTGGATGATCATCATAATACCCTCTATCATACTTTCCTGAAATACTTTGGTAACCTACATATAATTCTCCAACAGGCATATTATACATAAATTTTGGCAACGCATATAATCCTCCGTTTACATTATCATTTGTTGATATTCCGTAACCTAAATCTAAACCAACAGCAATAGGAGCACCACTAAATGAATATTTACCGGACACTGCTACCGGAATAAATCCGAAATCTTCACCTTTAAAAGATCCATATCCAGGAGAATCATAACTTTTTGCAATGTAATGTGAATATCCAGTTGCAACACCTAAATCAAAACCTTTTGCAAGATTCCATCTGTAAGCTGCATCTAATCCTAATGTGAAATCAGAATTCCCTGTTGTAGGAACACCAATATGAGCACCCAATTTGAAACCTTCTTGCGCACTGGCAAGTCCGAAAACCGCAAAAGCAGTCAGTAAAAAAAACTTTTTCATAGTTGTAAAAATTTAAATTTTTCAAATAACTATTACCAAGTTTTATACCAAATGTCAAGACCTATTTTTCTCGCTATTATTATAAGCAACAATAATCTTCTTGACCACGGGATGCCTAACGACATCTTCCTCCGTAAGATGCACAAATCCAATCTCTTCCACATCTTTCAAAATCGTCATAGATTCTTTAAGTCCAGACTGTTGTTTCGGGGGCAGATCGACCTGACTCGGATCACCTGTAATGATGAACTTGGCATTCATTCCCATTCTCGTCAAAAACATTTTCATCTGAGAATGTGTAGTATTCTGAGCTTCATCCAGAATTACAAAGGCTTCATCCAAAGTTCGCCCTCTCATAAAGGCCAATGGTGCAACCTCTATAACTTTCTTCTCCATATAACCTTCGAGTTTCTCGTGTGGGATCATGTCTCTCAGCGCATCATAAAGAGGCTGTAAATACGGGTCAAGCTTCTCCTTGAGATCCCCCGGAAGAAAACCTAAACTTTCCCCGGCTTCTACAGCAGGTCTTGTCAAAATAATTCTTTTGACCTCTTTGTCACGGAGCGCCCTAACTGCAAGGGCCACGCTTGTATAAGTTTTACCTGTTCCCGCCGGTCCTATCGCAAAGACCATATCTTTTTTCTCCGAAACTTTCACCAGCTTCTTCAGGTTTGTCGTTTTGGCCTTGATAACTTTTCCATTAACACCTTTTACAATGATGTCCTGGTCAAAGACCAAGTGTTTCTCAGAATCGTCTTTGAGTTTCAGAAGAGACTCCAGTTGTTTGATTTCCAGAGAATTGTGTTTAGATATATAATCCGAAACATCATCAAGTTTCTTCTTCAGCAGGTCCAAGGTCTCCCGATTTCCCATCGCAAATACAAAATTGTCCCTGCCCGTGATCTTAAGTGTAGGAAAACTGGATTTTATTAGATTGAAATTTTGATTCTGAACACCATAAAATGTTTTGGTGTTTATCCCTTCAAGTTCATAATTTATTTCGAACATATATAATATTAGTGGTTAGTGTAACAAATATATGAATAGTTTGATAAGTTATGGCGGTTAAAAAATTGAATTATATTAAATTTGCAACAAATCCGAAAAACAATGTCAGTTATAACCCTTACTTCAGATTACGGGCTTGTAGACCACCGAGTTGCAAGTATGAAAGGTAAAATCCTCAGCTGGAGCGAGGAAGTGAAAGCGGTAGATATAACACATGACATTACACCTTATAATCTTTTACAAACAGCCTACATCGTTCGAAATGCTTACAAATTCTTCTCGGAAGGAAGCATCCACATAATCTGTGTGGACAGCTTTTATAGCAAGGCCAGAAAAAATATCATTACAAAAATAGACGGACATTATTTCATCTCCGCAGACAATGGTATAATAAATTTAATGTTTTTCGATATAAAACCGGAAGCTGTCTATGAGATCACACTTAACAATCGTTTCGATGATAAAGTAGTTTTTCCTGCCACAGAAATCTTTGTACCATCAGCAATGCATCTCTACAAGGGCGGACTACCAGAAGTGATCGGAAGAAAGATCAAAACCATAAAAGAAGTTTCCTTCCCACGAGCAATCTATAATGAGGCTGAAAAAATGATCATTGGGGAAGTCATGTATATTGATAATTTTGGGAATGTGGTCTCCAATATCGGACGAAAGTTCTTTGAAAAGCATGCTTCGATATCAAAAAATTTCACAGTGAAATTCAGAAATATAGTCCTGTCAAAAATATCAGACCAATATACAGACGTTGTTACGGATTGGAGCCGAGAGCAGGAATTCCATGGGAAATCATCCGTCATCTTCAATGATGTGGACCTTCTGGAGATCACCATTTACAAAGGGAATTTAACAAATGGCGCCTCTTCTCTTTTCGGACTAAGTACGGGCGAAAAGATCTTTATAGAATTCGAATAAAAAAAACCGACATTACTGTCGGTCTTTTTTTATTATTGGTGTAAATGACACTATTGTTTGATCAATTTTTTACTAAAACTGTCATTCTCTGTTTTCACTTGAACTACGTAATTTCCTGTTTTCAGCCTAGACACATCGAAAGTATTCTTAGATAAACTGTCTGCATCGAACTGTTTTACCAATTTTCCTGAGATGTCATAAACCTCAACAGATTTCATTTTCGTAATTCCCTTCAGTGTAAATTGATTTTTCACCGGATTCGGATACAATGCCACATCCTTAGAATTCACAACATCATCCACAGCCAGTACCGTACAGCTAAAGTTAGCTTTGAAACCGGAATTATTCCCGGAAGCATCTGACCTGAATGTGATGGTCACAGCACCAGATTCATGAGTAGATTCATAAGAAGCAGGAATAGTAGTTCCTGTCAATCTAGCAGCCCCTGTAAACACTGGTGAAGTAGCGGTCCCATTTCTTAATGTTATATAATCCGTTCCATTTTCCAGATTGAATTCTGTAAAAGTGATTTTCACTTTCTGTCCCGGAGAATCTGGGTAGAAAGTTTTTGTCCAGATCTCGTTGTTAGAGTAATTTCCAGATTCACCCCCCGTATCTGTAATGCTTTTTCCACACCATAATCCATCTGTAATGAAGATTTGGTTCTGCTGATAAGTCGTAGAACAATCTGTCCCAACTTCCAATCTGTAAATTGAGTTGGAATCAAGCCCTGTGAAATTCAGAACCTTGTTCGTAGTATTACCTGAATAAACTACAGTTCCATCAGTAGTTTTTGTCAAGCGATATTTCCATGTTGTTCCAGTAGCATCCGAAATGGTGGCTGTAGCTGTGTTATTTCCAACACTGTTTAATGCTAGAGAAGTGATCGTCAAATCACAAGAAGTGATACAATCTGATCCAAGACAAGCTTTAGAAGCAACCGTTTCCCTGATCAGATCTCCAGGTTGCTGTCCGAAACCGTTTGCAAAACTGATCCCTACCGACCCAACCAAATGACAATAGCTCATGATCGTTCCTTTTGTCGTTGTAGGAAGTGGCCCATCACAACCTTCATCATTCCCTGATGCAGGCCCACAGCCATCAATGGCCGTATTATTCCCATTCCAGGCACAAGCATGGGTATGTGGAGAACCGAAATTATGTCCCAATTCATGTGTCATCGCCTCAATGTTCCAAGAATAAGTTGGAACAGCAATATTTTGAGAATTTACACCACAGTAAGAATATTTGTAAACACTACAAATTGAATTGACATATGCCACACTTGTTGTAGCAGGGTTTCTAATCAATTGAGCAACATCTCCATTGAAAGTTGTTCTCGTAGTCCTGAACTGATTAAGAATAACTCCCGGCTGTCCAGAATAAGGATCTGTTGATGTCCAAACATAAATCTCACTAATTGCAACCTTCACACTTTCATTATCATACAACGTCTTGATATTGTTGAACAAAGCCGTTACCCAATTTGAAGTGGAAGTTACATTAGAACCATTCTGAGTGTAAGGTCCATAGCCTACTTCAAAATAAATCCTTACACAATTGTTAGAATCTCTTGAAGCTTTTTTATTGGGATCGAAAGAAATCTTTTTACTGGCATTTTCCGGTAATTCTTCTGCACTGCAAGAAAAAGGATTTTTAGATTTCAACTTATAATCACTATAAGAAACGAAATCCTGGGAACTCTTTGCTTTTCCTACAACAATATTTCCTAATTCATTTGTGGAAGCAACTCCCACAATATCATTATCAAAAAAACTGAAAGCAACTACAGAGGTGTTGTCTCCCTTTATAATTCCCTGATAATAAACTCCTGGTGTATAGTTAGCGTCACCTTTATCAGTTCCTACCTTGAAGCCACCAGCAAAAATATCATTCTTTACAAGTTCCACAGTTAAGTCTCCACCTTCAAAAGGAAAACTAAGTTCCATGACTTGTGGTTTCTCGCTAACTATTCTTTGTAATTCAGCAGTTTTCAGCTGCATAACCGTCACGTCGGACGCCTCATTGTTATAGACAGCTGCATTTTTGGAAGCTACATCCTTAGTAAAAGGACTGAACTTGGCAAAATTTCTCTTAGCCATCTTTTGATCTGCTACTTTCTGTGCAATTGGTTTAAGACCTTGTGCAGTCCCAAATCCGAAAAGACATACCGAAAATAGCAGTTGTAGAATTTTCTTCATATTTTAATACAATTAAATTTATCGTACAAAAAAAAGACTTTTTTTTCAAAATCAACTTCATAATTCAAATTTTAACTATTTTACCTTAATTAAAAAAATCAATCAGAATTGACTTTTCCCCATTTCAAAACAAGATTACCGTACAATAACAAAGAGTTTAATTAAAATTTTTCAAAAAAAATAGCCAAAACTCACATTTTGACTATTTTTTATCAATTCAACGCTATTATTTTTTAATGATTTTCTTGCTTATCGTTTCTTTGTCAGTTTTCACCATTACAACGTAGCTGCCGGTCTTTAACATGGAAACATCAAACATATTTTTGGATATAGATATCTCATCAAAATCTTTGATCAATTTCCCAGAAGTATCGAAAACCTTGACAGAGACAATTTTTCCAATATTATTAAGGATAAATCGATCTTTAACAGGATTGGGAGACAATGAAACATCTTTAAGACCCGCAACATCATCTGCCGCCAAAACACCACAACTAAGTAAAGCCTTGAATCCTTTCGAGGTAACACCTTCATCAGAAGTGAAGGTAACAGTGATGGCGCCGGTTGCATGAGTCGATTCAAAAGGTCCTCTGATCGTTGTTCCACTCATATTAGTACTTCCTGTAAAAGCTGGAGAAGTAGTTGAAGGGCCATTTCTTACGGTCAAGAAATCGTAACCTTGTTCAAGGTCAAATTCTTGAAAAGTAATCTTAATTTTCCCATTAGAACTATCCGGGTAGAAAGTTTTTGTCCATGTTTCGTTATCTGTATAATTCGCATTAGCTCCACCAGAATCTGTTATCGTTTTACCACACCAGTCATCATCCGTCAAAATCATTTGGCTTCTTTGATAGGCTCCTGAGCAATCTGTTCCTACCTCCACTTTGTAGAAGGTATTGGGAGATAGACCATCAATTGTCAGAGTTTTCACCGCTGTATTTCCGGATTTCACAATGGTGCCATCCATTTTGACCACCCTGTATTTCCATAGAGATGATGTCGCATCAGAAATGGTCGCAGTAGCAGCTGTCTTTGTAACATTACTGACCACTAGAGAAGTTACGGTAATCGTACATACATTTGTACAATCTGTTCCCAGACATGCTTTAGAATCAACCGTTTGTCTGATAAGAGCTCCTGGTTGTTCTCCAAAGCCTAATGACATATTGATTCCAACTGAATTCAGGTGACAGTAGCTCATGATCGTACCACCCTGACTAGGAATTGGTCCTATCTCATCACAACCAGATTCTGGGTATCCAGCAAGCGCGCCACAACCATCAATTGGTGTAGAATCACCATTCCAAGCACAGGCATGTGTATGTGGAGAACCTAGGGCATGTCCCATCTCGTGGGTCATTGCCATAATAGTCCAAGAATAGGTCGGAACATTATTATAGGTCATATTGATTCCAGAATAGGCATATTTATAGGTTCCACAAAGAGAATTAAGGTAGGCCACACTCGTAGTGGACGGATAGTTTACCAAATGTGCCAGATCTCCGTCAAAAGTTGGTCTGTTCACTCTAAAAGCGGCAAGATTCTGACTATATGAGCCGGTATATGGATCCGCAGTCTCCCAGACATAAACAGTTTTCAGGGACATCTTCACACCATCGTTCACATAAAGTGTATTGATATTATTATGAACAGCTGAAATCCAGTTGACCGTATTGGTTACATTGGAGCCGTTTTGCTGAAAAGGCTGATTACAGATCTCATAATAAACTCTTACACAAGAATTGGTCATCTGTGGGGCTTTAGAAGTTTTGGGGTCAAATTTAATTTTTTGCCTTTCATTGTCCATTAATTCATCAGCTGCACAAATAAAAGGATTGGTTCCTGTCAACTTCTGATCATTATAGACCACAAAATCCTCCGAACTTACCGCTTTTCCTAGTGTTACATTTCCAATATTGGGCGCAGAAGCCACACCTATCACATCATTATCGAAAAAACTGAATGCAACCACAGACTTATTATCACCTTTTACAATTCCTCTATAGAAAACGCCTTTTTGATAATTATAGACTTTCTTTTTATTGGTCTCAACTTTAAATTCCGGGGAATAAATGTCCACTTTTACCATTTCTACCACCAATTCCCTATCTTCAAAAGGAAAAGTGAACTCAATAGTTTGTGGCCTATCTAACAAGATCTGTGAGAGCTTGCTCTTATCCAGTTTCAAAACCCTAGCGTCTCTTGCCGCCTGCTGATAAGCTATTTGCCTACCACTATTATCTAAGCTAAAAAGATTGACAGCTTGAAACACCGCCTTTTTTGAGTGATAATCATTGACTTCTTTAGCAATTGGTCTTAATGTTTGGGCAAAACCCATGACACTGAGAAGCAAGAACACAAACAATTGTAATTTTTTCTTCATATCAAATTTTATTTATTTCGCACTAAAATAAACATTTTAATCTAAATATCACCTTTAAATACTAATTACAACATCAATTTGTCAAAAACAATCATGATGATTCTTTGTTTTATCTTCAACCAATAAAAAGTATCTTTGCAAAAAATCTGTTGATGTTATATCCTATTATAAAGGCAATTCACATTATTTTTATGGTAAGTTACTTTGCCGGGATTTTCTATCTCGTGAGATTATTTGTCTATTATAAGGATACAGACGAATTTGATGAAGTAAAGCAGAAGATTCTCAGGAATCAATATAGTTTTATGGCAGTCAGACTTTGGAACATCATCACTGTTCCCGCCGGAATATTGATGTTATTAAGTGGATTGACGATGATCTATCTGAATTTTGGATTGATGAAAACACCCTGGTTCCATCTGAAACTGACATTTTTAGTTGGACTTGGAATCTATCATTTTTGGTGTTGGAAGCGAGTGAAAGAATTAAAAAACCTCAACGGAAATACACTTTCAACCCCGAATATCAAGCTTCGACAGTTCAACGAGATCGCAACATTTATTTTATTCGCAGTTGTTTTTACAGTAATTCTCAAATATTCCGTTATACAATATTGGTGGCAATTATTACTCGGATTTTTCGGAATTGTCATTCTGATAACATCTATTGTGAAAGTGGTGAATAAGAATAAAGATAAAACAACAAAGAGTAAAAACTAATAATAAGGCTTCGAGAACCTCAGCCTGACAAAACAAAATAATCAATCATCATTTATCAATTATCAACTATGCTTGCTATATTCAAAAAAGAACTTTGGAATTTTTTCGGAAACTGGAGTGCATGGATCATCATCGCTGCTTTCAGTATTATTTCCGCATTATTCCTTTTTTTCTTCGAGAACAATTTCAATATTTTCGAGATTGGAAGCGCCACTTTACAAAGTTTCTTTGTGCTTTCGCCTTGGCTTTTTATGTTCATCATTCCGGCCATCAGTATGAGAACTTTGGCTGAGGAAGAGCAATCCGGAACACTGTTTTGGCTTTTTTCCCAACCGGTGAAAATTACCGAAATCGTTGTTGGGAAATTCCTTTCCGTTTGGTTGGTTGGCGTTTTATGTTTATTGCCTAGTTTGGTTTATTATTACACCGTTTACGTTTTAGGCGTTCCGGAAGGTAATATCGACGGAAGTATGACTTTTGGAAGTTACATCGGTTTGACGATTCTGATTGCTGCTTTTTCCGCAGTCGGGATTTTGGCTTCATCGTTGTCATCGAACCAAATTATGGCTTACCTATTGGGCGTTTTCCTTTGCTTCATTCTCTATTTCGGGATTGAGCAATTGGCAAGTTACAAACTGATGGGAGGCGCAGATTATATTTTGCAGAATATTGGATTTTATCAACATTTCTTAGCTTTCACAAGAGGTCAAGTAGATACAAGAGATGTTTGCTATTTTCTTTTCGTGATATTTTTGGGATTGGGATTGGCAAGTTGGTTTGTCTGGAAAAAGAAGTAAGGAAAGATTCAAGAAAAAAGATAAAAGACTTTCAATTGAAACGTCGAATCTTTGCAGCCCAACTTGAGCAGGACTCTTCGAGAGCCTCAGAGTGACAAATTGGGAGCCCTTCGAAAAGCTCAGGATAAACTACAAGCGGAAATAGCTGCCCTAAAAATTTAAATTATAAAAATTCATTCTAATAGAAAAATGAATAAAAAAAATAAAATCACTTTAATTATCATAGCTGTTCTCCTGATCATAGGGATGAGCGGCATTATTTATAAACGTTTTGATTTGACGGCTGAAAAACGCTATACACTTTCGGATTCCACCATCAAGGTTTTGGAAAATGTGAAGAAACCGATGACGATTGAGGTTTACCTGGAAGGCGATTTTCCTGCTTCTTTCAAACAGCTCTCGAATGAAACCAAATTTATGCTGGACGAGTTCCGAAAAATCAATCCGAAAATCGATTATAAATTCCGTGACCCGATTGCTGAGAAAATCCCGCAGGATACATTGAAAGGAATGGGAATGCAGCCTTCGATACTTCCGGATATGAAAGACGGAAAAATATCGGAAATCGTTATGTTTCCTTACGTCGCCATCAAATATAATGGTTACGGAACTTCTGTTCCATTGATTGTCCAACAATCCGGCATTGATGCTGCAACACAACTCAGCAAATCGATTGAAAACCTTGAATATAACTTCGCTTCCACTATCAAAGGAATGACGGAAGAAACGGCGAAGAATATTGGTTTCTTGGTTAATCAAGACGAATTGCGTCCAGACGAATTCCGTGGATTTTTGGATCTGGCAATGGAGAATTATAACATCGGACCCATCATTCCGGAAAACAAAACCGAATTGTCTTTGGCTGATGTCCCGAAACTAAAACAAATGGACGCTCTGGTTATTGCAAAACCAAGAAAAGCTTTTACTGATAATGAAAAAGTGATTCTCGACCAATACATTATGAATGGCGGAAAAACACTTTGGATGATTGATGCAGTCAATGCTGAAATGGACACACTTTTCCAAGCCAAGAAAATTATGGCTTACCCGATTGACCTCAACCTGACAGATTTTATGTTCAATTATGGTCTGAGAGTCAACCCGGCGCTGGTAAAGGATATGAAAAAATCGGCACTGGTAAGAATAGTTTCTGGAGAAGTTGCCGGTAATCCACAGTATAGCAGTTTTCTCTGGCCTTATTTCCCTTTAGGAATCGCTGAAACCAAAAATCCGATTACAAAAAACATCAATCCTGTAAAATTCGAATTTCCAACTTCGATTGATACGCTGGGAAGGCCAAATATCAAAACCAAAGTTCTTTTCGAATCCAGCGAAAGAACCACTAGCAAAACTGTTCCGAATTATGTCGCGCTTTCTGAAATCGTAAGAACAGACAGCATCGGCGAGATGGAACGCCCTACTCCACCGAAGATTTTTGCGGTGGCTTTGGAAGGGAAATTCAAATCTGCTTATGCGACAAGAAGCGAGAAGAATTCTTACCCTGATTTCAAAGCTCAAAGTCCGGAAAATAAAATGCTCGTGATCGCAGATGGTGATATTGCCAGAAATCAGATCTGGAAAGGACAACCTCTTCCTCTCGGTGAAGATTTGCTGACCAAAGAACATTACGGCAATGCACAATTTTTGAGAAATGCTCTGGATTATCTGTTAGACGACAGCAATATCATGGAACTTAGAGACAGAACAATAGAAGTGCGATTGCTTGACCGACAAAGAATTGATGCTGAAAAATCTGACTGGCAATGGCTCAATCTTCTTTTACCTTTGGGAATTTTAGGAGTTTTGAGCGCAGGATTCTATTTCCTGAGAAAGAAGATGTTCTCGTAATTAAATCTTTTTGAACACAAAGTTCACAAAAGTTATATGAATAATGACTTTCTTAAGTTTCACAAAGCCGCTTCGCTTGGAAAAGAAAACGCTTTATTAAGTTTTACGCCTTTGTGAGACTTGTAACATAATTATTGAAAAAAAATCTTTGCGGACTTAGTGTTCAAAAAATAAATATTATGAAAAACCTTTTACTCGCTTTAATTTCAGGAGTTTTGCTAGCCATTTGCTGGCCGACTTACGGGATTCCGTTTTTTATATTTTTTGCTTGGGTTCCGCTTCTGATGATGGAACACAACATTGCAAAATTTAGCGATATTAAAAAGAAAAAATTAGCAGTTTTCTGTTTTTCATACCTCACATTTCTGATTTGGAATGCAGTAACCACGGGTTGGCTTTACAATTCACAATTACCTGACGGAAGCAAGTCTCTTTTGGCCGTTCTGTTTCCTGTTTTGACCAATTCATTTTTTATGGCATTGGTTTTCCTGGCTTATCATTTTTATAAGAAAAGTCAGGGGACTTATTTTGGATTGGTGTTTTTTGTAGCGATTTGGATGTGTTTTGAAAAGCTTCATCTCGTTTGGGAATTCACCTGGCCTTGGCTCAATCTCGGAAATGTCTTTGCAGAATATCATCAGTTTGTTCAGTGGTATGATACTTTGGGTGCAACAGGCGGAAGTTTCTGGATTTTGACTTGTAATGTACTGGTATTTTATACGATAAGAATCTGGGAAGCCGGAAGAAAAAGAAAATCATTGATTAACAATGTTTTGATGACAGCTGGTTTCATTATTTTACCAATGGTAATTTCTTTGATTAAATATTATAATTATTCGCCAGAAACGGTTGGCTCTATCAATGTAACGATGCTTCAACCGGCACTTGACCCTTACACCGAAAAATATCAAAAAGACAGTTTGACAATTGAAGGTGATCTGTTGAAATTGGCTACAGAAAATTCAGTTTTACAAAGCGATAGAAAATCAAAAATCGATCTATATCTTTCACCGGAAACTTCGCTTCCTGGACCAGGTTCTATTAGCGAAAAAGGGTTCAACAATAGTCTGCTCATCAATAACATCAAAACGTTTCTTTCCCAACATCCGAAATCTGTTTTCTCTGGCGGGATTTCCAGTTATTATGTTTATCAAGAAAATGAAGAAAAACCATCAACAGCCAGTTTTCTGGAAAGGCAGGGCATTTGGGTGGACGAATATAATTCTGCAATCCAAATCATCCCTAATCAGCAACTGGAAATATATCACAAAGCAATGCTCGTACCTGGCGTTGAGATTTTTCCTTATATCAATTTCTTCAAACCGATTTTAGGAGATGTAATGTTGGATTTGGGGGGAACAACACGTTCTCTCGGGATTTCTGAAGAAAGAAAAGTCTTTGCCAATCCTTATAACAAATCTGTAATTGCGCCAATCATCTGCTATGAAAGTATTTATGGAGAATTCGTGACCGGTTATGTAAAAAAAGGAGCAAATCTTCTAACAATTGTAACGAACGATTCCTGGTGGGGATATTCGCAGGGACATAAGCAATTACTGGTTTATGCAAAGCTTCGTGCAATCGAAACCAGACGCGAAATTGCAAGAGCGGCGAACAGCGGAACCAGTGCGCACATCAATTCCCGAGGCGATATTGTGGATGAATTACCTTACGGTGCAAAAGGCGCATTGACTGCAAAAGTTAATTTGATTGACAAAGAAACATTCTACACCAAGAGCGGCGATTTCCTTTCCAGAATTTGTCTTTTTGTGATTGGTGCTTTGTTGCTTTTTATTCCGGGGAGGAAGTATTTGACGAAGAAGAAATAATCACTTATCCATTAAATAAATTTAGATTGATTAAAAATTGATATAATTTAAAAGAAATAAAATAGGTATAAAATAGGAAAAAAAGACCATCATCAACACTCTATTGTTTTGTATTACCAAAAACCTTTACCTTCGTTTCGAAAACAAAGTCTCTCGCACAGCGGGGGGCTTTTTTTATTAGACATATTGAGTTAAATATATCAAATGGATTATACAATATTATTAACAATAGCAGTTATAGGCACTTTAATTATATTTGGAATAGGAATATTAAAGAAGAAAAAAGTAAAAGCATATTTAAAAATTTGGAAAATATTTGAAGGAAGCATTGAAACCGAAGATTAAGATACTGCAAAAATTGTTTATAAAAATAATGAGATAACCCAAATCACCTCATTATTAATTTTGTTATAAATTCGGCAAATACCTTTCCTTAATAATATTCAAATGATGAATGTTGTGACCAACGGTTAATTTCCCGATGGTTTCCACTTTGATATCATTTCCATTTACTTTTCCGGAAAGTTGATATGCTTCTTCCGGAAGGTTCTTAAAGAATTTGATAGTTAATTTTCTGGTTAATTTGAACTCTTTAATCAGGCTTTTCAAAGTTCTGTTGCCTGCATAAGAATTATCTGCCCAAGCTTCTTCATCAAATCCCGAAACCAAAGACTGGTCTTTTCTGGAAAATCTGAGTGCACGATAAGCAAAGACTTTTTCCGTATCTATAAGGTGTTGCAAAAGTGTTTTCAAACTCCATTTTCCTTCTGCGTAGGCATAATTCCCTTGTTCTTCGGAAAGCGATTCATATATTTCCAAAGTGGCATCTGAAGCTATTTTCATTTCTTCAAGCCAGTTTTCTGAAGGAACCGAATCCAGGTAACGCTGTATATATTTTTCGAATTCTGTCATAATTTGTTTATTTATCCTTCGAGAACCTCAGGATGACAAAGTTTTTGTGCGATTGTCAGGCTGAGGTTCTCGAAGCCTTTCAATATTAATAGAATCAATAATCCTTCATAATTAATTATCAACTTCCCACTCATAGAAATTCACTTCGTCGTATTTTTTGAAACCTGCACTTGGATACAATTGATTTCCAATCAGATTTTCTTTGCCTGTTTCAAGGTACATTCCGCAAGCGTTGGATGTTCTGCAAAGCTCTTTCGCTTGTTCTATCAAAACTTTGGAAAAACCTTTTCCTCGGGAATTGGAATTAACATAGAGGTCATTCAGCAGCCAATAACGTTTCATTCTTGTTGATGAAAACAATGGATACAATTGAACAAATCCCACCAATTTTCCTTCATCTTCAGCTACGAAAATCTCTGAATCCTTTTTTTCTAATCTTTCAGATAAAAATTGCTGTGCGCCAGACAAATCTGATGTTTTATGATAGAACATCCTGTATTCATCAAACAATTGTGACAATTGCATCAAATCTTCCGAAGTCGCTTTTCTGATATTACTCCTCATCTTCGTACTGTTCAAGATAGTAACTAAATGTAAAACCTTCTACCTCATCTTCCAAATCTTCCAAAGTGGTCAAAAGGTCTTCGAAAAGCTCCAATTGGTCCACGCTCATATTTACAAATTCAATATGAATCGGCATTTCTAATTCTCCGGAAATAACATCAGAAAGCGCATCAAGATTATCTCCGAAATATTCCGGCAATTCTAATTTTGATTTCAGTTGTTCATAAAAATCTTCGTAATCGCCGATGTTGACGAAATCGATATATATTTCTTGCATTTTTAATTGTTATTGATTATTCATTTATATGTCCTTCAAGAGCCTCAGGATGACAACGCTGTCAGGCTGAGGCTCTCGAAGCCTTTCATTTTAATTAAATTTCCAGTGTTTATTCTTTAAAAAGCCTTTACAATTGTCACAAAAATCGATTTCTTCATCAGTTGGATTTCCACCTTCCGCATCTCTCATAAAACAAGTTTGCTCTGGACAATGTTTTAAACCTTGAGTATGTCCAATCTCGTGAATGATTATTTTATAAAACTGCTCTTTTCTTTTTGAGGGATTTAATCGAAAAGATGATGCAACACAAGCTTTTCCCGGACGATATCCTAAACCCATTATTCCAAAATCTCTTACATTTCCTTTCGTTGCACTTATATCTTTTGTCGTTAGTCCAACTTTGATAAAATTATCTTTTGTTTGAGAACTCAAAAACTTTATTATCGAGTCTGCTCTGTATCTATTTCTTGGCTGATAATATGAATTTTTCGGAAAATCAATTGCCTGCAAAACTGCAACATCCGAATAAATTTTCTCAATTTGGTTTGCAATATTACCAACTTCATCCATCTTCATATCTTTAAAAGGCTGAAGCTGAATTATAATTTTCTCAGTTGATTTTGTAATTTCAGCTTTCTGATTCTCATTACACGAAACTAAAAAAAGAATTGCAAAAAGAAAGTTTACTAAGAAGATTTTCATTTCGAATCAGTTATCGTTTCTCAAAAGTTTTGTAATGATTTTTCGTGAGCCAAACATCGCCATTTTTAGTAAAGACAATTCGGTCCGCATTTCGGTTTCCACAATTGTAGTTGACGTCAGCTTCGTAATACTGTTCGCCTTTCGGTAATTGTTTTTCACGATTACTGAACTTATCGCCTCCAATTGCTTTTCGCGGCAAAATGTCACAAAGATTTCCTTTGGAAGGACTCCAGCCTTGCCTTTTTGCTTCAGATTTAGTAATATAAAAATTGGGCAATTTATGATTCGATTTGACGTAAGAAATAACTTTAGTTTCATTAGTCAATTCTTGTATTAAACTTCCGGCAGAAGGTTGTTCGGCATCAAATTGAGTTTCGGATCGTACAACATCCGACTTCTGACTTCCGGCTTCCGACGAAATTTGATTCCTTTTCTCGATTTTATAATTCGAAATCAGATACATTACCGAGATTCCGGCAAATGCTCCGATGAGAAAGAAAAACAGGGTTTTCAGTTTTGGATTCATTAACATTAATTTCTTTGCTAAAATAATGAAAACCTCGATTCTTACGTAAGAAAAAACAAACATTAAAAAAAAATTGTGCTTAACCTAATTTTTCTATATTTGGGCACAAAGATAAAAATATGGAAACCGTCACTATGGACAACCTAAAAATGATAGCCGAAACGGCCAAAGATTTTGCCGAAAAAAATATACGCCCAAATATTATGGATTGGGATGAGAGCCAGACTTTCCCTGTGGAATTATTCCACCAATTGGGAGAATTGGGTTTTATGGGAATTGTGATTCCGGAAGAATATGGCGGTTCCGGGCTTGGTTATCAGGAATATGTAACGATTCTCGACGAGATTTCTCAAGTTGACCCATCCATTGGATTATCTGTTGCTGCGCACAATTCACTTTGTACCAATCATATTTATGAATTTGGGAATGAGGAACAGAGAAGAAAATGGTTGCCACAATTAGCATCCGGAAAAGTCATCGGTGCCTGGGGATTGACCGAACATAATACAGGTTCTGACTCCGGCGGCATGTCCACAACCGCTGTAAAAGACGGTGACGACTGGATCATCAACGGTGCAAAAAACTTTATCACACACGCTATTTCCGGAGATATTGCTGTTATAATGACAAGAACGGGAGAAAAAGGAGCAAAAAATAATTCCACCGCTTTTGTTTTGGAAAAAGGAATGGCAGGTTTCACTTCCGGAAAAAAAGAAAATAAATTAGGAATGCGTGCTTCTGAAACCGCTGAATTGATTTTCGATAACGTTCGGGTTCCGGATTCTCACAGATTAGGAGAAGTGGGGAGCGGTTTCAAACAAGCGATGAAAGTCCTGGATGGTGGCCGTATTTCTATTGCAGCATTGAGCTTAGGAATTGCGAGAGGTGCTTATAAAGCTGCTCTTAAATATGCACAGGAAAGACATCAGTTCGGAAAAGCGATTTCAAGTTTCCAGGCTGTTAATTTTATGCTGGCTGATATGGCAACAGAAATTGATGCTTCAGAATTATTGATCAGAAGAGCTTCCGACCTTAAAAACGCCAAGCAAAAAATGACACGTGAAGGCGCAATGGCAAAATTATACGCTTCCGAAGCCTGTGTTAGAATTTCCAATAATGCGGTTCAAATATTCGGTGGTTATGGTTATACGAAAGATTTTCCTGTTGAGAAATTTTACAGAGATTCTAAGCTTTGTACGATTGGCGAAGGAACTTCTGAAATCCAAAGATTGGTGATTGGAAGAGATATCACTTTATAATAAAAAGAATCTGTTATGATTGAAAAGCCTTCCAAATGATTTTGGAAGGCTTTTTATTTATTCCAGTCTTTTCAGAATTTTGTTCATTTGATCGATTTCTTTTTCCTGAGACTTGATGATACTATCTGCCAACTTTCTGACTTCAGCATCTTTGATATTTGCGTTTTTACTGGTCATAATTGCAGATGAATGATGCGGAATCATTGCTTTCATATATTGAATATCTCCGACAGGTGTCTGCGTTCTCAATCCTATTAATGAAAATGCAAAAACGGCAACCGAAGAAATAATAATTGCAACGTTGATTTTTCTGTTTTTATACATCATTTTCATACGTAAGACCATCAAAATTGCCATTGGTGAAATCATTAGAAAAGTCATATAAACCCTTGTAATACTTGTATGATAATCTTCTATTTTATCCATATTCAGAAACATAACCAAATACATTATCACAAAGGAAATTATCAACGTAACTGCAAGCTTGCCATAGGTGTGGGAATCCATATTTTCCATAACTTTTTTCTGTAATTCTGCAATATCCGAACCAATAAAATTCTTCTCTGTAGATTCTGTTTTTTATATTTGTTAAAATTTTAGAAAATAATGGAAAAATTAGATAGCCTGAATCAGGTAGCCGAATTTCACAGAACCTTCAATGCACCAATTTTGGATACGCCTCAAATCCCTTCAAAAGAACGCGCAGCTTTGAGAGTCAGTCTTTTACAAGAAGAATTAGACGAACTAAAAAAAGCAATTGAAGACAATGATCTTGTAGAAGTGGCGGACGCCCTTTGCGATTTGCAATATGTTTTGAGTGGCGCAGTTCTGGAGTTTGGTCTGGGAGAAAAATTCGTGGAATTGTTCAATGAAGTTCAGCGTTCTAATATGTCAAAAGCTTGTGATAATGAAGTTCAGGCTCAGGAAACTGTAGAATTCTACAAAGCCAAAGGAACCGATGCCTATTATGAAAAATCCGGAGACAAATATAATGTTCACAGGGTTGCTGACAACAAGGTTCTTAAAAACAAATATTATTCTGCTGCAGACCTGGCAGACATCATTAATAATTAACCACAAAAGACACAAAGATTTTTCATAAAGAATACAATTTTTAAACTTTAATAATTTTTAATTTGTGAACCTTGTGTTTAAAAAACAAAAAACATAATGAGAAAAATCTCAATATTATTAGGGATCATCACATTGACAAGCTTTAATTCCTGTGCAGAACGAGTGATTGTTAACAGAGAAGTGGAATCGAAAAACGACGGCAAAATACTGCTTGGAACACAAACGCTTGACCAGTTCCGCAAAGAGCCTTTCAAAACTTGGTTCGATGAAGAGTACAACCGTTATCAAGTTGACCAGACAAGTCTTTCTCAGCTGAAAAAGGAAAAACTGAATTCCTACAATCTGGTTGTTTTCGTCGGAAGCTGGTGTGAGGACAGTCACAGAGAATTTCCAAGACTGATCAAGATCCTGGAAACCTTGAAATACAATACCGCCAAAATGCAGATCATTGCCGTCAACAGAAAAAAGGAATCACCATCCGGAGAAGAAGGACTTTATAATATCACCAGAGTTCCGACAATCATCGTAAAAAAGTACGGAAAAGAAATTGGAAGAATCACAGAAATGCCGGAAACCGGATATTTGGAAAGGGATTTGCTTAACATTCTGAAAAAAGATAATAATTCAGGTTTGTTTAAATAATTTAAATAGTCTTCGAGAGCCTCAGACTGACAAAGCCTTTAGTATTAGAGTTGTCACACTGAGCTTATCGAAGTGTTTTTTAATAAATTAAACATTGCTGACAAATTCTAAATCAATGAATAGATACACAGGCATACTTTCGTTCATTTTCGGGATCATCTTAACGGTTTTCGTTTTCCTGTCGTGGAGAAGCTGCAACAAAAAAGATGAAGCAGCTCTCGTGAATCAGGATTATTATCTGATTACGAATCAAATCCAGAAAATGAACAAAATGGTGGTCTTGGAACAGGATTTTTCCAGCTTTCAAACGCACAAAAGTTCTGCAGCAAGCATTGCCGGATTTGATATTCTGCCAAGAGAGATGGTACTTTATACGACAGCAAAAACTCAGGTTTCTTATGATTTGAAAAGAATGAAAATCGATGTGGACACCATTAACAAAAAAGTTATCATTAATGAATTGCCTCAGCCGGAAATCAAGATCTTCCCGGATGTGAAGATTCATTTCATGGATGATTATGCGATCAACAGATTCAGCCAGAAAGACATCAACGGCATTATGGAATCTGCAAAGAAAAATATGGCGAAAAGTGTGAATCAGGAAAATCTGAAACAGCAGAGTAAAAAACAATTGAAAGAAAATCTTAACGAAATTTTTGTTTTGGCAAAAGCCTTGCATTATTCTATAGAAGATAAAACGAATACGTTCCCTTCCACCGAACTATAAAAAATTACCGTTATGAATCCTGATAAAAAGACCGAAAACAGCAACAGTTCTGAAAATAAAAAGCAGACCGAAGATTTTAAAAATATTCCTGCTGCCTCTGACAAGAAAAACCCACCTGACATTGACAAACAGGATATCGACAAAGGTTCGAAAGTGAACAAAGACGGAAAAACAGACAATACAGAAAAATAATTTCTTTCTTAAAAAATTCATCAATCCTTTCAAGATTTGAAAGGATTTTTTATTAAAATCCATTCTAAAAATAAACAATCGTTTAATTCTAAAGCAAGAAAAAATTAATCAAATTTAGGTTTGTTTAATAAATTAATGTATATTTAATACTGAAAATCAAACGTTAATGAATTTGGTTTCGCTGTGTTCTTTAAATTCCGTTTCACTTAAAAACATTACAGCTATGTCTTATATTGTAGTAGGGCTTTTCCCGAATCAGATGGAAGCTGATAAAGTCCTTTTAAAATTGGAAAACGCAGGTTACAATGACTACATTCTTTCTCATTCGGATGAGGAGATCTCGCAAAATGCAGCCATTGAGAAGAAAAATGGGTTTTGGAATTGGTTATTTGATGATAATCATCTCGATATTGCCCGTTTCGAATACGCAAGTATCGACCACAACACAATCACCGTACATCTGAAAACAGAACAGGATGCACACATCGTGAAAGATATCCTGGACAACAATGGCGCAGTGAATGTTGAAGAAAAAACTAGAGAATATATGTTTGAGAATCATTCTGAGAAACTTCAAACCTATTCTAATTCTGAAAGTATTAATGCCAAAATCGTTGCAAAAGCAAAAAACAATCTATTCTTTACAAACAACAGAAAACCCCATCATCATCACGAAAAAAGAACTTCTGATGAAATCGATGGGTTAGTATTTACAAAATTCAAGTAAAATGATTGGGGTAGCTTTATCTCCCACTTTGTCACTCTGAGGCTCTAGAAGAGTCCGTTCAGGCCGGGCTGCACAATTCGTGCGTTTTCAAATCTTTACAAACTCAAACGAAAACCTTTCTTAAACAACTGAAAGGTTTTTTTGTTGGGAAAATGTCTATTCTGCGAAGCGCGCCCCGGCCTGAGTGGAGCTCTTTTTCTTTTTTGTAAAAAAAGAAAAAAGCGGGAACGGAGGACGGATAAAGGCGCCCAAATATTAAAATAAAGTTAAAATTTATTGATATCCTGACTGTGACATCATTTTTGTTTAGAAAAAGACAAATATGTTTAATACCAAAAAATATTATTATGTCTTACACTATTATCGGGATTTTCCCAAACGAAACAGAAAGCAGAGATGTGATCACAAAACTGGAAAACGCCGGTCTTTATGAATATACGATTTCAAAGTCCGAAGTTGAAGCGCTTGAAAATATTGATACAGACAGAAAAGCTAATTTTTTTGATTGGTTGTTTGACAATGATGTTGTTGAAAAGGACCGCTACGAATATGCAAGCATCGACAGCAATACGATTACAGTTTATGCAGAAACTGAAGAGGATGCCAATGCCGCAAAAGCCATCTTAGACGAAAATGGAGCGATAGATGTGGAAGAAAAAACAAGAGATTATTTGGCCAATAGATATCCGGACCGACATAAAGAATATCCAATTCCAGAATCAACAAGGGCAAGGATTATTGCAAAAGCTAAAAATGATCTGTATTTTACGGATAATAGAAAAGCGACAACCACCATCCAAGAAGGAATGATAGATGAGATGGATTCTATGGGAAATAAAGATTAGTTTTAAAATTTAATCTTATAAAAAGAGCCGAATTTCTTCGGCTCTTTTTTGGCTTCATATCAATATTTTATACAATTGTGGATTTTCCCAATTGGATATTTTCGTAATTGTAGTAAGATTTTTCTGAGAAATGAATATAATCCGCAATGAAATCTCCCACTTCTGATGTTGCGTAATTCTGCTCAGCGTTCAGATCTACTGTTACAAATTTGCTTTCGATAGCGTGTTCCACACTTTGACGAAGTTTTTCTGCTGCTTGATTTAAATTTAAATAATCTAATAACATCGCAGCACTCAGAATCGATGCGACCGGATTTGCAATTCCTTTTCCCTTAGCCTGAGGATAAGAACCATGTATTGGTTCGAAAAGTCCATTATCCTTACCAATAGAAGCTGACGGTAATAATCCGATTGAACCGCCAATAACGCTAGCTTCATCCGAGATAATATCACCGAACATATTCTCTGTCAAGATTACATCAAACTGTTTTGGATCAAGAATCATCTGCATCGCCGCATTATCCACAAACATAAAGTCTAAGGTAACGTCCGGATATTCCAAAGCGATTTCTTTCACAATCTTTCTCCAAAGTCTGGATGTATCAAGAACGTTGGCTTTGTCAATCAATGTCAGTTTTTTCTTTCTTTTCTGAGCATCCTGAAACGCCAAATGTGTAATCCCGCTTATCTCTTCTTTAGAATATTTGCAAAGATCGTAGGCATATTCTCCATTTTCATCAGTAAATTTTTCCCCGAAGTAAATTCCGCTAATCAGCTCACGATAAATCTGAATATCCGTTCCATCAATGATTTCTTTTTTCAAAGGGCTTTTTTTGATCAAAGAAGCGTAGGTTTTGATTGGTCTGATGTTGGCAAATAATCCCAGTTCTTTTCTAAGTTTGAGCAAACCTTGCTCGGGACGAACTTTTGCATCGGGATTATTATCAAATGCTGGGTCGCCAATGGCCCCGAACAAAACGGCATCAGAATTTTTACATAATTCCAAAGTCTCATCCGGCAAAGGATTTCCGGTCTGATATATCGCCTCTGCTCCCATCACACCGTAATTAAATTCGAAATTATATTGAAAAACCTCTCCTATTACCTTCAGTATCTTTACGCTTTCATTGGTAACTTCCGGGCCGATTCCATCCCCCGGTAAAACGGCTATTTTATAATTATTGCTCATATACTTTCTGTGCTTTTTGTTCAAATGCTTTTATGGCGTCTTTTTTACTTGTTAAAAAATCGATATCATCGTAGCCATTCATCAGGCATATTTTTTTGTAGGAATCCAACTCGAAACTTTCTGTTTTTTCATTGAAAGAAATCGTCTGTTTCTCAACATCTACAGTAATTTCAGTGGATGGATTTCCAGTAATGGTTTCTATCAGATCTTTAAGATATCCCTCAGAAACCTTCACCGGAAGAAGTCCGTTGTTAAGTGCATTTCCTTTAAAAATATCCGCAAAATAACTTGACACTACAACCTTGAATCCGTAGTCTGTCAACGCCCAGGCTGCGTGTTCCCGGCTGCTTCCGCATCCAAAGTTATTTCCGGCAACGAGAATTTCGCCAGAATATTTGGAATTATTCAGAACAAAATCAGCATTGGGTTCATTAGTATGAACATTATATCGCCAGTCTCTGAAAAGGTTTTCCCCAAATCCTTCTTTGCTGATACTTTTCAGGAAACGAGCAGGAATTATCTGGTCTGTATCTATATTTTCACTCGGCAATGGAACAGCCTGAGAATTGATTAAAACTAATTTTTGCATACTTATAATTCAGTGTTCAAAATTTAAAATTCAATGTTTTTAAATTCCAGTGTATAATTAATTCAAATTTTAAAAAGCCGGGATTCTTCCTTCCACAGCAACTTTCGCAGCAGTTAAAGGACTTGCCAAAAGTGTTCTCGCACCTTGACCTTGACGACCTTCGAAGTTTCTGTTGGAAGTAGAAACACAATATTCGCCTTCCGGGATTTTGTCTTCATTCATTGCCAGACACGCTGAACATCCTGGCTGACGGATTTGAAAACCAGCATCATTAAATACTTTGTCCAATCCTTCGTCATAGATTTGCCTGGCCACTTGCTGTGAACCCGGAACCAGCCAGGCCACAATATTTTCAGCCTTTTGTTTTCCTTTCATATAAGCTGCAGCGGAACGGAAATCTTCAATTCTCGCATTGGTACAGCTTCCGATAAAAACATAATTTACTTTGATATCCGATGTCGATTGTCCGGCATTCAGCCCCATATATTTTAATGCCTTTTCCTCAGATTCATTTTGAGCGGCCGGAATTTTGGAATCAATGGAAATTCCCATTCCAGGATTGGTTCCGTAGGTAATCATCGGTTTGATATCTTCCGCAGCGAATTCAAATTCTTTATCAAAAATTGCTTCAGAATCCGATTTTAAAGTTTTCCAATATTCAACTTTTTCTGTCCACTCCTCACCTTTTGGTGCAAATGTTCTGTCTTTGATATAATCGAAAGTCGTTTCGTCCGGTGCGATCATTCCGCCTCTCGCTCCCATTTCGATGCTCATATTACAAACCGTCATTCTTCCTTCCATAGACATTTCTTCAAAAACATTTCCTGCGTATTCACAGAAATATCCTGTTCCGGCATCCGTTCCGATTTTTGAAATAATATAAAGAATCACATCTTTTGCCTGAACATCTTTATTCAATTTTCCATTCACCGAAACCCGCATCGATTTCGGTTTGTTCATTAACAGACATTGACTCGCAAAAACCTGCGCCACCTGGCTTGTTCCAATTCCGAAGGCAATTGCTCCGAATGCGCCGTGTGTGGAAGTATGGCTATCGCCGCAAACAATACTCATTCCTGGTTGCGTAATTCCCAACTCTGGTGCGATGATGTGAACAATTCCTTGATACTGATGCCCAAGTCCATACAATTCGATGTTGTTCTTTTTACAATTTTCGGTCAGTTGTTGAACCTGCGTTCTTGATAACTCATCTCTGATTGGCAATTCCTGTCCAAGTGTCGGAACATTGTGGTCTGCTGTTGCCACAATCTGGTTTGGCCGAAAAACTTCCAGACCTCTCGCTTCCAGTTCTGCAAAAGCCTGCGGACTGGTCACTTCGTGAATCAGATGTTTATCGATATAAATCACCTGAGGTCCATCCGGAACGGTTTCTACAACGTGTGCATCCCAAACTTTATCAAATAATGTTTTGTTTTGGCTCATTTTATTTTCTATCCGATTTTTTGATTAAATGATTTCATCATATAGCTTAAATCATCATTATTAACTTCTTTTTTGGTATCGGCAATTTTCAAAAACTCCTGATACAGAAAATCCAATTCGACTTTTGTCACATCAAAACCAATATTTTTGAAACGATAAGCCAGAGCAGAGCGTCCGCTTCGGGCAGTCAAAACAATTGATGACTCGTTGATTCCAACTTCTCTTGGGTCGATGATTTCGTAAGTTTCCCTGTTTTTGATGACACCGTCCTGATGAATCCCTGAACTATGCGCAAATGCATTAGCACCAACAATGGCCTTGTTTGGCTGAACCGGCATTCCCATCAGGTCAGAAACCAAATAACTCATTTCATTGAGCATCTTAGAATTGACATCGGTGAAGAAATTAAGATTTGGATGTTGTTTGATAATCATCACAACCTCTTCCAAAGCCGTGTTTCCGGCGCGTTCCCCAAGCCCGTTGATGGTGCATTCGATTTGTCTGGCGCCGTTGATAATCCCAGAAATCGAATTGGCAGTCGCCATCCCCAAATCGTTGTGGCAATGGCAGGACAAAATTGCTTTGTCGATATCTTTTACGTTATCTTTCAGGTATTTAATCTTTCTTCCATATTCTTCCGGCAGGCAATAACCTGTCGTATCAGGAATGTTAAGAACCGTCGCTCCCGCTTTAATGACTTCTTCGCAAACTTTTGCAAGGAAATCATTATCGGTCCTTCCTGCATCTTCTGCATAAAACTCGACATCATCTACAAAGTTCTTCGCATATTTCACCGCCTCAACAGCGCGTTTTATAATATCTTCCCTTGTGGAATTGAATTTGAATTTAATATGAGAATCCGAAGTACCGATTCCTGTATGGATTCTCGGTCTTTTTGCATACTTCAGAGCTTCCGCAGCAACTTCTATATCTTTCTTATTAGCTCTGGTAAGTCCGCAGACTTTGGCATTTTTTACAATTTTTGAAATCTCCTGAACTGACTTAAAATCCCCAGGGCTGGAAATCGGAAAACCGGCTTCAATAATATCAACACCCAAAAAATCGAGTTTCTCTGCGATAACTAATTTTTGTTCCGTATTCAGTTTACATCCCGGAACTTGTTCACCATCTCTCAGCGTCGTATCAAAAATTTCAATTTTTTCAGGATTCATAATAGAGTTTTTATCTAATTTTGATATTCAAAAATAAAATTTGAACATTTGTTTATAATAGATTCAATTCAAAAAATACAATATCCGATTTGCTCAAAATAATTTATAAAAACTTAATTATCAATTATTTAAATATTCAATTTTTACAATGTCAGAATTACAGAAAGATTTTTTATTTGTCCTCATAAAGTCACTTTCGACCTCGGAAAAGAGACAATTTAAGCTATATGTCAATCGTCTCGGAATCAATGTCGATGCAAAATTTCTTCTGCTTTTTTCTGAATTGGATAAAATGAAAGAATACAACGAGGAGATCATTCTTGAAAAAAAAATATCATCGAAACAACAGCTTTCCAATCTGAAAGCGCATCTTTACAAACAGATCTTGGTAAGCCTGAGACTCAATCCAAGTCATCAGAATAACAGGATGCAACTTCGGGAACAGCTTGATTTCGCCAATATTCTTTACCAAAAAGGATTACACAAACAAGCTCTGAAAATCCTGGACAAAGCCAAACAATCGGCTATGGAGCTGGATGAAAAAACGATTGCATCCGAAATCATAGAACTTGAAAAGGTCATTGAATCTCAATTCATTACCCGAAGTATTGATGGGCGGGCTGATGAACTTATCCGCCAATCCAGCGAAATAAGCCAGCAGAACAGGTATGCGACCAAACTTTCTAATTTGTCCCTGAAATTATATAGCGAAATGTTGACGCACGGCTACATCAAAAACGATGAAGACCGGGAAAAAATCATCGACTTTTTTGATAAAAAATTAGCAAAAATAGACCTCCAAAAACTGAATTTCACAGAAAAACTCTGGTATTACAAAGCCCACGTCTGGAAAAACCAGCTTCTGCAGGATTATAAATACACCCTGAAATATGCTTATCAATGGGTAGAATTGTTTCACCAGAATCCGGAAATGATAAAAAGTCATCCGGTCTGGTATATCAAAGGTAATACTTACCTGTTCAAGCTTTTGTTTATCTATGGAAGTATCAAAGGAATTGAGAAGAGTTTTGAGAAGTTCAATAATGTTGTGAAATCTGAGATTTTTGTTCATAACGAGAATTCTCAATCTTTGATTTTTCTTAATTATTATAACACTTTGATGAATCTCTATTTCATCAAAGGAGATTTTTTCAAAGGCACAAAACTGATTCCTGAGCTGGAACTTAAGATGGAAAAATTCCGTGATAAAGTGGATGAACATCATTTGTTGATACTTTATCTGAAAATTGCTTCGATGTATTTCGGAAGTAAAAATTATCAGAATACGATAAAATACGGTTTGAGAATCATTAATTCCAAAGGCAACATTCAGGAGGATTTGCTTTTCCATACAAGAATTTTGATTCTTATGGCAAAATTTGAAGCCAGTTTTGATGAAGATTATGACGACTTCGTGAAAAATACGTTGAAGTTTGCTAAAAAGATGAAAAACCCATCAGATTTACATTTCAACATTGTGAATTTTTTCAAACAAATCAGTGATAAAAATTCGGCAGAACAGATGTCCGCTTTCAAAGAATTCGAAAAGCAACTGGAAGAATCCGAAAAAAACCGATACGACAAAAGAACGCTGATGTACATCGACATCCACGGATGGATAAAATCAAAAGTCAGAAATGTAGATGTTATTGAGATCATAAAAGAGAAAGTTAAGACCAAATAAATATCAATTTTCTTTAAAAAAATCACTATTTTTGCATCTTAAAAATTTCAGTCATAATGCTAAAAATTACACTTCCTGATGGCAGCATCAGAGAATATGAAGGAGCAGTTACTCCACTACAAGTTGCGCAAAGTATAAGTGACGGTTTGGCAAGAAATACCATTTCTGCAATCGTGAACGGAAAACAGACAGAAGTAGAAACCACGATAACGGAGGATTCTACAGTGCAACTTTTGACGTGGAATGACGATATGGGTAAAAAAGCATTCTGGCATTCGTCAGCTCACTTATTGGCACAGGCAATTATGGAATTTTATCCTGATGCAAAACTGACAATCGGGCCTGCAATCGCGAACGGGTTCTACTATGATGTGGATTTCGGAGGAAAGCCTTTGTCGGAAAATGACTTCGAGAAACTGGAAAAGAAAATTTTGGAAAACGCTAAGAAAAACTCCACTTTCAACCTTCGTGAAGTTTCTAAAGCTGACGCATTAAAAGAATATGCAGATAACCCTTTCAAAACTGAACTGATTGAGAATCTGCCTGATGGCGAAATCACTTTCGTAACCCACGATAACTTCACAGACCTTTGTAGAGGTGGTCACATCCCTTCAACAGGAATTGTGAAAGCTGTGAAAATCCTTAACGCAGCCGGAGCTTACTGGAGAGGCGATGAGAAAAATCCTCAGCTGACAAGAGTTTACGGCATCTCTTTCCCTAAACAAAAAGAATTAACTGAATATCTTGAAAGACTTGAAGAAGCTAAAAGAAGAGACCACAGAAAACTAGGAAAAGAACTAGGAATTTTTGCTTTTTCTGAAAAAGTTGGACAAGGTCTTCCACTTTGGTTACCAAAAGGTGCAGCACTTAGGAAAAAATTAGAGAATTTCCTTTCTGTAGCTCAGAAAAAACAAGGTTATGAATTCGTAATTTCTCCGCATATCGGAGCAAAAGAATTATATGTAACTTCCGGACACTGGGACAAATACGGAGCAGACAGCTTCCAACCAATCAAAACACCTAACGAAGGTGAAGAATTTTTGTTGAAGCCAATGAACTGCCCTCACCACTGTGAAATCTATAAGGCTCAACAATGGTCTTATAAAGATCTTCCAAAACGTTATGCAGAGTTTGGAACCGTATACAGATATGAGCAGTCCGGAGAATTACACGGTTTAACAAGAGTTCGTGGATTTACTCAGGATGATGCACACCTTTTCTGTACGCCTGACCAATTGTTACAGGAATTTGAAAAGGTAATTGACTTAGTTTTGTACGTTTTCGGTTCACTTGGATTTGCTGACTTTACGGCTCAAATCTCATTGAGAGACCCGGAAAACAGGGAAAAATATATCGGTTCCGATGAAAATTGGGAGAAAGCGGAAAACGCCATCGTAACTGCAGCTAAAGCTAAAGGCCTTAAAACTGTCACTGAATATGGCGAAGCAGCTTTCTATGGTCCTAAGCTTGACTTTATGGTGAAAGATGCTTTGGGAAGAAGCTGGCAGTTGGGAACAATTCAAGTAGATTACAACTTACCGGAAAGATTTGACCTTTGGTATAATGGTAATGATAATGAGAAGCACAGACCAGTGATGATCCACCGAGCACCATTTGGTTCTATGGAGAGATTCATTGCGATTCTGATTGAAAATACAGCGGGAGATTTCCCACTTTGGTTGAGTCCGGAACAGTTTACGATTTTGCCGATCAGTGAAAAGTATGCAGATTATGCAAAAAAAGTTTCAGAATCATTGGAAATTCACGATATTTGCGGATTGATTGACGACAGGAATGAGAAAACGGGTAAAAAAATCCGTGATGCCGAGTTGAAAAAGTTACCATTTATGCTTATTGTAGGTGAGAACGAAGAAAACAACGGTACGATTTCTGTAAGAAGAAGAGGCGAAGGCGATTTGGGCGAAATGACGATCGAAGCATTCATCACCTATTTCAAAGAGCAGGCAAAACCGGCATTTGAACTGGGCTCAAACTAACAAAACCTTATTAAAGAATATTAATTTTAAAATTTTAAAACCATAGCACTAAAAAGAAACAACAGCAGAGGTCCGATGAGACGTCCAGTTCAGGAAGACCTTCATCAAATCAACGATAAGATCCGTGCAAGAGAAGTACGTCTTGTGGGAGATAACGTTGAACCAGGAGTTTATCCATTATCAAAAGCTTTAGAGATCGCAAGAGAACAAGAGTTGGACCTTGTGGTTATTTCTGATAAAGCAGAGCCTTACATTTCCCGTATCCTGGATTATAAAAAATTCTTGTACGAGCAAAAGAAGAAGACCAAAGAACTAAAAGCGAAGCAAGTAAAAGTTGTTGTAAAAGAGATCAGATTCGGACCTCAAACCGATGATCACGATTACGAATTCAAGAAAAAGCACGCTGAAAAATTCTTGGAAGAAGGTTCTAAGCTGAAAACTTATGTTTTCTTCAAAGGACGTTCTATCATTTTCAAAGACCAGGGAGAGATCCTTCTTTTGAAACTGGCTCAAGATCTGGAACATGTTGGAAAAGTAGACCAGCTTCCTAAACTTGAAGGAAAAAGAATGATCATGATGATGAGTCCTAAAAAGGCTGCTAAATAAGACTACAAATATCTATTTATAATATAAAACCTCGAATTAATTTTTGAGGTTTTTTTGTATAGCTGGTATCTAATCTTTATATGGAAACATCATAACAGTTTCAGATGAATCGAAAAAAGATGAAGCAATTAAATGTTTAGCTACAAATTTTTTATTTTCTCCCTCCAATGGATATTCAAATCCTTTGTACAAAGCATCTCTATTATCGTACAAATTAATATTACATTTGAATCCTGTATAGAAACCTCTAATTTCATCAAAAATTTTCTTAGCTTCTTCTTTGTTATTAACTTTAACTTTTAATAATACGTTTATATTACGAAGCATTATTTGTGGATTTAAATCCAATTCAAGTACTTCAAATTTTTCAGTTTTTAATTTTTCATTAATATCAGGTGCATCTTTCATTAATTCAGCATCTTCAATTCTTACTCTTTCATTGTGTTTAGAAACTTGATGTCGTTTATATAAATACCAAATTATAATTATTGAAAAAAGAATTATAAATATTTTTAAACAGCCATTTTTTTTCATAATAGTGATGTTATTAGATATGATGATTCTGTAAATACTAAGATTTTATTAAAAAGTTTGTCTCCCAAAATTAAGATTCAAATTTCATATATCCTTACGGAAAACCGTATTTAAATTTCTTTTTGAATTAAAAAAAGCAATCTCCATTCATTCACAAAATCAAACAGAAATTTCATTATCCTACTCTCAGAAATTTTTCGTAATTTTGCAAACTATTATTCTTAGATACGTTTAAGAATAAAGAATAGATATTGATAACAAACCATAAAAAGCAGAACAATGCCAAAATTAAAAACGAAATCAGGTGCTAAAAAGCGTTTTGCTCTTACCGGAACTGGTAAGATCAAAAGAAAGAATGCTTTCAAAAGCCACATCTTGACTAAGAAAGAAACTAAGCAAAAGAGAAATCTAACGCAAACTTCTTATGTTGCTGCTGTGGACACTAAGAGTGTTTTGAGACAATTAGCAATTAAGTAGTTTTTATAAATCTATATTCGGTTTATAAGAATTCAAAACAAATTCAACAATTTAACCCTGAAATGGAGCCACTAAGTGAATGATAAATGATAAATGATAAATGATAAATGATTTATAATCAATCATCTATTATCAATCATAAATCTTCCGCACATTTCAAAAAAAACAATTTAAATTATGCCAAGATCAGTAAATTCTGTAGCGTCCAGAGCGCGTAGAAAAAAAGTATTAAAGCAGGCTAAAGGTTTTTTCGGTAGAAGAAAGAACGTTTGGACTGTAGCTAAAAATGCGGTAGAAAAAGCAATGCAATATGCTTACCGTGGTAGAAAAGAGAAGAAAAGAAACTTCAGAAGCCTTTGGGTAACTCGTATCAATGCGGGTGCAAGAGAACACGGATTATCTTACTCTCAGTTCATGGGAGCTCTTAAGAAAAACAACATCGAGCTAAACAGAAAAGTTCTTGCAGACCTTGCAATGAACCATCCAGAAGCTTTCAAAGCTGTTGTAGATCAAGTAAAATAATTACAAATCTTTGTTATCAATATAAAATCCTGAGAAATATCTCGGGATTTTTTATTTTTACCAATAAATTTTCAATAATGATAAAAAGAACTATTTTTTATTTTATTTTATTTGCATCTGCGCAAATTTCGAAAGCACAGACTTTTATACAGGCATATCAGGACAGAGCAAATCAAGTTTCTCAAGCCAACATCAATACTTATTTACAGGAGTTTGAAGCTTTGGGCGTTAAAAGAACAGGAACAACACAAAATACCAATACCTTTAACTGGATCAAAAACAAATACACATCCTTTGGCTATACAACATCTGATTTTTTTGAACACTCCTGGACTGCGAGCGGTTACTCTTCCAAAAATCTTATCGTCACAAAAACAGGAATACTTTATCCAAATAAATTCGTGATCGTATGCGGACATTTTGATTCCATCAACGGCCCCGGAACCAACGACAATGGAAGCGGCACATCCATTATTCTGGAAATCGCAAGGATTCTGAAAAATGTTCCGACGGATTACTCTATCAAGTTCATCCACTTCTCCGGAGAAGAACAAGGTCTTTTGGGAAGTTCCAGATATGTTTCACAAATCGTAAACGGAACCAATCCAAAAATGGACATCAAAGTCGTGGTGAATCTAGATCAGGTTGGCGGTCTTGCAACTAAAGCGAACACGAAACTTTATCACGATAGAGACCAAAGTAATCCAACGAGCAATAATGCCGCTGCTGCCATTGCTGTTCAGGAACTTGCAAATTGCACACTTCTATACTCTCCATTAGCCGTAGATTTTGACCCGGCAGAAAGCACAGATTACGTTCCTTTTCAACAGAACGGAGAAATCATCACAGGTTATTGGGAATATGAAGGTGGCTATAACAATCCTTATGTCCATACAGCAAATGATCTTTTAGTGAATATGGATCCGGTTTATGTTTTGAATGTGGGCAAATCTGCAGTTGGAGCAATACAGCATTTTGCTGTGGCCTCTACTTCGGTTTTGTCTGTAGATGACCTTTCAATTTCGAGAATATTGGAATCTGTACAATTCTATCCAAATCCTGCTAAGAATATTTTAAATTTGAAAATTGATGACTCAATAAAAAATTTCACATTCGAAATAACCGATATGAGTGGAAGCCAAATCTTTACAAAAAAACAGAATACGAATCAAGTTGATATTTCCAATTTGAAGCCTGGCGTTTATCTTGGAACCATAGCTATTGGCAATGATAAAGTCACAAAAAAAATAATTATAGAATAAAATTGAATCCACCAAAAATCATAAGCCTTCCAATAAGGCTTATTTTTTTATCTTGACGAAAATATTTAGATTTGTTCTCAATAAAAATTAGACGCAATGTTTTTATCAAAACTCAAATTTAAAAGACTTTCAACAATATCCTTGCTTGGAATTTCCACGTTGTATTTTGCTCAGAAAAAAATAGACCCGGAGCAAGCTAATGAAGATAATCTGAAAAGACATGTTTATTATTTAGCTTCTGATGAATTACAGGGAAGGCTGACAGGTTCCGAAGGTGAAACAAAAGCAGCCAATTATCTTTCTGCAGAATTCAAAAAATTGGGATTGAAGCCTTACGAAGGGAAATCTTTCATCCAGGATTTTGAATATAACGTGAAGCTAAATCCTCATGATGACAAAACATCTACGACTGTAAAAGGCAAAAATGTTGTAGCCGTTCTTAATAATAAAGCTGAAAAAACCATCGTGATCGGTGCTCATTATGATCATCTCGGACTTAACGAACATCACAATTCCACGCTTGTCAATTCCGAAGGACAGATCCATAATGGTGCCGATGACAACGCTTCCGGAACCGCTGCCGTTCTAGAATTAGCCAGAATGTTCTCACAAAATAAAACAAAAGAAAATGTCAATTATGTTTTCGCATTGTTCTCCGGAGAAGAAGACGGATTGATGGGTTCTAAAAAACTGGCAGAAACCATCAAAACAAACTATCCGAATACAATTTTTATGATCAATATGGATATGGTTGGCCGACTTAATAGCAACAAAGACCTGACCGTCGGTGGTGTTGGCACCTCTCCTATTCTAGCGGATCTGGTAAAAAAATACAAGCCAGAAGGTATTAATCTAGGTTTAGATGAATCTGGAGTCGGGCCAAGTGACCACACTTCTTTTTATCTGAAAGACATTCCTGTTCTCTTCCTTTTTACAGGAACTCATAATGATTATCACAAACCAACTGATGACTCGGATAAGATCAATTACCCAGGTCAGAAAATCATTACAAATTATGTTTTCAATCTGGCCAATGCTTTAGGTAATGAGAAGGAAATCCCGTTTACAAAAACTAAAGTTGCTGCAACCAAAGCGGTTCCAAAATACAAAGTCAGCTTAGGGATCATGCCAAATTATGCCGATAGCAAAGACGGAATGGGAATCGATGGTGTAATCGATAACAGACCAGCTGCAAATGCAGGAATCCTGCAAGGTGATGTCCTTACAAAAATCGGGAAATGCGAAGTGAAAGAAGTCTATTCTTATATGGATTGTCTGGCAAAGGTCAACGCCGGAGAGGAACATCCTGTGACGGTGAAACGTAACGGTGAAGAAAAAGTTTTCAATGTGAAATTTTAAATAAAAAAGCAGCGGACAAAATGGTCGCTGCTTTCTTTTTTTGATTAAAATTTTTCCTATTAATTCTTAATAAATTTCTGAACGATATCGGTTCCTTTTATCTTTAATAAGTAAACACCTTTATTGAGTTTAGAAACATTGATCACATTATTATTTGAGTTAATATTGGACTCTGAAACTTTTCTTCCATCCAAACTATAGATCTCTGCCGCTTCTGTCTTTTTGAAGTTCATAGAAACTGTTAAACTTTCAGTTACCGGATTCGGGTAAATAGAAACAGTATTTTTAGAAATATCTGCCACAGCCAGATTAACGCATTGATACGTTGGCAATGTATATCCGGAGGTCGTTAATTCTTCCGTAATAATATTAATGTCATCGCAAGTAAACCCATAAGTTCCCAGCATATCGATAGCAGCTTGTCTCACAGCGACAGCCGCCGTCTGCTGATTGGAGGAGGAATTGGTCATACCGAGACCTTCAAGGAAAATCCTATCTGTCTTTTCTTTACCAATTCTATCATAGATCCTCATCAAAGATGTGGCCCAGATCTGTCCGTTTGTATGAATTGCAGAAGAACTATTAATATTGGATGTAGGATATTTAGGTGCATAATTTGTTATACGTCCTGCCCAACATGTGTTATGACCATCCCAGCTAAACATCCAGTTATAATGAGGTTCTGATGGAGACCATTGATTCAAACTTCTGCTGTATGACATTGCCCAATAATCCCCTGAGCCTTCTCCCAGACCTTGCGAAGAAGAAGATTTAAGGCCTGTTATCCAATGATGAATAGCATGCCCAAATTCGTGCAATACCACATCCGCATCTTCAGCATCATCCACACATCCTTCTCCAAAGGCCAATCTTTGCGAACTCGGGATGAAGTGAGAATTGTCGTCACCGCTTAAACCATGTGGATCAAAAAGCAGTATCCCATTGTTAAGAGTAGATTTACAATCGATGCCCAATGTCTCATTGATATAGGCCATACTTCTGTCCAAATGATAAAATGCATTGACCGCTTCAAAACCTTGTTCATTTCTATTAAACAGAAAATCCGGAGTAGCTTGTGTAAACAAACCTGTAGAAGGAGATTCGAAGTCGGCTACCTGCACATATTTGCTTTTCAAACTATAAACTCCATTTGAAAACGTGATATCCGGAAGAATAACCAAACTTCTTGCGGCATCCAGGCTTGCGTTTGTAGCATCATTATTATCAACATAGTCTCCACCGTAAGCTACATGTGCTCTTGACAATGGATCTGGGTCAAAAATATAAGCTGTTCCGGCAGCTCTCAACTCATCAGTCTTTTCTTTGTTTTTCTTCTTTGGTTTCTCTTTATGATGATAATTGGCAATATCCTGAACTCTGATCACTTCCCCAGAATGTGCATCTACTATAGTTTCCCAATCGCCAGGCGTTTCGTATGAGTTGATAATAACCCTGTGGACCAGTCTTGTCTCTCCAGAATCTGTCAAAAATATGTACAGATCATTTTCCTGATGTGTGATCTCTCCCTTGATATCAGCTGCAATCTTTGCTTTTTCAAAAGCATCAACCTTATTAAATGCGGGTGTCGTATCAACTTGTTTCAACTTTTTTGAAACAGGTACATCTGTAGCGTAGGTCACTTCTCCCTGCTTATTGAAATGCACTGCAATATCACCTTCATAAACAGGAATTCCATTGATAGTCTGCTGGAATCTCAGAGTTTCCCCGGACAAACTTTTCCTTGAAGACCTAAAGTCGAAGTTATCATTCGGTGTTGTGCCTGTTTTATTTGAGTTTTTAGAGATCCAGTCTCTTGCCTTAGATTCCAGGGTTGTGGTCTGGGCATACATCGTAGAAAATGTGAGCGCAAATCCTGTTACAAGAAGAGTAGTTTTTAACTTCATACTATTATTTTTTTATTATAAAGCTAAAATAACAATTTAATTTATAAAATTAATAAAAACAGTCCTAAAATTAATTATTTCGCATTAAAAACAACAAACCGTTTAACATAATATAAATTTTAAAAATGCTATGGGAAATTGTGGAAAACTAAAAAAACATCCTACACTTTATCTTCATAACTTTGATTAAAATCCCATAATATCTCAGTAATGTATGCCTTGTTAGACTGCAACAATTTCTTTGTTTCCTGCGAAAGAACACTAGACACCGATCTAGAGGGGAAACCTGTTGTTGTCCTTTCTAATAATGATGGCTGTGTCGTTTCCAGAAGTAATGAGGCAAAAGCTTTGGGAGTACCAATGGGAGCACCAGCGTTCAAATATAAGGACCTGTTCGCTGCGAATGATGTAAAAGTATTTTCTGCGAAATTTGAACTTTATAATTTCCGCAGTCAGCAGGTAATGGAAATGGCCAAAAGCTTTCTGCCAGATGACGCTTACGAAGTTTACAGTATTGATGAATTGTTCCTTGATTTTCACGGTTTCAAATATTTTGACCTTTATGAATATTGCAATAAAATCAGGCAAAAAATCGATACAGAGCTCAATCTCCCCACAAGTATCGGAGTCGCCCCCACCAAAACACTTTGCAAGATAGCGAATCACATTGTGAAAAAGAACACTGGAAAATACCCCAACGGTGTTTATATCATGGATTCCCGAGAAAAAATAGAAGAAGCTCTAAATGATCTGGACATTGGGGATGTTTGGGGAATCGGCAGAAAACTAAGTGCAAGGATGAGAGACCACGGCGTTTATAAAGCTTCTGACCTATTATTAAAGCCAGAGATGTGGATCAGAAAGATCATGGGAATCCAGGGTGTGAGGATGATCAATGAACTGAAAGGAATCCCTCAATTGGAACTCGACAAAGCTTCGCCAAAACGATCGATCATGGTAAGCCGAAGTTTCATGAAGATGATCTCCACAAAAGAAGAATTAGCAGAGCGCATCGAAACTTTTGCTATCTATTGTGCCGAGAAATTGAGGAAAC
This sequence comes from Epilithonimonas caeni DSM 17710, assembly GCF_000426465.1. Classification (GTDB taxonomy): domain Bacteria; phylum Bacteroidota; class Bacteroidia; order Flavobacteriales; family Weeksellaceae; genus Epilithonimonas; species Epilithonimonas caeni. The sequence continues at coordinate 360,435 of NZ_KE384527.1, forward strand.
AAAACTCCTGCTGCAAAGTGATCAGTGTTTTTATTCAAACCAATCGATTCAGAAAAGAACTGGGAGAATATAAAGAAGGATTTTCTATTATTCTTCCAAATCCTAGCAGTTCGTCTATTATCTTGGCAAAATATGCCAATTCGATTTTTGAAGCGATCTATAAAGAAGGGTTTCATTATAAAAGAGCCGGCGTTATGGTATCGGATCTTGTCCCGGATAACGAAAGACAGATCAGTCTTTTCGAAAAAGATATTGACGACAAACACATCCCGATCATGAAGGCGATGGACAAGCTCAATTCAAAATATGGTAAAGATAAAATTCGTCTGGGCGGAATGTCCGGAAAAAACACCTATGGAAGAGCTACACTTTCTCCGGAATATGAGGAATTTCTAAAGAATAACATCTTGCCCGAGGCCGATTACAGATTTCAGTAAGAACAAAAAACTACCACAAAGTGGTAGTTTTATTTTATACTATTTCTGAACTCAAACCTCTATCAAGCAAAGCTTGATTCATGGGTTTAAGTTTTTCCAACGCTCCTGTCTTTACGGTACATTTCCCTTTGTAGTGAACAAGCATCGTACATTGTTCCGCCTGTTCCAAAGTATGTCCACAGATCTCTATCAGACATTCTATCACAAAATCAAATGTGTTGACATCATCATTATGAAGCACCAATTTATACACTTCATCCTCTTCTTCCAAAACCAATACTCCTTCCTCGTACTGGCGTTTTGGTTGGTCGTAAGATCTGTTATTATGGATTTTCATAACAATTTTAAGCTTCTGTAATTTCGTCTGTAATATCTTCAATCAAAGATTTGTTATAGAACAATTCTACCAATTCCACACTTTTGTTCTGCATTTTAAGGATTTTAAAATGATAAGCTCCGTAATCGAATTCTTGATTTTCTTCCGGAATATCTTGCAGCTCGTTCAGAATAAATCCAGCTAATGTATTGTATTCTCCTTCTTCAGAAAGTGGAATTTTTCTTGGTAATTTCTCATTGATCTCGTCGAGAGGCTGAGTTGCCTTTACCCAAAAGGTATTCTCACCAACCTTATCAACAATCTTCTCCTCTTCATCTTCCTCGTCCTGGATTTCTCCGACCAGTTCTTCCAAAATATCTTCCAGCGTAATGATACCCTCTGTTCCACCGAATTCATCAATGACAATCGCCATATGTTGTTTCTTGAATTGGAACACTTTCAGTAAATCGGAAATTTTCTTGCTTCCGACAACGAAGAATGCCTCTCTCATCAGACCCTTCAAATCTTCGTGGGTCAATTCACCTTTGCTTTTGATATATTCTCTGATGATTTCTTTTGTATAGAAAATACCTATAATATTATCAATAGAACCTTCATAAACCGGAATTCGGGAATATCCGCTGTCCATGATCTGAGAAATGATCTCTTCCGTACTATCTTCGATATCGATAGAAGAGATATTCTGTCTCGTGATCATGATCTGTTTTGCATTATGATCCGTAAAATCGAATGCATTTTTTATGATCTCATAATTCTCTTCTTCAATCTCTCCACTATCCGCAGATTGTTTTACCAAAAGTTGAAGTTCCTCCGTAGAGTGAATATCATGCTCCGAAGCCGGGTGAATTTTAATAATTCTTAAAAATCCGTTGGACAATGAGTTCATCAACCAAATAAAAGGTCTGAAGATATTATAGAATAGATGTAACGGATACGCTATAAAAAGTGTTGTAGCTTCGGATTTTCTGATAGCAATAGACTTAGGGACCAATTCTCCAAAAACAATATGCATCACGGTAATCAACAAAAAACTACAAACAACAGAAATCGTGGTAACAGTAGCTTCCGCCAATTCTATATTCAGTGAATGGAAAATCGATTCTATAATATGATGTAAAGCGCTTTCCCCGACCCAACCTAAAGCAAGTGATGCCAAGGTAATTCCTAATTGGGTTGCTGACAGATAAGCGTCAAGATTTTTGATAATGTTTTCGGCTTGTTTAGCCATTGTGTTTCCCTCAGCAGCTTTTAGCTGGATTTGGGAGTATCGTACTTTAACGATTGAGAATTCGGCGGCTACGAAAAAGCCATTCAGAAGAACTAAAAATAATGCAATGAGAAGTTTGACTAAACTATCGGGGTCCATTTAATGTGTTTATATACAATATCTGCAAAGATAGATAATTTTTTTAACTTGAATTTGTACTGTGTATTAAGTCTGAGAAAATGATTGAAACAGAGAATCTCTCGCAGCCCGACTTATCTTCTATTTATATATTTTTTATTTGAATCGATGAATCTCGTTCCTCTATTTGAGCGGAAATCCTTTTTACGCAACGCAGTGGAGTGAAAAGATTGACTTTGTCGAACCACTTCGTTAGGTTTGGGAGTGGAAGGCGGAGAAAGCTGCCCAAAATAATAAAAAGCACTGAAGTTTGACCTCCAATGCTTTTTATAACTAACTACTAACTTTAACTTTATCTTTATCAACTGTTCTTAAGAGCCTCTGCTCCGGAAACAATTTCTAATATCTCATTGGTAATGGCAGCCTGTCTTGCTTTGTTGTAGAAGATTCTCAGTTCGTTTCTAAGTGCTTCTGCATTATCGGTTGCCTTGTGCATTGCCGTCATCCTTGCTCCGTGTTCTGATGCTACGGAATCCAAAACAGCTTTGAAGATCTGAGTCTTGATGGACTTAGGAATCAACGTTTCCAAAATCTCCTGTCTTCCCGGTTCGAAGATATAATCTACATTAACCTCGGAAGTTGTTTTCTCCGCTGAAACAGCAATTGGCAAAACCTGCTCCGTAACGACTTCCTGTGTTGCAGCATTGATAAATCTATTGTAAACAACATAGACCTTATCAAATTTTCCCGCTTTGAAGTCCTTCATTACTTTGCCAGTCATATTTGAAACGTGGTCAAAAGAAAGGTTGTCAAACAGAGAACTGTGGTTTTCATAAACCGTTCTGTTTTTTTTCAACGCGTCAAAAGCTTTTTTACCGATTGTCAAAACTTCAACCTCTACATTTTCGTTAGCTGCGAACTGAATGTTCAATTCTTTGATAACCGAAGAGTTGAAAGCACCAGCCAAACCTCTGTTGGAAGTTACGGTAATGAAAAGGACTTTTTTCACTTCTCTTTCTACTGCGAACTCAGAGATGTTTTCTGCATCAGAAGCTGCACTTACATTCTCTATGATCTCCTGAAGTTTTTCAGAATAAGGTCTCAGCATTACGATTGCGTCCTGTGCTTTCTTTAGTTTCGCTGCGGAAACCATTTTCATAGCACTTGTGATCTGCATCGTAGAAGATATAGATGAAATTCTGCCTCGTATTTCTTTTAAGTTTGCCATTCTAAATATTCAAAGTTTAAAATTCAGAGTTTAAAGTTCATTAAACTCTGAACATTGAATTTTTTTAATTATACTTCGCTGCAAGGTCAGTTGCAACTTGTTTCAAAGTACCAGTGATCGAGTCATCAATCTTACCAGCTTTAAGCGCTGACATTACTTCCGGGTGTTTGTTTTTCAGGAAGTCAACATATTCCACCTGGAATTCTTTAACTTTTCTGATCGGAACATTTCTCAATAAGTTCTCAGTTCCTGCGTAGATCATCGCAACTTGATTTTCTACCGGAAGAGGAGAGTTAACCGGTTGCTTAAGAAGCTCCACGTTTCTCTCACCTTTAGAGATAACCGCAAGCGTTGCAGCATCCAAATCAGAACCGAACTTAGCAAACGCTTCCAATTCTTTATATTGAGCCTGGTCTAGCTTCAAAGTACCAGACACTTTTTTCATAGATTTGATCTGAGCATTACCTCCTACTCTCGATACAGAGATACCAACGTTGATCGCAGGACGAACCCCAGAGTTGAATAAATCAGATTCCAAGAATATCTGTCCGTCTGTAATAGAGATCACGTTTGTAGGAATATATGCAGAAACGTCACCCGCCTGAGTTTCGATAATTGGAAGTGCTGTTAGAGAGCCACCCCCTTTTACGATCGGTTTAAGAGACTCTGGAAGGTCGTTCATCTGAGCAGCAATCGTATCATCAGCGATAACTTTCGCAGCTCTTTCCAACAATCTTGAGTGAAGGTAGAAAACGTCTCCCGGATAAGCCTCACGTCCCGGTGGTCTTCTCAATAGAAGAGAAAGCTCACGGTAAGCAACAGCTTGTTTTGACAAATCATCATAAACGATCAAAGCTGGTCTACCAGTATCTCTGAAGAACTCACCGATAGATGCCCCCGCCATAGCAGAATAAACCTGCATTGGAACCGGGTCAGAAGCGTTAGCAGCTACAACAACTGTGTAAGCCAGAGCGCCTTTGTCTTCTAATGTTTTAACGATCTGAGCTACAGTCGAAGCTTTTTGTCCGATTGCAACATATATACAATATACTGGTTGTCCAGCATCATAAAATTCTTTTTGATTGATGATGGTATCAATAGCCACAACCGTTTTACCAGTTTGTCTATCACCAATGATCAACTCCCTTTGTCCTCTTCCTACCGGAATCATTGAGTCAATCGCAACGATACCAGTTTGTAATGGTTCCGTTACCGGCTGACGGAAGATAACACCCGGAGCTTTTCTCTCCAATGGCATCTCATAAAGTTCACCACCTATTGGTCCTTTACCATCGATCGGGTTTCCTAATGTATCAACAACTCTACCAAGCATTCCTTCACCAACTTTGATAGAAGAGATTCTTTGAGTTCTTTTTACAGTATCACCTTCTTTTACCAATTTGGATTCACCCAAAAGTGCAACCCCAACATTATCTTCTTCAAGGTTAAGAACGATACCTTCTACTCCAGCCTCGAATTTTACCAATTCTCCGTACTGTACGTTCTCCAAACCGTAAACACGAGCAATACCATCACCTATCGTAAGAACAGTACCAACTTCTTCTACGTTAGATTGGGTATCGAAATTTGCTAATTGCTGCTTCAGTATCGCTGATACTTCTGCCGGATTTATTTCTGCCATTATATGGTTGTTTTTTCTTAATTAAGTTGAAATTCTTTTTTGATATTGCCCAGCTTAGTTCTTACTGAAGCATCGATTTGCTGGTCACCGATTCTTAGGATATAACCTCCAAGAATTTCCGGTTTGATGATCGTTTCCAAATCATAGTTAGAAACATTCACCATTTTGGAATCAGCAATGATTTTCTGAATATTATCTTTTGATAAAGCCGTTGCAGAAACCAAAGTAATACGTTGAGTACCTTTGATATCCTCTACTTTATTGATGAATTCCTGAGCAATATTCTTAAGCTGCGCTTCTCTCCCCTGTTTGATAACAAGTCTGATAATATTTTTAGAAACGGGAGAAAAATCTTTGAATATTTCTAAAGCAATCGCTTCTTTCTTTCTTGAATCAATGATCGGCGTGTTCACAAACTGATTCAGTTCCTTTGAAGAAGACATTATTTTCACAATATCCTTCATCTCTCCGAAAACAGCTTCCGTATTACCGGATTCCTGAGTGAAATCCAATAAACCTTGTGCGTATCTTTTAGCTACTTTAGATGTTAACATCCTGATTAGTTAAGGTTAGATTTGTTAAGAATATTTTCTACCAAAGCATTCTGAGCGCTATCGTTGTTCAATTTCTCTTTCAGGATACTTTCAGCGATGTTCACAGACAAAGTCCCGATTTGAGTTTTGATGTCTGCCATTGCAGCATTTTTCTCAGTCTGGATAGATTGTCTTGCAGCTTCAATCATTTTTTCTCCTTCTACTTTAGCAGAATCTTTAGCCTGATTTACAATTTTGTCTTTCATCTCTCTCGCTTCTTTCAAGATGCCATCTCTTTCAGCTCTGGCTTCACGAAGAATTCTTTCGTTATCTTCTTTCAACTGCGCCATCTCTTGTTTAGCTAATTTAGCCTGATTAAGAGCATCAATGATAGAAGTTTCTCTCTCGTCGATAGATTTAAGAATTGGTTTCCAAGCAAATTTTCCTAATACGAAAAGTAAGATCAAGAAAATGATGGACTGAATGATAAATAATCCTGATGAAAACTGATGAAGTAATTCCATTATATAGTGAGATTAAGTTTTTTAAATTTTTAAATTAAACATTGTCGCAGCCAACCGCTGCAACAATGTTTATGATTTTGTTTGGCTTATGATGCGAATAACGCAGCGAAAGCAACACCTTCTACTAGTGCAGCAGCAATAAGCATAGCAGTTTGGATTTTTCCAGATTGTTCTGGTTGTCTAGCGATTGCTTCAAGAGCAGCAGCACCAATTTTTCCAAGACCGATACCTACACCTAGTACAATAAGACCTGCACCAATAATTCTAGGGATTTCCATAATATATAATTTAAAAAATTGTTTTTATAAATTTAATTAATGAGCGTGTTCATGCTCATGTTCTTCTACCGCCATTCCGATAAACAAAGCAGAAAGCATTGTAAAGATATAAGCCTGCAAGAACGCTACTAATACTTCTAACAAATAAATTACGAATGTCAAGAACGGGAATGCAACACCTGCGATCCAATTTTCAAAGATGTAAATCGACCCGATCAAAGTCATTACAACGATGTGACCCGCTGTCATATTCGCAAAAAGTCGAATCATCAATGCAAAAGGCTTGGTCAAAGTTCCCAATAGTTCGATTGGCATCATGATAAACTTCATTGGAACAGGAACTCCCGGCATCCAGAAGATATGTTTCCAATAATCTTTTGAACCTGAGAAAGTTGTGATCAAATAAGTCATAATTGCCAGGAAAAATGTAATAGCAATATTACCGGTTACGTTGATCCCGAAAGGCATCAGACCTAAAACATTCAGGAATAAGATGAAGAAAAACACAGTCAATAGATAACCCATAAATCTCTTATACTTATGTCCGATGTTTGGAATCGCAATATCATCTCTTACGAAAATAATAATTGGTTCTAGGAATTTTGCGGCACCATTTGGAACAAGAGATTTTTTGTAAGACCTGGCCATTCCTCCGAACAATACAATCATCAGAACTGCAACTAGGAAAATAACCAAAACACTTTTTGTAATAGACAAATCCAAAACTCTTTTTTCAGTTGGGTGATGATCTTTATCTAATGTTAAAGTTCCTTTAGAATCTGTTCTGTAGATTTTTTCGTGATGAAGTATATAGAATTTACCGTCACTTTCTACCGGAGAACCGTGAATAAACTCGTGTCCATCCACACCTTCCGTATTACTCATAAAGAAATGAAATCCTTCATCATAAATAATTACCGGCAGAGGAAAACCAATGTGATGACCGTCTTTGACCATCAAGGCAACATCGTGAGCATCCAAAATGTGATGGTCTACGAATTCTTTAACTTCCTTGGTTCTCTCTTCTTTTCCAGAAAGTTCCGGAGTTTCAGTTACAGGTTTACCGTGTTGGTTTTCAACATTTTCGTGCTGCGCAAAAGCCGTAGCAAACATCAATAAACTGTAAAATAAAATTGCCGTTTTCTTTAGCATCGGTAGATTTTTTTTTCGTTTTGCAAAAATAGACTATTTTTTCTCTTTTGAAGAATATTTTTACTGTTTTTTGTCATAATTAATTAAGCTAATGGCATAGTAGGTAAGCAACGCTGTCAGAACAAAATAAGGGATGATAAAATGGAATTTATAATTCGGAATTTCCTCGAAATGAAGCTTATTTTTTATCAGATACATCATCCCGAATTTCACCAGAATCAGTCCTATTACAGCAAGGCCGAGAAACTGTGGAACGATTCTGTTGATGAGAATAATCAAAGTTATCATCATCATAAAAATGATACTTAAGAAAAGATAAAACTTGATAATCGTCACTTCATTAAGATGAAAAACGAATTTCCAAAGTATAAAATGGATAATGAATGTAAGGAAAAATATTACACTGATGACAATATTACTTTTGTTTTGCATTTTCTTCTTCTTTATTTAGAATTTCGAGTCGTTTCAAAGTTGTATATAATGAAAGACAAAGCCCGCTTAGTCCAATCACTAGAACCAAAACATTGGAACCGGTTTCAAAATACAAATCCAGCTGATGTCCACCCCAAAAAGCAATCCCAATAATAAAAAGCATCTGAAAAACAACAGACGAATATTTCCCATATTTTCTGAGGGAATCGGAGGCGTTATTTTTTTTGTCTTCCAATTTTTGATTTTTGCAAAAGTAAACATTCTGGACAACTTGAAAGATTTATAAATTTTTGTGCGGATTTCAAACGCAAAGTGCACAAAGATTTCTTTTGACATTATTGAAAATATTTTAAGGTTCGCAAAGGCGCTTTGCTTATCAAAGAAATATAATTGTAACATCTAGTTTGTCATTCCGTAGGAATCTCGACAGCTAAGTTTAGATTGACTCCGTCGAACCACTTCGTTAGGTTTCCTACGGAATGACAATATTGTATTTAATGCTAAATGTTGTTTTAACGTTGAATCTGCAGCCCGACTTATCTCATTTTTTTTTAATATAGAATCGATGAACCACTCCGTTAGGTTTGAGCGGAAATCCTTTCTACGCAGCGCAACGGAGTGAAAAGATTAGGAGCCCTTCGACTTCGCTCAGGATAAACTACAGGCGGATTAAGCTGCCCAAAAACTCATAATTAATCTAACCATTTCGTAATGGGATGATTGCCGAATTTTTCTTATTTTTGCAACCTTAAATATCTTATTAAAGTTATGTTCAACAGTTTACAAGACAAGCTAGATAAAGCGCTTCATAATATCTCCGGACGTGGAAAAATCACGGAAATCAACGTTGCAGAAACGGTAAAGGAAATCCGAAGAGCATTGGTAGATGCCGATGTAAATTATAAAGTTGCCAAAGACCTTACGAAAAGAGTTCAGGATAAAGCGATTGGAGAAAACGTTTTGACTTCGCTGACGCCGGGACAATTGATGACGAAAATTGTTCACGACGAATTGGTTGACCTAATGGGTGGTTCTCAGGAAGGAATCAACCTTTCCGGAAAACCAACTGTGATTCTGATTGCCGGTCTTCAAGGTTCTGGTAAAACGACTTTCTCAGGAAAATTGGCTAATTATCTGAAACAGAAAAGAAGCAAAAAGCCACTTTTGGTAGCCTGCGATGTTTACAGACCTGCGGCTATTGACCAGCTGAAAGTTCTTGGTGGACAAATCAATATCGAAGTTTATACTGAGGAAGAAAATAAAAATCCTGTTGCGATTGCTGAGAATGCAATTAATTATGCTAAATCTAATGGATTTGATACGATTATCGTGGATACGGCCGGTCGTCTGGCGATTGATGAGCAAATGATGAACGAGATCAAGTCAGTTCATCAAACCATTAAACCGACTGAAACGCTTTTCGTAGTAGATTCGATGACGGGGCAAGATGCGGTAAATACTGCAAAAGCCTTCAATGACACTTTGAATTTTGATGGTGTTGTTCTTACTAAATTAGATGGTGATACCCGAGGTGGAGCTGCGTTGACAATTCGTTCTGTAGTTGAAAAACCAATCAAATTCATCTCTACCGGCGAAAAATTGGAAGCACTTGACCTTTTCTATCCGGAAAGGATGGCGGACAGAATTCTTGGAATGGGAGATGTTGTTTCCTTGGTGGAAAGAGCTCAGGAACAATTTGATGAAGAGGAAGCTAAAAAACTTCACAAGAAAATTGCTAAGAATGAATTTGGTTTCGATGACTTTTTGAAGCAAATCAACCAAATCAAGAAAATGGGTAATATGAAGGATCTAATGGGGATGATTCCGGGTGTTGGAAAAGCGATTAAAGATGTGGACATCAACGATGATGCTTTCAAACATATCGAAGCAATCATCCACTCGATGACACCTGACGAAAGAAGAAGACCTTCTATCATCAATGTTTCAAGAAAACAAAGAATTGCTAAAGGTGCTGGAAGAAAATTGGAAGATGTAAATGCACTAATGAAGCAATTTGACCAGATGGGCAAAATGATGAAGATGATGCAAGGGCCACAAGGTAAACAAATGATGCAGATGATGAGCAAGATGCCGAATATCCCTGGAATGGGTGGTGGGCTGTTTGGGAAGTAACATTGAATATCTAAAAATTAAAAACCTGAGAAAAATTATTATTTTCTCAGGTTTTTTTGTTGATGAAATACTAAAACTATAACCCGCATTACTGCGGGTTATAGTTATGTAGAAATTAATTTCTTAGTTTTTGTCCCATATTAGTTTGGTAGTTAATTTATCACCACCAGTACCTAAATTCGATACTCCGGAATTGTATCCATTCGGATTATACTGCAATAATGTAACCGGATAGGTAATTCTAGCTGGCATTTCAGTTAGTGTTGAACCAGCTGGGGATATTGGAGTAAATACATACGTCGTTGCTCCTGCAGTTGTTGGTATTAAAAGATTATTGGTTTCTCCCGGTTTCAGTAGGAAGTCCGGATAGCCTGTCCTTCTATATTCTGCATAAGCTTCTTGTGGTTGCATAAATAATGCTAAGTATTTCTGGTTCAATACATTTGCCTGATTTGCTACCGGTAATGCATTAACAAATGAATTTATATCAGCAGTAGAAACACCCCATCTTTCCATAGAAGCTCTGACACCATTTTTATAATGATTATCATCCCAGCCGTTTACTTCCGATAATAAAAATTCAACTTCTGCATATTCCATTAATACTTCGCCAAAATCAGGTTTAATAACATTATTACTCCAGTTGGATGCTCCAGATGCATTTTGTACAGCCACCATCTGCCTTGTCAGACCGTAAGGTAAACCTATATAATTGTCCAATCTTTTACTTGATGTATATGTAAAAGAACCTAAAGAAGGTGTCACGAAATTTTGCTGTCTATTTCCACTATCATCTAAAATATAATTATCATCAGCATCAACTTTGAAAACAGGAGCTGCATATTTATAAAGTCTAGGATCTAAACCAAAACCACCCTTTTCTCCTTTCAATGCTTTTACCATAGTGTCTGTAATCTTAAAATCTGTTCTAGAATTTACAAACATTGCTGTATACATCGGAGATGCAAGCTGTGGATTACTAGAATCATAAACTAAAACAGCATTATCATCATTCGATGTCATAACACCACTATTAATTGCATCAGTTATATGAGATTGAGCTTCTGGAATTGCTGATTTTAATCTATTTGCGATTCTTAAGCGAAGTGAGTTTGAAAACTTCTTCCATTTACTCATATTACCACTATAAATTGGATCACCATCAAATTTATTATCTGATAAAACCAATTGATTTGAAGCCTCTTTCAATTCTTTTAAAATATCTGAATAAATTTTATCTTGCGATGCATATTTTGGTTGTGGATAAACTGTCAGATTAAGAGCTTGAAAATCTGAATCAGAATTACCATAGGAATAGTAAGGCACAGAACCAAATGTATCTGCCAAAATTGAAAAAATATAGCTCAACATTATCCTCGAAACCGCTATCTGATTATTATTATTACCATAAGCAGAAGCTTGAGTTCGTGTAGTGGGATCGGTATTTAACTTAATAATACTTTGATAGTCAACTGCAACTCTATATAAATTATTATAGATTGCAGCGCTTGATGTCTCTCTAAATTGAAATCTATCTTCTTCAGTATAAGCAACTTGTGCAGAATATTGAACCCATGGTAATGTCATTCTTCCCGACTCAAAATCGTTCCTAGTAGCATCCATAAGCTCTTTCGTAGCTGAATTCATTAAACCTGAAGTCGGTACTTGTTCAGGCTGATTGGGGTTGACATTTATTTCGTCTAAAGATTCTTGACATCCAATAAAAGTCATCAAACCAATTGACAAAATGGCTGTTTTTGTAATATTTATAGCTTTCATTTTTTCTTAAAATTTAAATTGAACATTTAATCCATATGTTCTAGTAGAAGGTAATGATCCTCCCTCTAAACCTTGTACATTGTTACTAGAATATGATGCTGTTTCAGGATCAATATCCCAAGCTAAGCCCCAAGTAAATAGATTACGTGCAAAAGCTGTGATTGTAACATCAGATATTGCATCTCCTAAAATACCCTTTGGTAAAGTATATCCTAAAGTAACTTCTCTTAACTTCCAATAACTTGCGTCAAAAACGTTAGCAGCATCCACAACATTATAATGGTTTGTTGCATATGTGTAAGCGTCTAAAACTTGAGTATTTGGAGCATAGCTTCCATCAGTTTGCAGAACTACACCAGGTAAAACAATACCGTTTTCTCTAATCCCGTTATCTGCTGTTTTATCCAACATACCTGAATACATCCCCCACATATGTGAAGTAGAAAAATATTTACCTCCTTTTTGTCTGTCTATCAAGGCACTTAGTGTAATATTTTTGTATCTAAAGGTATTTCTTAGACCTCCATTCCAATCTGGAAGATAAGATCCTAAATACACAGGAGTAGATGTAGGAGTGTAGTATCCATTAGCCCCAATAATTTTGTTACCATTATTATCATATGTATAATCAGTTCCATAAATCTGCCCATACTTCATTCCTTCTACAGCATATACTCCGACACGGAAAGGAGCATTTGCAAGTCCTAATGTTTTTGATGTATCCGAAAGTTCTACTAACTTATTTTCATTTTTAGCAAAATTTAAAGTCATATCCCAAGAAAAGTCTTGTGACTTCAATATCTTTCCATTCAAAACCAATTCAATACCTTTATTAGACATCTCTCCAACATTAATATTAGCTTGAACAGCTCCTGTTCCTCCATCAATTGGGAGAGGAATAATCTGATCCGTTACTTTAGCATCATATAATGTCAAGTCAATTCCAAAACGATTGTTAAACATTCTCGCTTCTAAACCTAATTCAACAGTTTTTTTATTCTCACTAACCAAGTTTGGATTTTTACTGATATCAGTATTACTATATCTTGGGAAACCTAAGAATGGTATTCTAACATCGTAAACATTTACGAGTTGATATGGGTCAGTATCGGATGAAATGTTTGCCCATCCTCCTCTAATTTTCGCAAAATTTAACCATGGAGCATTTACTAAACTTGAAAAAACGATACTACCTGAAATTGATGGATAATTATATGGTTTATTTGGTAGTGACGATGACCAATCTGTTCTATTAGTTGCATCTACAAAAAATATGTCTTTATAGCCTAATGAAACTGATTCATAAAGAGAATAAACCCTCTTATAGTTGCTAGTATATGTAACTGTAGCCGCTGCTGCACCATTATTTAAGTTATAAAAATTAGGAATTACCAAGCCTCCATTGGTTTGAGCTGCTATTAAATCAGCTTTTGCCTGACGCATATTAGTTCCATCAAAAGAATTTACACTAAAGTCTCCAAATTTTTTATCATAATGTACTCTTAATTCATAGTTGTACTCTGAAAAATTCCTTTTATTAACAGTATAACCAGATTGCGCTTGAGAACCTATTGCAACTCTTGTGTCATTAGTAAATGAATAAACATCACCTAACAAATTACCCACAACATACAAATCTTTCGTAACATTATAAGTTAATGTAGCATTACCATAGACCCTCTGTCTTTTGTCAGTTGTGTAGTTTTCATAAGCAGTCCAATATGGATTATCTGAATACTTTAAAGTTGCATTATCCCAGCTTGTTCTATTCCAACCTCTTTGTTGACCATTTGCTAGTTTATAATCTTTTAGCTTGGAAAAATCTAAACTTCTAGCTCCCCATTGGAAAAATTTCTGAGCTACAGAATTATCTCCATATCCTTGTTCAGGTCTATTAAATGCATCGTTCAAATTGTAAGTCAATCCTACATCCATTTTTAACTTATCACTCAACTGACTTGTTACACTAAGGTTCAAAGTGTTTTTATTTAACTTTGAATTAGGGAAAATACCTTCTGTTCTTACATTACTATAAGAAAACCTTACTCCCGTTTTTTCAAAAGATCTACTTATTGAAATATTATTGTTGTAAGTAACTCCTGTCTTAAAAAATGAATCCACATCATGTGTTGGAGCAACCCACGGCACCGCTTTTAAATAATCATTAGAAAATTCAGGATCAAAAGCATACCAAGGAAGATATGTTAGATTGCTATCATATTTTGGACCCCATGATTCATCGACTGCATATTCAGCAACATTATATGTCTGTCCATTAATATTAGCAGTAGAAAAAGTATCTTGGCTACCCTGTCCATATTGTCTTTGTAAATTAGGCATTTTATATACTTGATCAAAAGACACACCAGAATTTAAAATAATTTGGGTCTTTCCGCCCTTCCCTCGTTTGGTTGTATAAACAATTGCTCCATGTATTGCTCTAGCCCCATAAAGAGCAGCGGCAGGACCTCCTTTTAATACAACGATTGATTCAATATCATCTGGATTTATATCTGCAGACGTATCACCATAATCAACACCACCAGCTCCTCTTGCCGTATTACCTGTGTTAAAATTAGAATTATTAAATGGAATACCATCTACAACAATTAAAGGTCTGTTATCTCCAGTAATAGAACCTACTCCTCTAAGAGTTATCCTGGTAGAGCCACCCAATGAGGCAGATGAAGCTGTTACTTGAACACCAGCCACATTTCCAGATAATGAACTAATAGCATTTGTCTGTCTAGATGCCGTTATAAGATCCCCTTTAATTTCCTGAGCGGCATAACCAATAGCTTTTTGCTCTCTCTTGATACCCAAAGCCGTCACTACTACGCCTTCGATATCTGTTGTATTAGCTGTATCTTTTACCGTTTGTGCAGAAACCACTGCAAAAGACGACGAAAGAACTACTGCCAACACACTTGTTGTTAATTTTTTCATATCAAATCAAATTTTTCAATAAACAAAAATGCAAAACATTATTAATATATACAACATAAATTCTTAAAAATTTGTTAATAATATTTATTAAAGCCTTACTAATACATAACTTTGCAATATTATTTTTTATTATGCAACTAATACAGAATTTTTCAATCGACCTTATAGAAGCGGGTTGCGATGAAGTGGGGAGAGGTTGTCTGGCCGGACCCGTAGTAGCTGCGGCTGTAATTGTCGATAAAAATTTTAAGCAAAATTTAGTTAACGATTCTAAAACGTTAAATTTCAAAACAAGGCAGAATCTCGACCTATATATTCGTGAGAATGCAGTGGATTTTGCTATTGCAGAGCTTTCTCCTGAATTTATTGATCAACATAATATTCTTAACGCCAGCCTCCATGCAATGCATCGCGCTCTCGACCAATTGAAAACAAGACCTGAACTGATCCTGGTTGATGGCAACAAGTTCCATCCTTATAATTACATTCCGCATCATTGTATTATTAAGGGAGACAGCAAATATCTATCAATTGCAGCGGCGTCCATCATTGCCAAGAATTATCGTGATAATCTGATGATAAAACTTCACGAAGAGTTTCCTGACTATGGCTGGAACACTAATTTCGGTTATTGTACAAAAACACATCAAAAAGCTTTAAAAAAATTCGGACCCAACATTCACCACAGGAAATCATTCCGTCTGGACTATGATATTGAAATTGATTAAAACAATTGAAACTATTTTGTAAATTGCTTCTTTAATATATAAGGATGCAAAACTCATATACCGTCATCAACGCTTCCGCTGGATCGGGGAAAACTTACCGCTTGGTTCAGAATCTATTAATGATCTGCTTGAGATTTCCCAATCAGTCAGATGCCATTAGAACCATTTTGGCATTGACCTTCACCAACAAAGCGGCCAAAGAAATGAAGGAAAGAATCCTTTTCTATCTTGGTGAATTTGTAAAAGACAATTACCTCGAAAATCAAGACCTTAAAAATATCCAGGATGCTCTTGCTGAAAAAGGCTACAGAGTGACTTTGGAAGATCTGCATCACCGCTCTCAGAAAGTGCTGGATTATATTTTGCATCACTACTCTACGCTTAATATCGGAACGATTGACAAGTTCAATTCCCGATTGGTAAAGAGTTTTTCTTATGAATTAGGTTTGGCTCAGAACTTCAATCTGGAAATTCAACCAGAACCATATTTGATTGAAGCAGTTGATAAAATGCTGGACGAAATTGGTGAAGACCAAACCGTTTCCGATGCTTTTATGGATTTCATCAATTATAACCTGGACAACAACGAGCGGGTCAACCTCAACCAGACGCTTTATAATTCTGCAAAGAAATTTGTGAGCGATGTCCATTATAAGCCTTTGCAGGACAACAAAGATTTTGAATGGCAAGCTTATGAAAACAAGAAAAATGAGCTTAGGGAAAACATCAATTCCTACAAAGCAAAATCCCTTGAAATTACAAAACAGGCTTTAGAATTAATTAAAAATCGAGGAA
Organism: Epilithonimonas caeni DSM 17710; assembly: GCF_000426465.1. Taxonomy (GTDB): domain Bacteria; phylum Bacteroidota; class Bacteroidia; order Flavobacteriales; family Weeksellaceae; genus Epilithonimonas; species Epilithonimonas caeni. The sequence continues at coordinate 376,724 of NZ_KE384527.1, forward strand.
TTGAAATCGAGGATTTTGCAAGTGGGAAAAGCGGAATCGGCGGTTTTTTCCAGAACATTCTCGAGTTTCATAAGATCAAGGATAAAAAATTCCCGTTCCCTACCACTTCCGAAGATTCTAAACTCGAAACGTTTTTAAAAGGTGCTTCCACAAAAGGGAAACACAAGCAGGCGGAAATCGTGGAAATACTTCCACAGTTGATTTCCTGGCGACGGGAAATCATCGATCTATATATCAATTCCCAGAAAAAGGAAAAAGTTCTGCAAGCGATTCTTCCTTTGAAAGTGAATGCGGATATACAGAAAAAATTATTGGAGATCGAGGAAGAGAATGATCTGGTCTTACTCTCAAAATTCAATATTCTGATCAATGAAAATCTCAGGAATGAACCATCAGCTTTTATTTATGAAAAAGTAGGAACACAATTCCAGCATTACTTTTTTGATGAGTTTCAGGATACCTCATCCATGCAATGGCAGAATTTTTTGCCACTTCGCGATAACAGTATTACCTCGGAGAATACGAGTTTCACCATCGTCGGCGACCCGAAGCAGAGCATCTACAGGTTTCGTGGTGGAGAGAGTGAACTGATGCTCGACATTATTAATAAGAAAGAAATCACGCCGAAATTCGCGACTCTGGAAAACCTCGAATTCAATTGGAGAAGTGCCAAAAACATCGTCGATTTTAATAATCGATTGTACGATTTTATGTCGCGGGATCTGAATGAAGAGCATCAGAAAATTTTCGGAGAAAATGCGGTTCAGGGAGCGAAATCGAAATTGGAAGGCAGGGTAAAAATCCATCTTTTGGAAAATTCTACCAAGGATATTTTCTACGAAGAAACTGTGGAAAAAATGCAGAATGATATCCAAGAAAGTCTGGATAATGGTTTTGATTTTTCTGACATCACCATTCTTTGCCGAGGAAATTCTGATATTTTCAATTATTCTCAGTTATTAGGAAATTTGAAAGTTAATTATAAAGGAAAAGAAACTTACATCAAAACGATTTCTGAGAAAGGATTAACGCTTGATTTAGCATTTACGCTAAAAGCTTTGATTGAATTTCTGAAATGGAATCTAGTTCCAAAAAACCGTCAGTTTCTGGTAAAGATGATGTATTTCTTAAACGTTTCCGGCAGGATCAAAATGACAGATTTCACTTCAGAGATCAGAAAAATCCTAAACCTTGAATCAATAACTGAAATCGAGGATTTTATTAATTCAAAATATAATGTAAGGCTTGTTCAGAAAGACATTCCTCAACTGAATCTTTATAATTTCATCGAATATTACGTTCACGAATTTTCTATCGAGAATAAAGAAACCGATTTCCTTTTGAACTTCTTGGAAATGCTTCATAATTATACCCAAAATGCAGGCACAACATTGAAAGAATTTTTGAAATTCTGGGAAGATGAAGCTTCTAAAATAAGTATTCAGGCGAGTGAAAATGTGGACGCCATTCAGATCATGACGATTCATAAGGCAAAAGGTCTGGAATTCCCGATTGTTTTTATTCCTATGAGGAATAATTATAAAGCTGTTAAGGACAAAGAATTTTCGGAATGGTTTGACCTTGGAAGTGGAGACGAACTGAAAACAGTAATTCTAAATCAATTTTCTGAAGAGCTGGCACGATATGATGAAGAATTGGCAGGCTTTAATTCTACAAATACTTACCGTAATAGAATTGACCGTTTTTGTATCCAATACGTTGCAACAACAAGACCTGTGGAACAACTTTTTTTCTACCTTGAAAAACCCACCAAAACAAATAATTATCTCGAAATATTTGATTTTGTGACACAATTTCAGCCAACAGAAAATGGAGAAAAACCAGATTCTTTCGATATATTCGAAACCTCAGCAGAATCCTTAAAAAAACAAAAGAGAAAAGAGAAAAATGAATATCTTTCGGAGAACATCCATTCGATTTCCCAGCCTACAGAAAAATCTTCTAATATAGAAATTGCCACAACGTCCAAAAGTTATCAGAATCGTGTAGAGCACGTAAGAATGGGAATCTTCACACACGAGATCCTATCCAGGATCAAAACTAAAAAAGATGTTTCCAAAGTTCTCAATTCTTATCTTCTGGAAGGAATCGTGACCATTGAAGAAAAACAATCGATTCTCGGGAGAATTGAAGCTATTCTGAATCATAAGGATCATTCGGGCTATTTTGAGGAAGACCTTAAAATCATCAATGAAAGAGAGATGTTTGCTACTGAAAACGAGACCTCGAAAACCTACCGGCCGGACAGGATGATCGAAACTGGTGAGGGATTCATCATTATCGATTTCAAAACCGGAGAAGAGAATGAGAAAGACCAAAAACAGGTTGAGCTTTATAAAAACAAACTTGAACAGTTTGGGAAAAAAGTTATTAAAACAGATGTGATCTATATCTAATTTCCCCGAATATGCTTTACTCCGTTGCTATTGCCTTTCCGACGTTCCGGAAAGCTTGCTGCAGGGGTGCAACATACTTTCGGGAAGTCACAAAACCATGTCGCAGGGGTGCAGGGAGCTTTCGGGAAGCAATGAAAGTTTGTTGCGAGGCTGCAGGGAAGTTTTACAGGCCGCTCCTACGGAGCTTGGATTATTTTGTTTGCTTTTCTATTAACAGGTCGTCGCTCTGCGACTTTCATGATTCATGTTCAATAAAGTTCATTAATATTATAAAACAAATCCCGAGAAATAATTCCTGGGATTTGCTTTCTATTTCTTAACAGCTGTTACAACCTGACCTTCCATCTTTGTTATATTATCAAAGATCTGTTTGAAGGCCGGATAATATTCTTTAGGATAAACAGGGTCTTCCACAGTTGTAGTGGTTTCTACAGTTAGTTTATTTCCTTCTTGTGTTACTTTGTAAACATATTGGATCGCACTATCTTCTGTCCGGAACTTTTTGGATTTCGGGACATTTTCGAAAACATAGCCATCCGGTAAAGTGACCGTCACCTTTTTGATTTTGTCATAGCCCGTGTAAAGTTCTATAGGAGAGCGCCTTTCATCCGACTGGTCAAATTCGTGGGATTTGTTGTATAAGAACAATAATGGATTGAAAACCATTTTTCCACCGATACCATCTACAAATGAATCTGAGTCAAAATCAAAGCTGGTCTGAAAATCATTGTTATCCAACAACTCTGTCTTGATGTTTGTAAAGGGAAAAGTGTATCGTTCTTTGTAGGATTCTTTTTGGTAAGCCGCTTTATCCTGATCATATCTTTCGTTGTTCATCATGGCATAAAGCTGCGTATCTCTGTCAGAGAAATTTCCTGTAACCGTTCCATCCGGGTTCAGCTTTGCATCTACGGTAAGGTAAGTTGTGCTCTTTCCAGGGGAGAATATATTAATTTTTTTAGCCTCTTTTTCTGTCATCAAATATCCGTTGTAATTAAGTGCAGTTGGACGGATGAGGTTTGGAAGCATCATCTTGGAGGTTGCATCATAAATAGTGGCTTTTCCTCCAATATCGACCAAAGCCAAGACATAATTGAGTTGATTCAAAGACGGAGAATGATCCAATAGAAGTCCTCGTCCTATTGTAGATAAAACAACTGGCTGCGCATCCAGACCGGCACTTCTCATCAATAATATCAACAATAGGTTTATCTCCCCTGAACTTCCTACCCTGGTTTCCAAAAGGTTTCTGATACCTTTTCCTTCTTCTGCGCCAACGGTATAATAATTATTCCATGTATAATTTTTCTGAACAAATTTCTGGACCGCAGCCGCTTTTTCCTCAGGAGAAGAAATAGTCTTGATATCTGCAGGAAGAAGCTCTTTCACCAAAGATTTCTTCTTCAACTGGTCTCCAAAAAATTCAGATTCATATAATTGTTTTCTGATATCATTCCAACTTACAGCATAAGACTTGAAACCACCTGTATCACTATAATCATAGGCTCCCGGTATTCTTGTAATATTGGTAGAGTTAAGCTCCGCTCTTATAGATGTTCTATAGTTATCCAGATTATGGACATATTTTTCATCTCTGTAAGGTGCTATATTTTCATACCCAAAACGATATGTATAATATTCTCCTCCGTAGATGTTTTTATCTGCAACATCTCTATTCTTTGGTGTCAAACTTCCTTTATAATCTATGTTAAATCCAAGATATTTTGGAAAGTCCAACACATAATCAAAACGACGCGTAGGGACATTATCTTCTATTGTAACTTTATCCACAGACCAAACATAAGGTGATAGCACCGAGTATTTATATTCTATGACAGAACCATCTTTTACATTCTCAAAAGCAAATTTCGTAACTGTATAATTTTTAGATTCCTTGGATTTGTATTTGGAGTTCTTTTCAACAGTTGTGGTCTCCACTTTATCATTAACAAGATTATAAGTCAGTACTTTCAGAGAGGTAACCTTTTCTGACTTGTTGTTTTTACCATCATAGGTATAGATTTCCTGATCAAGGAATTTCCCAGCCTGGTCTTTTTTATAGATTTTCACACGGCTTACAACATCCAGATTCAATTGTCCGTCTGATATATAATAATGATAGGACTTATAAAGAATCTCCGCTGCTTCTGATGGATTTTTTGCATAAGCTGTAGATTTCAGATCATCGTTGTCCAGTTTAGGGATATCAAGAAATTTGTACTGTGCAAACATTGGAAGGATTGCACAGGTTAACATCAATTGTAAGATTTTAGTTTTCATTACTTAGTTTTATTTATAGTTTAGTTATCAGGATTTTCGTATGGTCTATTTTATTGGTTTTCTTTCTGAAATTAATATAATCTGAAATTTTATCAGGAGAAAAAGTCCCTTTCTTCAACATGAATTTTCTTTTGACCAAAAGCTTTTTATCCACCGGGATGAACTCCATAGAAAAACTTCCAAACTCGGAATCTATTTTTACAGGAGATAAGATTTCGGAAAATTTATAGGTTTCCGGGATCGTGTATTCTACCTCATAATCATCTGTGAATCCGAAAGGAATCTCTATGGGAAGTTTCCTGTCTGTATTTTCCAGATGAAAATCAGAGTCTAAAAAAGGAATCGCTCTGAAATAAATATCAGCACCCAAAGATTTGGAATAATTGTTGGCTTTAAAGTTCAGATCAAAAGTTATCTTTGCCCCACTTCTGTCATTGTCCAAATTGGTCAAATCGATATTGGAAAACTGAAGATAATCATAACGTTTTTTCAGAGCATCTTTCTGATCAGTCGGAGACAAAGAAACCAATGGTAGAAGCATATCATACATCCCTCCCGAAAAATTGAAATTGGAAGAAACGCTCAATGTATTATCAGCTGATATATTGGCTTTTATTCTTAATATTTCTTTATTATTTTCTGATAGAGATTTTGGTGTATCGATGAGTTCAGCAGTGCTATCTTTTACCATGATCACATTCCTATCCATCGTTCTGTAGCTCAGATGGTTGAAAGCGATATTTTGAGAAGTATTCTCTAACCAGATATTGCCATCCTCTGTCGGCACACAAAGTATCACATGATTACCGTCCATCTTTGGAAAATCCTTATCAAAGACCTTTGCTGTTTTATCACTATAGATAACTGAATAATAAGATGGTATGCCAGCGGCTTTCAAAAGAACTCTCATATAATTGGTCAGAGCTTTGCAATCTCCATAACCTTTTTTCCTAACATCATCCGCAGACATCGGCTGCCAGCCTCCAATGCCTATCGCAACAAAAACATACCGAGTTTTGCTCTGCATATATTGATAGATCTTCTGCACTTTTTCAGAAACAGTCCCTGTAAGAGCAAGAGCATCAACCTCTTGTTGAATTTCCGGAGTGACAACAGAAACAGGCTCCAACAAACCTTTGTACCAATTAGCAAAACTGTTCCAATTAGAAAAATCGCCACAAACACCTTTCAAACAAGCTCTGTCTAACGCAAATTCTACTTTGGAAACAACCACTCTTTGATCCGGCGAATAACTCTCATCTTTATAGGCCGGAAGATTTTTGTAAACCGCTTTTAAAAAATTATCAGATTCTGTGATTTCTGCTTTTCCAAAAGATGTTTCTGTGACTTTTTTACGAAGCTTGATGCCAGATTCATTTTTGAATTCCACACTCCAATTTTGCACTGAAACATTTTCGTCCATATAGGGCTGCAATACAGGGAGGAATACTGTGTCTGACGACCTTTCCGTATAAGAAGTCTCTATAGTGTAAGGATAAACCGGATTAATAATTCTCATTCTCAAAGCTCTGTCATCAGAATACAAATAAGAATCGTCTGACTGGCTCACATCATTCAAATCACTTTTTGAGTAGGTTTTGATTTGTTTTCCATTCTCATCCAGGACTTTGATCTTGATATCAGAAATTTTGCTGTATTTGTCATAAGGAATATAGACGTATGAGTTGCCTTCGCCCGCTTTATTTAATATCGAAATAATGATTTTCTTTTTTAATTCAATACTATTTTCAGCTTTGATAACATACTCAGAACTAATGTTACGAATTACAGCATTCGCATCTTTCTTAAGTTCTTCAGGAATTTCTGAAATACCGTAATTCTGTGACAACATCCTTACAGAGATGACCACAAACAGGGTTATTAGTTTTTTCATCAACAAAATAAAATATTAGTTCTCAGCAGCCGGATTAAAAACCCTTTGTGCCAATTCCTGATCGAATAGATACAATGCAGAAGGATTATCCTTTACCATTTTGATTTTCGTTACCAATAGAGAAGCGCTAGATTCCTCTTCCACCTGCTCATTAATGAACCATTGGAGGAAGCTTGTCGTCGCAAAATCACCTTCATCATTGGCCACTTTCACGATATTGAAAATACTCTTTGTCACCAATCTCTCATGATCAAGCGCTTTTTCAAAGATTTCCTGGGCATTGTTGAATTCGTGCGGCGGCTTTGGAACTTCGTTCAAAATGATTTGTCCTCCGATGTCGTTCACATAATCGAACATTTTGTCAGCGTGCATCAATTCTTCTTTGGATTGTACACGAAAATAGTTCCCGATACCTTCCAGATCCTGTGCGTAAAACCAGGCGCTCATAGAAAGATACAATTGTGCCGCATATTGTTCTTTGGTAATTTGTTCATTGACCAATGTGATAATTTTCTCTGAAACCATAACTTTTTTATATTTTTTATAAAATTTTAACTTTAAAGCCCAAATATAAAAAAAAGAGCCGTTAAAAATATAACGACTCTTTCTGAAATTAATCACTAACTAAAAACTTATTTCACAACTGCTGAATTAGCACTTTTTCTTTCTTGGAACTTTTCTTTTCTTTCTGCCATTTTTTTAGCTTTCAACTCTTGGAATTTTTTGAATTGTTCCGGTGTCAGGATTTTCTGCATTTCAGCCTCATTTTCTTTCATCTTCTGCATTCTGTCTCCTTTTTTAGCTGTCATTTCTTGTTTTCTTTCAGCAGCCTTGGATTCGTGCAATGCTTTGATCTGTGCCACCTGAGCATCCGTTAGATTCAACTCTTGTTTCATCTTTTGAAGATGTTCTGCTTTCTTTTGTTCAAAGTTTGCTTTTCTATCTTGTGTTGTTTGAGCAAATCCGAAAACACCTAGTCCAAGAAATGCTGCGCTTAAAATTAATTTTTTCATTTTTTGATTGATTTTAATATTAATAAATTTTATCTGTTAGTTTGATGTCAATTTTTAATCCAGGTTAAAATTTCAAATAATAAAATTTGTTAAATTTTATCTTGAGACAAATCTGGTTCCAGAACCTCTTCCATTATTTTGGGATCTTGGAGCAGAATTTCTTTGGTCAGAACGCTCATTACTTCTGTTCTCGATTTTTCTTTCAGAGTTTTGATTTTGTCTGACTCTGCCTCCCTCATTTCTAATACTTGGCGATGGCTGGTTTCTCACATTGGCAGAGTTACTTCCGTTTCTTATTCCTCCAAAGTTACCTTCTCTTGTCCCTCCAGAATTTCTTATCTCATTATTTTCAGAGCTTCTGATTCCTCCCCGATTATTTCCATTAGAACCACTTCTTGGATCATCATTTCTGATTCCGTTATTTCTGATTGGATTTATCATACCTTGGTTTCTTACATTTTCTCTAAATCCTTCTCTGAAGTTTCCTCGGTTGACTTTATAGATATTGATATTCACATTTCTGTAAACAGGTCTTACCGGATATCGTCTAGCATAGAAGTTAACGCAACGGTTTCTGTAATATACGAACGGACTTGCTCCACGGAAATAAACATTCTGATAAACGACGAAGATTCTTGGTCCTAAAATGTGTTGAAGGGCATAAAATCTGTCATAGTACCATCTATCCGGATTCCATCTGTAATAAGAGTTCCAAGCCGCATAAGATGCAAAACGATTATTCAGAATCATGATCTGATTGATTTGGAACGGGCTCAAACGATATTGTACAAAAAATTGATTCCAGTTCACAGAGAAAACCGCATTTCGGTAATCGTTGTAATAACCTTGATAATATTGGTCGGGATAATAATCCGTTGGATAGTTGTAATAATAATCATCCGGATAATCGTAGGAATCATCATAATATTCGTATCCGTTATAATCGGTTGGATAAGTGTCGTAGTAATCTTGTGCAGAAACTAATCCACCAAAAATAATAGCAAGTGTTAAAAATATCTTTTTCATAACTTTTTATTTTAAAAATTGAATTCGAAAATCCATTTTTCCCTTGAAATGAAACTTTCTATCTTTTGGATATTGACGGATAATAAAAGTTAAACGAAAAGTTAGATTAGAAATTAAAATTGAATCCAAAACCAGAATTTACGCCTGATAATCAGACTAATAATTTTCAATAAAAAAGCCCTTCAAAAATTTGAAAGGCCTTAAAATTCATTTTTTCGGATTAAAATCGGTCGCTATTTTCAACCCAACTTGCAACTTTCTGATTGAATCTGTCTTTGGTTTTCAAATCTTCCAATTTAAGATGCATTCTGTATCGCCAATAGTGTGGAAAAACTGCAGGATTGTTGATTCTTTCTTCATCCATATTCGGGTTCATCAATTCATGGTCAGTCGCCAAAAATTCCTGAATCGGGAAAATCGCCAGCATCGCATCTGTGTAAAGATGCTGTTTCATTATCATTTCTGACAATTCCGGAGCCAAATCCCAAGGCGCAGTTCCATACTGTCCTAATTGGTTATTAAAATATTTCTGAGTCAGATTTCTGTCTTCGTGCCACCATTGTCTCAATGTAGAACTATCGTGAGAAGAAGCTGTAACAACATTCAGATAGCTTGCATTTTTTGGGTCGTACCAAGCGATATTTTCAGAAGGCATTCTTTGAACTTTCAAAGCGGTAATCGCCAATTTATCCATCACAACCGGAACTGAATCCGGAACCAATCCTAAATCCTCGCCACAAATCAACATCGTTGTAGAATTCAGCAAAGCAGGTAATTTTTCCATCGCTTTGTGATACCAAAGCCCATCCTGACGTTTGAAGAAATAATCGTTGTAAACATCATTCAGTTTTGCTTTTTCCCAATCCGGAAGATATTTATAAGAAGTCGTTTTGGCAATATTGAATCTCGGATGATAAACAACTCCGTTTTCTGTTTCTTCAGTTAAGAATAGAACATTTCCAGCCAAAGAAATCAATTTTTCTTCCGCCCAATCCCAAGATTCTTTCTTGAAATAATCGGTTAATTTTCTCTGAGTATCAAACTCCGGTTTGAAAGTATAAGTTCCATTATGATGATTTTCAAAGAAATGATTCTGAACTTTATCCTTCACATCTCCGAAGTTTTCCCAAAGTATAGGATCATTTACGAATGGCTTTACATATCTGTCAAAGCTAAACGGAATCTGTCTGTCAGCAAATTCTTTCTCAGTTACAGGAAGCGCCGGATAAAAATAGCCCAACAAACCTTGAGTCGCAGAAATCGGCATTCTCCAGATTCTGAAAAATCCAAGAATATGGTCAATTCTCATGGCGTCAAAATACTGTTCCAGAACTTTGAAACGTTTTTTCCACCATTGGTAACCGTCTGCTTTCATCACTTCCCAATTGTAAGTCGGGAATTCCCAGTTTTGTCCCAGATCCGAAAATTGGTCTGGCGGTGCACCAGCCTGGAAATCCATTCCGAACAGTTCCGGCTCTGTCCAGGCTTCTACAGAATGCCTGTAAATCCCAATCGGCAGATCTCCTTTTACAGAAATCCCCAAATGGTGCAGATATTCCACAGCGTCTTGTAACTGCAAGTGCAATTGATACTGAATCCAAGCGTGAAGCATCACTTGAAAGTATTCTTTATGTTTTGGCGAATAAAGTGTCGCTACTTTTCCAGCAACATATTTTTTATGAGTCTTCCATTCATTAAAGTTGGGCGTTTTGTATTTGTCTCTCAAAACACAAAAGGCAGAGTAAGGCATCAGCCATCCCTCATTATCTTTAATGAACTTTTTGAAGTTTTTATCTTTAAGAATAGCCTCTTGATTTTCCTCGAAAACAGCTTTTGCATATTTCCATTTTCCGGAAATCATCTGCTCATAATCAATCAGAGATAAAGCATTAAGTTCTGCTTTTTTCGTTTGATAATCTTCAACCAAATCTTTTGGTAAAGCATACTCTAATTTTTCAATCGAAAGATATTGCGGATGAAGTGCATAAACCGAAATCGCTGCATAAGGATAAGAATCTGTCCAACTGTAATTCGCCGTTGTATCGTTGATCGGTAAAATCTGGATCACAGACAATTTGGTTTCATTGGCCCAATCTCCCAATTTTTTGATGTCAGGAAATTCTCCAACACCAAAACCGTCTTCTGTTCTCAAAGAGAAAACCGGAACCGCAACGCCCGCAGAATGCCAAAGCGTATGATTATCGAATTTAAAATAATGGTCAGCTTTCACATAAAGAATATCCTTGTTTGGATTTCCAAAAACCCAACGATTTTCGTTTGGTTCTATGTAAAAAACTTGGCCTGTATTTTTATCTTTGATGGCGTATTTGTAAAGAATCGTCTGATGAGAATTGATTTCTACGCCGGTTTCCCAAACACCGTAATCAGTTTCATTCAGTTCGATTGCCTTTTCATAATCCCAGTTTCCCAAAGCATCAACATTGCCAATCAAAACCAATTTCCAATTCGGATGATAAAGTGGTGCTTCTATCCTAAAAAGATGCGTATGCTTCTTAACAACAGGTTGTTTCGCAGGCTGAAAACCTTGTAGACGATTGTGAAGGATTTTGTTGGTGAGATAATTTTCCGGAAAATTTTTGAGATTCCATTGGTCAAAAATTACAAATTCTTTGAAGCTGTTCGGAAGATTGAGCTGATGAAAAGGAATCTCTTCCTCCAAAACCTCCCCATCTTCCTTCACGACAAGATATTTGTAGAGAATCAATTTAGAAAAATAATCAATTTCTGTGGTCCAGTTATTATTTTCGGAATAAGCTAAGTCGTAGTCACGATGCTCATTTTTGTCGTCAAATAGGCGCAAAATGAGTCTCTGGCCAACTTTTGTCCCGAAGTTAACACTAAAGTATAGTTTCATTTATTAAGGTCTATTAATATTGATGCAATTTAACGATTTATTGAATTATAAATAATATTCCTGTAAAAAAATCATTTTTTACTAATTCTTTCCAAATATGCACCAATATTATTATCCAAAGAAACTGTAAGTCCGCCAATATTTTTGGCTTTCATATACATCAGGACTTTTTCGTCCTGCAATGCAAACATCAGAAAATCATTCATATTTTTAGGCTCAATTCCTGCATCACGAAAATATTCCCAATCTACATTATTTTTGACCCAAGCCAAACCTTCCTGTAAATCTTCGTATTTGTAAAGCCGTCGCAATCTTCTCGACTTCCCACTGACAACATCATAAATCGCCTGAAAATTAAGCATTGGAGGAATGCCGATCAAAGGTTTTACAATATCATCCACAGCATCAGCCGGTTTTTCACGTGGTTTTTCCGGTCCTTTTGGTAATCCGATATCCTTTCTAAGCTTTTCTTCCTGAGATTCCGCAATTCTTTTGTTGATCATGCTAACCTCCTCTATCTCTTGTGGAATTTTCTCAAGTTGAACAACCTGGAAATTATTAGAAGTGATGATGGTCTTCGCAAGTCTGTAGCCCTCCTTTGCAAACCGAATCTCATCGCCAATATTTCCACCAATCACAAATTTCCCGTAGGCATCGCTGTATGTTCTTTGGTTGGAGGTCATATTCACAATCAGAACTTTGGAAATCATTACTTCATCTTCGGACATTACGTTTCCTGAAATATTCTGAGAAAAAATAAATCCTGCCAAAACGAGAAAAATGATTTGTAAAAGTCTTTTCAAAAGCTATTGTTTGTTCAAAAGTAAATTACTTTATCAAAATAAAAATACGGTTTAACTTTCATTAACCGTATTTCTAAATATTTATGATTGAAAATAATTTACTTCACAATGATTTTCTTAGAAACAATCGTTTTACCATTTTCGGATTCTACATTTACCACATAAACACCGGAAACTAGTTTGTCTAATTCAATTCTGTTTTCAGAATTGGAAATATTGGTAATGGTTTGATTGGAAACCAAATTTCCTGAAACATTATAAACTTTCACATTGGCATTTCCTTTCTGGTTGTCTGCCATTCTAACATTCACAAAACCTTCGGAAACTATTGTTGGATAAATGTCATTTTTATTATTATCAACAGTCGCTTTATTTGATTTCAAAACATAAGGACTTCCGAGGTCATAGATTGGCATATCAAGATTATTGTTCATTTTTTCGGACTGTAATGTTTCAAGATTCAAAGTATGGAAAACACCGCCTTTTGCACTGGCCAAAATGATTTTTCCTTCAGAATTGACAGCCGCTCCATTGATGGAAAAATTCTCAGGCAAGGATTTTATCTTTCCGATGAATTTAGCTTTCATATCTTTCACTTTGAAGACATTTCCCAAAGCAGAGAAAACATAGAAATTATTATTCTCATCAGCAATCATATCACCGCCAAAACCAGTCTGCATCTTACTCAGCAGATTTTCTCCATTTCCTGAGTCATCTTTTACAATTCCCAGATCTGTAACCGAATATTTACCATCTTTATTAGAAATTTTCAGAAGCTGAGAACCAGAATTAGAAAGTGCATAAACATTACCATCACTACCTGTTGCCATTCTGGAAAACTGGGAACCAATGTCACAAGATGTTGGGTTAGAAAGATCATTTTCCAACAAAGTGATGTCTTTGGTTTTTGAATCCAGAATATAGATATTGGAAGAAAACATCGGCATATAAACCAACTTCCCTCTTCCATCCACAGCCAAAGTTGCAATTTGATTGGATAAGGCATTGGCTGAAGATTTATTATCCGCAGAAACTTCCTTGTTTAATTTGGTAGAATAAATTCTGGGTTGGTCCTTACCTGACAACAAAATATTTTCAGTAATACCTTTTTTGGAATCTAAGGAACGAAAATCCTGAAAAATAATATTTGTAACGTCTTTCCCTGTCAGTGCAAAAATATCTTGCTGAGCAAAAGCCATTGTACTAACAGATAACAATAATAAAGTAGATAAAGTTTTTTTCATAGTTGATATTTTAAATTACTATGACTAAGTTAGTTATTTTTAGAATACAACGTTACATTCAACAAAAAAACCTTCCGCTTTTTACGAAAGGTTTAATATTATTATTTTAAATAATCAATTCAAAACGTAAGTTGTTCCGTCTCTTCCATCCTTCAGCTCGATCCCTTTTTCAAGAAGCTGGTCACGGATCTGGTCAGACAATTCCCAATTCTTGGATTTTCTTGCCTGATTTCTCAGATCGATCAAAACCTGCAAAGTCTGGTCGAGCTTATCGTTATTGGATTCTTCAATCGTTTCTAATCCTAAAACATCAAAAACAATCGCATTCAGGAATTGTTTCAGATCTTCATAATCTTCTGTAGAAATACTTTCTTTGCCTAATTTTGAAGCTGAAATAAACTTCACGGCTTCGAATAAATGGGAAATCAGGATCGGACTGTTGAAATCGTCTGACAAAGCCTCCAACACTTTTTCTTTCCAATTTTTATAATCAAAAGAAGAAGTTTCCACGCCTTCTACAGGAACTTGCGTATTCAGGATTTTCACAGCTTCCATCAATCGGTTAAAACCTTTTTCGCTCGCCAGCATCGCATCATTGGAAATATCCAGAACACTTCTGTAATGGGCCTGTAAAAAGCAAAACCTCAAAACGCTCGGATGAAACGCTTTCTCAAAAAAGTCGTTATGCCCGGTAATCAATTCCATCGGAAGGATATAATTTCCGGTCGATTTACTCATTCTTTGTCCGTTCATCGTCAGCATATTGGCATGCATCCAATATTTTACAGGTTCTACCCCGTTGCAAGCTTTCCCCTGGGCAATTTCACATTCGTGGTGCGGGAATTTCAAATCCATTCCACCACCGTGAATATCGAATTGGTCACCAAGATATTTGGTGCTCATTGCTGTACATTCCAGATGCCAGCCTGGGAAACCTTCTCCCCAGGGCGAAGGCCATTTCATGATATGTTCCGGTGATGCTTTTTTCCAAAGTGCAAAATCCTGAGGATTCTTTTTCTCGCCCTGTCCATCCAGATCTCTTGTATTGGCAAATAATTCCTCGATGTTTCTTCTGGACAACTCGCCATAATTAAGACCTCTTGCATTATATTCCAAAACATCGAAATAGACAGAACCATTGCTTTCGTAGGCAAAACCTTTTTCTACCAAAAGTTTAGTCAGTTCCAATTGTTCGATGATGTGACCTGTTGCTGTCGGCTCAATAGTTGGCGGAAGCAAATTGAACTTCTTCAGAACATCATGAAAATCGACTGTATATTTCTGTACAATTTCCATAGGTTCCAGCTTCTCCAACCTGGATTGTTTGATGAAACGGTCATTATTGATATCGCCATCGTCTGTCAGATGTCCTGCATCAGTAATATTTCTGACATATCTGACTTTGTAGCCAAGAAACTGAAGACTTCTGTAGATGAAATCGAAAGACAAAAAAGTTCTCACGTTACCCAAATGCACATTGCTGTAAACCGTTGGCCCGCAGACATACATTCCGATATTACCTTCTAATATGGGTCTGAAAACTTCTTTTTCGCCTGACAGCGAGTTGTATATTTTTAGTTGCATTGATTTTTAATTAATGATAAATAATTGATAAATGATTAAATATGGGCACAAAAAATCAGCAACAAATGATGGTTGCGATGAAAATCTTATGAGAATATTTTTTAAATTTTATCATTTCAATCAAATTTCGCATGGCTTCCTACATAATGTAAGAATTCCTGTCTCGTAATCGGGTTTGTTCTAAAAATCCCGCTTAATTCCGCCGTGATTGTGGAGCTTGCCGTATCCTTGATTCCTCTGCAATTCACACAAAGATGTTTAGCATCTATGATACAAGCTACGTTTTTCGTTCCTAAGGCTTCTTTCAAAGCATCAACAATCTGCATGGTCAGTCTTTCCTGGACCTGCGGGCGTTTTGCATAATAATCAACAATTCTGTTGATTTTTGACAGTCCAATTACTTCTCCGTTAGATATATAAGCTACATGCGCTTTTCCGATAATTGGTAAAAAATGATGTTCACAGAAAGAATAAACCGTAATATCCTTCTCAACAAGCATCTGACGGTATTTATATTGATTTTTAAATGTCGAAACTCCAGGTTTGTTCTCTGGGAGAAGACCACCGAAAATCTCATTCACATACATTTTTGCAACACGTTTTGGAGAATCTTTCAAAGAATCGTCTGTCATATCCAAACCAAGCGTATGCATAATCTCTGCAAAAAGACCTTCTATTTTTTTCACCTTATCTTCTGGCTTTAGTTCAAAAGCATCGGGTCTCAAAGGAGTGTGGTCTTTGCCTGTGAACAGATCATCGTCATTATTAGGAAAATGTTCCATAATATTATTTAATAATAAGTCGCAAAAATAAACAAAATTTTGCAGCCTATCCAGAGTAAATATAAAGATTTGATTATAAAAAGGATAGATTTAGAACAAGTTTAAAAAACTAAAAAAAAATTGAAATGATTTGAAATTTTATATATTTGCACCAAATTAACATAATTAAAAATAAATACTATGTCAGACATTGCATCAAGAGTAAAAGCTATCATCGCTGATAAGCTTGACGTTGAAGAAACAGAAGTAACTCCAGAAGCTAGCTTCACTAACGATTTAGGGGCTGATTCTTTGGATACTGTAGAACTTATCATGGAGTTCGAAAAAGAATTCAACATTCAAATTCCAGATGATCAAGCAGAAAAAATTACAACTGTAGGTCACGCTATTGCTTACATCGAAGAAGTTGTAAATAAATAATATTATCTAGACAGAAAAAAATTTATGGAATTAAAAAGAGTAGTTGTAACCGGTTTTGGCGCCATTACACCAATCGGAAATAATGCGAAAGAATACTGGGAAAACCTTAAAAAAGGAGAGAGCGGAGCTGCTCCCATTACTCTTTTTGATTCCACTAATTTCAAAACTAAGTTTGCCAGCGAGGTAAAAAACTATGACCCTCTCAATTATTTCGATAAAAAAGAGGCGAAAAAGATGGATAGAAATTCCCAGTTCGGGCAAATTGCCGCAAGAGAAGCTATCGCTCACAGCAGACTTATAGAAGATAATGTGAATAAAGACCGTGTGGGTGTTATCTGGGGATCAGGAATCGGTGGACTGGAGACTTTTGAAACAGAAGTTTTAGGTTTTGCTGAATCCAACGGTATTCCGAGATTCAATCCTTTCTTTATTCCAAAAATGATCGCAGACATTACGCCTGGAAATATTTCTATCGAATATGGTTTCCATGGGCCTAACTACACAACTGTTTCTGCTTGTGCTTCTTCTGCCAATGCTTTGATTGATGCTAAAATGCTAATCAATCTTGGTAAAGCGGATGTTATTGTCTGTGGTGGTTCGGAAGCTGCTGTTACAGCGAGCGGAATGGGAGGCTTCAACGCGATGCATGCACTTTCCACAAGAAATGATGATCCAAAGACAGCTTCCAGACCATTTGACAAAGACAGGGATGGATTTGTTTTGGGAGAGGGTGCCGGATGTATCATTCTGGAAGAATATGAGCACGCAAAACAGAGAGGTGCAACGATCTATGCAGAATTAGCCGGTGGAGGGATGAGCGCAGATGCACATCACATGACCGCTCCACATCCTGAAGGACTTGGTGCTTATCTGGTAATGAAAAATTGCCTGGAGGATGCCGGTGTAACTGCTGATGAAGTAGATCATATCAACATGCATGGTACATCTACTCCACTAGGAGACATCGCAGAATCTAATGCAATTGCAAGATTATTCGGAGAGCATGCTTACGACATTCAGATAAATTCTACAAAATCCATGACCGGACATCTTTTGGGTGCTGCAGGTGTTATAGAAGCTATTGCAGCTTTGCATACTATTATCCACGGTATTGTTCCGCCAACCATCAATCATTTTACCGATGATGAAAAAATCGATAGTAGGCTTAATTTCACTTTCAACACAGCTGTTGAAAAAGACGTTAATATTGCCATGAGTAATACTTTTGGTTTCGGAGGACATAATGCTTGTGTACTTTTCAAAAAAATATAATATGTTTTTATGGAGTTGAAAAATTATTTTTCTAAATTCCTTCCTAAAAACAGAATAAAACTTTCGGAAAAAGACATTATTTTTCGAAAAAAAATCTCAGAAATAGTTGGCTACAACGTCCATGATTTGGAAATTTTCAAAGAAGCTTTCTCTTTAAAGTCTTCTTCGAAAAGCACGAGTAAAAAAAATTACGAACGTCTAGAGTTTTTAGGGGATTCTGTTTTAGGAACCATCATTTCCTGTCATCTTTTTCAGACATATCCTAATGGAAATGAGGGTTATCTTACCCAGATGAAGTCCAAGATTGTTAACAGAAAGAATCTTAACAAATTAGGCGATGACCTAAAACTTAGTCATCTTCTGCAATCTGATATCAGCCAGACCATACTTAGTGAGAATATTTCGGGAAATCTTCTGGAAGCATTGATAGGCGCTATCTATTTGGATATAGACTATGAATTTTGTAAGAAAATAGTTTTGGAAAGAATTCTTACACCTTCTACCATTAATAAACTGGAAAACAAGATCATAAGTTACAAAGGTCTTTTGCTGGAATGGAGCCAAAAGAAAAAGATCCCGATCAGATACGAGACGTGTGAGGAATTTCAGCCGAATAAAGTAATTGTATTTCGCTGTCATGTATGGCTGCAAAATGAGAAAATTGCAAATGCTGTGGAAACCTCAAAAAAGAAAGCCGAAGAAAAAGCAGCGCAAAGGGCTTTTTATATGCTAAGCAAAAAAGAAAATATTATTGAAAATCAAAAAACAATATCTTAAGCTTGAAGTAGATCATACAGAGATCTCCATTGGATTGATAAGGCTTACAAGACCAATCCCAGAGCACGAATTGTTTTTTTTCATTAATAAGGTCAATCAGTTCCAATTCAAGAGAATCAGCGACATCTTTGTCAAAGGAGAATATTTTGACTATTATTTTTCCCGATATCAGGCCTATGACCGAGCCACCAAGAACTGCTATAGTTTTATTTCCAACAAATCGATTCTCGCTGTAGAGAAGAAAGTGCAAGATCTACTTTTTTCAGATGAATCAAATATTAAATATTTACTAAATCTACACGAAGATGTGGATTACCTTTTAACTAATTCTGATATATTTGGGGATTTTTCGTTAATTTTGCTCCCGGAAAATTTCGCGTTCCATATTCAGGAATATCCATTGAGTTCTGAAGAGGAACTTTATCAATTAATTCAATACTATGAATAAAAACCTAAAAAAGACAAAAATAATTGCAACACTGGGACCTGCTACTTCTAGCAAGGAAACAATGATACAGATGATACAAGCTGGTTGCGATGTATTTAGAATAAATTTTTCACATGCCGATTATGAATTGGTAAAAAGAAATATCGATCTGATTCGTGAGATCAATAAAGAATATGGCTACTCCGTCTCTATTTTGGGAGATCTGCAAGGTCCGAAGCTTAGAGTTGGTGTCGTGAAAGAAGGTTCATTCCTTAATCCGGGAGATGTTTTGACGTTTACTAATGAAAAACTGGAAGGAGATGCTACAAAAGTTTATATGACTTACGAGAAGTTTCCTCAGGATGTAAAAGTTGGAGAAAGAATCCTTATCGATGATGGAAAATTGGTATTTGAAGTTATCGAAACCAACAATGTTGATACAGTAAGAGCCAAAACGATACAAGGCGGACCTTTGAGTTCTAAAAAAGGGGTAAACCTTCCAAATACGAATGTTTCCTTACCTGCACTTACAGAAAAAGATATAGAGGATGCTAACTTCATGCTCGATAACGAGTTTGATTGGATAGCTCTATCATTTGTACGTCACGCACAGGATATCATCGATCTAAAAGAATTGATGGCAAAACATCCAACGAACAAGACAAAAACCCCTATCATCGCTAAGATAGAAAAACCGGAAGGTGTTAAGAACATCGATCAGATCTTGATGGAATGCGATTGTCTTATGGTTGCGAGAGGAGACCTGGGAGTAGAAGTTCCTATGGAGCAAGTTCCTGTGATCCAGAAAAACCTGGTGAATAAAGCCAGATTATATGCCAAGCCTGTGATTATTGCAACTCAGATGATGGAGACGATGATCAACAGTTTAACACCTACAAGAGCGGAAGTAAATGACGTTGCAAACTCTGTATTAGACGGAGCTGATGCAGTAATGCTTTCCGGAGAAACTTCCGTAGGGAAATACCCTGTAGATGTTGTAAGAAACATGGCAAAGATCGTAAAGAATATCGAACAAACTCCACTTTATGGAAAATTAAACCACGTGATCGAGGAAAAGATCAATTGTGTGGATGAGAGATTCATCACAGATAAGGTTTGTCGTTCTGCTGTTGACATTGCAAAATCTACCGGATCTGAAGCAATTGTAACGTTAACAAGCTCTGGTTACACAGCTTTCCAAATATCCGCACACAGACCTTCTTCTCACATTATTGTTTTCAGCAACAACAAGCGTGTTATCACCATGTTGAATCTTCTTTGGGGGGTAAGAGCGTTCTATTATGACATGCAAAAATCTACTGACGAAACTGTGATCCAGGTCAATATGCTGACTCACAACTATGGTTTTGTAGAGCAAGGAGATTTCGTAGTGAATCTGAATGCGATGCCAGTTCATAATGGAGGGAAAACCAATACTTTGAGATTATCTACAATCTAATCATGATAGAGATGTAGAAATACTTAATAAAAAAAAGGCACTAAATGTAGATTTAGTGCCTTTTTTATGTTTAAAACTCAATGAATATTATTCCTTAATAATCTTTTTAGAAATCGCCCCTGATCTGGTTTTTATTGTAATGACATAAACAGCGCTTGGGAATTTATTTAGGTTAATGATTTGAGATTTTGCTTTATCAGTTGTCTCAAATAACATTTTCCCATTCATATCAAAAAGAGCAATTCTCTCTGCCTCATTTTGAAGGTTGATATTCACTACATCTTTTGTTCGTGTCGGGTAGATTTTTACATCGTCTTTAATTGAATTATTTACAGACATCGTAGCTATTTTCTTAGTTCCAGTTGCAACCAAAGCAAAATCTTGTGTCGCTGGATTCCCATCTTGGTTCACAAGAGAAGTCTTATTTCCTACTTCTATTCTATAGATTGCTCCTGCTGTCGGGCTGTCTATGACAACTTGTTCCACATTGTCCACTGTATTATCACCTTTTGTGGCATTGGCATTTGGATCATTGATGTCCAATCTCCAAGGATAATAAATTGCACCAGAACTTACCTCTACTACTCTCAGATCCAGATCATTCACAAGCCTGGAAGCGTGATTATTCTGCATATCATCATCTGTTATAAAAGGTACAGCAGCGGGGTCTACCCATGAGATGCTTACCTTAAGTGGCTCAGATCCTGTAGCCTGTATTTCTTTAGTAAATACATTCCCAGACTGTAACGTATTTCTACTAAAAACAGCATCCTCAGTTAATTTATTTACTAAAACCTGAGCAGCTTTTTTAGCATCCACAAGCCCCCATCCATACCAGACATCAGGCCCGGGCCTTCCTGCTTCGTTGGCTGTATGCGTTAACAACGCTTTCATTTCATCTGCCTTGAAAATAAATGTACTGTTACTTTGTAAATTCCTTTGAACCTGGGTCAATGCTCCGGCAACTCCACTGACCACTGCCGCCGAATATGAGGTCCCGAGAGAAACCAAATAAGAATTATTTACACTATTAGAGGTATAATTTGGCATGATCATATCAACACCAACTGCCACTAAGTCTGGTTTTACAGCACCATCTTTTCTTGGTCCTGCACTTCCAGAAGAATATTTGACAACATCAGAAGATTGCGTATATTTTTGTCCGGTAGTAGTCAATTGATTTACAGCACCTACAGTAATAATATTTTTAGCTAAAGAACCATAACCTACACAATTATAGCCAAGACTACAATTGGCAGGCGGCAGCTCATCACCTGAAGCAAATTGCACCCAATTTCCCGCTACCGTATCATATCTATATTTTACAGAAGATGCATTAGGACCAATTCCGTAATAGTTGCCTGTAGATTTTATAATGATCTGATTTGGTTGGGAATATACGATCTTATCAAATTTAGAATCATCTGTTCCATAAGTACCAGAGTAAGTATCAAGATGACTAAAATCGTAATTGCCATACCAATAGTATGTATTAGCAGCACCAGGCTTATTCCATCCATTATTCGCACCATAAGAATGGTTTGAAATATTAAGATCTGATAAACTTGTTAATTTTTCAAACTTATCGCCTAAAGCTGTCGTTGAGAACAAATAATTATCTGTAGCAGCTTGAGGCAAAACTCCTTTTGCATTGGCTTTTGGATAAGGAACACTATTTTGGGTAAAATTTCCGGTGGCCGTCCCATTGCCTATAATTACCCCCGTTACATTAGTGGTATGCGCACTCTTAGCCAAAGTAGAAGCTTCTTTGTTTACAGCTCTACTTGTAGTGAATTGCTCATGAGTATCATGCACCCTGCCTTCATCAAAGACCGTAATTTTCACCCCATTTCCAGTAATAGCAGAAACTCCGGGAATAGTTCCATTTTGCAGTTCATCAACATTGGCCGTAGCATTGGCTCCGGTTTCCTCGGCAGAATAAAATATTGGTATAACTCCTGTAAAACCGGCGAGTCTGCTTTTGAGATCTTCTTTTTCTTTATCAGAATATCTTCCTGTGTTGGTCAGAAAATACTGATCTAATTTTTTTTCATTCTCCAGACGTTGTTGTCTGAACTCATTTCTTAATTTAAGATCTTGAGCATTAGAAAAATAAAAAGAGAACAAAAAACTTATACTGAATAAAATTTTTTTCATTATCGTTATTTTTTGCAAAGATAAAAAATACTTAAATGAAATACATTTTTAAGTATATAACTATTTATTCCTGAATTTTTTAAAAGTTTCTTCAAAGTGAAGTTTCAAATTGCCAATATCATCATCACTACAATATCCGTATTTCAGGATATGCCCTGTCCTGAACTTCTGAAGTGAATAATACAAGAACGAATTGATCTCGGAAAAGCCCAATCCCATCGAAATAAAATAATCATCCTTAAAATTTTCCCTGATCCAATCTATAAGATCTGTCAAGGTCCATTTGTCATGAATCTTTCCAAAACTGATTCCCCCGCCAACAGGTTGTACAAATTCTCCGTGTCTTGGTTTTAGTAATTCCTCACTGGAAGGTGCTTTGAAATAGACCTTCAAATCATTATTCAAAGTGGTTTTTTTCTTATTTTCATCAAAAAGTTTAGAATCTTGGCGCAAATCTCCGGATAATTTTTTTCTGACCTCTACTTCTTCTATCTCTATCGCTAGTTTATTAATATGAATGAGCAAGTCATTTTGATTTTTTACAGTTATCATTTTCCGTTCATAACCGTCTTTCAAAAATCTAATTTCATTTCCAGGATCAGCATCAATGAAAAACTGACCTTGAATATCAGAATAAGCTTTTTTCTGAGAATTAATATTGATAACCAAAACCTGGCTCACAGATACAGAATCAGAAATAATCTTTCCCCTGATCAGCTGAGAAAAAATAAAATGTGAAATGAATAAAAGTGTAACTGGTAAAAGTTTTTTCAAAGGCTATTTTTCATCAAAAATAAATTTAATTTCAACTGATAAAATAGATTTAACCAGCATTAACTTTTTTATGAAGAATTAACAAAATAGGACTTAAAACCTATTTTTTAATCTTTTTTAAAACACTAACTTTACGCAAATTTCTATGTAGATGTATTTAGTTTTCGATACCGAAACCACTGGTTTACCCAAAAATTTCAACGCTCCGCTTTCAGATTCAGACAATTGGCCGAGAATGGTCCAGATCGCCTGGCAGATCCACGATGATAATGGAAACCTGATCGAAAATCAAGATTATATCATCAAACCGGAAGGTTATGATATCCCTTTCAATGCTGCAAGAATCCACGGCATTACGACGAAAATCGCAAACGAGGAAGGCCGTGATCTGGAAGAGATTTTGGTTGAATTTTCTAAGGCTTTGGAAAATGTAAAAGTCGTTTCCGGACACAATGTAGAATTTGATTACAACATCGTTGGCGCAGAATTTTACCGAAAAAACATAAAAGATAATCTTCAGGAAAAACCAAAAGCCGATACAATGATACTTGGAACAGATTATTGTAAACTGGAAGGCGGACGAGGCGGAAAATATAAATCTCCAAAACTAGAAGAACTTTACGAAAAACTCTACGGACACAAATTCGATGAAGCGCATAATGCGGCAGCCGATGTGAATGCAACAGCGCAAGTTTTCTTCGAAATGATGAGAATTGGCGTAATCCCAACTGAAGTTTTGAAAATCAACGAAGCTCAATTAAGAGAATTTCAATCGCTCCATCCGGATCCGATAAAACCATTCGGAATTGTCATCAGAAGGCAAGTCGCGAGTTTCAATAATAAAAAGAAGCAAGTTGACATTACGAACATTGATGAGATCGATCTGGGTAAATATTTCCATTTTGACAATCACAGTGTTTTCTCGACTTTGACTGCGACTACGAATATCAATGACCTCATCAAAAAAGCTAAAGATGATAATTTCTCGGCTGTAGGTATTGTTGATATTGGAAATATGATGGGCGCTTTCAAATTTGTTACGGCGGTCGAGGCAGCTAATTCAGCAGTCACAAAAAAGCATAAAGAATATTTGGCAAGAAAAGCTGAGGCAGAAGAAAAAGGCGAGGAATTCAATGAAGAAGAGCCAGATTCCAATCAGCTGATTCCAATTGTAGGTTCAGAATTTTATATTTCGGACAGATACGAGCAAAAACAATTTACCAAAGACGATCCGGACAGACGGACACAGGTTGTTTTGCTCGCAAAAGATTTCGACGGTTATAAAAATTTGGTCAAATTATCAAGTATCGGCTTCCAGAAGGGATTTTATTTCGGAGTTCCGAGAATCAGCAGAGAGTTGATCGCACAATATAAAGAAGGATTGATTGCTTTGACATCCGGAATCAATGGCGACATTCCCAGCACAATCCTGAACATCGGAGAACAAAAGGGGGAAGAATTGTTCCAATGGTGGAAAGAGGAATTTGGCGACGATTTTTACGTTCAGATCCAAAATCATAATCTGCCGGAAGAGGAGCATTTGAATGAGGTGCTACTCCAATTTGCGGACAAGTACAATGTAAAGATCCTCGCTCAGAATGAAACTTTTTATACAGATAAAAGCGATGCGAATATTCAGGATATTTTAGCTTGCATCAAAGACGGCGAAAAATTATCAACGCCTATCGGAAAAGGATTCGGCAAAAGAAAAGGTCTGACTACTGATGAATATTATATTAAAAATGCGGAAGAACTGAAAGCTGCTTTTCTCGCTTATCCGGATGCTTTCGAAGCATATGATGAGTTTTTGGCAAAATTCAAACCCTATACCTTGAAGCGTGATGTATTGCTTCCTAAGTTTGATATTCCTGCAGAATTCATTAATCCGGAAGATGATATCGATGGCGGAAAACGAGGCGAGATGGCTTATCTAACGCATTTGACCTATGAAGGAGCAAACAAAAGATATAAGGAAACAGGAATCACTCCTGAAATAAAAGAACGTTTGGATTTTGAACTGGAAGTTATTGCCAACACTGGATATCCGGGTTATTTCCTGATCGTTCAGGATTTCTGTAACGAGGCCAGGAAAATGGGCGTTTGGGTCGGTCCCGGCCGTGGTTCGGCGGCAGGTTCGGCTGTTGCTTACTGCATCGGAATCACTAATGTCGATCCCATAAAATATGATCTACTTTTCGAGAGATTCTTGAATCCGGAAAGGGTCTCTATGCCTGATATCGATATCGATTTTGATGATGAAGGCCGTGATAAGATCATCAAATGGGTGGTTGAAAAATATGGTCAGGAGCAAGTGGCACAGATCATCACCTATTCAGTTTTAGGAGGAAAATCGGCAATTAAAGACGCTGGGCGGGTTCTGGATGTTTCGATTCCGGAAACCAATATGATTGCAAAATTAATTCCGCCAAGCCCGGGAATGAATATTGCCAAAGCCCTTTCAAAATACGATAAACTGAAACCTGAAGACCAGCAATTGGTGGATGAAATGAAAGCCATTCTTGCAGACCAAAATGACTCCAGATTTTCGGTTTTGGATAGTGCCAAGAAAATGGAAGGCTGTATCAGGAATACAGGAATCCATGCTTGTGGTGTGATCATCACGCCGGAACCTGTGAGCAATCTGGTTCCGATTACAATTGCAGCGAAAGATGCAGATATTTTAGTCTCTCAGTTCGATAACTCGGTGGCGGAAGATGCCGGTCTTTTGAAAATGGATTTCCTGGGATTAAGAACCTTGACCATTATAAAAGACGCTGTAAAGCTCGTCAAAGAACGTCACGGAATCGACATCGACCCAGATGCAATTCCGCTTGACGATGCAAAGACCTATCAATTATTCAAGGACGGAAGAACTATCGGGATCTTCCAATATGAAAGTCCCGGAATGCAAAAATATATGCGCGAACTGAAACCAACGGTTTTTGCCGATCTAATCGCCATGAACGCATTATACCGGCCAGGTCCTATAAAATATATCCCGAACTTCATTAATAGAAAACACGGAACTGAGGAAATCATTTACGACTTGCCGGAACTTGAGGAATATCTGGAAGAAACCTACGGAATTACGGTTTATCAGGAACAGGTAATGCTTCTGTCTCAAAAACTCGCCAATTTTACAAAAGGTGAAGCCGATACTTTGAGAAAAGCGATGGGTAAAAAACAGATCGATGTCCTTAATAAAATGTACCCGAAATTCATTGAAGGTGGAAGGAAGAACAACCTCAACGAAGAACGATTAGAAAAAATATGGAATGACTGGAAAGCCTTTGCAGAATATGCTTTCAACAAATCCCACTCGACTTGTTACGCCTGGATCGCTTATCAAACCGCTTACTTAAAAGCCAATTATCCCGCTGAATATATGGCAAGTGTAATGAGCAACAATATTAACAACACCGCTTCTATCACAATGTTTATGGAAGATTGCAAAGCGATTGGTGTGGATGTTTTGGGACCCGATGTAAATGAATCCCAGTACAAATTTTCTGTAAATGAGAAAGGGCAAATCCGTTTTGGGCTGGGTGCAATCAAAGGAATTGGAGAAGGACCAAGTGAAGCAATTACCAAAACCAGAGAAAATGGAAGATATAAAAACATCTATGATTTCTTTGAAAGGATT
This sequence comes from Epilithonimonas caeni DSM 17710, assembly GCF_000426465.1. Taxonomy (GTDB): domain Bacteria; phylum Bacteroidota; class Bacteroidia; order Flavobacteriales; family Weeksellaceae; genus Epilithonimonas; species Epilithonimonas caeni. The sequence goes on from NZ_KE384527.1 coordinate 403,571, forward strand.
CCGCCTTCACAAGTCAATAAAAGAGTTGCTGAAAGCTTGATCATTGCTGGTGCTTTTGATGAACTGGATTCTTATCACAGGGGGCAATATTTCGACATCGACCAATCTGGAAGAACCAATATTGAAAGACTTTCTAGATATGGGCAAAGTTTTCAGGACAGCAAAAATGAGATGGAAAATTCGCTTTTTGCAGATTTTGCTGAGGAAGTTCAGATTGAACAACCAAAATTAGCGCCATGTGCGGAATGGCCAAATATGCACAAACTGAATAAAGAAAAAGAAATCATCGGTTTCTACCTTTCTGCACATCCATTAGATGAGTTTAAATACCAATTCCAATTTATGCAGGGCGTTCTTTCCAAAAAAGCAGTTCTGGAAGAAAAAAGAGATGACCTGCCTGTTCTGGAAGAAGTCGCGCCAATTTTAGAAAAAGATAGCAATCCAGACGAAGAAGTTCCGGATATTGTAGTTTCTGACGATTCGGGATTAGAGGAAGAAATTATCGAAGAGTCTACGAAAAAGGTAGAACCAAAAGGGAATTTCAACTTCCTGAATCTTGATGAGGTGGAGGCTTTCAAGGATTTGGCTTTCCCTACAAAAACGCCAGAACTTTTTGAAGAAAAGAAAAGCTGGAAAGACAAAATGAATGAAAAAGACAATACCAAAGAATATACCGTCGCCGGACTCATTACAGAATATAGAGTCGCAGACGGTTTCCGAAGTGGTGAAAAAGTAGCCTTCGTGATGTTGGAAGATTACACCGGCTCCTACTCTTTCCGTTTGGGAGACAGAGATTATATGCGGTTGAAAGACAAATTGGAAGTTCAGAGATTTGTCATTATGAAGATCAAGTACTCTCAAGGAAAAGATGGACGCGTATTTGTAAACGTAAACGAGGTCCTTGAACTGAAAGAAGCTTTTGACAGGTTTGCGAAAAGTTTGTCAATTGTTGTTCCATTAGATTCTCTGAGAAAGACGGATATTGAATTCTTCAGAGAAAATATCATTCAGAATCAAGGCGAGCAAAAGCTCAATTTCTTTATCAAGAATCCGGAAGACCAATCTGTTTTGGAAGTTGTATCAATGCAGCACAAGATCAATATCAATGAAAATCTTTTGGAGGTGATCCATCAAATAAATAATTATGAAGTTTTTCTGAATTAAACCGAAATTGTCACTAATCACGAAAAAAATTCAATAAAAAAAATCTATTTAATTAATTTTAAATAGATTTTTTTTCGAAGGAAAAGAGTTGTTAATTATGGAAAAACAACAATTTGACGAAAAAAAATAAATTAAAACCAAATTATAATGCTAAAAATTACAAATAAAATACTATATTTGTTTCAATTATAAAAATTAAATAATTATGAAGAAATTTTTACTTTCGTGCTCATTAGCACTTGGAATTGGAGCAAATGCCCAATACAACTACACAGCAGACCCTACTACGGATGCTAATTTGATTTATTTTGCTGCTACTCCCACAACAACTACTGGTTGTGTTGGCGGAGGCCTTTCACAAACAGGTAATGCCACCAATACGCAAATTGGCGCAGGTATCAACCTAACTACCCTAACTGATAGCGATCCTTCGCAAACTAACAACGGACAAGCTGCTACGATTACACTTTCTTACAAGAAAACAGGAACTGGTGCAGGTACTTTATACCTAGTATATTTCGACACAGATGCCGGCGGAACTACCTGGGGAGTTAATACTATCGCAAGTGCTTCAATAACATCCAGTACAGTAACAACATGTACAACTCTAACAGGAACAATACCCGCTGGAACACTGAAGCTGGACGGCTCTAAAGATTATGCTTATGGATATTTCTTTGTTAGAAGTTCTGGAAGCTCAACAATTGTAACTGCTGATTATAAAATTGTTCAGAACGTTGTAACTACCGCACCTTCATGTACAACTATTACATCTCCTACCAATGGCTCTGTCATATCAGCTGGGCAACCATCAATAACATGGACAGCGGCACCTACTGCAATAGATTACAAATTAACAATTGGTACCACTTCTGGAGGAAGTGAAGTATTCAATGGAACAGTAAGTGGCACCTCATATGCTTTCCCTGCGACTGTAAATACAACATATTATGCCAAAGTAGTACCATCTAACCTATCTGGTGACGCTACGGGATGTACAGAGATAACATTCAGTACAAACAATACGGTTTCATATTGTACAGCCAGCGGACCTGCAAGCGCACAATACGACAAAATAACCAATGTCACCTTTGCCAACATCAACAACACCTCTCCAGGAAGCACAACGCCTTACCCTCCAGGATACGAAGACTTTACTTCTGTTGTTGGTAATGTAAATAAGGAAAGTACCTATGGTCTTGTTGTGAAATCGGATAGAGTTTATGCCGGGGATGTTATCCGTGCATTCATAGATTACAATAATAATGGAACTTTTGGTGATGCTGGAGAATTAGTCGCTACGATCAACGTTACAGCAAATTCAACCACATACACTAGTGCAACTACTAATATTGCTATTCCTGCAACAGCAACAGAAGGAACAACACGTATGAGAGTACTGATTTATGACAGTACTGCAACGTTCGCTTCAACTTTAGCCACAACAGGTTGCGGAACTGCCACTTATGGACAAGTTGAAGATTACACTTTAAATATTGCTGGCCCAGTAATGGCTGTTTCAGATGTAAACAAAGGAGGAGTGACAGTATATCCAAACCCGTTCACTGATGTCCTTAAAATTTCTGATGTGAAAGGCGTGAAATCAGTTTCTATAAATGACGTATCAGGAAGAGAAGTTAAGTCACTTGCTCCGGCAGCTGAACTTAATCTTTCTAACTTGAAAGCAGGATTATACATTGTAAACCTTAAAATGGAAGATGGAAGCGTAAAAACTTTCAAGGCAATCAAAAAATAATTTTTAAATCACTTTATACTTAAACCGCTCATTCGAGCGGTTTTTTTATTAATGAAACCCAATAAATTTATCGTAATTATACACATATAGTTAATTGAATAAAAAAAACACAACATATAAGTAAAATTTATTAAAAATAATCATTAGTTTTGCGATAAGTTAAATAATTAAATAATTATGAAGAAATTTTTACTTTCGTGCTGCCTAGCACTTGGTATTGGAGCAAATGCTCAAATTACCTACAATGCAGATTTTGAAGATGCAGGAACTCCCGGTTACTCAACTACGCTGTATGGACAGTTTGGTGGAGGGTCCAGAACAGCTGCGGCCGCATGTAACGGAGCCTATGGCGGACAGTTAGCCATTAGCGCCACATATGCCCAAACAGGTTATATGGTAATATTGAATAATATTACGGGACAAACAAATAACGGACAAGCTGTAACTGTAACAGCCGGTTATAAAAAAGCCGCTGGAGCCGTTGGAACGTTAAGCATCGCATATATGGTACAAGACCCTGCAACTTCAACCTGGTCAGTTTATCCAGTAGGAACTGCAGCATCATTAACAAGTGCAGCGGTTACAACCTGCTCCACATTAAGCGCTACAATTCCGTCAGGAGCTTTACAACCCGACAAAACAACCGCAATTGGTGTTTGGTTTGTTAGATCTTCCGGAAGTGGAAACGTGTATGTTGACGACATTAATTTCCAACAAGCTACAGTTACAACTGCACCTGCTTGTACAACATTAACCACTCCTGTTAATGAATCTACAGTTTCCGCAGGGAACAGCGTATTTACATGGCCAACTGTTGCAACAGCTGTAAATTACAAATTATCAGTCGGTACAACGCCTGGAGGTTCTGATGTTTTGAGTACTACAGTTGCCGGAAACTCTTTAAATGTATCTTTACCTCCAAGTTCAACCTTATATGCTAAAGTTACACCTACAAATTCAGTTGGCGATGCAACAGGTTGTACAGAAATCACATTCAATACCAATAGTACAATTTCATATTGTGGACCGATCACCGCATCATCCACTGTATATCCAATATCATCGGTTACATTTAACGGCACCACAAAAACATCCGCTGCAACAACCGGAGGTCCAGCGTATGAAGATTACACAAGCACTGTTTTCAACGCAACTGTTGGTACTTCATATCCAATTTCCGTAACAGGAACAGGAGCTGCTGGAAACAGATTTGGAATGACAGTATTTGTTGACTGGAATGGCGATGGTGATTTTAATGATGCAAGCGAACAATATTTTACCACTTCACCTTTTGTAGGAAATAATATCGCTACAAATGTTTTAGCTGGAAACATACTTGTCCCTGCTAATACTACAGCCGGAAACAAGAGAATGAGAATAAAATACAACTTCAACTCTTCTACGACAGCTATAACCCCAGCATTATCAGACCCTTGTGCGAATATGGGCAACGGGCAAGTGGAAGATTACATCATTTCTGTAACAATACCTACCACAGCACCTACGTGTACAACGCTTGCCTCTCCAGCTAATGGAGCAACCAATGTGACTCCAAACCCAGCCGTATTGACATGGAATGGTGTTGAAGGAGCAAGTGGCTATAAACTTTACATCGGAACCACGTCCGGAGGAACAGATATTGCAAATGGAACTCTTGTTTCTACACCAACGTACAGCACAGTTTTAGCTTCTAATATAACTTATTATGTGAAAATTGTCCCTACAAACAGTATCGGAGATGCTACCGGTTGTACAGAAACATCTTTCACAACAGGTGCAGCAGTTTATTGTACTGCAAGTGCAACCAATGTCAGCACTTCTTTTGAGAAAATCGCTAACGTAACTTTTGCAGATATAAACAATAGCTCTACAGTATTTACTGGTTATTCAGACTATACTTCAGTTACAGGTAATGTAACAAAAGGTAATGCTTATACATTCACAGCTACTGGAAATGCAAACGCCTGGACAAGTGACATTGTGTTAGTATGGATTGATTATAATAAAGATGGCGTTTTTGATAATACTACAGAATTAGTATTGACATCAGCTATTGGAGTTGGTCCATGGACAGGTAGCATTACTATCCCTACAGATGCAGCAACAGGGACTACACGTATGAGAGTTCGTTTATCAGACTCTTCAACTGGTCACAATGCTCTTCCTTGTGGAACATCTACTTATGGAGAAGTTGAAGATTACACACTCAACATTACTGGCCCTACAATGGCTGTGTCAGATTTAAGCAAATCAAACATATCTGTTTATCCTAACCCATTCACAGATATACTTAAGATCTCTGATATAAAAGGAGTGAAATCTATCTCTATAAATGACGTATCCGGAAGACAAATTAAAACATTGTCCCCATCTGTGGAAATCAACTTATCCAATCTTAGACAAGGATTGTATATTGTTAATCTTCATATGGAAGACGGAAGTGTGAAATCTTTCAAAACAATCAAGAAATAAAAATTTCTTAATCTAATTAATAACAAAAAGCCACTCAATAGAGTGGCTTTTTGTTATTAATAAGCATTATTGCATTTTAATGTTAATATGCTTTCTCAAAAAGAAAAAAAACTTTATATTCGTATCAGTTTTAAATAAATTTATTAAATATGAAAAAAATTCTATTCTCTTGCCTTTTGGCATTAGGTATCGGAGTGAATGCTCAGTATGACTTCACTGAAGGTTTTGAAGAAGACATGATTGGTATGGGCCAATTTGGTGGTGGTGGCACAACCACTACCAATGTATGTAGTGGAGCTGTAGCGGGTTCACTTACTTATAGTGCTTCGGTAACACAAACAGGTTGGTTTGCTAATCTATTGGAAGTAGGAGATTATTATGGACAAGTAGATAACGGGCAAAAAATAGATGTAAGCTTTAAATATAGAAAAGCTGCAAACCTCACCGGAACGCTATATGTCATGTATGCCGTACAAAATGAAACTTCAGGAGCCTGGTCCATATATACAGTTGGAACTGGTGTTACATTAACAGCTCCAGCCGTTACAACATGTGGGACAGTTACTGCTACAATCCCAGCCGGTACATTTGAACCTGGCAAAGTCTATGGTATCGGTACTTGGATGGTAAGAACAGGAAGTACGACAGGCGCATTATATATAGATGACCTTGTCGTGAAGCAGGCTGTAGTTACAACAGCACCAGCTTGTACTGCATTTACATCGCCTACAAACGGAAGTACAATTTCTGCTGGTACTGTAGGTTTCACATGGCCATCTGTAGAAGGTGCTTCCAGCTATAAGGTAACTGTTGGAACATCTGCAGGAGCGTCTGATGTAGTAAATACAACTGTATTAGGAGCTTCTACTTCATTGAATGTTTCACTTTCTCCTAATACAACCTATTACACAAAAATAGTTCCTACAAACAACGTAGGTGATGCTACAGGTTGTCAAGAGATCACATTCACAACTAATAGTAACATAAGCCATTGCGGTCCTATTACCTCAACAGCACCTACTGCAATTGCACCGATTAAATCTGTTACTTTTGCAGGGGTTACCAATACTTCTGACCCTACAGCTACTACTATCGGCTCTTTCCCAGTACATCAGGATTTCACATCTACAGAATTTATTGTTAAAGATGATGTTACCACTCTGCCTATAACAGTATTAGGAGGAACTAATGGTAATGCTGTAAACGGATGGGCAACAGCAGTATTTGTAGATTGGAACAATGATGGAGACTTTGATGATGCCGGAGAATCATACTTCAACACTTTTGCTACCAAAGTTTATACTACCGGAACAACTGCTAACCCAGTTACTTTGACGGGTAATATTACAGTTCCTGGAGGAACTGCTCTTGGTAAGAAAAAGATGAGAGTGAAATACAACTACCAACCACCAACTTTCACTGAAATGAACACGCCGTTACAAACAGCTTGTACAACTATGATCAATGGTCAGGTAGAAGATTATACTATCGATTACCAAAGTGCTCTTGCTGTATCAGACGTGAACAAAAAAGGAATCTCTGTATATCCTAACCCATTCACAGATGTTCTTAAGATCTCTGATGTAAAAGGAGTGAAATCTGTTTCTGTGAACGATATCTCAGGAAGACAAGTTAAAACCCTTGCCGCTACAGAAGAACTTAACCTATCTAGCCTGAAAGCTGGTCTTTACATCGTCAACCTTCAAATGGAAGACGGAAGCGTAAAAACTTTCAAAGCAATCAAAAAATAATTCTAAGAATTATAAAGCCACATTTAGTCCGTGTCGTTTAAACGACACGGACTTTTTGATTATTTATTAACAAATCCATAGTATTTTTTAATTTTTTTTCTTAATTTGGTTAACAATTAAAATAATTATTATGAAAAAACTTTTATTCTCTTTTTCAATGTTGTGCATAGCCAACGTTGTCAATGCACAATGTGTAGATGGATATGCCTATCCCGAAGAACCAATTGCAATATCAACCTGTGACGGAACAACCGAAAACATTATTACCGACGATAGCTGGAGTGGTGAGTATGCTATCGTAAGCTTAACTGCAGGAAGAATCTATACATTCATCACTACAGAAGCGGATTACTACATTACTATTGCAACTCCGTCAGGAACACCCTTGGTTTATGGAAAAGGACCCTTAGTCTATTCACCAACAGCGAATGGCGAAGTCTATTTCTACACACATACAAGCGCAAATTGTGGAAGCACATGGTTTGATGATCACTCAAAAATTGTAATATGCTCCCCTCCTCCAACTACTGCTCCCAACTGTACTACCTACACTTTACCAAGCAATGGCGCAAACCCGAACGACCCTGTGACAATCAATTGGGCTATCGCATCCGGAGCAACTGGCTATAAATTATACCTAGGAACTAGCACCGGTAATTATAATATAGCAAATGGTATAAGCGTAACTGCGACCAGCTACACTATTCCTAGCCCTGCTGCCAACACAACATATTATGTAAAAATAGTTCCTCTAAATAATATAGGCGAAGCAACTGGATGTTCTGAAAGCAGCTTTGTTACCGGAGCATCAGATTATTGTACTTCAATTCCAACTAATATTGGCTTTAATGATGGCATTACAAATGTTACACTAAACGGAGAAACACAGAATATCAATAATACGACCACTACTGCTGCCGGGTCAGAATACACTAATTACTCTTCCACAATTGGAGCAGACCTTGCAAAAGGAAAAAGCTACAACCTAAGTGTTTCTGTAAATACTGATGGTGACTATACTCAATATCAAATTGCGTGGATCGATTGGAACCAGAATAAAGTGTTCGAAGATTCTGAGAGATACGACCTGGGAACTGCTACGAACGTAACCAGTGGATTAAGTTCTGCTTGCCCGTACAGCTTCACCGTTCCTTCTAGTGCTACTCTAGGAGATACAAGAATGAGAGTCAGAACTTTCTATTATTCCGGTAATGTAGAAAATCCTTGCATGAATGGTGATGATGGCGAAGTAGAGGATTACAAAATCACTGTACTTGATAATCTTGCTGTATCTGATGTAAACAAGAAAGGAATCTCTGTATATCCAAACCCATTCCATGATGTTCTCAAGATCTCCGATGTAAAAGGTGTGAAATCCATCTCTGTTAATGATGTTTCAGGAAGAGAGGTCAAATCTCTTGCACCGTCTGCAGAACTTGATCTATCAAGCTTGAAAACAGGATTGTATATCGTTAATCTTAAAATGGAAGACGGAAGTGTAAAAACCTTCAAAGCAATTAAGAAATAATTCTTAGAATTATAATATACCAAACCCGCTCGATCGAGCGGGTTTTTATTTTCCATTTCTTTCTCAAAACTAAAATCTATAATTAATTTTTTTGACCTACATTAAATACCTTATGTCATTATAAAAAGAATGACCTCTACAAAGCCCATGAAAAAAGGGATGTAGAGACATGTGAAAACGTCGAGACCTTTTAGTGAAAACCTCCCGTCGTTTTATGCAAAACGTCGAGACCTTTTTAGACAAACATCAAGAGGTTATTTGGAAAGAACTAAGAGCTTATTTTCAGTTATATTATTTTCCAATATTAAAACATATCATTAATAAAATATCAAAAGAGCTTCATCAAAAAAATCCTGTGAAATTCACAGGATCTTTTAATCATTATTTTAAAATCTATTTTACCAGATCTTGATTCTCTCTTCCGGCTTTTTGTAAAGCTTATCACCTTCTTTCACATCAAATGCTTTGTAGAAAGCCTCTGTGTTGACCAAAGGTCCAAAACTTCTGAAGAATCCCGGAGAGTGCGGATCCGTCTTAACTTGGTTCGTAAGATATTTTTCTGTTGACAAAGTTCTCCAAACTGTTGCCCAGCTAAGGAAGAATCTCTGATCTGGGGTGTACCCATCGATCTTCCCTGGGTTACCTTTATCTTTAAGATACATTTGTAGTGCATCATAAGCAATGTTAACTCCACCCAGGTCGGCAATGTTCTCCCCATTTGTGAAAGTTCCGTTCACATGAACATCTTTTGCCGGTTCATATTTGTCATATTGTGCAGCAAGACTTTTTGTAGCTTTTTCAAAGTTGGCCTTATCTTCCGCAGTCCACCAGTCTTTCAGGTTACCATCTCCATCAAACTGGGCACCACTGTCATCGAATCCGTGTGTCATCTCATGACCGATCACTGCACCAATTCCTCCGAAGTTAACCGCTGCATCAGCATTTGGATTGAAGAAAGGTGGCTGAAGGATCGCAGCTGGGAAAACAATCTCGTTATTAACCGGATTGTAATAAGCATTTACCGTTTGCGGAGACATACCCCACTCTGTTTTATCTACAGGTTTGCCTACTTTTTCCAACTCTTTGCTGTAATGCCAGCTTTCCACATTTTTCAGGTTAGAATATAATGTTCCTCCATCCTTTTCAGATCTAAGGGTCAATTTGGAATAATCTTTCCATTTGTCAGGATAAGCAATCTTCACAGTGAATTTATTAAGCTTATCAAGAGCTTTCTGCTTTGTAGTAGAAGACATCCAGGTCAAGTTGTTGATATGAGCACCAAAACTTTTCTTAAGATAATCTATATAAGTAAGCATCTGAGCTTTTGCTTCCGGGGTAAAATATTTATCAACATAAACTTTACCGAAGGCCTCTCCAAGAACGCCATTGATCAAAGACAAGGCTCTCTTGTTAAGTGCTCTTTGTTCCTGTTGCCCTTGTAGATACTTGCTGTAAAAATCAAACTTGAGATCGTCCAATTTTTGATTAAGATAACCAGCACTTCCGGAAGTCAAATGAAACTTAAGATAATCTTTGATCAAAGGGATATTCTTTTCAGTCAAGAATGTATCTAGATTTTTATAATAGTTGATCTCCCCAATAATCACTTTATCAGTTTTCACACCTGCTTCTGCAAGATATTTTGGAAGGTCTATGTTTTTCACCAAAGTTTTCAGTTCCGGCAATGTCTTTGGGTTGTATTGTAGATTGGCATCACGGATCTGTTCATTGGTCAATAGTGTTTTTGCCATTTTCTTTTCAAAATCCACGATTTGCCCGGCAACTACATCGGCATTTTTGTATCCTATTTCAGTTAGAATCTTGGCTACATATTTTTTGTACTCTGCAATTGTCTCGGCATTTTTCGGGGATTCCTTCTGATAATAATCTCTACCAAGACCGAAAGAGGCATCTCCAAGATAGACCGCATTCATTTTAGAATCCTTCAAATCCCCGTCAACACCCCAGCCATAAAACGCATTCTCACCATTTTTGGTCGCTTCGGTAAGATATTTTTGAAGATCGGACAAGTTTTTAATGGCATCAATTTTTGCAAGATCTGCTTTTATTGGATTAAGTCCATCAGCATTACGTTTGTTCATATCCATATAAGTCTCATAAAGCGCCTGTATCTTCTGCCCCTCTGATCCTGTTGCAAATTTTTCTTTCAGGATGTTATCCAAAAGCCCCAGAGAATTGTTGTCTGTAGTTTCTCTAAGCTGTGTGAAAGAACCCCAGCTTGGTTTATCCGCAGGAATCTTTGCTGTTTTCATCCAAGTTCCGTTCACATAATTATAAAAATCATCTTGCGGACGAATGGAAGTATCCATATAATTAAGTTCCAAAGCAGGTTGTTTGGTCTGTGCAAAAGTAAGGCTGGAAAGTGATGCCAGCATCAATACACTTAATGAGGTCTTTTTCATTTTATAGATAATAATATTTAAGTTGATATGTCTTTTATGATCATGATTTGTTACAATAGAAATAGACATTATGAAATGTAAAAATAACAATCTTTAAAATTAATGCAAGGAGTATAAACCACTTACAACTAAATCTTTACATAAAATCTCTGATTAGAAAATCTATTTCTTCAATTAATTTATAGAATGTATAGGATTTTAATTATCAGAACCTTATTTTTACGGTAAAAACATAATTAAATTCTTTCATCAATGCATCATAATTTATTGTTGATACTTGCTTTACTTTTTTCTGTTTTCATGATGGTAATGGTAGCAAAAAAAATGAAGATCGCCTATCCTATTTTCTTGGTCTTAGCTGGATTAATAATCAGTTTTCTGCCTGGAATCCCGGAGATAGAACTTGACCCCGAGCTGGTCTTCCTGATCTTTCTTCCACCATTACTTTACGAAGCCGCATGGTACACCTCCTGGAACGACTTCTGGAAATGGAAAAGACCAATTTCCTTATTGGCATTCGGGTTGGTTTTTGCAACCTCCTTGATTGTCGCTTATCTTTCCCAAGCAATGATTCCGGGGTTTACATTAGCACTTGGTTTTCTATTAGGGGGCATTATTTCTCCACCAGATGCAGTTGCTGCAACATCCGTCCTTAAGGGATTGCCTGTCCCAAAGAGAATCGTAAGTATTCTGGAAGGTGAAAGCTTGGTCAATGATGCATCATCACTAATCGTTTTCCGATTTGCTTTGGCGGCTATACTGACCGGCAGCTTTTCTATGCATGAGGCTGTGGGACAGTTTTTTCTGGTAGCAGGAATGGGAATTGTGGTTGGATTGATCGGTGCTGGAATTATGTATCTTATTCATAGATTTTTACCTACAACATCCGCTATTGACGCTGCATTGACGATAATGACACCTTACATGCTGTATCTAGGTGCGGAGCAATTTCATTTCTCCGGAGTGATGGCCGTGGTTACGGGTGGGCTTTTCATCTCCTACAGGTCCCATGAGATCTTCAAAAACGGAAATACCCGTCTTAATATGCTGGGGGTATGGACAACTGTTATTTTTGTAATGAACGCCATGGTTTTCATTCTTATCGGGCTATCCCTTCCCTCTATCATTCATGGTCTGGAAGAGGCATCGTTGATAGAAGGTATCAAATATGGCGTTATCATCAGTATTGTTGCTATTGCTATTCGTTTTTTATGGATCTATCCAGCTGCATTTGTTCCGAGATGGCTTTTCAAATCGGTGAGAAGAGAACAATCTCCGGGCTGGAAAGGGCCACTTGTCATCGGCTGGGCAGGAATGAGGGGGGTTGTTTCACTTGCAACTGCACTTTCTATTCCTTTTACATTGGCAGACGGAACAGCTTTTCCTCATAGAAACCTGATTCTATTTATAACATTCATCGTAATTTTTATAACATTGGTGATTCAGGGACTTACATTACCTTTTATTGTAAAAAAACTCGATATGCCATCCATGGATGTTGTCCTGCCGCAGGAACAACAGGAGGCTCAGATACAGATCAGATTGAATCGGCTTGCTCTCAGTCATATCAATACTAATTATTCTGATATCATTGACAAAAGCAATCTTTTGAAAAATTATCAAACTCAGATCTCTATTGAAACCGAGAATACAGAAAATCAGCTCGACCTTTTGGAATGTAACAATTGTACAACACAGGAGATTGATAAATTCTCCGAAATCCTTAAGGAAATCTACGACAAGCAAAGACTCGAGATCTTCCAAATGAGACGCGAAAAGTACTATGACGATGAGGAAATCCGAAAAGCAGAATTACAGCTTGACCTGAACGATCTGAAAATAAATCCTAACTTCCATTAATAAAAAGAGCTTCCAGATTTGGAAGCTCTTTTCAATAAACCGGTATTGTGTTTCATCTCTTGAATTTCTAAAAGAATAGCTTAACATATCTATCTTATTACTGGTCTATCAGAAAAGCATCATATTCCTGACCTTTATTATTTTTTCATTTTCTTTAGCATCAGAATTTGAAAATAATATATCTATTACTGACTGCAGAGCACAATAATCACTGGTCTCAATGTGCTTTCTGATCTCCAGAATTTTCTCCTTAGAGATAAACATCCCAGAGGCTGATAACTCATCCTCCAATAATGAAATAAAATCCTCTAAATACTCAAATCCATCGTTACCGTATATTTTTTCATCCATTTTTATAAAGCTGTTTAAGGAATTTATATTCACTCATTATATTAGTTTTGCCATTTCCCTTTTACAGGATAAATTATGTAAATCGAAAAAAATGGGTAATATTAATCTTCAAAATATTTTTTTGCATTTTGGAGTGACTGTTTCAATTCAGATATCTGCCCTTTGTTCAGCCCTGTTATTTTACAGTACAGTTTTTTTGTTTTCTGCTCTTTGGATCTTATAATTAACACAAGAGATGTGGTGAATAATCCATTACGGATGCTAAAACCGACCAACATATCGATTGGAAACTCTATAGATGTCACACCTGGATTTAATTTCCAGAAATAAGGTTGCTTTATGGATATAAACTGTTGAGAATTTTCATATTCAAAGAATCTAAGTTTTGAAATTGTATAAAAAGTCACGACAAAACCTACCATACAGATCATTAAAAATAAATGGTAAAATGATGCTGGTTTCAACATATATATGATAATTCCAAAAAAGGATAGGAGTACCAGTATGACAATCAATATTTTGATATAAAAATCAATAATCTTTTTGTTGTTTATCTTTTTCATCATTCTAGTTAAAAAATTAAGCCCTCTTCAGAAATATCTCTCTCATCATTTGTATATCTGATTTTATAAATAATAGAGGGCTTAAAGTTTAATTGATCATTATTACCTTTCTAAATAATCTTAACCATTGCTTTTTTTGAAAATTAAATTCACGGTTTCCAAAAGCTCCAGACGGTTCCGTTGTAAACAGCCAATTGTTTTTTGGTTGTATCATATACCATCATTCCGGTACTTGGATTGATAATATTGAGATGTGGACTGGCAACTTTGGGTAGGATCATGGCCTTGTTCGTATCGGTCAGCACCAAGATACCTTGCGTAGTGTCTGTCGCACCATTGACTCCAATGGCTGTTTTAGCAGTGGTCTTTTCTATTTTTTCAGGTCCTTGGATTATAGCATTTGCCTGACCATTGGCATCTACACTAAGGTCAAACCAATTCCCGTCTTTCAGATATTTTACTTTCTTATCTGCCATATCATAGATCACTGTACCGTCTTCTACTATGCCGCTTTTATCCTCGACATAGGGAAGAATCATTCCCCTGTTCTCTGCATCCGAGAATTCCAGAGAAACAGAGTTGTTGGTTAAAATAGCTTTTCCTATTGCTACTTGAGATTTTATAACAATGACAGGGAGCATCATTATTGTTACTATTATATTTTTCATTCTGTATTATTTATATGATGAAAATCGAAAATATTTTCAATTGATTGCTCATAATTTTCATTTTGAGTTGTATCATTAGATTGTTTATTCGGGACAGGTTTGCGTACCGAAACAATACCATCCCCAGGCAGTACCATTATTGGTATAAATTTTCAGGCATTTGTTCGTCGTATCATAGACCATCATACCTTCTACAAAATTGGTCGATTCTATTCCTACAGGATTACCTGAGGCATCAAAAGCCAATCTGTTTGGTACAAAACCTTTGGTTTTTGCTTCTAAAACCAACCATGCTCCTTTTCTTTCCATTGGCCAGTTATCTGGATCATCAGACCCCGCTCTATCTAACGAGCTGATACCCAATTTGCTGTCCAAAACAGGCCCGCCAGTGATAGCGCCAGGTTTGTAACAAATGTTATTGGTACAGATAATAGGCGTGTTACCATCCCCAGGAACCGTTATTACAGATGTTCTTGTATCTATATATGCAGAATATACTTTCAATGTTTGATCCCCTAGTGAAACAACACTTCCAATAGAAATTTTCACTTCATCAAAAGGTTTTGTTGCCTGGAAACCCGGTGTATAGATATCTGCAGGTGTACCAAACCATTGGGTGAAAAAAGAAAAATCTATTAAAGCATTACCACTTCTTTCTTCCTGGTAATTACCATCTAGATATGTAGTTACCTTAACATTGGGTAAAAAAGCACCGGAAAAAGGGAAATTCTGTTTATCTACCATAAATCCCGCAAATGTACCTATCGGTAAAGTTACTTTAGGGACAGCTATAGAGATAGATCCCGTAACACCAGCTGTCGCAGGCAAATGTATTGTTGCAAAATCTGTTTTGCTTGGGCTTACCGCATTCCAAACTTTATCAATACCATATCCTGCTGATGCTAAACCTTCATATCCAGTATTGGCAAATTCTATCACCGCAGGGATGGTAGGAGAAGTCGTAGTCGTGGGACCATCGGTAAGTACATAAGTACCATCGCATTGCAAAACTAGCGGACAAGTAGAAGAGGAAGTAGGACTGAAATCTCTTGCTACTACATTATAGATTCTAATCTCACCAGCAGAAGCGCCCGCAGCACGAGTTATCACATAACGCACCTCATCGAATGGTACGTGAGCCACTGTTCCTATTATCAAACGCTGGAAACCTCCTGAAACTACGGCAGTACTTAATCCGCCAGCAAGCTGGGTACCTGCACTCGTCTGTACCAGATTGCCGTTTCGGTACAATTCTATTTTATTTTGTTCGAAAGCGCCTGCCTGTGCTACATCTAATGTTTCAATGTCGAAACCGATATAAGTATCTTTAGGAAAATCACCAAAACCATTCGCTACACTGAAACCTAATCCAGAAAGTGCACTAGCACCAAGCTGCATTGTAGCATAGCTGTTTGGGTCGTTATCAATGGCGTTCTGAGAAAGACTGATAGAACTATTACCATCTACAAAAGCAGTAACTCCGGTTCTTTCTCCATTTACATATAATGGATATTTAGGAACGCTTATGTTTTCTATCTCATCACACTTAATAACAGGAGTTGCACAGAATCTTTCAATAACTGCCGAATAGATCTCCAAAACACCCGCACTGGCACTTGCAGCTTTATTTACTGTAAGCTTAACACCTGTAAATGGAGCATCAGAAGCAAAACCTAATATCTGACGATTAGCAGTCCCATTAAGAATAGATGTATGTAAACCGAAGAAACTTGAATTCATCACAGCTGAGTCTGCAACTGTTCCGTCTGCATTTAAAGTTGAAATAGTTATAGTACTACCTGCCAATTCTGCTGCAACAAGTGTAGGAAAAGCTACGTCAAAACCGGCAAAAGTACCAGCAGGATACAACTCATAAGTAGCATCTCCCGGGACACCAATTGCTTTACTACCATCTTGTACCGCTACCGAAGCATTGGTTATACCACCTATGGCAGTATACAATTTAGCTGGCTGATCGGTATTTGCTACAAGATTGTCCAAATCCTCAAAATAAGTATTCCCTGTCGCTACACCCGATACGCCGGTGTTTGCAGCATCAATAAACACAGGATAAACTGGTCTTTTAAGATTTGTAACGGTGTTACAAGCCTGAGCAGGTGCTGCGCAAAATGTTTCTATTACAGCACGGTAAACTTTTGTACTGGAGCCAGCAGACGCACCCGCTATCAGTTCTACAGTAATTCTTACCTCATCAAAAGCAGGGCTTTTAAAACCTATAATATACTTTCCATTATTGGGCGTAAAGAGGTTAGCTGCTAATACATTTGTGGTGCTATATCTATCTACTTCTATTCCATTTTTATAAGTACTGATGATAAAATTCTTACCCGCACTTGCTGTTGCAAAACTGTCGTCCTGAATTTCGAAACCGGCAAAAGTACCATCTGGGTAACCACGGTTAGTAGTATTATCTGGGTCACCAGGATTCGACTTTTGTCGTGAAATAACCGAGATGCCATAGTTAGAAAATAGCGATGCACCTGTGGCAGCACCTATTTCTGCATAATTGTTCAAATTTGTGTCTATCACATTTTGTACGTTGGTAATACCCGGGTTTCCAAGAGAAGCAGTAAGTATACTGGTACCAAGGGCTCTCGTATAGACCGGGTGGTTTTGTACACCATTCGGGGTAATCTCTCCGGCAATAAGACTTACCGGTGCCCCACACGTAATGGCAGCATCACAAAAACGCTGAACGATAGGGTAATAAATTTCTAGTGTGCCGACAGCAGCAGTTACATTCATCTGAATTTCAAATTCAACGGTATCAAACGGAAGGTCTGAAACTGCACCTACCGTTAGGAGACCACCACTGGCAGAAGCACTTAGAAATTCCTCATTCACGACATCTGAACCTTGCTGACTACCATTTAAATAGAATCTGAGCCTTTTTGTCACATTTACCCCTCCGGATACGGCATTCAGCTGATAAACACCGCCTCCAAAAGTACCGGCAGGATAGACCACGCCTTCGTCTTTTAAGGTACCCCTATAAGTTGCCAAACCGAGACTGATAAAAGGAATTGTACCATGGCTTGTAGGACCTGGATCTTCGTCTTCAAGATTAGGTACCAAATCAGGCCACGAAGTTGCAGGAATTAGGACAACGAACGGTGGTAACGGTATTGCAACCGCTGCATACCCTGTTGCTGTTACTCCCCTACCTGTAAGCGGTATTTGCGCATTACAGGTGGCAACTTTATCGCCAACAGTATCAAAACCGCCACCGGTACGGGTGTAGCGTTGCAGATAGACATTGTGTATCCTTTGGTTTAGTGTAGCAGTACCAACAGGATTTGCATTTGAAGCTGTTGAAACAAGCTGAACCTCCACCCTATCAAATGGTTTGTGAACGAAGAAACCAACATCTGTAATTCCTGTAAGAGCCCACCCTAAAGAAGTGCTTGTTTCTACCGGAGCAGGATCGGCTCCCAAATAGGTCTTTATAACAATACCACCGAGGCTAGCAACGGCAATACCTGTAGTATTTCTGCTGACATTTACCCCTACATAATACCCTGTAAATGGTGTAGTATTGTAAATATTGCCATCACTTACGCTGACGGGGGCAGCGGTATATTGTGTGCCAATCGTAAAAGGAACACTCGAAGAATATTGTGCATAATCTGTCGTTGCAAGATTGCTATCAACTATCCTAGGCGTATTTACCCATCCTGTTACTGGTGGAGCTGTTACTCCTGTGAAACCGGTCGGTCCTCCATTTACCCAAGCAACTTTTCCTGTAGCATCGGTAATGTCTTTATTAGTAGGAAATACCTTCACATCCTGAGAATAGACGGCTATGTTTCCTGCTAAAGCGATCAGCATCATAAGATGCCTACAAAAGCTTTTTGCTTTTTGCTTTAAATTGTTAAGATTCATCATATTTTGGTTTTTAGAAAATTAGATTTAGGTTTACAAGTCCTTTTTGGTCTAGTTCCTAAATTTTAAGGTTCCTGACCTTAAAATTTATACTGTCATACCGTTGGCACTCTTTTGGGAGTCAGAGTGACCATCTTATCTGATAAAGCTGTTGCAGACCCTGCAATGCTTTGCTTATTGCCGTTTTTCTCCGTATCGGAAATGTCGGCTTTCAAAATTTAAAAAGGGCATAGATTAATTATTTTAATGGTTATTGAATTGAGAACCAGTTCGTTTTCTCTACTATGCTTTGAAGGCAAAAGTGATGGATGATAAGCTTCTGCCATCATCCATCTCCTTATTATCTATTGTTCTACAATTGTAAGAGCGTTGTATACTCCCGAAGATTCAAACTGACTAAGGTCAGTATCGTTAAACCTGGTAGAGATCCAGGAAAAAGGTCTTAGCTTATCCCCTTGATTTAAATAAACACTTACTGTACAGGCGGAACCGACTGGTTGTTGGTTGCTTCCCGAATTGGAAGCATAACCATTGTTGGTTTTTACCCTTTGCGTAATCGTCCCAGATGAATTTCTCACCTCCCAGATTGCTTCTGTCTGAACATTAGCACCAGCCTCTACCACCTGATTTGCAAGCGCATAGGTAAAAGTGGCAAAATATACCCCTGCTCTCGGCGCAACAAACTCTCCTGTAGTAGGATTGAAATTATTAACCCCAGTTGCCACACCAGAATCGGTATCTGATATCTCTGTCCAGTTCGTAAGATAAGACGAACGGCGCTGCATTAAACCCGTTTTAGGACCTGAATCAGCTCCTTCAAATACCACAGTATTCTGCGTCGTTTTATTTGCCATTACCACAATACGTGGTTTGCCATAAGGGAAAAAGCTTACCCAATTGGTGCCATCTGAATATTCCAGATAACCCAATACACCAATTGCAGGACTGTTGACATATCGCAATGCGCCTTTGCCCGCCACGGCAGCTGTCTGGGCAGTATTTCCTATGCCAACTGAACGATTGGTGCCGCTGCTACGCAAATCCATAGCTACTTTAGGACTGGCGACCATTACGCCTATTTTTCCTGTATTATCTACAATTACTTTACCTGCAGTGGTCACAATTTCAGTAGGATTTCCTGGTGAAAGTTCACCTACTCCCATCTGGGCATATACTTGTGTTCCAAACAATACCGGTAAGCAAGCACATCCAAAATTTTTTATTTTATGTTGTAATCTTCTCATTGTAATGCTTTTTATAATTCTTGGATGCTGAAGTTGTTTAATGTGGCATCATTCAAAACTGTTCTTGTTCCGCCTGTGGTATGCTTAACAGTAAAAAAAATCTTTGACCCTTGATTGAGGTAAAAAATACCATTGCAGTTACCACTTATGTAATTTCTAATAGTACTGGCCTGAAATGCGGGATAAGAATTTACCGTTATGAATTTAGGAATGGTAGTAGCAGGTGCATCGCTAGTTTCTATAGCCGTCTCTATAAAGGTGCTATTGTTTATATTACCGGCAGCACCTGTATTGGGTCCCAAAGTAATGCTGAAAGAAACCAGATAGAACCCTGCACGGGGTGCAGTAAAATCATTATTCATATTACTAAATGTACTTTCTGTATCCCCACTTAAAGTCCAACTTCCTATACGTGTATTGAAGTTATTGTTAACAGTCTGTCCTGATGCTGTTGTACCACTTATGCTTACCTTGGTAGGCGCTGTCTGTGCCAGAGGAATCCAATTAGCCCCATCAGAATACTCTAACTTAAGGGTTGTCGCATTATAACGTATGGCACCGGCACCGGCAGCAGCAGCAGTTTGCGTATTGGTACCTAAACCTATAATCCCTTTCTGATCTGCAGAACGAAGATCGACCTTGGTTACAGGAGCTAAAACTCCTACTCCCAAATTACCTGCTGTAGTTACCACCACATCATTTGCTGCCTGAGCAGTGCTGATGGTAGCTGTATTATCATCTGCCGCATCTATATGCAGAGTAGTAGATGGGTTCTGGGTAAGCACTCCTGTCTGAGCCGCAATAGTACTGGTAGAAAAAATCAGAGTACAAGCCAGCAGTTGATATATAATACTCACTTTCTTTTTCATAATCTGTATTATTTAATGTTCTATAATTGTTAAACTATTAAATCCTGCATCCGGATTATCGGGAAGGGAATTATTTGGCACTCTTAGCGGTATATTTCCCCCTGTAAGATTATGAAGCATCCTTACTGTAACTGTAGCACCCTGAGCTAGAGTAAATGTCGCTACACTTGAACCACCCGCCTGTGTATCCTTCATTCTAAAACCTGAAGGACCATCCTCAGTTTCATTATTCATTGAGTGACCAAAAGTTTTATATACTCTCGCCAAAACGGCAGGTGTTCCTGAAGTTCTATAAAACTGAGATTCAACCCGAGTACCATCATCAATCATAGTGGCTGCAAGGTTAAAAGTGAACAAGAAAGTGTACTTTCCATCACGAGGAGCTGTAAACACACCCGTTGCAGGAGCAAAGCCAATATTATTTGCCTGAGAATCTAAGGTCCAATTAACGATATCAGCGGCAGTATTTCCTATATTTTGTCCTGAAACCTGACGGGCTACTACAACCACTTTTTTGGGGGCCACATACAATTTGTTCCATACCGAACCATCTGAGTACTCAATTTTTGCTCCTACAGGTGCATTTACTTCATCATATCGCACCGCACCTGCACCTGCGCCTGCGGCTGTCATTGTGGTAGTCCCAAGGCCCAAAGCATTATCAGTATTTACAGTAGACCTCATATCGAGTGGTACTGCAGGGGCTAAGACGCCCACGCCGACAAAGCCAGTTGTTTTATCTACAATCACATCATTCGCGGCCTGTGTTGTTGTAGGCGCATTGGGTGCAGTAGCATCATTATCCTTTGCTCCGTCTACGTGCAGAGCCCCTTTTGGATTTCTGGTGCCAACACCGGTTTGCCCCGCCTGAGCAGAGATCAAACCGATTGAGCAACACCATATTGACATTGCCAATATTATGTTGATTCCTTTATGTCTATTTTTCATTTTTTAAAGGAATTTGGATTACTTGTTATTTTTTTCTTTTATAAGAAGCTGCTCCAGCTTTTCGAGACGGGATATCAGGTCATTGATCTCAGTTTTTTGCTTAGTGATCTCCTGCTGCTGCTCTATGGTATGCAGATATAATTCTTCTATCTTTTCCAATTGCTGGATAGACAGCTCGGATAAGTTAACCGTATAGCCATTTTCTGTTTTCAGAATATCTCTGATAGAAGTAACTCCCGGTAAATGCTTGTTTTCTTTAATATAAGCAGCTGTTTCTTCCAATGATTTGAATTTGTAATCTTTATTGATTGTAGACGCACCATCTAGATAATCTTCAAATACATAATCTGCATATTTACCTGTTGTGGTATAGAAAGCTCCTGTAGAGGCAATGTCCCCTGTTACGGATAATTTTGGCGTAACAGTCACTGAATTTGAAGTAAACGGTGCAATAGGTGTAGAAGAACCAATGGAAACATTTCCTGTCTGGTAAATATTCTGCGTATTGGAAGTAGCGGAGTTGGTTGTCCCCTGAATTCTCCATGGTTCCGGTGCAAGGTCTGAAACATTTTGCCACGAAAGTTGTGCCCCCGTCATCAGTGTAGATGCAGCACCATTGGTTACCAACACTTGACCAGGTGCCCCGTTGTTGTGCGGGAAGGTGTAGTTACCTGTTGGTGAACCTATATTTCCATGTTTAAAGGTTATTCCGTCTGCTTTATCAACAAGTAGTCTGGTTGCCGTATGTGCAAGGGAATTTTCACTGCGTAATATAATCTTATCAACCTGTTCAGTTTCACCGTTGGTTCCTACAATAATTTTGTTAACTATATTTGTAGTGGTATTTCCTACTGACATTTCTGCCTTTAACCCCACAGAGGGAATAATCGTAGAACCCAAAGCTGAATTACCATCGACCCCTTGTACACTTAGCGAAGCATCATTAATACTCGTTGATACTATTGAAGCCTTTGTTGCGGCAATTAGGTCTGGATTATCAGACAAAAACATCATATTAACAGGAAATCCAAAAGCAGTATTATTGGTTTCTAAAACACTATATGTACCTGCATTGTTTACAGCTGCTTTTAAATCCCCTTTTACATCGAATTGCTTCCCGGATACTGCATCAGTATTGCTGAAACCAACGGCTACTTTACCATTTTGATAAATGTTCTGGGTATTTGCAGATGCCGGAGTAGTTGTATTTTGTATGTACCAAGGTTCTGGTGTAGAAGTCCCAGTCCCACTACCAAACTTTGTCCAAACACTCCCATCAAAATAATAATAGCCCTCTGCTGTTATATTAGCCGTTTTTGTAGATGCTGTTCCTACGGGTGCTGTTGCGTACACAATAGCTCCTTTTTGTGGGGTATCGTATAATGTATCTCTTGATTTGATCTCATCTCCGGTCAATCTTGGAGCAATGATACCTTCCGGAAGGCTGGCCCCTGTTGTTTTTATGGCAACATCAAGTGTAGCTTGAGGAGTCTCTGTATTGATTCCTACCTGTGAAAATGCAAGGGAACTAATAGCGATAGCTCCTAAAAGAATTATATTTTTTTTCATTGTGAATTTATTTTTATGTATTCCGACTTTGCAGAATATCTGAATTAATGGGTATAAGAATCCCTGATTGGTCCGGACTTAAGACCAACTAGAAGAAAATGTTCGTTAAAAAATTCAGGATATTGACGGAGGAGGTCTTGAAAAGAAATAACCAGAATGGTATTCTGTCACAAAAGCATTTACAAAATCAAAGTTTATTGTAACCGCCTTTGGTATTGTAAAAAATGTATTTTTATAATTCCCTTCATAAGAAATAGCTTTTATTTGTGTTTGTGAAGATGGAATCACAAAATTATTTCCAATGTAAAGAGAAAGAGCGAACAAAGAATGGGGACTACCTGCGGATACTTTTACTTTAAATTGCTTAGTTGGAATCTTCACATATTCCTTGGCTATTTTCTTACCTTCTAACCGAAAACTTTTTTTGGCAATCTTATTTTTTGTTGTACTTTCAAGTGCTTTTTCGTAAGTAATGCTCAAATTACCTTTAATGCTATCAATATTGATGATAGTTGTTCCATTTTTCACAAATACTTCTACCTTGGAAGTATCCGGAATATTAATTGTATCTTTTTCTGAGCTTTGTGAGACCTCATCATCGTTTATAGACCTCTCCGAACCAGCGGCAAATAGCAATGTTGCCGCTGCAAAAAAAACAATCACAAAGGTTATCTTCCTCTGGAAGACATATAATACCTCAGTGATTGCTTTTATGTTCATCATTTGTGTGAAAAATTTTAAAGACCTTAATAATTGGCCTTAATAATTTTCTACAATATTATATGATATTATGATACATAAAAAGAATTTGGAGTTAGATATTCGGAATATATCTTCTATAAAGACAGTTAGAAAATCCGATTAATAAAGGCTATTAATTCATTTTTAATATTTGGGTATTTGTCTTTAAAATGCCGCCAAGAAAAAGCAAAGCCAAATTTCCTTCACAGGTAAAATATTACCTAATCCAATCTAAATAATTACCTATTAAAACATATACACATTTATAAGGCAGCGTATTGGTTGACTAAGAAATAATATGATTAATTATTAATTCTGGAAACTTTGTAAAACTACCATAATTACTATTTTTGCAATTTTTAACAAAAAAAATGGATAAAAAAAGCATTTAAATAACATATTGGAAATACATTTGCTATATAAATATCAAAACTTCATTCATAAAATTTTATATTATTAGAATCGCACGTAAAAATCAAATAAGACATATAAATTTATATTTTTAAATTGTTTTATATTTCGGCAAAAAAGGCTACAACGTATATCAATAATTGTGATTTTCTTAAAAAAACATATTAATAAAAAAAAGAATTAAATACAGTCAATCTACTTAAAAACCAAATAATTACACAATAATAAACACAAGATAAAGTAGGAAAATATCACAATAAGTCATATACCAGTTTTTAAATTTAGCAGTTTATTTGCGCCCTCAAATACCGTGCAATTATGAAAAAAATTATTCTTATATTTTCTTGTTTGATTTTCGGATTTTATTACACCCAAACCGATGAAAAACTGACAACACAAAAAACGATAGATGCCATTTTGGAGTCCGCTGAAAAAATCTATTTGACCAACTCGGATAAATCACTAAAACTTTTCTTAAAAGCACATAATGCCTCCAAAAAAATTGATTACAAAAAAGGCATTTTGCAAAGCAATGGATTTCTGATGCGTATTTTCCATGAAAAAGGAGAAGATGAGAAAACGATAGAATATAGCTACGAGACAGAAAAAATAGCAACAAAACCCACTGACACAGAATATCTTGCGGGCGCTTACATACAAAGAGGTATATCATTTTCCTATCTGAACCATTTTGACGAGAGCTATAAAGAGTTTCAGAAAGCCATAGAAACAATAAAAAAATATCCTGAAAAGGATAAGCAGCATTATCATATGTCATCTGTATATGAAAGTCTGGTAAGTTGTTATTATGCTCCGATCAAAGCACCCCAGGATACTATCTTGACATACCTTAAAAAAAGTTTGTGGGAGGCTGAACAAATAGACGAAAGCATAGACAATATACATCCAGATAAAAAATACGACATGATATCCTATCTCAATATGGATATAGGAATGTTCTATGCCGGTGTCCATAAACCACAAAGGTTAGACCTTGCAGAGCAGTATCTCAAAAAATCTCTAAGCATTATCAATAATAGAAAATTCACAAAAATTAAAATCAATAAAATACCAATTCTAAATGCATTGGGTAGATTTTATGTAGAGCAGGAAAAATACAGTAACGCCATAGAGCACGCCTATGAAGTTCTAAAGCTAGAAAAAAAACAAAAATCCCCAAATGATAGAATGGTAGCCTACATGGTGCTAACTAATTCTTATGAGGGTTTAAATCGTAAAGATTCTTTAATAAAGTATATGGCTTTATACACTAATATCAGTGACAGTATTACTCATTTCAAAAGTCAAGGGAGCAACAATCTCATCAAAAAAACAAATATAAAAAGAGAGGAAAATTACAATAGCAACCTTCAAAAGATCATCTTATTCTCAAGTGCATTGGCTCTTATCATGATATTGGGCGGATTATTTTTATGGAAAAAAAATAAAAGTATCCTTCATAAAAAATATAGGGCGATCATAAATGAGATCAAGGTAGAGGAAAAAAGCAAATCAAAGTCCCAAGATCCCATCCAAGATAAAGGAATTGCAATCACAGATGCTACGACAAAAAATCTGCTGGAAAAATTAGCAAAATTTGAAAGTTCTAAAAAATTTCTCAAAAAAGAAGTCAGTCGTGTTTATGTGGCCAATTACCTCAATACCAATACACGATATCTTTCTGACATCATAAAGGAATACAGGGGAAAGAATTTTAACAATTACATCAACGGGCTAAGAATCCAGTACATTACAGAAATGCTTTACAATAATCCTGTGTATAGGGAATATAAGATCAGCTTCTTGGCAGAAGATTGTGGATTCGCTTCAAGAGAGGTCTTTGCTGTCGTGTTTAAAAAAGAAACAGGCGTAACCCCATCCTATTTCATCTCTCAATTAAAAAATGACTCCAAAGAAACAGAGTTATAAGTTTCATTATTTTTGAAAGATAATTTCGGAATTCCTTGCATGACATGATTTTGTAGACAGTCCAAATACCGCAATTTTGGTAGAGTATTAAACTTTTATTATGAAAAATATTATGAAAAAAATTTACTTGCTCTCTGCCTGCCTATTTCTAAGTGGTGCAAATGCTCAAACTAGTTTGAGGGTACTTGATGGCTGGGGAACCCGTTTGTACGATATCAATAGTAACGGTATTGGTGTTCACCCGGGTGGTTATTATGATTATACCAGCAATGTCAGCAGTTCAATAGAAACTGGTGCTTCTGCTACCAATCGACTGAACAATACAGGAAATGTAGCTGGCAAAATGCCCTATTCTGCTACAGACGGATCTAACCTGGACCAGGCTGCCTATAGGAAAAATGGCATATGGACGGCTATTGGCTATTTTCCTGGAGATGTACCAGGAAACAGCTGGTTTGGAAATGCAACTGCCATTTCAGAAAACAGCAAATATGTAACCGGCCAGATCTCCGTAGGGGCTTCCGGATCTTATCCTTTTATATATAATACAGAAACCAATACGCTTACTAAACTTACTGATGGAGATAATCTTTGGGAATATGGAAGAGGCCAGGGCATCAATGATGCAGGGTACGTCTCTGGGTTTGTAGACAGAGAAGATCTTTTTAACTCGGGTACATATTGGGTTCCGGCTTATTTTGAACCAAACGGCACATTGCATTATATTGATATTGATACATCTGCATCTGAATATGGCCAAGGCGAAGCAGCAGATATAAACAATGCAGGGCAAATTGTAGGATATATAGGTAATAAAGCATTCATATATAATATTAATACAAATACCTATAAAACTTTCGGATCCACAACTACTATAACCAACCCTATTTTTACAAGTATTTCAGAAAATGGTCTAGCAATAGGTTACGAAGGAAGCCTTGGAAGCCGTAATGTTATCGTATATCATGAAGGAATGAACGAACCTATACTTCTAAAAGATTATTTAGCTCTAAAAGGTGTGAATATCACTACATTCGATGGAAGATTAGGAACAGGAATGGGCGTCTCTCCTGATGGCAAATACATTTGCGGATTCGACAATACTGCTCCCACATTGTTTGCGGCAGGCTGGGTTGTACATCTTGATGAACTTCCTTATGCACCAGGTTGTCTCAGCAGTCCTAATGGAATCAATCCTTCGGTTCTATATACACCGTCCTGCAATGGAACAACAGAAACCATTACTTCTTCTGCCCTTACGGGAGAATATTCTCTGGTACAGTTGACGGCAGGCAAAAAATACACTTTTACAAGCTCTGTAAGTACCGATTTTATAACAATTGCCAATGAAACCGGAACAGAGGTTATCAAGTATGGTACTGGCTCTGTGACCATATCTGCTACCACTGACCAAATTATTAGATTTCAGCTTAATCTTGCGGATAACTGTACCTACTCTTCTGATACAAGATCAAAATCCGTTAGTTGTTCGGATATTCCTGGTTGCCAATGGACAGTACATGTTTTTGACTTCTTAGGAATGGGGGACGAAGTGAGCTGGTCCTTGAAAAACAGTGCTGGAGATGTTGTACTTTCCGGAGGAGGATATGGTGCAGGATACGATGACACACAAACTGCATTGGCAGAAGGCCCACTCACATTTTATATAGAATCTATGGGAACATTTGGAGATAACACACCTGTTTACACAGTTTCTAACGGAACTACAGAAGTAGTATCCGGATCATTGCCACAAGACCTTGGAGTTCTGGAGGCGACCTATTCCGACCTCAATTGTGCCACCATGTCTGTTACTGATGAATCCAATAAATCGACTCTTAGATATTATCCAAATCCTATTAAAGATATATTGAAGATCTCGTCTGAAAAGAACATCAGATCATTAGCAATATATTCTTTGGATGGTAAAATTGTCATGAATAATTTATCATTTAATAACAAATCCGGGGACATAAACCTTTCTACACTGAAAACCGGTAACTATATTGTTTCTGTTATCTTTTCTGATGAAAGCGCTCAATCCTTTAAGGTTATCAAAGAGTAAAAAAATCCTTCTTCATTTTATCTAATTGGAATAAAGGCTGTTTATGGTTTCATAGACAGTCTTTATTCACTAAAAAAACTACCAACACATGTACACATCAAAAAGATACAAATCCAATATCAAAATGACCTTGAAAGAACTTATTGGCAAAACAAGAGAAGAAACCGATCTGATTTTGTACAAAAAGGGGTTTAAAAAAAATGAAGAAGACATATATGTCAGAAAAACAAACTTACTTTCTACTGCTAAGCTAGAGATCTATTCTGAAAACAATATCACTTTGATGATAACATTTTATAAAAGTTTTTTAAAAATACCAATCTATGAAAACGTATTAATATAAAAAAAATGGTTCAAATAATAATTTGAACCATTTTTTTACTGATAATATTCATCCATCAGACTTCTCCTCTCCTTTGTCTCCAGATCTATATACTCGAATTTCTTATACTGGCAGAAAGATCCCATATCTTTATCACCATTGATAAAGATAGCCCCTACCAGAATCACATATTTACAAGGGTAATTTGTTTCTCGTACCAGAACCTCTATCCTGTCATCTATAGCTTCATACATTACCTCTGTAGCTTCAAATATTTGGTTTTCAGCAGTCATGATACGATTTTTCTGATGAAGGAAGATCTGCTCTATGGTATTCATCTGGAAATCAAGAGAGGTTATATTCCCCTCAATGATTTGATCATTTGCCAGTTTTCCTAATGCACCTTTCGCAGCGCCGCAACACGCAGAATTATCGGATTGTCCTATTCTGCTTATCTCACCAATAGTTCCATCTTTGGTAATTCCGATATGTGGTGCATAAAATATGATCACCGCTCCGTCTTCCGGAACATGATGGGCAAAGGCATTCATCCCCGTGATACCTGCAAATGGGTATCCGTCCAAACCTCCCAAATGAAAAGGTCCCAGCATCTCATATGCCCTTGGCGGATATTGTATGGCATTCACATCATCGCAACACATACTATCTGCATGCATGAGCTGATATGGTTTAAGACCTAAATGTTTTTCGATTGTATCTAAAAGACGATTCACGGTATCAATAGACGTTAATGCTTGTGGATACCATTTTCTAACAGATTCTATACTCATAATTTTGTTTGTGTTTTTTTACTTACATTAAAATATTATTATTTGGTTGTATTGCCGGAGGTAACTCTTTCTCTCCAAGCATTTCGCGCAAGTCTATTTCTATATTTCGGCTGATCTGTGTGATCGGAATATCGTTGGCACTTCCCTCAAATGGATTTTCTGTGCTCTCCCCTATCTGTTCCAATACAAGAAAAACCCAGCCCAGCAATACACTGAAAGGAACTACAAGCCAAATGATATTCTCACCAAACTTTTCTATCATTTTTGAAATCTCTCCTATAAAACCCAGAGGTAACAATAAACAAAGTGCATTGGTAAAATAGAGATTGATGCTTGAGAACTGTCTTGGATAAGGGAAATTTTTGATACGCTCACATTTCCCTTGCTGATCATAAAGTTCTTTCAACTGATTTTCCAGAGCCACATAATTATAATCTGATATCTTACCTTCTTGATTCAGTTTTCTGAGCTGTGAAGATTGTATAGCTATGATCTGTGTAGCCCTATTTTTTGTTGATAGGATATATTGTCTTTCTTCCTCATTAAGAAAAGTCTTCAACTCTTCATCCAGAGTACTTTCCCATTCAGGAACTTTGTAGTGTTTGAGATATTCCAGATTATAGCTTTTCGTTTTTACATTTTCCCAGCTCTTGACCTCTCTTAACTGAAACCTCAGCGCAGTAAGCCAAGCAAAATGACGATAGATGATCTCTTGATGGATCTTAGCCTGATGTTCATCGTCCTCTCTCACAAAATCCTTCACCATTATACCAAAAGCCCGGCTGTTGTTGATGATCGCACCGTAGATCTGCCTCGCTTCCCAAGTCCTGTTATAGGTCTGTGTATTTTTAAACCCTGAAATGAAAGCTGTAGCAGTTCCCAACAACGCAACCGGCACCCAAGGAATAGCAAGCCACTTCCAGTCAAGGAAATAAAACAAAAGAGTCGGGATGATACTAAGAATAAGCATTTTATATATCTTAACCCTTGTCCAGGGAATAAAATGCTGAAGTTTATAGTGAGAACTTATATTCATATAAAATTAATTTTTGGATGAAAATTTACTAATTAAAATCCCAACCAGCACAACTGTGTAAAATTGTCCGCTTATGCCGATAAAAGCTGTTATTAATTTAGTAATATGCATATTCGGAGTAATATCTCCAAAACCGATGCTGGTGAAGGTTATAGAACAAAAATATACCAAATCAATGAAAATGCTGGCAGGTGATGAAGTGTCAATTCCTTTAAAAGACTGGGGATTATGATATTCAAAGGTTTGTAATAAGAATGTTGAAATTTCTATCAATAAAAAATAACCACATACCGATGCAGAAATAATATCGCTATTAATGTATCCGGGCCTTAACAAAAAACGAAGTAACTCTAAAAACAGAAATACAAAAAATATGACATAATTAATATTAAGAAAAGTAAAATACCAAGGTATATCTTTGAAAAAAGGAATTCCTATAGGCAACAACAATACAATTATAAAATGAATATTGCGAAACCAATGACGCCACCCCATCTTTCCCGTAAATATAAAAATACTTCCCAACCCCAATAACAACATATTGACCGGCCATATGACCCGTGTATAAAAATCTAGGTCCGTAAGGAAAATCCCTACAAATAGATGTTGTATCAATGCTAAAAGCAATAGCTCGTACTTTCTTTTACTCAGACGATCTAATACCACTCTGCTCATACAATCAGTAACTATCCAAAAACACTTAGATTTTTAGCAATATCTTTTCCTGCATAAGGAGGGAAAACATCCAGCTCCAGGTCGGGATTGCCTATTAGCATCGCTTTGGTATTGCTTAAAGCATCAAACCCAGCTTTTCCATAGTATTTCCCCATTCCAGCATAGCCTACACCCCCAAATGGCAGGCTATCTATCCAGCAATGCAGATTGGTTTGATTGATACAGCCTCCTCCAAAAGACACCGAATTCAGAAAATAATCTATATTGGATTGATCTTTACTAAAGAAATATGCAGCCAAAGACTTCGGCTTACGCTTAATTATCTCGACTATTTCTTTCAGATCATTATAAACCAAAACAGGAAATACAGGACCAAAGATCTCTTGCTGCATGGCCGGGTCATCCCAAGTACTAGGATATAAAATAGTAGGTTCCACATATCTGTCTTTTATATCATATCGCCCTCCCAGAACTACTTTCTCAGGAATGATATATGAAGCGACCCTTTCTGTATCATGCTCGCTGATCATCCTTGCAAAATCGGGACTTTGTTGTGGATCTGTACCATACATTTTTGCGACGGCCGCTTTCAGCTTATCAAGAAACTGACCGGCAATATTCTCATGAACGTAAACATAGCCCGGAGCAATGCACCATTGCCCTGAAATAGCCATATGCCCCCAAGCAATACGGTCTGCAGCAATATCCAGGTTGGCTGTCTCATCTACCACAGTTGGGTTCTGTCCCCCTAGTTCCAGAATGACAGGTGTAAGATTTTCGGCAGCTGCACGCATTACAACCTTGCCGACCGCAGAGCTCCCGGTGAAAAAAATAAAATCAAAAGGAAGCTGCAACAACTCTGTGATCTCCTCTCTTCCGCCAGTAACTATATTAACAGCTTCCGGTTCAAAGTATTTAGGAATCAGCTCCTGAAAGAGAGCGGCAACGGTAGGCGTCGTATTTGCAGGTTTGAGAATGACAGGATTCCCCGCCGCCAATGCTGCAATAGCCGGATCTAATAACAACAATATAGGCGCGTTGAATGGTCCTATGACCAATGTAACACCGTAAGGCTCTTTATATATGATTCCTTTGTTGCCCGTTTCTTCCAATCCTCTAGGTATTGCCACTTGTTCAGGAGACATCAGGCTTTTTAAATTTTCTCTATAATACTTTATATTACCTAACGGAACAGTGATCTCGAAAAGTTGTTCAAACGGAGGCTTGTTAAAATCTGCCTTCAGTGCTTGGCAAAAAACCTCCTGATTATCCGTAAGCATTTTTTCCAATCTGTCAAGCTGATCGATCCTCCATTCGTAAGTTTTGGAAACATCTGTATAAAAAAACTCTTTTTGTTGGTCGAATATGGTTTGATAATTATTCATCATCTGTATTTTTAAAGATTAATTAGCTTGGCCAATATCTAAGCGATCGAATTTTCCCTCAGTATTCTGATGAAACTTAAAGAAAACCTTAAATGTACCCCATTTTCCAGCTTTGAAATTTCCATAGACATCTTTACCATCATTCTCAACTTTATCAATGCTAAGAAATTTTTCCTCTCCCAAAGCTTTTGCGAAGAATGATTTGAAATCAACCTTATTACCATCATCGGTCATTGTAGGATTTTCCGTAAAGTAAGAGTACCAGCTTTTGTCTCCGTTTTCTAAAGCTTCAACGGCTTTTTTTACAGTCTCATTTGTTATTTTGTTGTAGTCCATT
Organism: Epilithonimonas caeni DSM 17710; assembly: GCF_000426465.1. Classification (GTDB taxonomy): domain Bacteria; phylum Bacteroidota; class Bacteroidia; order Flavobacteriales; family Weeksellaceae; genus Epilithonimonas; species Epilithonimonas caeni. The sequence continues at coordinate 436,332 of NZ_KE384527.1, forward strand.
ATTTGTTGTTTTTGATTTGCAATTGTTTTTTCAGTTTTTTGCGCACATGTCGAAATGGTAAAACCTATTATCAGCATAAAAGATAAAAGTCTCATGATAAAAAGCCATCTTTGAAAGGGTGTTGCAGGTAGATGATGATCAGATTCAGTAATAAAAATGGTAATTCGATCATTACTCCTTTCAGATCTTTATCTATCAGGTGGAAGCAGATAATCAAGAGAATCCCGGCAGCCATGATAAAATTGCCCCAGACAAATGTTTTCGGGAAAATCAGCATAATAGCAGCAATCATTGTAACAGCACCGTTAACAGCCAATCCCGTCCTGGAAAATCCCCATTTGCTGAACATCTCCATCATCTCCGCTTTACCAGAGAACATAGCGAACCCTTGCTTAACTCCCATGAACAGTGCGACAAGAATCAATATAGAGTTAATGATTTTCAGTATCATATAATAGTTCTTTATAGTAAAAAGAATGGATAACCGAATTTAATATTAAATCACAATTATCCATTCTACATTAATTTTGAAAAATCAATTATTACCTGGTAGTGTAACCACCATTAGCAAAGATCGTTTGACCAGTGATCCACCAACCTTCTGTTACCAAGAACTCTACCAACGGGGCAATATCCTTGATGTCTGTCAAACCTCCTAAAGCTGCTGCAGATTTATGATAAGCTACAGCATCGTCGCTTTCCTGACCATAGAAAAAAGGTGTATCCATAGGACCAGGCGCAACCGCCGTTACGGAAATCCCTCTGCTTCCAAATTCTTTAGAAGCCGCTCTTGTGAAATGCTCTACAGGGGCTTTTGCACCGGCATAGGTAGAATAAAGTCCTGTATAAGCCGCCAATAAAGAAGTTACAATCGTACAGATCTTACCATTGTCGTTCAGTTTTTTCCCAGCTTCTTGCAAAAAGAAATAGGCTGACTTGGAATTAACCCCGAACATGGTATCATATTCTGCTTCAGTAGTCTCTGTAAATGGCTTCTTAAGTACCATCCCAACAGTATTAATAGCGATATCGATACCTCCGAACCTAGCAATAGTCTCATCAAAGAATTTGGTGATATTTTCTACCTTGGTCAAGTCTCCTTGAAACAAAAATGCCTCTGCTCCCAAAGCCTGAACTTCTGCTAAGGTTTTCTCACTTTCCGCTTTAGAACTTTCGCTGTTGTAGTGTATCGCCAATTTAGCTCCTTTTGCAGCAAAATCTTTACTTAATAATCCACCAAGGTTTTTCCCGCCCCCGGCAATTAAAACAACTTTACCTTTTACATCTTGTGTTGACATTCTTATAATTTTTTTAAATGTTAATCATACAAAAGTCAACAATGAAAATCACAATTACATGGTGAACTTTTCGGAATATAGAAGAATTTCGGAAATTATTACATCTTTTTCCGAAATTCACCAGGTGTCATTCCCGTCCATTTCTTAAAGAATTTGGAAAAATTAGAAGGGTCGTAAGTTAATGATAAAGAAACATTTGCAATAGAGACTTTTTTGTCTTTTAAAAGTTCTTTTGCCATAAGAATTATTTTTTCATCATAAAAATGGCATGGATGTTCTCCTGTTTCTTTTCGTATCGTATCTGTCAAATGTTGATGGGAAATCGCCAACTCGGATGCAATTTGATTAAGCTCCATGAACTCCAAAACTCTTCCATTGACAACATCATTGATATGCTGATCTAAAAATTGGAAATATTTGGTTGTAATTTCTTTACTTCTAGAATTGATCTGAGAATTATTTTTCATTCAATATGTGTATTGGATTATTTAAATATACATCTAAATTATAAATACTTTTAAATCAGTTACATTATTTCAAACAAAAAAGCCCTCTAATATAAATTAAAGGGCTTTAATTGTCTACAAATAAAAAACTTATCCTGTTAGAATAAGAATTATTTTTTAGATTCTTCCACAGAAACTTTTCTGAATTCTTTAAAAAGCTTTGTAAGTTCCAAAGCTGACTTTCTGGCTCTTGTCCCAGCTGCTTTGTTTCCTTTTTCTGATTGTTGTTCCGCTTCTTTTGAGAATGCATCAAACTCTGCATTGATCTTTTCGATTAGCTCTTTCATTTGTCTATAAATATTTTTTGTTAAAAATGAATGCAAATATAATTGTTTTATAATATTTTCATATCTATCACAGAGAATATATTTTTTGAAATCTCGTATTAACATTTAATTGTTCTTCAAAAAATCAATTCTTTCTCCTGTTTTTTTTATTTTTGAATAAGTTGGTAAAAAATTATTTTACAATCTGTCTTTTTATCGACATACAACATCAATAAACCCATTTCTAAAAAAAACGGGTATAATGAGTTCTAAAAGGAAGTTAATTTAAAATAGCCCTTCCAACTGATCAAAGACAGGAATTAAAGACCTTCCTTTTTCTGTAAGATGATATTCTATATGTAAAGGTTTTTTACTAATAATAATTTTCTTGAGTAATTCCGCTTCTGTCAAATCCCTTAAAGCAATTGATAGTGACTGTTTATTTGAACCTTCCAGTTCGCGTAACAGACTATTAAATCTTAAAGTAGATTTTGTTGCCAGAAAAAATATCTCAGGCTTTAGTTTACCGGAAAATAGTTTCAAAAGTTTTTGCATAGGGCAAATTTCTAAATCATCAAGTGTGTTTTTGGTAGTCATATTTTATTTACTTATTGTGAAATTATTCTATAATATTAATATTTGCATAAAATATAATAACATAACTACAAAGTAATACCAAACATATTAATTAGCAAACAAATAATTAAGAAAAAAAATATGAAAAATCATTAGAAAGAAGAATAGAACGCATAAACACAATCAACAAAAACATGAAAAAATGGAAAAAAAATCTTTTTTAAAATTCTTATTTCTATTTTTGAGTCTAATACAGATACCTATTAATGCCCAAAGCACAGTAGACCTAGATTCAAACATTGAAGTCAATCAAGTCATCAACCAGAACGGAGCAGTCGTAATTAAAGGAAAGTTTACCAAACCAATTACTACGGATGATGTAAAAGTTACCATCAAATACAAAAATGCGCAAGGAAATTGGATAGGAATATGGTGCAAGTCATTCACTGCAAATATCCAATACAATCAAGACCTTACGGCTACTTTTGAGTTACCAGCATCTACCGTGAGCTTGCGAAATATGAAGATAGAATTAAGTTCCAATACCAATCTTACAAACTGGCAATCCATCTCTTGGGATAAACAAGTAAGTCATTACAAACAGTCTGATTATAGCTCGAACAACTGTGAATTGGATGAAAATGAATATACAATTCTATTCACTCCCAAGAAAAATGGAACAGTTTTATTAAACCCTGACGGAACAGTCTCTGGAGTAAAGGATAGAGTCACATCCCAACATTTAAACAAAAAACTGGACAATATCGTTCTATCAATCCAGGGAAACGGCACAATTGATAATACTGATATAAATTCACCTGCAATCAAAATCGAGAATCCTAATAATCTCGAAACAATAGCAAGTTCTCAAAAATACATATATCAAGGAAGTGATACCAGTCCTTTTGAATACTCTTATCATGATCCTGTTTATATGTTTGCCGGCAAATTCTCCAGCGCAGGTTTCTTCATTAATTTCAGCAATTGGTTTTTGCCTCCGGAAGAAGGAGGAGAAGGTTGGGGAAGAGGATATTTGGATTTTAAAAACCCCAATGCATTAGTTAACAGATATTACAACCTTTATAACTATATCAGCAATAAACTGACCGATGTCATCACAGACCAGGAGCCTGTTGTAATAGTTATCAGTAAGGTAACAGGATTGAGAGTTTATAAGGCTAACGGAAGCTATGTAACAATTGATGCCTTAAGCAATTACAATACCGTGAATGATTATGGTTATCCCCCTCTCTATGGAAAAGACAGAGGACCTGGTTCTGAAAATTTCTTTTTAAGTAACACTTCCAAAGCTTCATTATATGGAGTTGGCGCTATCAGAAACAGACAAGTAACAGCAAGTTGGAATGGGACTTCCAGACCTTTGTCCGAGATAGAAGCTCAGGTTAGGAAATTCATCAAATATGTGGGGGTTTTTGGAAACTCTACAGCATATGATCCCACCGATTGTGCAAGCAATTGTATTGTGATCAATACTGGGGCGCAACCGGACAATACTGTAAAAGATTGGACCAAAGCTCCAAATAGTTATATTTTTGACCCCTCAAAAAACAATGACGGGTTATACATTCCCGTAGGAAAAGCTTATGCCATGTGGGCAAATACCACTGATAATATTTTATCATTAGGGACTCCCATTTCAGGAGGACAAGCATCTGCATATGTATATTGGGAGGATAATTCCGGCTTGATCAAAACCCCTCAGCCAAATTCTTATAAACTGGACATTGTCTCTGGAGCAACACCAGACCTGTCAAAAATTAAGATTTTAATAGATAAAGCAAAAGGAAAAGGAAATGCCGTAGTTACTTTTCACATAGGAAACAACGGAAACTCTACTGACCCTATATATTGGAGTTGGCACATTTGGGTAACCGATGATGTTGAAGCCGGAGGTTCAACTTACAGACAAGGGTATGAATTAGGATTACTTCCTGCCAATTTAACAACTTTTACCACTGCAACTCTCAATCCATATTTGTTTAATAATTTAACAAACAGAGATGGCTCGCCCTATACATTTCAATGGATGAACAGAAATCTGGGAGCGACCAATGCAGAATTTTTAGGTAACGATTGGAATAAATCTGCCGGACTAATGTATCAGTGGGGAAGAAAAGACCCTTTTCCCCCTTTAGTTTACAAAGACGGCTCTGCATATGAGATCAATGGGGAAGCCGGCAGATATGTATATTCAAATTTCAACAAGGATACCGGTCGTTCATATGGGTGGATCACCAGACCCTACAATAGTCCTAATATTCATACAGAGATAAAGGAAAACATAAAATATTCTATTAAAAATCCTTTAACAATGATATCTTTCATAGAACGTTTTGGTCATTGGTTTTCGGATGACTACTTTAGATTAGATTCCTCAGATATCTATGCTAAAATAAACTGGGACTTATGGGGTGACAATAGAAAAGGGGCATGGTCCAATCATACCACAAGTAATGCCGCAGTAGCAGCCGATTCAAAATCCTATGAATTGAAATCATCCTATGACCCATGCCCTTGCGGATGGAGAATACCTTCTCATACAGGCAGTATTGTGGGAGCAGGAAACGCTAATACATTCAATCCGTTAGGTAGAACCTGGGGAACTGATGATGACAGACATAATGCTACTGGTGCTTTAAATCCGGCAGTTAATGGCGGAAAACCGGCAGGAGAGTTCACCTATACCGCTACTAACCCATTTGCGAATAACTTGAGAATATATCCAAGTTTAGGATTTGATTTTAGAAACGAGCCTGGTAGAAACTTGGGCATCATTCCAATTTCCGGAGCATATGTTTTTATTGGACCTAATGAACAAGGAGATTACATGAACTCGACCCCAAAAATTGGATATATGAATTGGTTGAGCACAGGAGGTGTTGCGTTGGCAACATTATCTATCTATGATAACGCCTCTGCAAGAACCTTTGGTATTGTAGAAGATTTCTATAAATACGCCAAAGATTCAAAATACAGAATGAATGTGGGGCAAATCAGTCCGCAAAAAGGTGCAGGGCCAGTGAGATGTATTAAAGACCCGAACGAAAAGCATTTGGATAATTTTACCACCGAATTTATTCCTTCCATTAATACTGGCCTTTCTTCAGAAACTCTTAAAACATGGACAAAGGACGCCAATACTTACATTATATTACCAACTGAAAATAATAAAACTTTCAATGTAAGAAAAGCTTTTGCAATGCAGAAATTGCATTTATCAGACAATCAAGAATTTCCTGCTGGGATAAAATCCGCAAGTATAAATTGGACCACTAATCAGAATCTTATTTCTAATATCTCTTTAACAGATAACGGACTGGAAAACACTGTTATCACAGTTGAAAGAAACGCTGGTGTCTATGGAAATGCTGTTATAGCCTTACATTCGGGAAATAATGGAAATTCATCTGACCCTATCATATGGAGCTGGCAAATATGGGCACCGGAAACCGAACCACAACCTATAGCGGAATATATTACCGAAGGAATTTATATTCCTAATCCCAATAATGGAATAGTTGTAAATCCGACAGAAAGTCTCGTTACCGCACCATTAAAAACAAAGTTTATGGACCGAAATTTAGGCGCATTAATAGCTTTTCCTTCTTTAGCACAAGGAGCATTGATAGATGACGTTACTTATAAAAAATCTATTGGGCTACAATATCAATGGGGAAGAAAAGATCCTATACCAACTTTCTTGGATCAAGAGAATATTTTCAAGGGAGCTGAGATAATTAATGAAAATATATACAATAATACAGTGACAGGATATGTTAGAAATTATTCTCAATATTCTGCAATAGTCAATACTGCTTCCAAAAGAATAGACCAGATTCAAAAAGTCATTAAATATTCGGTTGAAAACCCATTAATGTATCTGTATCAAGATGTTCCAACGGGCGCAAGTAAAGACTGGTTAAGCAATAATCCGAACCTGGCAGCAAACCGTTGGGGACATGCTACTGAAAAATCTCCATATGACCCTTGTCCAGATGGATGGAGAATTCCTGATGCTTCTTTTGCTTTCCTTAACAGTTCTCCTTCTAATCCTTATGTCAGAAGTGGTGACGGGATCAAAGGGAACTCTCCATGGTATTATGGAAATATTCTAGATCCATTGAGAACCGACAATGTTAAAGGAATACAGCAGACATGGGATTCATCAACGAATACCATTATTACCAATTCAGCGATTGAGATATATGCGGGCAGAACGATTTCTTCAGGAACAACCGTTTCCACAGGCTGGATTTTTGACAATGCTAATTATAATATAGGTAATTATCCTATCACAGGCATACGAGGTGAAAACGGCATTTCACTAGCCAAAGATTTTCCAAGAGTCGGTGTTTGGACAGCTTCTTTAGGAGATTCGAATGTAGGAAATGCAATGGGTCTAAGTATAAGATATTCAAAAATGGCAACAGGTGCAGCATTTAACCCACATCAGGCAATGTCATGTCGCTGTGCAAAAATAGAATATGATGCTAATGGTAAAGAAATCGGAAGATATGACCCTAATGCAATTCCCGCCCCGCCAGACGCTCTTCAAAAAGCAACAACCGTTTTTGCAAAGACTGAAGTGGTGCAAATGGCGGAAAAGCTTAAAGTATTCCCTAATCCTGTAAAAGATAAGTTGAATATTGATGCAAACGACGACAAAGAATATTTTTTCCAGATCTATAATATGTCAGGTCAATTAGTGAAGGAAGGTAGATTTGATAATAAGCAGACAGATGTGAGCAATTTATCTACAGGGATATATCTCTTAAGAATAAATAATTCTGAAAGTGTTATAAAAATTATAAAACAATAAATTTTAGAAACTCCGCACAACAGCGGAGTTTTTTATTTTATAATTTCTGAACAAAAAACAACAAAGGAATCCTTTAATTTTTTGATCATTAACTTTTTCGTTGTCGTTATAGGAACTTGTATGTAGTAAGAAAGGCTTTTAGATCTATGGAATTATCGAAGGCGGGATCAAGTATTTAAATATAGCAAAAAATTCAATAGAAGCACTTCAACACAGCTTTGGCAATACCATGTTAGCTGACGTATTTTTAATCGTCCTCATATTCTTCTTCGCAATCTTCATCTTCGTATGAAGTATAAGACCAATCAATATCAAGACCGTCTAAAATTTTATCAAAACTATCCTGATTACTTGTTCCAATAAAAATTCCGTTACAATTATCCTGATCATCAAATGAGAGGCTTAAAACTTCGTGGAAATTAACTGTATAAACTTTTTGTTTATCCCAGGAAATTTCTGTTACTATTGTCCAATTCTTTTCTATAAGTTTAATTGTTTCTGATTGAACCTGTCCAAAATAATTAGCATTGTATTTTAGCCCACCAAAAGTTCCGTTATAAACAGCCATAAGCAGCAAGAAATTATCTGTTGAATTTGCTTCAACATGCCAATCTGGATTTTCTTCTGTCCCATAATTTCCCCAAACTTCCGGATTGTCTAACTTTAAATCTTCCTCTTTAATTCCCCAATAAACAACTCCTTGATTTTCCTCATAAAACACTAAATATCTGTCATTTGAAAATCCAATTTCATTTCTTGGATTTAAAAGCCTGTTGTGTGAATAGTTTAATGTTTTGACTTTTCCTAAAGTCAAATAATAGTTTTTAAGTGCTAAAGGAAATTTGATATTTAGTTTTTCTTCAAGTTCAATAATTTCAGTATCGGCAAACCCAAAATTTTCGTTTTGGGGTAAGCCATAAAGTTTTCTGATTTTTTCTGTATTTGTCATTCTGTATAGATTTCGTAATATGGCAGTTAACGGTTATGGCTTGGTGAAGGCGGAACGATCGAAGTACTACCCGTTCGACTAATGTACAAAACTTAACCAGAAACACAAAAGCCGAAGTTTGCACTTCAGTCTTATTCTTTGCCAATACCTTGTTAACAGTAGTTTTTTATTCAATTCTGTCTGTGTTATATTTCTCTTTGGCAAAAATATTTAGTATGTATTAAATTGAATTCCACATAAACTGATCTTACTACATATCGACAAACTGGATAATAAAATAAGCAGAATTGTCTTAATTGGCTCCAATAATAAAAAAAGCCGTTGCAATACAACGGCCTTATCTTTAATATTATAATTATTTCTTAATGAATTTAATGGTCTGGATGCCTTTTTCAGTGAATACATTGATAATATAATTTCCTTGAATCAAATTATGAACATCCACCATTTTATCATCATTCATCACCTTCTCCATTACTTTTTTACCCTCTAGTGAGAAAATGATGACCTTACTGATTTTTTCATTACCCGAAAACCTCAAGATATCATTTACAGGATTGGGGTATACCAGCATTTTAGCAAGCTTGCCCTCATTTATAACACCCAATGTAATATCGGTGGCCTTAACTGCAAGTGATGTCTTTGATTCGCAACCTCCTATTGTTTGGGTCGCATAATAAGTCGTATTTGTCACCAGTAAAGTACTCATAGGTAATACATTATTATGGTTAGTTGCGTCTGAAGCTGAAGCATACCACTTTATATTCTGCCCGTTCACGACTAAAGCACTTAGATTATCCCCGGAATTAAAGGTCTGATCCGTAGCACCTGACGGTGCACTGATTGCGGTGGCCTGCGTGATGGTAAACGATTTTGTCGTCTGACAATTGTTGGCATCTATGATAGTCACAATGTAGGTACCTGCTGCCAGTCCTGTAGCCGTAGCTGCCGTACCTCCTGATGGTGACCAACTATAAGTATAAGGACCTATTCCACCGGATACGTTGACTGTCGCTGTTCCTGTTGCACTTCCATTACAAGCCACATTGGTCTGGGATGTAGTTACGACAAGAGCCGTTGGTTGTGTGATAGTGAATGTTCTTGTCACCGTACAACTGTTAGCGTCAGTAACGGTTACCGTATAGGTTCCCGCTGCAAGGCCCGTAGCTGTTGCGGCAGTACCGCCACTCGGTGACCAGCTGTAAGTATAAGGGCCTGTTCCGCCGGAGGCCGTTACCGTGGCTGAACCATTTGAAGCACCGTTACA
>NZ_KE384527.1:446534-606684 GCF_000426465.1 Epilithonimonas caeni DSM 17710
GAGTCGTCTGGCAGGCATTCCCATCTGTGATGGTCACAGTATAGGTTCCTGCTGCTAATCCTGTTGCTGTCGCTGCCGTACCGCCACTCGGTGACCAACTGTAGGTGTAACCCGGTGTTCCGCCTGAAGCACTAACTGTTGCAGCTCCTGTAGCAGCCCCATTACAGGCCACATTCGTCTGGGAAACAGCAGTAGCAACTAAAGCTGTTGGCTCCGTAATTGTAAAACTTTGTGTTTTTGTAGCATTAGTAGCATCTTTTACAGTAACGGTATAAGTTCCCGCTGCAAGGCCTGTAGCAGTGGCTGCAGTACCGCCACTTGGTGACCAACTATAAGTATACGGAGTTGTTCCTCCTGTTACTCCGACTGTTGCACTTCCATTAGACCCTCCATTACAGGAAACATTGGTCTGTGCGGCGGCATTAAGTGTTAATGAACCGAGTACCATACCAGAATCCTTGACCCATGTAAAGGCATCTAGTGCCAGATACTGAAAGTTTCCTCCGGCAGTGAGCTGAAGCTGGTCGATCACAATGTTACTGTAGTTTTGTCCATTAAGGTTGGTCAAATCAATTAAAGTGTAACCATTGGCAGTTCCTGTCGTTGCAGTAAAGCCTGTTGTTTTGGTCTGGGTAAACTTTGTTACTCCCGAGAGTTTACCGGTTATGGTCAACGTACCAGCAACTCCAAGCGTTGTGTTTGCAGCTGCAGCATAAACCCAAAATCTGTTTACCTTAAAGAGGTTGGAAGTTGTTTTAATGCTGAAAGATGTGCCGGCAGACTGATTGCCAGCCCCCGAATTATCAATATATCTGTTATCGACCGCGGTGCCGTTCCACCCTGTTCCAGGGTAGGCAGCTTGAATGTCATACGTGTTTACATGTGATAGAATGTTAAAAATAACACCATTGTCCGTGAAGCTTGCGCTTCCGTTGGACTCGGTCTCAAACTGTTCAGTACTGGTCTGTGCATAGACCGCATTGGTCATTGCTATTAGAAGCAACACCAACATCAAATAGAGCTTTCTCATTGAATAAGAGTTTTTTTGGTTAATAATTGCTAAAATTAACATTATTTTTAACATATTCGTTAAAATAAACGTTTATTATATAAAATTTCTAATAAAATTAAATAATTTGTAAAATAGTAGATAATAGATCAAATTTATTAATCTATTTAAAGAAAATAATAATAAACGTTTATCAGAAAAAACCAACCCAAAGAAGTTAAATGAACTTTAAATGATAGATAATCTTAAAAAACATGATGTATTAATTATACCCAACTACATATTTGGATGTACCAATTTAATTTTATTACCCAGCATTCGTTAGTTTAGCGGCATTGAGTTCAATTAAGTTAAATAAAAAAAACGCTTTAAAACGGATGTTTTTAAAGCGCTTCGCACTATTTTGATATAATAGTTACCTTATAATTTAAGTTTATTTTTTCAAAATTTTAATGGCCGTTAAGATTTTGTATCGTTATTCAGACAACACTATACTATAAGAAAATAAGCACATCCACGGCCTTCATTGTTACTGGATTAAAGATGCGATCTGGTACAGTTAAGCATAAAATCATCTAAAGTAAATTAACATCTGAACCATCTGGTATAGGATGAGCACATTCCTGATGCGTAATTTATTTTTATACGGCGTTGATAATTAAGTTAAATAAAAACTTCACAGGAATTTACCATAAAACAAAAAACGCTTTAAAACGTATGTTTTAAAGCGTTTTGAACGATTCTGCATTTACAGTTGCGATCCGGACGGGACTCGAACCCGCGACCTCCGCCGTGACAGGGCGGCATTCTAACCAGCTGAACTACCGGATCAATTTTTGAAAAGTAATTGATAAACTTTTTGCGATCCGGACGGGACTCGAACCCGCGACCTCCGCCGTGACAGGGCGGCATTCTAACCAGCTGAACTACCGGATCTTTTTACTATAACTAAGATTATTACCTTTCGTTATTGTGGTTGCAAAAATACAACAATAATTTACATCTCCAAATTTTAAATAAAAAAAAAACGCCTTTCAGACAGAAAAGCGTTCATTTTCAATTATATTAATTTCTTACAAGTAAGCATTAAGCTTTTCAGCGATTACTTCTTTTGGTGCTACACCTACGATTTTATCTACAACTTCCCCATTTTTGAAAATTAAAACGGTAGGAATATTTCTGATCCCGTAATCCACAGAAATCTGCTGATTGTTATCAACATCCACTTTACCTACCAAGGCTTTACCTTCAAAGTCAGTTGCTACTTCTTCGATAATTGGCCCCAGCATTCTACAAGGTCCGCACCAAGCTGCCCAAAAGTCAACCAAAACCGGTTTATCTGAATTTAATACTGTTTCCTGAAAGGATTGATCTGTAATTTCTACTGCCATGATTTCTTATTCTTAATTGTTTTATTAAACAAAATTACAAAATTTAATTTTTGTTTCTTCTGTGGATTATCTATGTAAACTATCAGCTTTTTCTATAACGAATTGTTTGCCTATTTCTTCTAAAGCACTCACAAGTGCATCGATATCAGACTTTTTCGTAAAATGGCTGAATGATACCCGTACCGGTGTACAATTGTCCAAATCATCTTCTGACAAGACCGACATCAAAACCATAGAGGGCTTCGAAGCTCCGGAACTGCAAGCACTTCCTTGGGAAATGGCAATCCCTTTCATATCCAATTGTAATCCGATCAGAGGATTTTTATATGGTAGCAAAAGATTCAGAACCGTGTATAAACTACTGTCTTCTGCACTTCTTCCATTAAATTTGATCCCTGATATTTTTTCTTTCAATTGCTGAATTGCGTAATGCTTGATGCCTAGAATATGGTTTTTGTAGTCTTCCATTTTTTCTTGAGAAATTTCCCAAGCTTTTCCTAAACCTGCAATTCCTGTTACATTTTCTGTTCCTGCTCTTAAACTTCTTTCTTGAGGCCCACCCGTGATGATCCCCTTCAAACCTGATGATTTTCTCACGAATGCAAATCCGGAGCCTTTTGGTCCATGGAATTTGTGTGCACTGCAAGATGCAAAATCAACCGGAATCTTAGAAAAATCCAAATCCAGATGTGCCATTGTCTGGACAGTGTCCGAGTGGAAAAGTGCTTGATTATCTTTGCACAAATGTGCTACTTTCTCGATATCAAGAATATTCCCGATCTCGTTGTTAGCGTGCATCAATGTTACCAAAGTTTTTTTGTCTGAGCTTTTCAGTAATTCTTCTAATTTGGTCAAATCAAAATCCCCGTTGGAATCCGGTCTTAAGTAAACCAACTCCACGCCTTTTAATTTCTTCATTTCAAGGCAGGTTTCAGCAACACATTTGTGTTCTAGAGCTGAAGTGATGATTCTTTCAACGCCTAGATAATTCACAGCGGATTTGATAATCATATTATTGGATTCAGTCCCACAAGATGTGAAAACAATTTCTCCCGGAGTCACTTTCAAAGAATCAGCGATCTTTCGCCTTACTTCTTCCAAAATGGTCTTGGCTTCCTGTCCCAAGCTGTGCGTTGATGACGGATTGCCATAATTGAATTTTAAAACATTCACCATACAGTCTATCACCTCATCGTCGAGAGGCGTAGTTGCTGCGTTATCCAGATAAATTCTTTCCATTTTTATACGATTAGAAGCCAAAAAAAGGCTGAAAAATTAAAGCACTAAATTAGTGAAAAAATCGATAATGAGATTCATTTGCGAATTTGAACATTGCCTTGTCTCCGGAAGTGTCTCCAAATGCTATTATTTTATCAAATTTCTGATCTCCAATTTCAAGTTTAATTCGGTTGACTTTCTCTTCTTTATTACAGTTTTTCCCCACGAAATTCCCTGTGAAAATATCATCTTTGAATTCTGCCTGCGTAGAAAGCAATTTCATATTGAATTTGTCTGCAAATGGTTTTACCCAAAGATCCAAAGATGCCGTAATAATGTACGACTCCGTGTTTTGTCTATCGATATTATTAATGAAATCCAAAGCATTTTCCCTGAATAAGCTTGGATAATTTTCTTCAAAGAATTGTTGAGCCTTTTTTTCGATCTGATGTCTCGATCTACCTTTAAGAATCGATGAAATAAAATTTTTCTTTACCGCTTCTGTATCTGCTAATTTTAATTTAAGCAAAACAAAAAGCGGAATATGTTTCAAGAATTGAACAGAAAATTTTGCAGGATTATAAAACTTCAAAAACAAAAACATCGTATCCTTGTAAGTCAAAGTTCCGTCGAAGTCGAATAGATATAATTTCTTCATAAGTGATAAATTATTAATGATAAATGATTATTTGTATCATTCTTTAATAGAACTTCAATCTATTATCATCTATCAATCATCAATTATAGTTTCAGTTTTTTAAAAATAAACTCAGGGATATTTCTGATGATTAGCATAATAATTGCCCAGATCGGTAAAACGTAGGCCACGTCTTTTTTATTTTTATAAGCTTTATAAATTCCTTCTGCCGCTTTTTTCGGAGTGGCCGTCAGCGCTGGATTCAGAGGTAAACCCTCTGTCATTTTGGTATCCATAAAACCCGGCTTCACTGTCAAAACCTGGATCTTTTTGTCGAATAAATAATTTCTCAGCCCACTCAAATAAGCTGTTAATCCAGCTTTTGCACTTCCGTAAATGAAATTGCTCTGCCTCCCTCTTTCGCCAGCAACTGATGATAGGACGATCATAGTTCCTGTTCTTTTGGATTCCATTTTTTGGGCAAAGAAATTAAGTACGGGAATTAATTTTGCGTAATTAATATCAATGATTCGGGCTGTATTTTCGTCGTCATACAGTCCTTCTTCCGTTCCTAAACCTAGATAACCCGAAGCACAAAACAATAAATCGGAGTTAATGTTTTCCAAAGTTTTATAATCGATATCTTTCATCAAATCCAAAGGAATAATTTCGGAATGTTGGAGAAATTTCACGTTGATATGACCTGCAAATTTCTCTGTCGTTTCTGGGTTAGAACTCAACAGATAAACCACAGGAAATTTTTCTCCTTTAGCCAAACATTCTTCTACAAATGCTTGTGCAACTTCGGAATTGGAACCAAGAACAATCATAATTATGAGTGATGAATTATTAGTTATTATTAGAATTGGTTATTACTAACAATTCTTTTGTGTTGTAGAGAAACAAACTTCGGAGAATCAACATTTTGAAGATAATTGGTCAGAGAAGACTTACTCATACTATCCTTCGTCAAGTAAATTCTTCCACCAAAATTTTCAACGATCGCATCCAATTGGTCAACCAGTTTTTTCAATCCTTTATTGACTTTAAAATCCAAAGCTAATGTGTAACCTTCTTTTGGAAATGAATTATAAGCTAATGGATTATCTTTTCCAAATAATTTCAGGACCGCTAAGAAAGAGCCGTTTCCGCTATTCGCTATAGTTTCTAAAATTTGTTTCATTCCTTCCTTTCCGTTTTCTTTCGGGATTACCATTTGATACTGGATAAATCCGCTTTTACCATAGATCTTGTTCCAGTCATTAATAACATCCAAAGGATAGAAAAACGTTTCGTAATCAATAAAATTATTAATTTGTTTCTTTGTCTGCTTGTTGTAATAAAGGAAATTGAAAATCTTGATCGTTAAAGCATTCAAAACAAATCCGGGAAAATAAAAAGGAACTGTCGGTTTGAATCTTTCCTTTAGTTTCAATGATTTTTTCTGAAGATTCGAGGGTAGTTCTGCTTTCAAAGCGTGTTCGCCTCTCATCAAAATAGAACGTCCCAGATTTTTTCCTTTTTGGAAACAATCGATCCAGGCTACGTTGTAGGTCCAGTCTTCGCTTTCATCAAATAATTTGAAAACCTCATCCAGATTTTCAGCTTTGATGCTTTCTTGTCTGATGTAAGCTGATTCTATATTTTTCAGTTTGAATTTCGCTGATAAAATAATTCCTGTCAAACCCATTCCGCCAATTGTTGCCCAGAACTTATCTGAGTTTTCCTCTCGGGAACAGGTAATAACTTCCGAGTTTTCATCCAGTAATTTGAACTCAGTTACATATTCTGAAAAGCAACCCTCAGCATGATGATTTTTACCATGAACATCGGAAGCGATTGCGCCTCCAACTGAAACAAATTTGGTCCCAGGCGTCACGTAAAGAAAATAGCCCTGTGGAACAGAAACCTCTAAAACTTCTGAAAGAAGAACTCCGGACTCACACTCGATAATTCCGTTGAGTCTGTCAAAAGATATGAATTTATTGAGCCTTTTTGTAGAGAAAATATGTTCGCCCAGAGAAGCATCGCCATAGCAGCGTCCGTTTCCGCGAGCAATTACCTCATTATTTTCCTTAACAAATTGTTTGATCTTTGAAACAGAATCATCCGATCTCATTTCCTTTTCTACAATTGGAAAATTTCCCCAGTTAGTAACTTTTTGTACAAAATTCGGTTTCATCAGTAGGTTTTTAGATATTTAAAACTGAATCTATCATAGATTCAACTTATAATATAGTGATTTTATTTCTTAAAATAGATTTGTAAAAGGAAAACGATCACCCAAAGGACAATTGTCACTTGTATATATCGGTCTTTGTAAACAATTTTCGTAGGTGACTCGGTTTTATTATAAACCAATGTCTGCTGCAGATACCTTAGAAATGCAAACACTACAAAAATTACCGTATAGAAAACCCTTGGATGAAACCTTGCCTGAACTTCTGGTGATAATGTAAACATCAGATAGCAAATAATTGCCAAAGTACAACTGATTGACAAAGCAATATCTGCAAACTGAACATTATAACCATCCAAAGCTTTTCTGGTCTTCCCCGAAATCTGCGCATTGATCAACTCTCCTCGTCTTTTTCCAATTGCCAGAACTAATGCCAAAACAAAAGTCAATAGAATTGCCCAGTTGGTAACAATGACTCCTGTAACGTAACCACCGGCTAGAACTCTTAGAACAAAACCAATAGCAATGATACAAATATCAACAATAGCTACTTGTTTCAGTTTGAAGGTATAAAAAAGGTTCATCACAAAATAAAAGGCAATGATGACCCCGAATTTCCAGAAATTGGTATGAAAAATATAATTTCCAATAAAAACTGATGAAATTGATAAAAGAATCAAAAAAGCGAATAATACTTTTGCGCTAGTCTTGGAAATAGCGCCACTTGCTAATG
This sequence comes from Epilithonimonas caeni DSM 17710, assembly GCF_000426465.1. Taxonomy (GTDB): domain Bacteria; phylum Bacteroidota; class Bacteroidia; order Flavobacteriales; family Weeksellaceae; genus Epilithonimonas; species Epilithonimonas caeni. Next base: position 453,702 of record NZ_KE384527.1, read on the forward strand.
GACGATGTTTTTTCTCAGGATGTTTTTTATCCGATTCTATATCAAAATAATCATTGATGATATAAATAGAACTCGCTGTAAACGAAAAAACCAAGAATGCGAAAATACTCTCATAAAAAAGATGAGTGTTGGTAATTTTACCTGAAAAAAATAAAGGAGCAAAAACAAATAAGTTCTTAACCCACTGTTCTACTCTTATTAATTTTAAATAGTTCTTCATCCAATGTTTTTAATCATGCAAAAGTAGCATTAAAATAAAAAAACCGCAAATTGCGGTTTATTATTTATCTTAAAACGATATTATTAATTTGCCTTAGCATCATTGATCATTTTTTCATTCGCAGTAATTGCAAACTCCACACGTCTGTTTTGAGCTCTTCCCGCATCAGTATCATTAGAAGCTATAGGACTCGATTTCCCTAGACCTTCTGTAAATAATCTTGTGGATGCAATACCATTTGCCACAAAATAATTTTTAACAGCTGCAGCTCTTTGTGCAGATATTTTCAAATTGACAGCGTCGCTACCAATGCTATCAGTATGTCCATAAATATTGATATTGGTATCAGGATTATTTTTAAGGACTGTAACCAATTTATCCAAGTTTGTTTTTGCAAGAGATGTCAAGTTTGAAGAGTTGAAATCAAAATTGACAGTATTCTCATGAAGTGTAACTTTGATACCTTCACCTACCCTTTCAACTTCAGCACCCGGCAAAACTTCTTTGATCTCTTTAGCTTGTTTATCCATCTTGTTACCGATAACACCTCCGGCAACGCCACCAACAACGCCACCCAAAACAGCTCCAAGAGGCGCATTACCCCCTTTTCCAAGGTTATTTCCTAAAATTCCACCAAGAACAGCTCCCGCAGCAGTACCAATTGCAGCACCCTTTTGTGTATTATTAGCATTTTGAACAGTCTCACAACTTGTCAATAAGAGTGAACCTGAGATAAAAAATGCGGCGATGTTTAGTTTAGTTATTTTCATTATATGTATTTTTAATATTATTTAGCTGTTCTTGTAAAATTGTAACGTACGTCCATTGGCGAACCATCAGCATTCACAGACTGAACCAATGTAAAACTATTCTCGGTTGGGTTTTCAAGTTTTAACATATATCCGGCAGAAACATGTTTTGCTTTTTCCCCTTCACCAACCTTTTTGATGGATACATTGCTATATTTATCAACACTGAAAGTAATAGCCTGTGTTTTCATCGGGCAATCTCCTCCTCCGTTCAGAGAATATGTTCCTGTATAATTGTTCGGGATCAGTTTCCATGCACTACCAACGAAACAATTGATATCTGCACCCTCATCAAAAGGTTTTATTTTAAAAGACTTGTTATAATCTACACCAGAGATCGTCCACTCTCCTTTTAATTTCATAACTTCAGAACGCACTGTCTGCGCTTGACCTGCACTAACACTTCCATCAGAAGATGAAGTATTTTTTGTTGATGAACAAGAGGTCGCAAAAAATGCGATACCTAATATTCCTAAAATTAATTTTCTCATAGTTTTATATTTACTGCTAAGTTATTACAAAAAATTATGCCAAATGATAAAAAATAAAAAATCTGAGATTGTCTCAGATTTTTTATTTTGAATATTGATTTTATAACTTACTCTTATCTATTGCTTTATGCGTTTTTTTCTTAATTGGTTTTTTTACAGATTTGGAAGGTGCTTCTGCTTTGTAAAAATTCTTGTATGCATATTCCGCTGCTTTTGCCACATCTATTACACCATTGGATCTTGATAATTTATCAAATCCATTGGTTGCATTTACATTTGTTGTTTTAACAAGAGATTCGATGATCTGTTCTGGTTTCAGATTTGGCATATAGGCCAACAGAACTGCCGCAGAACCGGCTACAACAGGAGAAGCCATTGAGGTTCCCTGAAGATATTCGTATTTCCCTTCTGGAACAGTTGAATAGATTTCCGAGCCTGGTGCAAAAACATCTACCATTTTTTCATCATAATTAGAGAAACTTGATTTCAAAGCGTTTGAATCATTTGTATTTGAACCAACAACGATCATATTATTAATGAAAGGTTTCTCGTCTGATGTAGATTTGAAATTAGTTGGAAAATACTGGTGTTCTGCAATATCTTCGTTTTCATTTCCTGCTGCTTTTACCAAAAGAACACCTTTGCTCTCTGCATATTTGAATGCATCCCAAACTACATTTTTACCCGGAGAAACAGGCTTTCCAAAACTCATATTAAGGATTTTCGCACCGTTGTCAACCGCATAGCGGATAGCATTTGCAACATCTTTGTCTCTTTCATCCCCATCCGGGACCGCTCTTACAGTCATAATTTTTGCAACTCTGGAAGCTACACCATACTGAGGTTCGGAACCGTTTGCCAGACCAGCAATAATTCCTGCAACGTGAGTTCCGTGTTTTGCGTCCGGACCTTCGTAGTGATTGTTTCCGTAGCTTTTCTCAGAATAATCATCGTAATTGTCTCCAACAATCTCTTTTCTAGGGTCAAAATCCAGATTATAACCTTTCTCTGCCTGTGGCGTGAAATAGTCCAGTGCCTCTTTCATCTGAGCTTCCATATAAGTTTTAACTTCAGAAGCCGGTTTTCCTGCCACCTGAGGATCATTGGCAACCTGGGAAAGCACCTGCATTGCCATTGCCTCCTGTTGTGTTGACGGCTTTATCGTTGCCAGGTTCTCTTTCGTCAATGTTTTGTCTCCTAACAATTTCACCATATCGGGGATAGAATTGTTGATCATCGTGTACATCTGGACACTTTGTTTTGCTTCTTGACTTTTCTTGTTAAAAATCTCTTTGGACTTCATATACATTGCAAAATCGTCCGGCATTTTTGCCTGGTTCTCTTTATTTTTAGCAGTGTCCGGACCTTCAAAAACAGATTGATATTTTTTCACGACTCTCGTCACTTCCATATTATCAACATCGATATCGCCGTTTTTACCTCCTAGGAAATTCCATCCGTGAACATCATCGATGTATCCGTTTCCGTCGTCATCTTTCCCGTTGTTAGGAATTTCGTTTGGGTTTGTCCAAATATTTTTGATCAAGCCAGGGTGGTCCACCTCTACTCCGCTATCCAAAACCCCGACAACTACTGTTTTTGGTTTTAGACCTTTCGATTCTAAAAATTTGTATGCGTTTTGTGTATTAACTCCATAAACTTTTGTAGTAGCGTAATCCTTGTGATACCAAGTTTTTTGGTCTTTGTCATCTTGCGGAGAAGCTGTCTGCGCATGAATCAATCCAAATCCTGCATATAAAAAAGCTGCCGCTATCAATAATTTTTTCATATGTATAAATCTATTGTTTTTAATTGCCATATGCAATCGCCTATTTCACCAATTTGTAATTAGATTTTTTTGTAACAAGCGATTTCATGTAAATAATTATTTTAATTAAAGAAAATCTCGTTGTTGAGCATCATGGTTGTTAATCGAGTTTTATATTTTTTATATAAGTCAAACTTTCTGGCCCGATGTTACAAATCAGATCGAGAATAGACAAATCTTTTATGAATCCGTTCTTGTCTGAAAAACTTTGATAGTATTCTTCAAACTCGGATGTTGATTCGGATTTTGCAGAGAATTTTTCTCTGTGATCTTCTGCTTCCGGGTTTTTGAAATATTCTTTGGTCAACTCATATTTTTTCTCGGTCTTCAGAATATCAAGAATAATACCTAAAGCTTTGATATTAAATTCTTTTAAAGAAACAATCTGTTCTGCGTATATTTTCTTGAGTTTATCTTCGTAGTACTCAAAGTAAGGTGTACTTTGATAAGCTGTTTTGATGGACTTCCAATGGAGTTTCTGCCAATCTTCTGCAAAAGAAATCTGGATGTCTTTGATTTCTCGTTTTCCTGTATGTTTGATCGGGATGATCAATGGTAATTTTCCGTTAGCGCCGTAGATCGCTGCCCGGTTTCTATATGTCTGTTTTGGAAAGTTTTCGAATTGTTCGAAAGCGACCTCGTTTTCTTCATTTAAGAATACTGAGAACCAAGAAACTGGTGGCAAATAGAATATTGGTAAAAGAACTTTTTTCATATTTATTTTTGATAATCCTTTTTTAATCACACTAAAATTTTAACACAAAGCACACTAAGTTTTTTTCACAACTAAATGTTTTAGGTTCACAAAGGCGCTTCGCTTATATAAGCTTTGAATGATTATTTGAGGATATTAATTAAAAAAAACTTTGTCAAAGATAATAATCTCTGACAAAGTGTTGAATCTTTATTTCGAAGGATTAATCCCATAGCCCCGATAGTAGCGGCATCCTTTTTTGTTATTGCGATGGCTGAATAGTTTAATAAGATTGCTTCACATTGCTCGCAATGACAAAAAAGATATAGCCCTTCGACAAGCTCAGGATAAATTACTAGCGGGATTAAGCTCCCAAATTATTTTAGATTAATCTTCTTCTTTTTTCTTTCCGAAAAGTTTGGCGAAATAATCCCAACCGAAGAACAATACCAAAATAATCACAGCAACCCACCAATAGGAGGTTTTGTTCGCCTCGCCCGTGTTGGTTGCTTTGAACATCCTGTCCCAACGGATTGTCATTCCAAAAAATGAACCTTTGTTTGCTTGATAACTTGAGCTTCCATCTTTAAAAGCACCTTCCAAACTCATCCAAGTGAACATCGGTCTTCCCACGATATTTTCTTCCGGAACAACGCCAAAGAATCTTGCATCCAAAGAAGCATCACGATTATCCCCAATCATCATGTAATAATTTTGTTTGATAGTGTATTGGGTGGTTTCTTGCCCGTTGACGTAAATCTTTCCGTTTTTGTTTTCAAGTTTGTTGTGCTCGTACTCGGAGATGATCCATTGGTAAGTTGGCAAAGTTTCTTTATCCAACTTTACAACATCACCTTTTTTCGGAATTCTAAGAGGTCCGTACCAATCTTGATTCCAAGGTTTGTTGATCGGGTATATACAGTTTGATGTATCTATCTTTTTAGAAAACATTGCATTGCCAGACTCATCCCTCACAACTTCTCCTCTTTCTTTAATCGGAAAATAGGCAATATCATTGAATCCTTTTTGTAAGATGTCCTCTTTAAGTTCTTCAACTTCTGGAAGTTTTTTTATGTCACTTGCAACTTCGTTCGTTAAACCTTGAAAAGCATATAAAAATCCTGTATTAGTCTGATATTCCTGAACTGGAAGAAAACCATAAGCTTTATATAGCTGAGGAATATTCAGTTGATTTGATGTTTTAACAATGAATTTATGCTGCTGTTGCTCATCACCAAGAATTTTTTCAGGCGCATTATTTACAAATAATCTTCCCGCTCTAAACTCGATAACATCCCCGGGAATACCAATGCATCTTTTTACGTAAGGATCTTTTCTATCAATCGCCGTATGTACAGAATCTTGTGGATAGTTGAAAACTACAATATCATATCTCTTAATCTCGTCATAACCAGGAATTCTTAGATATGGTAATTTAACCGCATCAACATAAGATTTTGGATCGTCTTTTGGATTACCTTTCTGTCCTGCATCGAAGATTGTTCCCTGTAAAAATGGCAATGCTACAGGTCTCATCGGCATTCTGTAACCATAAGCCCATTTGTTAACGAAAAGGAAATCTCCAACCAGCAAAGTTCTCTCCATAGAACCTGTTGGAATCCCGAATGGCTGTGTAATAAATGCGTGAATAATGGTTGCAAAAACCACTGCAAAAGTAACAGAGCCCAAGAATGTTTCCTTCTTTTTGCTTTCCTCTTCCTCTTCTTCAGTTTCAATTTCCGGGTCTTTTCCGTAATTCACCGTTGCCATAAAAAGGAAAGGCAGAACTACTGTCAAAACGCCATTCAAAGCACCTCTCTTTCCGAATTTTTTCATTAAAAACAGATGAAAAACAGACATCATTATCGGACCAACGATTGGCAAATATGATAAGATCGCCCACCATTTCGGATGTTTGGTTTCTTTGAGAATAATCAAATAATTATAAAAAGGAATGAAAGAAAACAAAGGATTGTATCCCATTTTCTTGAATAACTTCCAAGTTGTAAGTCCCATCAAAACACTTATGATAAGGATGTAAACTGTATAAGTAATAATATAATTCATAAATATTTCATTTGGCTTAGGCTTTAGCTTTCAGCAATTTGAGTAATTAGTTTTTGATGTCTAGTTTTTGTTACAGTTTTTTTACAAACCTAAAACATCTTTCATAGAGAAAACACCTTTCTTATCAACAATCCACTCAGAAGCAATGACAGCCCCAAGAGCAAATCCGTTTCTGTTGAAGGCTGTATGTTTTATTTCTATCTCGTCCACTTCCGATCTGTAAAAAACACTGTGAGTTCCCGGAACTTCGTTTTCACGAATAGCAAATATTCCTAGTTCGTTATCTTTGGTTTCATCCAGTTTCCAGGCTTCGTATTTGGAATTTTCAATAATTCCTTCCGCGATTGAAATAGCAGTTCCGCTCGGCGCATCCAGTTTATGAATGTGATGAATCTCTTCTAGCTGGCAAGTATATTCGTTGACATTGCTCATTAATTTGGCCAATTTTTCGTTGAGAGCAAAAAATAAATTGACTCCTAAACTGAAATTAGAACCATATAAAAATGCGCTGTTATTATTTAATGTGATTTTTTCAATTTCTGGTTTTTTATCCAACCAACCAGTCGTTCCACAGATTACAGGAATGTTATTTTCTAGACAAACTTTGATATTTTCAAAAGCGGCTTCAGGATTTGAGAATTCGATTACAACATCTGCATTATTAAGGGATACTTTAGTTGGAGTTTCTTTTAATCTTGCAACTACTTCGTGACCTCGGTTTTGAGCGATATCATCGATGATCTTCCCCATTCTTCCGTAACCGACTAATGCTATTTTCATTTTAAATTTTATAATTGATGTGAATATTTTTTTTAGAATTTAAAACTGAGACTTAATCCAGTTTTGGCAGAAGAAGTTCCGAGTTGATCGTTAATCATAGTTGGCATAATTGCCAGATCCGGATCATGGCGACCTTCATAAAGATGAGCATCTACAACAGCATCCACAATATTAAGAATATAGATCAAAGCGGTTATCCCTATAGCATAATCGCGCTGTCTTTTGGACCTATCCTGAGCATTTCCCAAAACTGTTTTTGTAATACCATTAATATCAGAAAATTCATGTGGAAGACCATTGAGTTCTGCTACATAAGCATTCCGGTAACGTTTGTATTGCTTATCATTCCAAAGCGCAATACCTACTCCTGTCCCGACTGCGCCCCAAACCAAAGGGATTTTCCAATATTTCTTATTGTAGAATTGTCCTAATCCCGGTAGTACAGCAGAATACAGACCCGCTTTTGTGGGACTTAGTTTGGTAATTTTTGCAGGTGCATTTTTATCTTCGATATCTCCTAAAATCTGGGCTTCTGCCATTGGTTTAGCAGCAGGTATACTATCTTTAGGATGATTTTCCACACGTATCGTATCATTACGATTCACTTGTGAAAGAGCAAAACAAAAAGAAAAGAATAAGAAAATTGAAAGTATTTTTTTCATTTATCTAATATGAGCAAGAATGCTTTCCAGCTCTTCTTCATTTTTAAAATCAAGAACGATCTTTCCTTTTTTCCCGTTTGCCGAAGTCTTGATCTCGACATTAACATTAAGGATATTACTTAGATTTTTCTGGGCTTTTTTCACGTGATTCGGAATAATCGTCTGTTTTACAGACTTTTCAGCTTCTTGAGAATTTTTCATCTGGCTGGCCAACTGCTCAGATTGCCTTACGTTGAGTTGATCCTTGACGATTTTATCAAACAAAGTTTGGCGTTTTTCATCAGAATCCAATCCCATTATTGCACGACCATGACCAGCAGAGATCTGCCCGCTTCTGATCCCGTTTTGGATATCCGGAGACAATTTCAAAAGGCGGACACTATTGGTAATGGTACTTCTTTCTTTTCCAACACGCTGGCTTAGATTTTCCTGGGTCATTCCAACCTCATCCAAAAGTCTTTGATAGGTCAAAGCAACTTCAATAGGGTCAAGGTCTTCTCTCTGAATATTTTCTACCAAAGCCATTTCCAGCAATTCCTGGTCATTAACCAAACGGATATAGGCCGGGATAGATGTTAATCCCGCAATTTTGGAAGCTCGGAAACGTCTTTCTCCGGAAATGATCTCGAACTTTGCGCCATCTTTTCTAAGCGTTACAGGTTGAATAATGCCCAAGCTTTTGATGGATTCCGCTAGATCGTTAAGTGCTTTTTCATCGAAAAAAGTTCTTGGCTGATTGGGATTCGGGTATATATCTTCAATTGGAACTTCAACAATATTGCCTACCAATGTCTTTGCGCCTTCATCGGAAGCGGAATTGATATTCGTTTTGCTTTCAGCGTTCAGGATTGCTCCCAAACCGCGTCCCATTGCTCTTGTTTTATCTCTCATTCTTGTAAATGATAATTAATAAATGATAACCAATGAAATATTATTTCAAAAAATCATTTTAATTTTTAATTAATTTTTCGTTCTTCAAAAGTACTTCCTCTGCCAGCTGAATATACTGAATCGCACCTTTGCTTTCCGCATCATATTTCAGGATACTTTCTCCAAAACTTGGTGCTTCACTAAGGCGTACATTTCTACTGATAATTGTTTCGAAGACCATTTCCGGAAAATGGGAATTCACTTCTTCGACAACCTGATTCGACAATCTCAAACGACTATCGTACATCGTCAGCAATAATCCTTCTATGTCAAGATCCTGGTTGTGGATCTTCTGAACATTTTTAATGGTATTCAGTAATTTACCAAGACCTTCCAATGCAAAATATTCGCACTGTATCGGAATAATAACAGAATCAGCAGCAGTCAAAGCATTGATCGTGATCAAACCTAAACTTGGCGCACAATCTATAATGATATAATCATATTGGTCTTTAATCGGCCTCAGAGCCTCTCGCATCATATATTCTCGATTATCACGGTCCACCAATTCTATCTCGGCTGCTACCAAATCAATGTGCGAAGGGATAATATCTACGTTTGGCGAACTGGTTGGCAGAATACATTTGGTAACTTCCACACTGTGTTCCAGCAAATTATAAGTAGAGAAATTAACTTCCTCTACACCCAAACCAGAAGTTGCATTAGCCTGTGGATCTGCATCTATCAAAAGAATTCTCTTTTCTAAAACACCTAAGGCCGATGCCAGATTAACAGCAGTTGTCGTCTTACCAACACCTCCTTTCTGATTCGCAACGCCAATGATTTTTCCCATAAATATTAATTTAATCCTCAAAAATACAATTTTTTAGGACTAAGAATGTTTTGAAAAACCCGTCAATCCGTTAAAGTATTGTTAATTAACAAGTTGGTAAACAAAAAAATTATCCACATTTCCCTTGAAAATGTGGATAATTATAAAGTCCTGAATTATTTAAAATCAATATACCATTGATTATCAAACTACTCAATCTTCATCGAAATCGGCATTCTGAATGAAGATCTAACAGATTTCCCTTTCAATTGGGCCGGAGTCCATTTTGTTTTAATTGACTTTACTACTCTTTCTGCTTCTGAGTTGAAATCTGAATTAGAACCATTAACTTTCAAATTGGAAATACTTCCATCTTTTTCTACTACAAAAGTAATGACGGCAGAAATCATTCCATCTTGACTAACAGTTTCCGTATCGAATCCTTGGGCTACTTTTTGACGAAAAGCATTAATTCCGCCTTTGAAATCTGCCGCCACATCTGCTTCGTTTTGATTTATCAGCTTGTCAGGATCTTCAACAGGTTTCGTGACTGGAGGGTTATAAGGAGCTACAGTTGGTGGCCCTGGAATTGTCGCTGGAGGAGCGACTGTAATTGTTGTCTCTTCTCCAGGCTTAGTTTCTGTTCCTATTGCAGCACCTTCAAAATCTTTTTTTGTTGGAAGCGGTTTCTCTTTTCTCACTTCACGAACCGGGTTATATTCTGGATTTTCTACTGTTTTAATATTTTGCTGAACTGGTGAAGTTGGTGTTGGTTTGGGCTTATCTGGTTGATCAACAATTTTTAAAATTATCGGGCCAGAAGTTGGGAGCTCTGTAACAATTGAATCAGATTTAAGCGCCGAAATTAAAAACGGAATTACAGAAACCGATGCAATAAAAGCAGTTCCTATGAATAGAGCTTTTGTAAGTTGATTAGAATATTCATTTCGAAGAGCATATGCGCCATAAGCTTTATTTCTATTGGAGAAAACGATTTCGTCCAAGTTGTCTTTCCCGAAGATAGTTGATAGATTTTTCATAATTAACAAATAAAAATTAAACGATTATCAATACATATTATAATTGAATGAAAACATATCAAATAACATTCCATTTTATAGTTTAAAAACCAAACAAATTATGAAATACATAAATATTTTAAAATTCAATCCAAAGAATTTATTAAACTTGTAAAAAAATAATATGTAATTTGATGTGATGAAAATTAAATTGTTTTTATGCCTGCTTTGGAGTTTCTGCATCTGCGCCCAGGACGGTTTTGTTTTGGAAAACACTGACAGGACCGTCATCAAATTCAAGCTGATCAACAACCTCATCTTCATTCCCATGACAATAAATGGGGTGGAACTTAATTTCATGTTAGACTCCGGCATATCAGAAACTTTGCTTTTCAGTCTTGAAAATAAAGAAGTCGATTTCAAAAATATTGAGAAGATCACCTTCAAAGGCCTGGGCGAAACGGTAAGCGTGGAAGCTTTGAAATCAATTAAAAATGACATTAGGATCGGAGAACATTTTGTCGACAGATCACACACTGTTTTTATCGTTATGGACGAAGATTTCAACATATCTCAAGATATCGGAGTTCCTGTAAACGGGATCATTGGTTATTATTTTTTCAAGAATCACCCGATTGAGATCAATTATCTGAAGAAAACGATCACGGTCTACAAAGACAACACCAAATTTCCGAAAAGAGTAAAAAGATATTCGGAATTCCCGATGAGTGTTGAGATGAACAAACCTTACATGTTTGCCGACGTGGAAATGAAACACGAAAAACAAAGTTCAAAACTTCTACTCGACCTTGGAAACACAGATTCTGTCTGGTTATTCCCGACACTTATAAAGGATTTCATTTATAACCGCCCGAATATTGATGATTTTTTGGGACGCGGTTTCAGCGGCGATATCTTCGGAAAACGTAGTCGTATCAATTCTCTTTCTATTGGAGATTTCAGACTAGACAAACCAATAGCTTCTATGCCAGATGAATTCTCCATACAGCATTTGAAGCTTGTAAAAGACAGAAAAGGTTCTATTGGCTCAGAGATTCTAAGACGATTTTCCGTGATCTTCGACTATTCTGGCAATAAAATCTATTTCAAAGCCAATCAACATCTGAATGACCCTTTTCTAATAGACGGAAGCGGACTGGAAATCAAGCAGGACGGACTGGTATGGGAAAAAGAACAGGTGCAAGTGCAAACCGCAAAAAAGAATTCTGCAAGCAACGAGATCAATGTTATCGATAACAGTAATAATTTCCAATACAAATTCACATTAAAACCCGTCTTTATTGTTTCCGGCACCAGAAAAGATTCACCGGCACAAAAAGCAGGAATTTTGAAAAATGACGAGCTGATCACTATTGACAATAAATCATCCAAAGAAATGACATTGAGCAAAATACACGCTATCCTAAAAACCAATGTAAGCAAAAAAGTAAAACTGGAAATCAAAAGGAACGGATCGCCCATGAAAATTGATTTTACCCTGGAAGACCCGATCCCATATATTGAGGAATGAGAATTGATAAAATATAATCGATAAATGACCATTTATGAACGAGACATTAAACAGCATACGAAACAGACCGAGATTCAAACTTTACACTGACCTTTCCCTCGAAGAGTACGAGTCTAATTTGAGAAAGTATTTGGACAATAATAAAGACAAATTCTATGGAAACATCAATAAAGAAGTGGCAACGATCTTTGTAAAAACCAAAGAAGAAAGCTACTGGAAGCCCAATCTGGCATTAAGGATCGAAAAAGAAGATGATACGACAGTCATACGCGGAATTTTTGGACCAAGTCCTGCGGTCTGGACATTTTTCATGTTCTTATATTTTCTTTTCACAGTAGCGTGGATGACATTTTTTACTTTGTATTATGTGGAAAAACAAATCAATTCCAATAATTATCCATGGGCATTACCAGCCTCTTTTGCTGTTTTGGTATTAATCGGTCTTACTTATTCCGCTGCAAGATTTGGACAACTGAAAGCTAAGGATGAGATGGGAGAATTAAGGAAATTCGCTGAGGAATCTACTTTTCATACCGAGAGAAAAATTAATCTTTGATCTTTCTTGCTTCGATAAAATGTTTGAATTTCAAACCGACCTTCATTAACAGATACTGAAACGGCTTTTGTTTTTTATAATATTTACCAATAAAAATATCCATTGCTCCGAAAAATCTTTTGAGATAGAGCCGGTTTTTAACAGTACTTTCTCCTTTGTAGTGCAGAATAGAATATTTGCCATAATAGAAATTCCTGTAACCCTTTCTAAGTATCGTATAACAAAGATCGATATCTTCCCCGTACATGAAATAACGTTCATCGAAACCTCCAACTTCCTCATAGACAGACTTTTTCATAAGAAGATTGGCACCTGTCATTACAGCAACTTCCGCAATCCCAAACTCATCGACATCGTTTCTGTAATAGGTCTTGGAGTCATCCCTAAGTTTTGTAAATAATTTCTCAAAAGAATTGATCAAGGCAGGAACAGACCTTTTACTTTCCGGCAAGAACTCACCTTTGGCATTATGCATCCTAAGTCCAATAGCACCAATATTTTTTTGACTATCAGCAAAATCCAATATCTCTTTAAAATAGTTACCTTCTATCTCCGTGTCAGGATTCAAGATATAGACATATTCGCCTTTTGCTGCTTTCACGCCAATATTATTCGCTTTTGAAAAGCCCAGATTTTCCTTTGACTCGATAAACTTCACATCAGGAAATTCTGTAATGAGCTCTTTCCATTTAGTATCCGGCGAAGCATTATCTACAACAATGATCTCATATTCAAAACCATGGAAATATTTTTGAATGGAAAGGATGCAGTTTTTCAAAAGACCACCAACTTGATAATGAACAATAATAACACTCAGTTTCATAAGCCGGCTTCGTTATATGATGTTCTATTGATAATGGACCTGCCAAGAGAGATCTCATCGGCATATTCCAGCTCATCACCTACAGCTATTCCGCGGGCGATATTAGAAAATGCGACGTTGTGATCTTTAAATTTTTTGTATATGTAATAGGCAGTAGTTTCTCCTTCCATTGTGGAACTTAACGCAAAAATCACCTCTTTTATTGTATGAGAATTTATTTTTCTTTCTAAACTATCAATTCTTAGTTGACTGGGACCGATACCTTCCATCGGAGAGATCTTTCCTCCCAAAACCAGATATCGTCCTTTATATTTTCCTGTGTTTTCAATCGCCATAACGTCTCTTACATCTTCCACCACGCAAAGTAATTCCGGATTCCTTTTATCATCACTACAAATTTCACAGATCTCCTGATCAGAAAAATTATGACATTCTTTGCAATATTTGATATCTGTAACGAGATCTTGTATAGCCGCCCCCAAAGAAATACCCTGGGAAGACGGTTGACGAAGCAGATGCAATGCTAATCTAAGTGCTGACCGCCTACCAATTCCCGGCAAGCCAGCAATCTCTTCTATTGCCTTTGATAATACTTTACTTGGATAATCCATTATTGAGAAACAAGATTCTAGATATAAGAACCGAGATAGGATCTTTAATCTTTATTAATTTTTTCGTAGGTCTGGAAGCAGAAGTCATAATTGTTTTTGTCGTCCTTGGCATGACATACCTCTTCTATTTTTTGCCAGAACCTGGGACTTATCGTTGGAAAAAAAGTATCTGCTTCGACCTCTGCATCCACCTGTGTGATCTCTAACCTATCGGCAAACTCCATGGTCTGTTTGTAGATCTCGCCGCCGCCGATGATAAAAATATCTTCGTTGATCTTTTTAGCGAATTTAAGAGCTTCTTTTAGTGTAGAAACAATCAGCACACCCTCCTGAAACCAATCCTCCTTTCTGCTTACCACAATATTGGTACGGTTTGGGAGAGGTTTCCCGATGCTCTCATAGGTCTTCCTTCCCATGATCACCGGATGATTCTCTGTCAAAGCTTTAAAATGTTTCAGATCTTTTGGAAGATGCCAAAGTAACTGATTGTCTTTTCCTAGGGTATTATTTTTTCCTATAGCTGCAATTATCGTGGTCATAACATTACAAATCTACATTATTCTGCTTAATTAAGAAAAATTTATGAGACCTTAGTTTTCATAATTTCGTATTTTTGGGCATTATTCATAAATAATCAACCTTTCCAAAAGGATTATGAAATCATAATTTGGAAATAAAACAGCAACTTTTAAATGAAAAAGATCTTCATCACTTGCTTCGCATTATTGATACTTGCAAGCTGCAATAAGGACAAAGACATATTGAATTCTTTGAACGACCATAATATTGCCTCACAAAGCAAAGGTTATCATTTTGGAGACAAATTGCAATTGCCACAAGATGTTTTGGATTACGCAGAGGCCATTACTATAAGTTATGGTGACAAAGAAACCAGTAATCTAGCTATCGACCCGAACTTTTTCACTTTAGGAGAAAATGACGTTACTTTCAATCTCAAGACCAAAAGCGGAGAAGTTTTACAACAAGATGCAACCATCAATGTTTTTGCAAAGGCCAAAGCACGGTCAATCCCTTACGAGATCGTGAATCAATATCCGCATGATGCAGATAATTTCACAGAAGGTTTTGAAATCCACGGAGATATCGTTTATGAAAGTGTGGGTCTAGAAGGAAAATCAAAACTGATGAAATATACCTTGGGAAGCAGAACACCACTCCTGGAAGTTGCACAGCCGAGTAATATTTTCTCTGAGGGAATTACTGTTTTCGGAGACAAGATCTATCAACTGACCTACCGATCAAAAAAAGGAATGGTATATGATATGAACATGAAACTCATAAAAGAATTCGATTATCCTGAGGAAATTGCAGAAGGTTGGGGAATGACGAATGATGGTAAAAGCCTAATCGTTTCCGATGGGACCAAAACAGTCTATTTCCTTGACTCCGAGAATCCTTCAAAAGTGTTGAGAACAATTGCCGTAGCAAGTGATAAAGAAGGTTATGACCAGATCAATGAGCTGGAATATCATAACGGATCTCTTTATGCGAACGTTTGGCAGAAGCCGATCATTCTTCAGATCAATCCAGCAAATGGAGAAGTTACCGGAATTATCGACCTTAGCAATATCGCCAAACAGAACACATCTGGAAATGACGATGTCTTGAACGGAATCGCTTTCAAGGGCGAAAATATGCTGATCACAGGAAAAAACTGGAGCAAGATCTATGAGATCATCGTAAAATAATTTCTAAGTTCAATAAAAAAAATACCTTCCAAGATTTTTGGAAGGTATTTTTTTTATTGAATCACCGGTTCAGTCGGCTTGGGTTCATTTTTCACGAAAGTATATTTTATATTCAATTGCGTATTTTCCGCAAAAGTCTTTTTTGTCTTATAAGCGCCATTACACACCTCGGAAGTCAACTCATAATCACCTTGCTCCAGAATAATACTCTCTGCTTTTTTGGAACCAACAGGCAAACTATAATTTTTAGCCCCGGCAATATTCATCGTAAAATCACAGTCAGAATCGTTATTGATGATCAAGACCATATTTTTATTGGATTCATCAGAATTGAAAAGCTGATTGAGCAAAGTGACCGCTTTATTCTCTATGCTTAATTTTTCCTGACTTGGCTTAAATTGGTCTATCTTCAATGACACTTCTGAGTTTTTCCTCAAAATAGGAGAAACAGAACTGGTTGCACAACTCATTAAGCAACTACCCAAAATAAGCAAGATCAGTTTATTCATCTTTCAATTTAAATTTTATATAAGTTATCGTTTTTCCTTTGGAAGAAAACAGTTCCTCATAATAGGTTCTCACATCTCTGAGAAGCGGCGTGTCCGGCTGATATTCCGGCGCACCGTAAATATCGTGATGCGCAGTCAGAACCTCATGACCCAAACCTTGCAACAATCCCAAAGTATAACCGTGAAGATACTCTGAATCTGTCTTCAAGTGGATCACACCGTCTTTTTTCAAAATACGTTCATACCTATCCAAAAATTCAGGATTCGTAAGCCTGTGCTTGGTTCTCCTGTATTTGATCTGTGGGTCTGGAAATGTGATCCAAATCTCTGACACCTCATTCTCTGCAAACACGTTATCTATAAGCTCTATCTGAGTTCTAAGAAAAGCTACATTGTTAAGACCTTTCTCAATCGCTTCTTTTGCACCGAACCAAAATCTGGCTCCTTTAATATCTACTCCGATGAAATTCTTATCCGGAAAAGATTTTGCCAAACCGACAGAATACTCGCCTTTACCACATCCAAGTTCTAAAACAATAGGATTGCTATTTCCAAAAAACTCGTGCCACTTTCCTTTGTGTTCAAAATCATTGATGGCCTGTTCCCTTGTCGGTTGAATTACATTAGTTAAAAGCCTGTTTTCTTCGAATCTAGCAAGTTTGTTTTTTCCTTTTCCCATTTATAAGTCTTCTTTCCAATTTTAAAAACGCAATAAAAATAAATAATTTTAATGATTTACAGAAAAATAATTCATTATTATTTGACAATTTATATAAAAAATATTTTATTATTTAATTTCAGTCCCCACCACCTGCATCAGGTGTGAGTTTTGTAATCTCTTAAGATATATCGGCAGATACTTCTCTATATATATCTTGGCTGCTTCATAATTATCCGATTCTAGAAAAACGGTAATGTTATCCGAGCTGTAAACGAACTGCAGAAAATTAGGGATCAACTCCTTTGGTATTTTCATTTTGACAAAGTAATCATCACCATAATAATTTTGCAGATCCTTGATATGCTTGCTCATCTTTTCATATTGATAATATCGTTCCTTCTTTTTCTTCTCTCCCGATATCAAATCGAAAATACTATTGATACTGAAACTCAGTCCCTGATCGAATGACAATACAGGAATATCGGGCGATGTCCCGTCGCCTTTCGGTTCCGGCAGCCCTATCATTTTCTTTAGTTCGAATGCTTTCTCTGAAGATTTCAACATAGCTACATCTCTTCTCAGATTACCTGTAGGACGAAAAGAGCTTAGAATAACTTCCTGTATCTCGTAATAAGCAATCTGTAATTCTACAAAAGTCTTGTTCCTTTCCAGCATTTCTTTTGTAACCTCAAGGTCTTTTCTTTCTGTGGCTATAGAAGTAAATCTAATAATATCACCTTCTTTTGCATTGATGTGGAACTCGCCATTATAATTCGCAACAACACTTTTATGCTCATTCACATTGGTCACATAGACCTGATTGAGATAAAGACTGGACTTGTCCCTGATATAAATTTCACCATTTAGGAATTGCCCATAAACACAGGCCATGCAAAACAATGTTAAAATTGTAAATATCTTCTTCATATTGTCGGCAAATTTATAGAGAAATACATGCAGAACCATTACAAAAAAAAGCTGATAAGGTTAAAATTTTATTAAACTTTATCAGCTTTTTGTTAAGTAATTAGAATTAAAGACTTTATAAGAAAAGAACTGTTAAAAAATTTACTCTGAACTTCGATTTTTAAGATGAATCCAGCCTTTTATAATATCTGGCTCTGCGTTTTCGAAATCCTGCCATTGTAGGAAATACCAATAAGTCCCTGTGGAAATAGACACTCCGTTCTCCTTACCTGTCCATATATAATTATTGGCGGTAGAACCTTCAAATACTTTTCTGCCGTTTCTGTCAAAAATCTGAAATTTCGGATTAATTTTGTCCGATATCATCGACATATCTATTGTATCGTTTTTACCATCATCATTTGGCGTAATGGTATTTGAAATCCCGACAACCAAGAATACCTTCGTTACCGGATAGCAATTATCCACAGATTTCACATATACTGTATAAGAACCTTTACCCTCTTTGATCGGGAGTGTACTGGACGAACTATAATCCGAATCGGCAGGAAGAAAATCCAGCGCACCATTTTTTTTGATATAATACAGATATGGAGAATTTCCTTTGGACACACTTATAGTAACAGAAGTACTATCTTTCACGTCTATAGTATTGATCACAGGCAATTCAAAAGTTTTGAGCACAATTTCCGCAGGTTTACTTTTATTATCACAACCGTAGATATTCATAACTTTTACGTAAACAGTTTTCCCCGGTTCAGATCTATAACTTTCCACTTGATAATAGGGATTGGTTAAATTAACCTCCGGAATTTTTTGAGTTAATGAAGAATCTTCAAAATATTCATATTTATTATATGTTGAATCCTGGTTAACGGTTTTTTCAAAAATAGCCTTTAAATTATAGATTCCTTTTCCGTCAAAACCAACACATTGCACATCTTCCATATTTGTCAGATCAATATGTGCAATATTCACAGTAACTGTAACATCTTCTGAATCAGGATAAGCACCGGTAGCTTCAAAATAATATTTGAATTTTACAGTTTTTAGATCTGTATTATCCGGATCAAAAATTATTTTGTGAGAAGATCTATCATAATCAACAGCTCCTCCCTCCGGTTGCTGTGTAACAATTACAGTATCCCAATCAATTGACTTTAGAGGGTCTGAAGAAAAAGCCACAGGAATTTCAACGGTTTTACAATTGCCCGTATCAAAACTTTTCAATGTAAACTCTGGACATTTGGTATAAATATAGGGATCAGTCGAAAAAGACCCACAATCTGATTTGGAAATTTTACAATAATAGCTACCCGAACCATAATTTTCAGGATCTATCAAAAATGAATCCGCCCCAGACGTTATCAACAGACCGTTATGATACCATTCGTAAAAATTGTATCCATCATCAACCTGCAATTTTACACCGATAGCACAAGTCCCCGTTTTGGTAATTTGGGGAATCGAGCTAAAACCACCAAAAAAGCCTCCGTAACCAACAGCTTGATTGCCACCAGCCAGACCTGCTGTAACAGCCTTTGTAGAATATATGGAAACATTGCCTTTTACATTTTTCTTTGAAAAGAGAACCCATTCAGAAGTTCCAGAAACAGGGTAAGGCCCATATAAACCATTCAGCGATTCTCCATTCATTGTTACCTGTGCTCCGCTTTTTGTAATGATGTTTATATTAGTATTAAAATCATCTCTAATTCCCATCTGGTTTACTTCGGGCAATTCTACAATTTGATTTGGCAACAAACAATTGAGAGCAGGAACCATATTCATCCCACCAGAAGCAAATTGATAACCAACATCGTTCGTACCCGCCAAAAGTTGATAAACATAGACGTCTTCTGTACTTTTGACATACATGTTATAAACGCCGTTACCTTGATTTTTATAAAAGGAAGAAGCATATAAAATTTTATACTGTCCTTTATTAAGCATATAAACAGTTGGGCTATCATTAACTGTTACTTTAGTATCATCTTTGATTGCCATTACAATGACACGTTCCATGTCGAGGCCTCCGCCCCCAGGTACATCCAAAGCACCATTTCCTTTTGCTATAACATATTCTCTACCCAAACGATTTGTTGGAATCGCCTGATCCATCAGAATATCACTACCGCTATATCTATTTATATAATTACCATTGAAATTACCATTCGTAACACTAATGGGCTTATCAGAATGAATATTTGCCCCGACCAGTCCAAAATAGTTCTCATAGGGATCATCCACTAACACATTAAGATGATCAACTATTCTATATGGCACAACGGCCATATAAGACTCACCTTTATTAAGCTTTATATTCAATTCCGGGCTTTGCGTATTATTAAGGAATAAAATATTGGGATCATATCCACTTATCTTCACAGAGGTATTATTTTCTGTTGCTAATATATTAATCTGAGTATTTTGACTAAGGATCCCATAAATAGGTATAGTAGCAAGAGGAGTCATTGTCCCAAAAAAATCCGTTCCCAGTCCTGCGAATCCTTTGGAATTAATAATCTCAGCATGCGGGCCTCTCAAAAGTCTTAGATTTGCTAAGAACTTTCTACTGCCAACAAGATGCAAGCCTTTTTTTGCCGATAAAAAAGTGTCCGAAGGATTTGTAGTAGTAATTACATTTGGTGGTAATTTTATATACTTGGGATTACCTTTGCGTATGGTCATTCTATCCAACTCAACTTCTCCTGAATATATAACGACCTCGAAATCATCAACAGAATCTGTTGAGAGATACAAAAAATCCCCATTCAAGCTATTGTCATAATCAGGGTTCAAAACAATATATGTATCAAACATCGGCGCAAACCAATGCTCGGTATCCATCTGGGCAGATATTTTTATGGATAATAGGCAAAAGAGTAAGATTTGTAATATTTTCTTCATGGTTATAATCGAAAGTATTACAAATGTAAAAAAAGAGATCTATTTATCAATAGAATCTAGGTTCTATTCTTCAATAAGACCCAGCCTGTATATTTTACCGGTGGAGAATTTTCAAAATCCTGCCACTCCACTATATACCAATAACTGGAACTTGGTAAAGGCTTCCCATTTTGTTGTCCATCCCAAATATAGTGATTGGAAGCATCTCCCTCGAATAGCTTTCTACCTTCTCTGTCAAAAATCTGGAATTTGGCATTCTTTTTAAAATCAAGGTTTGACATATCCAGAACATCATTTATCCCATCACCATTTGGCGTGACAAGATTATAAATCTTTATTACAGAAAATTCTTTTTCAACAGGGTCGCAATCATCAGCAGAAATCACATAGGCTTTGTGTAATCCCGGTGAAATATCTGTAAAAACATTTGAGTCCTGATAATTCCCATTATCTATTGCATATTTATAAGGCTTAACACCTCCTGTTGCATTTATTTTCACTGTACTACCATTTATTTCTATTGATTCGATAGTTGGCAATTCTGCGGCTTTTATTTCGACGCTTTGTTTATATGGACAGTTGTTTGGCGCTGTCAGTATTACAAAGTATTTTCCTACTCCTAAATCATCTATTCTCTGTGAATCACCAATCATAGTTCCCGGATCCGATTCTCTATACCATTCATATTTAAAACCTGTACCGGCATCCAAATACGTTGTATCCTCCTGACAAATTGTTTTGTCAGCTAATTCAGTAGATTTTGAAGGAAGTTTAATCTTTATTAGTAATTCTCCCAGATTAGGGCAATCTACAGCATTAGAAAAACGGACATAAAGAAGCTGCTGAATATTAACATCAACTTCAGATATATTATTGGCCGCATTATTTTGAGCATCTATTTTATGGATATAAAATTTAGCCGTAACACTTGGGTCAGCTGTAAAAAGCTTAATAAAATCATTAAGATTTTGCACTAATTTTTTACTATCAAAATCATCATCGCAAACTTCGGCGGATTTGTATGATTCTGTCAAAGGAACTTTATCTCCTATTCTGAAATCGATAAAAGACCTAACATCAGTACAGTAATCAGAACTTACCTTGACATAGACTCTGGTATCTGTTGAATAGGTAAAGTTATCTGTTGAGATCAGATCTGTGTCAGCGTAAGATGCGGTCCGATAATATTGTACTTTCATGCCAGGAAACGAATTCTGTAAAATCACAGGTGTAACCTGGGTCGAAAATTTGACCGTAATTTGATTTTGGAATTTGTCATCACAGCTAGTTGCATTAAATTTCGAAACATCCAGAATCGCTATCGGGTAAGCTACAATTTCAAAAGACTGTTTATAATCACATCCCTCAGGCGATGTTAGAATCACATGATATTTACCCGGCGGAAGTGTGACTTTTTGTATTGAGGGGATAATATTTGTCGGGTCATTTTCATCGATCCATTGATATTTATTGTGTGCAGTTCCTGCATCTATTTGTTTTGTAGCATTTTCGCAAATGGTCACTTTCGCCGGTATTGTAGTCGATGCGAAGCCTTTTGTATATTTAATTGATAAAGACCCTACATTAGGACAAATTCCTACTTTTTCAAATCTATAATAGTAATTGACATCCTTTGTTATCGTTACATTGCCATTAGGCAACCTATCAATATCTTTTTGTGCATTATCCAGAGTCAAATAGAAATAAGTGTTAATAGAAGTATCACTCACATCTGCAGTCGATAAAAACAAATTTCTATAATTATTAAGATCGACATTCTCAGAATCATCCAGATTTGGGTCACATAAAATATAAGGAGCTGTGGTTTTTGTTAAAGGTAGCCTGGCTCCCACTTTCAAATTGACAGTGAATTTAACCGGAGTACATCCATCTGGCGAGATAACAACCATATAAACTGTTGTATCTGCAGAATATGTAAAATCATTGGGAAGTTCTGTTCCGGCTGTTGCTGCTGAATTGAGGTAGAATTTATTATTAGTAAAATAAACCGGATCTTTTAACAATTGACCTGCTAATTGATCCAGCTTCACCTTTACACCTTTAAAATCCAAATCACAACCTTCATAAACATTACTAATAATGTCCGGGATTGGCGCAAATTTCAGTTCAATTTTTACAGTTTTAGGACAAAAACCATTCTTTAAACGAACATAAACAATTCCTTCTGAAGATTGGTAGTTGGCCAGATCTGTCGTTGCAATTGTATTAAGTCCTGTATCGTTATCAGCATTATTTTGATCTTTATAAAAAGTCTTTGTCACAGAACCATCTTGAGTTACATTCGCTTTTGTGAGATCGAATTGTGCAACTGTATTGCTTACTTTACAACCCTTCAAAATAACATCATTGGCAATAATATTTTTGATGTCAATATTTACCAGAACTTCTTCTGACTCTGGTGTAGCAGGATCATCACCAATAAATTTGTATCGAAAAGAATCTGGACCTGCCACATTAGGATTGGCTTTGTAAGTAATTGTTTTAGCTGCATGATCAATTGATACAGTTCCTTTTGTCGGCTGTTTTACAATATCTATAGAAGAACCCACAACGCCCTGATTTCCTAACGTTAGTTTTGGAGTAAGTGTCAGGTTATCACATGTCTGATAAAATTGTGCTGTATAGCTCAAACAACTTAAGAATTTGAATTCAGTTGTACTAACCTCTGCGCAAGAACCTTGTTTTACCCTTGCTTTATAATAACCAGCTTCCAAAGGTTTATATAAATTAGTATTGGCACCGGCTATATCCTCGAACAAACCAGTAGTTTGGTTTTTTTTCATCCATTGATAGAAATCAAAACCTTCCGCCAACTGTAAAATTACATCCGGGACACATTCTCCCTCTTTTCTGATGATTGCCGGCAAGTAAGAGAATCCTGCAAAATAGCCACCATAACCCACTGCATCGTCTCCTGCGGATATACCTGCTGTTACCGCTTTACTAGAAAAAACGGCAACATTACCTGTAATATTAGGAACAGAATATGTCACCCATTGATTATTACCAGTCACATCAAAGGGACCATTACTTGTATTCAAAACCAGAGAAGTCCCATTACTTTTGACATCTACAGTGGCGCCTCGCTCTGTAATGATATTGATTTTGGTAGGGATCTGATTTCGATAGCCAACACTTGAAATATAAACTCTATTTTCATTGATGAGCCCGATCTCATCTATCTTATTTGGAAGATAGCAACTCAAAGGCGGAATATAGTTGAATCCTCCCGTAGCCTGACCATTGCCATTATAAGGTGGATTACCAAATTCTATTCCTGCTAAAAGCTGATAGACATAAATATTATTATTGGAAGAAATGTATAAATTATAATGTCCAGAACCTTGATCTCTGTAACTATCTGGTGGTGTTTCAAAAAATTCACCAGTTTGTAAAATCTTTGCAGGCATCGTATCATCATTAAGATAGATCTCCGTATTGTCTTTTACCGCAACAATAATGGCTTTTTCCATTGTAGTCTTAGAGCCATCCACATAGCTATTGGCACCATTTCCTTTAACCAAGACAAATGTTTTGCCTAATCTATCTTCCGGGACAGCCTGATCCATCAATATATCTGATGCACTTGGGTAATCTCCTGCATATTGACCGTTGAAGTTACCATTCGTAACCGAAATTGGTTTATCAGCCTTAATCTTTGCTCCTATAAATCCTTTAAAATTTTCAGATTGATCTCCTATACCATCAATGATATAAGATTGTCCTTTATTGAGAGTGAAATTAAATTGTGTCCTGCTGACACCATCCGAAAACTTAAGGTTTGGGTCGAAACCAGAGACTGTAACAGTTGTATTATTCTCTGTAGCCATGACGCTGGTCATAAAATTCAGAATATTATTATACACCGCGATAGGAGCCATTGCTACTCTAAAATCGGTGCCTATACCTGCAGTTCCCTTAGAAGTGAGAATCTCCGCATGTTGTGAGACCGAAAACCTCAAACTCGCATAGAAATACTTTTCCCCTTTAAGATATATGCCTTTATTTACCGGCTTAAAAAGATCTAATGAAGGATTAGAAAATATCGGACTTACAATGATTGAGCTTCTATTGGAAATCTGATAATACTGTGGATCATTTTTACTGATCGTGACAGTACCAACTATTACATTATTACTATAAACTTCCACTTTGAAAGGGGTAGTTTCATTTGTGGACATATAAATCCTTTGTACTGAGTTTGGATTTCCTGTTCTATCAACCATCGGTGCAAACCAATGTTCTGTATCTAATTGCGCAAAGGATTTTATCGAGAATATAAGAAATATTAAAATTTGTAAAACTTTCTTCATTATAATAATTAGGATATTATTACAAATGTAAAAAAAGCAATTTATTATTTCAACACAATTAATTTCTATTTTTCAGAAGAATCCAGCCTGTATGTTGTGCACGTTTGGGATTTCCGGCCTCATTCCATTCCAGGATATACCAATAGGACGTTGTAGGTAAAGGTTTTCCATTTAGTTTTCCGTTCCAGATGTATTGATTCTCAGGATTTCCTTTGAAAACCAAGATTCCATTTCTATCATAAATCTCCAATCTGGGTTCCGATTTTGTCATCAGATCAGAATAATCGATCGTATCATTTTTCCCATCACCATTAGGTGTGATGATATTTTTAACATTAATGACAGAAAAATCTCTTGCTATGGAACCGCAAGCATCCATTACCTCTATAGTATGGTCACCTTTTGGAATATTTTCGAAAACATTGCCAGGCTGATAGGACTGCCCGTCCAGACTATACTGATATGGCGGAAGACCATTCGAAACAAGTACAGTCGCATTATTTCCTTCTATCAAAATATTATCTATTACTAGATCCGCCGGTTCTGAAACTTTTACAGATTGCTTATAAACACAATTGTTAAATCCGAGTTCTACAATGTAATTACCAACAGAAATTTTTTCAGCAGTTTGGTTGTTGCTGAGGATTATCAGCGGTTCGGACTCTTTATACCATTTATAAGAAGTAAATCCAGCTAGAGAACTCGAGTCAATCCCTGTTCCGGCATCTAAGTCCACCGTTGTTCTCGGGCATATCAAGGTATCTTTTAAAACTGTAGATTTTTTCGGTTGTTTGAACAAAAGCCTGAACGATCCATAATTAGGACAAGAACCTACTGCGGAATTTTCTATCCTTACATAATAGGTCACATCCGAATTAGTTGGAGTAAGTTTTGGATTAATATTGGCAACAGTAGAAGGATCTCCCTTTTTAGCTTCGGCTTCTGTTTTGTAAAACATTTTAGTTGCTCCTATGACATTGGTCATTTCACTATCTACTATAGCTTCAAGATTCACATCTTTGAATCCATCTAGCTCATCATCACATATATCAAAAGTCGGCGTGACATTTTGTGGATAGTTCATAGAAAGAGGTTGACCATGGTAAAACGATATCTGATAAGAATCCGGCGCACAACTAAACGCGCCAACTTTAACCGTAATATCCTGAGGATTCTGTGTAAATTCAAAATTATTGTCAGGATTAATCTGTGTTCCGGCTTGTGTATAATATTCAACTTTGAAATCTCTGTTAAAATTAGTCACAATCTGATTCGTAAACTTCGACAATTTCTCTATATATTTACCATCAAAGTCATCATCACAAATCATTATCGGAGAATTATCAATGATTGCGACCGGTGCATTTTCAACTCTAATATTGCCAGCGAGCGTACAACCACTACTCAATTTTACTTCTAACCTATAATTTCCTGGGGCATTTGTAGGATAAGTAGGATTAGATGATAATACAACACCGGGATTACTATCTTCTGTCCATTTATATGTTGCTCCCAAATCACTAATCAAATTTTTTGGTTTTAATTCAATACCCAAAGTACTATCACAAATAATGGCTGAGTCATCTGTCTCTATAGCAGGTAAAAGGTCTATATTTCCTGTAAAACTACCAGCTTCCAAAAACACAGCAGAATCGTATCTGTAATTTTTTTCATCCGCTATTACTAATTTGATATGATAATTTGTACCGGGTTTTATATCGGCGACTGCTGTCAGAATCTTGGTTTGTCCGTTGAAATTGGTAGCACTTGCAGAAGGATTGTCAATTCCAATAAAACCACCAAAATATTTATCATTAGTAATATCATTTATAGTGGTTACTGAAACGGGATCATTGGTTCCGGGAACTAAGGCGATATTGGTATATGGGTCTGTACTTCCCGCTTCCTTGATGAGAAATGCAAACGCATCGCTGTAACTGTAATTTCCCGTGTAATATTCCTCAGAAAGGAACATATATCGAAAACTAACTTTATCACTAAGCGTAGATGAAAAATCAAATTCCAAAACTGTGGCGTTAGTAAGATCCGAAACAGGCAATCTTAATGCGTCTGCTAAATCCGGATCACCTATCCATCCGGATGCTGAAACATCCTGTATTGCTCCTTTTGGTCCAGGTGCAGCTAAAACACTGCCTGTAGACAAGATAATTCCCTCATTCATTGGAAATGAACTTGTTCCTTTCGTAAAAAATCCGTAACTAGAATTACTACCACCAATATTTCCACCAGAAACCTTTACGTTAGATATAGAAACGCAGCTCAAATTTTGAGTACCAATGAATTTATCCGCTACCAATTGATAATCGGAGTATGTGCTGTTATCAACTGTAATAAATTGCGCTTTAGCAAAACCAAACACCAACAGCAGAATAAAAAAAAGTTTATATGAAAAAATAGAATATTTCATTTAAGATAATAAAAGGCTACAAATTTACTCTTAAAATCCCAAACAAAAAATCCCGCTAAAAATTTTAGCAGGATTTTAAATATTTTAATTAAAGTCCGGATTAAGAAAGAGCGACTCTGATGAAGCCTGTCACTTTAAGATCTGCATTTACAGATTTTACATAGTTAGCAACTGATAGGCTTGAATCTTTGATGAAATCCTGGTGTACCAAGGTATTATCTTTGTAGAATCTCTGCATTTTACCTTTCAGGATATTATCGATGATGTTTGCAGGCTTACCTTCTTCAGTCAATTTATGTCTTTCGATCTCTAATTCTTTATCGATAGTTTCCTGAGAAACTGCATTCTCGTCCAGTGCGATCGGATTCATTGCAGCAACCTGCATAGAAACAGCTTTTGCAGCTTCATCAGCTCCGTCTACTTTTGCAGAAAGAGAAGTGATCGCAGCGATCTTGTTTCCAGCATGGATATAAGCTCCTAAGAAAGGACCTTCGATTCTTTCGAATGCACCGATCTCGATCTTCTCACCGATAACACCTGTCTGCTCGATCAATTTGTCAGCAACAGTAAGTCCGTGGAAATCTGTAGCCAATAATTCTTCTTTAGTAGCAGCAAAGATCGCCATCTCAGCTAACTCATAAGCCAACTCGATGAAAGCTTCGTTTTTAGCAACGAAATCAGTTTCACAGTTCAAAGAAATAATAACTCCTAAAGTATTATCCTCGTTCACTCTTGCGATAACCGCACCTTCAGAAGAATCTCTGTCCGCTCTGTTAGCAGCTACTTTCTGTCCTTTTTTTCTAAGGATATCAATTGCTTTTTCGAAATCTCCTTCAGCTTCTACTAGAGCTTTTTTGCAGTCCATCATTCCTGCACCTGTGGTGTTTCTTAACTTTGCTACGTCTGCAGCTACTGGTGTGTAAGACATAATATTGATTATTTTTATATTTGATTTTTGATTTTCCTCCTTCATGTTTTTCAGCGTGCAAATATAGTGATTTTTATAAAAAAATAATACATCCTTGTGTTCTTAGTTAAAAATAAGATACTATCAGTAATTTTCGCAAATTAATCAAAACCTAACATTTATTTAATCAAAATTCTTAACGGATATTATAAGATTTGACCTATTTTTACGTTCGTAATAAAATTAGTCCTTTAAATATAATGAAGAAGATATTTTTACTTTTATTCTTTTTGGTTTCCATTTGTACATTTTCACAAGTAAGCGTCTTTGAGGCAAAAAGTACTAAAGACCGGGGGATCGTTGAAAAATTCATCCGAGATAACCCCAAACACCCGGCTGTTCCCGAACTGAAAAAAAGAGCCTTGACCTTAAGATACCTGGGTACCGACCAGGCAGCAAAGCCAACCATTACTCAAATGACTGAAAAGAAAATTGAGAAAACTTCCAAGATAGGAACTACAGAAGACCCCAACACCCCTGAACCAACAAAAACTACAATAACAAAAACAGAAACCCCTGAAAAAGTGAAAGGGCCAAACACAAAAGTAGAACCCTCTCAACAAGCAAAAAACACGGCAGCACTACTCACAAGTCTTTTTAATAACAACCCGAATAAAAAAGAAGCCATCGTCCAAATAGTGAACAAATCAGCCTGTAATCTTGTGGTAAAAATCAGCGGAAAAAAGTTCTATAACCTTACAGTCCCCTCCAACGGGCAGAATTACATTCTTGTGGATAAAGGCAGCTACAACCTGTCAACTTCCATTTGTGACGCCATATACAATCAAAACAAGGCTATAACCAAAGACATTATCATTACTCTTAATTCTACAAAACAATCCAATTGAGGTCATTATTACTCTTATTATTTCCATTATTTCTTTTCTCACAGAAAACAATAGGTTTAGATTCCCTACAACTTAGAGACGCGGCTGAACTTTTAGGAGATGATTATGGGAATATCTATTTATATAAAAAGAAGGACCTAAGCCTGACAAAATACGACACGACCGGCAAACAGCTCGGGAAAGTCATGATGACTTTCCCATACAAGATCCAAAGCGTCGCCAATCCTCTCAATATTGTCATGTTTTCGGAAAATGTACAGGAAATCAAGTTTCTGGACCAGAATCTGAACGAAATCCAAAAAATAAGTCTCAACAACAATTTTGGATTCATAAAAGCCGTTTATTCTGAAGATCTTCAATTTGTCTGGTTGATAGATGACAGCAACAAAACCCTGGTTCAATATAATTTCAGAAGCAATTCAGTCATCAATTCCTTTCCTTTTAATATCAACCTTCAGTCGCTCCTAGATTTTCTGGTATATAATAATAAGATATATATCCTACAGGAAAACACATTTGAAGTCTATAATACAAAAGCCTCTTTGCTCTATTCGGCAAACATTCCCAATCCGAGAAAACTCCGCCGGGCCAATGATGACATTTTGATATTTGAAGCCCACAGCATCAAAAAATTTGACGGAATATCCTTATCCGAAATCTTCCAAAATCAGAACGCAAAAATTGTGGATAAAAATAACTCCGGATTTTTGGCACTCATAAAAGACAAGCTTTATCTTTACAAAAATAATTGATAGTCGATAAATCATACAGGATTTTATAGTTTCGATTTATCAATATTATCATTTATCAATTATAACTCATCAATTATAACAAAGAATGCATATTGCTGTCACTGGAAATATCGGAGCCGGAAAAACAACGCTAACCACAATGCTTTCAAAGCATTACAATTGGGAAGCACAATTTGAAGATGTTGATCACAATCCTTATTTGGATGATTTCTATGGTGACATGTCAAAATGGAGTTTCGCTTTGCAGATCTACTTCCTGGGAAGCAGATTCCGACAGGTAAAAGAGATCCGCGAGAGTGGCAAGAACGTGATCCAGGACAGGACGATCTACGAAGATGCACACATCTTTGCTGAAAATCTTGCAGAAATGAATTTGCTTTCCGAACGTGATTTTAACAATTATTTATCAGTTTTCAAACTGATGAAAGACTTCGTTTCGGCACCAGATCTGCTAATTTACCTTAGAGCAGATGTCCCTACCCTAGTAAGGCAAATCTCCAAAAGAGGAAGGGAATATGAGGCTGGGATCAGTATAGATTACCTGTCGAAGCTGAATAACAAATATCAACACTGGATAGAAAACTATAAAGAAGGTAAACTCCTTATTATAGATGTTGACAATTTGGATTTTGTAGAAAAACCAGAAGATTTCGGTTATATATTGGAAAGAATTGATGCAGAGCTGAATGGTTTGTTTTAAATTATTTTTGGCGAAATAATTGGACAGATCTCAAAATTAAAATTCGCCAAAGTTATAATTTTACGCAGCACGATCATGATAAAAGTAATTCATAACAACAGTTGTCCGAAGTCCAAGGCCATTTTGGAATATCTGGACGAGAATGATGTCAAGTTTCAGATCATTGATATCAACAAAGACCCGTTAAGTTTGTTCGAATTAAGAACATTATTTAAAAAACTTAATAAAAATCCAAGCAGAATCTTAAGGCATTCTACTGAACTTTTTAAAAAATATTTTTCAGAATCAGAATCCATAGACGATGAACAAGCCCTGAAGGTAATTGCCATGAATCCCGAACTGATACAATGCCCTATCCTTATAAAAGGTAAGATAGCGATGCCCGGAAATCCTTTGGAGAATGTAAAATTCTTTATAGAAAACTAAATCTATCTATAATAACAAGAACGAACGTGAGATATTAATTATCAAATATTTCACGTTCGTTTTTTATTAATTATTTTTAAAATAATTTGGCTATCCGGAAAATAATCCGTTATTTTGCACTCTCAAATATTCATTAGTCAAAAGAACATCGAGATATGTCAAGAATTTGCCAAATAACAGGTAAGCGTGCAATGGTAGGAAACAATGTTTCTCACGCTAATAACAAAACGAAAAGACGTTTTGAAATTAACTTGCTAGAGAAGAAATTTTATCTTCCGGAGCAAGAAAAATCAGTAACTCTTAAAGTTTCTGCCCACGGACTTAGAGTTATCAATAAGATTGGTATAGAGGAAGCGCTTGAAAGAGCTGCTAGAAACGGATTTATTAAAAACACTACTAAGTAATGGCTAAAAAAGGTAACAGAGTTCAGGTAATTCTAGAATGTACTGAGCACAAAGAAAGCGGAGTAGCAGGAATGTCAAGATACATTACTACAAAAAATAAAAAGAACACCACAGAAAGATTGGAGCTTAAAAAATTCAATCCAGTTCTTAAGAAATATACTGTTCACAAAGAAATTAAGTAATTTATAAAAATATTTTACAATGGCAAAGAAAGTAGTAGCAACACTTCAAGGTGGAGCTGGTTCAAAAAAAATGACAAAAGTAATCAAAATGGTGAAGTCATCTAAATCAGATGCTTACGTTTTTGAAGAAAAAGTAATGAACGCTGACGAAGTTGAAGGATTTTTGAAAAAATAATTCATCACCCGAATACAATATAGAAACTACTCTTTTCCAGGGTAGTTTTTTTGTTATATTTGTTTTAAATAAATCCAGATTCGAAAAAGTCGAATCTGAAAAATAAATTATCAATTGCTATTGATCAATTATAACTAAAATGAGTTGGTTCAAAAAAATATTCAAAAAAGAAGATAAAGAAACGCTTGATAAAGGTTTGGAAAAATCCAGTCAAGGTTTTTTTGATAAGATATCCCGAGCTGTTGTTGGCAAAAGTACAGTTGATGACGAAGTTCTGGATGACCTGGAAGAAATTCTTATCGCTTCTGATGTAGGTGCAGAAACTACAATCAAAATCATTAAAAGAATCGAAGAAAGAGTGGCGAGAGATAAATATGTCAACGTCAGCGAACTCGATAACATCCTTAGGGAAGAAATCACTGGTCTTCTTTTGGACAATCCACATCTAGACACAGACAATATCGATACAAGTAAAAAACCTTATGTCATAATGGTTGTAGGCGTAAATGGTGTTGGCAAAACCACAACCATTGGAAAACTCGCCCATCAATTTAAATCTCAAGGATTGAAAGTCGTTTTGGGAGCTGCAGATACTTTCCGTGCCGCAGCCGTGGATCAATTAGTAATCTGGAGTGAACGTGTCGGCGTTCCTATCGTAAAACAAGAGATGGGATCGGATCCGGCTTCTGTTGCTTTCGATACAGTTCAATCTGCAGTTGCCCAAAATGCAGATGTTGTGATCATAGATACAGCAGGAAGATTACACAACAAAGTGAATCTAATGAATGAACTTTCCAAAATAAAACGTGTGATGCAAAAGGTAATTCCGGATGCTCCACATGAGGTTTTACTGGTTCTAGATGGCTCTACCGGACAGAACGCATTCGAACAAGCAAAGCAATTCACAGCCGCAACAGAAGTCACAGCGTTGGCAGTAACAAAATTAGACGGAACAGCAAAAGGTGGTGTCGTAATTGGCATTTCCGATCAATTTCAAATTCCCGTGAAGTATATCGGTGTAGGTGAAAAGATCCAAGATCTTCAGATTTTTAATGGTATGGAATTTGTTAATTCATTTTTCAAGAAGAGATAACAAAATCATTTGATCTTAATATTAACATTAAAAAAATTAAACTATGGGTATTTTAACTTGGATCATCTTCGGCCTTATCGCTGGAGCTATCGCAAAAGCCATTCATCCTGGAAATGATCCCGGAGGCTGGATTGTAACAATCATTATTGGAATCGTAGGCTCTTTCCTTGGCGGGGCAATCGGAACTTATGTTCTGGGTTGGGGTGATGTTGATTCTTTCTGGAGCCCTAAAAGCTGGCTTCTAGCAATTGGAGGATCTATATTACTATTATTCTTATATAGAATGGTCACTAAAAAATAGGTGAATTTTTTCAATTGAAATTATATGAAAATAACAAAAATGTATCAGAATCACTGATGCATTTTTGTTTTAATAATAAAATCACATATATTTGATTTAAAATTAAATTAAAGTATGAAGAAAATCTTTACTACTCTTTTTTCATTAGGAATGGTCACAAGTGCCTTGGCACAATGGAGTCCTACTTCTATGAAAGGAGAAAAATTACGCGAAACAAAGGTTACCAATTATTATGCATTGGACATCGATGCTATTAGATCACAATTGGCAAACGCCCAAGAGACAGGAAAAAACAGCAAAGCGATCATTATCAATTTACCAACCTTGGAAGGTAAAATAGAGAAATTTGCCGTTTACAGTCTACCTGTTGTGGAAAAATCCATGGCTGATCGTTATCAGCTAGGATCTTATACGGGTGTAAAATTAGATGACCCAACTGTCTATGTGAGATTCAGTATATCTCCATATGATTTCCAATCTATGATGTTCAGAAATGGGCAATATGAGTTTATTGAACCACAGAACAAAGATAAATCTGTTTATGGCGTTTTCCCAAAGACCAATAAAAGGTCGGAAGGCAAAGCTTTTGAATGTACCACATCCGAATCCTTGTTGAGCAAGAAACAACTCGCAGATCTATCTAATTCTACAGATTTCACGCATGATGTTACCAACTTCAGCAAGGCAAGTGATAAAAAATACAGAACTTATAGACTTGCTATTTCTGTAACAGGGGAATATACGACATATTTTGGAGGTGTTCCTCAGGCAGCAGCAGCCATCAATGCTACAATGACCAGAGTGAATGGTGTTTTTGAGAAAGATTTTGCCATTCATATGAATGTACAGGATTTTCCTCAATTGATCTACACCAATGCAGCTACCGATCCATATTCCAATGCTTCTACAGGTGCTGCTGGAGCTTGGAATCTTGAAATCCAGCAAACATTAACTTCTGTTATCGGTAATGCAGCCTACGATATAGGTCATTTATTTGGCCGCTCGGGAGGCGGTGGAAGCGCAGGAGATATCGGCAACGTTTGCCGAAATCCTTCTAGCAATTCTGATGAAGAAGCCAAAGGATCGGCTTTCACGTCTCCGGGATCAGGTGGACCAGAAGGAGATAACTTTGATATCGATTATGTAGCTCACGAAATGGGGCATCAGTTTGGGGCTGACCATACGTTCTCACATGGCATTCAATCTGCACCTTATAATACTGCCCACATGGAGCCAGGTTCCGGTTCTACGATCATGGGATACGCAGGTATTACAAGTGCAGATGTACAGGCACATTCTGATGCATATTTCCATGTCAGAAGCATAGAGCAGGTTCAAACTTATGTCAACACTCAAAGCTGCGATGTTAATACTACAATAACCAATACCCCTCCGGTTGTTGCTGCTTTAGCAAATAAAACAATTCCAAAAGGAACAGCATTTGTTTTAACAGCTTCTGCTACGGATGCCGAAAGCGACCCGCTGACTTACACTTGGGAAGAATATGATAGAGCAACCAGTGCAATAACAACTGTTACCGGAAACAATACTGCAGGGCCAAAATTCAGATCTCTCACAGGCTCTGCCCTGCCTTATAGATATTTTCCTAAACTAAGCAATGTTTTAAATGGAACTTTGTCGAGTGCTACAGATTGGGAAGCCGTATCGAATGTTGCGAGAACAATGAACTTCCGCGTAACAGTAAGAGATAACAATGCCGACATAACTCAGCAACAGACTCAAATTGGGGCTCAAACAATTACAGTTGGAGGTGATGGTCCTTTCAAGGTAAATACCACCAAAGTCTACAATAATGCTCCATCGACCTTTACATGGGATGTAGTGAACACGAATGCTGCGCCATATAACGTATCGAATGTTAAAATAGATTATACTGTAAATAATGGCACGACTTGGATAGACTTGATACCATCGACTCCCAATGACGGTTCAGAGGCATTAAGCTTTTCCAGTATCCCTACAGACTCACAAATTATTGTCAGAGTATCCGCAATCGACAATGTGTTCTACGCTGTTGGAAAAGTGAATGTATCTGCAATGGTAAATTGTGATGGTACGGCACCTGCAGGAGTTGCGGTGTCTAATATCACACAGACTGATGCAAAAGTAGACTGGGATGCGATCGCAAATGCAACTTATTCATTAAGATACAAAAAAGCCACAGATGCAAGTTGGACTGTTGTAAATGGCATCACAACAAATACGTATACTATTACTCAATTGGAAGAAGACACAGAATACAATGTAGAAGTTGCATCTATCTGTAGTGGAACTACGGGAACCTATTCCAGTAAAACGTTCAGAACTATAGGTTTGACTTATTGCTCTGTTACTTCTTCTGACTCTTCTGATGAATATATCTCCAAAGTAGTAGTAACTCCAGCTAACGGAGGTTCAGTTATGACAAGTAATTCCGGAGCGGGTTATTATACTAACTATGGATCTGATAATACAAGATTAGTTCAGTTGGTTAAAGGTTCTACTGGAAACACTGTCGCTGTAACAAAAGCATGGACAGGAACAACTTACAGTGAAGCTGTAGCTGTTTGGATCGATTTTAACAGAAACGGAACTTATGAAGATTCTGAGAAGGTAATGACAAGTGCCGCTAGTACAACAGCAACAGTTTCTGCTACTTTTGCGGTTCCTTCTACTGCATACACTGGAGACAAGACTGTAGGAATGAGAGTCATTATGAGATACAATACAGCTCCAACAGGCCCTTGCGCATCTTTCACTTATGGTGAGGTAGAAGATTATTCTGTAAAAATCTCTGAAAATCTGGCAGTAACGGATATTAAGAAAAATAATATTAGCATTTATCCAAATCCTGCAGTAGATATAATTAATATTTCTAATATTTCTACTAAAACTAAGTTTGAAATCTATTCTGTAGGTGGACAATTGATAAATCAAGGGACAACAGATGGTAAAGTAAATGTCTCTAAATTGGTAAAAGGTGTTTACATCTTATCATTAGAATCTAATGGAGAGAAATCTCAAACCAAATTCATCAAGAATTAATCACTAATTCTATACATAGAAAACCCCGAATAATATTCGGGGTTTTTATTTTTTATGAGATAAAAATTAATTTTTAATTAAGTTCATTAACAAAAGCTTCTGTTGCAACTTGTAAACTTTCGAAATCAGAATTATTATAAATGATATAATCAGCTAATTTACATTTCTCTTTTTCAGGCATTTGCTTCAGTATAATGGCTTCGACCTCACGATAAGTTTTATTATCTCTATCCATCGTTCTTTTGATTCTGAGATTATCATCCGCAGTAATCAAAAGAGATTTGTAACATTGCTGGTTTAATTTAAGCTCGAAAAGAAGAGCCGTTTCTTTAAAAACAAATTCAGAATTCTGGGAAGCCACCCACTTTTCAAAATCGATTCTTACAGCAGGATGGATCAGGTGATTTAATTTTTCCAGCAATTCAGAATTATTAAAGACTTTTTCCGCTACATATTTTCTATTATAAACTCCGTCGGAATAGGCCCCATTTCCTAATAGTCCGATAATTTTCTCTTTCAGAATAGGATCTTTGTTGACAATATTCTTTGCTTCATCATCAGAATAATATACCGGAAACCCTTTTTCTTCTAAAATCTTTGCAACTGATGTTTTTCCTGAACCAATCCCACCTGTTAATCCAATTATCTTGGGTATGGGAACATCTTCGTCTTGAGTTGAGATTGTATCTTTTATATCCATAATTTATTTAATATCCAAAAACTTCATTAAAACTGAATGTCTGATCAAGTTTCACGCCTCTTTCAGTCATTTTAAGGCTTGCCAGTTCGTTATGTGCGTCATGCTCAAAGAATAAAAGATATTCGTTGTCCACACATTGCTTCAGAAACTTTCCTTTTTCTTCCATTGTCAGCAATGGTCGCGTATCATAACCCATAACATAAACTTGTGGAATATGACCAACGGTAGGGATCAGATCGGCTGCGAAAACGATTGTTTTTTCCTGATATTGAAGAACCGGAAGCATTTGTTTTTCTGTATGTCCATCAACGAAGATCACATCCATTTTCAGATCGGGAGCAAATCCATAATTTCCGGTGGTTGGTAACGGCAGGAAATTGAGCTGTCCACTTTCTTCCAATGGAAAAATATTTTCTTTCAGGAAGCTTGCTTTTTCTCTCGGATTGGGTTCTGTTGCCCATTTCCAATGATTTTCATTTGTCCAGAAATGTGCATTTTTGAATGCCGGTCTGTAACCAGATCTGTCATCATTCCACTCTACCGCACCACCACAGTGGTCAAAATGGAGATGTGTCAAAAAAACATCCGTAATATCTTCTCTTACAAATCCGTATCTCTTCAAATTTTTGTCTAAGGAATCATCACCCCAAAGTGAATAATGTCCAAAGAATTTTTCGTCCTGTTTGTCTCCAAGGCCGCAATCGATCAGGATCAGCTTTTTTCCGTCTTCTACCAAAAGAGACCGCGTTCCTAATTCGATGAGATTTTTTTCATCAGCCGGATTTGTTTTTTCCCAAAGCGTTTTTGGAACAATCCCAAACATTGCACCACCATCTAATTTGAATTTTCCACATTGGATTGGATAGAGTTTCATATGTAGCTATTTATGATTTTTTATTTGTCTTATGGAATCACCAGGACTTCGTCAAATCTTATCTTGGAAGGTGATTTCATAAGAATTTTTGTTTTTTACTAATATAGTAAATTATACTGAATTATAGGTATCGAATTGCAGCAGCCCGACCTGAGTGGAGCTCTTTTTCTTTTTTGGTAAAAAGAAAAAAGCGGGAACGGGGGCGGATCAAGCTGCCCAAACTCAATAAGGTGGTTCGAAGTAGTCTAAAATAATCATATTAGAACAATTCCCCAAGATTTTTCGGTCTGGAAATCCCTAAATGTTTATAGGCTTTGTCTGTCACTTCTCTTCCTCTCGGCGTTCTTATGATAAATCCTTCCTGAATCAAAAAGGGCTCATAGACCTCTTCCAAAGTCTCCGGATTTTCTCCGATAGAAGTGGCCAATGCAGAAATCCCTACTGCCCTTCCCCGGAAATTCTCTATCATGACACGCATGATCTTATTATCCATATCATCCAATCCGAATTCGTCCACATTCAGGGAATTCAGCGCGAATTTTGTGATATTGATCTCGATCTCCCCGTTTCCCTTGATTTCGGCAAAATCACGGACTCTTCTCAAAAGCGCATTGGCAATTCTGGGTGTTCCCCGGCTTCTTCTTGCTATTTCGAGTGCTGCATCCTCATAGATCTTCACTCCCAGGACACGCGCGCTTCTCTCGATGATCATTCCCAAAAGCTCGATGCTATAATATTCTAATCTACTTTGGATCCCAAATCTTGCGAGCATCGGTTTGGTGAGCATCCCGCTTCGTGTGGTAGCGCCAATCAATGTAAAAGGATTGAGCCCGATCTGAACGCTTCTCGCATTGGGACCGCTTTCCAGCATGATATCGATCTTGTAATCCTCCATTGCAGAATACAGATATTCTTCCACAATAGGTGACAGGCGATGAATCTCATCTATAAAAAGAACGTCATTCTCTTCAAGATTGGTAAGTAATCCTGCCAAACTTCCCGGTTTATCCAGAACCGGACCCGAGGTGATCTTGCAATTAACGCCTAATTCGTTCGCAATAATATGGGACAAAGTTGTTTTCCCTAGTCCAGGCGGACCGTGCAAAAGAACATGATCCAAAGCATGACCCCGGTTTTTGGCCGCAGCCACGAAAACTTCCAGATTGTCCAATGTTTTTCTTTGCCCTGCAAAATCTCTGAAACTCTGCGGACGGATCTTCTCTTCCTGAATCAAATCGTCCTCAGAAAAATTCTCTTTATCAGGATGTAAAAAATCTGGCATTGTTTGTTAATTAATAATTATAAATGAAGAATTAAAACAAAATTGAATTAATTAAAATGATATTCAAAGATAGAGAAATTTTAAGGTATTTTTGATTTAGGTCTTTCTAAATCATCAATGATTTTTCGGAGTTCAAATTTCTCTTTTTCGGATAATTT
This sequence comes from Epilithonimonas caeni DSM 17710, assembly GCF_000426465.1. Lineage (GTDB taxonomy): Bacteria > Bacteroidota > Bacteroidia > Flavobacteriales > Weeksellaceae > Epilithonimonas > Epilithonimonas caeni. The sequence goes on from NZ_KE384527.1 coordinate 492,880, forward strand.
TTTCTGAATAAATCCATGATCCGAAGCCTGAGGAAAAATATTATAATATTGATAGGTCTTCAACCAATAAAGAGACAATGCCGGAAATTGAGTTTTATCAATTAATCCTTTTGTGGCATTGAATTTCAGATTTCCTAATTGATAGTGTCTCGGTATTTCGGACTCAAATTCGGTGGGTCTTATCAATTGTGACATTTGAAAACCTGACATCCATTTCCCCATATGGAATTTGTCTTTTACAAAACCAGGAAAAATGAAAATTGTAGAAACTAAAATTGATAAAACAATGGATGAGAAAACCACTTTCTCCTCGGAAATATTTTTAAAGATAAGAAATAACGTAATCAGATAAACATCAATAAAAAATCGATATTGAGCTGAAAATATGATAATTAAAACAAGCTTAAACAAGATACAAATGAAAAGTATCACATAAAATCTATCTTTTTTCTTGAGAGCCAAAAATCCTAAAATCAAAACACAAAATATGATTCCAATATTAAAAACAGATTTGAATCCAATAGTAAACCAATGACAAATCCTCTCCAAAAGGTTGAAATCCAGAATCTGCTGATAGGAATAATGCATATCATAAGATTTCATCAACCCGATTTGAGAAGAATAAGTTAGGATCTCCGGAACGGGTTTCCAAGGTAAATCAAAATCTATTGCGGAAACCGGAAAAACCGGAAAACCAAAAAGCCAGAGATTTTTTATTATAAATAGAATTCCAAATGTAAAAACCGGAATCAGCATTTGAGATTTGAAGCTTCTTTTTTTAATACTTTCCAGTACAACTAATAATGGTAACCAGAACATGATCGGTTTTATACAAAACGCAAATATTGAAAGGTATAAAAGTAGTTTCCTGTCGGTATTACTTAATAATTCATTTAGAACAATTAGAGCAATTATAAATGTTGACAGGTCGGGACTTGGCTGTTGTAGGAAGATTAGAAAAAATGGAATGAAAACCAATAAGACCCATTGCCTTCTTTCATAAACATATAACAAAAACAGGATCAACAAATAAGAGTTGATTCGCAGAAATTGGTCTAAAATATTTGAAAGACCAGCCTGGTAAATATGCCAAAACGAAGATTGCCCTAATAATAAATCCAGATTGGAGACACCTTTTACAAGTCCAGCTTCTCTCAACATCGATATGGTTGGATTATAATAACTGTAATGGTCATAAAAAAACGGAGAAAATGAACCGATAAAAATAATGGTCGTAAAAAAAAAGTAAAACCAAAGATTGAATTTTTTTCTAAAATCGAGAGAGAAAAAATTTTTATTTTTTAGGGAAATAAGAAATCCAATCAATCCAAGAATTAGAAAAACGGATTCGTCCAAAATGTTTAATGGTGAAAAAAAAGCAATTATGGTTTGAAAAAAAGCAATACTTAAGATCCCAAAAAAAGAAGTCAAAGCAAGGCTCTGACAATCGATTTTTAAAATATTTTTGATAATTGATCCTATTCCGAAATTAATGATCAATAATCCTATTATAGATATTAGAAGTAAAAGCATAAAAAAGATTGCTTACCAAAAATAAGCAATCTTTCCGTGTTAAAATATATATGAAGAAAATTTACTTCTGTACTCTACCAGATTTTCTGTCCTCTGCCCGTCCAATCGTATAACCCGTTGCACCACCAGCAACACCTCCGATCACGGCCCCGAGACCTGGATTCTTTTTGGAGATAATTGCTCCAGCCGCTGCTCCTCCTACTGTACCAATAACTGTGCCTTTTGCAGCACTGCTCCACCCTTTTTTCTGAGTGGTTGTGGACGTTGCGGCCGTACTTGAACTGCTAGATCCTGAAGATGTGTTACTTGCAACACTTCCCGAGGAAGAACTTCTTGTAGTTCTTTTTCTGGCAACACGATTAGCCTCTGCTTTTCTTTCCTGCTCTTTCTGCTCTTCAACTTTGTTGAGACTGTCTTTTTGTCTTTCAAAATTGATCTTCTCTTTTTCGATAGCTAATTTTTGTTTTTCAATATCAATCTGTCTTGCTTGATAATCCAGTTTTTGCTGTTCCAAAGAAGCAGTTTGTAATTTCTCATCTTTATTACATGATGATAATAATAAAATGATACTTGCTCCTGTTAAAAATAAGTTTTTCATAACCTTTTATTTTTTCACAAAATGTGAATTATTACTTAGTCATTTTCAATTATGATTCCAAAACGGATTAGAAAAAGTTAAAATTTGTTAATCGTGTTTAAATCTGACCGGATCGGAAAACACTTGTTACTAAAAAAGAGATCTTACAAAAAGATCATGAGGAATATTTTTTGACAGACTTCAGAATTAAAAAAATTCTATTTTTTGTCAGAAACACAAATGAAAAATCCAGAATTTAGATTCTGGATTTTGTTTATATAGTAGGAAGTTATTAATATTAAAATAATTCTTTTCTGATAATATTCTGAGAACGCTCCGGCCCTACAGAAACCAAATAAACGTTGATCCCGAGATGCTCTTCGATAAACTCGATATACTTTTTTGCATTTGCCGGAAGTTCATCATAAGTTCTTGCATTGGTAATATCTCCATCCCAACCTTCTAATTCCTCATAGATCGGTTCGTAATGGTATAGTTTGGTTGTAGATGATGTGAAATAATCGATGATTTTTCCATCCTCAGTTTTATATTTGGTAGCAATTTTCAAAGGATGAATTCCCGTAAGGACGTCTAACTTAGTAATGACCAGGTTATTGATTCCGTTGATCATACAAGCATGCTTAAGGGAAACCAGATCCAACCAGCCCGTTCTTCTTGGTCTGCCTGTTGTAGCTCCGAACTCTGAACCGATTTGTCTGATTTTTTCTCCTAATTCGTTATCCAATTCTGTTGGAAACGGCCCATTACCAACTCTTGTCGTATAAGCTTTTGCAACACCAATAAGATTTTTCAAAGCAGTCGGGGGAACACCTGCCCCGGTACAAACACCGCCCGTAGAAGGCGAAGAAGAAGTCACATAAGGATAAGTTCCAAAATCGATGTCCAGCATCAACGCCTGAGCTCCTTCGAATAAGATATTTTTCCCTTCGTTGATCGCCTCATTGATCTCCAGTTCTGTATCAACAATCCTGTCTTTCAGTTTTTCACCCAGAGCTAAAAATTCCTGATAGATCTCCTCAACATCCAATGTTGGTTTTTCAAAATATTTTTCAAAAAGTGAATTTTTTGTCTTTAAATTCTTTTCGATCTTTTCTCTCAGAACCTCAGGATTTAGGAGATCGACCATTCGGATCCCGACTCTTGCGATCTTATCTTCATAGCAAGGTCCGATTCCTTTTTTAGTCGTTCCGATCTGCGTTCCCCCTTGTTCTTCTTCTCTATAGGTATCCAGCAAAATATGGTAAGGCATGATAACGTGTGCTCTTCTGCTGATAAAAACATGGTCTGTTTTCAGTCCTTTGCTCTCAATCTGCTCGATCTCTTTGATAAAAGCTTTTGGATTTACAACTACTCCATTGGCAATAATACATTTCCCTTTGCATTGTAAAACACCAGAAGGTAAAAGATGCAATACAAATTTTTCATCACCGACATACACCGTATGACCAGCGTTATCACCCCCCTGAAAACGTACCACATAATCAGATTTTGCCGATAGAACATCTGTGATCTTACCCTTTCCTTCGTCCCCATATTGAAGACCTACAACTACGTAAGTTGACATATTTTTTTACTTTTTTTAGATTATTTGCAAAGTTATACTATAAATATGGCCTAGCAAAATCATACAAAACAAAAAACCCTCTTACTATGAATAAGAGGGCAAAAACACAAATGATGAAAAAAAATCATAAATGCAATTTGAAATGCTCCGAAGACCATTTCGCATTTACAATACAATTTTCGTTGCAAAAATCGTACAATTTTTCTAATCTACAACTAAAAAAAATCAGTTTTAATAAAAAAAATAAATATTTGTTTAAAAAATTTGCTAAAATCAATATTTCAAGCCTATCCTTATCTTAAAATCAGGCTACAAATTTTAATTTATATAAAAAATCAATAATAATTACCATTTCCCACCTATAAAAAGAAAATATTTAATCAAAATCGTAAAATAAATTAAATTTCAAACATTAAAACAAAAAATAATTTTATTTTTGAATTGGTAAGTATATTTTTGCCATATAATTTTAATCAAAACAGAAAATAAATAAAAAAAATGTGTGGAATTGTATGTGTGTTTGACACAAAACAAAAAAATGAAGTGATAAGACCTCAGATATTGGAAATGTCTAAGAAAATAAGACATCGCGGCCCGGACTGGTCCGGGATCTATCAACACGACAATGTTATCTTTTCTCATGAGAGACTAGCTATTGTAGATCCGACATCTGGTAAACAACCATTATTTACAAAAGACGGAAAAGTAGCTTTGGCCGTAAACGGAGAGATATACAATCACCAAGAATTAAGACTTGAATTCCCGGATTATGAGTTTCTGACCCAATCTGATTGCGAGGTGATCTTGGCCCTGTATAGAAGAGATGGGAAAAATTTTCTTGAGAAATTAAATGGAATTTTCGCATTTGCATTATATGATGAAGAAAACGATGCGTATTTAATAGGAAGAGACCATATGGGAATTGTTCCATTATATATGGGTTGGGATAAAAACGGAAGCTTTTATGTTGCATCTGAACTAAAATCGCTTGAAGGCATTTGTAACAAGATCGAAGAATTTTTACCCGGTCATTTCCTTTACAGCAAAGACGGGCAAGAGCTACAACAATGGTACAAAAGAGACTGGACAGAGTTCGAAAATGTAAAAGACAACGAAACGGATATCACTGCGATCAGAAAAGGCCTGGAAGAAGCCGTACACAGACAATTGATGAGTGACGTCCCTTACGGCGTCCTGCTTTCCGGCGGATTGGATTCTTCTATCATTGCTGCCGTCACTGCAAAATTTGCAAGACAAAGGATAGAAAGCGGCGATACACAGGAAGCATGGTATCCAAGACTACACAGTTTTGCTGTTGGATTGGAAGGTTCTCCTGATTTGGCAGCAGCAAGAAAAGCAGCGGATCATATTGGTTCCGTACATCACGAGATTAAATATACCGTTCAAGAAGGTCTGGATGCTATCAAAGATGTGATCTATCATTTGGAAACTTATGATGTCACAACCGTAAGAGCTTCTACGCCCATGTATCTTTTGGCCAGAGTAATCAAGTCTATGGGAATCAAAATGGTTCTTTCCGGAGAAGGTTCTGATGAGCTATTCGGAGGTTATCTGTATTTCCACAAAGCACCATCGGCTCAGGCTTTTCATGAAGAGACAGTGAGAAAATTGGGCAAACTCCATCTTTATGATTGTCTTAGAGCCAACAAATCTTTGATGGCCTGGGGAATCGAAGGCAGAGTTCCTTTCCTTGACAAAGAATTCATGGATGTGGCAATGACCATCAATCCAAAAGATAAAATGGTGACTCCTGAAAGAATGGAAAAATGGGTCCTTAGAAAAGCCTTTGAAGACATCCTTCCGGAAAGCATCGCCTGGAGACAGAAAGAGCAGTTCAGCGATGGCGTTGGCTATTCCTGGATCGACACTTTGAAGCAAGTTGCCGAAGATGAAGTAACAGATGAAATGATGGCCAATGCAAAGTTCAGATTCCCTATCAACACGCCTATGAGCAAGGAAGAATACCGATACAGAACGATCTTTGAAAGTCATTTCCCGAGCGATTCCGCTGCAAGTTGTGTTCCTTCTGTCCCTTCTGTAGCTTGTTCTACACCCGTAGCGTTGGAATGGGACGAAGCCTTCAAAAAAATGAACGACCCGAGTGGACGTGCTGTAAAAGTTCACGAAACAGCTTATTAAAATTTATTTAAACTAACTATACTACACGAAAACCACAAGTCAAGGCTTGTGGTTTTTATTTTTATAAAGTATTTATTAGCATAGATTACACTTTTAATCGGAAATTACTATTTCAAAATTTATTTTAGAGAGTTTGGACAAAGGTTTAGATTTTTTCCAGCCATTATCAAATAGAATCCAAAAATTGTTGTCCTCATCTGTTGATTCATACGCTATCGCAAGATTAAGAATAGATTGCTTTAATCTTGTAGACGAGCCGTCAATATTTTTCATATAATCAGACTTTAAGACAGTAGCGGGAATATTGATCCATTCCAATCCAATAAATAATCCTTCTTTAGGAAAAATGATATTACTTTTTGAAAGATCAACTTTATTGATACTTCTTCCAGGTTTACATACTGCTATGAAGTCTGTTGTGCCATAAAGTTCACCAGGTTGCCCATTGTCATTTTTATACAATCGAAGGATGATAGGTTGCTTTTTTTCTTTAGTAGAAAAAAATGATAAAAAACTTATGCTTTTTATGAATGCCGTTTCAGGATAATTATTTTTGTAGGATATATATTGTACTTGGGTTGAAGCCGCATCAGTTGCTCCCCCATAAAGATTTGTTTTTTTATATAGTTTACCTATAATTATCTTTATTTTATTTTTTGGGATAACATCTTTACTTTCAATTGGCTTTTTAGCTGTCAGTATATATTCCTTTTGATTTTTTTCCGGAAAAAAATCTTCAAAACCCGTTGCTCTTATCCTTAATATCTTTTCTCCCTTCTCTAGCTCTAACCTTCCCTTTTCATCAGTATTTTTATAGTAAGCTTTTCCTTCAAAAGTGACTTTTGCGTAAGGAATGGGCATGGTTGTATTGCTATGTATTGAAACATCAGAATCTTCCTGTCCAAAAAGCATAAGAGAAGAGGAAAGCAAGAGTAATAAAAATAATTTCTTCAATGGTTTTTAATCTGTTTTTTAAAGGAAAGCCCCATTTCTTAGGCTCATAACTATTGTTTTGTCAGTGTAATATCCTTAGGAAAATTAATAGGAAAATCCCCATATTGGTCAACATAGGCGTTATGCACACAATTTTCATCTATAGCACTTGGGAGATACTCAAAATGCAAGGTCATCTGTGTGCCTGTAAAATTTGTTATATCCAACGTCGCTTGTTTTCTACACATATTTTTTGGAAAAAAAAGTAGTCTGTCTCTACCAGGAGGTTTGATACTTTTACTCATTCCGCTAAATTCAGCACCATCACTGCCGAAGCTAGTAATTCTATCTATTTCAATAACACCATTAGCATTGATGATTTTTCTTTCACCTAAAATTCCATCCACATAATATGGGTGCGTATCCCCCGGAATTGATGAATATGTTTTAAATTTTCTTAATTCTAGGTATAGAGTTTTTCCATTCCAACTCCCTTTCCATAAACCCACATATTTGTTCAATTCATTATTTATATCTTTTATATAAGCATTGTTAGGTATATCGCTTGGACTTGTATTCAAAGGATATTCTTGAGAATAGAAGTATTGTGAGAATAGAAAAGCTGTTATTAATAGTATATTTTTCATTTTATGATTGTAATTTCCATAATATCAATATCATTAAGAATTCTGAGCAAATCCAAGTTATCAAGTCTAAATTATTCTAAGATTTCCATATTAAAAACGAGATTTATTTTATGAGAATTAATCATTTTTGATTTATAAAAAATTTTTGCTTTAAAGTGGCCTAATGAATGTAATTTTTGATATGTTCCATAATTATCATAATTAAAAGTTTTATCATTAATAGGATAACATACGGTTCCATTTCTAAAGTTTACATATATGCAACTGGTCAAAAAATTTTTTTCAATTCCAAATTCTTTACTAATGAGTTTAATTTCTTGATATGAAAAACCGATTTTTCCAATATCGCTTACAACAACATTCTTACTTATTAATTGTTTCATTTTCTTTTGACAAGAAAATAAAAACGGAATAAAAAGAACTATATATAAGATTTTCATTTGATTTTACTTTTTCTTATTTGAGTAATTATGTATTCATGATGTGGTGGAGTTTGCGCATAATCTGTCACTGATTGACCTGAAATCTTTCCACTAATGGAATTATAATACAATTTATTGAATGTACTTGCCCCTTGTATAGGATATCCGCTGGCATTATCATAAAAAGAAAAATATTTTCCAAGGCTGTCTTGTCCCATCCCTACAAGTACAATAAAGTGGTCAGTTGTATTATCTGTTGCAGGATTAGAGGTTCCAATTTTGTTATTTATTCCAACAATTACAAGAATACCATTAGATAGAGCATACTTTAAATAACTTATCCCATTATTTAGTTCAGAGTAGTTTACGCCAGTTTGTTCTTTATAGATTAAATGTTTGTCCGACATCAAAATAATTTGAAATTTGATATCCTTTTTTTGCAATTTGTGCTTTTGCATAATCCATGCAATTTCTAGGAATACCCGAAAAACCAAAACCAATAAAATCAGATACAGCAATTATATTTGAAATTGCTGGCCAACTTTCTTGTTGTGGATTAAAGTCACCATAACTAGTGCTGTCATAACTACATAAAGAGTTATTGTTGTTCATCCTCAGTTATAGATGGTTCGCCATCGTTTATTATCTTATACTGTCTATAATAATTACTTGACCATATATTTTATCAAAATATATGGTCAAGTAAAAATTATGTAAAATATTATTTTTATAATCTTTAACAAACAATTTATTGGGGTTTTGCTCCGATAAAGGAAATGTATATAATGTATCTCCCTTGATACTTTTAAAAGTTTTTAGGGAATTAAAATCTTTTAGATTATTTTTCTTGTATAATAATTTAATATTATCATTTTTTTCATCAAAAGAACTTATATATCTGGAGTCTCCTAAATCATAGCCTTGAAGAGTCAATAAATATTTGGAATTAGTATTATCTTTTACAAATAATTTATTATCATAATTATTAATTTTAACTGGAGCAGATTGATTCACTTTTATTTTTTTGTTCTCTTTGCAGCTTAATAGAATTAATAAGACTATAAATTTTCTCATAATTTTTTACTTTTTCTTATTTGTGTAATAATATAGTTATGAGTTGTATTATGATCTCTATAATCATTACAATTAGTTATGCCTGTAATAATTTTTTCAGGATATTTAACATACAATTTGTTATTAGGATTAGCTCCCTGGCTTTGAGGATCTACTCCTGATGCATTATCATAAAAAGTGAAAAATTTCCCATTGGAATCAGTTCCCATACCCACAATCACCACAAAATGATCAGTTGTGTTATCTAAGTTGCCAGGATTTCCGGGGTGGTTATCTATGCCAACCACTACAGGAATTCCTTGTGATAATGCGTGAATTATATATTTTACACCTTTGTATAAATCATTCAAATTAACACCGTTTTGTTCAGTATAAATTTGATATCGTTGATTGTTTCCTTGAGAATCTTTTTCGTAGAAGCCGGATATAGTATATCCCACTTTTTTTATCTGAGCATCTGCGTATTGAAAACATTGCCAAGTAGGATGTAAGGTTCTATTCCAACCAACAAAATCAGATAATGAAATAACATTAGAAATTGTTGGCCAAACATTTTGTTGATCATCCAAATTGTAGTCGTCAATCGAAGTTTCGTCATAAGAACCTTCAGCATTATTATTAATATCTCCTGTATCTGAATCAAAAGAAGTCTTACTGCTATTTATTTGTTCCCAAGTTGTATTAGGGTTTTGAATAAAGAAATTAATCGCCCACTTTACAAACTGTGCTCCTTGCTGGTTGTTATTAACTCTTAGATAATTAGCAAGATTTGTTGCCACCGCCAAATTATTTGGATTGGACAAAAAACTCTTTTCCGCCGTGGTAAGTGAATACGTACTATTAATGGCTGTTAGAGTGGTGTTAATGTAAACAGATGGTATATATAATGTAATGACGCCTCCCCCGGAGCCGGAGCAATCTGATTTATTTGCTGTTTTGTATGCAATATACATTTCCTGCCCACATCCATTGACCCATACCTCCCCAGTTATGACCACACCGCCCATTGGGTTGGTATATGTCGTGTAATGCGAGAATGTGAAGCCTCCACAACTCCCTCCACCTCCGCCACCGGAGCCTCCACCTCCTGTCCAGCCGCCTCCGGGAGTTCCGCCTCCATCAGTACCGCCGCCACCGCCAGTTCCACCACCGGGATTACCCGTTGTAGGGCAATCCGGGCAAGGTTCAGGAGGCGGAGGGCAATTGCCTGTCCCGGCAATATAACTTACCGTATTTTCCAAGTTGCCTCCAACACTGTATATATTAACAATTCCGGAGAATCTTGAAAAATCATTGTTTCCGTCAGAAAGCCACTCTGCAGTAGGTATATATTCAAACACCTTTATGCTTTCTGCGTCAACAATTTGAGAAGTTTTAACTTCAAGATTATAGATGTTACCTTCATCGACTTTCTCATTATGTTTTAAAGAAAATGTATAATAAGTGTTATTGCCGTCGTTAATTTCAGTTATAAAATCAGTATTAATCTCGCCAAAAATAGTTTCTGTTTTTCCATAGGTAGATGAGTTGTTTCTCAATCTGATCTTAAAGTTATCCGTTTTTGATTGAAGAGAATTCATAATCTGTGGTATTTCAAATTTTGATACCACTCTGAATTTTTGGGCCTGTTCGTGGGCGTTTGTTGTTTCATTCGAATTGATGCCTTCACTCCTGCACCCAATAAGAAGGAACGCCATACAGGCTAACCATAATAAATAAGTTTTTTTCATCGTTGTTTGTGTTTTTAAATTATAAATATAAAAAAATATCAAAACAAAAATGGAAAAAAAATGAAGGGGATATCATTAATATTTTAATATTTTTGATTAAAATATTAATGAAATGAGTTTAGGCACAAAAGTAAGACGGTACCGCGAGGCCAAGAGCTGGTCTCAGGACGATCTGGCAATCAGGCTGGATGTGACACAGGGTACCATTTCCAACATAGAGTCCGACAAGAGCATCCCCAATTCCATATTGCTGAGCAAAATGGCAAAAGAGTTGGATGTAGAAATGAATGAGCTATTAAGTGATTCAACTAATATTATGACGAATAGTGATTTCAGTGACAATGCAGTTGCTGCTGTTAATCAATACAATCCTACTTTCAATATGCAATCACCTGAACTTATGGAGAGTATCCTGAGAAATCAGGAGCAGATCGCTAAACTTATAGAGTCCCAGAACAAGCTTATAGAAGGTCTTCTAAAGAAGTAACAAAGATAAAACAATACCCCTTCTGCAAACCCTATGAACAGGACTCCGCAGAGGTGGTTAAAAACAATAGGCACGCCGGTACAATGTCCACGGTTTCCAAGGCAGATATACTTGCAGTATTAGAAAGTACGTTCTCCAAGATTGCAGAAGATGTTGCAGATGGCAAGATCGTCTATGTAGGAGAATACTTCACGTTACAGGCCGGTGGTCCAGCACAGGAGAAGATAAGGAAAAGAATGTTACCGCAGCCAGCATCAAGAGCGTGACAGCGGTCTTCCGCCCCGGCAAGATGATCAAAGATGCCCTGAAGCTGGCAACTTTCCAGAAAAAAGCTTAGAAAATCCCGCAGATCGTGCAGTTTTGTTTGGTTAAGTGAGTAATCATGCCATTTGCGTTTTTTATGACTGCATCTATGTCTGCGGGTTCTATTAAAAGTAAAACCACAAACTTACGCTTGTGGTTTTATATTTTTAGTGAGTAATTGCTTTTTGCGTTTTTCTCTTCTTTTATAAATGATCTCTGTTATTTTACCACCGATCCAGGAGAAAGGAAAGAATATCAGGAAGATCGATATTTTGTAAAAGACCGGGTGATATGGATAAATGATAATATCCAACATCGCGATGAACAGCATGATGAAACCGATCAGAATAGCATATGCTACCTTGGCATATTTCACGATCATGGCCGTAACCACACCACCAAAAGTAACGCCCAACCCTCCAAAGAACAAAAGTGCCACAAAAAAGGAATCTTTTTTCTGAACCGACCGCAACAACGTCTCCCAGTGGTCAAAAGGTGCAAACTGCTTGTAAGTGACCCAGGAGGAATCTATCTTTATCCCTAATGTGATAATGAAAGCGGCCACAGCCAATCCGGCCAAAACACCAAATGTATTCCTTAAAAAATTCATTTTTTAATCCTTGAAAGCAATCATAGAGATCTCCACATCTACATTTTTTGGAAGGCAGGAAACCTGTACCGTTTCTCTGGCAGGATATTGATCATTATTGAAATAAGAAGCATAGACCTCATTCACAACCACAAAATCGTCCATATTCTTAAGAAAGATAGAAGCCTTCAAAGCATTATCAAAATCCATATCGGCAGCTTTTAAAATCGCCTTCAGGTTTTTCATGACCTGGTGTGTCTCTTTCTCTATCCCTTCTACCAGCTTCCCAGTTTCCGGGTCCACAGGGATCTGACCAGATATATACAATGTCCCATTGACCAAAGTGGCCTGAGAATAAGGTCCAATCGCCGCCGGAGCCTCTGATGTATGAATGATCTTCTTCATTTCTTAATATTAATTTTTACAAAACTATACAAATTTTCCTTAAATCCTAGAAGGAGCTGTTAGGCTGCGTGAAACTTCTCTCTTTGTACTTCACCGCATCTTTCAATATATTCGCTTTGATTCCTATGAAGAAATCATAGACCTTGTATTGCCCAAAAGGAACCCAATTGAAAGTGATCGTAAAACTACGCTGGTCTCTGGCAAATCCGATCCGTGTCATGGCCAGTTCTTTTCTTTCGACATCATAACTCGTACTTCCGTTGATATTCCAATAAGGGGTCAGCTTTATACTTCCGTCCATACCTACAGTAGCTGTTTTGGTACCTTCTCTGGACAAACCTCTTGTATAGGCATAGTTGGCATTAACGTTCAAGGTCCAGGTGGGTTGGTAATGGGCATAATTGTCATCATCGAAGAAGTAGTTCTCATTCCGGATCTCACCCTTCTTTTTATATTTTTTGGAGAGTTCTTCCTTCTTTCCGAATATAGCCTCGCTCATAGGATAAGACATTTGCACATTGATTCCCTGCAGGCTAAAATGCCCAAACTGATCCGTTCTTGTTCCAGTGCTGCTTCCTTCCTCGAAAATAATTTTATATGGCTCCAAAGTAAGGCTGGTATTGACATTCAGTTTATTATTGAAAAAAGATGATTGTGCATTGACACTGAATACCGACCATTTGTTTCTTTCCGCGGCAAAATTATAACCTCCGGAAATATTAAGGTTTTCAAAGATCTTCACTTTTTTCACACCGGTAGAATCGGTCTTAGACCTCACTTTCATCTCCAGATTGTTCGAGATATTGAAGCCCATGGTCTGCTGAAGTCCTGATGAAGGCGCACCATAGATCCCTCCTTCAAAAATGGAGTAAGGCGTCATCTCTCCTCTGGCATTAGAATAATTTCTGAAATAGCCCCAGCTTTTATCACCAAAATCCGGAGAATAGCTAAAACTCAGGCTTGGCGTTATCATATGACGGATAGCAACGATAGGAGAATTCTTACTGAAGTTCTTCTGGCCATATAAAACCGTCTGCAGGCTTGCACTTGTGGAGAATGTAGTATAACCCGCAACATTGCTTTTGTAATTATCTTCCACAAGGTTGGTCAATGGATTATAACTTTTTTCCAACGTCTTTGTGGTCAAAACATTATCTGCATTGGCCGCCAGAGTAAAAGTGAAATATTTCGCAACAGTGGTATTGGTAGAAAGTGAAATATTGTTTTTGGCGCCGGTCTTCAGGTCCTGCCACATTTCTCTTTTGAATAGCGCACCCTCTGTTGTGGTCACATAATTACTAAGCGCAAAGCCCGTATTGACATTGATGTTTTCCAATAATCCTGTTCTGACACCGGTTTTCGGCTTGAAAAGGTAAAACTGGTTGACCGCTATTGTCATATCCGGCAAGCGGATATCCGTATTACCTGTTGCAAAATTCTGGTTATAGGTGGCACTTGCACTGATCGTTATAGGAAAATCCAGAAACCTCTTAGTAACATTGACCCTGGATGTCTGGGTCGTATTCAGTACATTTCCGTTGAAGATATAGTTATTGTTGACAGTATTGTTATAGAACTTACTGCTGACAATATCCACACTCGCATTGAAGGTGAAATATGGATTGGCTTTAGAATCCTGGGAATGCCTCCACGCGATCCGGAAGGTCTTTGTCCTGGAATAATCATCCAAACCTTTTATCCCACGAACCGTATAGCCATAATCCGCAGCAAAATTTCCGGAATAACGGTATTTTTTAAGATAGTTGAGTTCCGGCTTCAAATTCCAGCTCCCCTTTGTATAGATATCGGAAAGGATCTTCAAATCAAAATGGTCTCCGATCGGCTGATAATACCCCAGACCATTTAAGAAAAACCCAACATCCTGGCGCTCCCCAAAACTCGGGATCAGGATTCCCGCAGACCTTTTATCTGAAAACGGAAGAATTGCAAATGGAAGAATCAGAGGCGTTGGAACCTGCTCTATGAAAAACTGAAATGGCCCTGTAACTACTTGTGAGTTGTTTTTACCTTTCAGCAATTTTATATAAGCTGCTGAGATGTGATAATCTGGTAAGGAGTCCTTCTTTTTTATATAATACTCATCAGTCGTCATAATAGCATGGCTCATCACATAGACCGAATCATTATATTTCTTGGTCTTCTGCGCTACAATAACGCCTTCATTCTCCTCCGTCCTTGCATTGAAAGCAATCGCCTGTTTGGTTTTGGTATTATAGATAACCTCGTTATATTCATATTTTTTGCCTGCCTGGGTAGCGATTGCCGGTTTTATGATCTTTCCTTTCTCATCCTGCTCTCCTCTGGCATAGATCTTCCCAGTTTCCCATTCGAATCTGATATAATCTGCATCTATCTGCATATCCTGATAGATGATCTGGGCATTTTTATGGAGTGTGGTCTGCTTGTTGGTAATGGAAGAGCTGTTCTTGTATTCCGCCTTCATCTTTACAACATCCTCCAGTTGTTCTTTCGGAAGAATTGTATCTTTTTTTAGGTTTAAAGAGTCTTTGTTTATACTTATAGAATCTCGAACATCGTTTTTTTCATCAATATTTTTAGGCACAGTTTGTGATAAAATATTGTTAAAAATTAGGATATTTAAAATTAGTAATATACTTTTGAAAATACTTCGGGCCAATGCAGTCATTCTGAAATTGGGTTCAAAATTAATTAAATTTTAAAGATTAAAATGACCAGCTTCAAATTTTATAATAAAATTTTCTTTCTGTTAACATTTTTTATCGGTTTAAGTCACTATTATTCTCAAAAAAAATTTACAGTTGTTTTAGATGCAGGACACGGTGGCAGTGATATCGGTGCAAATAGAACCTATCCCGACATCGGGACCGTACAGGAAAAAAATGTTACTCTCGGCATTGTTCTAAAACTAGGAAGAATGCTTGAAAAGAACAAGGACTATAAAATAATCTACACCAGAAAAATAGATGAATATCCTTCCTTGACCAGCAGAACCACGCTTGCCAACAGGAGCAAAGCAGACCTTTTTATCTCAGTGCATGTCAACTCTTCTCCAAGCAGAAGCGCTACCGCACAAGGAACCGAAACTTTTGTTCAGGGACCCAATCAGAACAAGGCCAATCTGGATGTTGCCAAAGCTGAAAACGATGTGATCTTCCTGGATGAAAAAGATAGAGAGAACTTCGCGTCTTACAATCCAAATTCCCCGGAATCTCTGATCGCCCTTAAGATCCAGCAAAGCAAATATCTGGAAGCCAGCCTTATTATCGGTGGACTGGTAGAAGAGAATTTTGTAAAAAAGGACAAGAGAATGTCACGTGGTGTAAAACAGGAAAATTTACACGTCCTGCGAATGAACGCGATGCCATCGATCCTGATAGAAACCGGTTTTGTCAACAATTACGATGATGCCCATTACATATCTACAGAAGAAGGCCAGCAAGCTATCGCGGAAAGTATTTATAATGCCATAGTAAGTTATAAAAAACTCGTTGACCGGAATGTGAAAGAACCTGAGCCTGAAAAACCTGTAGAACAGCCTCTGAAAAATGATTTCAGAATATTACTGATGAGCACACCTAATAAATATACCAGCGAAGACCCTGCTTTGAAAGGTTTGAAATACATCCTGCCTATCAAAGAAAATGGATTCTACAAGTATTATTATGGAACTACAAACTATGCCTCTGTAAGAGATACCAATCTGAAAACAGCCAAAGATGCGGGATTCCGTAATTCCATGGCGATCAGTTTTGTACCAAATCAGGCTTTGGGAATGGGTTATTATACTATAGAGGTCTATGCAGGAAAAGACAAGCTGGATTCCAAATCCCCTATTATGAAAACCCTTCCTGATATGGTAAGAAACAAAGAAAACGGAGTCTTCTACTATACCAGCGGAAAATATAGAACACTGGAAGAAGCAGTCAACGCACAAAAAGAATTGGAAAGCAAAGGAATCACGAACACCGTGATCGAAAAAAAATTGAAATAGACAAAATCATTTGCTAAAAAAGTATAAAGTATCTACTTTTGCAGTCCATAAAACCCAAACGGCCTATTCGTCTAGTGGTTAGGACTCAAGATTTTCTTTCTTGCAACAGCGGTTCGATTCCCCTATAGGCTACAATTAAAATCTAAAATGAAAGCTATTTTAAAATAGTTTTCATTTTTTTTATCTGAGAATCACAATTAAAAAAACATAAAAAAACATTTTGAATTTTAAAAAATATCTATATTTTTGCACCGCCTTAGAGGAGAAAGAAGGATATTAATCTTAATCATTCAAAAATGATTTTGAATCAAAGTAACTTCCAGGCAAAATAAAATTTAATTTTAAAAAAAAGTTTGCAAATTAAAAAATAGTTTTTATCTTTGCACCCACATTTGAACGATATGGCAAATCATAAATCAGCATTAAAGAGAATTAGACAAAACGAAGTAAGAAGACTTCGTAACAGATACTACCACAAGACTGCAAGAACAGCTTTGAAAGCGTTGAGAAACGAAGAAAACAAGTCAGCAGCAGTTGAGCAATTACCTAAAGTTATCTCTTTGTTGGATAAATTGGCAAAGAAGAACATTATTCATAAGAATAAAGCTTCTAACTTAAAAAGTAAATTAACTAAACACGTCAATAGTTTAGCTTAATATAAAGCTTGGCCCGTTCGTCTATCGGTTAGGACCTCAGGTTTTCATCCTGGTAAGAGGGGTTCGATTCCCCTACGGGCTACTAAAATACCTTCATTAATTTTTCTGGAGGTATTTTTTTTAAACATTTTAGATCTGTGTTTCTCATTCAGAATAATACAGATAAACAATAGAAAAATTAAACTAGGCCCGTTCGTCTATCGGTTAGGACCTCAGGTTTTCATCCTGGTAAGAGGGGTTCGATTCCCCTACGGGCTACTTAATTACCTTCAGAAATTTCTGAAGGTAATTTTTTTTGTCTAAAATATTCATCGATTCAATTTTATATTCATCTATAAAATATTTCTATACATCTATTTTATTTTGATTAATTACAGAGATTCTTACCTTTGACAAAAAAATACATATGTACATTATTATTTCTGTTGCACTGGTCTTACTGACTTTATTTCTAATCAATTCAAAATTATTCGATGGACTGCGAACAAGAAAAACCAGAAGTTTCGAATTTTTCATTTCCTTGATCTCAACCTTTACCGGATTCTTTATTGCACTTAGTCTTAACACTATCTTATCGGACATTAATCAAAAGAAGAATCTGGTCAAGCTTTTGGACGCTACCAATCTTGCTCTGGAAAACAATGTAATGAAAACACAAGGCATGTACCTGAACGCTGCCAAGAAAGGTGCAGATATTTCAGAAATCATTCAATATGCGCCTTTAGAAATTCCAAAATTGTATAGCAATCTTGAAACTAACTCACTTGTAAGCGATTATTTTTTATCAAACGCATTTCAGGCATACATTTTGTGTAACGACAATCTGCAAACTTTTGTAAAAAGTGCTAATGCGACCAATGCTTCTTCTGAAAAGAAAACGCTCATATTAGAAAAATATTTGGCTTATCTTAATTTGGCAAAGCAAGTGAATACTTTAGAAATTAGAAGATTGAACGGCGATATTTCTCAATCCGATGAAGACCAAGAGTTGCAAAAATTAACAAAACAGATTATCAACAATCAATAATACAATGAAAAAAACACTTTTAACATTGGCTTTAGCAGGAATTGTTCTAACGGCCAACAGTTGTAAAAAAAATGATGATTCTACAGCCAAGATAGATTTCACACAGTCTTATGAAGATGCTGCACTGGCGTTGTCTACTGCCCAGAAAAACTACGAAGCCGCGCTGGCAACAAACGATCCTGTAAAAATAGAAGCCGCGAAGAAAGAATTGCAAGCTGCCCAGGAAAAATATGTTGAATCCAAGAAAGTTTATATTGCAGAAGGAGGAACCGTAAACTCCGAATACGAAAACTATCTGACCACTTCTACTAAAGTATTGGGAGCGACAGCTTCTGAAGCGATAAAAAATGTTGCGAAAGGTTCTGACAGCATCATCAGCGGAGCAGTTTCAAATGCTGTAGAAAACAGAGCTGCTGAAGTTAAAAATAAACTTGATGCTGAAAAGGCAAAGATCACTGAAGAAACTAAGAAAACAGTGGATGATGTAAAAGCTTCTGCCAACAAAACCAAAGAAGATTTCAAAAGATCGGCTGACGAAACCAAAAAATCGGCGAATGAAGAAATCGACAAAGCTAAAAAGAGTCTGAATGATCTTTTAGGAAAATAATTACACTTAATCCTTATACTATATTTCAAAAAATCCCCGGAAATTTCCGGGGATTTTTTACTTTTACATTAATTATCCGAAAGCTATGAAAATCCTCATCCTAAATGGCCCGAACCTCAATCTCCTTGGAACCCGCGAACCCGAAATATACGGCTCTGTCTCTATGGAGGATTATCTGAACTATTTGAAAAATGAATTCTCTTCAGATGATATTTCTTATTATCAGTCCAATATAGAAGGCGAATTGATCAACCGTTTACAAGAAGATAATTTCGAAGCTTTGATCATCAACCCTGGTGCTTTTACGCATTATTCTTACGCCATTTCGGATTGTCTTAAGAATATCAACAAACCTAAAGTTGAAGTTCATATCAGCAATATCTACAAGCGTGAAGAATTCCGGAAAAAATCTGTGACCGCGGAAAGTTGCGATGCGGTGAT
The DNA here is from genome assembly GCF_000426465.1 of Epilithonimonas caeni DSM 17710. Classification (GTDB taxonomy): domain Bacteria; phylum Bacteroidota; class Bacteroidia; order Flavobacteriales; family Weeksellaceae; genus Epilithonimonas; species Epilithonimonas caeni. The sequence continues at coordinate 512,050 of NZ_KE384527.1, forward strand.
TTCCGGGTTTGGGATGAAGGGCTATAAATTGGCAATTCAGAGTTTTAAGTAGAAGTGGATATTGAGTTTAGAAATAGATAAAAATATCTTAAATAAAAAAAGAATCTCAATCGAGATTCTTTTCGCTTATTCTATTTTCACAAAGAATTTTCCTACAGGCGTTCCATCCGCCATATTGCTTTTAGCTAATATCAGCCAATATTCTCCTTTCTGTTCCGTATCATATTCAATCGTTTGAGAAAATGGGCCATCAAATGTATTATCCGGCATTCTGATTTGATTGAATCTAATATTCATCGGCTTTTCAGGTTTCAGATAACCTTTGATCTTGGTTTGATCCAGGTTTTCTAATCTCAAAATGATCTGGTCATTTGGATTTGTGATTTCCAAATTCAGTCGGATCGGCATTTTAGAAGCATCGACTGTGACGATATTCTGATTCGATTCTTTTTCGGTTTTCAGAATTGTTGAAAGTGAATCTACCGGTTTTTCAATCGTGGTAACCGTATCTACTTTTTGGTCTTTGATTTCCGGCTCTTTTTTACAAGCGACCAAAAACAATGGAACTAATGCCAAATATTTTAAATTATTTACTTTTTTGCTTTTCGATATTGATCGTTTCATAATATAAAATTTTTGAGAGAAATGTTTCTTTCTGATAAGATTCTATTCTTTCTTTCAGCAGATTTTTTATTTCGGGGTTTTCAGTTTTTTCGGCGTAATCCAACAATATTCGTTCGTTATAATTGATGGACACCAAGTGATACTTGTCCGCAAAATCTTTTCTTTCAATATTATTAGACGTGATAATTCCACCCCAATTGATGTAACTGCAAACCAAAATCAAGCCATAACAAGCCCAAAACATTTTGTTGAAAAGGAAAGCATTGGTCTTCTTTTTCTGGATTTTGATGAAGGTGAAGATCAAACCGACCAAAGCCATTGCCAGGAAAGCATAAACACCCAAACGTTTGTATGTCAAACCATAGCTGATGATATATTCTGAGTTTTTGAACGAAGCAGAAATTACCAAAACAGCATTCAGAACAATCCAAATCATGGCAGAAATTTTCAAACATCTTGCTTTATCATCAAAATTAAATCCTCTTTTGAAATAAAATAAAATCACCAGGATCGCCATTATTATTGACACAATTACAGCATTGACACGTTCGTGCGTTTCTGCGCTCAAACCGTTAGCCGACCTAGTAACTTCGAAAAATTGTTCGTAATTGTATGTCCCAATGAAAACCAAAAGCAAAATATTAAGTGCAGAAAAAGAAATCAATCCACTGGTTCTTTCGGAGTCGATGTCAAGGAAAGAAAATGTTGGTTTATCAATTTTTACCAATCCTGAAAAATCATCGTTCAAATAATGATTCTGTTTAAATATAAATCTTTCCACTCCAAAATTCCAGAAAATAAAGCCAATGTAAAATCCGATAATTGTAAGAACGACAAATGTCAAAGGCTGAAATTCAAGTTCGGAATCCTTGAACAGATTTGCAAAATGATCACTACCTTGCGCATAAATGAAAAAGAAAATCGTGATAAAAAAAGCAGGTATGAGAATAATAGCGATGAGTTTTTTGGCAAAACTTCTCTCTTTGGATTTTCCATACCATTGCTCTATGTTGAAAACTCTTACCAGGAATGTGAAGAGATTCAACAATAGAACTTCAATATATAGAAATGGTTTTAGTTTCGGATATGTTCCTTTGAACCTCAGCAAAAATACAGACACAAAAACAGCGACAAACGAAATTGTATCGCCAAACCAGGCAAAAGCCAATGATGAAAAAATGGAAGTCACAAAAAGTGTGAGAAAAGTTTTATTTTTGAATTCAGGTTTAGTTTGGGTAAAGGTTAAAATGCTCAAAAAGACCCCAAAAATCCCGAGGTTGAGGGCAATATATTCTTTGTAAAATAGAATGATAACTGCCAAAACTGTGATGAAAATTAAATGCTGTTTTTTCATAATATTATTTTAAATTGATTTCAAAGTAAAAAGTGTAATCTCCGGTCTGCAATTCAACCGGACCTGATAAGAATGTCCCAAAGCCCGATTGATATAGAGCATTCGCCCGTCTTCCAAATCGATGATGCCAGAAGTGTACTTCCTGTTTTTCACGGGCAAAATCATAGGTGGAAGAAAAGGCGGTTTGCATTGCCCGCCGTGTGTATGTCCCGAAAGAATCCAACCCTGATAATTGTTCCATACATCCAGATCACAGACATCAGGATTGTGGCAAAGCACAAGATTCGCTTCATCCGGATCAATGGTTTTTGTTAATTTCTCAGGATGAAAATTGGTTCCCCACAATTCTTCAAAACCGAAAATATTAAGACTGGAAATATCTGCTTTTTCATCGCGAAGCAATTGAATTTTGGAATCGGCTAGAATTTTTGAAACTTCATCGGCAACATATTCTTCTCTCCATTCTGCACCATAATCGTGATTGCCTAGAATTGCAACCGTTCCCAAGGTTCCGAGAACAGCTTCTTTCATCACGATTTTTAATTGTTCAAACTGTTCCGGATTATCTTCCCAACAAACGAAATCGCCGGTGTAAACCACAATATCTGGTTTGTAAGCTTTTGCTTTTTTGAAAGAATCAATCAAATAATTATAATCGAATCTGTTTCCAACGTGCAAATCCGAAATCTGCATCAGAACTTTGTTGTGAAGCTTTGAAGGCAAATTTTTGATTGGTAAATCTTGCTTGACGAATTCTAACCAAAATGGTTCTATCTGCCAACTATAAAACAATGATAAACCTGCAGTTGCGAGTAATGATTTGGCTATAAATTTTCTTCTATTCATTTCTTGATTATAAAGTTCTTTGAATTACAAAGTTTATTTTCAAAAAAAATCGGGATTTATCTTCCCAACAATTTTTCTAGATTATTGATATGTTCTGTGAAAGCATCTCTCCCCTTTTGTGTGACACGATAAGATGTTTTCGGTTTTTTACCAACAAACTCTTTCTTGATTTCAATATATTCCGCTTTCTCGAGAGCAGAACTGTGGCTTGCAAGGTTTCCGTCGGTGGCGTTCAGAAGGTTTTTCATTTCGGTGAAATCAACCCAATCGTTGACCATAAGCACGGACATAATGCCCAATCTTACACGGCTTTCGAATTCTTTGTTGAGTTGATTGATGTTAAGCATATTTGGCGAGTTAATCAGTTATTTAGCTGATTAGTTGTTGGTTTATTATTTGGATTATTTTCGTGATAATTTTTAATTGATTTTGCGTATCCATTAATTAATTTACTAACTTCTTCAGCATGTTGTGTCAGCTTTTCGAAATCATTTAATGAGATATAATTTAGGTCTTTTACTAATATTAAATAATACTTCACTTCTTCTAATGAACCTTTAGAATGGGAAAGAAAATTAATTTTATTTGCTAAAGTCTTTTTTGTAAATCCTTCAGCAATATTCGCAGGAATAGAAACAGAGGCCCTTCTTATTTGATTAGTCAACGCATATAATTCATCTTTAGGAAAGATTTTTGTTAAAGAATAAATTTCTAAAACGAATTGATGTGATTTTTGCCAAACCACCAAATCTTGAAAAGATAAAACTGTTCCCATAAAAATTTAACCAAGCAACTGACTACTAAAAAACTAAATTACTAATCATACTTCCTATACATAAAAATCCCATAAAAAATATGCAAAAATCCAAATCCTATTGCCCAAAATATCAGTCCCCATCCAAGCCAAAACAAAGCAACAATCCCAAGAAGAACTTCACAAATCCCAAGATATTTGACATCACTTAAGGTATAACGTTCTGCATTAATCAAAGCCAATCCATAAAAAATAAGCATTGACGGCGCAATTAAAGGAAAATAATGATGATACCAAAGCGCAATACAAAAAAAGCCACCAGAAACTAATGGAATTGCAAAGTTGGCTAAGAGTTTTTTGGTAACAGAATCCCAGACTTTCAGGTTTTTCTTTTTACTCTTTCTTGCTGTGAAAATATATCCGCTGGAAATTGCCAAAACTAAAATTACCAAAGCAACAAAGAATAATTCCTGAGCCAAAGCCGGTGTGTAAATATTTCTTTGTCCATCAAGGTAATCAACTCCTTCTCTCTGGAAAATAAAGTAGACATAAACAGAGCCAAGCAAAGCAACGATTCCCGCAACAACACCGGATAAACCACTTAATGAAATAAATCTCGAACTACGTTCCATCATTTGACGGATATGCGATAATTCATCTTGATAATTTTTCGATTCCATAAAAAGAACTTTGAATTACAAAGTTATAATTTATTTTAAAACTTCAAAATTTATTTTGAAGTTTTTTCCAATGATTGTCATCCTGAGGCTCTCGAAGGATTCTCAAAGACTTTTCAAATCCGTTACTTTCTTTCCAATTTTATAAACCGTTCCTCGGAAACCTGCAACCACCTCATCATTCTGATTTTTAATTGTAATATCATAAATGGCTGTTTTTCTGGTATCATTCAGAAGAATACTTTCCGCGGTTAAAACATCACCATTTTTTGCTGCTTTTGTGAAATTGATATAACAATTAAGTGCCACCGCAGCATCCCCGGAATTATTGGAAGAAAACGCCAATGCGGAATCTGCAAAAGCAAATGTAACACCGCCGTGAACAGTTCCAAGCCCATTAATCATTTCTGGTTTGACCGGCATTTTGATGAGGCAATAATTATCTTTTATTTCAATTAGTTCAATTCCGAGCCATTGAGAAAACAAGTCTTTCTCAAACATATATTCTGCCGTTTCTCTTGCGTTCATTTATTTCCCTTTATAATTTGGCAGACGTTTTTCGATAAAAGCAGCAACACCTTCTTTGAAATCTTCGGTTTCCGCAGCATCCTGCTGAATAATAGACTCGTAGTCCAACTGCTCTGAAAGCGTGAAGGAATAAGACTTATTAAAAGCTTTTTTGGTCAGATAAAGCGCCGTTGTTGCAGCGTGAGAAAGCTGTGTCAAAACTTCCATTGACTTTTCAACAAACTCCGAATCTGCAAAAACATCAGCGACCAAACCGATTTTCTTAGCTTCCGTAGCAGGAACTTTTTTACCTGTGAAAGATAAATAACTCGCTAATTGCCTTCCTACCAATTTTGGTAAATAATAAGTTCCAGCGGTATCGGGAATCAAACCTATATTGGCAAAAGCAAAAGAGAAATAAGAACTTTCCGTAGCCAAAGTAAAATCACAAATCGAAGCCAGCATTGCACCTGCTCCCACTGCCGGTCCATTTACTAAAGCTATTACAGGTTTTTTGCATTTCACAATTTCGAGAACCAAAGGATTATAATATTCTATCACAAATCTCTGGATGGTTCTGTCATCTTCATCAAAACCTAAAGCTTCCTTCAGGTTCTGGCCTGCACAAAAAGCTTTTCCTTTTCCTGCAACAGCAATACATCTTACATTATCATCGTTACTGAATCTGTGAACTGCATTTCGTACTTCTCCCAGCATTATTTGGGTAAGGCTGTTGTAACTATCCGGTTGATTCAGATAGATCAATTGCAACTTTCCATCGAACTGGGAATCTATTTCTATTTGTGAATACATAGTTTTACTTTTTAGACATCAGCAATTTAATATATTTTATTGAAAGCATGGAAGAAATTTCTATTCTTAAAATAACAAAAGCCGGCTTTTGAAACCGGCTTGAAATTATTATGATAATAATTGTTATTTGATGATCAATTTTTGAGAATAATTTCCTTTAGGAGAGGTTACATTAAGTAAATAAACTCCTTTAGAAAGATTAACATTAAACTCATTTGTAGATTCACCAGTTACAATATTGAAACCTGATGTATGAACCACTTTTCCGCTCATGTCAAAGATCGTAACTTTTGCATTCCCGCCCAGATCTTTCGACTTGATAAAGAAATTCCCTGTGGAAGGATTTGGATAAACCTTAATGTTATTCGCATTGAAGGCACTTTCATTAACAGCAAGAACCTGGGCATCTCTTGTACAAAGTTCCAAAGACCAGGAATTGATCTTTCCTGTAAGGTTTCTCACATTATCTGATGCGAATAGATTCCAAACTCCTTTAGAATCATTTCCTTTGAAGATAGCTAAGGATTCATCTGGCTTGACATTTCCGCTAATTGGAGATGCACAGACGTAAGCAGAACCGTCATCACTGAATGTTGCGCTGATTCCAGAACTTGTACATTTTCTATTCCATAACCAAGCTGTTTGTCCTAATGGACCTTCGATTCCTACAACAATCTGACTAGTTCTAGGATGTTCAACGACAGGCATTACTTTTATTTTTGTAATCACACCACTTTCTTCAACATTGATAGGCACCAATACTTGAGGCGAAGAAATCGGACCATTAGTTGTTCCCGTACCATCATTGATATCAACAGCCGGACCAGTATATGAATACGTATTACAAACTTCCCCAGCCACTGAATAGTCAATCACAAAACTTGGACTCATTGCAAAGTAAACATTATTGACAGCCTCAATCATAATATAAGCATTGGCAGCCTGTGATCCAGAAGGAATTGTTACAGACTCTTCACCATCATTAGCAGTGTTGGCAACCAAAGTTGTAAAAGTCTGCCCTCCGTCAAGTGATAATTTAATATTAACCAGAGTCGTATTAACAGGAGCAACATTAGTATTAGCCACATTCCATTTTACAGCGTAACTATTATTAGAAATTAAACTTTCTCCAAAAGCAGGAGCCGTTACTATAAAAGGACCTGCTGCAGCACTTACAGTGATCTTCATTGCATCTGTCTGAGTCTGAGGACCAGTTGCGGAGTTATCTCTGGCAGTCAAAGTAAAATCTAATGTTCTGCCAACACTAGATAGTGCTTCCCATCTAGTTGCATTCACTCCGGCTAGAACTTTACCGAATTCAGGAAAATATCTTACTGGTTCAGATTTTGGCGGAAACATTTTGAAATTTGGACCTCCTGTCTTAGTTGGAGAAGCATATGAACCACTTGTAAATTGCGTAGAAGCTGTGGCAGAGTTATTCTGTTCCCATACATATGTCATTGGATCATTTTCTGCATCTGTAACAATACCTTTCAATACAAATGGCGTACTGATTGGGATTGTAACATCTGGTCCAGCATCTACGACCGGAGGGGTGTTTGTAATCGGAGTATTTACAGCACAAGCTTTATTAGCCAGATTATTTTGAATCTGAAGAATATTTCTATAAGTAAAGAAATCATTGGAATTGAACTGTGTATCATACGCTCCAGTAATACCAGTATAAGCCATAATAGTATTTCCACTACCAACCTCTACCTGCACACCAGAACCTTCTGAACCACTATAAGTATGGGTATGGTTTGCACCGACCTGATGGCCCATCTCGTGTGCAACATAGTCAATATCAAAAATATCACTTACAGGGATGTAATGTGAGGTAAAAGCCGAACCCTTATTACTGTTACAAATACAACCGATACAACCGGCATTACCGTTTGGTCCAGCATAGACCAAAACATGTCCGATGTCATAATTGGCAGCCCCAATGACAGAAGTCAGCGCAGATTGCACTTGTGAATTATAAGATGTTGTATAAGGATCGGTCGTGGGATCAAGATAAATGATATCAAGATTATTTGCTATCAAATTAAAGTGAACAGCTAGGTCTTTTTCGTACAAAGCATTCACACGGTTTACCGTATTATTGATTGCAGCAAGAACCACAGCTTTCTTTTCTTCATCTGTAGCAGACTCCGCATTGGCTCTTGTGATATGATACTGAGAATACTCTGCCTGAGCAGACATTGCTAACCTGAATGTCTTATAAACCTGATTAGTTGACCTGCTAGCAGTTTCAGCACCTTTATTTTCTTCCGTGATCTCATCCATAGTAGAGCATACGAACGAATCTTTCTCATCTAACAGCCTTGAGCTTGATTCATAAGCTACATAGACATTGCTTGCCTCAGCATAGGGTTCTATAAAGCTTGAACCTCCACTTTTCAAAACGGTAGATGATATACCAAGGTCAGAAACACTGAATCTGAGATAAGCCGTAGGATCGGTAATACCAATCCCCATATAAGAGCGGATACCCGGGAACTTTGCTTGCAATTCCGGAGAAAAGTTGGAAAATTCCCAGACCTGAAACTTCTGCAACTCTCCTTTTTCATTCGGCATCAATATCTCAACCCCTTTTTTTCCTGAGAATTTCTGAGGAGCATTTGCCAATTTTGATTTAAGGACATTCTTGTCCAAAGAAAATAATTGTTTCTCATGCAGATTAACAAACTCTTCTTTTACTTTTTTACTGGTGCTACTCACTTTGGACCATTGTCCAAACCCTAAAAAAGGCAGCACAAATACTGATAATAGTAAAAATTTCTTCATGTATTGATCTATTTTTTTTGCAAATTAGTCATTTAGAATCAAAAAAAATAATTTTATCTCAATAAAAATCGCTTATAAACAATAAAAACAGATAAAACATCAAATAAAATTAATAAAATCTCTACGTATTTTAAAATTGATTACCATTCTAATAATAAAACCATTTAAATAAAAAAGCCAAGAGATAACTCTTGACTTCCTGTTATAATAATTTAAAATATGAATTACTTTTTAATCAGCTTATTGGTAAATGTATTACCATTTGAAGTTTTGGTTTGGATGATATAGACACCTTTTTCCAAATTGCTGATATTGATTTTTGACTCGCTGGAATTAATGGTTTTCACCAAGCTTCCATTTGTAGAATAGATATTTGTAGAAATTATATTGTTCTTTATATTTTTATATTCAAAGAAATCTTGTGCCGGATTTGGATAGATATTGGTTTTTGAATTGAAACTCAGATCAGAAACACCCAACACATCGCATTCAGCCTCAAGCTCATATAAGCATTCCTGATTAAGAAGCTGAAACCAGCCGAAGCTATTGCTACCCATCGCCAAACTTTCTCCAACTACGCCTTCTCCTGTGTCATAATGGGCGGTTGTAGCCCAGGCATTGGCGTCGGATTTTGTGCTCATCCAGATTCTTCCGTCCGCCATTGTTCCGTTTAACAGAATAGGATTGGCCAATTTAACTTTTACTTTTCTTACTACAAATTCATGCAAAGGCTCGTATCCAACATCTTCATAAGACTCGATTGTACTGTCCGTAATTTGCAATATCTGTTGATTAGGGATGTTCCTTCTTGGGTCTTCCGGGTCTTCCGGCGTAGAAAGGATATTGTCATAAAAAATAAAATTCACAAAAGTTGGTGGAAGTTTACTTGCCAAAGTCACCACAATACTATTGATCTTAATTGTCTGGTTAGCCGCAATCGGAATATCCACTGCCGCTTTCTGTCCACTATTTCCGATGATGAAAACACCGTTTTGCTCTTCGGTATCATTGATGACGACAGTATTACAAGTTTCTGCTCTCTCTGCGACTTTTGGTTGTACCTGAACCGTTCCAGATAATGATTGGGAAACTGAACTTCCGTAACCCAGATTTTGCGAATAGGAAAATACAGAACCTAACGCAGATAAAAAAAATACAATTTTCTTCATAATTAATTTTTTAAGATTTAATAAAATACGTTGCGATAATCACATCAAGTGGAAATATATTTTATCTCATTGATGAAGTAAATGTATATACTTTAAGAATCAAAAAACAGCATTGTACTTTAGAAATATCATATTTCGAAAAACAAAATCAAGTATTAAAGTACTGATAAATAAAAGATTAAATATTTTTATATTTCTTTTCTGTCTCCCGTAAAAAAACTGACGGAGAAATTCCGGTTATGTTTTTGAAGACGGTTGTAAAAGCACTATGTGAAGAAAAACCAGCTTCTTCTGCCAGATAACTTATTTTATAATTAAGGAATTCCGGACGTTCGTTGATCTGTTTGCAGATATAATTGATACGAAGCTCGTTCAGATAATTATTGAAGTTTTTCTCTTTGTGTTTCTTGATCGTTTCTGAGAGATAGGTTGGATTGGTTTTGAACATTACCGCCAGACTAGCAACCGTCAATTTTGGATTGGTGAATTTCGCCGTTTCTTCAAACTTTTCCAATTTCTCAAGAATCATAGCTTCAGCAGAACTTGGAACAGAAAATGTGGTCTTTTCTTTTTCTTCAATCTCCGGCTGGATAATTTCTTTTGGCTTCTCAGTCTCTTCTACTTCTTGCTTCTCAAGATTTGAAATGAAACTCTGATAAAGCAATTTTTCTTTTTTTCTTTTTTGATTGATGAATAAAATGAAAATTCCACCAACGAGAATCAACAATCCACACCCAACAATCAGAAGGTTATTATGACCTTCTTTATCTGAAATTTTTTCAAGTAGATTCCTTTGTTCTTCCGAAACCGCCGTATTAATCGCTCTTAGATTATTGTCTTTGACATCCGGTTCCAGTTCCAAAAGTTTCTCAGAATATTCAATGTATTTCTCTTTGTTATTTAAAGACTTATAAGATGCGATCAGCTTTTTATACATATCAGCCCGCAATCTATTGTCTTTGAAAGCCTCCTCTTTTAATACAACTTCCAAAGAATCGATTGCTCTTTGATGCTCATTCCTGCCAGCATAAACTTTCGCTAAATTATTGTAAATAAAATACTTAAATTCTTTATTTTCATTATCCCGAATCGCCAAAGCTTTGTTAAGAAAATATTCCGCCGAATCATTTTGTTTGAGGTAAGCATAAGAAACACCCATATTATAAAACGCTCTTCGAAATTGGAAAATATTTTTTTTATTGGGGTTCCCTATATTTCCAAGAAACTTCAAAGCCTTTTGATAATCTTTTTTCGCCACAAGAAAATTCTCTTTATCCGCTTCCAGATTTCCATATTCTATATACAATCTTGCTGTCAGATAATTCTTTTCATAACCATTCGGAAGTTTATCAACTTCCTGTCTCGATAAATCAAGATAAGGTTTTATTTTTTCAGGGAAATTCAGAAAAGAATATTGATTGGCGATTGAACCGTAGATCTTGGCCTTCAATTTGGTATCATCCAACTTCTCAGCAATTTCCTTTGCTTTGAAAAGCATTTCTGTTGACCTTGCAAAATCCGGTTTTTTAATTTTCAGATAAGCATCCGCCATTTTCATCCGAACTTCATATTTTTCCTCATCAGAAATTGGTTGCTCGAGTTTTTTAATACTTTGTTCAATGATTTGTTCGGGAGAAATTTTACTTTTATCCAAAGTCTCAGAACCAGCCAGGTCTTCCTGGTTTTGCTTCTGACCAAAACAAAACGACACAGTAAAAACAGCGAAGAAAATTAAGATAAAACGATTCAAATTCAGATTTTATTCACTCAAATTTATAAATAAAAATCCCGAATTAAAATAATGGTGAATTGGTTTGGAAAAAAAACTAGTAAAAATTGGCAATAATTTTTAATCGGAATCTTTACATATCAGGAAATTTTGTCTTTTTAACCTTAATTAGATTTAATTATTCGGAAATTTTGTCCGTAATTTTTAAAAATCCATCAATAGAATACTTTTTGTGATAAGCTATTCGAATTAAATGATTGATAAAGCATTAAGATTAGAATTAGCAACTTTGATCTTAATGTTTTTAAAACAAAAATCATGGTTTCAAAATTTAGAATTGTATAAATTTTGATGATCTGTAAACTACAAACCAACCATTAACAAGTATAAATAATATGAACTTAAACCAATATACTGTAAAATCGCAGGAAGCCATCCAGGCTGCTCAGCAAGTAGCAATGGAATTTGGCAATCAACAGATTGAACCTCAACATCTACTTGAAGGAATTTTCCAGGTAGATGAAAATATATCGCCTTTCTTACTGAAAAAATCTGAAGCAGATGCTGCTTTGGTAAGAGAGCGCAACCGTGAAAATCTTGAAAAACTTCCGAAAGTTCAGGGAGGGAATATTTATCTTTCACAATCAGCCAACAAAGTTTTGCTGGATGCGCCCAACATCGCAAAAAAAATGGGCGACGAATTCGTGACCATAGAACATCTTTGGTTGTCGCTTTTGGAAAATAATTCAGAAGTTTCAAAAATGTTGAAAGATATGGGCATTACGAAAAACCTTTTGGAAGGCGGAATTAAAGAATTAAGAAAAGGCTCAAAAGCAACTTCTGCAAGTTCAGAAGAGACATATCAATCCTTAAATAAATATGCAAAAAACTTCAACGAGCTCGCCGCAGAAGGAAAACTTGATCCGGTAATCGGTCGTGATGAGGAAATCCGAAGAGTTTTGCAGATTCTTTCAAGAAGGACTAAAAACAATCCTATTCTGATTGGTGAACCCGGTGTCGGTAAAACTGCGATCGCAGAAGGAATTGCGCACAGAATCATCAACGGTGACGTTCCGGAAAATCTGCAGGATAAAACCTTGTACTCATTAGATATGGGAGCTTTGATCGCCGGTGCAAAATACAAAGGTGAATTTGAGGAACGTCTGAAATCAGTGGTAAATGAAGTTATTAAATCAGACGGGCAAATTATTCTTTTCATCGATGAGATCCACACTTTGGTGGGAGCCGGAGGTGGCGAAGGTGCAATGGATGCTGCGAATATTTTGAAACCTGCTTTGGCAAGAGGAGAATTGAGAGCCATAGGTGCAACAACTTTGAATGAATATCAAAAATATTTTGAAAAAGACAAAGCACTAGAAAGGCGTTTCCAGAAAGTAATGGTGGAAGAACCTGATACTGAATCTGCAATTTCGATTCTTCGTGGAATTAAGGATAAATACGAAGCGCACCACAAAGTAAGGATCAAAGACGAAGCTATTATTGCAGCAGTGGAAATGTCCCAAAGATACATCTCAGACAGATTTTTACCGGATAAAGCGATAGATCTGATTGATGAAGCTTCGGCTAAATTGAGAATGGAGATCAATTCAAAACCTGAAGAACTGGACGTTCTCGACAGAAAACTGATGCAGATGGAAATTGAATTGGCTGCCATTTCAAGAGAAGGGCATCAGACGAAAATCGACCATTTAAAAGAAGATATTTCGAAAATTTCTGAACAAAGAAATGAAATCAATGCTAAATGGCTGAAAGAAAAGCAAAAATCTGAGGATTTGACCCAGATTAAAAAAGATATAGAATCTTTGAAACTCGAAGCCGAAAGAGCTTCAAGAGCGGGAGATTATGCAAAAGTAGCTGAAATCCAGTACGGGAAAATCAAGGAGAAAGAAGATGCTTTGCAAAAACTCGAACTGGAAATGCAAAACCACCAGAATGAACTGATCAAGGAAGAGGTAACCGCAGAAAACATCTCTGAGGTCATTGCAAAATGGACGGGAATTCCGGTTACAAAACTCCTTCAGTCTGAAAGGGAAAAATTATTGCATCTTGAAACCGAGCTCCACCACAGAGTTGTTGGCCAGGAAGAAGCCATAGAAGCGGTTGCCAACGCCATCAGAAGAAACCGAGCCGGCTTGAGCGATGAGAAAAAACCAATCGGAAGTTTCTTATTCTTGGGGACAACCGGAGTTGGTAAAACGGAGCTGGCAAAAGCTTTAGCTGAGTATTTATTCGATGATGAAAATAATATGACGAGAATCGATATGAGTGAGTATCAGGAGCGTCATTCAGTTTCACGATTGGTGGGTGCGCCTCCAGGGTATGTTGGATATGATGAAGGTGGGCAATTGACAGAAGCGGTGAGAAGAAGGCCTTATTCGGTGGTACTTTTAGATGAAATTGAAAAAGCGCATCCGGATGTCTTCAACACACTGTTACAGGTTTTGGACGACGGTCGTCTGACGGATAATAAAGGTCGTGTGGTAAATTTCAAAAACTCGATCATCATTATGACTTCGAATCTAGGTTCGCATATCATTCAGGAAAACTTTGAAAATATTACCGAGGAAAATCAAGACGAAATTGTTGATAAGACCAAAATTGAAGTTTTCGATCTACTGAAGCAGACACTTCGTCCGGAATTCCTCAACAGAATTGATGAAACCGTATTGTTCCAGCCTTTAAGAAGAAAAGAAATCGGAAAAATCGTTCAGTATCAGTTGAGGGGCTTCAATGATATGCTTGCAAAGCGAAATATTATCATGACTGCAACACAAGACGCTTTAGATTATCTTACCAACAAAGGTTACGATCCGGTTTTCGGAGCGAGACCTTTGAAAAGAGTGATCCAGCAGGAAGTTTTGAATAAATTATCGAGAGAGATCCTCGCCGGAACCGTGAATGACGGTGACAGAATCACGTTGGATTATTTCGAAGAAACAGGTTTGGTGTTCAGACCAGTGGAATAAATAAGTTAAATTTTTCTTCATATTAAACACTATTTTAAAACAACCTTTCTGAAAATTTTGGAAAGGTTGTTTTTTATTAAAAGATATCATGATTTTATTTAAAGTCCGAATACCGTTCTCTTGGACCTCGCAACAATAGTTATTGATTATTATTACGATTTTCCCTATCTTTGAGTTATGCAGATTTTTGGAAAAGATTTACTCAGAGATATCAAGGAAGCGGAATTGTTGGGAGAGAACGCACACAAAGTCTATTCTCCACCTTATCGCCCTGTATTCAGTTATGAAGATATTCTAACAAAAAATCCAAAATTTGCAGCTGTCAATATTTTACTTTATCTCAAAAACGACGAATGGTATTTCCCTCTGATTGTAAGAAGTGTGAATGAAAACGACAGACACAGTGGACAAATCTCATTGCCGGGTGGGAAAAGAGAGAAAGAAGACCCGGATTTTTCTTACACCGCAAAACGGGAAACTTCCGAGGAATTGGGAATTGAAGAACACTATGTGAGAATTATCCGTGAAATGTCTCCGATCTATATTCCGCCGAGCAATTTCTACGTTCATTCGTTCGTTTCTTATACCAAGAAGAATCCAGAATTCTTTTTACAGGAAACCGAAGCCGTCGAATTGATAGAATTCCCGATTTCATCTTTATTAAGTCTTCCAGACCAGCCAAAAATAATGGCCTTACCATCTACGAAAGGTTATGAAGTTCCCGTGATCGATTTTAATGGTTATATCATTTGGGGTGCCACATCTATGATTTTGAGCGAGTTTAGTAACTTGTTAAAAAATGTTTAATTTTGCAATAATTTCTGACCTTAGAAATTATAATTAATTATCAATGGCAAAAAAAAATATTTTTACCGATTCCTTTGGAAACATCTATATTCTGAAAAGAATTATCATTTTCATTCTGGGAGTTGTTTCTTACAGAAGATTCAATGGTTTTAATAAACTGAAAATCACAGGAACCGAAAATCTTACAGATTTGCCAGACAGCAATGTTCTTTTCGTTTCCAATCATCAGACCTACTTTGCCGATGTTGCCGCCATGTATCACGCTTTCTGTGCCGTTAATAATGGTTATCACAATACGATAAAAAATCCTGTCTACCTTCTGAATCCAAAGGTTGACTTCTATTATGTTGCGGCAGAGGAAACAATGAACAAGGGAATTCTTGCAAGAATTTTCAAAATTGCTGGTGCCGTTACTGTTAAAAGAACCTGGAGAGCAGAAGGTAAAAATATTAACCGGATGGTTGATATGAGCGAAATAGAAAATATTATGAAGGCTTTGGACAATGGCTGGGTGATCACATTTCCTCAAGGAACGACTTCGGCTTTTGCACAAGGCAGAAAAGGAACTGCAAAATTGATTAAAAACCAAAGACCGATTGTAATTCCAATTAAAATCAATGGATTTCGCAGAGCTTTTGATAAGAAAGGACTGAAGATCAAGGTAACAGGTGTAAAACCAACGATGGAGTTTCAACAAGCTTTGGAAATTGATTATGATAACGAATCTGCAACAGAAATTCTGGACAAAATAATGCACGCTATTGGACAAACACCGGAACATAATCTGCTTCACGATTACGATGTAAAACAGAAAGAGATAAAATCTCAATCTCAACAATAAAAAAAAACGGCTACTGGAAAAGTAGCCGTTTTTTATTTATTTTTAAAGATAAAGATCAAGCTTCGATACTTGGAACTTGTACGTTCTCGTTAGCATCTTTTTCATAATCGACCCCATCAATCTCAAATCCGAAAAGGTTGAAGAATTCTTTTCTGTAACCTTCAATATCACTGATTTCAGAAAGATTTTCAGTGGAAATTTGATTCCATAACTTAGCAACTTCTGCCTGAACATCATCTGCCATTTCCCAATCATCAACTCTGATCCTTCCAGCTTCATCCAAAGCCACTTCCCCATTCTCAGTATATAATCTGTCGGCGAAAAGTCTTTGCATCTGTTCAATTGTTCCTTCGTGCGTACCCTTTTCTTTCATCACTTTATACAGCAAAGAAATATATAATGGAACTACGGGAATCGCCGAACTAGACTGTGTTACCAAAGCCTTGTTCACAGAAACATAAGAAACACCGTTAAGCTCTTTCAGTAAATCATTAAGAACAGGAACAGTCCCTTCAAGGTCATTTTTCGCCTGACCAATCGTTCCGTTTCTGTAGATCGGGAAAGTCAGCTCTGGGCCAATGTAAGAATAAGCAACAGTTTTAACACCTTCTGCCAAAACACCGGCCGCTTTCAGATCCTCTATCCAGAATTTCCAATCTTCACCACCCATTACAGCAACCGTGTTAGAAATATCTTCTTCATTTTCAACCGGAGCAATTGTAATATCAGAAACAACACCTGTATGAAAATCCACCGTTTTATTAGTAAAAGATTGTCCAATTGGTTTAAGAACCGACGAATAAGCAACACCGGTTTTCGGATGTGTTCTTCTTGGAGAAGCCAAACTGTAAACCACCAGATCAACCTGACCAAGGTCTTTCTTAATCAACTCAATCGTTTCTTTTTTAATTTCATCAGAAAATGCATCGCCGTTGATACTTTTTGCGTAAAGTCCAGCTTCATGTGCTTCTTTTTCAAATGCCGCAGAATTGTACCAACCTGCTGTTCCCATTTTTCCTTCAGACGCTGGTTTCTCGAAGAAAACCCCGATTGTTGCAGCATCTGAACCAAAAGCCGCAGCGATTCTTGAAGACAGACCAAAACCTGTAGAAGCACCAATTACCAATACTTTTTTAGGTCCGTTTTTGATTGCGCCTTTCGACTTTACATATTCTATCTGATTTTTAACTGCCTGAAGCGCGCCATCCGGATGTGCTGTCAAACAAATAAATCCTCTTGTTCTAGGTTGAATAATCATTGTTGAAATTATTTTTAGCATTGCAAATTAAAGAAATTTGAATCAATTATTAAGAATTATCTATAAAAAAGCGTATTCAGTTTTTCAGTTTTTCGAGGATTGATGATACTTTTCGAATATTGTACTTTTTATTTTGCGCAATCGATTGCACAATTCATTATTTTGTTTAATTTTACCTGTAAGAAGTTGATTATTTATCATTAATAAATACTCTTCGACATAATTTATATTGAATGAGCCGAAAACTTTAAAATGAAATAATTAACATTGAATTGTACGCACTCCGACTTGGGGGATTAGCAAAAATTTAGAATAGAATAAATTACTTAGATAAACAATGAAAAAACTTTTAATAGGTCTTGCGTTTTCTGTTGCAGCATTGATCTCTGCGCAGAAAAATGACATTAATTATTACATCGAGAGGGCTCCATTTAAATTCGGAGAAATGGTTTTGCCAACAATTCCACAAAAGGATTACAACTTCAAAGATTTTGGGGGCGTTGGCGACGGAAAAACATTAAACACAAAAGCTTTTTCCAAAGCTATTTCCGCGATTGCCCAAAACGGAGGAGGCAGACTGATCGTTCCTGCCGGAACATGGTTGACAGGACCAATCGAACTTAAAAGTAAAATCGATTTCCACGTCGAAGAAGGAGCAATAGTTCAGTTCAGCAGTGATGTAAAGCAATTTCCAATAAGAGAATCTTCACCTGGCAAATTCGAAGTAACTGCGCCGATTTGGGGAAACAATTTGAAGGATGTCTCATTTACCGGAAAAGGAATTTTCGATGGTGCAGGCGAAGCATGGAGACCTGTGAAGAAATTCAAAACCACACCTGCTCAATGGCAAGAATTGCTGGCAAAACAAGGAAGTACGCTCAGCGATGACGGAAAGATCTGGTGGCCAAGCGAGTCGGCAAAAAATGGTGAAGAATTAGCAAAAGTGATCACAAAAACACCTGGTGCGACAATAGATATGTATGAGCAGATTCATCATTTCTTAAGACCAATGATGTTTACGCTCTCAAAAGTAACCAATCTTTTGATTGATGGCCCAACGTTCAGAAATTCTCCGAAGTTTGTCATCAATCCAAAACAAATCACCAATCTTGTCATCAGAAATACGACGGTTTACAATCCGAAATGGGCTCAGAATGGAGATGGAATCGATATCAGCGCTTCTAAAAATGTCATCATTTACAACACAAAAGTGAATGCCGGCGACGACGGAATCTGTATGAAATCCAGCGGAACTCCAAAAAATGGTGAAGCCAATCTGCAAAATGTCATCATCGCAGAATGTACGGTGAATGAAGGCCACGGCGGTTTCGTGATTGGAAGTAATACGGACGGCGGAATGAAAAACATCTACGTAACCAACTGTACTTTTGACGGAACAGATATCGGAATCCGTGTTAAAAGCAACTCGGGAAGAGGCGGTGATGTGAGCCAGATTTTCATCGACAATATCGAAATGAAAAACATCATCAAAGAAGCAGTGTTGTTTGATACGTTCTATGCAGATGCACCTGTAGGAAGTACAAAAGAAAGTGAGGCGGCTCAACATACTGGCGAAAAAGTGCCATATTTTCACGATTTTTACGTGAGCAACGTGAATTGTGCTTCGTCCGAAACGGCTTTCAGTTTCAGCGGGCTTCCTGAAAAACTGATTGAAAATCTTTTCTTTAAAAATGTGAATATCACAAGTAAAAAAGGAATCGTTGGAAAAAATGCTCAGAATATCGTTTTTGAAAATGTGAAAATCAATAATTCGACTGATTATAAAATCGACAGTGGTCTGAAAAAAGCGATTGTTGTGAAATAATTATTTCTTGCTGATTTGGCAAATTTTGCAGATTTATCAGCTTAATCTGTAAAATCGGCGAGATAAAAATATTACAAAACCCTTTTGGATAATAAAAATCTGGAAGGGTTTTATTTTATACCAATTGAAAAATCTTCGTTAAGGATTAGAACACCTTCATCCTGTTCACCTGTAAAACCTTTCAGTTTGGAAGTTCTGTTTTTCAGAATCAAATCCTGTAATTGTTTTTCTGACAATTTTTTACCGAATATCTCAAACGGAACTTTGAAACCACAACCTTTATAATCCGAACAGCCAATGGCGGTCTTACCTTTCATCAGCTTGTTAGACTTGCATTTCGGACATTGGGTCTCTTCCCAGACCAATCCGGTTTTAGGTCTCGGCTTCTTTTCCTTTAGAGCCGGTTTTTCTTCTTCGAAATTAATAACCTTCCCTTTTCCGTTGATAACTTTTTGAGTCAGATCAGTGACCATTTCTATCAATTCTTCTTTGAACTGATTGGCTTCATATTCCCCTTTTTCGATTTTTCTGAGTTTCGATTCCCATTCTCCTGTAAGCTCAGGGCTTTTTAAAACTTCGTCTTCGATTATGTCTATCAAATCAATACCTATTGAGGTCGCAACAAGATTTTTCTTTTTTCTTTCGATATATTTTCTTCGGAACAAAGTTTCGATGATATTGGCTCGGGTTGATGGTCTTCCGATACCGTTATTTTTCAGCATTTCACGCAACTCTTCATCTTCAACCTGTTTCCCAGCCGTTTCCATTGCTCTAAGCAAAGTTGCTTCTGTATAAGGTTTTGGCGGTGATGTTTTTCCTTGATGGATCAAAGGTTCGTGTTCACCTTTTTCACCAGCAACGAATTCCGGAATAGTTTGTTCCTCGTCTTTATCTTTTTCCTCCTTCTCTTCTTTTTTATCTTTCGCATAAACCGTTCGCCAGCCGGGCTCAAGGATTTGTTTTCCCGAAGCTTTGAAAGGGATTGTCCCAACTTGTCCTTCCACCAAAGTATTTGAGATTTTACATTCAGGATAAAAAACAGCAACGAATCTTCTCGCTACCAAATCATAAATGAGTTTTTCTTCTCTTGTCAAATTAGATGAGGGTGGGATCTCCGTTGGGATGATTGCGTGGTGGTCGGTTACTTTCGTATCATCAAAAACCGCTTTTGTTTTCGGAATGGGTTGAGTCAGTAAAGGCGCAATGAATTCCGAATAAATAGTCATACTCCTTAAAATTCCTGGAATTTTCGGATAAAGATTTTCGGATAAATAAGTGGTATCAACTCTCGGATAAGTTGTGTGTTTTTTCTCGTAAAGACTTTGGATATAGTTCAAGGTCTGTTCAGCAGAGAAGCCATATTTTTTGTTGGCTTCAACCTGAAGCCCCGTCAAATCAAATAATCTCGGATTCTTTTCTTTTCCTTCTTTGATTTCGAAAGAGATGATCTCAAATTGATTTTGTTTGAGATATTCCAGACCTCGTTCTGCTTTTTCCAAGGTTTTCAATCGGTCAATTGACGCACTGAAAAGCACATCCCGATATTTTGTCTTAAGTTCCCAATAGTCTTCCTGCGTAAAAGCATCAATCTCTTTCTGACGCTGAACGAGCATTGCCAGAGTTGGCGTCTGAACCCGCCCAATCGATAAAACACCTTTATTTCCACCAAATCTTTTCGTGAATAATCTCGTGGCATTGATTCCCAGAAGCCAATCGCCGATTGCTCTTGCATTGCCAGCCAGATAGAGATTTTTATAATCATCAGCCGGTTTCAGATTTTCAAAACCGTCCTTGATGGCATCTTCCGTCAAAGAAGAAATCCATAACCGTTTTATCGGTTTGTCGCATTTTGCTTTCTGCAAAACCCACCGCTGAATCAACTCTCCCTCTTGCCCGGCGTCACCACAATTAATGACCTCATCACATTCCTGGACCAGCTTTTCTATGGTTTGAAATTGTTTCTCAACACCATTGTTATCAATCAGTTTGATTCCGAAATGTTTAGGAATAATTGGCAAAAAAATCAAATCCCAGGATTTGTAATGTGGTGCGTAGTCGTGCGGTTCCTTAAGTGTACAGAGATGACCGAAAGTCCACGTGACGCAATAGCCGTTGCCTTCCATATAACCGCTCTTGGGCGTTGTAGCACCCAAAACTTTGGCTATATCACGGGCAACGCTGGGCTTTTCGGCAATACAAAGTTTCATCTGTAATTTCTATTTTTTTCTAAGGTCAGATGGAACGTCGAAACGTTTCATCTGGTTATACTTGAAAATAAGGATTGCAAAAATGCGATTTTTAAATTTAAAAAGCGAGGGATTTTGAACACAAAGTTCACAAAGGTTTCATTAATTGATTGAAAACATTTTAGGGTCACAAAGGCGCTTCGCTCATCAAAGAAATACTTATATTTTAAAAATATTCTTTGTCCCTCCGGAGAAATTTCGGCAGTTGAGATTCTTTCAGAATGACAATCTTGTGTTCTATGACTAATGTTGTTTTATGTTGAATTTGCGCACCGACTCGAGCGGACTCTTCGAGAGCCTCAGATTGACAATTGGGAGCGGAAGGCGGATAAGGCGCCCAAACTTCCACAAAGTCAAACAATTTCAATAAAAAATCCCCCCGAATTGTGAGTCTTCGGAAGGATCTCATAAGAAAATAATATAAGAAATCAAATGTATTTTTTATAACCCAGCTTCAAAAACTTTAAGCAATTCTGTTTGTTGGATAACATCGTTTTTACTATTGATCAGGTTATAATTAGCTTGGAGCCAATTGTTTCTGACCACAAAAAAAGTGTAGGCGTCCATCAGGCCTTCCTTGTATTTTTCCTCGGATTTCTGGAAGGATAATCTTTGGTTTTCGAAATTGGCCTCCAAAAGGTTGTATTTTTCCTTAGCATTCAGAAATTGTGCTTTGATGGAACTGATACTTTGAGTCAGATTATTAATCACAATATCTTTGTCGTAATTGGAATTGATAACATTCAGCTTGGCAATCTCGACATTGTTTTTCACTTGCAGTTTATTGAAAATCGGGATATTGAGTCCGAAAGACAATTGTTGATTTTTATTCGCTTTGATCTGTTCTGAAAAAGCAGTCGTAGGTTCGCCCAAAATTTTGTTGTAAAAACTTGACCAAGTATAAGAGCCGTTCAATGTTGGCAAATAAGCAGACTTCGCAATGTCAATGTTTTTTTGCTGAGCTTTGATTTCTGCCAGAGTAGTCTGATAAGCCGGATTTTTTTCCAGAAGATCTTGGATGAAATCAGGATTGCTGAAATTGGAATTAGTCAAATTCTCCTCGGTCATTGTGAAATCCAGCGTATCTTTTGTAATCGCCAAGGCATTCAGAAGGTTGATTTTTGAAAGGTCTCGCTGGTTTTTCGCAGAAACCCATTGTTCCTGCATTGTTCCAAGATTGGCCTTGATATCATAAATATCACTTTTCGGGCGGTTTCCGATTTCTACTTCTTTCTCGGTACGTTTGATCTGGTCTTCAATCCCGGAAAGTTGCGTTTCCAAAACATCCAGCCAGCTTTTGCTGTTCTGATAAGTGAAAAACATCTGAATGACATTCAGCTTAACTTCATTCTGGGCCTGTTTCATTTTGTAGGTCGAGCTTTCCTTGTTGATTTTGGACAAAGAAATATTGAGATAATTTCGCCAGTTCATCAGTTCCCAATTGGCTTGTGCATAGACATTGTCAGTTTGGGTATTGATTGCTTCACGCTGGTTATTCTGCTGATTGATTCCGTTTCCGAAATTATAATTGTGATTGGCTCCAGCATCCACAGACGGCAACAGCATTCCTTTTGCAGCAGAAATCTGTCTTTCGTTTTTCTGAATATTGACCGCAGATTGCTTTACCAAAGGATGGTTTGCAGAAGCATAATCCAGGCATTGTTGGAGTGTCCAACTCTGCTGAGCGGGAAGAAGATTGATCAGTAATATGAAGAAGAGTTTTTTCATTTTTTTAATTGGTTTTTGTTTTTAAACCACCCCGTCAAAAATTCTATTGAATTTTTGCCACCCCTCCAGTAGAGGGGAATCTTTTATTTGGTTTCTTTTTTTCCATAGGTTTCACCAATGGCTATTGATATTGAACCCTTCGGGTTCGTTACTCGTATTTCAGGTATTTAACAAGATTGATCTTGGTTGCTCGATAAGCTTTGAAGCTTACAACTGCGAATGTTAAAGTCAATAATAAAAACAAACTCAGAACGTAAGGCCAAACCGGCATATCGATTCTGTAAGCAAAATCTTTGAGCCATTCGTTCATCGCATAATAACCGAATGGAATACTGATGAAAACTGCAATGACACAAATCAGTAAAAATCTTTTGGTCAAGTCCCAGACAATTGTTCTTTCGTCTGCTCCCAAGGTTTTTTTGATGGCAACATCTTTCAGTTTTTGCTCAATTAATAATGATGACAAAGCGAATAATCCTAACAAAGCAATCACCAGAACCACGATATTAAGAGTTGTGAACAAGGTTTGCTGTTTCTGGAACTTTTCAAATGTTTTAGCGAATTGTTTGTCCACAAAGTTGTATTCAAATGGGTATCCCGGTTCGGCTTTTGTGAGCCAGAATTCTTTGATTCGTTCCAAAGTTCCATTGATGTCATTGCCGGAAAGTTTTATCTGGAGATTTCCCATATTGTTTTTTGCCCAGTTCCTGTCATAATTGAAAAATAACATGGGTTCAACGGGTTTATCAACGCCATTGATGTAAAAATCCTTGAGAACACCAATTATTTTGTACTTTTTCTTTTGTTCCCAACCCGGATAGACCTCTTTTCCCAATGCCTGATCTTTGTTCCATCCCATTTGCTTGATAAATGACTCATTGGCAATTGTTCCGGAAATAGTGTCGGAGGCAAAACGCAAATCTATGTCTCTGCCGGCAACGAATTTCATTTTATAAAATCTGAAATAATTGTAATCTATTCCGCCGACAATTACATTTCCTACCGATTTCATTGTGTCCAAAGCACTTTTCACGCTGGATGCATTTGCCATTCCCATTCCTATTGAATTCACGGAACCCGTGATTTCCTGAACTCCTGCGATCTTTGATACTTCATTTTTCAGCCTGATATATTTTTTGGAATTGTAATCGTTCTTCCAATCGGTTTTCTTGAACTGGATATGAATGACCTGGTCGCCTTTGAAACCCAAGTCCTTATTCATCATATAATTGACCTGTGTATAAATGATCAAAGAGCAAATGATAAAAAATGATGAGATAATGAGCTGCAAAGCCAAAATAGAATTTCTTAACCAAATGCCGTGTCGGCTTCTGGAGAAATTGCCTTTCAAAGTGTTAATTGGTTTAAAATTCGAAAGATAAAATGCCGGGATCAATCCCGAAATCAAGGAAAAAACAATCAATAACAATCCTGTATAGATAAACAGACTCGGATTATTCAGTTTAATTTCTTTGTTGAGGAATTTGTTATAAGTTGGTAACAGTAGCTCAACCATTGCAAAAGCAACAATATATGCAAGGAAACAAATCATGAAAGTCTCGAGCAAAAATTGTAAGATCAATTTAGATCTTGTGGTTCCAATCACTTTTCTTACGCCTACTTCTTTTGCTCTCTGAGAAGCCTGAGCCGTTTTTAAATTGATCAGATTAATTCCCGACAACAATAAAATCAGAGCGGACAAACTCAACAAGATCATAATCGATTTTTTATCGCCTTTATCTATACCTTCGCTTTTAGCATCAAGTTTCATCTTGCTAATTGGTGTGAGAAAAACCTGGGCTTTATTTTTCTCATCGTATTTTTCTCCCCATTTTGCCATTGCAATTTTTTCCTGTTGCGCCATCTGGTCAGAGAGTTTTTTTTCCAGATTCTTGACATCGGTTCCTGGCTTGATCTTAAAATAGCCTACATAACTGTAATTGGTCCAAGGTAAATCCTTTTGCCCAATATCGGGATGTCTCATAATGAAACCAGGTTTGAACACAGAATTTTCCTTAGGCAATTTGTAGACAGCTGTAACCACATAATCTTTATTTTCAGCATCATCAATCTTGACCATTTTACCAATACAAGCTTTATACTCATCACCAAATAATGATTTTGCGGTCTCTTCAGAAATAGCCATTTTACTTGCATCACTGATAGCATCTTTAAAACTTCCTGCGACTTTCTCAAAAGGGAAAAAGTCAAAGTAAGAGTCCGAAGCTCTGCAAGATGTGACAAAGGCCGACCTTTTTCCCACTTGTAATTTTGTTTTGTAAAAAGTCCAAGAATTGGCAATGGCATAATCTTCTATCTCAGGAAATTTTTCCTTGGAAACAGTTAACAATGGATAACTGGAAACGACCATCGTTCCAAAAGACGAATTTCCATTCTCTACAAGATAGATATTCTCCTTATTCGGAATCCATTGTTCATAAGACCTTTCGTCCTGCCAATGGATAAATATCAACAGAAAAACACACAGACCGACACTCAATCCCAAAATATTGATGATGGTGGAAAGCCAGTTTTTTCTGTAATTGATAAATGCTATTTTGAGCCAGTTCTTTATCATAATTGTCTGTTGTTTGTTGGATGTTGTTGGATGTCGGAAGAATTTCTATCAATCTCAACCGACAATCATCAACAAATATTTACTCGTATTTCAGATATTTCACAAAACTCCATAGGTTTCACCTACGGCTACTTATATTGAACCTTCGGGTTCTTTTTACTCATATTTGAGATATTTTACAAGATTCACTTTCGTTGCCTGGTAAGCTTTGATGCTCACGACTGCGAATGTCAGAATCAATAATAAAATCAAACTCAGGACGAATGGGAAAACAGGCATTTCGATCCGGTAGGCGAAATCTTTCAGCCATTCGTTCATCAGATAATAACTGATTGGAATACTGATTAGAACTGCAATGAATGTAATCCAGAGGAATTGTTTTGTCAATCCAACAATTAAAATTCCGTCTGATGCGCCCAAAGTTTTTCTGATAGCGACGTCTTTCAGTTTCTGCTCGATCATCAATGAAGACAAAGCAAATAATCCTAACAAAGCGACCATCAAAACCATTGCGTTAAGAATAGTAAACAATGTCTGTTGTTTCTGGTATTTCTCGAAACTCTGCGCAAATTTTTTATCAATGAAGAAATAATCAAAAGGATAACCCGGTTCTACATTATTTTGCCAATAAGCTTTGATTCTTTTCAACGTCCCGTCGATATCATCTGCTTTTAATTTCAATTGGATATTATAGACGTTATATCGTTTCCATTCCGTTTCCCTGTAATGGAAAAAGATGATTGGCTCTACTGCTCTGCGCGGATTCAGGATATTGAAATCTTTTACAATCCCGACAATATGATACGGTTTATAATCAAATCCCGGACGAAATTCATTTTTTAAAGCCTGGTTATCTGTCCAGCCAAATTTTTTCACAAAAGCTTCATTCACTAAAACATTGGTCATTGTATCAGACGCAAGATTTGGATTCAGCCAGCGTCCTTTTTTTAATTTAACTCCCATAAACTGGAGATAATTGTAATCCATAGAGCCATGCTGAGCAAAGATGCTTTTGTCCATATAATCTATATTGGAATTGCTGAATCTGCCACTTCCAGGAACTGCCTCTCCGTAAGAAACGGCATCCACACCCTGGATTTTCTTCATTTCGTTTTTGATGCGTTCGTATTTCAGCCAGGGTTTTTCAACATTCTCGCTGAAGTTAACCAATAGTATTTGTTTCCCATTGTAACCCAGGTCTTTGTCCATCATATATTTCACTTGCGAATTCACGATTAGACCACCAATGATAAAGAATGACGAAATGATTAATTGCAACGTCAAAATCCCGTTCCTCAGCCAAATGCCATGTTTACTTCTGGCGAAATTTCCTTTTAATGTTTCTATCGCTTTGAAATTGGCCAAATAAGTTGCCGGAATCAAACCAGAAATCAATGTAACTGCCAATACCATCGCAAATGAATAGAAGTAAATATTCCAATCGTTCATTACGATTTCCTTGTTGTAGAACTTATTGAAACCTGGCAACAGAATCTCCGTTAAAGCCAAAGCCAAAATATATGACGCAAAACAAATCACAAAGGTTTCCAATAAAAACTGAAGGACCAGCTTCGATCTTGTACTTCCAATCGCTTTTCTTACGCCTATTTCTTTGGCACGTTGAGAAGCCTGAGCTGTTTTAAGATTAATGAAATTAATCGCAGACAAAATCACAATCAAAACAGAAAGTGTGAACAGGATCATCATCGTTTTGAAATCTCCTACGCCAAACCAAGACGCTTTGGCGTGCAGTTTTATCTTATCAAGAGGCGTGAATAAACTTCCCGCTGGTCCATACAATTCCAAATATTTCTGAACTGTAACACCAGCACCTTCGTTGCTCAGCTTTGCTCTGTACTCGAAAATGTCTTTTAAGAATTTTTGCTGCAACATTTCCTGGTCTGTGCCTGGCTTCAGCATAAAGAAACATCCGTAATTGAAATTCCCCCATTGGTCTTTGTCGCCTTTCATCTGCTCAAAAGGTGTAATGACAAATTCCGGGTTGATTTGACTATTTCCCTTTGGAAGCTCATAAACTGCTGTTACAACGTAATCTTTATTATCAAACTTGACACTTTCGCCGGCAACATTAGTTTTCCCGAAAAGATTTTTGGCGGCCTTTGTAGAAAGTGCAATTACTTTATCACCTTTCAAAGCATTCTTATAACTTCCTGCAACCAGTTTGAAGGGGAAGAAATTGAAAAAGCTTTCAGATGCAGACATCCCGTCCTGCTGATAAACCGTTTTGGTTTTCGTGGTCATTTTGAAACCCATTCCCGAGCCATTGAACAACACATAATCTTTAACTTCAGGAATCACTTTCACAGCACGTTCCGCCATTGGATAAGAGATATTATTCCCGTAAGAATTATCTGCTTTGTTGTAGGTTTGGAAAGCAAAGATATTATCCTTCTTCGGATTCCATTTTTCGTAGGATTCTTCATCGTTCCAATGCATCAGGATGAGCATAAATCCTGTCAATCCAATCGTCAAACCAAACAGATTGATAAGAGTGGAAAGCCAGTTCTTTTTATAGTTGATGAAGGCGATTTTGAGCCAGTTGTTTAGCATAATTGTTAGTTGTCAGTTGTTAGTTGTCAGTTGGTGGATGTCGGAAGAGTTTTTATCAACTCTCAACCGAAAACCATTAACTAATTTTATTCGTATTTCAGATATTTTACTAGATTCCATAGGTTTACACCTACGGCTATTCAAATTGAACCCTTCAGGTTCTTTACTCATATTTCAAATATTTCACAAGATTCACTTTCGTTGCCTGGTAAGCTTTGATGCTCACGACTGCGAATGTCAGAATCAATAATAAAATCAAACTCAGGACGAATGGGAAAACAGGCATATCAATTCTGTAGGCGAAATCTTTCAGCCATTCGTTCATCAGGTAATAACTGATTGGAATGCTAATCAAAACGGCAATCAAGGTAATCCAGAGGAATTGTTTTGTCAAACCAAAAATTAAAATCTGGTCTGATGCACCCAAAGTTTTTCTGATGGCGACATCTTTCAGTTTCTGCTCGATCATCAATGATGACAAAGCGAATAATCCCAATAGTGCTACTATCAAAACCATTATGTTCAAAATTGTGAAAAGTGTTTGTTGTTTCTGATGCTCGTCGAAAGTTTTTGCAAATTGTTTATCAATAAAATAAGAATTGAAAGGATATCCGGGCTCTACATTGTCTTGCCAATAAGCTTTGATCCTTTTTACCGTTCCGTCGATATCATCCGGTTTTATTTTTAACTGAATGTTATAAACATTATATCTCTTCCAAGACGTTTCTCTGTAATGGAAAAATATGATGGGCTCTACTTCCGTTTTCAAACTTCGGATATTGAAATCTTTCACAACTCCGACAATATTATAAGGTTTGTTATCAAAACCTGGTTTTATTTCCCTTCCCACCGCTTCATTGTTGGTCCAGCCAAATTTTTTGACAAAAGCTTCGTTTACCAAAGTATTGTTAATAGTATCAGAGGATAATTTGGGGTTCAGCCATCTTCCTTTAAGCAATTTCACGCCGATAAATTGCAGATAATCGTAATCCATAGAGCCGTGCTGCGCATTGAAGCTTTGGTTTTTATAATCCATATTGGAGCTGTTGAAGTTACCTGTTCCGGGAACAGCTTCACCATAATTTACACTTTGTACGCCTTGGATTTTTGCCATTTCGACCTTCAGTCTTTCGTATTTCAGCCAAGGTTTTCCGTTATTAACATCATTAAAGTTAATTTGAAGAATCTGTTTTCCGTTAAATCCTAAATCTTTTTTCATCATATATTTTACCTGCTGATCGATGATAAGTCCACCGATGATAAAGAATGAAGAAATGATGAGTTGAAGCGTTAAAATCCCGTTTCTGAGCCAAACCCCGTGTTTGCTTCTTGCAAAGTTTCCTTTCAAGGTTTCGATAGCTTTGAAGTTGGATAAATATAAAGCGGGAATCAGTCCGGAAACAAGTGTTACAACGACAACCATTAAAAACGAATAAAGGTAAATGTGCCAATCATCCATCACGATTTCCTTGTTATAAAATTTGTTGAAACTCGGTAATAGTAATTCTGTGAAAGCCAGGGCCAAGAGGTAAGACGCAAAGCACAGCAAAAAAGTTTCCAATAAAAACTGAAGTACCAACTTCGATCTTGTACTCCCAATTGCTTTTCTAACACCGATTTCTTTAGCTCTTTGAGAAGCTTGAGCAGTTTTTAAATTGATGAAATTAATGGCTGATAAAATGACAATCAACACTGAAAGCGAAAATAAAATCAATAATGATTTGAAATCCGGATTGGAAAACCAAGAGGCTTCTGCATGCAGTTTTAGTTTATCAATAGGGGTTAACAATGATCCGTTTGGTCCATACAGATCGTTAAATTGCTGAGGCGAAATTCCAGCGCGCTTTGCATTGATCTTCGCACCCATCATTATAATATCTTTGAATTTTTTCTGAAAATCTTTCGGATCTGCACCTTTTTTCAGCATAAAAAAACAAGCATAGTTAAAATTACCCCATTGTTCTTTGTCATTTTCCAATTGCTTGACCGGTTTGATAACAAATTCTGGCTTGATCTGACTATTTTCAGCAGGAAGCTCATATACAGCCTTTACAATATAGTTCTTATCGTTAAATTTAAGGCTTTCTCCTGCAACATTGGTTTTGCCAAACAGTTGTCTCGCGGTCTTGACAGATATAGCTACATCGTTCCCACCTTCCAAAACATTTTTATAATTCCCAGAAACCAGTTTAAACGGAAAAAAATTGAAGAAACTGTCCGTCGTTGTAAATCCTTTTTCTATATAAACAGATTTGCTCTTGGTTGTCATTTTATAAGCAATTCCTGTATTGGTCATCAACACATAATCCTGAACTTCCGAAATCCGTTTTGCTGCATTTTCTGCCAAAGGCACTGTAATGCTACTTCCATAAAAATTATCTTTTTTGAAATAGGATTGAAAAAAGTAAATCTGATCTTTCTTCGGATTCCATTTTTCATAGGATTCTTCATCATTCCAGTGCATCAGGATGAGCATGAATCCTGTCAATCCAATCGTTAATCCAAACAAATTGATGATGGTGGAAAGCCAGTTCTTTTTATAATTGATGAAGGCAATTTTGAGCCAGTTGTTGAGCATAAGTGGTAGTTGATAAGTGATGAATGATACTGTTGGAAGCCAGGTGCGGGAAGATGGAAGAACTCTGCAGTGTAAAAACACACAGCCTCCATCATCCAGCGTCCTTATTTAACAATTATTCGAAGTTTTTTGCATCCGCTTTTTCGAAAACATCTTTTCTTTGGGAAGAATGTTCTTCGGAAAAAATCTCGCCGTCTTTCATATTTACAATCCTAGAGGCGTAACCTGCATCGTAGGAAGAGTGCGTTACCATTGCAATCGTAGAACCTTCTCTGTGAAGTTCTGCAAGAAGATTCATCACTTCATTTCCATTAGAGCTATCGAGATTTCCGGTTGGCTCATCGGCAAGAATTAATTTTGGTCTCGTTACCAAAGCTCTAGCAACCGCCGCTCTCTGTTGTTGACCTCCGGAAAGCTGCTGTGGATAATGCTTGGCTCTGTGAGCGATGTTGATTTTCTCCATAATCTCTTCCACTCTTCTTTTTCTTTCTGAGGAGGAAACACCATTGTAAATCAAAGGCAATTCGATGTTTTCATAAACCGTGAGTTCATCAATCAGGTTAAAATTCTGGAAAATGAACCCGATATTTTTCTTTCTGATGTCTGATTTTTTCTTTTCAGAAGTTCCGATGGTTTCAACAGATTCAAATTGATATGAGCCGGATGAGGCGCTGTCCAGCAATCCCAGAATATTAAGAAAAGTCGATTTTCCACAACCTGAAGGTCCCATTATCGCAACGAATTCACCTTCTTTGATTTGCAGGCTTACATTATTAAGAGCGTTAGTTTGAACATCTTCTGTTTTATAGACTTTTGAAAGGTTTTGAATGTTTATCATTGTAGTATATTTTTTTTAAATTAATTATTTGATTATTGTTTCCAGTTTTTAATGGTGTAATTCAGACTTGTATTTTTATCCAGAGACAAAGAAACGTCTTTCCCTTCTTCGATTCCGTCGATTTTCCCTTCTGTTTCCCAGCTTCCTTTGGTTAATTTGAATTTCAAATCAGGGTAAGTTTTGAATGTAATCTGTCTCTTTGTTTCACTTATTTTATCAAGTTTAATTACGTTAGGATTCCAATTCCCGATAGTTGACTGATTACCTGTAATATAAACATCGCCACTATTTTCGGGAACATTAACGGTTAAAGTCACTTCATATTTCTCATTAGGTAAACCCAATTTTGTTCTCACTTTCTCGACACTTGTTTCATCCAAAACATTTAGCAATTCAGGGACAAAATCTTTAAACGATTTATATTTTTTCCTGTTGTTTTCATATACTTCCATTTTCTTTTCGAAGTCTGGAATGAGAACAAAAGAATAATCATTAATATGTTGTTTTCTTAAGCTTTCAGCCAATTTCTGATTACCGTCAGCCAGAGCAATTCGGATTTCTCCTGTTCTCACGATATGTTCAGCAACACAAGACGGCCAGTAAGAATAACCGTGCATCGCCATCTTATCAACAAGAGCCTCGGTCATCAGATTACTGCTCTTGTTAATCCTATCCTCATATTGACCCAAATGCTGATTGACAAACGAATGACCAAACTCGTGCGTGATTAAAAAGTTGAGCGTCTCCGGGTGATTGAAACCAAATTCTTTATAATCCCTGATATTATTTTTCTTTTCCAGAGGAAGATAAGGACTGCTGATCATATTGGCAATCTGCCCTTTGTCAGACTTAATCATAGGTCCGTTGCCGTGCCAGAAGACCGGGATATTAGGCATAATATCCAATGGATTAATCCAAAATCTGTATGCCAGAAACTTCTCGCCATAATATTGCTCCATTTTCGACATATAGGAAGCCGGAATGTTTTTTCTAACCTCATTCTTTGCACCTTCTATGAAATGGCTCTGAGATTTGAAGAATTTTCCCAGATTTCTTTCGATATAAAACTCTCTCAACTGTTCGGCGAATTTTTCCACTGCTTCTTTCTTTGCATTATCATTTTCCTCAATCGGAAAAGCGTAGCCTTTTGCCGGAAAAATATTATGTTTCAATAAAACCTGATAAGTCAAATCCTGTTGCTGACCAACAATCTGGAGATAATCCTGCATCGCTTTGATGATTTTCGAATTATCATATTTTTCCATTTCCCTGTTCGCCAAATCAGCCAAAGGCAAATGACCAATATCTGCTTTCCCGTCGATGTAGAAAAGTCTTCCCTGGTGTTTTGCTACAAGATATTCGACAATGGAATACGTGGCAATATTTGGGTTGAATTCCACATCTACTTTTGATTGAGATTTCAGATTTGCCGCAGATAAAAACATTATCAAAGTCAAAATGCTTTTATAAATCATCCTTAACGTCATCATTTTAATCTGAGTTTTCTAAGTTTATAGTTTATTATTTTAAATAGAATCAATTGTGCCTCCCGAATCTCTTGATGCAGAGAATTTGAT
This sequence comes from Epilithonimonas caeni DSM 17710, assembly GCF_000426465.1. Lineage (GTDB taxonomy): Bacteria > Bacteroidota > Bacteroidia > Flavobacteriales > Weeksellaceae > Epilithonimonas > Epilithonimonas caeni. Next base: position 545,150 of record NZ_KE384527.1, read on the forward strand.
TCCTGATAAAGTTTTGTATCTGATTTTCGCCATAGAACTTGCCGAAGCGGTTAATTCTTTTGAAACACTTAAACTAACTGATGAAGCAGATTCTGCATTGACGGTGGCTACGGAAATATCGGTTTTTGTTGCAATAATTCTTGAAGCACCTTCAGAACTAATTTTTGCTGTCTCTATTTTTCCTTGAATATTAATTGAACTTCCGGATTCTGCATTCAATGTAAGATTTTCAGTATTTACAGTTCCAAGAACAGAACCGCCGGATTCTGTATTGATAACAATATTTTTCGCATTAGAATCGCCAAAAATTTTCCCACCGCTTTCTGTAGAAAATTTCTGAATATCAAATTGGTCTTTCACTTTCACAACAGAACCAACTCCTGCACTTACAGATTTAACATCTTTCGCATAGATTACAATTTTGGTATCCACATTTTCCATTTGCTGATTTTTTTTGTATCCGATTTGAAGTGTATTGTTTTTTACGCTAATTTCTATAAAACGCATAAAATTGCTTGTAACCTCAGCTTTCTCCTCATTGGATTTTCTGATTTCCACATTGAAAACCATTTCAGAATTAATATTTTCGAAGTGGCTTAATGGAAAAGTTTTCGTTTCCACATTACCGGCAGCCTTGAAACTTTGCCCTTTCAGCAATGTAATGGACATAAAAAGTCCGATAATCATTGTTATTAATAGTAATAATAGTTTTTGCATTGTTATAATTTTTTTAGTTTTTATTTAATAAATCAGTCTCTGACTGTTATTTTTGAATATCAAGCATTTCGTATTTTTTCAATTCAGAATAATCCGAAGTAATGACCGATTCGCCTTGCTTCAGCCCGGAAACCACTTCATAATACAAAGGATTTTCTCTTCCCAGACTGATGTTTCGCTTTTCAGCTTTGTTGCCTTTCACTACGAAAATCCATTTCCCGTTTGTGTCTTTGTAGAAATTCCCTTTCGGAATCATCATACTTTGCGTGTCGGCAGATAATTTCAGTTTCACTCCGAAAGTCATCCCGATTTTCAGGTTTTCGATTTTTGCATCAATGAAATTCAGTTCCACAGAAAACTGTCCGTCTTTCACTTCCGGAAGGATTTTCGTGATAATCACTTCGTATTCTTTTCCGTTGTTGTCGAGCATTCCTTTGATGCCGTTAGTTAACTTGTTGATATAATATTCATCAACTTTTGCGACCAACTTGTAACCGCCCATCAAATCGATTTTCCCGATGCTTTCTCCACTTGTCAGATTTTGTCCGAGAGAAATATTGAATGACGATAACCTTCCCGAAGCCGGCGACATTATCAGGAAATTATTTTTGTTGGAACGGAGGATATTCAAGCTTTTTTCCATCTGATTAATAGAATTATTGATGGCTGCAAACTGAGAATTTCTCGAAAGTTTCTCATTGGAAGCTCCTTTTTCTACGATTTGTTTTCTGTCTTTCTGATAATTCAGATTTTGTAAAGCAATATCATAATCCGTTTTCTTTCCGATTTCAGCATCGTACAATCTTTTCTGAAGATTGAAAGTCTGCAACGCCGTATTATAATCATTCTGAGACTGTAACAATTCTTTATCCTGGTTAAATTCCTGATTTTTCAGTTCCAGAAGCGAACTCCTCATTTGACTGATTTGTTGCATAATTCCCGTTTCCTGATTCAGGTAATTGAATTCCGTATTCGGATTGTAAACTCTTGCGATGGGTTGTCCTTTTGTCAGCATTTGTCCGTCTTCCGCAAAAATTTCTTTTACCGCACCACCTTCCAGAACATTCACAAGAGAAGAATTAAGAGATTGCGTCTGCGCAGTTACCATCAACATATCTTCGAATTTTCCATTGGTCACCTCATCAATCGTGATATCTTCCGACTTTACATTATAAGTTTTTTTCTGATTCAAAAAATACCATCCAAAAACTGAAACTGCTACAGCAGAAGCGATGATGATTAAGACAAATTTTAGTTTAGATTTCTTTTTTACTATTTTCGTATCCATATTTAGATAACTATTTTACTTACAGACAATTACACAATGCAAATGCCACAAATTTATAATCTTGTAACTCTCTGTAAATGTGATTAAATATAATTTTATTAATTTTAAAACTGTTCATTATCGGACACTTTTTGTACGGAAACGGACAGATAAATGATGAATTATTAATTGTAAATAATAATTTTACACAACAAAAATTTACAAATGATGAATACAAAATATGGCTGAAAAATTAAAACACTCGGATTTTCTTGATAATCAAATCATTTTTTCGAACGAAAAATTGTTAACGGATTTATCTCATTTAATAGAGCAAAGTCGTCAGCAGGTGGCTATGCAAGCCAACAGTACACTTACCATTTTGTTTTGGCAGGTTGGTAAACGTATCAATGATCATGTTCTGCAAAACCAACGCGCAGAGTATGGAAAACAAATTTTGCCGACAGTGTCGGCAAAATTGGAAAATCTATATGGCAGAAATTTTACAGAGCGAAATGTAAGACGAATGATGCAATTTGCTGAACAATTCAAGGAATTAGAAATTGTGTCGCCACTGGCTACACAATTGAGCTGGTCACATTTCACTGAACTTTTGCCTTTAAAATCTTATGAAGCTAAATTATTTTACGCTCAATTATCTATTGAAGGGAAATTTGGAAAAAGGGAACTTCGCAAACAAATTGCTAACAAAGCTTTTGAACGAACCGAAATTGCCAATTTACAATCATCTCAAAACGAGAACTTCCCTATCAATACTTTTAAAGACCCGTATTTATTGGATTTTCTTGGATTACAAAACGACTATTTAGAAAAAGATATTGAGACAGCTATTCTCCACGAATTGGAAAATTTTATTTTAGAATTAGGGAAAGGATTTGCTTTTGTGGAACGTCAAAAAAGAATGATTATAGACGGAGAAGACTTTTATCTTGACCTGTTATTTTTCCACCGTTCACTTAAAAGACTGGTTGCCATCGAACTGAAACTTGGGAAATTTCAAGCCAAATATAAAGGACAGATGGAATTATATCTGAAATGGCTCAACAAAAACGAAAAGCAGGAAGGCGAAGAAACTCCGATTGGACTAATACTTTGTGCTGAAAGCTGTAAAGAACAAGTAGAACTTTTGGAAATGCACAAAGACGGAATAATGGTTGCGGAATATTGGACAGAACTACCACCAAAAAAAGAACTCGAACGAAAATTACATTTAGCCTTAATCGAAGCAAAAGAACGTTTCGAACGAAAAAAATTGCTGTAAAAACTATTAAATCAAAAAATGCGAAAAAAAGAAGCTCATATTTTAATTGTGGATGATGACGAGGACATTTTGTTTTCGGCGAGAGTCTGGCTCAAAAAGTTTTTCACGGAGGTGAGCTGTCTCAGTCAGCCCAAAAATATTCTGAAATTTTTATCCGAACAGCAGGTTGACACCGTTCTTTTGGATATGAATTTCCGAAAAGGTTTTGAAAACGGACAGGACGGATTGTATTGGATGCAGGAAATAAAAACGCTGGAACCTCAGCTTCCGATTATCCTGATGACGGCGTATGGCGAAGTGGAATTGGCGGTTGAGGCCTTGAAAAATGGCGCATCCGATTTTATCCTGAAACCCTGGAATAACGAAAAATTGTATGCTTCCGTGAATATCGCTGTCGATATTTCCCGAAAAAATAAGAAGCTGAATCAATGGGAAAATGTCAGCATCAAAACCAATCAATATCAATTGGAAACCCAATCTCCGGCAATGCAGGAAGTGATGGACCAGATTGAAAGAGTTTCTGCAACTGATGCCAATGTTTTGCTTCTGGGAGAAAATGGGACCGGAAAATATGTTTTGGCAGAACATATTCACGAGTTGTCAGAACGGAAAAATCAGCCTTTTGTGCATATTGATTTGGGAAGCCTTTCCGAGAATCTTTTTGAATCCGAATTATTCGGTTATAAAAAAGGGGCGTTTACGGATGCACATCAGGACTATGCCGGAAAAATCGAAAATGCCGAAAACGGAACGGTTTTCCTCGACGAAATCGGGAATCTTCCGCTTCATCTTCAAACCAAATTATTGAGCTTGATTCAAAACAGAAAGTTATCGAGAATCGGAGAAAGCAAAGAACGATTGCTGGATGTGAGATTTATTTTCGCAACTAATGAAAATCTTAAAAAAGCCGTTGCTGAAAACCGTTTCCGAAAAGATCTATATTATAGAATCAATACCGTTGAATTAAACATTCCAAGTCTGAGAGAACGAATTGAAGATATTTCAAATTTAGCCGATTATTTTCTGGATAAATACAAACAGAAATATCACAAGCCGGATTTGGTTTTAAATGATGTTTTAATTTCAGAATTAACGCATTATTCCTGGCCGGGAAATATCCGTGAACTTGACCATTGCATAGAAAGAAGCGTGATTCTTTCCAACGAGAAAAATCTTAAATTGCTGATGCCTCAGGATGAAGAATTAGAAAAAACAATCATCAATCTAAACATCGAAGAAATGGAAGAAATCCTCATCAAAAAAGCGTTGAAAAAACATCGTGGAAATATTTCTCTGGCAGCGGAAGATTTGGGATTATCGAGAGCGGCGTTGTATAGAAGAATGGAAAAATTTGAATTATAAATGAGGAAACAGCATTTTTTTTGGCTGATATTCATTCTGCTGGCCATTGTCTGCGGAATTTTTGCATTTGATTTTTATTCACAGAACAAATGGATCAACTGTATTTTATTTTCATTGGTGAGTTTGGTCTGCATTGTTCTGGCACAGACCTCGGCTTTATCGTACATTCAGAAAACAGAAAAATTGCTTTTGGCCATTCAGAAAAAAGATTTTTCATTGTTTCCGAAAACGGAAGAAAACAGTCTGGTTGATAACACTGTACAACTCTACTACCAAAGCAAAGAAGAGCACCTTTCGTTGTCCTCTTACAAACTTTTGTACGAAGAAATTCTGAATCAGCTGGAAATCGGACTAATGATTTTGACGGAAAAAAATGACCATTGGGACGTTTTTTATGTAAATCCTGTTTTTTTGGAAATTCTGAAAATTCCAAAGTATAATTCCTGGAATCTTTATGAAAAGAAAGCACCTGATTTTTACAAAATCATAGAGCAAACCAATTACGAAAACTCTCAGGAATTTTTTGATATTTCGATCAATGAAAATGCGAAACAATCGTTTTCTTTAAGGACTAAAAAAGTTCAGAATGCTAAACACAGATTCTGCATCATCAGTTTAGAATCTGTTCAGAAAATTATTGAGCAAAAAGAAAAACTGGCTTGGAACAACCTGATGAAAGTGATCTCGCACGAGCTTCTGAATACTTTGACGCCTGTTAACAGTTTGATTCAAAATCTTGAATATATTGCGAATCAGGAAATTATCGAGAAAGAAGACCAGCAGGATATGAAGGAAAGTCTGATGATCATCAATTCCAAATCGAAACAACTATTGAATTTTGTAGATGATTACCGACAAGTTGCCGAACTTCCGAAACCGGTTTTTAAAATAATTTCTTTAACCGATATTGTAGAATCTGCGCTTAATTTCCTTAGACCTGAATTTGAAAAAAATCATATTACGATTGTCAATTCATTAGAAAATCACACGATTTCAGCGGATGAAAAAATGATTGAAAGATGTTTAATTAATCTTTATCTCAATGCTATTTATGCTGTTTCCGATAATGTTGAAAGAACAATTAAAACTGAAATCAAAACTCAAAACAAACGTATCATTCTAAGTGTGGAAGACAATGGAGTCGGAATCCAGAAAGAAATTCAGGATAAGATCTTCCTTCCGTTTTTTACGACAAGAAGTGGCGGTTCCGGAATTGGATTAACACTCAGTAAAAGTATTATCGAAGCGCATAAAGGTTATCTGAATTATAAGCCTTTGGAGCAGGGAAGCCGGTTTGAGATTTGGTTTGTGGAATGATGCATTTGATAAAATTAAGATAAATATTACTGAAAAAGTTAACAATACATCAATAAAATATAAAAATAAGATGATTTAAATCTATTTATTTTAACTATTTTTGCAAAAACAAGCAGATTTATGGATATTTACAGCCTTATTCCAGTCAAAAAAATAATAGAGCGCTTGCGTTATGAAAACCCTTGGTGGATTAATAAACAAATACCCGAAACATATAGCTCAATGTCAAAACGTCTATATTTTAAACTATTCTATCCTTTTGTGATAGAGAAAAATATAAAAAGAGCATTGGTACTAATGGGTCCACGACGGGTAGGTAAAACAGTAATGCTTTTCCACAGCATAGAACAGTTAATTAATGAAGATGTAAATCCGCAAAAAATTTTTTTTATAGGAATTGATAATCCTATTTATGTTCATCTAAGTTTAGAAGATATTTTAAACCTTTGCAAAGAATCCCTTAACTTAAAAAATTTGAATGGTTGTTTTGTTTTTTTTGATGAAATACAATACCTCAAAGACTGGGAAAGACATTTAAAAGTACTCGTAGATTCATTTCCTGAAACAAAATTCATTGTATCCGGGTCAGCAGCTGCCGCTCTGAAATGGCACAGTACAGAGAGTGGAGCAGGCAGATTTACTGATTTTATGTTACCTCCTCTTACTTTTCAAGAATATATTCATCTTAAGGAGATGAATCATCTCATTTATGATGGAACAATAACATATGGAGAACAGCAAATCCCCTACTGTCTTACGCATGATATAAAAGTGCTCAATAAGGAATTTGTACACTACTTAAATTTTGGAGGTTATCCTGAGGTTGTATTATCTGAAAAGATTCAAAGTGATATGGGTAGATATGTTAAAAACGATATTGTTGATAAAGTATTGTTGCGTGACCTGCCAAGTTTATATGGCATAAAGGATGTACAGGAATTAAACAGATTTTTTACTTATATAGCTTACAATACAGGTAGTGAGTTTTCGTACGAAACAATGAGTAGGGAAAGTGGTATACAAAAAGACACACTCAAAAAATATTTAGAATACTTAGAAGCAGCATTTCTAATAAAAGTACTAAATAGGGTTGATGTAAATGCCAAACGTCTAAAGAGAATTACAAGTTTCAAAGTATATTTAACCAATCCATCGTTACGTACAGCTTTATTTTCTCCGATTTCCGAAACAGACAGTGAAATGGGTAATATGATAGAAACAGCCGTACTTTCACAATGGATGCATCGCGAAAAATTAGATTTGACATATGCAAGATGGAAAGACGGTAAAAACGAAGGTGAGGTAGATTTAGTTTTAGTTGATGATAAAAAATACAAACCTGTCTGGGGTGTAGAAATAAAATGGAGTAATCGATACTTCGAAAAACCTAATGAATTGAAAAGTTTAATTAAATTCTGTAAAGCTAATTCATTCGAAAAAGCTTTGGTCACTTCTATTGACCAAATGGGAGTAAAAACAATAGATACCTTTTCTTTTTCATTCTTACCTGCTTCAATATACAGTTATAACATTGGTGATATAACACTAAAAATGAAAAATAGTAACTAGCCGGTTAAATTTAAAGCAAATAAAACGGAATTATGAAAATAAAAAATAATGCTGGAGAAACGGTAGAATTTGAAATTTCAAAGCTAGAAAACTCACTTCGGAATTCGGGAGCGGGCGAACAATCTGTGAAAAGGGTTTTGGAAACGGTTTTACCAAAATGTTTCGAAGGCATCACGACCGGCGAACTGTACAGAATGGCGTTTGAAGAATTAAAGAAAATCTCGAATTCTGTCGCAGCAAGATACAGTTTGAAAAAAGCCTTGTTGGAATTGGGCCCTGCTGGGTTTTATTTTGAGCAATGGATTTCTCGAGTATTTCAGAACATCGGTTACAAAACCGAAACCGGACAATTGATAAAAGGACATTCGGTGACTCACGAAGCTGATGTTATTGCTAAAAAAGATTCGAAAACCTATTGGGTAGAATGCAAATTTCGCAATGCAGAAGACACAAAAATTTCTGTCACAACGCCGATGTACGTTTTGTCTAGAATCAAAGACATTTCTGATATTCAATATGATCTTTTTGGCACCAAAACCGAATTTACTGACGGCTGGTTGATTACCAATACTTATTTCACGAAGGATTCTGTGGCTTTCTCAGAATATTATGGTTTGAGATTGCTATCCTGGGATTATCCTAAAGATAAGAACATCAAAAGTCTGGTGGACCAAAATGCACTTTACCCAATCACTTGTCTCACGACTCTATATGGAAAACAAAAACAAAGATTGCTGGAGAAAAGATGTATTCTGACAAAAGAATTATTCAATAATCAGAATTTACTGAATATTTTAGAACTTAGCCAAGAAAAAAAGTCCGAAGTCCTTAAAGAAGTAAAAGAACTAATGACTACAAAAATATCGGAATAAAAAAACCGTTTCGTTATTGGTAACGAGACGGTTTTTTTTATTGTCTATAATCTATCGATCTTCTATCGTACAGAGAAACTATTTCCCTTTTTGAGGCGGATAATTGGCCATTATCTCTGCCACAACTTGTGGAATCTGTTTTTGTTTTGATCTTGGAGAATCTACAGAAATTCCGCTACCTGCGCCTTGCCAAACCAGTTTTTGAGTTTTCGCATCGATGATGTCAATCACAATCGTTCCACTATTATAGTTGTTGGTCCATGTATTTCCCATACCGAAACCGCCGCCCCAGCCCCAAGGTCTTCCCCAACCCCAGCCAACATTAGCACTGGTTGTGATATCCTGAATTTTTTTGTGAGACGCCTTTACATTGATGATCAAATCCGGATTCTGAGCAGAAGTCAATCCTTTTGCCTGAACTTGTTTTGACAGTTCGTTCAAAACTCTGTCTTTATCAAGGTCATTCAGTTTCAAATCGTCAGTTCTTAACAAATAAGTTTTGTAATTAGCAAAATTTGCTGTTGCAGAATAGTCAGATTTCACTTGAAAAGGGCTACAAGAAGCTATGCCCAAAGAAACCACTGCAAGAAGTATAAATATATATTTTTTCATAATGTAGATTTTATTGTTAATTTTTAGGTTTTTTAATGAAAGTATCCGTCTTTTTATCATAACCGTAAGGGCAATGTCTGCATCCGCTTTTACAGCAATAGCCACGTTTCAGGTGGAATTTTTCCGTAAAAACCTTATAACCTTGTTCGTTATAATAAAAGTCTTCATTTTCTTTGATGTCATTTAGTTTCATAAGTTAAAAAACTATACCAAAATTTTTACCTTTGATCTATGATTATCATTGTCTGTCAAAGATTACTCAAAAATACTAAAATTTCGGGGATTACATTGTTCCCGTTCATATTGCTGAGAAAAAAAGAATACAGGCAAAACAAGATTCTCATTAATCATGAGAAGATTCATATCCGTCAGCAATTGGAATTGTTGGTCATCCCGTTTTACATTTGGTATCTCTCCGAATATTATCTCAAATATCTGAAATACAAAAATCCACACCTCGCTTACCAAAATATCAGCTTCGAAAGGGAAGCTTATGACAATGACCAAAACCTGGATTACCTCAGAAAAAGAAAACTCTGGAGTTTCTTAAAATATCTTTAAATTCAATATCAGAAGCGATTGGTAATAATAATTCCCGTACTCCTCTTTTCTTTAAGTATTACATTTTCGTAAAAAAAATTTCTCAGAATATAAAATAATCTAAATTTGCAGAATTATTTTTTCAACATATCGCAATTATGTCGCAAGATAGCAGTGGTCATTTTGACCTCAAAAAACTTTCCTGGGTTGGCGTTCTGGTCTCTTTGGGAATCGTTTTCGGAGATATCGGCACTTCTCCGCTTTACGTGATGAAAGCCATTATCAATGCAGGAAAGGCCGGCGGAATCATCTCCGAGGAATACATAGAAGGGGCACTATCGTGCATTATTTGGACACTGACTTTACAAACGACTATCAAATACGTCATTATCGCTTTGAGGGCTGATAACAAAGGCGAAGGTGGCATTCTATCACTTTATTCACTCGTCAAAAGATTCAAGAAAAAGTGGCTTTACATCATTGCCATCATCGGAGCAGCCGCTTTGGTGGCGGACAGTATCATCACGCCGTCTCTTACAGTGATGTCCGCCATTGAAGGTCTGGAACTCGTCACGCACAAGCCGCCTGTTGTTCCTATTACATTGGCCATTTTGGTAATTATTTTTGTGGTTCAGCAATTTGGGACCAGCTTTATCGGAAAGTTTTTCGGACCGGTAATGGTACTCTGGTTTCTGGTTTTAGGAGGTTTTGGTCTTGTCCATTTAGTTGAACATCCAATGATCCTAAAAGCTTTTAATCCTTATTATGCCCTAAAATTGATCTATAACTCTCCTAGCGCCATTGTTATCCTTGGCGCGGTCTTTCTTTGTACAACAGGAGCAGAAGCATTATATTCCGATCTTGGGCATTGTGGTATCAAGAATATCCGAGTGAGCTGGATTTTTGTGAAAGCCATGTTGATCCTCAATTATTTGGGACAAGGTGCCTGGCTGTTGAGCAACTATCACGAAGTATTCCGTGGTAAGAATCCATTTTTCGGAATTATGCCGGAATGGTTTATTATTCCGGGTGTTGTAATTGCGACAGCTGCAGCTATCATTGCAAGCCAGGCGGTAATCACAGGAGCGTTCACGATGTTTTCCGAAGCAATGGCCCTCAATTTCTGGCCTAATCAGGAAATCGAATATCCTTCCGGGATAAAAGGTCAAATGTACATCCCGAAAATCAATTGGGGAATTCTGCTTTTGTGCTTTGTTGTTGTGATCTATTTCAAAGAATCCGGAAGAATGGAAGCGGCCTATGGACTTTCCATTACCGTGACAATGCTGATGACGACCATTCTCCTGGTGTTCTGGTTTTTGAAAACGAGAACAAACAAACTCTGGATCGCGCTTTTTGCATTGGTTTATATTGTGATAGAAGGCGGATTTTTCAGTGCCAATATTATTAAATTTTTCGAAGGTGGCTGGATGTCCGTTCTGTTGGCAGGATTTATCGGAATCTGTATGTACGCCTGGTATAACGGGCGACTTATCAAAACAACATTCATCAAATTTGTAAAGCTTCAAAAGTATGTTTCCACAATAAAAGATATGAAGCTGGATGAAACGATTCCTAAGTATGCGACCAATCTTGCGTTCATAAGTCGGGCAAAACGCGATGATGAAGTAGAATCGAAGATCATCTACTCGATCATCCGTGCACAACCTAAAAGAGCAGACCATTATTTTATTTTAAATATTGTCAATCAGGAAGACCCATACAGTTTCAAATATCATGTAGAGGAGATTCTGCCGGGAACGATTTATAAGATCAGTTTCTTATTAGGATTCAAAAGAGACAGACGAATCAATGATTATTTCCAACAGATTCTGAACGAAATGATGGAAGAAGGAACAATCCCGTCAAGAAGTTCGCATCCGTCCTTGAGAGCACATAACATCCCGCCGGATCTTAAATTCGTGATCATTGATAATGTTTATATCAACGATTTCTTATTGACAATCAGAGACAAGATCATTCTTAACATTTATAATTTTGTGAAAAAACTCGGAAGTAATGATTTCACGGCTTATGGTGTTGCAAGTCACAATGTTGTGGTAGAATCAGCACCGCTTCTCGACCAAAAAATCAAAATCGAGAGAATCGAAAAAGTCGAACATAAGCATTACGAGTAATCCCGAAAAAATCGCTATTTTTGTATTATGGATACGAAACAAAAAGAGTTGAATATCGCAACTATAAAAGACGTCCTTAGACAATATCTGATGGATAAAGGCTTCCGTAATACGCCTGAGAGATACACTATTCTTGAAGAGATCTACAATATGGAGCACCACTTCAACGTGGACGACCTTTACCTGCTGATGATGCAGAAAAAATATCACGTAAGCAAGGCGACGATTTATAATACCATTGAGATTTTCCTGGATGCAGGCCTAATCAGAAAGCACCAATTCGGAGAAAAAACTTTGAGTACATCTTCTTATGAAAAGTCATATTTTGATAAGCAGCATGACCATTTGGTTATTTACAAAGCAGATTCTGACAAAGAAATCGAGGAAATTATTGAGTTTTGTGACCCAAGGATCCAGGGAATCAAAGACTCTATTGAAAAAGCATTTGGCGTAAGTATTGATACGCACTCTTTGTACTTTTACGGACACAAGAAGTCTGAAAATTAATGAAGAAATCTTTTTTTGTAGTTCTACTTCTAATTTTTGTTAGAATATTTTCGCAGGTCACACCACCAACCACAGATCAAGGGCTGGTAAAAGACCCTTTTTTCAAAAACTCAAATCCGCAATCTCAGCCTTCCAAAAAAGTCATCAACAAACATTCTGATACTTTTGGTATTAAAGAAGACAAATATGACGGAAATCCAGTTTTCTCCGGAAATGTTGTATTTGAACATCAAGGTTCTGTCCTTACAGCGGATGAGGTCGTTTTTTATCAGAAAGAAAATTTCCTGAAGGCCATAGGAAATGTCGTCTTGACAACTCCTGACGGAAACCGGATCACTGCAGAAGAAATGGAATACGATGGTAATACGGAACGTGGAATTGCCCGTAAAAATGTAGTTCTTACCGACCCGAAGCAGACCATCAAAACAGAAACACTCTATTACGATAAAATCCCAAATACCGCTTATTTCAATACAGGCGGAACTATTTACAGCAAAGACGGAAGTGTGATGTACACCAGATCGGCGACCTATTATCTCAATACAAAAATGATTGATTTCATTGGACGTTCCAACATCGAAACTGATAAATACACCATTGTCAGTGATAATATCAAACAAAATCAAAACACTGGCGTTTCCGATTTCACAGGTCCAACTACAATAAGAGACAAAAGAAATCCAATAAATTATGTCTACACAGAATTAGGAAGTTATAATTCCAAAACCGGAGAATCTTTCCTCAACAAAAATTCCAGAATCCATAATAATGGAAAGATTCTGACCGGAGACAAATTATACTTCAACAGAAATACGGGCTTTGGTAAAGGAACAGGAAATGTAATGCTGGACGACCCTCAACAAAAACGTTTCATAAAAGGCGGCTATGGAGAGATCTATGAGAAGAGAGATTCTGCGATGGTTACCGATAAACCCTATGCAGTAAAGATTCTCAGTAAGGATTCTGCCTATTTTTCCGCAGAGAAATTCATCACCTTTCAAAGGCCAGATTCCGCCAATTCTTTGAAGAAAAAAAGTTATTTGCGTGCATTCAGGAAAGTGAGGATTTTCAAGACCAATATGCAAGGACGAGCGGATTCTTTAAGTTTTAACGAGACTGATGGCGAAATGCATCTCATGAGAAAACCAATTCTTTGGATGGGAGCAAAACAGGTGACAGGAGACGAAATACGTGTTTACAGCGATCCAGAGAAAGAAATCACAGATTCCATCAGGGTTTTGGGCAATGCTTTTGCGATCAGCAAAGCAGACTCCTTGAATTTGAAAGATGAATTCAATCAGATCAAAAGCAAGAACATGATCGTCTATCTGAACAACAATGCCATAGACAGTGCAAAAGCCGTTGGTAACGCTCAAGCAATCACTTACGCTGATGATGAGAATAAAAAGACGCACCAAATCACAAGAATTGGAGTTGCTCTTTCCACCTGCGGCGAGATTGTGGCAGAGTTTTTAGAACGTCGCTTGGAAGTTGTTGACTGTAATATTGGTGCTAATACGGACACTTATCCGATGAGCAAGATTTCAAAAGCCGAACGTTTTTTCAAAGATTTTAACTGGAATACCAAAGACCGTCCACAGAAATGGAGCGACATTTTCCTAGACACACCTAATTATCCTGAAATCGTTTACGAATCAGATAATTCTCTCTTTGAACGAGCTGAAGCAGAACGTAAAAAGTTAGAGGAAAAGAACAAACCAAAAACGCCGGTCCGGGTCAAGAAGTAATATTTAATTTGATAATGAAAATATCAAACATATTTAAAATTACTATCTGTGGATTTATTTTTTCACTTGTGTCGATTGGTTGTACAAAAAAATATTCCACACTAATTATTGAGATTAAGAATCAGAAAAAATCAAGTCGAAATTTCCCGGAACTTAATGAACTTGTTGTAAAAAAAGATAATAAAATACTCAAGACATTTTTACCGAAAGAACTTAGTCCATTTCTTGAAAATCCTCTAAAAATTGATAGCATAGAAAAAGGTACTTATCAGTTTGAATATTATGATTTATTTGGCATAAAGCAGATAAAAACTTACAAAGCCAATAACAGAAAAGATATAGACACTTTAATCATCAATCCTGATTATATTGATATTTCCAAGCAAATAGAAAATTCGATTATCCGAAAATTAAAAGACACTCAGATAATTTTAAATTATGAATCAAAAGGTTGTTTCCATTCGATTTCTGATTCAATAATTGTTGTAAATAAAAACAATAAGTTCTTCTTTACAAATAATGGAAAGATTGGAGAACTTAATAAAAATGAATTGAACAAATTAATTCAATTCGAATCAGAATTATATTCAATTCCAAAAGAAAGACATTGTACAACAGTTGAAAATTATAAACTTACATTTAAAAAGAAAACAAAGGAGTTTATAAATGGAAATTGTAGTTGGAGCGGTTGGTATAATTTGAAAGATGATTTAAAAATAAAAGATTAACAATATTGTAGATTACTTATTTTCTAGAAATTCCCGAACTTTGCCTAAGTTTTTATTTACAATGGATTTAAAAGAAAATTTCTATCAATATCAGGCACAGACCACACCATACGCCGCAGGTTTTGAAGTTGAAAAAGCAGAAGGCAGTTACATCTACGGAAAAGACGGAAGAGCTTATCTGGATTTCGTAGCCGGTGTTTCTGCCAATACACTTGGACATTCTCATCCAAAAGTGGTTAATGCTATTAAAGAACAAACAGATAAATATCTTCACGTCATGGTTTATGGGGAGTATGCCCAGGAAAAACCTGTTGAACTTTGCAGACTTCTGGCTGAAGCAACACCAGAACCTTTGGAAGTCACTTATCTCGTTAATTCCGGAGCAGAAGCCATTGACGGAAGTCTGAAACTGGCTAAACGTTACACAGGAAGAGAAGAAATCGTTGCTTTCAAAGATGCGTATCACGGGAATACACACGGTGCATTATCTGTTGCAGGAAATGAATATCATAAGAGAGAGTTTCGTCCATTGTTGCCAATGGTGAATTTCATCGAGTTCAATAATGAAAATGATTTTGATAAAATCACGGAGAAAACAGCTTGCGTCATTGTAGAAACGATTCAAGGTGCGGCAGGCTTTATTATGCCTAAAGACAATTACTTCATCAACCTGAAAAAACGATGTGAGAAAGTTGGTGCATTATTAATTTTGGATGAGATTCAGCCTGGGTTTGGAAGAACCGGAAAGCTGTTTGCATTTGAACATTTCGGGATTGTTCCTGATATTCTCGTAATGGGAAAAGGAATGGGCGGCGGTGTTCCGGTTGGTGCTTTTATGAGTTCGAAGGAAATTATGACGAGTCTTTCTCATTCGCCTAAGTTGGGACATATCACAACTTTTGGAGGAAACCCTTTGATTGCTGCTGCTTCACACGCTACTTTGAAAGAAGTTCTGGAAAGCGGACTGATGAACGAAACAGATAAAAAAGAAAAGCTATTCAGAGAATTGCTCGTTCACCCGAAAATCAAAAATGTGAACGGAAAAGGTTTGATGCTGGCTGTGAATCTCGGTTCTCCGGAATACACTTTGAAAGTCGCTTCAAAATGTATGGAAAAAGGGCTGATCGTTTTCTGGCAATTGTACAGAAACGAATATCTGAGAATCTCTCCTCCACTCACAATCTCCGAAGATGAAATCCGAAAAGGTTGCGAAATTATTATGGAAGCTTTGAATGAAGCGCATTAAGTTTCATTTTTTTGTCATTCCGCAGGAGGCATCTCAGAGGTCTAGATTCCTACGGGGAATGATAAAATTGTGTTTTTATGGCAACTGTTATTTTTATATTGAATCTGCAGCCCGACCTGAGTGGAGCTCTTTTTCTGTCATGGCGATGGTAGAAAAGTTCTACGGATCGCTTCACATCGTTCACCATGACAGAAAAAAGCGGGAATCCTTCGACAAGCTCAGGATAAACTGCAAGGCGGATAAAGCTGCCTCAATAATTCTAAAATTTAGTATTCATCAACTGTACAAAATCAGCTAATAAAAATCATACATTATTTCTATAAAAAATTTGTATTTCCATAGACATTTTGATTTGGAAATAAGAAATTAATTTATATATTGCGCCACAATTAGAATTAGAATATGGCGAAAACGAAAGTGCAGTATGAATACAATATGCATTGTCTCTCAGAGATATTGTATGAGTATTTGGCAAGTGCAGAAGGATTATCAGAATGGTTTGCAGACGACGTTGTAGAGCGTGGTGACGATTTCTTTTTCAGCTGGGGCGGTGGTCCTGCTGAGAGAGCTACGCTTATCCGTTATAAGCCGGAAAGCTTTGTGAGATTCCGTTGGGAAGAAGATGAAGGAACGAAATATTTCTTCGAGCTTTCTATTGTCATCGATGAGATCACAGACGATCTTTCTCTTAATATTACCGACTTTTGCGAACCTGGTGACGAAGAAGAAAACAAACTCTATTGGGAAAACCTGATAGAAAATCTACAGATAAAATTAGGCGCCGCTTAAAATAAATGGATGAACGATTTTATCGTTCATTATTTTTTTACTATTACCTAGAATGCAGTTACAAAAATTAATTTATACAGAAGAAAACCTGCAGCTTATCAACCGTTCTTTTCTTTTCGGTGATGCAGTTTGGGTCTCTTTTTTTGTAAGAAAAGGGCAACTCATAATGGCAGAGGAATCATACTTTTTCCTAATGGCATCTATGAGAAAAATGAGACTGAATATCCCATTGACTTATACCTTAGAGTTTTTCCAGGAGCTGTTCCAACGAGAAGTCCTTGATAAAGGGATCCAGAACGGGATTATCCAAATGATGGCTTACAGAAAACAGGAAGATAAAACACTTCCAAAATCTGAAACGGCTTTCTACTTTGAAATTGAAGAATCAGAAGACATACTTATTGTCAAAGGAAATATCGAATTGGACCTAATTAAGGAAATCAATGTGAATGCTAATCTTCTGAGTAATATCAGGGTTCATTCTCCGGAGAATATTTATGCCCAAATCTATGCGAAGGAAAATGAGTTGGACGATGTCATTCTCCTTAATCCAAATAAAAAAATAGCAAGAAGCATTTTCGGGAATCTTCTGTTTTTGCAGGATAATGTGATCAAAATTCCGAAACAAACGGAAGGGGCGTACATTTCGCCTTTGATGGAAAACTTCGTTACTTTCATTCATAAAAATAAACTGGCTGAAATAGAAGAAGCAGAAATCATTGCTTTTGAATCTCAAAAAGCGGAAGAGATTTTAAGAATTTCTGACGAAAAGGGCGTGCATTCTGTTTCCAAAATCAGGAACAAAACCTTTGAAAACACTAGGTTTTCTGAGATGGTTCAGAAGTGGACAGAGAATTTTATTTAGTTAATTTTCCTAAAAAGTTAGATTTAATTAAAATAAGTTCTATACATTTGCTTGATCAAAATATGAAAATGACTACACAATTTATGCATCATCATCACCATTTCCTCGCACAGACGGGAAGGTCGTGATATGTCATAACTTCTAAAAATATAAACCGTCTGAGTAATCAGTCGGTTTTTTTATTCCAAAAATCTTCCTGTCGTTTACTCGGACTAATGTCAAAATCCAAAATGAGTAAACTGAAATTAGCCTTACAAAAAAGCGGACGACTGAGCGAAAAGTCTCTCAAACTCCTCGAGGAATGTGGAATCAAAATTTCCAATGGCACCAGAAAACTGAAAGCTGTTTCTTCCAATTTTCCTTTGGAAATCCTTTTCCTCCGCGACGATGATATTCCTCAATATGTGGAGCAAGGCGTTGCCGACGTCGGAATCCTTGGACTGAATGAAGTTTTGGAGCAACAAAAACAAATTGAAACCATTCAAAAATTAGGATTTGCGCAATGCAGATTGTCTTTGGCAATTCCGAAAGAAGAGAGTTATAACGGAATTGAATATTTCCAAGGTAAAAAGATCGCGACGTCTTATCCCGAGATTCTTTCGAACTATTTTAAACAAAAAAACATCGATGCCCAAATTGAAAAAATTGGCGGAAGTGTAGAAATTGCGCCTGGAATTGGACTTTCAGATGCTATTTTCGACATCATCAGTACAGGTTCTACTCTACTCACAAATGGTTTGAAGGAAGTGGAGACCGTTGTCGAAAGTGAAGCCGTTTTGATTTCTGGTGAAAATTTGTCTAATAAAAATCAAGAAATTTTAAAGATGCTTTTATTCAGGATCAACGCTGTAAAAGAGGCTTCCGAAAGCAAATACATTCTTCTGAATGCTCCCAATCAGAGTCTTGAAAAAATCATCAATCTTTTGCCCGGAATGAAATCCCCTACCGTTCTTCCATTGGCAGAAAGTGGGTGGTCATCAATCCATTCAGTAATCAAAGAAGACCAATTTTGGGAAGTCATCGAAAAGTTGAAAAATGAAGGTGCACAGGGAATATTGGTTTTAGAAATCGAAAAAATGATATTATGATGAAGCTGTATAAATATCCTCATGTTTCTGAGTGGAAAGCACTTTGCGAGAGGCCTTCACAAAATCAGGAAAATCTTTCTGAGCAAGTTAAATCTGTTTTTGATGAAGTTAAAATTAATGGCGATAAAGCTTTAAACTTCTTCACAGAAAAATTTGATGGTGCTATTTTAAATGACTTGAAAGTTTCAGAATCTGAAATCAATGAAGCTAAAAGTTTAGTTTCCGCCGAGTTAAAATCAGCCATAAAAACGGCTTCTGAAAACATCAGAAAATTTCACGAATCTCAACAAGAAGAGAAAGAAATCATTGAAACTACGGAAGGCGTTTTTTGCTGGCGAGAAAGCCGGGCGATTGAAAATATCGGGATTTATATTCCTGGAGGAACTGCACCTTTATTTTCGACAGTTTTAATGTTGGGAATTCCCGCAAACATAGCGGGTTGCAAAAATATTGCGCTTTGCTCACCTCCAGATAAAAATGGAAAAATAAATCCTGCGATTTTGTTCACCGCAGATTTGGCCGGGATTAAAAATATTTTCAAAGTCGGTGGATGCCAGGCAATTGCAGGTTTGACGTTTGGAACAGAAACCATTCCGAAAGTGGATAAAATTTTCGGTCCTGGAAATCAATATGTGACTTTTGCGAAACAATTTGCACTTAATTATAATGTAGCCATCGATATTCCGGCTGGTCCAAGTGAAGTTTTGGTGATTGCGGATGAAACTTCGATTCCAGCATTTGTTGCGTCAGATCTTCTTTCTCAAGCGGAGCACGGAACAGATTCTCAAGTGATCTTATTGAGTAATTCTGAAAATATTATTAATAAAATTAATTTCGAAATCGAAAAACAATTAGCTG
Organism: Epilithonimonas caeni DSM 17710; assembly: GCF_000426465.1. Taxonomy (GTDB): domain Bacteria; phylum Bacteroidota; class Bacteroidia; order Flavobacteriales; family Weeksellaceae; genus Epilithonimonas; species Epilithonimonas caeni. The sequence continues at coordinate 564,655 of NZ_KE384527.1, forward strand.
GATTACCTCGAAAAGAAATCGCTGAAATCGCACTGCTAAACAGCAAATCAATATTGCTTAACTCAATCGATGATGCCATTGAATTTTCTAATTTTTATGCACCGGAACATTTGATCCTGTCAATAGAAAATTCTGAAAAATTCACGAATAAAATCACAAATGCAGGTTCGGTTTTTTTGGGAAATTTCAGTCCGGAAAGTGCCGGTGATTATGCTTCCGGAACCAATCACACGTTGCCAACAAACGGTTTTGCGAAAAATTACAGCGGTGTTTCTCTGGATAGTTTTGTGAAGAAAATCACCTTTCAAAATATTACAAAGAACGGAATTAAAAACATCGGAAAAACAATCATATCAATGGCAGAAACCGAAGAATTAATTGCTCACAAAAACGCCGTTTCTGTCAGATTAAAATATTTAGAAAATGAAAATTGATATTCAAAAATTGGTTAGAAAAAATATCCTTAATCTAAAACCTTATTCATCTGCGAGACAAGAGTTTGAAGGAGAAAACGGCATTTTTCTGGATGCCAACGAAAATCCTTTCGGAGAATTGAATCGTTATCCAGACCCTTATCAAAGGAAAATTAAGCAAAAACTGAGCGTAATCAATCAGATTCCTTTCAAAAATATTTTCTTGGGAAATGGAAGCGATGAAGTGATCGACTTGACTTTTAGAATCTTTTGCGAGCCTGGAAAAGATAAAGTTTTGACATTCTCGCCGACTTATGGAATGTATGAAGTTTCCGCTAATATTAATAATGTAGAACTAATTAATCTTGATTTAAATGAAGATTTTCAAATCGACCCTGAGACTTTAAAACCTTATTTGAGCGATGAGAATCTTAAAATCATTTTCATTTGTTCACCAAATAATCCTACAGGAAATTCAACCAAAAATATAAAATACATTCTTGAGAACTTCAACGGAATTATCTTTATTGATGAAGCTTACATCGATTTCAGCCCGGAAGAAAGTTTCAGGAATAAAATCAAAAATTATCCGAATCTAATTGTAAGCCAGACGTTTAGCAAAGCCTGGGGAATGGCTTCTGCTAGGGTTGGAATTGCTTATGCTTCCGAAGAAATTATTAAATTTTATAATAAGACAAAACCACCTTATAATATCAGTCAGCTTAATCAAAATTCAATTCTTGATGCTTTGAATGAAGAAAATATTAAACTCGTTTCAGAGAATATCAAAATGATCTTGAATGAGAGAAAAATGCTTATTCAAAATTTAGCACAACTGCGTTTAGTCAAGAAAATTTTTCCTTCTGATGCCAATTTTATTCTGATAGAAGTAGAAAATGCAGACCAAATTTACCAGAGATTAGTCGATAAAAATGTAATTGTGAGAAACCGAAATTCCGTTATCAAAAATTGCTTGAGAATCACGGTTGGTTCTCCTGAGGAAAATAAAAAATTGGAAGAAACGCTTCAAAATATTGATAATTAAATTAGACACTTCGACAAGCTCCGTGTAACATCGCTTATTAAACACTGTCAGGCTGAGGCTCTCGAAGCCACATAAAATAACAAATCAATAAAAAAATGAAATTGAAAATTCACGAATTCCAAAACAACATAAATTAGTAATGAGTAAAAAAATATTATTTATAGACCGCGACGGAACTTTGGTTTTAGAACCGGAAGATTACCAAGTCGACTCCTTTCAAAAATTGAAATTCTATCCTCAGGTTTTCATTTATCTCTCAAAAATAGCGAATGAATTGGATTATGAATTGGTTATGATAACGAACCAGGACGGTTTGGGAACAGCTTCTCATCCGGAAGAAAATTTTTGGCCGATACAAAATTTAATTATTGAAACTTTTGAAAATCAAGACATTAAATTCAAGGATATTTTTATTGATAAAACCTTCGCCAAAGACAATGCGCCAACCCGAAAACCGAACACAGGACTTTTGACCAAATATTTTGATAAAGATAATTACGACTTAGAAAATTCCTATGTCATTGGCGACAGAATCACCGACCTCAAACTGGCAAAAAACCTCAATTCAAAAGCGATTTTCATTAATACCGATGAAGATCTTGGTGCAGAAGAGATTTTAGAAAATGATGATTTCGAAAACATCATTGCCTTAAAAACGACTTCCTGGAAAGAAATCTATGAATTCCTAAAGCTAGAAAACAGAACTGCAGAAATCATCAGAAACACCAATGAAACCAAAATCAAAATCAATCTAAACCTCGATGGAACAGGAAAATCCAATATCGATACAGGAATTGCCTTTTTCGACCATATGCTGGACCAGATTTCGAAACATGGTCAAATGGATTTGCAAATCAAAGTTGATGGCGATTTGGAAGTGGACGAACATCATACGATTGAAGATACGGGAATTGCTCTCGGAGAAGCATTTTATCAAGCGTTAGGAAACAAATTGGGAATCGAACGTTACGCTTTCGTTTTACCAATGGATGATTGTCTGGCACAAGTTGCGTTGGATTTTGGAGGACGAAACTGGATTGTTTGGGAAACCGATTTCAAACGTGAAATGATTGGAAAAATGCCAACTGAAATGTTCTTTCATTTCTTCAAATCATTTTCAGATGCCGCAAAAGCAAACCTCAATATCAAAGCGGAAGGCGAAAACGAACATCACAAAATAGAATCGATTTTCAAAGCCTTCGCAAAATGTTTGAAATCCGCCGTAAAACGCGACCCGGACAAAATGCTTCTCCCATCGACTAAAGGAATGTTGTAAACCATGAAAGGCTTCGAGAGCCTCAGCCTGACTCAGATGTCACACTGAGCCTGTCGAAGTGTTTAAATTTTAAAATAATGAAAATAGTTATCATAGATTACAAAGCCGGAAACATCCAAAGTCTGCTTTTTGCAATAGAAAGGTTGGGTTTTTCGGCAAAGATCACGAGCAATCCGGATGAGATTTTAGAAGCCAACAAAGTTATTTTTCCAGGCGTTGGCGAAGCTTCTTTCGCAATGAATTCTTTGCGGGAAAATCAACTGGATCTGCTGGTTCCGAAACTCAAACAACCACTTCTGGGAATCTGTCTCGGGATGCAATTACTCTGTAAAAATTCGGAAGAAAGTGATACAAAAGCTTTGGGGATTTTTGATGTTTCGGTGAAGCGATTTCCGGCTTCGGTTCTTGTTCCGCAGATTGGGTGGAATCAGATTTATGATTTGAAGTCGGATTTGTTCAAAAATATTCCTGAGCAAAGTTATATGTATCTGGTTCATAGTTATTATGTCACTAAAAATAAAAACACAATTGCAACAACAGATTATTCCGAATCTTACAGTACGGCTCTGCAAAAAGATAATTTTTTCGGCGTCCAGTTTCATCCCGAGAAAAGCGGAATCCTGGGAAGTAAAATATTAGAGAATTTTTTAAAATTATAATAGGTATTAGTTTAAAAATTTCTCGCTGATTTTGCGAATTAAGCAGATTTTAAAATTAATCTGCCCAATCTATTAAATCTGCGAGAGTTTAAAAATAAAATAAAGTTATATCTGTAAAATATTAATATAAAATGAGAATCATACCAGCAATAGACATCATTAATGGCGAATGCGTCCGGCTTTCCAAAGGCGATTACAATCAGAAAACTATTTACAGCAAAAACGTTTTAGACGTTGCCAAAAACTTTGAAAACAATGGGATCCAATTTCTCCATTTGGTCGATTTGGACGGCGCAAAACAAAACGAGATCATCAATTATAAAATCTTAGAACAGATTTCCAAAGAAACCAATCTAATCATTGATTTTGGTGGCGGTTTGAAATCCGAGAAAGACATTCAAATCGCTTTTGAAAGTGGTGCAAACCAGGTAACGCTCGGAAGTGTTGCTATTAAAAATCCGGAATTATTTCTTGAAACTTTAGAAAAATATGGCTCAAAAAAAATCATCTTAGGAGCTGATGCTAAAAATGAAAAAATCGCAGTTTCCGGATGGCTTGAAGAAAGTGAAATGAATGTTTATGATTTCATAAAAGAAAAAACAGAAGCAGGAATCCAATATGTTATCTCGACAGACATCGATAAAGACGGAATGTTGGAAGGTCCTTCTTTCGATTTATATCAAAAAATAATTAGCGAAAATCCAGATATAAAACTGATTGCTTCCGGTGGAATTACTTCTATTGAAGATTTGGAAAAAGTAAAATCAATCGGTTGCGAAGGTGTAATTATCGGAAAAGCTCTGTATGAGAACAGAATTACGTTTAACGATTTAAAACCATTTCTATAATGTTAGCAAAAAGAATCATCCCTTGTCTCGATATCAAAAATGGGGAAACCGTAAAAGGTGTCAATTTTCTGGATTTGAAAGAAGTCGGAGATCCCGTAGAAATGGCCATCAAATATTCTCAGCAAGGCGCAGACGAACTGATTTTTCTGGATATCTCTGCAACTGACGAACGAAGAAAAACCTTGATTCCGCTTGTGAAAGAAATTGCTAAAAATATCAATATTCCGTTTACGGTTGGTGGAGGAATTAATGCGCTTGAAAATGTGGAAGAGCTCTTGAAAAACGGAGCTGATAAAATCACGATCAATTCCGCTGCTATATCCAATCCGAATCTGATAACCGAAGTTGCCAAAAGATTTGGTTCGCAATGTATGGTTGTTGCGATTGATACAAAATTTGTTGAAAATCAACATAAAGTTTTCAGCAACGGCGGAAAAATCGAAACCGATAAAGAATTGTTTTCCTGGGCAAAAGAAGTCGAGAATCTTGGCGCAGGCGAAATCCTGTTAACCTCGATGAATACAGACGGAACAAAAGTGGGATTTGCTATTGGAATCACAAAACAACTTTCGGAATCAGTCAATATTCCTGTAATTGCTTCAGGTGGTGCCGGAACAATGCAACATTTCGAAGACGTTTTTAAAGAAACCAAAGCAACCGGAGCATTGGCTGCGAGTATTTTTCATTTTAATGAAATCGAGATTCCGGAACTTAAAAATTATTTAAAATCTAAAAACTTACCGATACGATGAATATAAAATTTGATAATGGTACAGGCCTAGTTCCCGTCATCATTCAGGATTATCTAAACCTGAAAGTCCTGATGCTGGGTTATATGAATCAGGAAGCTCTTGATAAAACTCTGCTGGAAAAACGAGTGACTTTCTTCTCACGCTCTAAGAACAGGCTTTGGACAAAAGGCGAAACTTCTGGCAACTTTCTTGAAATGATTGACTGGAAATTAGATTGCGATAACGACACGATTCTCATCAAAGCAAAACCTCTCGGACCAACTTGTCACAATGGAACAACAACTTGCTTTGCCGAAGAATCTGACAAAGGATTTTTGTACGAATTGCAGCAAACGATTTCTGAGAAAATCGACAATAATGATGAGAATTCCTACACCAATAAAATCTATAAAAAGGGTATCAACAAAGTTGCTCAAAAAGTAGGTGAAGAAGCTGTAGAATTGGTCATTGAAGCGAAAGATAACAACGATGAATTATTTTTAAATGAATCTGCAGATTTACTTTATCATTATTTAATTTTGTTGAAAGCTAAAGGTTTTACGATTGAAGATGTTGAGAAAGTTTTAAAATCGAGAAGTCAATAAAAAGACAGCAAATGCTGGATTTTTATGGAGCCAATCTGGAAATCTTCCAATCAAAATCTTCTGTCAAAGAATAAAGAATTCTGTCGTGAAGACGATTCGGACGGCCTTGCCAGAATTCGATTTCGTAAGGTTTTGCGATGTAACCACCCCAATTTTCCGGTCTTGGAATTTCTTTGTTTTCGAATTCGGTTTCTAAATCTTTTAATTTGTTTTCGAGGAAATTTCTATCAGGAATTTCCTGACTTTGAGGAGAAACAACTGCGCCCAGTTGGCTTCCTTTTGGACGAGAATGGAAATATCCGTCGCTCAGATTTTCAGCAATTTTTTCAACATTGGCCTTGATGATGATTTGACGTTCCAGGCTTGGCCAGAAAAAATGTAGACAGGCTTTGTGAGTTTTCTCCAGCGACCTTCCTTTTCGGCTGTCGTAATTGGTATAAAAAATAAAACCTTCCCAATTGTAAGACTTCAATAAAACCATTCTGGTTCTTGGACATCCGTCTTCTTCGACTGTGGAAATGGCCATTGCGTTGGCTTCGGAAACTTGTGGGTTTTCTTCGGCATCCAGAAACCAGTTGCGGAATTGTTCGATGGGGTTTTGTCTGACCTCACTTTCGATGAGTTGGGATTTTTCGTAAACTTTTCTTTTATCGTGGAGGTTTTCGTTGTTCATTTATTAAATAGATATTTAGATAACAGATTTTAGATATTAGATTACAATTCAATGTTTTTTATTGGAACGTTGAATCGCACGCAGCCCGACTTGAGCGGAAATCCTTTTTTGCAAAAAAAGATTGGGAGCGGAAGGCGGATTAAGCTGCCCAAATTATTTAAATTCCGGTAATTTTAACTTAAATTTTTGTTCAATTCTTTTTCAAAAAAAATATTTTTTTATAGATTTGATAGATGAATTACTCTTACAAAGGTAAAATTTTAATATCAACGCCTGATGTTTCGGGCGACATATTTTCGCGCTCGGTCGTTCTGATTGTGGACCATAACGAAAATGGGGCTTTTGGTCTTATCCTGAACAAGAAGAATCAGAATATGAGTTCAAGGCTTCTGAATATTTTCGGTTTTCCCGTGGAACTTTACGAAGGTGGTCCTGTGGAAAATGACAGGGTTTATTTTATCCTGAAAGGTCAGAAAGTGACGGAAAATTTCATTGAGATCAATCAGGAATTTTATCTGACCGAAGATATTGATTCTGTGGTTTCTGCAATCGTTAATAGTGAAATCAGCATTTCTGATATCAAGGTTTTTTCCGGATATTCCGGATGGGGCGCTTTTCAATTGGAAGGCGAACTACAACGGAAAATGTGGACGGTTGTAGATGTTTACAATTTGGATTACACGCTTCCGAACGACCAGAATCTCTGGAAAAACATCATGCAGAATCTCGGTGGCGAATTTCTTCTTTGGGCGAATGCGCCGGAGGATGTTTCTCTTAATTAGACCAAGAGATAATAGAAAAAAGATGAAAGACTTTCTTTATTAAGTTTAAAATATAACCTCTATTAGATAGGGATTCGTTCTTCAAAAATGATTGTTCCGTCTTCTGTATAATAGGTACAGGTTTTTGCATCGATATCGACAATCCATTTGTAAATTCCGCTGTCTGCACAATCTTTACAGAATTGGAAAAAGTCTGTTCCGCCTTGCTGATGATTTCTTAAATCGGCTAAGAATTTTTCAGGATTTGGTATTCCGTAAATCAATAATGGGGCATATTGTTGTGGTGCGGAAACTTTGTAATCATCGTTTCCTAAATAATTAGTAGAACCGTCTTCTACGAAAGTTTCCAAGCTTTTAACGCCTAATTCTCTGATGGTTTTTGCAAATTGTGGGAATCCTTTTCCGCTCTCAACGTTGGAATGTGCATCTTGAATTTGTTGTAGTGTAAACATCATTGTAAGTTTTTCTGTGTTTTTATTTTCTTAGTTAATTCTCTGACTTCCTTTAACAACAAAGGAAAACCTGGTTTTGCCATTGCGACATGGTCGAATCCGTCTTCTTCTAATAGTTTTACAGATGGATGATTGACTAATTTCAACATCCTTGCCAAATAAGCGTTTTCCTCATATCGGCCTAGAAGTTCCAGCTCTCTATCACCTGTAATCAAAACAATCGGCGGTGCATCTTTTCTGACATGGAACAACGGCGCATACTGATCAATTGTTGGCTGTAATTCCGCGATCCCTTGTTCTTTCCGGATCTGAAAATGTGTGATCGCCTGTCCGCTGAACGGAATCAGTCCGGCAATTTGGTCTGCATCGATTTGATATTTCTGAAGATATTTTTTGTCCAGTGTGATCATCATGGCCAGATAGCCTCCCGCCGAATGTCCCGATTGGAAAATCAAGTTCTTATTTCCTCCATATTTCTCAATGTTTTCGAAGACCCAAGCGGTTGCAGCCGCGGCATCTTCTATATATGCCGGCGCTTTTACTTTTGGTGCCAAACGATATTCCACACTGACTACAGCAATATTTTCGTTTAATAATTCTTTTGGCAATTCATTAGTTCCGCCAGTCAAACCGCCACCATGAAACCAAATGACTGTCGGAAAATTCTTGACATTGGCCGGATAATAGAAATTCAGTTTGCATTGGGAGCTGATGTAAGCATCTGCTTTACTGATTTTCTCTGGATAATAAGCGATGTTGTTTTCGGTTGTATATTCTGCCTGGGCAAAACCGAATGCAAAAACCAAAATTAAAATAAGACTGATTGTTTTCCTGAACATAATTATTTTTATCAAAAAAGATTAATTTAGTCAAAACCGACTAATAAAGAGTAGTTTACAAGAACCGAAAGAGTTATCGGTAACGATTTAGTAATGGTGCTTACTACACTTGCTTTCATTCAATTACCTTGTAAATCATTACTGCAAATTTATAAAAATAAAGGTAAAGCAGTGAAACTTTACCTTTATTTTTCGTCTTGTTCGTCCATTCTTTTTATAAGTGCGTCCCGAAGACTATCAAGGAATTTTGTTCTGTTCATCTTTCTTGCTTTTAATTCTAAATACGAATGATAGAAATCTCCCAAATTAACATTAAACATATTTTCAAAGGTCTTAGCTATAATTTTAATATCTGCATTTCCATTGTCGATTGAACCCTGCGACTGTAGTGAATAAATCAACTCAATCAATGATGTCTTACTGCCCGTCCAATTCAAAGGTGGGTTCTCAAATATCTTTCTCTGATTGTTATTATTTAACTGGTCTTCGAGATAAACCTGAATTAAATCATTGGCAATAATCTTTGCGACTTTGTAATCATGTGAGGTTGTAAAATTGTGGTCAGCTTCAAAGTAGTACGTGTCTAAACTCAACTTAATATCGTGCTTGCCACGTAAAAAGAATTTATGGTCGAGGTGGGTACTATTTGTTCTGTAATACTTATAAAATTCTAAATTGGCATCGAAAAACCGCTTGATTTTAGAAAGCTCAACATTCAGATATTTTTTGATTGTCTTATCTCCTCCACGTGGTCTTTTTGTTTCTATTTTATAAATCGAATTAAAGTAGATGAGCTTGGAAACTAATTGTGGTTTTAGTTGTTTAAAGAACATAATTTCATCTTCTTCATTTTTAAAACCAGTTTTCTTAATGTATTTCTTTATCTCTTCGAGTTTCTGCAATACCAGTATAATTGCATTTTCATACGATATTAATGAATTATTCGGCTCATAGGTCAAATCATTTATTCTATTGTCCAATTCGTTTATCATAGTATGGCAATAATTTATCATTGAAAGCGGATTTTTTTGAATATGAAAACAATTAAAAAATATTAATGAGGCAGCAATTGCAGGTTTCCCTACAATAAATCGCCTCATTTTAAATGTGTTGAATGGGGGTATAATAAAGCCCTATCCTTTAATAGAAACTGGATAGGGCTAAGGAATTAAACCGCTAATGGTTCTGCTTTAAAGCCTTTTTTCTTAACGATTGCAATTATTTCATCTTCTGTAATTCCGTCTGCTTTTACGGTTAGAATTTTGTCATTGTTGGCTGTATCAACATTCCATTCGCAGATACCGTCCGCATTGTCAAAATCCGCTTTTACTTTTGATACGCAACCGCCACAATTAAGATTGGTCTTGAACTGAAATTCTTTATTTTCCATATTTTTTAAACTTTATTTAATATTGTTTTGAACTGCCACAAAATTCTACATATTCCCAAACTCTTCTATTGTGATATTTCTTGTTTGATTTGTGACATTTACTGTTTTCCTGTTGCAGACTATTAATGTTTGTGGGCGTGGTGGCTGTGGTCTTCTCCCGATTTTTCACCCTCTGATACGGTAATCGTGAAATCCGCAGTATGTACCACGTTGTCTATTTTGAACTGTACCCACATTCTGTAAAGCCCTGTTTTTTTGATAAGCGTTTCGGCATAGATTGGGAAATTCTCTTTTGACACAGGGTGAATATGTAGAAAATCCTTATCGGCTTTGCTTATCATTACGATATGAGCAGTCGCTCCGAGATAAATCTGCATATCCTTTTCCGCTAATTTCTTGCCGTCCTTTTCAACCGAAAATTGCAAGCCTTGATTTCTGTTTGTTTTGAAATCCTCACCATTAAGCAGCGTTACCGTAAAACCATCTACGGTTGAAACCAACTTTGTGTTTAACTCGGTGGTTTGGTCTGCTGCCGTACCTTTTACTTCAATGGTTTGCTTATTGACCTCTCCATCGGCTCCGTTTGGTTTGTAATCGGTAAATAACAGGTATTTACCTGCTGCCGGGAATGTTTCTGAAACCTTATATGAACCGTCTGCCTGTTCCTCGGGGTGGATATGGTCAAACCAGGTCAATTCCTCATTCACCACCAAAAGGTGCATTTTCATTTCGTGTACTTCTTCCAACGGTATATTTTTCCCGTGCTCTTTAATGGCAATGGATAAGTTTGTCGGTTTACCTGCTTCCACATTTTGCGGGTCGGCAGCCACTTTTACTTCATACTGGCTTTTCTGTTTATTAACAGGTGTCAAAGTCATACCACATTTAGGGCATTTATCGCCTTTATTTCCTTTTACTTCCGGGTGCATCGGACAAGCGTATGCGCTGTCGTGATTTGGGTGCTGATGTGCATTCATATCCTCTGATTTTTTATTATTACTTTCTGAATTGTTACAGGCAGATAATACTGCCAGTGAAACAACCGTGCTTAGCAATATGGTTTTTAAATTATTCATCTATTAATCTCTTATTACAATACAAATTTCCGCATTAAATGGGTTGTAGCTATTGTGATTTTTCTTTTTTCATTTACGATTTTTACTGTTTGCCAACGACGTTCTTTTGGCTCATTACAATCCTGATAACCACTATCAGTGTGATGATTAACATCGGTATCATTACAATGTTTACACCGTTCCAACCCCAATAATTGAACAGGCTGCCCGCAAAGAAGCTCGCAATACTGATTACTGCAAAAACCGTGAAATCGTGGAAAGCCTGCGTTTTTTCTTTCTCTTCAGGTCTGTACACTTTGGTCAGCAATGATGAACCGCCGATAAACAGGAAGTTCCAACCTAAGCCCACTACAAATAAAGCGGAAACGAAATGTGCAAAGCCTGTTCCCATCAGGGCAATGATGATGTACAGGAACAAAATTGCCAAGCCGGAAATAATGATACGGTAAACGCCGAATTTCTGAATGAGCATACCTGTAAAGAATGAGGGCAGGAACATACCCAATACGTGCCATTGTATCACTGTTGCTGAACTGTCTGAGGAATGTCCTACACTGTGCATTGCTATCGGCGTAACAGTCATAGACATTCCCATTACTGCAAATGCGGTGGCTGATGCCAGTATTGCAAGGATAGTATCTTTATTCTTAATGATCTCTTTTATGGGGCGACCTTTTGTTACCACCTCGTTGGTTTGTATAGCCGATGCTTTTTGCAATTTTAAAAAGGAAACAACGCCCAAAGCCACCACACTTAACAGGATAATCGAAAAGTAGGAATAAGCATAAGGAACCGCCCCTAAATGCTGTGTAAATCTCGCTAAGTTGGGTCCGGCGAAAGCCGCAACAACGCCGCCTGCAATAACGAAAGAAATTGCCTTGCTTTTCGCATTGTCGGGAACGGCATCAGCCGCAGCAAAACGGTAGTATTGGGAAAAGCCCTGGTATGCACCAATGAGCATATTACCTACTGAAAACAGCCAAAAGGAATTTTGGACAATACCGTACCACGAAACCAAACCCGATAAAACACCTATCAGCGTACCAATCATAAAGGCATTACGCTGACCTAATTTTTTAATAATGAGGGATGCGGGTATCATCATACCTGCCGTACCAACGGTAATCATTGCCAAAGGCAGCGTTGCCAGATTTTTATCCGGAGCCATTTGTAAGCCTACCACACCCGAAAGCGTAATGACCAATATAGATGCAGTCTGGAACAACGCCTGTGAGGTAAACAGGAGATACACGTTGTTCCATTTTATTTTTGCTGTCATAATCTTAAAATTTATGATACAAAATTGCCAATTTGCTTTCGTCTGCCTATTGTGATATTTCTTGTTTGATTTGTGAGGTTTACTGATTTACCACTACTGAACTTGCCTGCTTCGCATCTTGCATCGCCTTTCCCAAAAACCTATTTTTTCATCAGGTTTGTTTTCATAAGTACAATAGCCAAGACAGACAAGACAAGCGTAAGCACTCCACCTATCATAAAATCTTTGTTGGGGAATTGAGTGCCTAAGAACCCGGCAACAGGATAAGCTATTGCCCACCATAAATGCGAAAAAGCAAAGTGGGAACCGTAAACCTTACCCTGGTCGTTCGGCTCTATATTTTCGCCAATAAGGGTTTCAGATGGCATATCGGCAAGGGTTTGTCCTATACCTGCCAAAATCCATAGGAACATCAATCCGGTATAGGGAACAAAGTTTGCAAAGCTGATGGCAATACCGATAAGGAATGCCCCGCTTATCAGCGATATGCTCCGTGTTTTGGTTTTATCCAAACTACCTAAGAGAAAAGCGGTAATAGCCGCACCTACTCCAAACACCGACATTATCCAACCGTAATGCTTGTCGTCCAGTTGCAAAGAGGTTTTTACCAAACCAACGGTATTAACCAACACCATTGCCCCGGCGACAGCGGAGATAAATTCAATGCTCAATGAAAACCGCAAAATCTTATTACCGAATAGCAGGCGTACACCTTTAATGACTTCTTTCCAAGTATTCCCTGTTTGTGCGTTATCTGCATTCACTCCCTTTTGTAGTGCATTAAACGGGATGGTCAATATCAGTAATATGGCAATGAACAGCGTTGCCCCGTTTACAAAGAAAATCTGTTTGGCTCCCAACCATACAGCTACAATTCCTGCCAAAGCAGGACCAAATACACTTAGCAACTGAAAGGTTGCCATCGACAAGCCGTTCGCTTCCCTGTATCGCTCTTTTTCGACTATCTGCGGGATGATAGCACGATATGTTGGTGTAAAGAATGCCGCAAATACATTCAGCGAAAATATCAACCCGTATAGCTGCCATTCTGCGGTTACAAAAGGCAGCAAACTTACAATAGCCATTCTTGCCAGTTGAGTAATTAGCAATATATTCTTCCGTTTGAATTTTTCTGATACCACTCCTGCAAAGGGGGAAAAGATAATATAAGCGGTTACCCGTAATGTAAGTGCCGATGCCAATATAGCTGCGGCATTACCGGGGCTTATCTCGTAGGTAAGTAAAGCTAAGCCAAGCCACGTAAAGGCATCCCCGAAGAGGCTTGCAATTTGAGCAAAATAAAGCCTTGCGAAAGTGGAGTTCCGCAATGCTTTAAATGGCTCTATGATTGTTTCTATTATTGACATATTCTTTATTTTATATTTCTATACATATTCTCTATAAATAACCAATATGATATTATTGGGCTTGTCCTTTGGATATATCCAAGTGTGAAAGAACAAATGCTAATATGAGCAATGCAATAAACAGTATTATTCCAAGAGCAATCAAACCATACTTCATTTTCTTAGATAGGGGTTTGTTATTTGTACCTCCATTCTTTTCTTGTTTTATTTCTTCCAGATTTCATACCACCGATTACAGTTGTCTTATTCTTCCTCTTCGGCGTTTTTAATAGCTGAAAGAATGGTATAAGCGTTTTTGATAACTACTGTAAGCTCTGCTGCATTAACCGTTGATGGTAATTCAATAGCTGTGTAGCCTGCCTGCTCAACTCCTTTTGAAACTGGAATTAATTGGAATGTATGGCTGTTTTTTGCTTGATTGGTCTGGATAATAATATAGTCCGTTCCCTCTAATTGTACAAGAGCATCTGTTGGAACGGCATTCTGCTGCTCCGCTCCGGTTTCAAGTAATGCCTTTACATACATACCTGGAAGCAAGCCGGGTTCTTGTTTAAAATGACAGTGTACGGGTATCATTTTGTTGTTGTCCGTAGCCTGCCCAACAAGATATACTTTAGCTGTTCTTTCATACTTGTTTTCATTCGATAATGAGAACTTAACTGATTGCCCCGGTCGAATTTTACCTAAATCTTTTTCAAAGGCATTCAATGCAAGATGCAGGTCGCTTGTGCCCGTAATCTCAAAAAGCACATCAGTGGCGGCAACGTATTTCCCAATATTCACATTGCTTACTTTAATATATCCGGCTATTGGAGCATAAAGATTTGCTGTTCTCGAAATACTATTGCTTTTCTTCAAAGCTGAACTGCTAATCCCTATAAGAGCCATCTGTTGTTCTAATCCTGAAATTTTAGCTTTCATTACTTTCAGGTCGGAACTGACCTGCTGAAAAGTTTTAGTAGCGTTGACATCTTCCGCTCTTAACTGTTGCTGTCTTTTATATTCCTCTTCCAAATATTCAAGCCGACCGATGCTCTCCAAATACTGTTGTTGGATAGAAATAAATTCAGGATTTTCCAGTGTGGCTAATAGCTGCCCTTTTTTTACTTGTTGCCCTGGCAATAAGCCAGACGTTTTGATGTATCCGCCCAAAGGTGCTGATACAGAAGCAACACTTCCCGGTTCAGCATCTATAATACCTGTCATCTTTATTACACTACTTAGGTTACGACTTTCGATTGCCCCTGTTTGAATGTCGGATAACTTAAATTGGTCGTCTGTAAACGTAATGGTTTTGACACCGTTTGCTGCGGTGTCGGTAGTTGTCTGTTCGGGAACTTCTTTACTTTCCGTATTACCGTCTTTTTTGTCTTTACAAGAAGATACTGTTATCAATGCAAAGAGCAGTAGCGGTAAATATTTTAATGATAATTTTGTCATTGCTTTAAAAATTTTGATTATTTGTTTCCTAAAATCGCTTCTATTGAAATTACTATCTGGTTATAGTTGTACAGGTTATCCAAATATTCCGAATGGATATTGCTTGATAGGGTGAGGTTCTGCAAATACTGGGTATAAGATATGTCACCACTCCTGAAACTCTTATCGGAATTTTTAATAATCAAATCTGCCTGTGGCAAAGCCTCTTCCTGATAATAAGTAAGCGACTTCTGGAATTTGATATATTCCTGGACAAGCTCTTTTAACCTGCCATTCAGGTTCGTGGTGGCAAGTTCCACCTCTGCCTGCGCCTTTTGTTCACTGATTTTGGAAGCGTTAACTCTTGACCTATACCCTCCGGGAAATAAAGGAATAGCTACCCCAATTTGAAAAAAGTTAAACCTGTCTTTACCAGTATAAGTGCGGTCAATCCCATTTATGGTTTGTAATCCTTTATAGGTTTGACTGCTATATCCGAGAATAATATCGGGCAACATCTTGCTTCTCTCCAAAGCCGTAGTCTGACGGTTGACCGCAATTTCCTGTTGTAGATAGCTTAATAATGGATTGACCGCAGGCGAAACAATTTGTTGTGGCAGCAACAACTCTCTTGCGACCAGTAATGTATCTGCAATGGCAATATCGTCCGTTGTATTTAAAAGTGTCTGAAGAAGCTGTTTAGCTATTTTTATATCTCCATTAGTCTTTTCAAGTTCGTTTTGTATCTGCTTTGACTGAACTGATGAAGTGATGTTTTCTAAACTGGTTGCTTCTCCTGTTTTATACCTTGTATTGCTTGCCTTGCTTAATTTCACATATATGCTGTCGAGTTCCAACAAAAGTGTTCTTCGTTCCAATGCGTATTGGTACTGAACATAAGCCAGTTTTACGTTCCGCACAAGGTCATTTTCTGTCACAGCTTTATATGCTTGGCTACTCCTAATTTTCTCTTGTGCCAGTTTTGAGTTGTTACTGTACACGGTTGGGAAATCTATTCTTTGCCCAACATTGAGCAGATTATCCGTTATCGTAGGATTGCTGACTACGCCCTGCGTGTAAGAAAATTCTGTTTTAGGTATGGTAACACTTCCCTTTTTGAGTGCTTGTTGTAAGTTGATGTCGTAATTGGCAATTTTAACCTGTGCATTATTCTTTAAGGCTTCATCAATGGATTGCTGCAAAGTAAGTATCCTGGTAGGTTGACCGTCTATATTTTGGGCGTTAACCAATGACGGAAGTAGAAACAAGCCTAAAATCAATATAGCGGCAGGCAGATTTTTAATTTTTCTTTTCTTTGATGGTTGGGTAAAATAGATATAAAGTACAGGTAATACGACCAAAGTTAAAGCCGTAGCAGTAATCAATCCTCCTATAACGACCGTTGCCAGGGGGCGTTGTACTTCCGCACCGGATGAAGATGATAAAGCCATTGGCAGGAAGCCTAAGGAGGCTACCGTTGCAGTCATCAATACAGGTCTTAGTCTTACTCGTGTACCGATACGCACCCGTTCATAAATATCCGTGATACCCTCTTTCTCCAATCGGTTGAACTCTGCAATTAATACAATACCATTCAATACAGCAACTCCAAAAAGTGCGATAAATCCAACTCCGGCAGATATACTAAAAGGCATATCCCGGATAAGTAATGCGAATACTCCCCCGATAGCCGACAAAGGGATGGCACTGAATATTAACAATCCCTGTTTTAAGGAATGGAACGTGAAATATAAAAGCACCAAGATAAGTAGTAGTGCTACGGGTAACGCTACTGCAAGTCGGGCATTGGCTTCTTCGAGGTTTTTGAACTGCCCGCCATAGGTGACATAATAACCCGCAGGCATTTTCACTTTGGCAGCGATAACATCTTGAATATCGCTAACGATACTTTTAACGTCACGGTTACGGACATTAAAGCCTACGGTAATCCGTCTTTTAGCATTATCCCGTTGTATCTGCACAGGACCTGGCTTATAGCTGATTTCAGCAACCTCGCTCAAAGGAATTTGTTGCCCCTCGGGGGTGCTCACAAACAAGTTCTGTACATCTGTTATATCTACTCGGGATGCGCTGTCGAGCCTTACAACCAAGTCAAACCGACGTTCACCCTCATAGACCTGACCTGCAACTTCGCCTGCAAACCCTGCTGCGATAGCACTGTTCACATCCTCTATGTTCATTCCGTACTGACCGATTTTGTCCCGGTTAAATTGGATATTGATTTGTGGCAAGCCAGTTATTTCTTCCACATACAAGTCTTCAACGCCATCAATAGACTTAATTTTCCTACCAACATCAGACGCTAAATCTGATAGTATATCCAAATCCTCACCATAAATTTTTAATACAACATCCTGCTTTGCTCCGGTAAGGAGTTCATTAAATCGCATTTGGATAGGCTGTTGAAAGCTGAATGTAGCATTTGGAATAACAGATAGTGATTGCTGCATCTTTTCAATTAGTTCTTCCCTTGTTTCTGCGCTTGTCCATTCTTTTTTTGGCTTCAATACCACTACCATATCACCCGCTTCAATAGGCATCGGGTCGGTAGGAATTTCACCCGAACCGATTTTGTTAACCACTTGTTTTACCTCGGGGTAGTTCTTCAATAAAATAGTTTGTGCCTTTTGGGAAACGTCAATCATTTGGTTTATTGAACTTCCAACGGGAACCCTTGTTTCCACGGCAAAATCGCCCTCGTCTAACTGTGGTATAAATTCTCCGCCCATTTTATTGAATGTGATAAGCGTGATGATGAATAATACCACTGCTACTGTTACCACCATAAGTTTACGTTTCATCGCACCATTGATAATAGGGGAATACACTTTCTGTATAGCGTTCATCATCCTATCAGAGAAATTATCCTTATGCGATGTCTTCTTGCTCAATACCAAAGCCGACATCATCGGCACATAAGTAAAAGAAAGGATAAATGCTCCTAAAATTGCGAACGATACCGTCTGCGCCATAGGAGTAAACATTTTTCCCTCAACGCCTACCAGTGCCAACAATGGGAGATAAACAATGAGGATAATGATTTCACCAAAAGCGGCGGCTGTACGAATTTTTCGAGAACTTTCATATACTTCTTCGTCCATTTGGTCTTGTGTAAGTTTTTCCACTCCGCCATATCGTGCCTTACTTCCTGTAATGCGGTGCATTACAGCTTCAACTATGATAACTGTACCATCAACAATAATCCCAAAGTCAATTGCACCGAGGCTCATCAGGTTACCGGAAACACCAAACAGGTTCATCATACAGATAGCAAACAGCATTGCAAGAGGAATAACCGATGCCACAACAAGCCCGCCACGAAGATTTCCAAGAAATAAAATAAGTACAAAAACTACAATCAAAGCCCCCTCGATAAGATTGGTAGAAACTGTTGAAATGGCTCCGTCCACTAATTTTTTACGGTCAAGGAAAGGTTCAATTTCAACCCCCTCTGGAAGACCTTTCTGTATTTCTTCAATTTTCTCCTTTACGTTAGAAATAACTTCGGATGAATTGGCTCCTTTCAGCATCATTACTATACCCGTAACCGTTTCACCTTGTCCGTTTCTGGTGGCTGCACCGTAGCGTGGACCATTTCCAAAACCTACCTCGGCAACATCACGGATAAACACAGGCGCACCGTCCTCTTTTTTAACAACGATATTTTTAATTTCTTCTACGTTCTTTACTAAACCCTCACTGCGTATAAAATAGGCGTTCGGACCTTTGTCAATATAAGCTCCACCTGTATTCTGATTGTTTTTTTCGAGTGCGGTGAATATATCGGATATGGTAATATCTTGACTTGCCAGTTTGTCAGGGTCAACCGCAATTTGATATTGCTTTACAAAACCACCAAAACCACTCACCTCGGCAACACCCGGTGTCCCCAGTAATTGACGTTTAATAATCCAGTCCTGAATGGTTCTCAATTCGGTGGCATCGTACTTATCCTCATAACCTTTTTTTGGATGGATTACATACTGAAAGATTTCGCCCAAACCTGTTGTGACAGGAGCCATTTCAGGGGTTCCAACCCCCTCTGGAATATTCTTCGACGCTATTGTCAGACGTTCCTGTACCTGTTGTCTGCCCCAGTAAATATCTACGTTTTCATTGAATACGATGGTGACAATAGATAGACCGAAACGTGAAAAGGAACGCATATCCTTAATTCCCGGGATACTGACCATAGTCTGCTCCACGGGAAAGGTTACCAGTTGCTCCACTTCCTGTGCTGCCAGTGTAGGCGACACAGTGATGACCATAACCTGATTATCTGTGATGTCAGGTGTGGCATCTATGGGAAGTTTGGTAAGTGAATATGTACCCCAGCATATCAATGCCAGGGTAAATAAACCTATTACCAACTTATTCTTAATTGAAAAATGAATGATTTTATTTAACATATCATGATGGTATTATAATTTTATTGTTTAAGGCGATACTGTCCTTTCAATTTTATCTTGACAGTTATATCCTCATTGGAATTATTCTTAAAATACCACCCTTGTGGTCCCTCGAATGGAGCAATAAAAGAGCCGACCATATTATTGGAGTAGGCAATGGTGTAGCTTTCAAAATAATTGCTGTTTCCCTTAACCTCACCATGAAAATCAAAATACAGTTCTCCTTTGTCTGTAATCCACTCATACCGGAAACTTCCATACTTTAGCATCTCCACTTTGTACTCCAAGCCCTTTCCTGCGGGTATTACCACTGTGACTTCATCGGTACGTTCCGCAAGTTGTGTGACAGGAGCGGGGTTGTCCGCCGCAGCAGGTTTGGCTACATCCGGTCCTGAACCAACGTTTTCCAGTTGTAACACTTTATGTGGTTGTGAAGTGGAAGTAGTGGCACTTTCCCCTACATATAATTTACTAAATCCTGTTGCCTTTCCAATTCCCAAAGGGTCTATCCCATACTCTGCCGGGAGTACGGCACTTACCAAGAGTACCGCTCCAACAATCAAAGCAATTACCACCTGCTTGACTATGGATTTTTTATCTAATATTTGATGTGCTATTTCTGCCATTTTTATTTTTTTTAAGAGTTAAAATAACCGACTAACTGATAGCCGAACAATAGAAAACCTGCTGCCATTAGCAGGGTATTCGTTAGGGTTGAAAACTTCAAGAAACTTGGGGACCGCCTCCAGTTGGAAATGATAAAAAGCACAAGTGCTAAGGCTATAAACTGACCTATTTCCACGCCGATATTGAAGCCAATGAGGTTTGTCAGAAGCCCTGTCCTGTCAAAACTCAATTCCTGTAATTTACTGGCTAATCCAAAACCATGAAAAAGACCGAAAATTAGAACGGCTGCTTTAGTGTTGGGCTGATAGCCCAAAAAACGTTGGAAACCTCCCAAATTATCAAAGCCTTTATATACAATGGACAATGCAATGATTGCATCAATCAGATAAGCGTTGATTGCCATATCTGCCAACACTCCCAATAACAGGGTTACACTGTGTCCAATGGTGAAGAAACTTACATAAAGCAATACTTCCTTTGGTCTGTACAGGAAAAAGATGACACCTACAAGAAACAGTAGATGGTCATAACCTGTAAGCATGTGCTTTGCCCCAATATAAAGAAACGGTACAAAGGCTACTCCTGAATTACCACTCAAGAATGTCTGGGTATCCTCATCAACTCCGTGGGCATACGCCGAGCCTGCTATCAATAATAATAAGGTTATTGACAGGACTATTTTTATATATCTCATTTAATAAAGTGAATTTAATCGGTACATACTTCTATAAACTGCTTACAGGAGTAAGCGCAGGTGTATTATAGCGATGGAACGCTATGATAAATCTGTTAGAAGAATGTACCGGAGATTAATTAATGCTTGTGCCCGTGAGCTTTGTCAATACTGTCCTGATTTACCGTAGGTGTATGATTACCTGCGGGGTCGTGGGAATGTCCATGAGCCTTATCAATACTATCCTGATTAACCACTGGGGCGGTTGAAGATTGTTCTGAATTGGAATTGTTATCAGAGGAAGACTTTTCGTTGTTATTGCAAGCTAAAAGTGTAAGGGCAGCAAAAGCCGCTATAAAGAATGATTTTCTCATCGTTTTAAAAATTTGATTGTAATAAAGAATTAATCTGCCCTAAAGATGGGGCATAAGTCAAATCCTAACTTTCGGAGATTGAAAGTTATGCAACGATGAAAGCGGGCGGACCACGTAAGGAATGTGCGCCGTAATGCGGAGATTGATACCTAACCTTACTGTCAGGTGGAAATGTATGTTTTTGGAAACTTACAATATACGCAAAAGGCATTTTGAAATCGCAGGGCAAAGCGTTGATTGCCTGCAAAGCCTGTTTGCTAACTATTATTTTTGAAGCATCAGACTGGGTAAATGTTACCTGTTCGCCTGAGTGGATTAATCCTGAAAATGCGAGCTGTAACGAACTTTCTTCGGGATGCTGCTTTTTGGCATCTTTGCCGTGGTGGTGGTTGTGTTGCTGACTGGCTAAGTCTGCGTGATGATGATGCGGTACTAAACCGTGTCCAAGTATAACTACCTGGGCAATAAGTAAAAATAATATGGTCAACTTTTTACGCAACATCGCTACAAAAGTATAAATTAATATCCATATAACACTTCTGAAGTGCCAAAAAAAGTCTTTCATTTAGTCTTGAAAATGCAAAAAGGTCATAGCATAACCGCTACAACCTTTGTCTATTCTATTTGAGAATTCATTTAGTAATTGAGCGAAAGCCCTACACCAAACCCCATATCACTATCATAGTGGGTACGGATACCAATATTTTTAGTAAAGATATATTTAAGTTCTGCCATATACTCATAGTCAGTATTGACCATAAAACCACCTCTTAATCTCTTAGAAATAGGGATATCCTCGCGCATCAATGATAATCGAACAATGCCATCGTGATATACTTCTGCCTGAAAATTAACGAGCATTGGTAATGTATACATTACCCCTAAACTAACGGCCCTACGAGTATCTTTTTCATTCTTTTGTCCAAATAAATTTGTTTCGTGTTCATCTTTTCCCATTTTACGATATCGCCAATCAAAGCCTATAAAAGGCATCAACCATTGCATTTTGCCAATGTAACGACCTAAATGAGTTTCTACTTCATATCCATGCATATCGTTATATCCTAAACGCCATTCCGTACCCAATGACCATCTAGCATTTTGAAACATTGCTTCACCATCATTGCCATTAGTTGCAAAATCATTCTGGGCCATAAAATGGGGCATATTGCTTTCCCTTTGTAATGCTTTGTAGGATTTAGCTTTATCCGGCAAGTACGGGTTTTGATAATCGCCTACGGCAAACACCCTGTTCATACCCGACATCATATGATACAATATATGACAATGAAAGAACCAATCGCCCTCTTCGTTTGCTGCAAACTCGATGGTGTCTGTTTCCATCGGCATAATGTCGATGATGTTTTTCATCGGTGCATTTTCACCTTTCCCATTCAGCACCCGGAAATCAAATCCGTGCAAGTGCATCGGATGGCGCATCATTGAGTTGTTATAAATTGTTATACGCAATATTTCGCCTTTCTTAACAGGTATCTTATCAGTTTCAGACAAAATCTTGTTATCCATACTCCAAACATAACGGTTCATATTTCCGGTAAGGGTAAATTTCATTTCCTTTACAGGAGCATCTTTATTAAGCGTGGTGTTATGTGGAGATTTTAGCATTGAATAATTTAAGGTAACAATATCACCCAAAGCATTTGCATTATAACGATTAGGGTCGTTATCCATATTCATACCCTCGTGCTTGCTATGGTCTGCTTTCTTTCCTGTTTCTCCTGTGATTTCGGGGTACATCACCACGTTCATATCCATTTGGTTCAGGCTCATATTCATTCCCATATCATCAAGGTCACCGTTCATCTTCATCATATCGTTCATCATCTTCATCCCCTCGAAATATTTTAAGCGAGGAAGCGGAGAAATAAGCTGTTTGATACCGTTACCAATAAAGTAGCTTGCAGATTGTGTTCTGTCCTCGGTTGTCGCTAAAAATTCATAAGAAATACCCTCTTGCGGGATAGTGACGACAATATCATAGGTTTCCGACACGGCAATGATGAGCCTGTCCACTTCGACGGGTTCTACATCGTTACCATCACTCGCAACTACGGTAATTTTACCGCCTGCGTACCGAAGCCAGAAATAGGATGATGCACCACCATTGGATATGCGAAGCCTTACTTTATCTCCTGCTTTTAAAGTTTTACCGTCAACTGTTTTTAATTCGGGTGAATTGCTGCCATTGATAAGGATTTTGTCATAATATACATCGCTTACGTCCATCGCTAACATCCGCTTCCACTCATTCTTCACTTTTACACCTAATTTACCCTCTCTAATAGCCTCAACGTATGATTGTGTAGCACCTTTCTTAATGGCAGCCCAATCATTAGCATTGTGCAACATTCGGTTAATGTTATCCGGGTTATAATTTGTCCACTCGCTTAGAATAATAGGCACGGTTGGTAAATCGTCAATTCCTTTTCTGAAGGTCTTATCGTTTTCACGTTTCTTCATTACAAAATTGCCATACATTCCTATTTGCTCCTGCAATCCTGAATGGGAATGATACCAGTGTGTACCGTGCTGAATAATAGGGAAACGGTAAGTATAGGTAGTGCCAGGCTCAATTGGCTGTTGTGTAAGGTGTGGTACGCCATCTTCTTTATTGGGTAAAAATACGCCGTGCCAATGCAGCGATGTACTTTCTTTCAATTGGTTGTGTACCACAATTTCAGCAGTATCACCCTCTGTAAAAGTAAGCGTAGGCATTGGTATTTGCCCGTTTACAGCAATAGCTCTTTTTTGTTTCCCTGCATAGTTGACGAGCGTATCTTTTACATACAAATCGTAATGTACTACTTTCTGCGCAAACAAGGTTTGTGTGCAAAGCAGTATCAACACTGTTTGCAGTATTCTTATTGATAAGTTTTTATATTTATTCATTATTTGAAAAATTTTATTTAATGCTATCTTCCATTGTGCTAAACCACTCAATCAAAACCTGCTTATCCTCCTGTGATAATACTGCATTGCGATGAATTAGTGTATATGAAGCCAATGGCATTTCCCCATCCTTGACCTGCCCCGCCATTGCTCTGAACTTACTTCGTTGCTTGCGGATAGAATACTCCCCAAAGCTGCTAAAATTGAGTTCCTTTTTACCTTTTTCGATATGCTGTGCCATAAACCACGCCCCCGGTTGGATGCGGCTATACCACGGATAACGGGTATTGTTACTATGGCAATCGTAGCAGGATTGTACAAGGATAGCCTTTGCTTTTGGAGGTACTGTGTACAAACTTTCAATATGGGTGGCTGTTACTTCTTCAGATTGGTTCCGAAACGGCTGAAAAAACTGTATGCCGATTATGATAACAGCCAATCCCAATATGATTTTCTTTTTTAACGACATATCAGTTCTTTGAAATAGTTTCAGCGATTAAACCACTACTTACCATTTTCAAGCTCTTTAAGTTTTCGCTTCATTAACTCAATTTCTTGTGCCTGGGTTTCGAGTATGTTTTTTTGCAACTGTATCAGTTCCGGGTCGGTCAGGTTTGCCTTTTCTGCCATCAATATTGCTGCTGCGTGATGCGGTATCATACCCTTTGCAAACTGCTTATCTCCCACATTGATTTGCTCCCTGATACCAAACCAAGAAAACAAGCCAATAACAACTGATACAATCGCTATCAACCAATTTATTTTTTTATTGGCATACATTCCTTTCATTATCACTAATTCGATTAGCAACATTGCCGAGGTCATCAGCAGGGTCATATACAAATTGTTGATATTGGGTATAAGGTTCTGCAACCCGTCTATCATTGAATACATAATTAAGTACATCGCACCGAACATTACGATAGCCATAACTGCAAAGCGTTTGTACATAGCTAAAGAATGCTTTGAATTTTGCTCACTATGCGCTGCATTGTGATTGTTCTGCATATTTTCCATAACGCTTAATTTAATTTGGGATTAATAGTTTCCTGTACCTTACCACAGCTAATCATTTTTGAACCATAGTAAGGATTTTTGATTTCCTTGTTTTCGCTTAACCAATTTGCCCCTTTATTGTCATTGAACATCGGGCAATGGTCTTTATACAATTTTTGGGACGTACCGAACAAATCAATCAGGTCTTCCAAATCTTCGCTAAGCGTGGCTAAATGTTCTCGTTGATGTTCTATTTTGCCCGCATTGTCGCCGATATGCTCTGCGTGTTCTTTTGCATCTTCTGCTATATCCATATATTTTTTGTGCTTATCCGCAGGAATGGCTTTCATATCGACCTTATTCAAGGTTGCTAACAGCTTTTTCCCTGCATTGGCAGCAGATTTGTCATCGTCCGAAACAAGGGCGTTCTTCAATGATAGGTAATCCGTAATTATTGGGGCAATTGAGAAACTCTCGGCAGCATTTATATCCTGGCTTTTCGATGTGTCATTATTGGTAACAGTAGCTGCTGTGTCATTTTCTGTTGATTGTGCTGATGGCTGTTCTTCTGAAACAACAGCCGTAGTATCATTTGAAGACTGCTCGCTTTTGTTGGCTGACTGGTTGCACGATACTGTTATAAATGCTATGATGACAGCAAATATTGATAATGTTATATTTTTCATCTTTATTTAATTTTTGATTTTTAAACACTGGTTTTGATAGACATTACGTTACTGTTCACTTAATAGTTTCAACGGTACTTCCACAAGAAAGCATCTGTGAACCGTAGTATGGATTTTTAATTGCATTTTCCTTGCTTAGCCAATTTGCTCCTTTACCTCCGTTATACATTGGGCAATGCTGATAATAAACCGGCACATCTTGCTTGGACACTTTAGCCAGTTTGTAGATGCTGCCCGAAAGGGTAGCAAAGGCTTCTCTTTGTTTTGCAATATCTTTCGATTTTGAAATGCTTTCCACATTGGATGCCAGGTCTTGCATTACTTTCATCCAAACTGTATGTTCCTCTGCTGATAATTTATTCATATCTACCGCTTTGATAGATGCAGCCAATTCAGTAGCCTTTGCAGATACGTTTGCAGCATCGGATTTAATCATAGCATCCTTTACAGAGAAATAATTATCAAATAAAGGTTTTAGCTGTGATTGGTTTTGGGATGCCTTATTTCCAGATGCAGCCATTTCGGTTTGGTTATGATTGCTATGTTCCTTGCTCATATCCATTCCTGCCTCTTTGGTTTTGGCAGTTGGCTTTAACGCCCTATCATACTGGCAGCAGCCCGGCAACTTTGCATATACGTCATCCGGGGCTAAAAATTTCTCACTATCATAACCTGCTAAAGCAATACGTTTCAGAATTTCATCCTGATTTGTTTTGTCACTGTCATAAGTAAGCGTAGCCATTTTAGTGTCTTTATTCCATTCGACGTTGGCTACCTTTTTTAAATTACCTGCTTTCTCTATGGTCGTTTTACACATACCGCAATTACCGTAAATCTTTACGGTTTCAGTTTTCGCATTCTTGATTTGTGCGAAACCGTTTATTGATGACAGCAATACGGCGATTACCATCAATATTTTTGATAATGATTTCATAATAATTGTATTTAAGAAATGTGGGTTTGAGCAAACCCGTTCCTGTTTGAAAATTTGACTAATACTAAAAAATAGGGGAAGCTATTCCTGCTTTTGACAAGGCACACCTATGGCTGCTAAGCCATAGTTTTAGCTTATTTTAGGCGGTAGCCAAATGGAGAAAAAGCCTGAAGAATAGTAGCCTTGTTTGAAACCGAATTTTTGCTTTTTTGCTGCCGCAAATGGGTTTTTTGCTTTTAATTCGATTGCGGTAAGTACACTTAGAGAAGTTGTTGAAGCACCGCACCTGCAAGAACTATGTTTACAATTATCCTCACAGCCTCCATTTTTACATTTTTTACAGGATTTATCCTTGCAACTGGTTTTATGCGCTTTATGTGCTGATTTTTCGGATTGCTTCTTTGAGCAGGAAGATTGTTCTGTTTTTGTTGAATTTTTAGAACAGCCATAGCTTTGGTTAGGCATCAGAAAGAAGCCAAAACACATAAGTGTAAAAATGCCTGTATATATCTTAAAATTTTTCAACACAACAAAGTTACAAATTAGATTTGCTTAATGATGTCGTTTTACATTTTTTTTGCTACATAGGCAATAATCATCATGTATAAGGTGCTTACAGCCTCCTTTCAAATATTGTCAAAATACCCTTTACAGGCACCCTAATAGCGTTAGCGGCAACAGCTTTTTGTAAAGAACTTCCTGATTATCCATTTTAGAAATCGCATCTGGTATAAATGTCTAAAGGCATTGCCCAATGAGCAATGCCTTACCGGATTATTATTTAGTTTCGGCAACTTTACCACAGGTAAGCATAGAGGAACCATAGTAAGGATTTTTAATTTCCTTTTCCTTGCTCAACCAGTATGCTTTTTTCATCGGGCAATATTGGTAGTAAACGGGTTGACTTACTTTGTCGGATGATTTTACCACTTTCCACAGCACGGTAGATACATCGTTGAAAGCGGCTCTTTGCTTTTCAAGGTTGTCGCCCGCCTTATTTAATTTCTCGGTGGCTTTCTGCAATTCTGCTTTCTGTGCAAAATCGCCCTCGCTCTTTACAGCTTCGTTCAGTGCTGTAATGGCGGTGCTTGCTGCTTTGCTATCGCTGCTAACCAAAGCATTTTTTACGCTGATGTAGTTGTTCAGCAGGTTGCCTGTATTTTGCGCAAAGGCAGAAAATCCAAACAACATTACGGTAATGGCTACTATTAGATTTTTCATTTTTTATCCTTTTAATGATGAGTGAATGGCTGATTGCATTATTCCGAAATAGGTTCAGCTTTAAACCCTTTTTTCTTAATGATGGCGACAACCTCGTCTTCGGTAATGCCCTCTGCTTTTACAGTCAGGATTTTATCGGCGTTGGTAGTATCAACGTTCCATTCGCAGATACCTCCTGCATTATCTAAATCTGCCTGCACTTTTGATACACAGTTGCTGCAATTAAGGTTTGTCTTGAATTGAAGATTTTTGCTTTCCATTGTCTTGAACTTTTAATTGTTTTTGTTAGTACAAAATTCGAGAGATAATGCGCTACGCTGTTTGTGAAATTCCTTGTTTGATTTATGATATTTACTGATTGCACTTCAAAAAATGGTTCCGCTTGTAATATTTCGGCTTTGTTTTGTGACTTTTACTGATTATAGTGCCCGTTTGGAATAAGCGGAATACTTTTACTGGAGTATAACGCTAACTGATTATAAAATGGCTATCAAAACCTTTCTCTCGGTTTTGCATCGGGCTATGTTGTAGCTCCGGGTTCTCAACCCCAACACGATTGCACAAATCCTCTTTGTGCAACAACCTTTATTGCAAAATCACACATAATATAATTTTTAAAAATCTTTATAATGACAAACGATTTAAAGAACGTCGAATACGGCTTGGATAAGATATTCGAGGGTGCACAGGACTTTTTACCGATTTTAGGAACGGACTACGTGGAATTTTATGTAGGCAATGCCAAACAAGCTGCCCACTATTACAAATCCGCTTTCGGGTTCCAGTCTTTGGCGTATGCCGGACTGGAAACGGGCTTACAGGACAGGGCTTCCTATGTGGTAAAGCAGGATAAAGTAAGACTGGTATTAACGACTGGGATGCGCTCTAATTCAGAAATCAACGAACACGTAAAGAAGCACGGCGACGGCATCAAAGTAGTGGGGCTTTGGGTAGAAGATGCCCGCAAAGCCTTTGAAGAAACCACGAAAAGAGGTGCAAAAGCCTTTATGGAACCAACCGTAACCACCGACGAAAACGGAGAAGTTGTACAATCGGGCATCTATGCGTATGGAGAAACGATTTTTATGTTTACCGAACGCAAAAACTACAACGGCGTATTTATGCCGGGCTATGAAAAATGGGAAACTGAATATAACCCTGCGCCTGCGGGACTGAAATACATTGACCATATGGTGGGCAATGTGGACTGGAACCAAATGGACACCTGGGTAAAATGGTTTGAGGAAGTAATGGGATTTGAAAACTTCCTTTCATTCGATGATAAGCAGGTTTCTACCGAATATTCTGCCCTGATGTCTAAGGTAATGGCAAACGGTAACGGCAGAATAAAATTCCCGATAAACGAACCCGCAGAGGGCAAAAAGAAATCACAGATTGAAGAATACCTTGAATTTTACGAGGGCGAGGGCGTTCAGCATATTGCTGTAACTACGGACGATATTGTAAAGACCGTAAACAATCTTAAATCAAGAGGGGTTGAATTTTTGTCAAGACCGCCACAGGCATATTATGATGCCATTCCTGAACGTTTAAAAGCACATATGCACCGCTTTAAAGAAGATATTAAGGAATTGCAGGAGTTGGGTATTCTGATTGATGCGGACGAAGAGGGCTATTTATTACAAATCTTTACCCGCCCGGTTGAAGACCGCCCAACATTCTTCTTTGAGGTCATCCAAAGAATGGGTGCAAGAGGTTTCGGAGCAGGAAACTTTAAAGCATTGTTCCAGTCTATTGAAAGAGAGCAGGAAAGAAGAGGAACCTTGTAGATTTTTTTTATTTTTATCAAAGTCCTAAAATTAGTTTAGGACTTTTTTTATTTTAATCGTTGTACAAAAAAATGGTCGATATTAATAGAGATAAAATGATTGGATATTTTGATCTTCTTGGAATGCCCAATGAAATCAAGAGTGACATAAGCTGGTTTAACAAGTACTATAAAATTGTATTTATAAATAAGGGTGGGCGTATTAATGTCGATTTTATAGATTATGATTTTGAGGAAAGCACTTTGCTTTTTTTCAGTATTGGGCAATATTTCAAAGTCTGCGATAATTCTAAAGGAAGTCTTGTGTACTTTAGCCCAGATTTTTATTGCATTGCTTTCCATGATAAGGAACTTGCGTGCGATGGACTTCTCTTTGACAATGTTTTCGAACTTCCTTATATAGATCTTACTTTAAGTCAGGAAAAATATTTTCAAAAACTTCTGATTTCTATTCAGAAGGAAATCAAAATGAAAGATTTTTGGGCTGAAGAGATGATTAAAACATATATAAAGCAAATCGTGATTTCAGCGACACGCACACTTGGAAAAAAAAATGACGATACTCATCAAGCAATATCTTACGATAAGGATCTGACAAGGAGGTTTAGCCAATTGATAGAATTACATTACCGTACGGCGCATAATGTATCAGACTATGCTTTGATGCTTAATATTACTCCGAAAAGCCTTAACCGGAAAATAGTAACTGAAAGACAAATCGCACCGAATGTAATTATAAAAAATAGGATTATTCTACAAGCCAAAAGAATGTTAGCTAATACACAATTCAGTATCAAAGAGATTGCTGCGTATCTCGGTTATGAAGATTACTCGTATTTTGTTCGGTTTTTCAAATTGCAAACTGGGGTTTCTCCGCTTTCTTTCAGAAATGCAACTCAAATCTCTGCAAATGGGAAAAATGTGCTATAAACAGCGAATTATCTGCATTGACTGCTTTTAATTAGAATTGCAATTTTGCAAAGTAATTTAAAAGTTTAATAAAAATGAAAGCAAAAATCACAGCTAAATGGCAGGGTAATTTTAAAAGCGGAAGTGGAAGTTTTGATGCTGTACATTCCACAATTGGTAAAAGTGTCTTTAAACACAATAAAAAGGAAGAAGAAAATACGGCTACAAATCCTGAAGAGCTTATGGCAGCAGCACATGCAGCTTGCTACACTATGACACTAAATTACATTCTCACAAGTAATGGTATAGAAGTTGAAACTTTACAAACTTCTTGCACAATAACGGCTACAAGTTTTGACATTACCAATTCTGATTTAGATGTAATTGCAGTAATCCCTAATATAAGCGAAGTAGATTTCAAAAAATATGCTGAACAGGCTAAAGAAATGTGTCCGGTTGGAAAAGCATATAATTTAGAAATTTCTTTAAATGCTGAACTAAAACAATAAATGCTTGTAAAGAAAGGGATAAACAATATCCATTTTAAGTTTCCATATTTACTAACGAGGGTGTTTCAATTGAGAAACACCCTTTTTAGCATTATGTCTAATTTAAAAATTCATCATAGATGTATCGCTTCACCTAATGCCGCTTCAATAGCATCTTTTACAGCCTCGCTCATTGTCGGGTGTGGAAATATAGTGTCAAGCTGTTCATGGTAGGTGGTTTCCAGTTTTCGGGCTGTAGTTGTCTGGGCTATGAGTTCGGTAACATTGTAGCCAATCATATGCGTACCTAACCATTCGCCGTACTGGTTATCAAAAATCACTTTTATAAAGCCGTCTGTCGCTCCGGCGGCACTTGCTTTTCCACTTGCGGAAAAAGGAAACTTGCCCACTTTAATTTCATAACCCGCCTCTTTAGCCTGTTTTTCGGTCATACCTGCTGAAGCGATTTCGGGTGAGCAATAGGTACAACTTGGTATATTACCATAATCCAACGGATTGGGTTGACGGTCGAATTTTCCGGCTTTATAGGCAATTACTTCACTACAAATTACAGCTTCTTTCATTGCAACGTGAGCCAATGCGGGACCAGGAACTGCATCTCCAATTGCATAAATACCCGATACATTGGTTTCGTAATACGAGTTAACAAGGATTTTTCCTTTTTCTGTTTTAATGCCCAACGCTTCAAGCCCGATGTTTTCAATGTTCGCTACTATGCCGACTGCACTCAACAAAATGTCAGCTTCCAACACCTGGTCGCCGCTACCATCGGCTTTTTTTATCATCGCTTTTACACCATTACCACTAATATCTGCGCTTTCAACCGAAGTACCCGTCAATACTTCAATCCCTTTTTTCTTAAATGATTTTTCGAGTTCTTTAGATATGTCTTCATCTTCAACCGGAACTATACGGGGAAGATACTCAACGATAGTTACCTTTGTTCCAATGCTGTTGAAAAAGTAAGCAAACTCAACGCCGATTGCGCCGCTCCCCACAATGATAATGGATTTGGGCTGCTCCGGCAATACCATTGCTTCCCGGTAGCCGATAATCTTCTTTCCGTCAATGGGCAGGCTCGGCAGTTCACGGCTCCGAGCACCTGTTGCCAGTACGATGTTCTTTGATTGGTAGGTAGTGGTTTTGCCATCCGCATCCGTAACCTCCAGTGCTTTACTGGCATTCAGTCTACCAACGCCTTTAATTACGTCAATCTTATTTTTTTTCATGAGGAATTGAACGCCTTTGCTCATTTTATCTGCCACACCACGGCTTCGCTTTATAATTGCCTCAAAGTCGGCTTCTACACCTGAAACTTTTGCGCCGTAGTTTTGTGCGTGCATCAGGTATTCAAAAACTTCTGCCGATTTCATCAGTGCTTTGGCGGGAATGCAGCCCCAATTAAGGCAAATACCGCCCAGGCTTTCCCGTTCTACGATGGCTGTTTTCAACCCCAGTTGTGCGGCTCTAATGGCAGCAACATACCCTCCGGGACCGCTGCCTAAAAAAATTACATCATAATTCATAATACCTATTATTTAATTGAGTTAATGTTTTTGTTCTCCCTCGTTTTTGACAATCAGTACCGGAATTTTTACCAAATGCCGTACCTGATTTATGGTTGCGCCGTACAATAAATCTTTCAATCCCTTATGACCGTGTGCACCCATAACCACCAGTTCAGCATCGGACTGATTGACAATTTCGGCAATGGCATCGGCGGTTTTTCCAAAGCCCAGTTTTGCTTCAGCAAAATACCCGTTGTCCTGTAACTGCTTTGCATATTCGTCCAAAAATTCCCTGTCCTTTAGCGTTTCCTCGTCGGTACTGTCGTGAAAGTGCGATGCGGATGCCACACTCTCCACGATATGAATGAGCGTGTACCTACTGTCTTTACCGCCCTGCGTAATGGCGTGGTTGATAACCTTATGGTCAAGGGTTTTAAAATCCACCGTAAGCGCAATATTCCGGTACGGCACGAATGGTTGTAGCTGTAAAGGCTCCGGCTTGTCGTGTGGCGTAATTTCACAAAACGCCTTTCTGCTGAACAAGGGGTATAACGTGGTATAAGCCATCAGGATTACAAAACCAATCCCTCCTAAAATTATCAACCCTTTCCAGATGATATTGCCCGAAGTGTCAAAGAAATTTATCGCTTCCTCTACCAACAGTTTTGAATTGAGGTAAACCAGTAATATAGTAATAAACCAAGCGGAAATTTTTATCAGTGGCTTAATGGCAAACTTGCCCATAGTCTTTTTATCACTTACAAAATGGATGAGCGGGATAACCGCAAAACCCAACTGCATACTCAATACCACCTGGCTAAAGATAAGCAAGCTATCTACCTTTCCCTCCCCGTTAATGAGGATTACCAAAGCTGCCGGAACTATAGCAAGCAACCTTGTGATGAGCCTGCGTAATAAGGGGTTCATTCGGAACCGCAAATAACCCTCCATTACAATTTGACCTGCAAGCGTTCCCGTAATGGTGCTACTTTGTCCTGCGGCTATAAGAGCCACAGCAAAGAGTTTGGCGGTAAAATCGCTGCCCAAATGCTGTGGCAACAATTCATAAGCCTGCTTTAGCTCCGCTACATCAGAACGCCCTGTTTTATAAAACACTGTTGCAGCAAGGATTAATATTGCGGCATTGACAAGCAATGCCATATTTAAGGCAATGGCACTATCCCAAAAATTCAGTTTAATTGCTTTTTTGATGCTCGCATCGTCCCGGTTAAATTTTCGTGTTTGCACTAATGCAGAATGCAGGTACAAATTGTGGGGCATTACCGTTGCTCCTATGATACCGATAGCAATATACAGCGCCGTGTCGTTCTGAATGTGCGGTATGAGCCCTGAAGCGATTTCCCCAGTATTGGGATCTGCAACTAATATCTGCACCAGAAATGACATACCGATTACGAATATCAACCCAATAATGAAGGCTTCGAGCTTGCGCATTCCCCATTTTTGCAGGGTCATCAGTAGAAATGTATCTAATGCTGTGATGGCAACGCCCCATATCAAAGGCATTCCGGTGAGTAGTTGCAAACCGATTGCCATTCCCAAAATTTCTGCAAGATCTGTTGCTACAATGGCAATCTCTGCAAGAATGTAAAGTACAAAATTAATTTTCTTTGGGTAAGTTTCCCTGTTTGCCTGTGCCAAATCTCGATTTCGGACAATGCCCAGCCTCGCGGATAAGCTCTGGAGTAATAAACCCATAATGCTGCTCATTACCAAAACCCATAGTAGGGAATATCCGAACTGGCTACCACCTGCTAAACCCGTTGCCCAGTTGCCGGGGTCCATATATCCGACACTAACAAGATAAGCGGGTCCGAAAAACGCCAGTACCCTCCGCCAACGTGATTTGCCCGGAACTGTAGTATCTACGGAACTGTGTACTTCACTTAACGAAGCCTGTGATTGATTTTTAGCCATTAGAAAAAACGTATTTATAAAAACTGCCGCAAGATTAATCCGGCGGCAGTTCAACAACCTAACAATTAAAATTTCATTCTTTGTATTCGCACGGCATTCAGAATAGCTAATAAGGCTACACCCACATCAGCAAATACTGCTTCCCACATTGTTGCCAGTCCTCCTGCACCAAGAATTAATACAATTGCCTTAACTCCGAATGCAAGGACAATATTTTGATAAACGATTTTCTTTGTTTGCTTGCCTATATTGATAGCCATTGGTATTTTTGACGGCATATCGTCTTGTATAACTACATCAGCAGTTTCAATAGCTGCATCACTTCCCAAACCGCCCATTGCAATACCTGCATCACTCAATGCGATCACAGGAGCATCGTTCACGCCGTCGCCCACAAAGGCTACACTACCGTTACGGGATTTAATATCCTTTACTTTGTTCACTTTGTCTTCGGGCAATAAGTCACCATAAGCACTGTCAATTCCTAATTGCTCTGCAACGTGTTGTACTACCGTACTTTTATCGCCACTTAGCATAGTGGCTCTGACGCCCATTTTATGCAGTTTGTCTACCGCTATTTTAGCATCTACTTTAATGCTGTCAGAAATCGTCAGATAACCTACAAACTTACCTCCATAGCCGATTGCAATAACAGTATATACAATGTTTGCTGTATCAGCATCGTGACTTATATTGAATTTATCAAGCAATTTAAAATTCCCTGCTAATAGCTCTTTGCCATTGACCGTGGCTTTAAGACCGTGACCCGCAATTTCTTCTACATTTTCCAAGCTAACTTTTGTATCAACTTCACCCCAATAGTTGTGGATTGCTGTTGCTACAGGGTGGGTGCTTTGGCTTTCCAGTACGTTAACAAGGTTTAGTATTTCGTCTTTGTTATATTCAGGTTTGATAAACACTTCCTGTACTTTAAAAACTCCCTCGGTTAATGTTCCCGTTTTATCCATTACCACATTCTGAACTTTTGCAAGGATATCCAGGAAATTAGAACCTTTGAATAAGATACCGTTACGGCTCGCTGCCCCGATACCTCCAAAGTAACCTAAGGGAATAGAAATAACTAATGCGCAAGGACAAGAGATAACCAAGAATACTAAAGCTCTATACAGCCATTCGCTGAAGATATAATTTTCTACAAAAAGTATTGGCAGCAATGTAATGGCGATAGATAGATATACCACTATTGGTGTATATACCTTAGAAAATTTACGGATAAATAATTCCGTTGGTGCTTTTTGTGATGTAGCATCCTGCACAAGTTCTAAAATCTTACTCAACTTACTATCCGAATAGTCTGTTGTTACTCTTATCTGGCTTACCGTATTCAAATTAATCATACCTGCCAATACAGTTTCACCTTTGCCCTTTGTGTCTGGTTTACTTTCACCTGTTAGTGCTGCTGTGTTGAATGAAGCACTTTCCGAAACAAGTTCACCATCTAAACCTAATTTTTCCCCTGGCTTTAACTGGATAATATCACCAATGTTTGCGTCTTCAGCTTTAATGATAACAGGTTTGCCATCTTTCAAAATCGTAACCTCATCAGGGCGTTGGTCTAAAAGAGCTTTAATATTACCTTTAGCTCTTGATACCGCAAGCGTCTGGAATACCTCACCTACGGAGTAGAATAACATTACTGCGACCGCTTCAGGATATTCCCCTATAGCAAATGCACCTACGGTAGCAATACTCATTAAAAAGAACTCCGAGTAAAAATCCTTAAAACGAATACTTTCAATTGCTTCCTTGATTACTGGTAAACCTACGGGTACATAAGCAATAACATACCAGGCAATTCTTACCCAACCCGTAAACCAGTCTTGTGGAAAATAATTGTCAAACCCGATGGCAATCAGCAATAAAATCAAAGAAATACCGGAGGGTGTAAATAGCTGAAAAGCCGTTTTACCCTCTATATCGTGGCTGTGGTCGTGGTCACCGTGGTCGTGTCCATGCCCGTGATCGTGTCCGTGGTCGTGCCCGTGATCATGATTATCCTTTTTCTTATGGTCGTGTTTATGACCGTGTTCGCTATGGTCGTGTCCGTGATGGTCTTCGTCATCCTTACAATCACCAGTGTCATCCTCACCACAATTTGCTCCGCCATGTCCATGCCCATCATTTTGTTGATGGTTTGTGTCTTTTAACAGGTCTTTTGTTCCCGCTTTTTCATGAACTTTTTCTTCTGTGACGCAACACAACTGATTTCCATGACTGTCGTATTTGTGCTTGTGCTCTTTTTTCTTTACAAGGTTCAGATTATTATCTGTACTACAACATATTTTTGACATATTTTTTAATTGTTTAGTGTTATTTACAAAACAAAATTACCCTTAGCTTTTGGGAACCTGGTTGCAAATGCAAATAACTTTAATGAATGAAAAAGATTAAGTAATCATCTGATTTAAAGCAATATTTTAACTGATAGGTTGTTAGGAAGGACAACCTATCAGTAAAGTGAAAATCTATTAATGTGCATGGGCATGCCCGCCACCACCTGATAATTTAGCATTAATAAAAAATGCACCTTTTATGACTATTCTTGCTTCTTTGGTAACTTCATTTACAGGAGTTATAACAGTATATCCCATTTCGGAAACGCCTGCTACTACTTCAATTTTTTCAAAATTTACCGTGTTCGCCGCTTCCTCTTTATGTGCTGTTTTTTCATCGCCGTGGTCGTGCCCGCCATGTCCCTCTTCTTCTTCAGCTTCCTGCGGCTTTTTGTCGGTAATGACAAAGATGTATTTTTTGCCATCCGCATCTACAATGGCATCATTCGGCACTGACGGGGAGAGCACATTGTCCAAGCTAACGATTGCCGTGATGTTCATACCGTCAATCAGCCCTTTTACATTGCCTTTTACACGGGCGTGTACCGGAATGGTCTTGCTATCGTTTTCAAATGCGGAACCGATACCGTAAATAACCGCATCATACTCGTTTACCGGGTTATTGGTCAACGTAAAATGTATGGTTTGCCCGGCTTTCATCATAGGCAAATCTTTTTCAAATACGTTCAAATGCAAATGCAGGGAACTATTATCTACTAT
Organism: Epilithonimonas caeni DSM 17710; assembly: GCF_000426465.1. GTDB lineage: Bacteria > Bacteroidota > Bacteroidia > Flavobacteriales > Weeksellaceae > Epilithonimonas > Epilithonimonas caeni. Next base: position 602,087 of record NZ_KE384527.1, read on the forward strand.
TTCAGCCACGGGCGAAGAAACATCTACATAGCTACCGATTTTGCCGTACACATTGCTGATAGCTCCGCTAATGGGGCTTGTAACCACCAACGAGGATTTAAGGGAGCTGTTGCTGACCGAATTTGGATTGATGCCCATTAGCTGTATCTGCTGATGCAAAGAGGATTTCCGTGTTCTCAACGCATTGAGTTCGGCGGTGGCGTTTTGCAGGTTTTTCAATGCTCCGGCATTGCCCGTGTTCAATTCCTTTTGTCTTTGCATTTCCTGTTCGGCAAAAGTTATTTTGCTGTTGATGGTCAGGTATTCTTCCTGCAACTGGATAAACTGCGGGTTGGCAATGGTGGCAATAACCTGTCCTTTGCGCACATAATCCCCAATCTGCACATTAATAGACTTTATTACGCCACCGTATAAAGAGGTAGCGTTTGCCTTGCTACTGTTGGGTAAACTTAAAATACCATTCGCCTTAATGGTGGCGGTTAGTTCTTTCATTTCCACGACACCGTATTTGATGCCTACGGCTTCAATCTGCTCGGGCGTAAGTGCCGCAACGGTTGCGGAACCCTCTTCGGCTCCGTGCTCGTCCCCGTGCCCTGTATCGGCTTTTTCTTCCGTTTTGGGATCGTGGTTATGACCGTCTTCGCTTTCCTTTTTCTGACTATCTCCGCAGGCGGTCAGGGAAACTGCAAAGAGTGCTGCCAAAAACATTTTCGATATATTTTTCATCTTATTTGTTATTAAGGTAATTGTATTGAATTGATGATTGATTGTAGCTGTTCAGAACGTCCAGATAATTCTGGCGGATATTGATTGCCTGCGTTAAGAACTGGCTTAGCTCCGCAAAGCTGATTTCTCCCGAACGGTAGCTTTGTGATGCCGCTTCGGTAATATCCCTTGCCTGTTGCAGTCCCGATGTTTCATAGAAGCTCAACAAAGCCATATTCTTTTCCATTTCGGCGATGGCAGATTTCTTGTCCGTTGCCATTACCTGCGTTTGGTAAGACAATAGGTTTTCCTGTACTTCCTTTTCCTTGTTGGCTACATTCACTTTGTTTTTATATGCCCCTGCGCCAAATAACGGGAAACCTATTGAAACCGAAAAGCCCGTAAAAGGATCTGAAACGCCGTACAATCTCTGGCTGAATACCCTTGCTGAAAATTCGGGCAGGTTGCTGTTCTTCTGTACTTTGATATTTGCCGCTGCAACGCTTACATTTTGTTGCTGCAACTGCAATATTGGGTGCACATTATTTTCATCATACAAGCCTGTTTCCAATTTCTGCAACGGCTCATCTACCGGGAGCATCCATTCATTACGGTTGAGTAATACCATTAACTGTTGCTGCTGTATTACGATTTCCTTATTGTTCTGCTCCACGTAGGCTTTTAGCTGTTTGAGTTGGGCATCTGCAGCAATCTGGTCGAGCTTTGCCACGTCGCCCGTTCTAACCCGAACCTGCGTTGTATTGAAGAGGTTTGTATAAATGCTGTCAAGGCTTTTCAGCAATAGGTTTTTATCCTGCAAAAACCACAACTGGTAATAAGCCGTTCTAACGTCTTTCCTAATATTTGCATTCATAACCTCTGTATTCAATTCGGAATATTTAAGCTGTGCTTTTAAATAGTCCTTGCGGGCAGCATATAAGCCGGGCCACGCAATACTTTGCGTAAGTCCGATTTTCCATATACCCGTTTTGTCCGATGGTCTTAAATCTTCATTTTCTACAAATACCTGTGTCATTGGTATATCGTTAGCGGTCTTTACATTGTATTTAGCCGCATCAATCTCCGACTTATTGACGTTAACCTGTCCATTGCTTTGCAATGCGGTATTGATAGCATTATCTATGTTTATCCTTTCCTGAGCATTTGCAGTGGTCATACCACCGATGCCCAGTAAGAGAACGATTACGGTTGTTTTCACACTTTTACTACTTTTTAAATTAAATTTAGAATTGAATATGATATAGAGCAATGGCAGTACAAATAGTGTAAGGAATGTAGCGGTTACTAATCCTCCAATTACTACCGTAGCCAATGGTTTTTGTACCTCTGCCCCAGCGCTGGTGCTGATTGCCATAGGTAGGAACCCCAGTGATGCCACTGTTGCCGTCATCAATACTGGACGTAACCTGATTTTCGTACCCTCGATTGTTCGTTTAATGACATCATCCCAACCGTCTTTTTTCAGTTGGTTGAATGTGCCTATCAATACGATACCGTTCAATACGGCTACGCCGAACAAAGCGATAAAGCCGATACCTGCACTGATACTGAAAGGCATTCCCCGAAGCATTAAAGCAAAGACGCCACCGATGGCACTCATCGGGATAGCAGTAAAAATCAGACTTGCCTGCTTAAATGAACGGAATGTGAAATAAAGCAATGCGAAAATCAATAACAGTGATACAGGTACGGCAATCATAAGGCGGTTACTGGCTTTTTTTAGGTTTTCAAACTGACCACCGTAGGTAAAATAGTAACCTGTGGGTAATTTCACTTTTTCGGAAAGTTGCTGCTGAATGTCAGAAACGACACTTTGTACATCACGTCCGGCTACGTTAAATCCAATAACAATGCGTCGTTTCCCAGCTTCCCGGCTGATTTGCGCAGCATCTAATTTGTAGTTGATCTCAGCAACCTGTGATAATGGTATTTGATAGCCTGTATTAGTTGGTATCATCAAATTCCTTACGTCTTCGATGCTACTTCGGTGTACACTATCTAAACGAACGACCAGGTCAAACTGTCTTTCGTTCTCATAAATAACACCTGCGGCTTTACCTGCAAATGCAGTGCTTACAATATCGTTTACCTGTTGTATCGTCAACCCGTAATTAGCCATTCGGGTACGGTCGTAGTCGATGTTGATCTGTGGCAGACCATTTACTTTTTCCACCTGTGGCGGTGTGGCGCCTTGTACCTGCTGTACCACTTCGCTAACCTTATTGGCGTACACGCTCAACGTATCCATATTTTCCCCGAAAATCTTTACGGCGACATCCTGACGAATACCTGTCATCAGCTCGTTGAAACGCATCTGTATCGGTTGGTTCTTCTCGAAGAAAACGCCCGGAATAACGGACAGCTTTTCCATCATTTCATCGCCTAACTCGTTGTAGCTTTTCTTGTTTTTCCATTCGTCCTGTGGTTTAAGAATAATCATCATATCCGTAGCTTCAGGCGGCATCGGGTCGGTAGGTACTTCGGCGGCTCCAGTCTTTCCGACCACCATTTTAACCTCGTCAAATTCTTTAAGGATACGGGATGCTTGCATCGACGTTTCTATACTTTGGTTGAGCGAACTTCCCTGCGGTAAAATACAGTGAAAGGCAAAATCTCCCTCCTGCAACTGCGGGATGAACTCGCCGCCCATTCTGCTGAACAGGATAACGGTAACTACAAATACAGCAGTGGTAATGCCCACCAACCAATATTTTACCCTGATTGCTTTCTGCAACAAAGGTTGGTAGAAGCCTTGCAGCTTTGCCATAAACTTGTCGCTGAAATTGGGCTTGTCGTGTCCTTTTTTCGGCAGGAATAATGCACACATCATCGGGATATAGGTCAGGGATAAAATCAATGCGCCGAAAATGGCAAAGCCTACGGTTTGCGCCATCGGTGTGAACATTTTGCCCTCAACACCTACTAAAGTCAGGATTGGAATATATACTATAAGGATAATGATTTCGCCGAATGCGGCACTTGTCCTGATTTTGGAAGCGGACAAAAATACTTCTTCGTCCATTTCGCTTTGGGTCAGTTTATTGGTGGATTTCCGCAAGCCCAAATGGTGCAGGGTTGCTTCCACCACAATAACGGCTCCGTCCACAATCAAACCGAAGTCAATAGCTCCCAAGCTCATCAGGTTGGCACTAACGCCAAATACGTTCATCATTCCCAATGCGAACAGCATCGCTAATGGAATGGCAGATGCTACGATTAGTCCGGCTCTTAGGTTGCCCAAGAACAGAACAAGCACAAAAATTACAATCAAAGCCCCCTCAATCAAGTTCTTTTCCACTGTGCCCATTGCCCTGCCTACTAATTCAGTACGGTCTAAATACGGCTCGATGGTTACATCTTCCGGTAAAGATTTCTGAATGGTCGGTAATTTCTCTTTTATCCGTTTTACGACCTCGTTACTGTTTTCGCCTTTTAGCATCATAACCACACCACCCACGGCATCTACTTCGCCGTTGTAGGTCAGTGCGCCATAACGCACCGCACTACCGTAGCGCACATCTGCTACGTCTTTAATAAAAATAGGGGTATGGCCTAGTCATGGTCGGAAGATTTTCTTCCGACTTTTTTGTTTTTATATGCGCAAAAAATAATTTTACAATTACCTGATAATCAAATAATTAACTTGTTTTTGTCGTTTAAATTTTGTATATTTATACTGATAATCAAACATTTATGTCAGTATTCAATGACCACAAAGTTTCCCTTAGTCAGGTTCTGGATTTCATTCCCGAGGCGCTTTTAAGCCATCTATCAGCGACCACCAATGTTGACCACTATAGTAAAGTGCTCCATGGGAGGAAAATGTTCTATCTGCTTTTATTCTGCGTCTTTGACAACGATAGATTGAGCCA
>NZ_AUFK01000013.1 GCF_000426465.1 Epilithonimonas caeni DSM 17710
CTGACCAACGAATTTAAACTCTCTGCCAAGGAAATTTCTGATTATTACAGAAAGCGGTGGGACATTGAAGTGTTTTTCAGGTTCCTGAAACAGGAACTCAACCTAAGTCACCTGGTTTCAATGAACAAGAACGGGATTGAAGTGATGGTCTATATGACAATGATTGCAGCGATGCTTTTGTTGATCTACAAAAAAGCCAATAATCTGGGCTACAAAACCGCTAAAAGACGAATAGCCATGGAGCTCCGGGATATGATAACTGCTATTCTAATCATATTTGCAGGAGGCGACCCAGGTAAAGTTTTTAAAACATAAAAAATGGTCGGAATTTCTTCCGACCATGACTACCATATTTGGCGGTTTTCAATCTAGAAATAATTTCTTATTTAAGTTTTTTCTTAACGGCTATTTCTTCATAAACCTCAAGAATATCTCCAATTTCTATGTCGTTGTAACCTTTGATATTAAGACCACATTCATAACCTTTGGTCACTTCTTTCACATCATCCTTGAAACGTTTCAAGCTCTCCAGCTCTCCATCGAATTTCACAATACCGTCTCTAAGAAGTCTTATCTTAGAATTTCTCGTTACTTTACCTGAAAGAACCATACAACCTGCAATAGAACCAACTTTAGAGATCCTGAACACTTCTCTGATTTCCACATTACCAATAACCTGTTCCTGAATCTCTGGAGAAAGCATTCCCTCCATCGCTTCTTTCACCTCATCTATAGCCCTATAGATAATGGAATAAGTTCTGATCTCTACTTCCTCTTTATCAGCAATATCTTTCGCATTGACACTTGCCCTTACATTAAATCCGATAACAATCGCATCAGATGCAGCTGCTAATAAGATATCACTTTCAGAAATCTGACCTACACCTTTATGAAGGATATTAACCTGAATCTCTTCAGTAGATAATCTCTGCAACTGATCAGCTAATGCTTCTACAGAACCATCCACATCTCCTTTAAGAATGATATTCAGCTCTTTGAAATCCCCTAAAGCGATACGACGACCGATCTCATCCAATGTAAGATGTTTCTTAGTTCTGATTGATTGCTCTCTCTGAAGTTGCTCTCTCTTATTTGCAATAGATTTGGCCTCTTTTTCATCAGCAAAAACTCTGAATTTATCTCCAGCAGTTGGCGCTCCGTCCAGACCAAGAATAGTAACCGGGATAGATGGTCCTGCTTTTTCCATAGCTTTACCTCGCTCATCAAGCATTGCTTTTACCTTACCGTGATTTTTTCCAGCCAATACATAATCTCCAACAGTTAGAGTTCCGTTTTGAACAAGCATTGTCGCTACATATCCACGTCCTTTATCCAAAGCTGCTTCTATGATTACTCCGCTTGCCTGCTTATTTGGGTTTGATTTCAACTCCAACATTTCTGCCTGAAGTAAAACTTTCTCCAATAGAATATCCACGTTATTACCAAACTTAGCAGAAATCTCCTGAGCTTGTACATTTCCACCCCATTCCTCTACTAAGACATTCATGGCGGAAAGCTGCTCTCTGATCTTATCAGGATTAGCTCCTGCCTTATCAACCTTATTAATCGCGATAATCATTGGAACACCGGCAGCCTGTGCGTGTGCAATAGCTTCTTTTGTTTGTGGCATTACGTCATCATCAGCTGCAACAACGATAATTGCAATATCCGTAATTTGTGCACCTCTCGCTCTCATCGCAGTAAATGCCTCGTGACCCGGTGTATCAAGGAATGTAATTCTTTGTCCATTTTCCAGCTTTACATTGTAAGCGCCGATATGCTGTGTGATCCCTCCAGATTCTCCAGCAATTACATTGGTTTTTCTAATATAATCCAGCAATGATGTCTTACCATGATCTACGTGTCCCATTACAGTTACGACAGGTGCTCTCGGAAGAAGGTCCTCTTCCAGATCCGGAACATCATCTGCAGCAGCTTCTTCTACATCGGCATCAGAAAACTCAATCTTGTAGCCAAATTCATCGGCTACCAATGTAAGAGTGTCCGCTTCCAAACGTTGGTTCATGGTCACCATCACACCAAGCGAGAAACATGCAGAAATCACCTCGGTCGCACTTACATTCATCAAGCTAGCCAATTCACTAACAGTGATGAACTCCGTAACCTTCAAAGTTCTATCTTGAGCATCAATTTCTTGTTGAAGTTCGTCTTGTTCACGTCTCCAGGTTCTCTTATCTTTCCTATGTTTAGAACCTTTAGATTTACCTCCTTTATTAGTTAGCTTTTCTAAAGTCTCCTTGATCTGATTTTTAACTTGCTCATCTGTAAGCTCAACAGGCATTGTGCGAGCCTGCCCATGACCACCTCTATTTCCGCCACGGTTGTTGTTATTCCCTCCCGGACGGTTGTTGTTTCCTCCTGGGCGGTTACCGCCACCTTGTCCTTGCGGACGGTTGCTGTTTTGACCTCCCTGCCCTGGTCTGGTATTGTTACCTGCACCCTGTTGATTATTACCTTGGCTAGAATTATTATTCTGACCCGGAACATCTTTAGTAATACGCTTTCTCTTTTTCTTGGCAGCGTTATTATTAGAATTAGCAGACGGTTTTGGTTTATTGAACTGTGAAAGATCGATTTTCTCACCAACAATTTTAGGACCGTCTAGTTTTTGGTAGACAGTCTCTATTTTCTGAGGTTCTTCAGATTCAATTGTGTCCGTATTCTCAGCTTGTGGTTTTACGGCTTCAACTTTTTCTTCTTTTTTAATCTCTTCTTTTACAACCGGTTTTAGTTCCTCTTTTGGTTTTTCAGAAACTTTAGGCTTATTGCTTTCCAGCTTCGATAAGTCTATTTTATCTAAAACCTTGAACTCTTGTCTTTCTTCTTTTTTAACCACTTCCGGTTTTGGTTCTTCTTTCTGAACAGGTTCAGCAGGAACATCCGGAACGACCTCTTCCACAGGTTTAGTTGGGTTCAAGTCTATTTTACCCAAGATCCTGGTTTCCGGTCTTGTGTTTGATTTGGCTCTTATAACCTCAGGTGCTTTTTCTTCGATTGCTAATTTTTCGTCAGGAACTTTAGAAATCACCACCTCATGAGAAGCTTTTCTCTGTTCTCCATCTTTTCGGAACTCAGCTTCCAATGCAGAAAATGCCTGTTCTTCTAATAGAGCGTTAGGATTACTATCCACATCTATCCCTTTGCTTTGGAGATATTCCACAGCTCTTGGTATAGAAATGTTCAGTTCTTTAACGGCTTTATTTAATCTTATTTTTGGCATAAATATAAATTTGCTTTTGGCTTTAGCGTTTTAAGCTGTTTGCTTTTTATTTTTCTTTTTATTAAATTCTGGTCCGCTGAAATCACCTCCATCAGACCCATTTCTTACCCTTCTAATTCTTCTCTTAGAATATTCTTCACCTCCTCGATGGTCTCTTCTTCAAGATCCACGATTTTCAACAAAGCTTCTGTATCTTTATCCAATACACTTCTAGCTGTAGTAAGTCCCACTTTTTTGAACTCATCTATGATCCAAGCCTCTATCTCGTCTGAGAATTCTCTCAATTCTACATCATCATCATCAGAAGTTTCTCTGTAGACATCGATCTCAAAACCTGACAACCATGATGCCAACTTGATATTCTGACCTTGTTTACCGATAACTTTAGAGATTTCCTCAACCGGCGTATAAACCAAAGCATAATTAGCATCCTCATTGATCTCAATTTTATTGATGGTAATATTCCCTAAAGATCTCTTTACAAGAATCTCCGGATTTTTTGACCATTGGATCACATCAATATTTTCATTTCTCAGCTCCCTTACAACACCGTGGATCCTGGAACCTTTTACTCCGACGCAAGCTCCTACCGGATCGATCCTGTCGTCATAAGCATCTACAGCAATCTTCGCTTTTTCGCCAGGGATTCTCACCACTTTTTTCAAGATGATAGTTCCGTCCTGGATTTCCGGAATCTCCAATTCCAATAATTTTTCCAAGAATTTAGGTGCCGTTCTGGAAACTGTGATCTGTGGCTTGGAACCTCTGAAATCAACACTTTCCACAATCGCTCTTACATTATCTCCTTTTTTGAAGAAGTCGGAAGGGATTTGATTTTCCTTTGGTAAAATGAATTCATTATCCTCGTCATCCAAAAGAATCACATGCTTGTGGCGAATATGATGAACTTCTCCAACAATCAGTTCTCCAATCTTATCCCTAAACTGTTCATACAAGGCGGCATTAAAATGCTCCTGGATCTTTGTTGCAAGAATCTGCTTCAGTGTCAGGATATTTCTTCTTCCCAATTTGGAAACAGGTATCTCTTGCGTATATTCTTCACCTACTTCAAAAGTCGGGTCTATTTTTCTAACCTCAGAGATCTCGATCTCCAGATCATCATCTTCAGACATCTCATCCTCCACAATCACCTTGTTCAAGAAAATCTGGAAATCTCCTTTATCCGGATTTACAATCACATCAAAATGATCATCCGAGTCGTATCTTTTTCTAAGAAGAGTCTTAAGAGAATCTTCGATAATAGCCATTAAGTCTATTTTGCTGATATTCTTTATTTCTTTAAAATCACCAAAGGCTTCTATTAAAGCTAAATTATCCATATTAAATATATAATTGATAAATGATGATTGATCATTGACCTTCAAATCAACATCAATACATCGTTATGTTAAAATTTTATTACTACTAATGCTTTTTTAATTTCGGAATAAGGGATCTCTTTCTCCTCTACAACATCTTCTTTCCCTTTGCCTATCAATTTTGGTCTTCTGTACTCCAATCGAAGCGTTATCTTATCATCATCCACATTGACCAATTCGCCTTCGACCTTTGAAGAATCATTCAGCATCACATCGATCTCTCTCCCAATATTCTTTCTGAACTGTCTTGGAAATTCCAAAGGCTCACTCAAGCCCGCAGACATTACCTGCAATCCAAAATCATGAACCTCTCTATCCAAACTGAACTCGATTGCTCTACTTGCATCCAGACAATCCTGAAGTGTTACCCCATTATCCCCATCCAAAGTCACAACAATATCTGAAGACGCAGAGACCTTGAGATCGACTAGGAAAAGATCTGTTCTTGTTAAAAGAAACTCGCCAAGCAGGCGGCTTACCTCTGTTTTAAAATCCATATTAAAAAGCCTGATTATATCTACGAAAAAAGGCATTCTTGCGAAAGCCTTCCCATTTTTCCCGTAAATCTTTTGCAAAGATATTCAAAATTTATTTAATATACAAACAATCAATTATTAAGAATAAAATAGAATTAACCGTACTTGGTTTTGACCTGATTTTTTTATTTCCTTCTAATCTCGTTGCCCCAGAGTACCCTGACCAATTTGCCATTATTATATAGAGTCATGCATATATTTATTCACGCAGACGCTCATTTAAATGGAGGATAAGTTGCAAATAACCGGCACATATAATTGGCATTATGTTCAAATCACACAAAAAAACAGCCTCAACTCGCAATATATAGGCAGCTAGCAGTAGAGAGCCATTTCTGGTCTAAGTTTATCATAACCATTTATCCGGCCTTAAATAAATATACATACCACAATCAAATTTTTCTTATTTTTGCCCAAATTTTAAAACTAATTCTTTGTGAATATTACAATTGTTGGTACAGGTTACGTGGGTCTGGTTACGGGCACCACTCTTGCAGAAATAGGAAACTCTGTTTTCTGCGTAGATATAGATGAAAAAAAAGTAGAGGGGATGAAGAACGGTGTCGTTCCTATCTATGAACCAGGATTGGAAGAGATGTTCCATAGAAACATTCAGGCAAACCGCATCTTTTTTACAACAGATTTGAAAGAGGCATTGGACAAAAGCGAGGTGATTTTTCTTGCATTACCCACACCTCCAGGAGAAGATGGTTCTGCCGACCTTTCCTATGTGCTGAAGGTTGCCAACGATATTGGTGATATCATGAAAGATTACAAAGTAATTGTAAACAAGAGCACAGTTCCTGTAGGGACAGCAGATAGAGTTAGACAAACTATTGCAGCAAAAACGGACGTTCCATTCGACGTTGTTTCTAATCCCGAGTTCTTACGAGAAGGATTTGCGGTAGAGGACTGTATGAATCCAAGCAGAGTGATCATCGGCTCATCTTCCGAAAAAGCGAGAAACATAATGGCAAAGTTATATCAGCCATTTACCAATATCGGGGTTCCAATTATCAATATGGACGAAAGGTCTTCTGAATTGACGAAATATGCAGCCAATTCTTTCCTGGCGGTCAAGATCACTTTCATGAACGAGATCGCAAATTTCTGCGAAAAAGTAGGTGCAGATGTTGACCTGGTAAGGTTAGGAATGGGTAGCGATGACAGGATTGGACACAGATTCCTTTTCCCAGGAATTGGCTACGGTGGAAGCTGTTTCCCAAAAGATGTAAAAGCCCTATTGAATAGTGGAAAACAAGAAGGTTATGATTTCCAACTTCTGGAGGCTACGGAAAGTATCAATAAAACTCAAAAGGTGATTTTGGTGCCAGAATTGGAAAACTATTTTGGAGGAAGTCTGCAAGGCAAAAAAATAGCCGTGTGGGGGTTAGCCTTCAAGGCCAATACAGATGACATTAGAGAAGCCTCTTCTCTTGACAATATTAAACTTCTATTGGAAAAAGGTGCACAAGTGGTGGCCTACGATAACATTGCGGAAGAAAATGTCAAAAAAATATTGGGTGACAAGATCACTTATGCAAAAGATATGTATTCTGCCTTAGATAATGCTGATGCACTTCTAATTGCTACAGAATGGCCTGAGTTCAAGAATCCTAATTTCGAACTGATGGCAGAAAAAATGAATAACAAAGCAATTTTTGACGGAAGAAATATGTTCCCGTTAGAGTTAGCTGAACAAAATAAATTTTTCTATAAAAGTATTGGTAGAAAACTAATTACTCAATAATAAACCAAATGAAGAACATTGTCATAACAGGTGGCGCTGGTTTTATCGGATCACATGTTGTAAGAGAATTCGTAAAGAATAATCCCAATTCAAAGATTATCAATCTGGATGCCCTTACTTATGCAGGAAATCTTGAAAACCTGAAAGATATCGAAAACGAACCTAACTATGTTTTCGAAAAAGCTGATATAACAAAACCAGAAGAACTAAGAAAGATCTTCGAAAAATATAATCCTGACGCCATCGTTCACCTGGCAGCAGAAAGTCACGTAGACAGAAGTATTACAGATCCCAACGCGTTCATCAACACAAATGTGAACGGAACAGCCAACCTTCTTAATCTATGTATAGAATTCTGGACCCTAAACCCAGAGCATACTCACGGAAGATTTCCAAATGAGCCTAGAAAAAATCTTTTTTATCACGTTTCTACAGATGAAGTCTATGGAAGTCTTGGAGAAACAGGTTTCTTTTTGGAGACAACACCCTATGACCCGCAATCACCATATTCGGCAAGCAAGGCTGCTTCCGACCATTTGGTAAGAGCATACGGAAACACTTATGGTATGCCATTCATACTGTCTAATTGTTCCAATAATTACGGTCCGAATCATTTTCCGGAAAAATTAATTCCCCTTTGTATCTCTAATATCCTTAATGAAAAACCCTTACCTATTTATGGTGATGGAAAATATACAAGAGACTGGTTATTTGTCATCGATCATGCTAAGGCAATTCACCAGATCTTTAATGAATCCAAAACCGGAGAAACTTACAACATCGGTGGGTTCAACGAGTGGCAGAATATCGACCTTGTAAAAGAGTTGATCAAACAATTGGATGCTAAACTTGGAAAACCGGAAGGATACTCAGAAAAACTGATCACTTATGTAAAAGACAGACCTGGTCATGATAAACGTTATGCCATAGATGCTTCAAAACTGAATAAAGATCTGGGCTGGAAACCATCAGTAACTTTCGAAGAAGGGTTAAGCAAAACAATCGATTGGTTTTTGGAAAATAAAGAATGGCTGGAAAATGTAACTTCCGGTGACTATCAAAAATATTACGAAAAGCAATATTCATAAAAAAACACAAATTAAACACCCAATGAAAGGAATTATACTAGCCGGCGGATCCGGGACCAGACTTTTCCCGCTAACGATTGCCGTCAGCAAACAACTGATGCCTGTTTATGATAAGCCGATGATCTATTATCCACTTTCGACCTTATTATTAGCAGGGATCAAAGACATATTGATCATTACCACTCCACATGACCAAGCCGGCTTTATCAAACTTTTGGGTGATGGTTCTCAAATTGGTTGTAATATAGAATATGTAATTCAGCCAAGTCCGGACGGATTGGCTCAAGCTTTCATTTTAGGAGACCGGTTCATTGGAAATGATGCTGCGGCATTGGTATTGGGTGATAATATTTTTTATGGCTCTGAAATGGGAACTCTGCTCAAAAACAAAACCAATCCTGATGGAGGTGTTGTTTTCGCTTACCACGTTTCTGACCCTGAAAGATATGGTGTTGTAGAATTTGATAATGATTTCAAAGCTATTTCTATTGAAGAAAAACCTGTGACCCCAAAATCGAACTACGCCGTTCCAGGATTATATTTTTATGACAATGATGTTATAGGGATTGCGAAAAGTATAAAACCATCACCTCGAGGAGAATTGGAAATCACAGACATCAACAATGTCTATCTCAGTAAAGGGAAATTAGAAGTCGGTGTTCTTGACAGGGGAACTGCATGGCTGGACACAGGAACATTTGATAGCTTAAATGACGCCTCAGAATTTGTAAGCGTGATCGAAAAAAGGCAAGGCTTCAAGATTGGTTGTATTGAAGAAATTGCTTTCAGAAATAAATTCATCAATGAAGAAAAACTTTTAGAAACGGCTAGCAAATACGGAAAAAGTGGATATGGAGAATATCTGAAGAATCTTATAAAATAAAAACACAATCACAAATGAGTGAAACTCAAAATAACCAATGGACAGAAACCATAGAATCCAGTCATTCTCTTTTTGACCTTAATCTGAAGGAGGTTTGGCGATATAAGGATTTGGTCTATATGTTTGTAAAACGGGATTTCGTTTCCAGTTTCAAACAGACGATCTTGGGACCAGTATGGTTTTTTATAAATCCCATCTTTACCACAATAGTGTACATTGTGGTGTTCGGCAACATTGCCAAACTATCCACAGATGGCGCTCCTAAAATATTGTTCTATCTAGCGGGAATTACATTATGGAATTATTTTTCCAGTTGTCTTACCTCTACATCCAACGTTTTTACATCCAATGCGGGAATTTTTGGAAAAGTATATTTTCCAAGATTGGTTATGCCATTATCTATCGTATTTTCAAACTTAATGAGGTTTGGTGTTCAAATGATATTGTTCCTGGTCGTATTTTTCTATTACTTATCCAAGGGGGAAGTCCATCCTAACTGGTGGATACTGATCACTCCTTTTCTGATTGTCTTGATGGCGTTATTTGCATTGGGAATGGGAATGATATTTTCTTCCCTTACCACAAAATACAGGGACATGCAAATGTTATTGACCTTTGGGATCAGTTTATATATGTATGCAACACCTGTAATTTATCCGATATCCAGCCTGAAGGGGATCTTCAAAACGTTAGCATTCTATAATCCATTGACCGGTATTTTTGAATGCTTCAAATATGCATGGCTTGGTGTAGGGGATTTTAGCTCTACAATGTTATTGATAAGTACCATTATAATCCTTTTAATTCTTGTTGTTGGAACCATAATTTTCAATAAAGTAGAAAAGGGATTTATGGATACGGTATAGAATTAAAGCCCAATAACAAATTAAATAATAAAAAAACACAAAAATGCTTGCATTAAAAGCTGAAAATATTTCTAAACAATACCGTCTCGGGCAAGTTGGCTCCGGGACACTTTCCCATGACCTTAATCGTTTTTGGTATAAGTTGAGAGGTAAGGAGGATCCTTATCTTAAAATCGGGGAATCCAACGACAGGTCAACAAAAGGAAATAGCGACTACGTATGGTCACTAAGGGATATAAATTTTGAAATCGAGCAAGGTGATGCCGTTGGGATCATTGGGAGGAATGGTGCCGGGAAATCTACCCTATTGAAACTATTAAGCAAGGTAACCAAACCAACAACTGGTAAAATCTATACCAATGGAAGAATTGCATCTTTATTGGAAGTGGGAACCGGTTTCCACCCGGAAATGACAGGAAGAGAAAATGTGTATCTTAATGGTGCCATTCTTGGAATGACAAGAAAGGAAATCAACAGAAAATTTGACGAAATCGTAGATTTTTCAGGAGTGGAAAGATATATAGACACCCCTGTAAAACGATATTCCTCTGGGATGTATGTTCGTTTAGCCTTTGCTGTTGCGGCTCACTTGGAATCTGAAATATTAATTGTAGATGAAGTGCTGGCAGTCGGCGATGCAGAGTTCCAAAAAAAGTGTCTTGGCAAGATGGGAGACGTATCTAAAGGAGACGGAAGAACGGTCTTGTTCGTAAGTCACAATATGGCTGCCGTAGAAGAGCTTTGTACTTCCGGCATCATGATGAAGAACGGATTAATAGAAAAAGTTGGTTCTGTTAATGAAATTGTCAATATATACCGAACATCTCAAATATCCATAAAAAGTTTTTATTCGAAAGAAACATCTCATGAGGTCTTATCCAAAATACGAACAGTTGAAGTTTTGGACCAGCATAATAAACAGGCCGATTTCATAAAATTCGGTGATTCCTTCAAAATTAAGATAGAAGTAGATGTAAAAAAGAACCTGATCAATCCGATTATAAGTTGCCGGATCTCTAATTCCAACAATATCAGTATTGTAACTTTTAGAAGTAATGATTATCTGGAGTCGCCTATTAAGGATAACCTGAAAATAGGACTGAACACAATAATTATAGATGTTGAAAATTTGAATCTGTTGAATGATATCTATGAACTTTCCATAGGTTTCTCAGATGGAAATGACATCCTGGATGTTTTACAAAATTCTATTGGTTTTGAAGTTGTTACCTCAGACTCAATGTCAAAATTTAGAGTTCTAAACAAAGAGAATTCTTCTAATAGTATATTATTCCATGAAGCTAATTGGAAGGTTGCTCGATAAGATCGAGAATTTCTATGCGAGGAAAAGATTTTTCCAACGATATAATGCATTGAAGAAAGAAGGTAAAAAGATCAGTTCCATTGCCTTGATCTATTATATCCCAAAATCAAATACGGAAAAATATAATAAATGGGAAGATGGCTTTACAAAGGCAATCGACCTGCTATCCGAAGATTTCAACATCGTAAGATACAATCTGGAAGATATAAAACCTACAAGCAATGAACTTAACGATTTTGACCTTGTAATTGGTAAAAGCTGCTGGAACTGGATTGTTGATGATTATATCCGATCTTTGAAAAACCTTACGGCCCTCAAAGGCATTGTTGTATCATGCTCAATGCCACCTCGAAGAAAAGACGTGTGGCTATATGATATTATTTGGTATGAAACCGAATGGTATAAAAAACATATTAACTTTCATCCCAATATCCATCAGGCATTTGGTATCAATACCGATGTTTTTTTTCCTGCAGAATCAGAAAAAACGATAGACGTATTATCTATAGGCGCATTGGAGCCTTATAAAAGATTCGAAAAGATGAATGCTATGCCCGGTAAACGGAAAGTAATCATCGGCTCTAAAAACACCAAGAATTCTCAAAAAGTCATAGACACATTGGACCCTGATATTGAAATAATAGATTATAGCAGTCAGCAAGAACTTGCAAAGTATATCAATTCTTCAAAAATCGTCTATATCCCCGCATCTACACAAGGCGGCGGAGAAAGAGCCGTCTTGGAAGCGAAAGCCTGTAAGGCAAATGTAATCGTTGAAAATGATAATCCGAAGCTGACAAGGCTGCAAAAATCTTTTGATTATTCTATTACAGATTACTACAATGATCTTCTTACATCTATCAAAGGTTTTGAAAAAACACATATCCGGGCAACCAACCTTATAAAAGCCTCTGCCAATGTAAAAGTTGGGCGATATTCCTTTTACAATAATAATTTCAAGATAAAAGGCAGCATAAAGGTTTCAATAGGTTCTTTTTGTTCCCTGGGAGAGAATATCACTCTAATTACAGAGAATCATGACACCAATTTTTTGGCCACTCAAGGTTTCATTTATCGATATCTTTTGAATCAGGACCACCCTGCAGAAATGTCGGAGACACCGTCCAGAGAAAGGACCAAAGGCCCAATATCAATTGGAAATGATGTCTGGATCGGCGATAATGTTATTATCATGTCCGGTGTTTCTATTGGTGATGGTGCTTGCATAGCCGCAGGCAGTATTGTGACAAAAGATGTGGAACCATATTCTATTTACGGGGGAGTTCCTGCCAAATTCATAAAAAAAAGATTTTCGCAAGAGGTGATCGATCTGATGCTGTCTATAAAATGGTGGAACTGGTCCGATAAAAGAATATCCAAAAACAAAGAACTTCTGAATCTGAATCTGAATCAATCAAGTATTGAAGAGATAAAAAATACCATCCAATGAATCTGATCTATTACAAATCAAAAAAAGGGAACTTTGGAGATGATCTGAATCCATTTATTTGGGAAAAATTATTGGGCGATTTGGACAATTACCCTGCTGATCTAGATTTTGTAGGTATAGGATCCATCCTGGACGAGAGATTGGAACAATCTGAAAATAAGAAAATCATCTTCGGTTCCGGTGTTCGTGATTTTCTATATAATCCTGACAATCTGGACATCATCAAAGAAGTATCGTTCGTGAGAGGCCCCATAAGCAAAAAAGTCACAGGATTAGATTTTATTACAGATACCGCCTATGCTTTAGCATTGACGGGTGAGTATCAACATTATTTAGATACTAAGAAAAAATACAAAGTTTCTTATATCCCCTATTTTGAACAGGTAGATGGTTTGAACTGGGATCTTTTCAACAAGATGACCGGTTATAATGTCATCCTGCCCACGCAAAATATAGAAATAGTATTGGAAGAAATTGCAGCCTCGGAGCGTATCATTACATCAGCAATGCACGGTGCGATAGTTGCGGATATATTCAGAACTCCCTGGTTGAGGCTGAAGTTTATGAAGCAGGGCCATGAACCATCATTGACATCCGAACTGAAATGGAACGATTGGATGCAATCTGTGAATATTAAAAACCCTTCAGAAATATATAGTGACCTTACAATTCTTGCAAAAAGTAGCAAGCTAACAGATATTATTAAAATATTATTGCTGAAAAGAAGTTTTAGGTATCCTCGATATAATTTATCCGACAATGCCGTTTTTGAAAGCAAAATATCTCAGATCAAGGAAAAAATAGACATCCTAATTAATTATAGCAAATGAAAGTACTTTTTGCCTATAATATAACAGCAAGTGATAATGAGTATGTTTCCCGGTTAATTGAGATTTCCCAGGCAATAGATGAAGTTGAGACAACCGCATCTTTAGAAGAATTCTGGTCTCCAACCACACGATATGATGCGATCATTATCAACTGGCCCGATTATCTGTTCCGTTGGAAGCGTGATATCTCCGATGCAGAAGTAGAAAAACTGATTGCGCTTCTGGATGAATATAAAAAGAGCAACACAAAAATAATCACCATTTTGCATGACGAATATGCTCACCATTCCCGATCGGAAAACAGGGATAGAATATTCGACATATGTTACCAGAACTGTGACGTTTTAGCTCATCTGGGTGAATTTTCGCTAAAAAAATACACGGAAAAATACAAACATTTAAAAGTAGAGCATAAACTACTTTATCATCCCAGGTACAAATATTTTGATTTTAATTTAGATAATTTAAAAACCAGGGCTGTTCTAGGTTTCAAATCCGGGGATTTCATTGTTATAGTTCCGGGAGGAGTCAGACATCAATATGAAGAAGACCATATCAACAAGATCTTTAAAAGTCTGAAAATAAAGAATAAAAAGCTGATCTATGTGAGGGCAAGTCATATCGATAAGCCTATGAAAGATTTCAGTTCAAAATTTTTAACCTTCAAAATAAAGGAACTTTTTGTAAAAATTTTCCATAAAAGACACTATAAGTATAAATTTTTGGACAGTAAGATCTTGTCTCAATATCTTACCATCGCAGATCTGATAATACTTCCAAGAATTGATATTCTAAATAGTGGTAACGTTATATTGGGCAGTCAATACGACAAGTTGATCATCGGACCTAAAATTGGTAATATTGATGAATGGCTGATAAGATTCGATCAAATATCTATAGATCCCAAGGATGTAGATAAGAATATTAAAGATAACAGCCTTTATGTAACTGTTATGAATTATATCAAAAAAAATGGATCCCATAAAAAGCATATTTATGGCGATGAAATAATTTTACAACAATTGCAGGAAATTTTATCCTAATTAATTTTACGATTAAAATGCTAACATTATTTACTCCAACATACAATAGGGCTACGCTTCTTCCAACGTTGTTTGAAAGTTTGAAAAAACAGTCAAATAAAAAATTTGAATGGCTCATTGTCGATGATGGGAGTACAGATAATACGAGAGAAGTTATAAAATCATTTATAGAGACCTCCGCGTTCAGAATAACATATTTATATCAAGAAAATCAAGGGAAGCACATCGCAATAAACACGGCCATAAACTATTGTAACACAGAATATTTTGGCACAGTGGACAGCGATGACTATCTCAAAGATGAGGCTATCGAGATCATCTATGAAAAACTGGAGAAGATCAGGTATGAGAAAAATATTATCGGGATTGCAAGTCCATTAGAAATGGTCGATTCTAAAAAAAATATAGTGACTCGTCCCGATATATTTGCTGAAATAACAGCTACACCTGTTGAAATAGGTTATACTTACAAAATCTATGGTGAATTTACTTTGGTATATAAAACCGAAATCATAAAAAAATACCAATATCCTCAATTCTTTGGAGAAAAATTTATTCAGGAGTCCTTTATCACCAACCGTTTTGATAAAGAATACAAGATATTGCACATTCCTGAATCTGTGGTTATTGGAGAGTATCGGGATGATGGTCTGACAGCTCAGAGTAAACAGCTGCTAATTAATAATCCCAGAGGAGCCGCTTTGGTTTTTTGTGAAAAAATGAACAATCCCACTATTCCTTTTTCTGCTAGAAAAAAATTTGTCAAAAATTATTGGGATTTTGAAAGCATAAACAATCCAAGTTTTATTAGTAAATTACATAAAATCAAAAATCTGCGCCTGAAATTTTCTATTATTTATTATTTCTCTTCAAAAAAAATAAATACTCTATTAAAAAAGTAATCTTATAAATAATCTCTAAGATCTTTTTTCAAAAGCAAAATAATTATTTTATGGAAAATAGTCATCCTTTGGTCACCGTCTTCATGATCTCATATAATCAACAAGATTATATAATAGAGGCATTGGAAAATGTACTAGATCAAGAGGTTGATTTTACATATAAGGTGATACTATCTGATGATTGCTCTACCGATAACACACAACAAGTGGTAGACGATTTTTTAGAAAATCATCCGAAGAAAGACCTGGTGACCTTTATCAAACAGGAGAAGAATCTTGGATGGATGCCCAATTTTATTTTCACATTACAAAAATGCCAAGAATCGGGAGCAAAATATATTGCCATGTGCGAAGGTGATGACTTTTGGACAAACAAACATAAATTGCAGAAACAAATTGATCTCTTGGAACAAAATCCTGAAATAGTTTTGGCATGTCACAGATATAAAGAACTCTATAATGATGGTTCTTTGAAAGAGTTCCCTTACTTTCGCAAAGATTTTTTTAACGGGGATCATTCTTTCAAGTTCGATCAGAAAGATTTTGAAGAATTCATGAGAATACAGACCATGACGATTGTTTTCAAGACTTCTTCATTAGACCTCTCGCTTAGAAAAAATTATAAATATTATTGCGATACCCATATCAAACATCATATTTTAGATCATGGTCCGGGAATATATACCAAAGATTTTGATGCCGTTTACAGAATTCACGGTAACAATGTTTTCATGTCTCTGGATCAAAGAAAAAAGACCAAGTTTTCTTATGATGTTTATAAAGACCTTATCAGGAATGGCTATGAAGGTTATAGGAACTTGCTAAACACCGCAATGAGAGAAAGGATAACTAATGAACTGAAGAATAATAAAAGGAATATTCTAGATCCATATTACAGAAACATAATATGGGAACAGTTTACAAATACGAAATCTTTTCCTCAGCTTTTAAAATATATTGTCAAAGGAACATTTAACTAAAAACACTATGATCCCCAAAAAAATACATTATTGCTGGTTCGGCGGAAGGCCCAAACCAGAATCGTTTTACATCTGTCTTGCCAGCTGGAAGAAAGCACTTCCCGATTATGAGATCATAGAATGGAACGAATCCAACTTCGATATCAATTGCTGCGAATATGTAAGACTGGCAGCCGAAAAAAAGAAATGGGCCTTTGTATCGGATTATTCCAGAGCTTTGGCATTATACGAACAAGGTGGAATCTATATGGACATCGATGTAGAGGTCAAATTCTCCTTGGACGAGTTTCTTGTACACCGTGCATTTTCCGGATTCGAGATCAAGGGTTCACCGTTCACTGCGCTTTGGGCAACAGAAAAAGGACATCCCTGGCCAAAGAAAGTTTTAGATTTTTATAATGAAAAAACAGATTTTGACCTCACTACCAATACGGTTTTTGTCTCCGACCTACTGGTAAAAGAATACAAAGCCGACCCAGAGAGAGATGAATATCAGGAATTGGCAGACGGCATCGTAATC
The DNA here is from genome assembly GCF_000426465.1 of Epilithonimonas caeni DSM 17710. Taxonomy (GTDB): domain Bacteria; phylum Bacteroidota; class Bacteroidia; order Flavobacteriales; family Weeksellaceae; genus Epilithonimonas; species Epilithonimonas caeni. The sequence goes on from NZ_AUFK01000013.1 coordinate 16,793, forward strand.
TATCCTTCTACTTATTTTTGTCTCGACCTTCCGAAAAATTATGCGGCACATCATTTCGTAGGGACCTGGCATGAAAGGGATACCCCAAATCCTTTCAAAGACTTTGTACATGCTTATTTTCATCTCCAGAATGTAGCAGATATCAAAGAAGGGAAAAAGGAGATCCACAATGTTGTCAATAATCTCAAAAAAATATCTGCAGATGAGATCTTGGACCAATTTCCTTTGAGAATGCTTATAAAACATATTCTGAAACGCATAAAACCTTAAGTTTTAGTATTTTTACAAAAAATATTTTTGATGAAAGAAAAAATAGCAATCATTTATGGAACCAGACCAGAATTCCTCAAGGTTTTTCCTATTATCAATGAATTCAAAAAAGTAGGTCAGGAGATTATTATCGTCAATACCGGGCAACATGATTCCCTGTTGACAGAGATGGAGCAGAGCTTCGAGATAACACCTCATTACCAACTTTCTGTACAATCTTTGTCTTTTACAAATTCTAACCTGATTGCAAAATTGATAGATGAGATATCAAATCTCGTTCATAAAGAAAATATCCAAAAAATCATCGCCCAAGGTGACACATTTACTGTTTTAGCCTCATCTATGGTTGCATTTTTGGAGCAGAGAAAATTCTACCATGTAGAGGCCGGGCTTAGAACAAGTGATATAAAACTGCCTTTCCCCGAGGAATATAACAGACGTGTGGTATCGCTGACAGCCGATATCAATTTCCCACCTACAGAATTATCCAGACAAAACCTTCTGAAAGAAAATATTTCAGAGGACCGTATCTCCTTGGTTGGAAATACAATTGTGGATATGATCCAATATGTGACAAAAAAAGAGAACATAGGAATTGATTATCAAGACCTTGTCTTTATAACAGCACACAGACGGGAAAATATTGGTCAACCTTTGAAAAATATCGCTCAAGCCATCAAAGAATTGGCTCAAGAAAACCCTAATACGCAATTCGATTGGGCCCTACACCCAAATCCCAATACGCGTAAAATCATCTTGGATGCTTTCGAGAATAATATTTCACCCAACATCAATTTTACAGAACCTCTTTCTTATTTGGAAGCAATCCGGAAGATGGCAAAGTCCAAATTGATAATTTCGGATTCAGGTGGTATACAGGAAGAAGCCCCAAGTCTTCAGAAAAGAGTGCTTATCCTCCGGGAAGAGACTGAAAGACCAGAAGTTTTAACTTGCGAGTGTGGAATTCTGGTAGGGACAGATATTCAAAAGATCAAGGACAGTTTCTATCAAATTTATAACAATCCTCAGGAATATATATTCAAAAGTGAGAATAATCCTTTTGGTGATGGAAAAGCAGCAGAAAAAATAACTGAAAAAATAATCAAATGATAATTGGCAGAGGACTTATTGCAAATCTATTTATAGAAGAAGACAGAGAAGATATACTCTTCTTTGCTTCCGGTGTATCCAATTCCTTAGAAACCAGACCAGAAGAGTTTTCAAGAGAAGAAAACATGGTGAAAAATGCTATTGCTGAAAATCCCGAAAAAATTTTCGTTTATTTTTCAACATGCAGTATTTACGACTCTTCTAAAGTGGATAGCAACTATGTCTTACATAAATTAAAAATGGAGCAGATTATCAAAAAAAACTGTAAAAGATTTCTTATTCTTAGAGTCAGTAATGCCGTTGGTAAGGGAGGCAATCCTAATCTGCTGATGAATTATCTCGTACGCTCCGTAAAAAATAATGAAAGGATAAATGTTTACACAAAAGCTACTAGAAATCTCATAGATGCCGATGATATAAAAAAAATAACTTTCTCTATGATTGAGAATAAAACATTTAACAAGATCGTAAATGTAGCTTATCCTCAAAATTATACTATTATAGAAATATTGGAAATAATAGAACGGTTTTATAGCATAAAATTAGAACTTAATCTTATAAAAAGCGGAACAGGCTACGATATAGATGTTTCTGATGTAGAATATCATTTTACAGACAACGATTTAACTAATAAGGATTCTTATCTTTGTAGTATATTACAGAAATATTACTCTTTTTAAGGAAACATGAATAAAAAAATCACCGTCATTGGACTTGGCTATGTAGGACTACCCCTTGCAAGACTTTTTGCAACCAAATATGCGGTAGTAGGATTTGACCTTAAACAAGAACGGATCAATGAACTAAGGAACGGGAAGGATAGTACCCAAGAAGTAGATTCTGAACTGCTCACCAATGTTCTGGTTTCCGAAAATCCTAAAAAAGAGGAAAAAGGATTATTTTTATCAAACAATATTACCGACATACAAGACTCTGATATCTATATCGTTACAGTCCCTACTCCTGTAGATAAAAATAATCGGCCAGACCTGTCTGCTCTTTACAAGGCCAGCGAAACCGTAGGTTCTGTTATTGCACAAAATGATATTGTCATTTACGAATCTACCGTTTATCCCGGTGCAACCGAGGAAGATTGCATTCCCATCATAGAGAAACAGTCCGGTTTGATCTTTAATAAAGATTTCTTTGCTGGTTACTCCCCAGAAAGGATCAACCCCGGAGATAAAGAACATAGTGTAGAAAAAATATTGAAAGTGACCTCTGGATCCACTCCTGAGATCGCACAAGTTATCGATGAACTCTATAGATCGGTAATTACAGCTGGAACATATCTGGCACCAAGCATCAAAGTAGCGGAGGCTGCAAAGGTGATAGAGAATTCTCAAAGAGATGTCAATATTGCTTTTGTGAACGAGCTGGCAAAGATCCTCAATCTAATGAGGATCGATACCAACGAAGTTTTGAAGGCTGCTTCCACAAAATGGAATTTCCTTAATTTCAAACCAGGTCTAGTTGGTGGCCATTGTACTGGTGTAGACCCTTATTATCTTGCACAGAAAGCACAGCAATATGGATATCATCCCGAAATAATCCTGGCCGGAAGAAGGATGAATGACTCTATGGGACACTATATCGCAAGTGAAACGGTAAAAAGAATGTTGAAAAACGATCTTAAAATAAAAGGGTCTGAAGTTTTGGTACTTGGTTTCACATTCAAGGAAAATTGTCCTGATGTTAGAAATACCAAGGTCATAGATGTTGTAAGAAGTCTAGAGGATTACAGTATTGATGTGAACGTTTTTGACCCTTGGTTAAACCCTAAGGAGGTAAAAGAAACTTACGGATTAGATGTAATGAGCAAAGCGCCTTTCAAGAAATTCGAAGCAGTGATATTGGCTGTTCCGCACAAGGAATTCGAGCATATAAACATCAAAAACCTTCTTACGGAGAATGGAATCATCTATGATGTGAAAGGAATTCTGGAAAAAGAGGATAATATAAAAAGATTATAAGTAATGGATCAGAATCCGCTGGTATCTATTATCACCACTTATTATAATTCTGTACAATTGGGTGATTTTGTAAAATCCTCGATGAAATGTCTTCTCGATCAAAGCTATAAGAACATCGAATTCATCTGTGTCAATGATGGCTCCACAGATTCTACCTTAGAAGAGCTGGAATATTTTGCAAGCCAGGACCCTCGAATAAAAATCTTTACAAAAGAAAATCAAAAATACGCACAATATTCCAAGGCTTTTGGTCAGGACAAAGCTTCCGGAACATTCATTTTCTTATTTGACCATGACGATATCATCGATCTAGATATGATCGAGAAATGCCTTGATACTTTCTCAAGGTTTCCTGATCTGGATATTGTAACACCCATTATAAAAACCGAATTTACTGACGGAAAGCTAAAATATATCTCTAATCTTGATATTTATATTGACGAGACAACTCCATTTTCATTCAGGAAAATATCCGGAAAAGAAGCTATCAAAAAGACCGTTGGAAGATATGACATCCATATCAGGGGACTTTATAGAAAAGAGATCTTCAAATCCAATTCTTTTGCTTTTAAAGAACCACTTCTCAATGCTGATGAGATTGTAGAAAGGCTGATCTTTGAAAAAGCAAGATTCATTGGAAGCTGTAATGCTGTTTACACCCATTACATTCATCCTGATTCCTCTGCAAAATTGCCCTCTATCAAAAGAATAGATGTTACAAGAACCGATGTTCTACTAAGAAACTTATTCAGGTCGAAAGGAATCTATGAAAAAAGAAGCAACATCTTCGAAACCACTGCTTACAAGAACTTTGTCAATGGAATCAAGATCTATCATATCTTTTCAAATACGCTAACATCAGAAGAATCATCAAAACAGAAAAAAAGGCTGAAAGAAGCTTATTCTTATCTTGATAAAAAAACTGTCATCTCTCAATTCAAAGGAATTTCAAGACTTTACAATACGATCTTACTATCCAGTTTTTCTTTCATTTTCCTTTTTTACAAATTCAAGAGCTGAAAGTATTACCTTTCAAATCGCCAGATGAATAATTTTGACGCAATACCGGCAGGTAAATTTTGAAAGAAATTTTTCTTTTTCAGGTTTGTTGAATAGTCTTTTGAAAAATAATCGAAAAGAGAAAGTCGGGTCATTTTTTTCATTTTCGAAAAATTAGTCTGCAGATATTCTCTATCCTTCATCGCCCTCCATTGCATGATGAGGACCATTTCTTTGAACAGAATGATTTTCTTCTTTATCAATTTCTTCAGAACCTCATCATTTTCATTTTTGTAAGCTTGCGTGAAATGTTGCAATATCGTTAGAAAATTTTCAAAATTCTTCTTTTTCCTGTTAAAGATAACAGACTCTCCATGTAAATAATAGAGATATGTGATATCATCTATAATTGCCAATGTATTGACTTTAAGTAGGATATGAAAAAACCACAACTCATCTTGGGCAAATAATCCCGGAACAAAATAAATATCATTATCTATAATGAAGTCCTTCTTAAACAACTTGTTCCAAGATGATGCAGGAAAACCGCCATCACTGTAAACAGAAAATATTTCTAACCTGTCATTATAATATTTCTGAGGGGCTCTTGTTGGAAAACCATTGTCTTTTGTTGTGTTATCAAAAGTGTTGATCCATCTGTTTTGTGCTATCGTTATTTGAGCGTCTGTTTCCAAAGCTTTTTGTAAAAGCAGTTCTATACAATTTGGGGTTATCTCGTCATCACTATCCAGAAAATAAATAAATTCTCCTTTAGAGTTTTTTATACCCGTGTTCCTTACCACCGAAAGTCCAGAATTCTCCACATGCTCTATAAGTTTAATATCAAGATCGGGATTAGCTTTTACAAAGGTTTCTATAATAACCATGCTGTCATCCGGGGTCTGATCATTCACAAGAATGATTTCCAGATTTTTATATGTTTGATCTCTTACAGATTCCAGACATCGCAAAATATACTTTTCACATTTGAAAATCGGTATATTTATGCTAACTAACGGACAATTGCTCTTCATCAAGATAAGTGTTATTGATAATAAATTGCGAAATTATAAAGAATATTTAATACTTTTGGGCTTAAAACATTTTTAGATGAAAAGATTTTTGGGTATTTTTTTTATAAAGCTAAAAAACTTCGCCAATGGTTGTATCGTTGCAAAACAACGGAGTCTTTTTTTCACTTCGAAAAGCAAAATCCATGATTCTTTCCGGATCGGCAGAGATAATTTTTTAGACATCTCTCCAAGTGCCGATTTCCAGATTGGGAAGAATGTGATGATCAATCAGTCCAATTTCATTACCGTAAAACCAAATGCGAAAATGATAATAGGCGACAATACATACATCACCAGAGCTATAATTTCTTGTCTGGGTGAGATAGAGATCGGAGAGAATTGTATATTGGGAGAAGGGATGAAGATTTTCGACCACAACCATCAGTATACGAAAGACCCTTTTTCCGTGGCCAAAACCGATTTCAATATCGGAAAGGTCAAAATAGGAAATAATGTATGGACAGGCGCCAATGTTGTGATCTTGAAAGATGTAATTATTGGAGATAATGTAATTCTCGGCGCAGGTTGCGTCATACACAAAGACATACCTGATAACTCTATCATTATCAACAAACAAGACCACAAAACAATAGCACTTTAAAACTACAAATCAAGACACGATGAAAAAAAAAATAGCATTATTCGGTCCTCATGATAGATTTAATTATGGAGATCTTCTCTTTGCCATAATGCTTGAACATGGGCTGAATAAAATAAGTCCAAATAGATTCGATTTTAAAAAATACTCGCTGGTGGAAGCCGACTTTTCGGCAAAAGGAGGTTTCAAAACCTTCTCATATAGACATTTGAAAAAGGATATAAACAATAATGAAATAAATACCGTGATAGTTGCCGGAGGAGAATGCCTTAGCGCAAACTGGAACGGATTATATTCTTTCATTAGTCCTTTATATTTCAAAATTTTCCGTCACCCTAGAGTGCCTGCGTTTTTCAAAAAGAACACATGGGTGAAAAAATTATTAGGTGGCACTTCTGATAATCCTTTTTTGGTCAACAAAGCCGATTTTCATAAAGATATAAAAGTTATCTACAACTCGGTTGGTGGCGGCAATAATCTGGCAAAAAGTAAATTGGGCATTTTGGAAAAAGGAGACTATTTATCTTTCAGGGAGAAAAGATCATCACAATACATCTTAGACAATATACAAAGAGATGATATTTTTTTGGTTCCGGATTGTGCAATTATCATGGATGAGGTCTACCCCAAAAAAGACTTTCTGACCAGTAGTAAGATCCGGTCTGATATAAAAGAAATCTTTAAAGAGAAATATATATTTTTCCAAATATCAAGGTATAAAAATGACAACAAACTAGAAGAGATTGCCCAGCAACTCAAAACATTGTCAGAAAACTACAATGCGAAAATCTTACTCTGCCCGATAGGAACTGCAAAAGGACATGAAGACCACATCCCTTTGGAAGTGATCCACCACAAACTGAAAGGTCACTCTATTTTGATAGAAAATATATCTGTTGAGATAATAATGGGATTAATAGCGTATTCTCAACTATATATAGGAAATAGTTTACATGGAATAATAACCGCAATGAGTTACCGCCTACCTTACATAGCACTGAATAAAAAGCAGTTAAAAATAGTTCATTATCTGGACTGCTGGGGAGCTGATAATCTACAAGAAGTGCAAGACATAGACGGCTTTTTAGAAAAAGCACATTTCTGCATGCGGAAAGAAAATCTCTCCCAAAAAATAGATGAGAAGACTTCCCTGCAAAAAAATCTATATTATGACTCTCTAAAAAGAATATCAAATACTATTTTAGAAAATGACAGAACATAAGCTTGCTATCATTATTCCTTTCTACAAAATAGATTTTTTTGAAGATACCCTTAAAAGTCTTGCTGACCAAACGAACCAAAACTTCAGTGTTTATATCGGGAGCGATGCAAGCCCCGACAATCCCGAAGCGCTCATAGAGAAATATAACATCCAAAATAATTTCTATTATAAAAGATTTGATGAAAACCTTGGAGGAAAAGGAAAACTATCAGAACAATGGGAACGCTGCATCGGTCTTTCCAAAGACGAAGAATGGCTGATGGTCCTTGCAGATGACGATTATTTAAGTACAAATTTCGTAGAAGCTTTCTATAAAAACTTAGGAACAGCAAAAAGAGAGGGAATAACTTTGCTTCGCTTCAAGATGCGCCGTGTTTCAGAAAAAAATGAGCTATTGGTCGATCTGGAACAACCTTTTTTACACCCTGCAAGAGACTATGTTTGGGAAGACGAGATCAAGGAAAGATTTATTTCTATTTCTGAAAATGTATTTGCCCGAACAATCTACAAAGAGAAAAAATTTAGAAAGTATCCACTTGCCTGGCGCGTTCCGATGATGATGTACATGGATTTTACCAACAATGGAAATGTCCTTGGCATCAATGAGGCATATGTCTGCATCAGAAAAAGTTCTCAGCAATTGACCTGGAGACAAGATGTAAATCAATATAAAACAGATGCAATGGAGCTATTCTATTTCGATATAATCAAGGAATATGGGTATGCCTTTAAAAATCACCAAAATCTGAAGTTCCTGAAGGTCTATACCTTTTACAAAACGAATAAAACAGAAACCCAGCAACCTCTATTCCAACTATATAGGAAATATGGCGGACTAAAAGAGATGCTGAAATTCTCATTAAAAAAACTAATCCCAAAAGTATGACCTTTTCCATTTTAATTGCCCACTACAAAAATTACGATTACTTTTTAGATTGCTACAAAAGTATAGTAGAACAAACTTACCAAAATTTTGAGGTAATCCTTGTGGATGACCATTCTACCGATGACTCTTTTGAAAAGATAAGAGAACTAACGAAAGATGATTCCCGATTTCGGTTATTCCGCAATCATGAAAACATGGGAGTAGGATTCACAAAAAAAAGATGTATCGACCTGGCAGAAGGGGAAATCTGTGGTTTTGTAGACCCGGATGATACTTTGTCAAACAACGCCCTGGAGATCAGTATAAAAAACCATGGAGAAGATAATGTTGCTACATATTCTCAATTCTATATTTGTGATAACGAACTGAAGCCTCTCAGATTATTTCAACATTCAAGGTCTATAAAGAATGGTGATAAAAAATTTTTCAACATTTTTCTGGAAGCCAATCACTTTTTCACTTTCAAGAGGTCTGCTTACAAAAACACTTTGGGTATAGACCAGAAGCTCTCATCTGCTGTCGATCAGGACCTTTATCTTAAGCTTTATGAAGTGGGGAATTTTAAGTTCATAAAAGAGCCTCTATATTATTATCGCTTGCATGAGAAAGGTGTCTCTCAGGAATCATCCAAAAAGGAAAAGCTCGGACAAAATTGGCATGAAGTCATTTTGAATTCTATAAAAAGAAGAAAAATCAATAAACTCTATGGAAAAAAAATAGAAGAAATAGAAAATCTTCCTATATTCTTGAAATCGAAACAAAATAATCTATTGACAAAAATTTTAAGAAAATTTCTATAGAATCATATAAATAAAAGAGCTGAGAATCACCTTCACAGCTCTTTTTTTAATCCTTTATAATAATTCCGGCATATTTGCCATCAAATTCTATAATGTAGGGATTGAAGTTATTCTTTTCACAAAAATCTTTGAAAGCGGCATTATCGCCAATATCATCACTCATGAATATCCCGCCTTTCCTTAATTTGTTCCATAACAGATCATAGGCCCAGATCCTGCCATCATAGGTTTTATCACTGTCGTAATGTACTACGTCAAAGGAATCTGTTTTGTTGAATATTTTTGGAAGAGATTCTTTATCAGCGAAACGATAAAGGTCCCAATTATTTCTATATTTTGCAGGGATTACGCATCCTACAAAATCTTCACTCTGATTCTGCAAAATGTAAGGCATATCAGAGCTATAAAGAGTTCCATTTCTATGAACAAGAGATGCCAAGGCTGCGAAAGATGACCAGCCATATGCTACTCCGGTTTCGATCGATCTTTGTGCGGAGACATACTCATTAATATAATAGATAACATTCAAAGACCCGGCTCCTCCCATTTTAACAGGTGCCTTTGCCTGGGCTTGCAAAGCGGAGGCAAATTCTTGGGGAAATATTTTTTCAAAGGGAATAAAACTGGTATTAAGGACTTTTTCTATGAAATCTTTCTCTGATATCGCTAAGGATCCACACCATTTTTCAGCTTCTTCTTTGCCTCGTAATCCGGAGGAACGATTAAAAATATTCTTCCATATTTTCCTTCTTAATTCAGGATAAAGGTCAGGCCTCTTCAAATAGGCAAAAAATGTAGAGACAATCTCAGATATTTTATTCATACAGTCATGTTTTTGTGCTGCTAAAATACGAAAGAATTACATAAACAATACCTATATTTGTGGCTGAAATACTTTTTTATTAAAAAAACACAAATGCATCAAAAGATAAAATTGCTTTTTCGTCACAGGTCAATGGAAATGGGAGGAGTAGAGAGGGTTCTGCTCGATCTATTGGAAAATCTTCCGAGAGACATTTTCGACATCACATTGTTACTCAGCATTTACCAAGGCGAGCTAAGGACAGAAGTACCTAGTGATGTTGAGCTTATATCTATTCAAAAAGGAAGAGAGGATATGAGCAGCAATTCGATGGTAAGAAAATTCCAGCTAATTAAAAGAGGACTTATTCTTTGGTATTATCGAAGGTTTCCAAAAGCTTTGTACAAAAAATATCTGAAAAAAGATTTTGATATAGAAGTCGCTCCTGGTTATACGGATTTTGATTCTGTTCTGGACAGCCCCGCTAGTTCTAGAAAAATTGGGTGGTTCCATACAGATGTCAGCTATGACCCGAATCAGAAAAGAGTCTTACACAGAATCAATAGTTTGAAGAGATTTGATTGGACGATATTTGGATCCCGACAAACGAGAGAAGTCATAAAAGATCTATACAATATAGAATATCCTAAAAGCTCTATCATTTATAATGCTATCAAGATAAAAGAAGTTCAGGTAAAATCAGGAGAATTCCCTGTTGATTATAATGTTCGTCCCGTATTCTCGTCTATGGGGAGATTGCATAGCCGTAAAAATTACCATACGCTGATGAAGATCCACAAAAAACTTTTGGACGAAGGATATCCGCATTCTATCGCCGTAATTGGTGGTGGTGGGGAAATGTCCAATCTCAAGAAGCAGGCAAAAGAGTTGGATGTAGAAAAAACTTTTTTGTTACTTGACACTCAGATAAATCCCTATCCATATATAAAAAATTCAGATTACTTCGTATTACCATCCGAGTCAGAATCCTACCCTCTCACTATAGGCGAGGTAATGGGATTAGAGATTCCTATCATCAGTACCAATGTAGGCGGAATTCCAGAAATGATAGACCACAAAATAGATGGTTACCTTGTAGCCCCTGATGAGGACTCTATTTATGAAGGGATGAAATTGTTCCTTAAAAATCATGAGTTCGCAGAAAGCATTAAAGAAAATACAAAAAAGGCGATAGAAAAATTTGACAATCAAAAAATTTATGATGCAGTTACAGAAGTTTTTGTCAATCAGTATCAGCTAAAATAATGAATAAGCCAACCGTCACCATACTTACCCCATCCTATAATCGGGCACATACTCTGCCGCGCGTGTTCGACTCGCTACAAAAGCAAACCTTCAAGGATTTTGAATGGATTGTGATAGATGATGGCTCTACAGATAACACAAAAGAGGTTGTTTCAAACTTTCAAAAGATGTCGGATTTCAACGTACGTTATTATCACCAGGAAAATCAACATAAGTTTTTGACCTTTTTCAGAGGAATAGATCTTGCGGAAGGTGAATATTTCTCTCCTTTGGATTCTGATGATGCTTTACCAGAAGATTCAATAGAAATACTTGTGAATACATGGAAAAACATTTCCGAAAAGCAAAACATCGTTTTCGTATCAAGTCTCTGTGAAGATCAGTTTGGAAATTTGGTTGGGGACAAATTCCCGAAAGAGCCACTGGTCTGCAGCATTTTTGATATGCGATACGTTTATAAGGTGAAGGGTGATAAATGGGGAATGGGCAAAACTCAAACCTACAAGAAAATGAAACTGAATTTTGATGATCTTGCAGGCAAAGGCTTCATTCCGGAAGGCGTTTTCCAGTATCAGTTTGATAAACTTGGTCTCCATTATTGCATCAATAAAGTCTGCAGAATTTATTTTCGAGATAAAAATGATGAGCTTTCTCTTGCCAATCAGTTTTATGACGAGAAAAACGCCTTTGGTCTGGCAGAGAATTATAAGGCTTTCCTTAATACATATCATCAGAAATTTGCTCTCCATCCTAAAACCCTGTTGAGGAATCTTGGTGGTTATTTGAAGTTTTCAAAATTAGATGGCAGACCCTACAAAAAAACCGTTAACGAACTGGAATCCAAACCGTTAAGACTGATTTCTAAGATTATCTATCCTTTTTCAAAAATGTTATTCTGAGAATAATATCTATTTCCGCACAAAAATGGTTCTAGAGTTTCTTATCTTTGCAAAAATCTACTGAGAAAATTATATGATCAATGTTGCTGCAATAGAATACTATTTGCCAGAAAATATATTAACAAACGAAGATATTTCCAAAGAGTTTCCGGAATGGAGTGCTGAAAAAATCAAAGCAAAAATTGGAGTAGAATCCAGACATATTGCCAAGACATCTGAGACGGCCCTTGATTTGGCGTATGAAGCATCTCTGAAGCTTTTTGAAAATTATGATAAGGACAAAATAGACTTTATTCTATTTTGCACCCAAAGCCCTGATTATTTTTTACCAACAACGGCTTGCATCCTGCAGGATAAATTGGGCCTTTCAAAATCTATTGGAGCTTTGGATTTCAATCTCGGATGTTCTGGTTTTGTATATGGGCTAACACTTGCAAAAGGACTGATCGCTACAGGGATAGCGAAAAACATTTTGCTTGTTACGGCAGAGACATATACCAAATTTCTAGATAAAAATGATAAATCCAACAGAACTATTTTTGGAGATGGCGCAGCTGTAACGGTTGTAGAAAAAGATGAAAGTAAGCAGGATTTCCAGTTTTCTGTAGGGACGGACGGAAGCGGATTTAGTAATCTGATTGTAGAAAACGGAGGTGCTAGAAATAATCTGGATAAACCTAAACTTTTTATGAAAGGTCCAAAAATCTTCACTTTCGCTCTGGAAAATATCCCCGCAGTCATCAAGGAAACGCTGGATAAAAATCTCTTAAAAATGGAGGACATCGATCTATTTGTTTTTCATCAGGCAAGTTCTTATATGCTAAATTATCTGAGAGATCTGTGTAAAATACCGGAAGAAAAATTCTTTTTGGACATGAAAGATATCGGCAATACGGTTTCTGCCAGTATCCCGATCGCTCTTAAATTGGCAATACAAAAAAATATTATAAAAGAAAGTTTCAAAGTAATGGTAGTTGGTTTTGGAGTTGGTTATTCTTGGGCTGCCGGAGTTTTAGAATTTTAATTATCATCATTGAAAAAGAAAATACTCATCAGAATTGGCTCTCTTCGTCATGGTGGCGCAGAAAAAGTTCTGGTGACCCTTCTCAAAAACCTCCCAAAAGACAAATACGAAATTGATCTTCTGCTCAATCTGTATTCTGGCAAATATCTCCCGGAAGTTCCTGACTGGATAAATGTAATGTACCTCAACAAAGGCGAAATGATCACTACAAATCGTCCAAAAGATCTACCAAAAAAAATATACCGTGTTGTTTATCAGCAGCTTTTAAAGAAATATCCAAAAATCCTTTACCGAAGAAAACTCAGTAAAAAACAATATGATATTGAGTTTGCTGCGATTCACGGTTTTATGGATGAGATTCTCAACAGCCCCCTCAGGTCTTCAAAAAAACTGATGTGGATTCACAACGACCTGACTCAAGTGAGTGGTTATACGCCTGAAAAAATCCGCCGTTTTTTCAATTACGACAAAGTAATGGTGATTTCGGAAAAGATCCAGGAAACATTTTTATCCCTGGCAAAAAACGAAAGAGAAAAATCAAAAATCGTAAGGATCTACAATCCTCTTGATACTGAAGAAATTCTTACAAAATCAGAAAAACCTGTAATCAACTACGAGTTTGATAATACTTTCCCAACTTTCGTCTCTGTAGGGACCGTTTTTCCCCAAAAGGGGTTTGACAGGCTTCTGAAGATTCATAAAAGACTCTTGGACGAAGGTTTACAACATAACGTGTTGATCATAGGCGATGGTTATGATTTCGAGAATGTAAAAAAACTCAAAACCGAATTAGGTGTTGATGGAACAGCAACCATGCTTGGTTTTACGGACAACCCCTACCCTTACTTCAAAAAAGCAGATTTTTATATTCTCAGTTCCCGTTACGAAGGATTCCCAACAGTGCTCTTCGAAGCTATCACACTGAAAAAGAACATCATTGCTACCGATGTATCTGGCGTGAGAGAAATGTTGGAAAGTGGAAAACTTGGGACAATCATAGAAAATTCTGAAAGAGGCATCTATGAGGGGATGAAAATGGCATTAACAAATCCCGAGGTCTTCCAATCTTATCAAAACAATCTACGGAACTACGAAATGCCTTTCAACCTGAAAAATTCTGTTGATAAGATTATGGAAATCATTGATAATTTGTAATTTTACCCAATGGGTTATTCTATTATTCAAAAAGATTTTTACAGAGAAAGCGGAAAATATTTGTCCCGGTTTCAGATATTGAAAAAGTGCTTTAGTCCAAATCTGCATTATATCTATCTCTTCAGAAAAACTCAAAAACATTACCAAAAGCCGATCATAGGTATATTTTACAAACTTGTCCTCCGGCATTATCAGATCAAATATGGCTTTCAGATCTATCCGGAAACTCAGATCGGGGAAGGATTCTATCTTGGCCATTGGGGACAATTAGTGATCAATCCGAAAACAAAGATCGGGAAGAACTGTAATATTGCCCAAGGGGTGACCATTGCCCAGGCCAACCGTGGAAAAAACGAAGGTGTGCCTGTGATCGGAAACGAGGTCTGGATCGGACCGAATGCTGTGATCGTAGGAAATATCACAATTGGGAACAATGTGCTGATCGCACCCAACGCTTATGTCAACATGGACGTTCCGGATAATTCCGTGGTCATTGGAAATCCCGCTATAATTAGCCCAAAAGCGAATGCAACCGATAATTATATCAACAACAAGATCTAACATTTCAATCAGGCATTTTCTTTCAAATCAAATTTGATTTATAAATCTGATTTTCAAAGCACTCTATCATCAGAACACCTCAATACAACATCTCGATCTCTTTGTGAAAGAACTTTTGTAGCCCCTCATTCTCCAGGTCTATCCAGAGAAAGCCATTTTTGTCAGCATTCTTGATTATGCCATTTTGGCGCAGACCACTTTTTTGAAAAACCGAGATCTCTTCTCTTCTAAAAAGATTAGAATTATATTTGTTCAAAATAATTTCTTCCGACAAAGCTTCATCCAATTTCGAAATCATATTTTGATGAAACACCTCAACAAAAGTTGATAAATCAACATTAATGCCCGTCACAGAGAAGATCGAGCCCGCTTTCGGAAGATCTGTGAAGTCTGTCTGGAGAATATTAATGCCACTTCCGATGATATAAAACTCATCATCATTTATTTTCTTTTTTTCGATGAGGATCCCACAAACTTTTTTCCCATTGAGAATAATATCGTTGGGCCACTTGATCTTAGTGCTCGCTTTTGTCAGATTGTCAAGAAAATCCCGAACGACAACAGCGGTATAATAATTGAGAGAAGTATCGGAGATATTGATTTTAGATGTTTTAATAGCAAGTGAATAAGCTAGGTTTTCATTTGGCGTTACTTTCCAGATATTTCCATATTGTCCACGACCTTTGGTTTGATTAAAGGTAAAAACAGCAGTTGATTCGTCATCATATAAAAGGCTTGAAATTTCATCATTGGTGGAAAAACATTCTTTCAGATGTATAAGATGACTCATTTGTGAAAACTTTAAGAGATTATTAGGCCAGAAAACAAAAGATAAATAGATTAAAATCAATAAATTTGCAAATTAGACAATTTTTTGAATGGGTAAAATTACAGAAAAACAATTATTGGTCGACAAGATCGTAGAAGCAATTCAAGATACAAAAGGTGAAGACGTTTTGGTCTTCGATCTATCAAACATAGAAAATGCGGCGGCAGAAACATTTATCATCTGCAGTGGAAATTCTAACACACAGGTTTCTGCAATATCCGGCAACATAGAAAAAAAAGTTAGAAACGATTTACAGGAAAGACCTTGGCATGTAGAGGGAACAGAGAACTCTATGTGGGTTCTGGTAGATTATGTTTCTGTGGTAGTTCATATTTTCCAAAAAGAGATCCGTGAGTATTATGACATCGAGGAACTTTGGGGAGATGCCAAGATCACAAAAATAGAAAGCTAAAAAACATATTTTTTTGGCATTATCAATTAATTAAAAAACAAGAATGAATAACAAAGGATTCAACTGGTTCATACCCGTTTTGTTGGGACTTATTTTACTGATATTTCTTCCAGGTCTGTTGGGAGATTCTATGGTAAAAAACATTGATGAAAAAGAATTTTATACGCTTGTAGAAAAAGGTAAAGTGGGTGAAGTAATGGTCTACAGAGACAACTTCAAAGCTGATGTCTATCTTACAAAAGCCGCAAAGGCAGAGCTGAAGAAGGATGATAAGAAAAGCGACCCTCTTTCTGTGATCAACATCAAGCCGAGTCCGGATTTTGTACTGACTTACGGAGACCTTAGATATTTCCAGGAAAGATTTGAGAATATTAATTCCAAACTTCCTACACAGGCAAGAATGGAATTTGGCAAAAGTCAAAGCGGTTTCTCGGAGCTGCTATTTACACTGGCACTTTGGGGAGGTCTTTTCGCTTTGCTTTATTTCTTCATTTTCAGAAAGATGGGCGGAGGTGCTGGCGGTCCTGGCGGACAGATTTTCAGTATTGGAAAATCCAGAGCAAAATTATTTGACGATAAAGATAAGGTCCAGGTTACGTTCAAAGATGTAGCAGGATTGGAAGGCGCAAAAGAAGAAGTTCAGGAAGTTGTAGATTTCTTGAAGAATTCAGAAAAATATACGAAGCTTGGGGGGAAAATTCCGAAAGGTGTTCTTCTGGTAGGACCTCCGGGAACAGGTAAAACGTTACTTGCAAAAGCTGTTGCAGGAGAGGCAAAAGTTCCTTTCTTTTCACTTTCGGGTTCGGATTTTGTGGAAATGTTCGTTGGAGTTGGTGCATCCAGGGTAAGAGATCTTTTTGCTCAGGCCAAAGCAAAATCTCCTGCTATCATTTTCATCGATGAGATTGATGCGATTGGTAGAGCAAGAGGAAAAGGTGGTTTCCAAGGAGGAAATGACGAGCGTGAAAATACGCTTAACCAGTTGCTTACAGAAATGGATGGTTTCGGGACAGATACCAATGTTATCGTAATGGCCGCTACAAACAGAGCTGACATTCTTGATAAAGCCTTGATGAGAGCGGGACGTTTTGACCGTTCGATCTATGTGGACCTTCCGGAGCTTCATGAGAGACAACAGATCTTTGATGTCCATTTGAAGAAGATCAAATTAGACAATTCTATTGATAGAGAATTCCTGGCAAAACAAACTCCCGGGTTCAGCGGAGCAGATATTGCGAATGTTTGTAACGAAGCTGCGCTAATTGCTGCCAGAAACTCCCACGAGTCCGTGAACAAGCAGGATTTCCTGGATGCCGTTGACAGAATCATCGGAGGTCTTGAAAAGAAAAACAAGGCCATCAAACCTTCAGAAAAAAGAAGGGTTGCCTTTCACGAAGCTGGCCACGCGACTATTTCCTGGTTGGTGGAACACGCCGCTCCACTTTTGAAAGTAACTATTGTCCCTAGAGGGCGTTCCCTTGGTGCAGCCTGGTATCTTCCGGAAGAAAGACAGTTGACAACAACAGAACAAATGCTGGACGAGATCTGTGCCACATTAGGAGGTAGGGCTGCAGAACAGGTAACTTTTGGCAACATATCTACCGGAGCTTTATCTGATCTGGAAAGAGTGACAAAACAAGCTCAGGCAATGGTCACGATCTACGGATTGAATGATAAAGTGGGTAATATCTCTTATTATGACAGCTCTGGACAATCTGAATATAGTTTTGGAAAACCTTATTCCGAACAAACGGCAAAACTGATCGACGAAGAGATTTCCAAATTGGTAGAAACTCAATATCAGAGAGCAGTAACAATCCTTACAGAAAACAGGGATAAGCTGGATGCCCTTTCCCAGAAATTGTTGGAAAAAGAGGTGATTTTCCGTGAAGATCTGGAAGAGATCTTTGGAAAAAGAGCCTGGGACCCGGAATTGACTGAAAAACCCGTATCAAGTATTGACAATCCCGCAGATGCAGGAAACGTCTTAAATACAGAAGGTTAAGATCCTTTAGAATCATTTACAAATAGAAAAATCCTAATCAAATTAGGATTTTTTTTATAAAACAAAGTTTTGGTTTTTAGAGTATTATAATAATTCTTTACATTTGTAATAATTAATAAAAAATTGCAGAAAAAATTGAGTCTGTTCAAAAAACTCGTTAACAAGATAATGAATCAGCCTGAAGAAGAGGAGCCGGATGTGACAAAACTGGCTGATCAGCTTCGTGATGCCGATTTGGACTATAAATTTGCGCAACTTTTTACGCATTCCGGAGGATTCTTTAATTATTGTGCGGACGAGTCAGAAGCTTTACAAACCCTGAATCAAATCATTAAAATAGAACAGATCAGCAATGTATTCTGTTGGGATCAGGACTTGAAGAATTTTTTGGATGTCACCAAAACACCATATTCCCCAGAATTGACAGAGGATAATGATGCCGCGTTCATCACTTGTGAATACCTGATCGCTTTTGATGGCAGGATCATGCTCTCCCACAATAACATTTTACATTATCACTCCTCCAGATTGCCAAGCAAGATCATCATCATGGCAAACGTATCTCAGATCACACATAATTTGAACGAGGCAATGATGAAGGTGAAACGTGCAGGAAATCTTAAGAATCTAACTTCTATCAGCGGAAGCCAATCCAAGTTGGATACTCCTAATAAGGACAATACCAAACTTTTCTTACTTTTGCTGGAAGATTAAACTTCAGTTTTGGATAAAAATTTAATTCAACGTACCATTTCGGGGCTTGTTTATGTCCTTGTCATAGCGATCTGTACGACTCCGTTGGGAGAACATATTTTCAGCAGTTTCTTGCCGGAAGTCAAACAACAATATCTGTTTTACGGATTGATCACATTCTTCCTCGTTGTAGGTCTTTATGAATGCATCAGGATCATGAAATTTGATAATGGCATCTACAAGTGGCTGGTTTTTCCTGTTGCAGCCATTATCTATTATCGATTCAGTAAGCGTTTTTTTTATCACGGATTTTTCTTCGATGTCAATTTTAGTGAGATATTGTCTTTTGCTTTGATTCCCATTGCAGTCATCACACTTTTCAAATATTCCCGGGAGCTTTATTTCGAAAATGGGAAACTGATCTTTACTGTTATTTATTTAGCATTGCCTTTCGGATTTGCCTTAGGCTTGCCAAAATTCAGTACACTTGACCCAGATAAACCATTTACATTAGAAGTATTTATGCTTTTTGTTTTGATCTGGAGCAGCGATACTTTCGCATACCTTACGGGTAAATTCTTCGGGAAACATAAGATGGCCCCAAAGATCTCTCCTAAAAAAACATGGGAAGGTTTTGCCGGAGGTGTTCTTCTGACACTGATCTTGGGCTTCTTTGTGGAGAAATATTTTCCTGAGCTGAGGGGAAACTGGATGATCGTCGGTTTGCTGATTTCCATTTTTGCACCTTTGGGCGATTTGGTAGAAAGTCAGTTAAAGCGTAGTTTTGCAGTGAAGGACAGCGGGAATATCATTCCTGGTCACGGAGGCGTTTTGGATAGGCTTGACAGCTTTATCATTTGTGCGCCAGTTATCTACCTCTATTTTATTTTAGAAAAACTATTTTAGAAACTACTTATGAAACTACATAAAGAATCGAAAGGAACGCTGATTGTCGCAATTCTATTCATTGCATTCATTGGTACCATATCTATTTATTATTTGCAATTGTGGTCATTGGTCATTCTGATTCCATTGCTGATCATGCTGGGATTGATCTTCTGGTTCTTCCGGGTTCCGACAAGAGCCATTCTGGACCATACAGAAAATGTGATCGCACCTGTTGACGGGAAAGTGGTAATGATAAAAGAAGTCTTCGAAGATGAGGTTTTGAAGGCGAATTGTATTCAGGTTTCTATTTTTATGTCTCCTTTGAACGTTCATATCTGCCGTTATCCGGTAAGCGGAGAGGTAATCTATAAAAAATACCATCCGGGGAAATATCTGGTTGCCTGGCATGAGAAATCTTCTACCGAAAACGAAAGGACTACGGTCGCGGTGAACAGCCTGACAAACCATCAAGTCGTTTTCCGCCAGATCGCCGGTTATGTTGCGAGAAGAATTGTTTTCTATTGTAATGTTCAAGATACAGCGAAAGCGGGACACGAATTTGGGTTCATCAAGTTCGGATCAAGAATGGACGTTTTCTTGCCGCTTGATACGGAAATCCTTTGCAAAATCGGAGATAAGACAAAAGGCGGCTTGGATGTCATTGCCAGACTTAGAGATTAAAAATTCAAATTTTATAAATTATAAAGAGACTTATTATTAAGTCTCTTTTTTATGAACTATAGTCTGATCTTATAACCTCATTTATCCAATCATGATCATTCAATTTTATGGATTTGCTTATAAACGCCAAGCTGAGTTTTCAGTGAGAGAATTTCCTCCTCTTTCCCTTTCAATTGTTCTTGCAATGCTTTCCCTTTTCCGTTTCAAAACCGACATCCAGTTTTTGCCCAAGATACATCAGGAAATTAAAATTGATCGCTCTGCTAAGTCGCCACAATATTTTGGTCTGGAGGGATGATTGTTTGAAGTATTGGTTCAGCGTTGTGGGGATGATGCCCAGTTCATCAGCCACATCCTTTTTCTTTAGGTTTTGCTGTTTGATCTCCCAATGCACCAGATTCCCTATATGCAAAGGGTCTGTATCATCTTTCTGTAAAAATTTCTTTTTTATTTTTTCCATTTCTGTGTTTTTTAATTGGTTATAAAACTGTTGTTACTTGGTTATAAAGACCAAGTAGCTAATTAATTTTAATAAGTCTATTGGTCAAGATAACCAATAGAGTTGGTGAAGATGACCAACTTAGTTGGTTAAAAAACTGTGGTAAGTTGGTGTTGATAACCAACTGAGTTATGCTTTTTGTCATTTACTTGGTTAAGATAACCAAGTGAGTTGGTTGTCTTAACCTGATTTTATAAAAAAAACTCCGCTTATTTGCGGAGTTTAGAAATTTTTATTGGTACTGAGCTGCTACTCCGGCTCGGTAGGTGCATTGCCTCCACCGCCCTGCCCTGCGAAGCGCTGCTTCAGCTGGTTATAAATGGCATCGGAGCCTGCCACACCTGCATCTGCTGCAGAGCCAAATAGTTTGTATAGGGTTAGTGCTCCCACGTAGGCCTCGCTACCAGCGAGCAGTTGGGTGTCCTGTAGCTTCTCTCCCAGCTGGTTATGGAGGGCGATCAACTCATCCAGCTGTGTGAATAGGGTTAGGTCGGTCTGCATACCGGCTGGTGAAACGTAGCTTGGTAATAGACCTGCGTTGTTCACTCCCGCAGATATGGCATCTTCTGTAAAAGTTTTGTTGCTGACATCTATCGCAGGCAAACTGGTGCGCTCTCCTGTGGTAAGCCCGAGGAGGAAAGGCAGGTTGGTCAGGATGGTTTGGTAAACGGTTTTCACTGCGGTGATCTGTGCAGCGGTCGCCGTGATGTTCAGGCGATTGTTCGTTAGGTTTGACATGATTTGTGTTTTTGTTGTTTAGGTTAAAATTTTCTAATGTCCTTATCTATTTTAAAATTAAAAAGTTCTTTGATGTCTATTTCCAAAGCTTTGGAGATTTCATAAATGATGCCGACTGAGGTATTTATTAAGCCCCGTTCAATTCGGCTTATTTGTGAATATTCAATGTTTGTAATATCTGCAAGAGTTTGCATACTCATTTTTTTTGACTCCCTTATTTTTCTTAAGTTATTGCCAAATGAAATAATAAACTCTCTACTTATATTTGTTTTCACAAGACAAAGATTGAGAATATAGATAAAAAATATTATGGCAAATTTGCCATAATTAAAATTGTTTTATATATTTGGGAAATTAATTACATTTATAAAACAAAAACGCAAATGAGAAAAACCTATGTACTGTGGTTTGCCATTCTGGCATTCCTCGTGATTGGCTGCAGGAATGACAATTTCAACGCCAACGAAACCCACAACAACCAGCAAGCTTTAAAATTTCGGGTTGTCCCGAAGTCTGAGATCCCACAGATCATGAATGCCCTGCAGACAAAGACCAATGATTTCAAAGTTCCTCTGGGTAGCCATTCTTCTGCAATGGGAAAGACAGAAACTGTATTTGGGGAGATCAATACCAACTACATTATTGAAACCACAAACGGGACTGATGAGGTATATTACACATTCTCAGTGAGTCCTTATGCAGAATCTGCTTCTGAAACTTATAACCTGGAAGTGAAAACAGATAACACAGATGCTTCTGATGCTAAAATAGTTGTTTATGAGCCGACAGCAGAATGGCTACTGAATGGTAATAATGATTATCTGACGTTTTCAGGAAACAGGAAAACCTATTCCCTGGATGGGACTCTGGAAAGCACAGTATCATATGTTATAGGCAACCCGGAATGCCCAACTCCGCCACAACCATGCCCTGACTGTCCGACTACTCCCAGTGGGCCTGGTGGTGGAACCGGAGGTAATGGTGGCGGAATCCCTGGTGGTGGCGCTGGAGGCGGAGGAGGAACTGGAACTGCTGGTGGTACAAATGACGATGGTGGTAATGGTGGTGGCAGTAATGGTGGTAGCGCATGTCCTTATTGTGTCACTGTAGATCCAGATACGGGGAATTGTACTCAATGGATCATGGTAAGCTGCCCCGGAAGTTTAACTGCTAAACAAGTTAAAAACTGTCCTCCGGATAATGGTGAAGGTGGCGGTGGTGGTGTTGTGATCTATGATGAGACGAAAACGCCATGTGCAAAAATAAAAATTTCGACAAATGATTCCAAGTATAAAACCAATATAACGACTTTACAAGGTAAAACTGGCAACGACTATGAAAGCGGTTTCAGATTAGGCAATCCTGTTGCTGGTTCCGGACAAGCTGGTACCCAGAATCAGATTTTGCAGAATAAACCGGGAACCAGGGAGGTTGATATGAAAGTGTTTAACAACACCTTTTCTTTGATGCACTCTCATTATGACGGATTATTTCCGATATTTTCTCCGGGAGATTTATTGCTTTTCAACCAATGGGTGGTCTGGGCTAATTCCTGGAACGCCGTTGCTACCAACACCCCCAAAATACAATTAAATGATCTAACATTGACCTTGGTCACAAGTAATGGGAATTATCTTCTTAGTTTTGCCGGTACAACTGTTGCAGCACTTCCTGCTTACACACAAGAGCAGTTTGATGTAATAAATAAAGATTATAGTAGGAGATTAAATGATACACATACAAATGGAAATTTTGATATGGATAAATTAGAAAAAGAATTTCTGAAATTTGTAAAAGATAAAATGAACATGACGGGGTTGAAACTCTTTAAAGTGGGCAGTAGCGGAACAAATACAGAAATATATCTTGAAGGCGGAAACAGAAAAACAAAAGATTGTCCTAACTAAAAAACATCTAAAATGAAAAATATACTATTAATAACAGCTTTTCTATTCTCACAATACTTCTATTCTCAAGAATATCCTTTGAATACAAGTCCAAGCGATATACCTAACAATGCTTATATAAAAGATATAAATAATGAATTGAACAAATATGTGGGTTTATGGAAAGGGAGTTGGAATGGAAAAACTCTATACCTAGAATTAAGAAAATTTAAAACATATTCATCAATTCCGGGGGATACGCACCCATATTATAAAGACCAAATATTAGGCGAAAGAAAAATCATCAATGCTAATGGTGTTATTGAAATAGATAGAATTACTAGCTTCGGCAGTGATGGTGCTGAATTTAGCGGAATGAGTAAAAGTATCAAACCTCCTGGTAGAGACAGACTACTTTTTTTTCCAAAAAATATGTGTAGAAAACAAGCGACGTTGGATATAACAAATTTTACAGGCACACAGATGACCTTGCATTTTGAGTATCTCCCAAGTGCCATAGATGAAAATTGCGTTCACAACGCTTATGTTGACCAATATGGAGATTTTCCTATTAATTTTCCTAAGGATATTACACTGACAAAACAATAGTTATGAGCCTAAGAAATGGGGCTTAAGATTATGATGAAAATCCTGATTAAGGCTAGAATTTTAAAAGAGACTTATTATTAAGTCTCTTTTTTGTTCATCCGGGAATTCTACAGTTCGGTATGAGTTTTCTACGATTCGGTCGGATAATTTTCTTTTTGATGTTCAGGCAGCCTACTTTTGAACCATCAAATAAATTTAAAACAATGAAAACATCACTATTTTTCTCTCTATTCTTAATATTGTTATCAATCTTTATGAAGGCCCAAATGGACGATAAATTCTATCAGCCTAAGAAAGAAATGAAACCTTTGGAATTCAAAAATATGGAAAACATAAGTTTGCCTGTTGAAAGCGATACCATCACAGCAGTCATTCTGAAGCCGGAATCAAAATCCATCAGGAAAACAATTCTGTTTTTCCACGGGGCAGGCGGAAATATTTCAACATATCAATTAATGACAAAACCTTTGGTAGAAGACGGATTCCAAGTGGTGATGGTGGACGTAAGGGGTTATGGGAAATCAACCGGAAAACCGACACATCTGAATGTTGCGGCAGATGGTCAAAAAATGTTCGATTATCTGTTGACAAGAAAAGACATCAGCAGCACAAAGATTTATCTTTATGGCGCATCATTAGGTTCTCAAATCGCAACTCATTTGGCTAAGGATAACCAATCAAAGATCTCGGGATTGATTCTGGACGGTGGAATGTCTTCTTTCACAGATATAGCCATCCATTTCAAACCAGAATATAAGGAAGTGATCGAGAAGTTTGTAGTTTCTCCTTACTCTGCAAAAGAAGATGTAAAGACCTTAAAAGGCCTTCCTAAATTATTTATCTACAGCAAAGGCGATTCGACAGTTCCTTTTGAACAGGGACAAGTGATCTACAACAATGCGCCAGAGCCAAAACAATTCCTGGAATACTCCGGAGAGCATCTTCAGGCAATGACAATTGACCAGAACCAAATTGTAAAAGCCATCGAAAAATTGTAATAAAAAAGGGAAGATTGATTTATCTTCCCTTTCTTTTTTAACTTAACAGAGCTTTGTATTTGTCTCGATTATCTATCAAAACCCACAGGTTGATCAGTAAAAGAACAACTGCAATGATCCTACCTTCATTTGTTGGAAACAAAGTGAAGTTGTGAAGAACAATTCCAACCATAACAGGAAGGATCACAATTGCGCCCAATGCTCGGGTCTTTGGTAAGATGAACAATAATCCACCAATCAACTCAACTGCACCAATTAGTGGCATCAGCCAAACGATCTCTCCAAAAGCAGCAAATAATTTTGCTTGTTCAGGTTTCATTTCCGGCATCGGCATATAATGCAGAAACTTGTCCAATCCGGCATTGATGAACATCAACCCGAAAAGTAAGCAAAGAATGAATTTTACAATTTTCATATGATATAGTTTTAAAGTTGGCCTTAATTCAAATCAGATTTCTTGATCAATTTTTTGGTCACTTTCCCGAATTTACCTTCCAATGTTATCAAAAGAACGCCGCTCCATTTTGGATTCAGGTCAAGCGAAATAGTTCCATTGCTGTTATTGATCTTTTGTTCGGAAAGCTTTTGTCCAAGAATGTTATGGACAGAAATATTGATATCTCCCGAGATATTTTTTAAATTGAATGAAACTTTGTTATTCGCAGGATTCGGGAAAGGACCTTCAATATTTTTACTGTTCAAATCTTCTACAGAAAGTTGAGCAACATCAAATGTCCAATAACCATCCGGCGCAACAATCGGTCTCGTTATCGATTTTCCGGAATTGGCCTGCGCCCAGATATAATATTCGATTTTCTTCGAGGTTGCAGGAAGAGAAAGATTAGCTGTCCATTTACTTTCTACAGAGTTGGTCATGCTTGTTTCCTGAAAACCGATGTCGCCTGATTCTCTCCAAAAAACTTTGGCTTGAGCAATCCCGGAATTATGTTTGATCTGCGCTTCCACAGGAATATTTAAACTATTGACATTTTTGATTTTAGAATGTGTAATCCATAGCGGGTCAGCAACTCCAATCGTATGTGTAATACAATGAATCGCTCCGCTTAAACTTATCAGATCCTCTCCGGAATTGTCAACATCAATCCCCACAACTTTGTAACCAGGCATCAATTGTCTATAGATTGCAAGCGCAGGTTCATCCACTTCGGGACGATAAGTCGGGACCAAAATGGTTTTGTTGATGATAACAGCATTCGTATAAGTTCTGTAGGCTCCGCCGGTATTGGGATAAGCACCTGTTGTACTTGCAGGGGCGGGAATCCATTTGATATCATAATCATTTCCAAAAGGCGTTTTAAATGTATTCTTGATATATTCTATGTTTTGTTTGATTTGAGGTCCATCTGCAACGCCTTCCGGATATTGGCTGACAAGAATCGTTTCTTCATCCAGCAGTTTCATATGCATATCGATGTGATGAATCTCGTCATAAGGCAAAACAGTCATTTTACGATAAGAAGAGATTCCCATATAATCTTTGAGGATTTTATCGACCTGCGCTTCGGTTTTTGCACTTACACCATACGAGTTTCCGGCTTTGTTTTCATCCAGAATCAATTTCGAAGCAAAGGCATTTCCCATTCCGTCTGACATAAAATTTCCGCCTGTATTGACCAGATCATTTGGAGAAGTATCCGTCACATAAAGCGGAACGCCGACATAAGCAGCGTGGCTCACGGGCAAAGTATTGTCCAACGGACGCGGACGATTATAGATCCAATCGACCAAAGCACGTTCTCCCACATCATTAGAATAAACTGTATTCGCAGCGTAATCTCTGATCCAGATACTGTTGGTATTGGCGTTTAAAAATCTAACATTTGTTAAATCAACGCCATTATTGGTAAGATAGGTACGAACTGTATTTTCTGATGTCGTGGCAATCAGAACCTTACATTCTTTCACAGCAGCCTGAACTATCTGTCTCTGAATATTTTGATATTGAGTGGTCCACCTTAAAACAAGATATTCAACTTCTTCCCATTGTGCCGATGTTCTTACAGAAGAAGTTGGAGCAGGTGTCCTTTTACTTTCTGTAAATTTATAATTCGGAAGAAGAAGCTTTTCCTCTTGTGTCAAACCTTTGGGAAGAACTTCCTGGGCATTAAATGAATTCAGGAATAGCAAAGAAAATAAAAATCCGGAGTAAATTTTTTTCATATGAAACAATATAATTAACGAATTTATAAAATTTTTGAATTGAAATTGAAAATAAAAAAATCCGTTCAGAAAATTCTGAACGGATGATATTTATAAAATTAAGTTTTAAACTTATTTCAAAGCGATTTCAATTACTTCGCTCATATTGTTGACGTAATTGACCTTCAGATTTTTAAGATAATCTTTTTTGATCTCTTCCACGTCTTTTCTATTCGCCTCACAAAGTATCACTTCTTTGATTCCGGCTCTAGTTGCAGCCAACAATTTTTCCTTGATTCCGCCAACAGGAAGCACTCTTCCTCTCAAAGTAATCTCTCCAGTCATAGCCAGATGAGATTTCACTTTTTTATTTTTGTAGCTGGAAACCATTGAGGTTAACATCGCGATACCTGCAGACGGTCCGTCTTTCGGTGTTGCGCCTTCCGGAACATGAACGTGGATGTTTTTTTTCTCGATATCATCTTCCGAGATTCCCAATTCCTCGTAATGAGCCTTGATGAATTCCAATGCAATTGTTGCGGATTCTTTCATCACGTTGCCAAGATTTCCGGTCATTGTCAAAGCGCCTTTTCCTTTGGAAAGAATACTTTCGATGAACAGAATATCACCACCAACGCTTGTCCAGGCCAAACCGGTCACAACACCGGGAACATCTGTAATTTCCGCCAAAGTTTTCGGTCTTGGAACACCAAGGATCTCGTCTACTTTTTCCACAGAGATTTTCGGGTCGTAATCGTTTTCCATTGCCAATTGCAAAGCTACCCAACGGGCAACACCTGCAATTCTTTTTTCCAATGTTCTCACTCCACTTTCCGAAGTATGAGCATCAATGATATGTTTCAATTCAGGATTTCCAAGTTTCAGGGATTTTGCATCCAAACCGTTTTCCTGAAGTTGTTTTTTGATGAGATGTCTTTTAGCAATTTCGATTTTCTCTTCCAAGGTATAACCCGCAATGCTGATGATTTCCATTCTATCCAAAAGCGGACGCTGAACAGAGGAAAGCGAGTTGGCTGTCGCGATGAACATCACTTTGGAAAGGTCATAACCCATTTCCAGGAAATTATCATAGAAATTACTATTTTGTTCAGGGTCAAGAACTTCCAGCAAAGCAGAGCTTGGGTCACCGTGAATACCCTGTCCTATTTTATCAATCTCATCCAAAACGATTACAGGATTGGATGTTCCGGATTTTTTAATGGATTGAAGAATTCTTCCCGCCATTGCTCCGATGTAAGTTTTTCTATGCCCGCGAATCTCACTTTCGTCGTGTAAACCACCAAGCGAAACTCGTACATATTTTCTTCCCAAAGAATCCGCAATAGACTTTCCAAGTGATGTTTTACCAACTCCCGGAGGGCCAACCAGGCAAAGGATCGGCGATTTCATATCGTTCTTCAGTTTCAGAACGGCAATATGTTCCAGGATTCTTTTCTTGATATCTTCTAGTCCAAAATGTTCCTTATCTAAGAGCTTTTCGGCTTTCTTCAGATCAAAATGGTCTTTGGAATATTTTTCCCAAGGCAGATCTGTGAAGAAGTCAAGATAATTTCTCTGAACATTATAGTCCGGAGAATTCGGATGCTGGCGTTGAAGTCTTTGAAGTTCTTTCTGGAAATGATTTTCAACTTCGGCGCTCCATTTTATCTTTTCAGCTTTTTTCCTGAATTCGTCAGCATCAGATTCTGCACCGCCACCTAATTCATCCTGAATGGTTTTGATTTGCTGATTCAAGAAATATTCACGCTGTTGCTTATCAAGGTCTTTGCTTGTTTTCTGATGGATCTGATTCTTCAGTTCCAGATGGCGGAAGTCATCATGCATCAATTCATACAACGTTTTGGCACGTCCGATTAAAGTCTTTTCTTCCAGCAGTTTTTGTTTTTTGTCCGAAGTATAATTACCGTTTGCTGAAACGAAGTTCAACAGATCTTCCTGCCCGTCGATATTTTTAAGTGCAAACTGCGCCGCATTTGGAATATTCGGGTCAATATTGATGATTTTTTCTGCCAGGTCCTTGATGTTGTCCATCAATGCAGAAAATTCTTCTTTATCTTTTGGCTGAGAATCTTTTTGTTTTGTGATTTCAGCCAAGAAATAAGGTTCCTGAGAAACCATTTTTTTGACCTTGAATCTCTGAACACCCCGGGTTATCGCGGTGATATTACCTTCCGGAAGTTTGATGATCTTGATGATCTTCGCCAAAGTCCCGATTGTGTAAAGGTCTTTCTCAGTTGGATTTTCCTCATTCGGATTTTTCTGGCTGATGATTCCAATGAATTTATTTTCCTTTTGGGCATCCTCCAGCAGTTTTTTAGATTTTTCTCTTCCGGCTGTAATTGGAATCACCACTTTCGGAAACATTACCATATTTCTTACGGGAAGAATCGGGAAAAGATTTTGAGATTCGTCACTTTCCTTAGTATCGAAGTCAGAGAAATTAATTTCTTCAGCAATTATTCCAAGACCTTCGTCAAGAATCTCTTCAAAATTGATATTTTCAAATTCTGTCATAGTATGTTGAATGACATAATGTCATTAATCTTAATGGATATGAAGATTGATTCTCTATATTTCTTAGAAAATCAATCTGGTTCTACGTTGGATTATAATTTCGCAAGAGCTGTGCCATAGGAAAAAACAATACAATTTGGCAGTTTAATAAAAAGCTCTTTCAGAAATTATCCAAAAGAGCTTTGTTTTTTTACGTCTCGCTAATTTTGCAGATTAAGCAGATTTTTGCTTAAAGTACACATCTGCTGAATTAGCTTGATCTGCGAGAAATATAATTTTAGTATAAATTACACCAACATTCTCTGCGCTTTCTTCACGCCTTCAACCAAAATATCAATTTCTTCCAAAGTGTTATAAACTGCAAAACTTGCACGGACCGTTCCAGCGATGCTGAAAAAATCCATAATCGGTTGTGTACAATGATGTCCGGTTCTTACAGCAATTCCCATTTTGTCGAGAATCATTCCCGTGTCAGAAGCGATTCCGACGCCATCAAGATTGAAAGAAACCACACCTGTTCTATTGGCTTTTTCACCATAGATCTTGATTCCCTCCAGTTCCAGAAGTTTTTTCTGCGCATAAGTGAGAAGTTCGTTTTCGTGGATCTGAAGATTGTCGTGACCGATTTGTTCGATGAAATCGACTGCAGAACCAAGAGCGATATTCCCGCCAACATTTGGTGTTCCCGCTTCAAATTTGAAAGGCAAGCCTGCGTAAGTTGTTTTTTCAAAACTGCAAACTGCAATCATTTCCCCACCGCCGTGAAAAGGATGAAGATTTTCTAACACAGATTCTTTCCCATAAAGGATTCCGGTTCCCATTGGTGCGTACATTTTGTGTCCCGAGAAAACGAAGAAATCACAATCCAATTTCTGAACATCGATTTTGAAATGCGGTGCAGATTGAGCACCGTCAATTAAAACGTAAGCATTGGAAAGCCGTCTTGTCTTTTCAATGATCTGCTCGATTGGGTTGATGATTCCCAAAGCGTTAGAAACCTGATTTACAGAAACAACTTTCGTTTTTTCGCTCAGCCAGGAATCCAAAACATCGATTTGAAGGATTCCGTTTTCGTCCATTGGGATTACTTTTAGTTTTGCACCGGTTCTTTCACAAAGCATCTGCCACGGAACGATGTTGGAATGGTGCTCCAGATAGGAAATGATGATCTCATCATCTTTCTTGATTTGATTCGTCAAAGCATAGGCCACCAAATTGATTCCTTCGGTCGTTCCTTTGGTGAAAATCACTTCATAGTCGTGTTTTGCGTTGATGAATCTTTGGATTTTCTGTCTGGAAAGTTCCATTTCTTCCGTTGCCAGCTGACTCAACGTGTGAATCCCGCGATGAACATTCGCATTGATGGTTTCGTAATATTTTTCCCAAGTTTCTAAAACTGAAATCGGTTTTTGGGAAGTTGCAGCATTGTCCAGATAAACGAGCGTTTTACCGTTGACTGCTTGATCCAGAATTGGAAATTGCGCTCTTATGTGATTGATGTCGAACATTTTAGAAATTTAATTTTATTGTTTTAAACCACCCCGTCAAAATTCTCTGAATTTTTGACACCCCTCCGGAGGAGGGGAATTTTAGCGGTCGAATCGTTGCAGCCCGACTTGAGCGGTTGAGCCCTTTCGACAAGCTCAAGATAAACTACAGGCGGATACAGCGGCCTCCAAATAATTAAAGTGAAGTTTATAATTATTTAGAATGGTTCAAAGTTACGACAAAATTTATTAAAAATTTCGATGTTAAATATTTATAAAATGAGTGCGATTCTTGTTTTTAGGAACAATTATTGAGTATTTTTGGGCAATTCATTTATTAATAACAAATAAATACAAGACTATGGCATTCGAATTACCAAAACTTAGTTATGCGTACGATGCGTTGGAACCAACGATTGATGCAAAAACAATGGAGATCCATCATACAAAACACCATCAGGCGTATGTGGACAATCTTAATAATGCAATTGCAGGAACAGATCTGGAAGGAAAATCTCTTGAAGAAATCCAAAAGACAGGAACAGATAAACCGGCTGTAAGAAATAACGGAGGCGGACACTTTAACCATACTCTTTTTTGGGAAATCCTAACGCCCGGCGGAAGCAAAGAACCAGTTGGAAACGTGAAGGCTGAAATCGAGAAAATCGGTGGTTTTGCGAAATTCAAAGAAGATTTCTCTAACGCGGCTAAGACAAGATTCGGTTCCGGATGGGCCTGGTTGGTGAAAAACGCTGATGGTTCCGTGGCTATTTCTTCAACTCCGAACCAGGATAACCCGTTAATGCCGGTTGCTGATGTAAAAGGAACTCCTATTCTTGGATTGGATGTTTGGGAGCACGCTTATTATCTTAATTATCAAAACAGAAGACCTGATTATGTGTCTGCGTTTTTTGATGTGATCAACTGGGATAAAGTGGAAGAGCTTTATAACAAATAGGCTTAAAGATTCTAGACTAGATAACAGACAAAACCACCAAATCTTTGGTGGTTTTTTTATTGAATCTGAATTGAAATGCAGTTTATTTTTTTATGATTTTGCTACTGGAAGTCTCTCCATTTTCAGTAACGATTTTCAAGATATAAACTCCGGCTGTAACAGGGGCTAAATCCATTTTGCTTTCGCCGGTTTTCAAAACTTTTTGTCCATTGCTGTTATAAAGTTCCAGAGATGTAATTTTTTTGTTTCCTGAAACATAGATATAGTCTGCAGTTGGATTAGGATAAACAGTAATGTTTTTGTTTCTTGCTTCGTTGACACCAAGCGATCTCAATTTGAAAATCACCATAACTGTATGATTCTCCGTTACATTTGGAAAAGTATAATTGTTTGGCTTTCCGATATTTTCATTATCTACTAATACGGATTCTATCTCGTATCCATCAGCTGGAGAGAATTCAAAAGTCTTTGATGAGCCGTCATTTACAGCCACAATTCCCATTGGTGAAATAGTTCCCCAAGTTTTATTATTGATATCAGAAGAGATGATGCTTGTAAGATATTCGCTTGATTGTAAGTATGGATATCCGTGGGCTTCACGAATTTTCCAAATGTTATCAAAATCCCAATTCATTCCGTTTCCGTAAGTTAATTGCTTCTGGAATTCTTCAACAGATCTATTTTGTCCCGACCAATCATTCTCTGTTCCATTGGTGATAATTTGGTCATTCACTAACATATTGTCCAGAGCGTAGCTATTGATGATCTCTGCCTCAAATTCTACATCACCAACCAGTCTGTGGATTTTATTGAGATTTCCTGTTGATGATGATTTAATCCAAGGATTAAGAGCTGCAGAGTTTACAATCGGTTCCCAGGTGCTGCCTGCTAAACCGCCTACCAGAGAATATCCACCAGTAACTGTTCCATAAGCATAGCTATTAGAGATACCATTACTGAGTCCTATTAGACCTCCAACGTACATTGCCGTATCGTCGGTGACTGCTACATTACCAGAGGCAAAGCAGTTTTCAATAAAAGAATTGCTAAAGCTAGAGCCGGCCAGCCCTCCTATGTCAACATAGCCCCCTTCCGGAATGCTGCTGGAAACGACCTGTGTTACATTTCCTGTCGCATAACTGTAGGAAACAGTACCTCCCATAACCCCTACTAAACCTCCAAGTGATTGGCTGCCACTTACAAATCCGCTTGCATGGCTACCTGTAATCGTACCATATGATTGTCCTACTAACCCGCCACCGATCTTTTGATCTGCATAAACGATTCCGGTTGCATAGGAGCTCACAACGGAATCCGAAGCACCAACTAATCCGCCAACCCACGTCCTTCCTGTAATATTCCCGGTTGCGTAAGAATTACTGACAGGTGCATAAGAATCTCCTACCAATCCACCAATAGTGCTAATTCCCGTCACATCGCCTGATGCGTTAGAATTATTAACAGATGCCTGGTTGACACCAATCAATCCACCCATAAAATTCCCCACAAAAGAATCTCCAGTATTTGTAACATTGCTTGTAGAACTGCAATTTGCAACATCTGCTGAAGTTTTGCCGATCAATCCGCCAGAATAGTCTCCGTCTACATTAACCTCTCCGGAAGAATGACAATTGGTAACAGGCGAAGCACTTTCTCCAATCAATCCGCCAATATAGCTTCCTGTAGCATTAATGATTACATCAGCTGAATTATTTTGAATCATCGTATTGTCTGCTGAGCTTCCCAAAAGTCCACCTGAATAACTTAATGCGGTGATCGTTCCCGATGTTTTTACTTTTGTGATTTTGCCCCCTTCGCTTTGTCCTGCAAGAATCCCTACATAATTTCCGCCTGTGATACCTGTGGATGAAAGTTGGATATTCAGGTTATTGATGACGGCATCCGTTGTATTACTGAAAAGTCCAATGTAATTGCTTTCCGGCCTGTAAATCCACAGATTTGTGATTTTAAAACCATTGCCTTCTAATGAACCATAAAAAGCGCTCTCACCTTCTTCGCTTACATATCCGATAGGTTTCCAGCCCTCATTGGGATATTGAGTTGCAATTAATGCCGCTAAATCGATGTCATTAATTATAGAAAAATGTATGTCGCTGTTTGCAGAGCCGATGTAATTTCTCATTTCGTCAAGTTGAACGGCATTTGTAATCAAATAAGGACTGGCTTCGGTACCATTTCCTGTTCCGGAGAATTGTGCTTTTGTGCTGATGAACATCAACATAAATACAATGATGGAAAAAATAGATTTAATTTTGTACATAAGATATTAATTAAAAAAAGTATGAAACAAAAGTAAAATCGAATCTGATTTTCAACAAATAATGGAGGTGTGCAAAGAGTGTGCATCGTGTTATTATTAATTGTAAAATGGTCTGCTTAATATTTAATATCTTTGATTTTTAAATAGTTATGGAATCCCATCATCTTGTTGATAGGATTTCATAAATTCGGATTAGAATTTATTCTAAATTTAACTTTACTATGCAATTGCGGTTTTTATCCATTATATTTTTCTTTTTATTTTTTAGTGGTCATTGTTTTGGAGCAACAGATGCTCAAAAATTTGCAACAATCTCCAACGAGGTAAGTAAAAATGCCTTCATCCGTGATTCGGATACCCAAAATCTTCTAAAAGTATTAGAAAAGATTTCCGCAAATCATCCTGAGTTGGTTCCCAAATATCTATATTGGAAATCATTCGCAAATTATGCACAAGGTGTTTCCGATCCAAGAATCAATACGATCATACGTTCTAAATTAAAATTTTTTGATGAGAAGAAATACCCATTTGAAAACGCATTGCTGCTAAACTCTTTGGCCTATAATGATGTCATTACTGGAAATTATACAGACAGTTTTACCAATTCCTTAAAGGCTCTGGTTCGATATAAGGAGCTTGACAGTCATTTGTTTAAATCTCGGGTGGAACTGTTATTGGGTGTTATTTGTTTCAGAACAAGAAATTTCGATATCTCCGAAAGATTCTACAAACAGTCTCTTTCTACCAAAAGCCCAGAGGCAGAGAATCTGAAGGCCCAGATCAATATGTATTGTGCTCAGGCCTTCACAAAGGCCGGACCTGAAAGAGCAGTGCTTGGAATGGTGAAAATGATACCTGCTGTCGATAAATTGAATAACCTCGGTGTTTCTGCCGTACTATACCTCAACATCGGAGGTCTTTATATGTTACAGAACAAACCCGATACCGCACATAGATATTATCAGAAAGCAATGACAATAGGCGAGCAAATAGAAAACAGGTCTTTTATGACTTCCCTCCTGATAAATGAAAGTGTTTATTCTTTGGGTGTCGGGAATTTTAAAGATGCAGAATCTTATATCGAAAAAGCAGAGAAACTATCCCAAGAGATCGGTAATGCAGAACAGCTTTCTTTAGCTTATAATGTCAAATACACAATTTATGAGAAGGAAGGCTCATCTGACAAAGCTTTCTTTTATCTTAAAAAATATAACGACCAAAAGGAAAAAATATTAAGTAATTCTAAAACAATTGATTCTTATCAGGCATATGTATCAGCATTCATGGCATCTGCGGAAAAAGAGTTAATGATATCTAAGCAGAAAACGATGTTGGAAAAAAGAAAATTAACAATTACGCTTATATCCTCGGTTTTTATTATCCTGATGGGAATTTGTTTATCAATTATTTTTTATCAAAAGAAAAAACAACAGTCTATTATCAAAGAATCAGAAAAAGAAGCACTACGCAAACAGCTGATCTATGAGAAATCCATCCAGCAGATCCAGGAGGAAAAACATAAAGAATTATTAGATGCCAAAGTACGGGAAGTTACTTCCTATTCTCTTCTTTTATCTAATAAAAATAATGTGCTTCAGGAGATTTTACAAAAAGCTGGAAAATCTAGTGGTATCGACGGAAATGAAGATGAAGGTTTTTCTGATAATATTATTGACATTGTAAGAAAAAACCTGAATACGGAAGTAGAAAGTCAAAAATTCATCCATCATTTCAATGAAGTCCATCCCGAATTCTTCAGCAAACTGAAATCTATTTGTAGAGATCTTACCGAAAATAATCTGAGGATGTGTGCCTATTTCAAAATGGGAATATCTATGAAGCAGGTTGCTGTAATTCTAAATGTTTCTACAGAAACGGTTAAAAATGCGCGTTATCGCTTAAAGAAAAAATTGATGCTGACAAAAGATGATAGTCTGGACGATTTTGTAAGAAATATATAGGAGGTATTAGTCTATTTTTGTCTCTTCTGCAGATTTCTCTTCATTTATTTTGTCTGTTTTGCTCTTATTATCTTCTTCCTTTTTAATTTTTTCTTTTTCAGCTTTCTCTTTGTCGAGTTTTTCCTGCTCTGCCTTTGCAATTGCAGCAAGACTATCTTTTTCACGTTTTATTGCAACCGCATTGATCTTCGCCATCACACTTTCCGATGTTGCACCCGGACCAAAAGAATCGATGGCCGTCGTATCATAGGTAATTTGTGGGGCAGCATCCAATTGGTCTGAGGTATCAAGAACCGGAGCATTTTTAGAGCAAGACAATACTGAAGCGAGAATTAGAAAAAAGAAGATCTGTTTCATATCAGCAAATATCGAAAATTATTTGATATGAAACTCAGCGATCACCGGAAAATGGTCTGAAATCCGGACACTTCTATCAACTTTATAATTGATTGCCGTTATTGATTCTGAAGCAAAAACGTGATCGATCTTCAGAGGGAACTTGAAATCGTGAAAACTCGTCCCGCTTCCTTTCCCTACTTTTAAGAATACATCTTGCAAATCTTCGGACACTTTGTAATATTCATAAGAATTCGGAACAGCATTGAAATCACCAGCCACAATTACTGGATAAGGAGAATCATTTATAAAATCCTTGATCTGATCGATCTGGGTCTGATGTTTTTTGAATGTCGGAATCAGCATATGAAGAACCTTTCTGGCTTTTTCTTCATTTTTGTCCATATCGTTAGTGGGTTTCACCATTTTTTTATCCAGAAAAAAAGGCTCCATATAGACGTTCACAAAACGAATCATCTTGTTATTGATCTTGATATCGGCAAACATACAGACTCCATTGTTGGCGTCTGTTTTTATTGGTCCACTTTCTATAATTGGAAATTTGGACTGGATCTTAGTGATGGGTTTGCTGTTTTCAAAATACCCGAAACCATCCAAAGGCTTTTTGTTATCATACTCTTGGAAGAAAACAACGTCAGGCTTCTGTTGGTTGAGATAATCATAGATCTCATCGTCACCAAACTTTCCAAATTTTCCATTGAATGAAATCAATTTAAGATTGGGAACTTCTTTTTTAGTTGGTGTATAGTTGATCCAACGTCTTGTCGGGATAATGAAAAACAATGACAGAATTAAAAAAATAACGGCTCTCTTTCTCCAACTGAAAATCCAAAAGATCAATAATAAAATGTCGGCAATTATCAATAAAGGGAATCCCAGAGATAAAAGATTCAGAAATCCAAAAACTCTTGGCGGGATGTAAGCATTCATTATCGTTCCGAATAAAAGAACAATTATCGCCAGGTGTAAGGCTGTTAATATAGATCTTATGATTCCCATCTATTGGATTCTATCTCTGTATTTCTTCCAGTTCCAGATGTAAAGAAACCCGATCAGGGCACCACCAAGATGTGCAAAATGGGCAATATTATCACCACTGAACTGACCAAAGCCTAAGAAAAGAGAAATCACAATAATAACCGGCGTCAGATATTTTGCCTTGATAGGAAAAGGGATGAACATAAACATCAGTTTTGCATCAGGAAACAATGTTGAAAATGCAGCAATCACACCAAAAATTGCTCCTGAGGCTCCAACCATTGGTGTGGAAAGAATTAAAAACAATTTTTTTGCAGCATCTATCACTTCAGGATTGTTAGAATTAATAGGTCTCTCGCCAGTATAATTAAAATTGGCATATTTATAAATCTCATGAATATCAAAATTGTTGCTCGATAAAAAACTCGTCAATTGAGTTACTTCATAATAATTCCAAAGATTATACAATAAAAAACCACCTAAGCCCGAGGCAAAATACAGAATAATAAATTTTTTCTGTCCCAAAACTTGTTCCAGAACAGGCCCGAAACTATAGAGAGTCAACATATTAAAAGCAATATGCATAACACTTCCGTGCATAAACATATGTGTAATGATCTGCCAAGACTGGAAGTTAGGAGACAATGGAAAATATCCTGCTAATAAAGAATCCAGATTGAGGTTTGGAAGTAGATAGGTTACAGAGAAAAAAATCACATTAAGAATGATTATATTTCTGGTAACAGGTGTGAGTTGAGGGAACATAGTTTAAAATTTATTTTTAAAATCGTCGAAAGGAACTTCCAGCCAACATTTCTTGCCATTTACTGTGTATTGTGGAAACCCAAGATCGATAAAATCTTTTACCAATTGCTCGACCTCGGTCTTATAAATGAAATCGAATTTTGATTTTGTTTTCAGCTTGATCCATTGGTATTCAAAATATTTATAAAAATCCTCCTCTGTTCTGTACTCTAGAACTTCGAATATCTTTTCTAGGAATTTGATGACCTGGGATTCTTTCAAAGCTTCGGGAACGGTTTCTATTCTAAGAACATTATCCTGAGCCAAAGTCATTTCGAATCCAAAATCCGGCAAATATTTTTTGATGGATTTGTATTTGTTTTTTTCAATCTCATTCAAGTGATATTCTAAAGAGAACAAGAGGCTTTGCCCTGCTTTTTTGGTTGGCAGATTCTCCTGATGAGAAGACATCAGCACACGATGCATTCTTCCCAGGTCCAGCATATAAGTTTGTCCGTCTTTATTCAGAAGCCAATAACCATTGGGCAATCGGAAAAGGTCTTCGTCTAGATCATCATCTTCAAAAAGATTAATTTTTGATGGGGCGGCTTCAGTAGCTTGGTATAGTTCGGCAAGATTGATTCTTTCTTCTACAGTTGTTTTCTCCACAGAAAACGGGTTGAAATCCCTGTCAACATTAATTGCTGAAGGTATTGGCGAACTTGCATTACCTTTGCTTGGAGTTGGAGAGAAAAACGCTTCCATTTTCGGGTCTCTTTCAAAATCCAGGCTTGGTGCAACGTTATAAATTCCCAAAGAACGCTTGATGGTAGAGCGCATCAATGCAAATATCAGGGCTTCATCTTCAAATTTAACTTCTGTTTTCTGAGGATGGATATTAACATCGATCTTCTCCGGGTCCAATTGCAAATAAAGAAAAAACGACGGAATATAACCAGGCAACAGCAATCCTTCAAAGGCTTCCTGAACAGCTTTGCTCAAATAAGCACTTTTGAAATATCTTCCGTTGACAAAGAAAAATTGTTCACCTCTTACTTTCTTAGCACCTTCGGGTTTTGCAACATAGCCGTGCAGATCTACCCAACCCAAGTCTTCCTTGATCGGGATCAAAAGCGGTTGCAGTTTCCTTCCGAAAACATCTACAATACGTTGCATTTGTCCACCTTTTCTCAGTTTGAAAATAGGTTCGTCGTTATGAAATAATTCGAATTCGATAGTCTCGTGAGCTAATGCAACTCTCTGGAATTCATCAATAATATGACGGAATTCTACATTGTCATTCTTAAGAAACTTGCGCCTCGCAGGAACGTTGTAGAAAAGATTTTTGATAGAAAAATTAGAACCTTCAACCGTTTGGATTGGATCTTGAAATTGGAATTGTCCACCTTCTATATAAATATTGGTTCCGACAGGTGTTTCTTTCTGCTTGGTTTTCAGTTCAACTTGTGCAACAGCAGCGATAGAAGCCAGAGCTTCTCCACGAAAACCTTTGGTGGCAATCTTAAAAATATCTTCGGTAGAACGGATCTTGGATGTAGCATGACGTTCAAAAGCCAATCTTGCATCGGTCTCAGACATTCCGATCCCGTTGTCCACAACCTGAATCAGGTTTTTCCCAGCATCCCGAACAATCAGCTGGATCTTGTCCGCTCCTGCATCCACAGCATTTTCCAAAAGTTCTTTCACAATGGAAGCAGGCCTCTGCACGACTTCTCCTGCAGCGATCTGGTTGGCAACGTGATCCGGTAAAAGTTGAATGATATCTGACATCTTTACAATTGAACTTTCAAAAATAAGGATAAGAATCGAGGGGTAAAAGTTAAATAATTATAAAGAATTTGGGAAAATAATGATATTTTTGAATCTCAGATAATTAATCAAAATTGATGAAAAGAGATCTCTACATAGATTTTGCCAAAGGCTTTGCCACTATTTCTATCATCTTTATCCATACCGCTTTCTGGAGCGGACAATTTTATATACCTACGGAAGCCAGGGTATTTTCGTTGGTCTTCGATGTCGCATTGTTTTATGCTTTGAGCGGAATCACTTCTGGGAATAATATTGAAAAAACACTTTACAGGTTGTTGAAATTGCAAATCACATATATGATCTTTGTGACGTTTCTGTTCCTTCTGGATTATCTTTTCAAAGTTTTCGGACTGACATTTTTCTCGTTGGAATGGCTGAAAGATTTCTA
This sequence comes from Epilithonimonas caeni DSM 17710, assembly GCF_000426465.1. Classification (GTDB taxonomy): domain Bacteria; phylum Bacteroidota; class Bacteroidia; order Flavobacteriales; family Weeksellaceae; genus Epilithonimonas; species Epilithonimonas caeni. The sequence continues at coordinate 57,351 of NZ_AUFK01000013.1, forward strand.
TTCGACATTTGGAAGCAAATATGTGCCGTCAAGCATTTCATCTACGCCACAATGGGATATTTTAGGGAATTGGTATTTGCACAGTTATTCTAATTGTGATACATTTCCTGTTGTAATGGGAAGCTTCTGGTACTTGAAGGTGTATTATATTCTAACTGTTTTGGGTGTTTTGATTCTCAGATTTTTTCCTAGACACATCAATTGGTTTATTGGGATTTGTATAGCTTTAACCTTGATATTCAATGTATTTCCTCAATATTATCCAAGCGGACAAGTCGGGTATGTAGCATTTTATATGGCCGTTTTCTTAATAGCTAATAGAATGAGAGGAAAGAAAATCCCGGGCAAAATGATTCCTGTTCTATACGGTTTAGTCGCAATCGCCTTGTTCTGGATGTTTTGGAATTACGGAGGTGATATGTTCTATAAACTCAACAAACAAAAATTTCCGCCGAAGATTCCTTATATCATTTGGACATTGTTTTCATTAGTGACATTATTTGTTTTCTATAACCGATTGAAAATTGAGAAACCGAATTTCCTTACCAATGTTGGACAAAATGCGATTTTCTTCTATTTCGGGCAAGGAATGAGTTCCTCTTTGGTTTACTTTCTCGTTGTTCCGATGAAAGATTCTATGCCTTGGTATTTATTAGTTTTAATCATTTATCCGATTAATATTTTGCTGGCTTTTTTGATTTCAAAAGGCTTGAAAAAAATAGACGACCTTGGCTGGAAAATTTTGGGATTTTTGAGGGAGAAAACAGTATTTGGAAATTAATTCACTATTAATATGAGAACTTGCTTGTTGATTATTTTGATTTTATTCTTTGGAAATGGACTTTCGCTTTCCCAGCAAATCACAGTACAGCAAAAACTTCTGAAAAGAACCAATGAAAATTATAAAGCTTTTTTTGACAACCCTGAAAAAGCCTTCAATGAAGCAAAATCTCTAGAAAAAGAAGCTTACCATTTAAAAGATGAAGAATCCGAATTATTGGCAATTAATACACAATACCTCTATTATAAGACAAAAAATGAGATTGAAAGAGGAATATCAGAAGCCAAAAAACTGAATGATAAAAGCCTCCAATACCATAATTATACTTACCAAATCTATGCCGCTGCATGGATAGCCGATTATTATATTTATAATAAACTATATGACCTAGCTTTTACGGAGCTCGAAACAGGGTTAAAAACCCTAAGAAATTTGAATCAGAATGATTATTTTGCAGTTAAGGCAAGAACCAATCTTTATCTTGCATACAGTAATTATTATCTTCTCGCAAAACAGGATTACCAAAATCAGCTGAAATATGTCAAACTAGCCATCAAGGAGACCAACATACTTCCAGATAAACCACAGCGGGAAAAACAACGTTTTTTAGATTACTCCAATTTGGCAACCGTCTATTATAAAATAAATGCAGACTCGGCAAAGTACTATGCCCTATTATCCATTTCGAAAGAAGAGCATAATAACAGAAGCGATATTCGCTTTAATAATTTTCTAATTTTAGGAATGGTAGAAAAGGATAAAAATAATCTTAGAAAAGCAATTGAATATTTCCTTGAAGCTGAAAAAAATGCTAGCATAAAAAATAATAACTCTATTCCGGATCTGTACGACAATATAATTGAAACATACAAAGGACTAAAAAGAAGAGATGAGTCAGTAAAATACATTGCAAAGAGAGACTCACTGAAACTTGAAATCTCCGAAACAAGGAATAATTCTTTGTATAAGACTTTGGAAGAAGAAAAGGAAAAGAAATCCAGCAACAAATATTATTATTTGTTCTCGGTTTTATCAATGATTATAGTTGTCAGTATTATATTTTTGTTTTTAAGAAAAAGAAAATATATAAGACAATCATTTCCGGAACTTCCTAAAAGTGAAAATTATACCAAGCTTTTGGAAATGCTGAAAAGAAATGACCCGGCATTTGTTCCTTATTTTAATGAGGTCTTTCCTGAATTCAATAATAAGCTGTTAAAAATAAATCCGAAACTTATATCATCCGAACTTGAGTTTTGTGCCTTATTGAAGCTCAAAATCCCGACTCATAATATTGCTCAGTACATCAATATCACGACAAAATCCGTTCAGAACAAAAAATACTATATCAGAAAAAAGCTCAATATCCCTTCCGAAACTGACATCTATAACTGGTTTTCCGAAATATAGTTTTTAAATTTCTTTATATATATCTTATTTAGGATTAGTTTATATGGTTGATTTTCAGCAATAAGGAGAAGTGAGGTAGGCTGTTTTTTACTTTTTTTGAAAGTTATTGTTTAAAATTGAAGAAAATTTAAACTTCTAAAAAATGAAAAATCCTGACCTTCTGCATCTAAGAAAATTATTAGTTGCTTTATTTTGTATTTTTACTACGCTTGCATTTTCTCAAAGCTTGATCATTGAACGGATAAATATCTCAAAAGACAGCAGATATAAGGCTGAAAGTAACTTTAATAAGAAGCTTTACATTTTAAGCTATGATAAAGATCACCAAAAGATCTACCAGAACACGCATCTGAAAAAAACAGAAAAGTACAACAAAAATAACGTCACGCTCACTCTCAATACTACAGAAGGAGAATCCGGTCCAAATATAGTAAGCATCTATAATGAGAATGGTGATTTTTACTTTCCTGAGACGATGCCCGGAGCAACTTCTATTCTGCTTAGTTTGCCAGCAGGGATTTATGATGTTTTTTTAGGATATTCCAAAAATGGAAAAGACCATATTGTTATCCGGGAACAAGTCGATGTTGCATCGGACAAGACCATTATTGTAAGTCCTGACGAAGCAGATAACTATATTGTATCCAAAATGTACAACCAGTCAGGACAAATGCTTGAACCGGGATTAATCGATTCAGAAACCGGAGAGATCACAGGGGGTAATACAGTTTATTCTATGGGAGATTTTGGAGTGTATTTTAATCCAATTAAGCAAGGTATAGCCACTTATGCATTAGGTTGGAGTTTTAAAAATCAGGAGAATGAAGATCCTGCGTATAGCTTTTATGTAAACGATGTCAGCACTCGATACTCATTTTCCACAAATGTTTTTGCAATTGGACAGAACGATGATTTGTATTTTAACAAATTTGGAAGATTGAATGGAATAACGAATCCTGTGATATTACAGAACAATCCGCAGGACTATGTCTTTCATTCGCAGAAGATACAGCCATCTGCCTTTGCAATGGAAAATGGTCTTGCAAGTTATGGCTTTGCAACACTAGACATTATGAATAAATATCCCATGTTTGGGTGGACTATTTTTTCTAACTCAAATGTGGCAAATACGGATGAAAAGATGAAGTTTTATCTGAACAATCCTATTGATACAGTTGATAATTTTCTCGTATATCCTGTTTTAAAGGAAGCCGCAGCCAATGGTGGGCAGCAAGCATTGGGAATTGGCACGGGGCATATTTCTAAAGGAACCAACAGAGATGTTGTCTTCGGGTCGCAGGCATCTTCCCTGAACAGTTTCTTTCTGTCAGACTTCACCTACTTTGATGGTAAGGGAATGAAAATATTGCCACAGCATCCTCGCTTCTCTTTTGCTTCAAAAGAAGAAATAATTCCCGGAAATAGCACACCGATAAATGTTTCGGCTTTTATTGATGTCAACTTCATGACAAATTATATCGGCCACTTCGGAGAAAAACGGGAAACCGACTTCATTACTACACAAGTTGAGGTAAAACAGAATAATAACACGGTATATCAAGGAGATTATGCCGGGTTTTCTAATTATTCTTTCGGAAGCGGAAAGTATGATATTACCTTTACAAACACCAACATATCTGTAGATGAAATTGCTGGCAGAAACGAAACGAAGATATTCTTCGATAAGAACATTCCGGATTCTTTTCCACCGACTTTACAGTTTCTGCAATTCCGCAATTCCGCAGGACAAGTAACAGACCGCTTAGCAACAGGTTCCGATGGAACGGTTCGGTTAGCCGCCGGAGATTTCAAATTTAATATCGATCAAAATAATAATTACTCCTATGATTATGTCCTGGGAAACAGTGCAAAATTTTTCTACAGCAAGCACAATCAGAACAGCTGGACAGAGCTCCCGCTTACCAACTATCCTGAATACTTTCAAATGCCTGCATTCGGGGATTATTATGAAGGATCATTGAAAGATGTGATTGTACCGGAAGACAATACTTGGTTTGATGTAAAGGTCATCTGTACCGATGCGTCGGGAAACAAGCAGGAGCAGATTGTTTCCCCCGCATTCAAAATCGCAGAAAAGACGCTGGCCGTAGCAGATGTGAAAAGATTTGATTTCACTGTCTATCCTAATCCGTTCAAGGATGAACTGAACATTCAGTTTCCGGAAAATGTCGAAGGAAATGTTACTTTCAGAGTAACGGATATGGCAGAGAAAACGGTCTATACCCAAACCTATCAGAATGAAAAATCATTTGTTTTCAATGGAGCTTCCTTACCAAAAGGTGTTTACATAGTAACCATAGAGAATAATGGAAAAGTGGTGACGAAGAAAGTGATTAAGAGATAAATTAATAAGGCTTGCAACTTTTAGAAAGAGCTTTAAAAAAATTGATGCGCATGACCGTATAAACCCATGCGTATCAATTTGTAAACTCTTGCTTATGATTTAAACAACTCATAAGCACCAATTTTACAAATACTAATTTTAAAAACATAAATTATGTCGATTAAATTCAAGACTATCCAGAGAAAAAATTTGCAAAAGCCAAACAATCCTGCAAAATGGTATGCCGTTGCGGTCGGCGATGGAGACACGGGACTGCAAGACCTTGCCGCCTATGCTTCCGAAACATCGACTGTATCCAAAGCGGACATTCTTGCTGTCCTGGAAAGCTGTTTTACCAAAGTGACGAAAGACCTTTCCGAAGGCAGAATCGTAAGGGTAGGAGATTATTTCACCCTGCAGATGAGTATCTCTAGCGAAGCATCTGATACCGAAGAAGAGGTAACTTCCTCGAAGGTCAAAAAAAGCAAAATCAATTTCCGCCCGGGAAAGATGCTTTCAGATATGATAAAATTGGCAGCCTTTCAAAGAAAACAGTTCTAAGACAAATGGAAAGAAAAAAAATAATTGTAGGCGGGAAGAAAAAAAGGCAGTTCGAAAATCGAACTGCCTTTTTAGTTCCAAACACAAATGTTTTATTAGATAATTTTATTTACATTCATGTTTATTAAAGGAATTTTGAGTATAAAATTGTTATTTTTACAAAAAATATAAAAATGTTTCGTCTTAAACTTCCTACAGATCCACGTTGGGCCAATATTGCAGAAGATAATCTGGAAGAGATCCTTACCGATCATGCTTGGTGCGAGCAAAAAGCTGCAACCAACGCCATTGGTCTTATTACTATGGTTCCCGAACATACGGAGATGGTAACAGAACTTTTAGCCATTGCTCAGGAAGAACTGGACCATTTTGATCAGGTTCATGAAATCATCAAAAAGAGAGGAGGCGTTCTCGGACGAACACGTAAAGATGATTATGTAAACGATCTGGTAAAATTCATAGTGAAAGGAGGTGACCGAAAGGACCTTTTGGTGGACAAAATGCTTTTTGCCGCAATGATAGAAGCCAGAAGCTGTGAACGATTCAAAGTATTGACAGAGAATATCAAGGACGAGGAACTGAAGAAATTCTATAACGACCTGATGATTTCGGAAGCTAATCATTATACAACATTCATTGGATTTGCAAGAGAAATTGGAGATCCAGAAAAAGTAAATCAACGTTGGGAAGAATGGCTGGAGTATGAAGCCAAAATCATCCAATCTTACGGCAACAAAGAGACCATCCACGGATAAACATAATAATAGTGAACCGAAACTTTAACGATTACATACGTCTTTTTATACGCTCATTTATTCAGGGATTGATTATTATTGGTCCTTTGGCGGTAACTTTTTGGGTGATCTGGACGGTTGTTTTCAGTATCGATAATTTGGTTCCTTCGGTTTCCGGAAAATTCCCGGGACTTATATTTTTCATTGTCATTTTTGGGACAACATTTATTGGTTTTTTTGGGAACAAGTTTTTCATTGGCAGAATGATTGTTGATGGTGTAGATTATGTTCTGGAGCATATCCCTGGAATCAAATTCCTGTACACTTCTCTCAAAGATGTGATGGGATCTTTTGTGGGAGACAAAAAGAAATTTAATCATCCGGTTTGGGTGAAGACCAATGAGAATCCGGAGATTTGGAGAATCGGATTTCTCACACAGACAGATATGTCTGCTGTCAATATGGATCACATGATAGCCGTTTATCTGCCACATTCTTATGCCGTTTCTGGCTGGGTTATCATTACTCAATATTCTAATATCAAAGAAGTAACCGGAATGAGTTCCGCCGAAGCAATGAAATTTGCTGTAAGTGGCGGTGTTGCCGGATTCCATTCAGACGATAACGTTTTCAAAGCACCAGAATAGTTTTCATTAATGATAATTGATGAGTGATAATTGATTTCTTGGGAGTCATTATTTATCAGTGTAAATATTTATCTATTGCATAGGATTTCCTATTGTGATTTACTTTTCATCAATTATCAATATAAAAGATCATTTATCAATTATTTATCAATTATTAATCATCATTTATATTTATTATGAAACTACCTTATGCGGAACCATTTAGAATCAAAATGGTTGAAGAAATATATCAATCCACACAAGAACAACGCGAAGAATGGCTGAAAAATGCCAATTACAACCTTTTTAATCTGAGAAGCTCGCACGTTTTCATCGATTTGCTGACAGACAGCGGAACAGGAGCGATGAGTGACAAACAATGGGGTGCATTGATGGTCGGCGACGAGAGTTACGCTGGTTCACGCTCATTCGAAGCGTTACAGCAAACTGTTGAAAAGATTACTGGATTTCCTTATCTACTACCAACGCACCAAGGTCGTGCAGCAGAAAATGTACTATTCTCAGTTATGGTAAAAGAAGGCGACATTGTTCCAGGAAATTCACACTTTGACACCACAAAAGGTCACATAGAAATCCGAAAAGCCCACGCTGTTGATTGCACAATAGATGAAGCTTTTGATATTAATGATCTTCATCCATTCAAAGGAAACATTGACTTGGAAAAATTGGAAGCGGTTTATAGTGCTCACCCAAAAGAACAAATCCCGTTTTGTCTGATTACAATTACTTGCAACTCTTCCGGAGGACAACCTGTTTCTCTAGAAAACATCAAAGCTGTAAAGGAGCTTTCTGAGAAATATGGAATTCCTGTTTTATTTGACTCTGCGAGATTTGCAGAAAATGCTTATTTTATCAAGAAAAGAGAAGCTGGACAACAGGATAAAACCATCAAGGAAATCTGTAAAGAATTATTCTCTTACGGTGATGGAATGACGATGAGCTCCAAAAAAGATGGTTTGGTAAATATTGGTGGATTCATCGCTTTGAAGAATAGAGAAATCTTCGAACAGGCTTCTAATTTCACAATCATTTATGAAGGTTTCATCACTTATGGTGGAATGGCTGGAAGAGATATGTCTGCTCTTGCGTATGGTTTGGATGAAGCTACAGAATTTCCTTATCTGGAAAGCAGGATCTCTCAGGTTGAATACCTTGGAAACAAACTAATGGAAGCCGGAATCCCTGTTCAAAAGCCAATAGGAGGACACGCCGTTTTTATTGATGCACTTAATTTTTTACCCAATATCAAAAGAGAAGAATTTCCTGCACAAACTTTAGCAATCGAACTATATAAAGAAGCGGGAATCCGAGGTGTGGAAATCGGGACATTATTAGCTGACAGAGATCCGGAAACAAGAGAAAATCGATATCCGAAATTAGAACTATTAAGACTCGCAATACCAAGACGAACTTACACTAACAATCATATGGATTATGTTGCGGCGGCTGTGATTAATGTCTTTGAAAGAAGAGAAGCAATTACAAAAGGCTATAAAATAAAACGAGAACCAGAAATTTTAAGACACTTTACCGTACAGCTGGACAAGGCATAAATAAAAAGAGAGCAGATTAATTTGCTCTCTTTTTCCTTATTTCTTTATTTTTTCTTGTCTTTGCTGCTGCTTCATGGTAGCCTGCTGGGTGGCAGACGAGTCATTAGTTCCGGGTTTTCCTGGTCCAAAATTTACCTGAGGAGCGGAGGCTTTCATTTCTTCCTGTCTTTTTATTTCTTCTTCTGAAGGCTGGACAGATTCGACTGGCTTTTGAGAAATTGTGTTACCATTTTCATCTGTCATCTCAAGTTTTGCATCGCTTTTCAAGAACCGGAGAAGATCTTGTGCTTTTTTTCCTTCAGGCGTCTTTTTATAATTAAGAACGATTTGCTCCAGTTGCAAGATCATGATTTCTTTTCCGGCAGTTTTCCCCGCATTATAGGCATTTAACAAATAGAATTTAGGAACAAGTGCATCTTTTGGATTGTCTGCGATAGCTTTGTCTATAATGGCGGATGATTCTGCAAATTTCCCGGTTTCATAGAGTTTATAAGCATCTGCATATAATTTTTCTACATCAGCTGTTGTTTTGTTAAAATCTTTACTCTTCGGATTTTTAACAAATTCTGCGTAAGAAGTGTATGGGTATTTTTCCAGGATCAAAGCTTTTGCTTTTTCAGCTTCAGAAGGGTTTTTCTCATAATTGAAAACAAAAATATTGTATAGAGCCAGCAAATCTGTTTCTTCATCCGGCTTATTTGCAACCAGGTCAAATAATGTTTTCGTAGCCAGTTTTGTATTGCCAAAGTAGGTTTCGTACATACTTCCCATTCCCAGGCTTGCAGTGTCCCTGTCCTTTTTCAGCTTGTCAAGTTCTACTTTGGAGGTCGGGATCTTTTCTATATAAAATTCTGGTTCCAATCTTCTTGGATCCGGAGCATTGGCCAACCCTAAAGCTTCATTCTTCATTTCCTCTATCGTTGTGGTTTTTGCGGAATATCTCCAGTTGTCCATCAGTGTTCTGTTTCCCCAAGTTTGTTTGAAGGCATTTTCACCTCTTGGGATGTTGCTGGAATTAGCAAAATAGAAAGTCGATCCGCCGGAGATTCCAAAATTCTGGAAACTGCCGCTATCAGAAGAATTATTGGCAAAGATAGAATTCGCATTGTAATCAGAATTGTCAAAGCCCTTGCTTCTTTCAGCTCTTTTCTTTTCTAATTCTTCAACAGCTTCTTTTGCTTTTATCTTTTCGATATATTTTGCAAAATAATCCCTTCTCTCCTGATCGGACATTTTGGTCAAAGCCAGGATACTGTCATTCTTTTTAACAACATAATAGTTCTTGGACAATTTTTTGATATTGGCAGTCAAGCCTGTCAATCGTTCTTTCTCAGGCTGGTATGTCATTACAGCTAAAGCACTGTCGTAATAAACCCCTGCCGTCAGATAATCGTCTTTTGCAAAATATTTTTTAGCAATCTCAGCATAAGTAAGACCACGGATCTGTGGATCGGATTGCTTTTCTTTCAATGCCTTTCTGAAATAAGAATCTGCTATAGAATCTTTTGTTGCGGAAGTTGCAATCAATCCACTGGCATAATATAATTCGTTTTTACGGGAAGCATAGGTTCCTTTTTTGGCAATTTTGGCAAGATATGCCATTGCTTCTTCATAGCTGTCAGCTTTTCCGTCAAAGGTTTTTGCAATTTCTATTTGAGATTTAACTTCGAATTCATAGCTGTTCGCATATTTGTAAGCTGCTGCAAAAGATTCTCTTGCTTCGCTTTTTCTATTAAGGCTAGAGAGGATCTGGCCTCTTAAAAATGCAATTCTACTTTTGGTTTTTCTGTTCTTGTTATATGCAAAAGCATCTTCCAAAACTTCCGCCGCCAATTCTTTTTTCCCCCATTTCAGGAAATTATCTGCCTGATAAACTTTCAGGATCCTTTTGTGCTCTTTGGTCAGTTTAATTTTCGGATTTTCTTCAAGGTCTATGAAAACCTCATCTGCACGATAATACTCTTTCAGTTTTGTATAATTTACAGCCTGATAGATCCTTGCCAAAGGAAGCCTTTTATCTTTGCTCATGTTGTTGAAGATATAGCCCAATGCATCCAGAGATTCCAGATATTTTCCCTGATACATTCTGGCCTTTGCCAACAAAATATAAGCATCGAAGATCTTCTGGTTCTTCTCTACCCCATTGACAAGTACCGAGTATTTTGTTATCGCCTTCTGTGCTTTAGCTTCAGTAATTTGCAGTATCGATGCTCCTTTTTTATTGTTATTATTAGCACCGACCATTCCTCCTGCTCTATCATTCACATCATTGAAGGATGAAGACCTTGGTCCTCCTCTTAATGGCGGAGGTGCATCCGGGTCGTTAGAACCTGGTGACATCGGACTTCCACTTTGTAAAGCGTTTACATCATCCTCGGTTGTATAAACCGAGATATATGGGTCGTAGAAATTATCTACATGAGCCTTATCTCTGCTTTCCATTTCAGCATTGAAAGCTTCCTTACTATTGAACAAAGTATTGTAGTAGGTCATAAACCGATTGACTGGTCCGCTCCTCGTCTTTTTCTTTTTATGACGCGGATTACAGGCAACTACGCTTACAACGGCAAGTATAATTAATAAATATTTTCTCATCTAATTAATTTCAAATAGGAGATCTGAGTAACAATCTGTAAAAATAACGAAATTTTGTAAGGAAAATTATTTAAAGCTGTTAGTTTTGAAAATTGCATGGAAAACAATTCAGTTTTCTGAGTTCATCATAAACCAGATCTACAGGAAAACCCATGACAGAATAGAACGAACCGGAGATATTTTTGATCTTTGCCATTCCCAGCCATTCTTGTATCCCGTATGATCCTGCTTTGTCAAAAGGTTTATAATTTTTGATGTAAAAATTGATTTCTTCATCACTGATCTCCGAAAATTCGACGTCCGTTTTGTTTGTTCTACTGATTTCAGAATCCGGTGTTTTGATTGTAAAAGCTGTATAGACCTGATGTGTTTTCCCTGAAAGACTTTTGATCATTTCAAAAGCTTCATCTTCATTTCTGGGTTTTAAAAGAATTTTTTGTCCTGATGCAACAATAGTATCTGAAGTCAAAAGAATTTCACCGGAATTTATATCGAAAGCGTTTGCTTTTTTATTTGAAACATATTCTGCAATATTTTCTGGCAACAAGTCTGAAGGATAAGATTCGTCAACATCGATTTTAACAATATCAAATTCATATCCCAATTGCGATAACAATTCTTTCCGTCTGGGCGAATTGGAAGCTAGTAATAATTTCATTTAAATTATTTAAGCAGATTTAGTTTCTTCGTCCAAATTCCATTTACCCTGGACTTTCATGACCTGTTCTATCACATCACGCACAGCACCTTTCCCCCCAAAAACTGGCGAAATATAATCTGAGATCGCTTTCACTTCCGGAACTGCGTTGGCAGGACAAGCAGAGATCTCTGCTAACTTCATTATCCCAATATCAGGAATATCATCACCCATCATTAGTATTTCGGAATCTTGCAAATTATATTTTGATTTGAAATCTTCGTAGTCCGAGATTTTGTGGGAAGACTTTGCATAATAATCTTTAATTCCCAGATATTCCATTCTGTTTTTTACCATCGGGTCGTTACCACCAGTGATAATTCCGATCTTGTATCCCTGCTTCAGAGACTGAACAACGGCATAACCATCCAAAACGCTCATCACCCGGGACATATTCCGATCTGGCAAAAGGTAAACGCTTCCGTCTGTGAAAACGCCATCTACATCGAAAACGAAGGCTTTTATATTTTTAAGTTTTGGTAAATAACTCATTTTAATTTTTTAAAATTGACATAAAAAAAGTCCCCAAAATTGAGGACTATAAAAGTAAGGATTTATGTAGAAATTATGGATAAAGAGACGGTTCTATTTTGTTATTATCCTGTTTGATTTGATCTTTTTGGAATTTTTCCATATTTCTCAGCATTTCTGCCGGATCTGTCATTTCTTTACCATTGATATTGAGTTTCATTTTCACTCCGGGCATAGATAAGCTTTGTCTCATATCTTTTACCGGGTCATTTTTATATTCTTTCCATTGTTTTATGAATTGGTCTTCCGAAACCTCTAATTCTTTCCCTCCAGGCATATTACCGATTCTTACAATTCTTCCACCAACAGGAGGAGCAATTTCTTTTTTCTCGATTTTCTCCACTTCATCAAATTTTTTGCTTCCGGCGAATTTGAAGATATGAGTTCCTGTAGAATCTTCCATTTCCAAAATCAACCCGGGTAATCCATGGAATTTGTATGGACCATCCTGAAATGGAAAATCTTGTGAGAACCAAGCGGTCCAAGTTCTTCCTCCAAAATCCAAAGTTGCTTTCTGGACTTCGAATTTGTCAATCATTTTTTTGTCTGGAAGAATTTTCCAGTTCATTGGTTTGGAATCTGAAACATCAAAACGATTGGGGCCAAGAGAAGCGTGAAGATTTATTTTGAAGTCCGGATAAGTTTTGTTGACCGTGTAATCCACTTTACCGGCATTAGAATCATTATAGCTGAAATTACCTGAACCAGACGCCAATTGTTTCTGAATGTAAACATCTCTCAAAGAATCGCTGACGAATTTTTGTCGGCTATAGAATTTGCTGCCGTCTTTTTTGATATCCAGATACATCAGTTCTGTATCGAGGGAATCCTTTTTTTCGATGTTAGATGCGAACTTGTACTCATACATGATCCTTGTACCTTGAGCGAATGATAAAACGCCAAAGAAAATCGATAAAATAAATAGTGTTCTTTTCATGACTAAAAATTTAGTGATTTAAAATTAAGAAAAATAAAAAGGCAGACAATAAAATTGCGCTACCTTTTCGGTTATAATAAATAGTGTGTTACTTGAAGTTGAATTTTACGGTGAACATGAATTGGCTTGGGCGGATGTTATAAGTATTTCTTCGAATAGAGTTTGTATTCGTATTTACTGAAACTGTTTCATAAACCTTTTTGTTTCCGATATTTAACCATTTCAATTCAAAATCAATTTTTCTTTTAACCCAAGTATATTGATAAGAAACATCAAAAAAGGAATTTCTATAGCTTTCTGTTGCAAGTGTTGTAGTGATATCGTCCCAAATAAAACCAAATGTATGATTGTCTGATGGATAAACATAGGTGGCTAAATTGTGATTCCAGTCACTGTTTTTATTGGTTATATTTCTAAAGTTATCGGAACTTTTTCTCCAATTCATAGAGAGGTTATAATCCACACTTAACCAGCTGAAAAAGGTATTATTGAATTTTAAGCCAAACGCCTGTCCTTCATTTTTTGTAGTATAAAAACTTTCTGAAATTTTAACAAAGTTCTCATCAACTTCGCTAATCATACTGTAATTCGTACTATTACTATTAGTAAAGCTAACAGAGAAATTGGTTTTGAATTTTGGAAAATATTTTCCAACTTCTGCTCTTTGACTATTAGATGTTGAGGTATTATCCCTTTCTTCGATTGCTGATAGAATAGTCCCACTTGGCAGAATGGTCTGATTATTAATCAAGTTAGAAGTATTATTTCCAATTCTGTAACTCACATTGAAGAAAAGGTTATTGAGAGGATTTCTATACTCTAATCGTGTACTTGCATTTCTAACAGTATTTTCAGGAAGTTGAGTGCTTTTAACCTGCACAAAAGTTGGATTGGTAAGAATATTACCTGCATATAAATCACCAAAATTCCCGAAACTATTGGAAATACTTCCAAATGCCCAAATTTTGAAAAATGATGCAAAATCATAAGAACCAAACATAGTAGGTTCGAATCTGGTTTTATTAATTGCCTGCCCTGTTCCTCTCAAGTTATCATCATAATCAATCCCGTAAAAATTTACAGGTAGAGTCAGATTCAGATTAACATTTTGGGATTTGTAGTTAACGCCCACTTGCGTGTAAGGCTGTACCTCGTTCCAATCAATATTATTTTGATAAGCCAGGCCATAAAGTGTATATTCATTTCCATTAATTCCGCTGAGATTGGATTTCATCGAATTGAAATTGACGCTAACTCCGGCCTCAGGCGTGAAAGTCCATTTTCTGTAACTAAACCCAACTGATGCAGAGTGTGTTGTGTTGACGCTTTTCAAAGAAATATACTGTTGCAATTTATCAAAATTATTAACCACAAAAGTATCATCGTTTGACAAAGCTGGATCAGGAATTAATGAAGAATATCTACCCGGAGTAGTACTCAATGTTTGTTTATCGTTTTGGACACTTACATAACTCATCACATTGAATAATTTGTCTTTCCAGGGCAAAATAGTACTTAATGAGTTGGTAAAGTTAAAGGTCGGCGCATTCATATTTTCATCAGCATTAATGTTGATGTTAGAATTATAAGAATTTGCTTGATTATCAGCCCACATTCCCGTCCAGGTTGTAGTGTTTTTGAAAAACCCTTTCTTGGCATTCTTCGTGAAGATCATTTCTCCTTTAGCCTTATTAGTGTAAAAATCGTTATGAATTTGCCTAATGATACTTGAGCCATTAACTAATGTCTCATTAGAATAAGAATCTCTTTCGATAGCATTGTTTGTATAATTTGTATTAAGCTTTAATTCCCATTCCTTATTTTTGAAAGGACTTGTCAATAAATTGGCAGAGAAAAAATGTACATTATTCAACAAGTATCTTTTTTCTGGTAGATCTGGCGTTTGGGCTTGCTCTACATTTAACCAGCGATTTGCTGAAACCTGGCTTCTTTTTCCTTCCCATCGATTTCCAAAAGCCAGCAGATTACCCTCATTCTCGACACTCTCTCCATTGTTATTCGCCTTGTAATTCACGACCCACTGGTTTTTTTGCCCAAAGAACATAGGCGTCAATTTCACATTCCAAAGCAACGGACTGAAACCTGCTCCAATTTCTCCACGGCCAGTCATCGTTACTGATTTTTTCAATTTGATATTAAGTGCTGCCTGCTCGGAAGGTACTTTATCCCTAAGAATACTTACTGGCTGGTGATTTTCAAGAACCTCAACCTTGGAAACCGCATCTTTTGGCAATGAATTATTTACAGTTCCATAACCGCCTTCCATAAGATCTTTCCCGTTAACATAGAACTTATTGATAGCCTCGCCTTGATAAAGAACTGTTCCGTCTTTATTAACTTCGATTCCTGGGATCTTTTTCAAAACATCCGCAAGAGTTCTGTCATTTTTATTTTCAAAAGACTTGAGGTCATAAGAAATAGTGTCTCCTTTTTTGGTGATCAGTTTTGTTTTTAGCCTTACTTCCTGTATCTCGGTAGCCTGAGAATCCATTGAGAAATTAAGTTTCTGATCCTCATTTTTTATGGACCGTGTGATTGGTTTCTGATTGAAGGCCTTGATCTTCAGGTCTAGATTACTCTCAGAAGATGTTACGGTCACTTTATATTCTCCTTTCGCATTGGATATCCCGTAAGCAAGAATGGCATTTTTGCCCGGTTCTTCCACAGTTACACTCGCACTTGCAAGTGCTTTCCCATCACCATCGGTTATCACTCCGGAAATTGTTTTTTGTGCAAATACCATCAAAGTAAAAGTCATCACAAAAAAGATAGATAGAACTTTTTTCATAGTCATTAATTATATCACTAAAACATTAGTAGAAAAATTTTACAAAATGTTACAAGGTTTTTGTTGGAGTCATAAAAAATTCAAAAGTTAAATGCGCGATCTTGTTAAAAGCCGCCTTTGGAGAGATGCTGGGATTCATTTCATAGTAAAGAGAAAATGATTTATAAAATAAATACTAGTTATTTATAATGAATATAAATAGTGAAGTATTTTTTTCCGGGTCAATTATAAAATTTAATAAATTTGCACATTAATATTGAGTTAATATGGGAATCACTCTAAAACCTATCGATATTGTAGATGATATCACCAAAGAAGAATTCTTTGAAAAATACCTGAAACCGCGCAAACCGGTCGTGATAAAAAATATGGCCAGAAAATGGCCAGCTTATCAAAAATGGACGATGGAATATATAAAGGAGGTCGTAGGAGACGTTACCGTTCCTTTGTACGATAGTGCTAAAGCTGACCCTGCGGCTCCTATCAATACGCCAACAACAGAAATGAAGTTTGCGGATTACATCGATCTGATACAAAGAGAACCAACGGACCTCAGGATATTTTTCTTCGATCCTATAAAACATGCTCCAAAAATACTGAATGACTATATTTCGCCCAAAGAATTGATGGGTGGCTTTCTGGACAAATATCCAAGTATGTTTTTCGGGGGAAAAGGTTCTGTCACGTTCCTGCATTTTGATATTGATATGGCGCATATTTTCCATACGCACTTCAACGGTAGAAAACATATCCTGCTATTCGACTACAAATGGAAAGAAAGGCTTTATCAGCTTCCTTATGCAACTTATGCTTTGGAAGACTTTGACATAGAAAATCCGGATTTCGAAAAATTCCCGGCACTAGACGGTATCGAAGGTATCGAATGCTTTCTGGAGCATGGAGACACGTTGTTCATGCCGACGGGCTGGTGGCATTGGATGAAATATCTGGACGGTAGTTTCTCGATCTCACTCAGAGCTTGGGACAAAAGCTGGGCCGTGAAAGCACATTCTTTATGGAATCTTACCGTACAGAGAGGTTTTGATAATTTTATGAAGAAAAATTTCAAGGCCAATTATATGAACTGGAAAGAGAAAAAAGCTATCGAAAGAGCCAATTATGCCTTAAAAAGAGGTTTGCCAAGATAGTCTCAATAACCTCTAAATAAAAAATGCAGCTAAGTAATTTAGCTGCATTTTTTTATTTTTATTAAAGTGATTTGGTTTTAAACTACACCTTGAGCCAACATTGCCTCAGCTACTTTTACGAAACCTGCGATATTTGCACCTTTTACATAATTTACATAGCCATCCTCTTCTTTTCCGTAATCTCTACAGGCTTTGTGAATTCCTATCATGATCTCCTTCAATCTTGCATCTACTTCCTCAGAAGTCCAGTTAAGCCTGATCGAGTTTTGTGTCATTTCCAATCCGGAAGTTGCAACACCTCCAGCATTAGACGCTTTCCCGGGAGAGAAAAGAACTTTGTTGTCCAAGAAATAGTTGATTGCCTCCAACGTAGAAGGCATGTTCGCTGCTTCTGTTACACAAAGACATCCGTTTGCCACCAGTTTGATCGCATCCTCAAGATCCAATTCGTTCTGGGTTGCAGAAGGGAAAGCGATATCACACTTCACTTCCCAAGGTCTTTTTCCTGCGAAGAATTCCGCTTCAGGATATTTTTTTGCATAATCCTCAGCTCTATTGTTTCCGGAAGCTCTTAATTCAAGAAGATATTCGATTTTTTCTCCAGAAATTCCATCTTTATCATAGATGTAACCATCTGGTCCTGAAATGGTAACCACTTTTCCACCAAGATCATTGATCTTCTTGATAACACCCCAGGCCACATTTCCGAATCCTGAAACTACAACTGTTTTACCGGTAATAGATTCGTTGATGGTTTTCAACATCTGCTCAGCAAAATAAACCACACCATAACCAGTTGCTTCGGGTCTGATAAGGGAACCCCCGTAAGCCAGACCTTTTCCAGTCAAGACTCCGGTAAACTCATTTCTTATTTTCTTATACATCCCGAAAAGATACCCGATCTCTCTTGCACCAACGCCGATATCTCCGGCAGGAACATCAGTCTCAGGGCCAATATGTTTACAAAGCTCCATCATGAATGCCTGGCAGAAACGCATTACTTCCATATCAGATTTCCCTTGTGGGTCAAAATCAGAGCCTCCTTTTCCTCCTCCCATTGGAAGCGTGGTCAAGCTATTTTTGAAAACCTGTTCAAAAGCTAAGAATTTCAAAACGCTAAGATTAACTGTCGGGTGGAATCTAATCCCACCTTTATATGGTCCGATCGCAGAATTCATCTGGATTCTGAATCCTCTGTTGACCTGGATCTCCCCTTTGTCATCGATCCACGGCACTCGGAAGATGATCACTCTTTCCGGCTCTGCCATTCTCTCCAGGAGCTTCATCCCGGTATATTCTTTTCTCGTAGCGATGAAAGGGATCACGGTAACCGCCACTTCTTTTACTGCTTGGATAAATTCTGGTTCGTTAGGATTTTTGGCCTCAATTTTTGCCATAAACTCCTGGATCTTTTGCTCAACGTTATAGTGTTCCATTGTTCTATAATTATGACAACAAATTTAATTTTATTTTCGAATTTCGCAAGTAATATTTTGTTTTTTATCGAAAATTTAAGGATAATCATTAAAGTATTTGCATAATGCATAATTATGATTTTTGTATTAATGATTCTTAAATTTAATGTTAATTTACTTCAAATTTCCGAAATGATGATTTTATTGATCTATCAGGTATTGCCTACCGGAAAGACATTTTATATGACCATAAATCTCTAGATCTAAGAGAATTGGCAAAAGCTTATGATGTAAAACGCCCGATTTTTCGGCAATATCATCCAAAGAAATGGATTCATTATCCTCAATAATGTCCAAAATCATTTGGTGCTCTTTTTTATCCGAATCTAGTATGACCTTCGTTTTTTCCTTTGGGAAAAGTTCAGGCTGAGGCAGAAAATTCAGATTTTTGATCAATGTATTGATGTCAACAATAGTTGCAGCTTTGTTAAGAGATATCAGTTGGTTGCAGCCCTGGCTAAAAACATCCGTGATTCTTCCAGGCAAAGCATAAACGTCTCGATTATATTGATTCGCAAAATTGACGGTCGTTACAGATCCGCCACCATAAGCCGTTTCTACAACGATCAGGTTAGGAGAAAATCCTGCGATGATCCTGTTTCTTTGAAGGAAATTTTCTTTTGCCATACCTTCAAAGGATGCATACTCTGTTACCAGCGCACCATTATTCTCCAGGA
Organism: Epilithonimonas caeni DSM 17710; assembly: GCF_000426465.1. Classification (GTDB taxonomy): domain Bacteria; phylum Bacteroidota; class Bacteroidia; order Flavobacteriales; family Weeksellaceae; genus Epilithonimonas; species Epilithonimonas caeni. The sequence goes on from NZ_AUFK01000013.1 coordinate 76,250, forward strand.
TCTTATTTGAAAGACCTTTGTTCCTGGAAGGATAAATAGAACCAAGGCCCTGTGCCAAAACGGCAATGGTGGGAATTTGATTTTTAAGAGATTCCTCGTGAACACAAGAATCGACTCCCAAAGCCAGACCACTGACAGTAGAGATTTTGGAGCTCGATAATCCGTGAAGTAGATCTTGGATGAAACCCTTTCCATAAACAGTCATTTTCCGTGTCCCCACGATGCTGATTGGATTTAGATCAGGATTGAGGTTTCCTTTGTAAAATAGCAATATAGGAGAATCATCACAATTCAAAAGATGTTTTGGATAAAGGTCATCATTCTGAGAAATGATTTTAATATGTTGTTTTTCGCAAAGCGCTATTTCTTTTTCGGCAACTTGTAAAAAATCCTTATTCCCAATGTTTTGAATTGTCTGTTTTCCGATTCCGGGAGTGGAAAGAAGAGATCTGGGAGAAGATTCCCAAACTTTTTTGGCTGATCCAATATTTTTGATCAGTTTTTTAAGATTGATGTTGCCAATGTTTTTGCACTGCTTAAGTGCAAGGATGTAAAGATATTCTTCGGAGGTCATAGGTCATTTGTGTTCTGACCAAATTAAGGATTATTTTTCTCTTTTCCGAATTTCATCCAGATAATCCCAAATATTTTCCTGTTTCAATTGCGGCAGTTCTTCGAAATCTTCAGGATGATTTGCCATATACTCCTGCCAGATCTTATCATCTTTCTCATTGTAGTAATTAGGAAACTCCCAAATGTATTTCTTTTTTTTTTCTCCAAATTTTCTAAATATAATCGCCAAAATAATTCCGGTGATACTTCCTGCCAAATGTGACTGCCAGCTGATTCTGCTCGGCTCTTCCAGATTTGAGAAAAATTCTTCCGGGAAAATTCCCCATATCAAACTTCCGTAATATAAAGCAACAACCATAGAAATGGTCAACAATTTCATATTCCAACGGAAAACGCCGCTGAAAAAAATGAAAAACGCCAGCATATAAACCAATCCACTTGCACCAATGATGCAACTGTAGTTCCATTCTCCCGTCATAATGTCGATAGGTGGCAACATCCAAACCAACAAGCCTGAAGCAATCCAACCAATAAAGAAAATTCTGTAGGCTATTTGGGGATAAAATTCAAATAATAAAAATAAAAGAATCGCAATCGGCATAGAGTTTCCGATAATATGATCCAAGCTTCCGTGCAGTAACGGAGCAAAGAGAATACCTTTCAACCCTTCCGGCATCAATGTAATAAGTGCGCCGTCACAACCTTGGAAAAATCCGAGATTCTGAAATAAGAAAAAACTCCACATCAATACCAACATAATGATTGGCACCAAAATAGATCGCAAATTGAAAGATTTTAAAAACATTGATTTTAGATTCTCAATTTTACAGCCAATGATCAAAAAAGGTAATTTTGTCCGTAAAAATCAGGTCAAATAATATGAATTTGGTTATAACGGCAGATTCTGAAAAATTTAGTTTTATTATTTTTGTTCAAAATTAGATAATAATGAAAAAGATATTGGTGCTATTTGTCCTAATTTTGGGTATCTCTATTAATGCTCAGATAAATGATTATCAAAGGATAATTGATTCTATCGGTCAAAAAAAATGGGACTCTATATCCATCAATATCGATAGTCTTGCCAATCCAAGACTTGTGGACGTCAAATCTTTGAAAAGAGATGAGGTAAAGATCAACAACAGCATTGTGGTTGTACCAAATGATGACTCAAGCCCTTTGACCCCATCATCCATCCTGACTTTACCAACCCTGAAACGCTGGTTCATCTTTGGGCAAAATACATTGGTTTTCAATCAGTCATCGTTTGCAAATTGGTATGCCGGAGGAAATAATAATATTGGCGTTATCGGAAAGGTGAATTACAATATCGTTTATAAAAAGAACAAGCATTATCTGGACAATAATATTCAGTTAGGTTATGGTTTTGTCTCTTCCACCGGGCAATCTACCAGAAAGACGGATGATTACATCAATATCATGACCAACTATGGATACGAGTTGGCTCAGCATTATTATTTATCTACCGGATTTCAATTTTTATCCCAATTTACTCCGGGATTCAACTATTCTTCGACACCGGATCCCGTCTATGATGATAGGATCTCAAAATTTATGGCGCCTGGTTATCTTAATTTAGGTCTTGGTTTCTCGTACAATCCAAACGAAAACTTCCAGATCATTCTAAGGCCATTGAATGGAAAGTTTACTTTTGTTTTGGACAAAAAGCTCCAGACAAAAGGTAACTATGGTCTGGAAAGAGACGGCCAGAGCCTGAGAGCCGAGGTTGGTACAATGATGAATGTTCTTTATAAGATCAAGCTTTTCAAAGATGCAACCTATGTGAACCAGATCAATTTCTTTAGTAACTATCTGGAACACTCGGAACGTGTAGATATCAATTACAGTGGTGCACTGAACTTGAAATTCAACAAATATATCACAACTTCTGTGACCATAGATATTATGTACGATCACGACCAGATCCAAAAACTGCAAAGAAAGCAAACTTTGGGTGTAGGTGTGACATACAGTTTAGGTTATAAAGTAGAAAGAGACAGCAAAACAGGCGTGATCAATCCTTTTGTGAAATAAAATCCTCCACAGTATTTCATTATATTTGTCGAGAAAACAAATAAATATGAAGAAAATATTATTCTTTGGAAGCCTTTTGATGGCTTTCAATTCCTATGCGCAAGAGCAGCCTGTTCAAGATTCCATAAAAGCTTGGTCCATAATTGGACAGAATACATTGATGCTCAATCAATCCGCTTTCTCCAATTGGGTAGCCGGAGGTGCCAACAACATTGGTTGGCAAGCGGGTATAAACTATAACCTAACCTACGAAAAAGATAAAGACCTTTGGGAGAACATCATCATTCTGGGTTATGGCATGAACAATACCCAAGGTGTTGGAAACAGGAAAACGCAGGACGTGATCAATCTTTCTACCAATTACGGAAGAAAGATATCTGATAACTGGTACGCATCTGTCGGAGCGGGTTTAATTACACAATTTGCGCCAGGATATGAAGATGGGAATAATCCTGATGCTTCCAAGATCTCTAATTTCATGGCACCGGGATATGTAAATCTGGGAGCTGGTTTTACTTATAAACCAAGTGATAATTTTACCATGACACTGAGACCTGCCAATGCAAGATTTACTTTTGTTCTTGACAAAGATCTGCAATACGCTGGAAACTACGGTTTGAAAAATGATGGAGATTCTATGTTGTTTCAATTTGGATTCTTGGGAACAGCGCAGTACAAAGTAAAGTTAATGGAAAATATCACTTTACAGAACACGGCTTCCGTTTTTTCCAATTATCTTGACCATCCGGAAAGATTGGTGCTTTCTTACGGCGGAATTCTTAATATGAAGGTTAATAGATATATCTCGACGAATGTAACTTTGGATCTTTTATACGATCACAACCAGATCAAGAAAACACAGTTGAAACAAACTCTGGGAATCGGATTTGCCTACAACATCGACAATGGCAAGAAAAGATCAGAAGACAAACGGAATCAGGGCTGGAAATAGAAATTTTAAAATAAAAGAAGTGGAGAATTAATTCTCCACTTTTTCGTTTAACCAGCCTAATCCTCCAAAATGCTTTTTGAATTTCTGGATCTTTGGTCCAACGACAGCACTACAATAGGGCTGCGTAGGATTGGCATTGTAATATCCCTGGTGGTAAGCTTCTGCTGACCAGAATTTTTTGAAAGGAACGATCTCTGTTACATATTTTCCGTTCCATTCCTGTTTTGCTTCGGAGTCTTTCAGAGATTCTTCAGCTTCCTGTTTTTGTTTTTCAGAATGATAGAAAATTGCTGACCTATACTGCGTTCCAATATCGTTACCCTGTCTGTTAAGCGTGGTCGGGTTATGAAGAAACCAAAAGACCTCCAATAGTTGTTTGTAAGAAATGATCTTTGGGTCAAATGCAATCTGAACAACTTCTGCGTGGCCAGTTGTTCCAGTGCAAACTTCTTCATAGGTAGGATTGTTTTTATGTCCTCCGGAATATCCAGAAATTACTGAGTCCACACCTTTCAGCATATGAAAACAACTTTCCACACACCAAAAACATCCACCTGCCAAAGTGGCATATTCCAAATTGTTTTTATCCATTTTTTGATTTGTTAAAGGTTTTGTCTTTTTCTCCTGCCCATTGCAGTTGATGAGAAAAAAACTGAGTATTAATAATAAATAACGATTCATTTTCGGGAAGGAAAAATCCTTTGATTTTCCTTGTCATCAATAGCAAAAATTATTCCTATCAAAAAGAAACATCAAAGGATCTATGAATACCAATTATTTATTTTCCCATACAAGAGCACTTGCTCCCAAAATGGCTGCATCTGCCTCATCCAGCTCGCTGAAAACCAATTTTACTTTGCCTCGGAAGATAGGAAGCAGGTTCCTTTCCATATGCAATTTGGCAGGTTTTAGCAAGAAATCACCAGCCTTGATCACACCACCAAATAACAGTATAGCTTCAGGAGAAGAGAACATAACAAAATTTGCCAAAGCTTCTCCCAATTTTTGTCCTGTATATCTGAAAACCTCTATTGCTGTTGGGTCACCCTTCTCAGCACATTCGAAAACGGTTTTGGAATTGATAGATTCTTCAGGATATTGATTCAGCATAGAATCCGGGAACTCTGCACGGAATTTTTTTGCCGTAATAGCAATTCCCGTTGCAGAAGCATATGCCTCAAGACTTCCTTCCGATCCTGTGCTCCAATGTTTTCTTCCACCAGGTTTCACAATTGTATGTCCTAATTCTCCGGCAAATCCATCGTGTCCGTAGATCAGATTTCCACCACTGATAATCCCGCTTCCAACACCTGTTCCAAGTGTGATCATGATGAAATCCTTCATTCCTCTAGCTGCGCCGAACATCATCTCACCAAGGGCTGCCGCATTGGCATCATTGGTCATTTTGCACGGCACTCCGAATTTGGCTTTCATCAATTCAGCAAAGGGGACAACACCTTTCCAGGGCAGATTAGGTGCAAGTTCGATCGTTCCTTTGAAATAATTGGCGTTAGGTGCACCAACGCCTATACCGTCCAGAGTCTTGTTTTGACTTGCTTCATCAATCAGAGGCTTGATGTTGGTATACAGAGCATCGATAAAATCCTCGACCTCTTTATATTCTTCTGTTTTTATACTTCCTTTTGCCAGGATCTCTCCGCGATGGTTGACCAAACCAAATTTAGTATTAGTTCCGCCAATATCTATTCCTATTGCTATTTGCTTAGATAAATCAATTAATGACATCAATTTTTAATTTTTTTAGACGCTAAATTTATGGAAAATCAATGTAATATGTGTCAAATATTAATTTATTTTTAAATTTTAGAAGCTGACTTTTATCGTTAATCCAAAAGTTCGAGGGTCGCCCAGAACGCCGGCGTAATGTCCGGCATTTCCGGCTCCTGGAAGCAATTGTTCAAAATAATCCCTGTCAAATATATTTCTGACCCAGATAAAAGTTGTAACACCTTGTCTCACCCGAAAACCGAATCTTGTATTGAATAATGCATAACCGGGAATATTCAAAAATTTGGATGGTGTTGGACTTGATGAGAAGGTTGAACGATAATAACTATCCAATGCAAAAAAGTAATCTCCACTGTATTTGAGGAATTTTCCGGCGAAATTAAATTCTCCACCTGTTGAACCTGCCCATTTTGAGACACCAGGAAGAACACCACCGGAAATATCAACATAATTTACACCGCCTGTATCTTCCAAAGCTGGTGGCGCGTTCGTGAATTTTTTGTAGATCGCTTCTGTATAGGCTAAATTTGAGAAGAAATAGAAGTTACTGAAGGTATAAGAAATATCAGTTTCAATGCCTCGTACCTGAACTTTTTCTGCATTGGCAAGATATCCTCTGTTAAGTTGTAAACTTTCTGCCTGAACCTGGATCTGATAATCTTTGATATCAGAATTATAAACAGTCAAATTAAAAATAAAATTCTTGAAAGGTTGAGATTTAAGTCCGATTTCGTAATGTAGAATTCTTTCCGGCTTTACGACAGCAAGTTCCGTCATCACTCTTCCGTTTTCTGTAGGAAGTCCTCCTAGATTGAGTCCAACAGGTTTGAAGCCTGTAGAAAAAGTTCCGAAAAGATTATAATTTTTATTTGGTTTATAAGCTAAAGTCAATTGTCCGGAAAAATTGGTATCATCAATAGATGCATCGAATTCCTGATTGCTGTAAACAGAATTCTTCAAAGCAATCAAAGCGGGATCGCTGGTTTCCAAGCCTCCGTAAGTGATTCTTTTGAAATCGATTTCTTTTTTGTCATAATTAATTCTAATTCCGGGAAGCAAACTAAGTTTTTCGGTGAAAGCCCAATCCAACTGTCCAAACACCGCTCCACTAAAGGAATTGAGGCTTGGATAAGATTTGATGCCATATCCATCTAATAACCCCGGGGTTTGCCAAAGAGAACTTGTTGAACTTTGAGAGAATCGCCATTGGTCCTTTCCTGCTTCCTCGATTTGTCCGTCTTTATCAGCTCTTAATCTTTGCCAGATACCAAAAACACCGAAGACTCCGCTCAATTTTTCATTGAAATTTCCCGACCATCGGATTTCCTGGCTCCATTGCTGATGCTTACTCGGTGCCTGTGATTTTGCCAATGCTGACAGTCCTGTAAAATCTCTATCATTTGAAGGATTCCAGTTCCAGAATCTCCAGGCTGAGGTTGATGTGATTTTTCCTTTTCCAAGATTATATTCAACGTTCAAGGAAACTCCACCCATATCTTGTTCGGCTTTCCAAGGCGTGTCTGTATCAACCGTTCTGTTGAATGGGTCAATTGTTGGAAGTGTATAACCAAGGTCAGAGATAATATTATTGAATTGCCTGTAAGCCACTCTTTTGGTCGTTACAACTCCGGCAATGACCTGTGCATATCCATTTGCTCTTAACCTGTTGTAATCTCCGGTTAGAATGAATTTCAAATTTTCATTCGGTTTGTATAACAATTGGTCCCGGATAGCGATGGAATTGATATCATTAAGTTCCTGATTGGTCCTCGAATTATAAATTGTTCCATCCCTGTGCGTTCCGGAAGCGGAAAACCTATTAGCCAATTTATCCGTAATCGCTCCGGTCACCGATGTTTTTGCCTGAATGAAACCATAATTTCCGTAACTGACCTCAGCGGTTCCTCCAGTTTTAAAACCTGGCTGTTTTGTAGTCACGTTGAAAGTTCCTGCTGTTGTGTTTTTACCGAATAAAGTTCCCTGCGGACCTCGCAAAACTTCGATTCTTTCGATATCGACAAAATCCAGAGTTGTAGCTGCCGGTCTTGCATAATAAACACCGTCAACGTAAAACCCAACACCCGGGTCAAGTCCGTCATTTGTCAAACCAAAAGTTGAACCCAATCCTCGGATGCTGAGACTTGTATTCCTAGGTGTTGAGCTGTAAAATTGAACAGATGGAACAAATTCTTTCAATCGGTTGACATTGAATGCTCCAGTTTCCTCGGCTTTTTTTCCTGAGATAACATTGATGGGAATCGGAACCTGTTGAGCTGTTTCTTCCCTTCTTCTGGCGGTTACGACAACTTCTGTAATAACAACATCATTTGGTAATAGTTTGATGAATAAAGTATCTGTCGGGTTTTCTTTTATTGATACAAATCTTGTCTCAAAACTTTTTTTCTGGATCTTCAATTCGAAAGGAAAAGAATTGATATTCTGCAGGACGAAGTTTCCATTCTGGTCTGTTTGTATGGATAGATCTTTATCCGTTTTCGATGATATTTTTGCGTCATTGATGGACCTATTATTGATACTGTCAAGAATTTTTCCATAAATAGAATTCTGTGCGAAAGAAAATGTGAATGACAAAATAAGAAAGATCAAGATTGCCTTTCCAAAGAAAGTCGAAAGTCTGCTCATAGTTTAAAATTAATGAGCAAATGTAGAAAATAAATAATCTATACTAAAATAGTATGAATTAAAATTAATATAAAAACTGAATGATTAAACTTAGGTTTTTTCCAATTATTTAATTGTTGTTTTCTTCCTTCTCCCCCACCAGATCATAAATCCGGTAACCGGCATCGATGCTATGATCAGACTTACTATGAAAGCAATGATTTTAGTTGGCAGACCTAATATTGCGCCGACGTGGATGTCGTAATTGGCAGCAACCGTCTTTTCTCCAAAGTTCTTATCCTTTGGATCATGTCTGTGCAGAAGTTCCCCGGAATTTTCATCAAAAATAAGACTGCTGCTCTTGTGATAAGAATAAGACAAATGTTTTACATAAACCTCAAAATTCGGATGTTCATGATCATCGATATGCGGATGTCCCAGATCCAAAGAAAAACCATAGGCATTGGGATAGAGTTCAATAACTTTATCAGATATCTTATCCAAGGTTTTATCGGTTCTCATCTCGATCGGTGCTTTTGTCGTGATCTTTGAAAAATCCGGATAAGCTGTTTCTCCTCCTGAAAATATCACATAAATCATCGCCTGAACGACGAAAAATGCATAGAATAATCCTGTAATTGTGAGAATCAATGCGAAAATTGAAGAATAGAAACCAAGGATGTTATGAAGGTCATAATTTTTTCTTTTCCATTGTGTGGTGTCTTTCCATTGAAATTTGAAGCGTTGTTTTCTAGCTGCTTTGTTTTTTGGCCACCAAAGGACGATTCCCGTGATCAGCATTATCAGAAAAATAATAACCGGAATCCCCACAACATAAGTTCCCCAATCCTGCTTGAGAAGAAAGCTCCAATGGATAGATTTTACAATCGCAAAGAATCCGTTTTTCTCATCATAAACTTGCAGAACTTTTCCAGTGTAAGGATTGACATAAGCCAATTTGTAGATCGGGAATTCGTCAAAGTAATTCCATTGGTCTGGCTGATGTTCATACCAATAAAATTGATAGGACATTTTTTTATCAATCGGAATGTTGACCCAATGGATCGGATATTTTTCTTTGGTCTGCCGGTCAACTAATTTTTCCAGCTCCCGGATCGGAATCACTTTTTTGGATTCGATGTTTTGCTCGTTGTGATAGATATATTCCTTACGGGTAAAGTTTTCTATCTCATCTTTGAAAACATAAAGTGCACCGGTAATCGAAATAATAAATATCAGGAAACCAACGGACAAGCCAAACCACAGATGTAGCTTGGCTGACCATTTCTTGAAAAATCCTGGTTTCTTTTTATGATGGTGTTTTTTCTTCATACTGATTTGAGCAGGCTAAGATAAACTTTAAAATTTGTACTCGACCATGAAAGTTCCCCTCATTCCCATGGAATTGGTAAAATCACTGTCCCGTGCTGCCCACCAAGCGATGGCCGGCTTGTACATTTTGTTCAGAACATTCTCTATACCCAGAGATAGTTTCCAGCTTTTATCGATATCAAAACTTGACTTGAAATTGAAAACTGTGTATTCGGGGACCTTTCCTTCACCATAAGCGAACAAGCCTGTTTTCACATTAGGTGAAAATCTGTCCTGCTCGAACGCATGAAGCATATCCAAACCAACAGATAATTTTTGTAAAGGTCTCAGCTGAACATAGGCCAATACTTTGGGTGCAGAGATCCTGCTGTTATTGATCTTTGTTGAGTAATCTCCGTCATCTTTTGGAGAGGTGATTCCTTCCATCCAACTGTAACTTCCGCCGAAATTAATCCATCTTGCCGGTGTAAAATGTAAGAAACCCTCCACTCCATAAACTACTTCCGGTGCTCTTTGTATCGTTAAGGCTCTATCCGGGCTCTGGACGAATGAAGCGCCTAGTTTTGATGTGCTTACATAAGAAGTGATCTCATAGTTCAGCCATTCTGTCATTTGTCCGGTTGCTCCCAATTCATAATTGTTAACAATGATCGGTTTTGTTTCCAGGTTTGTGATCGTGTCAGAGGTAGAGGTTCTCAGGATCCTGCCCAGTTCATTGATGGAATATGATTGTGAGAAGCTTCCGAACAGATTAACCATCGGGTTGATATTGTAGCGGATTCCGATGTTTCCAACCAAAGCATTGTACTCCAGATCGCCACCTTTTACAAAAATACTTTGGGTAAATGTCCCATCATTTTTGATGGTGGAAAGCGTATTGAAATCACCGACTTTCACTTTCATATTTTCATACCGAAGACCTCCTTTGATGGTCAGCTTTTTTAGCAGATCAATCTTGACCAACATAAAAGGTGCGATATTCGTCATGTCCATATCCGGCGTCCAGTAACGGCCGTCTTCCAGCTTCTGTACAGTTTGATCATCCAGCATATCAACACCATAGATCACCTCTGCCTGAGAATTCTGACCATTCCAAAGCTGGGTATCCAGATTTACCCTCGCACCACTTTTTCTGGAAATAATGTTGGATTGTCCTCCGTTCAGGAAAGTGTCACTGTATCCGTACACTGTTCTGAAATCCTGTAGATAAAGATTGACATCCAAGGCGGTTCCCGACCAAAGATTTCTATTGTCGTAACTTAATTTGATGTTATGGTTTCTCGGTGTTCCTTGCGGAGTCGTTTCAAGATTCTTTCCTTTGCCTTCGCCAATGGTTGGAATCAAGCCATATTTTCCGGTCTTTAAGCCTAAGTCCAGGTCAGATCTTGAGGCATAGCCAATATATGAAGCTTCTATTCTTTGATTCTCATTGATATTGTACCCCAGTTTCAGCATTCCGTTATAGTTGTCCATTTTTGCGGGACTGTATGACGGGCTTAGATCAACACCATCCGCATCTTTCATATAGCCCGTCCTTTCGTAGGCCATTGATGCGACATAATCAAAATTTTTCGTGATCTTTCCGGATAGCAATTGGCTTGCCCTGTATCCTAAAGTTCCGCCATAAGGCTGTCCTGTAATACCAACCTGAGTAATTCCCGAGATCGTTTTTTCAGAATTGCTTTTTCTTGTAATATAATTGATGATACCTCCATCTGCACCATTTCCGTATATCGAAGAAGCCCCTTTAATAACTTCTATCCTTTCTATTACAGAAGGATCGATCACTCTTATATCCCTCGCTCCGTTACGCAGAGGCGTAGATTGTGGAATTCCGTCGATCAGAACCAAAACCTGACGTCCTCTCAGGGTTTGCCCCGTATTGGAAGTTTGCCCGGAACTGGTTGCCAAACTCGGTACCGTATATTGTAAAATACTTGTAATATCAGAATTCACTGTCAATTGTGACTGTATCTGTTTTTGGTTGACAATGGTCACAGAACTTGGGATCTCCTTGATGTTTTCTTTTTTTCTGGATGCGGTCAAAACAACGCCATCCACATCTTTTACATCTAATGAATCTTTTTGTTGTGCAAGTGTCATGACCGTAGCAAGTGATGCTACGGATAGTATTATTTTCTTCATTTTTTAATTCCTTTTTTCTTCTTTCCAAGCCATAGTAAAAATCCGGTTACAGGTAATGATGTGCAAACCAACCCTGCGGCGAACCAAATAATTTTCCCGAATAATCCGAAATATGACCCAACGTGGATATCATAATTGGCATTGGCATATTTTTCTGCGTTGTTAAGCTTCTGATGAGGTTTATTTGCTAATAATTTTCCTGAATATTTGTCGAAAATCAATTGATTTCTGATGGCAAATTGTCCGTCTTTATCATAAATGGTCACCGGAATATTCTTTAAGTCCTTTCCTTTTTTATTTTTTCCGTTTAAAGGAATCCTGAAGCTCGATGAACCCGGATATAATTTTTTAGTTTCCCAGGCAGCAAGGTCAAAAACGGCATTGTTTCTCTTTAGTAATGAATCAGGAGATTTGATGTCTTTTTCTTTCGGAAGTTCCCATGCACCGGAAAGTGTCATACTGAATGCATTCTTCACCCATGGATAGGCAAAGTAAATCCCTGACAAACTCAATAACAAAGCTATAACCGAAGCATAAAATCCCAGAATGTTATGGAGGTCATAGTTTCTGCGTTTCCATGTTTTAACATTTTTCCAATCAAACCAAAGCCTTGTTTTTCCTGTTTTTTTGTTTTTCGGCCACCAAAGAATGATTCCTGTGATCAGCATAATGATGAATAAGACAACGGGAATCCCCACAACGTACTTCCCCCAATCTGATTTTAATAATAAACTCCAATGGATGGCTTTCAAAATAGGGAAAAGATCATATTTTTCATTATACACCCCCAAGATCTGTCCTGTGTATTGATTGACATAAATAAGCTTATTGATCTTTACTTCCTGAAAATAATTCCATGCCTGCTTATCCTTTTCATAGTACAAAAACTTATAAGATCTATTTTTGACCAGAGGAATCTCAACAGAACTGACCGGATATTTTTCATTGGGCTTCAATGATACTTTTTCCTTCAGAACTTCGATTGGAAGTGGTATCTGTGTGATTGTTTCAGGTTTTACATAGATGACGTCTTTTCTGATTTGATTTTGAATTTCGTCCTTGAAAACATACATCGTCCCTGTCAAAGCTACGATGAAGACAATCAAACCAATGGATAAGCCAAACCACAAATGCAGTTTGGCAGACCATTTTTTTATAAAAGAAGGTTTCTTCTTATGAAGGTGCTTTTTCTTCATAAAGATTTAAAGTAGAGGCGACAGATTCACTTTTTTAGAATTTATATGCTATTGAGAATCTCCAGTTTCTTGGTGCTTCTGCTTGATAATAGTATCCTCCTTTGTATGTTCCGTCAGCTTGTAAGAAACTATATCCACTACCACTATACAAGTATCTATTAAAAACATTAAATACATTCAGGTTTAATCTGATTTTAGAATCTTCCCAAGACATTCCTGCATCGAATTTCAGATAATCATTCATTTCTAAAGGAGAATCCTTACTTCCCCAGTCCCAAGTGCTTCTGTCAGCTAAAAAAGTTCCTCCAAATGTGAATCCAAATCCCTTTAATAAATTATCTTGTGTGAAAGTATAATTTAACCAACCATTCACTGTGTGTTTAGCATAACCAGGAACCCTTTGCCCTTTAATAGCAGATGGTGTTGTTTCTGTATATGTATTTTCGGTAAAAGCATAATTGAAAATTGCATTAAAGCCTTTTACTATCTCTCCTTTCAAATCAAATTCTGCTCCCTGAACTCTTGTCCTTCCTAGGAAAATAGAATAAATACCTGAAGGATCTGTTGGATCACCAGTTATAGCATTTCTTTTACTAATGTTATATAAGGATAAAGTGGTATTCCATTTTCCACCTGCCCAATCTCTTTTTAATCCGACTTCAACATTATTACCTGTAATTGGTTTTGCGGTTGAGCCATTCCTAAATAGTCCTGTTTGTGGAACAAAAGCCTGATCATATAAAGCATAAGCTGAAGTATTCTGATCAATTGAATAGCTTAAACCAAAACGGGGTGTTATTTTTTCCCCTTTTTGTTCTGCCGCTCCATAAGCTTGTTGAGAAACATTTGTATATCTTGCAGCAATAGTTAATCTTAATTGATCTTCAAAAAAGCCCAATTCATCCTGTAGATAGACGCCATTGTAGTTTTGGCTGATTGTCCCCCAAGGATTTGCTCTTTGTTCCAACGGAATACTTCCATCGAATGTTGGATATCCAGCGCTTGGAACTGTATAAATATTTGAATTGGTATCAAACGGACTAGTGACCAAATCAATAGCTCCTCCTTGATTCCAGTCTGCTAGATATTTTTTGGAGCCCAAATCTAAGCCCGCAAGAATTTTATGTGAAACGCCACCTGTTTTTTCGTAACCATTTAAAAAGACTTGACCAAATTTCATTACATTACTTGCTTCCCAGAAGTAAAGGCCTCTAATCATATATCCAGTTGCTTGGTCAAACATGCCAGGCCATATATCACTTCCTAAAGTGTGATTATTCATATAAGTCAATTGTGCGGTCAACTTCCAATCTGAGCTAAATTTATGCTGTAAATTAATATTTGCAGTATGATCATTAATATTTGTGGGTGCAATCCCCGGGTCAGATACAGTATAATCAACAGGTTTAGTTCCGTATCCATCAAAACTGTATACATAAGATGAGCCTACTTCTGACGACTTAGCTTTTTGATATATATACTCTGCAGTTAAGACTGTTTGATTGGTTAAATCAACTTTAATAGATGGATTAATAATATATCTATCATTAAATTCATATTTTCTGAAACTATTTTTATTTTGGCCCATTAAATTAAGTCGGAATGCAACTTTCTCTGATAGTTTGGAATCAAAATCAGTTTCTCCTCTGTACATATCAAAACTTCCTAGAGTAACACGAGCTGATCCATTAAAATCTTTTCCTGTAGGTTTTTTAGTAACAACATTGTAAATGCCACTAGGTTCACCATTAGACATTAAAAAGCCGGAAGGCCCTTTTACGAATTCAATATGATCAACATAGCTCATATCTTCACTTAAAGGCCCCCAAGGTGTTGTTACATTAACACCATTAAAAAAAGCTTCTGCGCGAGAACCTCTCATATTTACTCTGGTATACATATCTCCCCAATGCTCTAATCTTTGTGCTCCTGCAACATTTCTTAAAACTCCATCACTGAGAGTAGTTACCTGCTGATCTTCTAATGCTCTGTTGGTAATTATTGTAATGTTTTGAGGTATTTTGATAAGCTCTTCATTTAATCGGAGAGAAGATGACCCCTCTTTTTCATTATACTTTTTATAGTATTTATTAAGTATTACCTCATCTATATCATTTGACTTTTTAATCGTGTCATTTTCTTGAGCAAAAGCAAAAGTGGAAACCAAAACCACAGCACTCACAATAATTTTCTTCATTAGGAAATAATTTTTGCAAAGGTATTATTTTTAATTATTCTAAATTAACAAATTTTGTGATTTTTATCAGATTATTAAGAATTGTTCCAAATAAAAAATCCTGCTGATTACTCAACAGGATCAATATTATAGTTAAATCTTATTCTTAAGCCGGGATTTCTCCTTTGTATAAGAAAGAAACAATCTCTTTATTCACTTTATCAACCATTTCGCTAAACAGGTAGAAAGACTCTTGCTTATATATTACCAATGGATCTTTTTGCTCATAAACGGCACCTTGTGAAGAACGTCTTAGGTCGTCCATTTCTCTCAAGTGTGTTTTCCAGTTCTCATCGATGATTGCTAAAGAAATATTCTTCTCAAAATCTGTGATCAGACTTTCACATTTGGTTTCATAAGCTTCCTTCAGATCCGTAACAATGGTCATTGTTTTTGTCCCGTCGCTGAAAGGAACCTGGATCATCTTGAACATAGAACCTTGGTTCAGATAAACATTCTCGATAATTGGATAAGCATTTTCCTTAAGAAGATTTAATCTCAAGTCATAGTCTTCTTTTGCTTTTTTGAAAACGATGTCTGTAAGAGCTGGAATCTGAATGCTTCCAAATTCTGACTCATTTACAGGAGCTTCCATTGTGAAATGTTTGATGATTTCGAATTCGAAATCTTTATAATTACCAGTTGCTTTGGTCTGAGAAACAATGGCCGCAGCCGTATCGTAGATCATATTCACGATGTCATACTTCAAGTGGTCTCCGAACAAGGCGTTCTTTCTTCTTTTGTAGATAACGTCACGTTGTTTGTTCATTACGTCATCATATTCCAATAATCGTTTTCTGACACCGAAGTTATTCTCCTCCACTTTTTTCTGAGCTCTTTCGATAGATTTGGAAATCATGGAATGCTGAATTACTTCACCTTCCTTATGACCCATTCTGTCCATCATTTTTGCGATTCTTTCGGAGCCGAAAAGACGCATCAGGTTATCTTCCAAAGAAACATAAAATTGAGAACTTCCCGGGTCTCCCTGACGACCAGCTCTACCTCTCAACTGCCTGTCAACACGACGGGAATCATGTCTTTCTGTACCTATGATTGCTAAACCTCCGGCATCTTTCACTTCAGCCTTCAACTTGATATCGGTACCTCTACCAGCCATATTCGTTGCAATTGTTACAACGCCCGGTCCACCAGCACCAGCTACAATCTCTGCTTCTTTCTTGTGAAGTTTCGCATTCAGAACCTGGTGTTGAATCTTTCTTAATTGTAATGCTTTTGATAATAACTGAGAAATCTCAACCGAGGTTGTTCCCACCAAAACAGGTCTTCCTGCCGAGGTCAATTTTTCGATTTCTTCAATTACAGCATTGTATTTTTCACGATTGGTCTTGAAAACCAAATCTTGCCTGTCGTCTCTTTGGATTGGTCTGTTCGTAGGAATCACAACCACATCCAACTTATAAATTTGCCAGAATTCTCCAGCTTCAGTTTCCGCAGTACCAGTCATACCGGCTAACTTATTATACATACGGAAATAATTTTGTAATGTAATCGTCGCAAACGTTTGAGTCGCCGCTTCAATTTTTACATTTTCTTTTGCCTCGATCGCTTGGTGAAGTCCATCTGAATAACGACGACCATCCATAATACGACCAGTCTGCTCATCCACAATCTTCACTTCACCGTCAATTACCACATATTCATCATCTTTTTCGAATAATGTATAAGCTTTTAGTAGTTGATTCATAGTGTGAATGCGCTCAGATTTCACAGCAAATTCTCTGTATAATTCTTCTTTGGCAGCAAATTCTTCTTCCTTGGAAAGATTTTTCTTTTCGATGTCGGCAATTTCTGTCGCGATGTCTGTCAAAACAAAGAATTGTGAATCCTCGTTACCTGCAGACATATATTCTACACCTTTATCCGTCAAATCGATTTGATTGTTCTTCTCATCGATAACGAAATATAGGTCTTTGTCCACAATTGGCATATCACGGTTGTTATCTGCCATATATTGCCCTTCAACTTTCTGAAGCAATGCACGGTTTCCACTTTCTGATAAGAACTTGATCAATTGTCTGTTTTTCGGAAGACCCCTGTACGCCTGAAGCAATTTGAAACCGCCTTCCTTTGTGTTTCCGTTAGCAATCAATTTTTTAGCTTCGTTGAAAATTGCAGAGACCGTTTTTTTCTGAACTTCAACAATTCTGTCAATTGAAGGTTTAAGCACATCAAATTCCTGTCTGTCACCCTGAGGAACAGGGCCGGAAATAATCAGCGGTGTTCTTGCATCATCAATCAAAACGGAGTCAACCTCATCGACAATAGCGAAATTCAATTCTCCCTGAACTAATTCAGAAGGATTGGTCACCATATTATCCCTAAGATAATCGAAGCCGAATTCGTTATTGGTTCCGTAAGTTATACTTGCCTGATAAGCTTTTCTTCTGGAATCTGAGTTAGGTTGGTGATTATCGATACAATCGATGGTCAAACCATGGAATTGATACAATGGGCCCATCCAGGCCGAGTCACGTTTTGCCAGATAATCATTAACAGTTACAACGTGGACGCCTCTTCCCGGTAAGGCATTAAGGTAAATCGGTAATGTTCCTACCAATGTTTTACCTTCACCGGTTGCCATTTCTGCGATCTTTCCAGAGTGCAATACAACACCACCAATAAACTGTGTGTCATAATGAACCATATCCCAAACTACCGGTGTTCCCGCGGCATCCCAAGAATTTTTCCAAACAGCAGTGTCACCGTCTAGAACTACAAAATCTTTTGTAGCAGCCAATTCGCGGTCTCTGTCTGTTGCTTTGACCCGGATTTCTCCGTTCTGGGCCAAACGTCTTGAAGTTTCCTTCACCAGCGCAAAAGCTTCCGGTAGAATCTCATTAAGAACCTTTTCTTCTACCTCATAAGATTCTTTTTTGAGGGTTTCTATCTTAGTGAAAAGAGCCTCTTTTTCGTCGACGTTTGTAGAGTTTTTTATCTGCTCTTTTATTTCGTCTATTTGGGTTGTAAACTTAACAGTTGCAGATCTGATCTTTTCTTTAAACTCTGCTGTTTTATCTCTCAGTCCATCATCAGATAATGATTGGATGTCAGATTCTACTGCCTTTATTTTCGTGACAACTTTCTTTACTTCTTTAAGATCTTTTGCATTTTTGTCTCCCAAAAAACTTTTAAGAACTGTATTTAAAAAACTCATAATTTGCTATTTGCGGTTTGCCTTTAGCTTTTAACTAATTGCGTAATTTATTTAATAAGAAATTGACCCGTGACAAAAAGTCAAAAGTCAAAAAAACGAATTAATATTCGTCTTCGTTCCAGAGATAGTCCTCGTCGGTAGGATAATCGCTCCAGATCTCATCTATCGCATCATAGATCTCTCCTTCATCCTCGATTGCCTGAAGGTTTTCTACAACTTCCATAGGTGCCCCTGTTCTGATGGCGTAATCAATTAATTCTGCCTTGGTCATCGGCCAAGGTGCATCGCTAAGATATGATGCTAATTCTAATGTCCAATACATAATTTAAATTTTTTGCAAAAGTAAAAAATTAGGTGATATTTTATATACTTTTCTATTGATTTTCAATAATATTTAAAAATAATTTTATTTGATATTTAAATTTATCTAAGATCAAAGAACGTTAATGCGGATTTCCCAAAAACCATTCCACAAATTTTTTTATGCCATTTTGGAAGTTTGTGCCTGGAGAATAGCCGATAAGCGCCCTGGCTTTTGTAATGTCTGCATTGGTTTTCTGAACGTCTCCGGGCTGCATCGGTAACATTTTTTTATTAGCCTTCTTACCGATTGTTTCTTCCAGAACAGATACCATTTGGTCCAATGTCACGACTTCACTTTCTCCGAGATTAATGATCTCATACACGTTTTCATTGGTTTCCAGATAATCTATTGATTTTAAAATCCCATCAATAATATCATGAATGAAGGTGTAATCTCTAGCCGTAGAACCATTACCGTAGAAAGGGATCTCTTGACCTTCTGAAATTAATTTAGTGAATTTGTGAATCGCCAGATCAGGTCTTTGTCTTGGTCCATAAACCGTGAAAAATCTCAGCTGGACCATGTCAATATGATAAAGGCTATGGTACACATGACCGATGATTTCACCACATTTTTTTGTAGCCGCATAAGGAGAAATCGGATTGTCAACATTATCCGTTTCGGAAAAAGGTACCTTCTCATTATTTCCGTAAACACTTGATGATGAAGCACAAACGAATTTTTTGATTTCGAATTCCTTACAAAGCTCCCAAAGATTCTGAGTTCCCCTGATGTTGACTTCTTCATATTCCAAAGGCCTTTCAATAGATGGACGAACACCGGCCAAAGCCGCTAAATGGACCACCAAATCTATCTTATGGTCGCGGAAAATAACTTCCAAACCTTTTTTGTCCCGAATGTCCTGATAGTAAAGTTGATAATTATCTGATTTAGTTTTAACTGCTAAATTTTGAATATCGGTTTCCTTGTCTGAAAAACTAAATCCGGTATCTAAGCCTAAAGATTCCAGGGTATTTCTGACTTTGATCTTGTAATCATAAAAATCGTCAAAGTTGTCAACATTAATGACAGAATGTCCATTTTTCAAAAGTTGCTCTACCAAGTGAGAACCTATAAATCCACTGCCACCCGTTAAAAGATAGTTCATAAAATCAATTGTGATGCGAATATAAGAATTAAACAAAAAAAGAACTACAATAAATCATAAGAATAATGTGTCTGATAAAAATTTAAAATTAATTAAATAATGATTACTTTTAATCCCAATTTCTAATCTAAGACAAATGCATTTTTCCGGACAAATTCTCAAAATGATCTCCCAAAACGGACAGCCTATCCAATATTATCTGAATCTAAAAGATGACCTGATCAATATGAATCAGCTTTTCGGGAAAGAACTTAAAATAAAACACATCGGATATGAATGTGTGAATTGTGGAAGCGACGAGAAGATCTACAGAATGGGATTCTGTAAAAAATGCTTTTTCGAAAGTCCTTATGCGAGTGATACCATTATTCGTCCGGAATTATCCACAGCACATCTTGGCATCGCAGAGCGGGATCTGGAAATTGAGAAAGAAATCCAGTTGGTTCCGCATATCGTTTATCTGGCCTACACAGGCGAAGTGAAAGTGGGCGTAACAAGAGAAGCGCAGATCCCGACACGCTGGATCGATCAGGGCGCAACGTTCGCATTGCCGATCGCAGTTACCGAAAACCGTTACGAAGCCGGAATGATCGAGGTTGAACTCAAAAAACATATCGCTGACAAGACCAATCCGAAAAAAATGCTTGCAGACGATTATGAAGATACTTTGGATTTGATCGATTTTCGAAATAAGATCGCAGAATATTTCCCCAACGATTTCAAAAAGTTTGCAGTTACTGAAGAGAATGTTATAAAACTCGATTTTCCTTATGAAGCACCAGAAAAAGTCAATGTTTTTACGCTGGACAAAAGACCGGAATTCAGTGGAGTTTTGAGAGGAATCAAAGGGCAATATCTTTCTTTTGAAGGTGGCGACTTTATCAATGTAAGAGGACACGAAGGTTATGTGATCGAATTGAGCCTGTAAATTTGGAATGGTTTTAGTCATTAATTTTTTAAAATAAAATTTATGCTAAAAAAACTACTGAAAATTACTGCTATCGTCCTTGGGAGTGTCTTGATTCTCATAGTTTTACTGAATATCGGGTTCAGCCTGTGGCTCAAGTATAAATTGCCTGATTATCTCAAAACCAAAACGCCTTACGAGATTACTTACGAATCCCTGAATGTCGAAATCCTAAGCGGAAGCATCTCTGCCAATCAAATCAAAATCAAAACCAAACAACCAAACAACCTTGAAACCATAGCTCTCGATGGAAGCTTAGACAATCTGAATATCAGCAGATTAAGTATAATTGAATTTTTGAGAAACAATCAAATCGAAGCCAATTCTATTAAGCTAATTAATCCCAATTTAAAAGTCAGATTAGCAAACCCACGGACTGGAAAAAACAAAAAAAATCCAAATCCTTTTACAATCAAAAATATTGAGATCAAAAAGGGAAATATCGAGGTTTATAAATCGGAGAACACCAAATTTTTCTCCGCAAGCAACTTTGACCTTGATGTCAAAAACCTTAGTCTGAACCAAAATCCCGATGAATTGCCTTTTGCGCTGGATGGTTATAAAATATCTGCCAATCAGTTTTATGCACAAATCAGTGATGTTTATTCTTTGAATTCGTCGGAACTAAAAACGGTCAATGGAGAATTGACCATCAATGATTTCGAATTAAAGCCATTGATTGATTTCAAAAACTGGGAACAGAATTTCAAAACACAGAAAACACTTTACGATATCAAAAGCAAAAGTATTTCTTTCAACGATTTGATATTTAACAAAACAAAATTAAGTTTCAAAAACGCTCAAGTTATCGACCCAATTTTCATTTTACAAAATCGTGATAGTAAAATTGTTAGACAAAACAAAGAAAAGTCCAACTTTAATATTGATTTTGAGAATTTCGATATTAAAAATGGACAATTTTCTATTCTGAGACCGAATGGGAAAAAGTCACTCTCATTAGCGAAATTCGATGCAAATTTGAAGGGTTTTTTAATGGACGAAGAAACTTCGAAAAACAAAATCCCTTTCACTTACAAAGATTACAAAGTTTCCGGAAATCAATTTTTTTATGACGCAGGCAAATATTACAATATGGATTTGTCAAGCTTTGAAATGACTTCGCAAAATATTGATCTAAAGAATTTTAAATTAAAGCCAAAAGTGTCAAGAGCGGAATTTGTAAGAATGATTCCAATGGAAAATGACTTGTTCGATATTTCTGCAAACAGGGTTCAATTGTTGGGACTTAACTGGAAATTCGAAAATGACAAGCCGAATATCAATCTTAAAAATGCAAAGCTGACGAATGTTGACGCCAACATCTTCCGAAGCAAAATCCCGAAAGATAATCCTAAAGAAAAGCTGCTTTATTCTAAATTACTGAGAACTATAAAATTTCCTTTAATTATTGAAAATCTGAATCTTATCCAGTCTAAATTGGTGTATGAAGAAGATACTCCGGATTCTCACGGACCTGGCAAAGTTATATTTACAAATTTTAATATGGATGTCAAAAATCTGAATTCCAACAAACAAAAAGGAGGCAATACAAAAGTTCCGATAATGATCAACTGCAAATTTATGGATGTCTCTCCAATGAAAGTGAATTGGAATTTCAACACGGCTGATATGCGCGATAATTTTACAATTGGAGGCAGCATTCATAACTTGCCAGCTGTTGATATCAATCCATTTATCAAACCTTATCTCAATGTTTCTGCAACGGGAACAATCACAAGCCTCAACTTTGACTTCAAAGGGAATAATGACATTATGAACGGGAAATTCAGGATTGCACACAAAGATTTGAAGGTCAGCCTTCTTGATAAAAAAACAAGGGAAAAGAAAAAGTTTTTATCTGCAGTGGTTAATCTGGTTGTGAGAAAAGACTCCAAGCAATTTCCAGAATCCGTGGATGTTTATGTTGAGAGAAACAAAGAGAGGTCATTCTTCAATCTGTTCTGGAAAGGTATCGAAGATGGTTTGAAAAAGACTTTAATCAGTATCAATGTTGACAAAGTGAAGGAAAATGTTGAAGATGTGAAAGAGACCGTGAAAGAAACAAAGAAGAAAATAAAAGAAGCTAAAAATAATATTGCTGAAAAAAAGAAATAATTATTTAAGGATAAAAAAACAAGCTCAAAACGTAGAATTTTGAGCTTGTTTTATATAGTCCAGATTTTAAAAATCATATTCTTCTTTCTCTTCTGTTGGCAAAGATTTAATAAAGTTATCAAACTCTTGTCCATCATAATTACTGTTGGCACCGTAAGAATCTATAATCATCGCCTTGTTTCCGTAAACATCTTCTACAAGATATAAGGCAACATTGTCCGCCGGGTCACTCGCCCCCTCGAACCTGTAAGTGCGGATAATTTTCAGGTCTTCGGCTCGATATGCTTTTTGCGTACTATGAATGACGAATTGTTTTTTGTCATTCATTATGATTTCATCCGTAATTCCTTTTTCTCTTAGCTTCTCCATGACCTGGGAGAGCGTAAGCATTGATCTAGTGCTCATAATAATATTTTTTTGGATTGATAAGTAGAGATAAACAAATCGTGAACCAAAAAAACAAAAGACTTTACAAGTGATGTAAAGTCTTAAAAAAATAAAAGTTATGAAAAATTAAATTGTCCCTCTCTTCTTCATCGATTAGGAAAATTATTTGTTTACCTTATAACGTTTATCCGGCGTGCCGTCTTTTTTTAATGTTTTGGCCGCTTTGTAACGTTTATCAGGGGTTCCGTCTTTTTTTAGTTTAACATCTGGTGTGTTTGCCACTTTCGCAGCCTGAGCCTCTACGGATCTAGTAGCTTTCTTTTCTGTTTTTTTAGCTTCTTTTTTTGCAGTAGCCGGCACTGTGGTTTGCGCTGTTGCCAGTCCCACTCCGAAGGTAAGTAGCAATGCTGTGAATAAATTTTTCATTTTCAGTGTTGTTTTGGTTTGACAAATTTATATTAAAAATCATTCTAAAATTAAGAATAAAAAACTTTAACCAGAAATTATAACAACTTAAAAACGCCTTAAAAATTAATACGATAGGCTAGACCGATATTCAGTAATGTTGCTTTGGAATAATATTTCTCGATGTCTGGATTCTGATTCCCGATTTTAGAATTATAGAAATTAAGTCTTGTATTAAGGACGATCTGCTGCGTTCCGTTGTCGTCCAAAGTATAGATAGCTTTTGCGCCCAGATTCAAACCGCCGTTTCCTTCGGAGAAATCCCCACGATTATCCAGGTAAGGACTTTTCATCCGGTAAGTGCTGTAACCCAAGATTTCCTCCACAAAAAAAACTTCCGTGATTTTGTCCTGATGGAAAATGTACCAGTCAAAATTATTCATCGACGGCGACCCAAGATAGCCAAATAATTCCGGTGCTTTGACATTAGCCAGAAAATAAGTGTACTCAACGCCCAATCCGAAGTTTTTATAGAGATTGATATTTCCACCCATCCCGAATCCATAAAAATACTCGAAGGCATCTTTCATAAAATTGTTTCCGAGCGATGTCATCACTTTCACGTGAGGTTCGAGAGAGTATTTTACATTTTCCGTCCAGTCTTGTGTTTTCCTTCTTTGCGAAAAAGTTGAAATCGAAATCACAACGAAAGAAAAGAGTAAGGTTTTCTTCATTATCTCAAAGTTATATCATTGAAAATAATGTAAGTCACGCCCTCAGGAATTTCGATACTAAGCGAATCGCTGGAGATTTTGCAACCTTGGGTGTCGGTAGAAAAAGATCTTATCTTGGAGTTCTTCAGTTGTAATTTATATATGCCTTTGTCATAAGGGCCGGCAAGCACAAAACTTCCGCTTTCTTTCGGGAAAGTTTCTGCGATGATCTTTTTGTCTTTAACAAGATGAATTGGGTCTTCCAAAAACTTGGCATCGGAATAAGTGACTTTCCCTTCTACATAAGCACGGAAAATGGATGCATCGTCTTCTTTACATTGTACCAAAAGAAGAAAAAGCACACAAAAAATGGCTTGTATTTTGAAACGGAATTTCAAGCGCTCATAGTTTAAGGATGTAAAATTAAAACTAATTTTTTTGAAAAATAGTATCTTTGTAACAAATAACGATTCCGAAATTTTCTCGGAATCGCTTTTTGCGTTTATACCTACATTAATGGAATTAAAAAAAATCAATCAAAATCTGCTTCCGGACTTGCTTCAGAAACAATTCGGGAATGAGATTTTTTCTCAATTAAATAACAATCAACATATTTCGGTCAAAGGAAGTGCTGGTTCTGCGGTTTCAATTTTGGCTTCGGAACTTTTCTTGACTCAGAAAAAAACGATTCTTTATCTTGTTGATGATAAAGAAGATGCGCTTTACATCAATGCAGAAATGGAAGATCTGCTGGGAAAAGAAAATGTCCTTTATTTTCCCGCAACACATCTTGAACCGTATCAGGTCGAGAAAACTCAGAATGCGAATCTGGTTCTGAGAACCGAGGTTATCAATAAACTTAATTCCGGAAATGCTCCGAAAGTGATTGTAGCTTTTGTCGGCGCTTTGTCAGAAAAAGTTCTGAAGAAAGAAGATTTCAAAGCGATTTCTCATCAGATAAAAGTTGGTGACCAACTGGACTTTGATTTTGTGGACGAATTGCTGAATCATTATCAATTTAACCAAACCGACTTTGTTTCCGAGCCTGGAGAATTTTCCGTCCGAGGTGGAATCGTGGATGTTTTTTCTTTCTCTAATGAAAAGCCTTATCGTATCACATTTTTCGGAAACGAGGTGGAAAGCATCAAAACTTTCGATATAGAATCTCAGCTTTCTATTGATAAAATATCGGAGTTTCAATTGGTTTCCAATATGAATTTTTCGGTTTCGGGAAGCAAGGTTTCTTTTCTTGATATTTTGCCGGATGACAGTTTTATGGTTTCAAAAAATCTTTATCTTTCGACCAAAAGAATAAGAGACTTTTACGAAAGATCATTAGAAAAATTCGAAACGCTGAGTAAAGATATCAAACACCGGACACCGGAAGAGCTATTCATTTCTGAACCGGAGTTTCATAACAAATTAATCAAATTCAGAACGATTGATTTCAGTTCTCAAACTTTCAAACTCCCGAACTCTCAAACTCTCGAACTCAATCAAACACAACAACCGAGTTTTCATAAGAACTTCGAAATGTTGATTCAGGATCTGGAAGATAAACAGAGTCAAGGATTTGACACTTGGATTTCCTTCTCATCGGAGAAGCAAAAAGAAAGACTGGAATCGATTTTTGAAGAATTGGAACATGAGATTCCTTTTAAAAGTTTCAGATCCGAACTTCACGAAGGTTTTGTGGATGCTGAAAATAAAATTCTGGTTTATACCGACCATCAGATTTTTGACCGATATCAGCGCTACAAATCCAAAGACACTTTTGCAAAGTCGGAACAACTGACACTCAAAGATCTAATGTCTTTGAAAGTTGGCGATTACATTGCGCATATCGACCACGGGATTGGGAAATTTATGGGATTAGTGAAAGTCAATAATGACGGGAAAATCCAGGAATGTTTCAAACTGAGTTATAAAAATGGAGACTTGCTTTATGTGAGTATTCATTCACTTCATAAAATTTCAAAATATAACGGTCCGGACGGAAAAGAAATCGTTCTCAGCAAGCTCGGTTCGCCTGCTTGGAAATCCCTGAAACAGAAGACG
Organism: Epilithonimonas caeni DSM 17710; assembly: GCF_000426465.1. Lineage (GTDB taxonomy): Bacteria > Bacteroidota > Bacteroidia > Flavobacteriales > Weeksellaceae > Epilithonimonas > Epilithonimonas caeni. The sequence continues at coordinate 102,405 of NZ_AUFK01000013.1, forward strand.
AAAGCCAGAGTCAAGCAAATCGCTTTTGATTTGATAAAACTCTATGCGGAAAGAAAAACCGCTAAAGGCTTCCAATATTCACCGGATTCTTATCTTCAAAATGAGTTGGAAGCAAGTTTCCTTTACGAAGATACGCCAGACCAGGAAAAAGCGACCATTGATGTCAAAAAAGATATGGAAGATGAAGGTGTGATGGACCGATTGATCTGTGGTGACGTTGGATTTGGAAAGACAGAAGTTGCGATTCGTGCGGCGTTCAAAGCTGCGACGGACAGTAAACAAGTCGCAATTCTGGTTCCGACCACGATTCTGGCTTTCCAGCATTACAGAAGTTTCAAAGAACGTTTAAAGGATTTCCCTGTCAATATTTCTTATTTAAATCGATTCCGAACGGCGAAGCAGAAATCGGAAACCAAAGAAGGTCTTAAAAACGGTAAAATTGACATCGTCATCGGAACACATCAGTTGGTTGGTAAAGATATCAAGTTCAAGGATTTAGGCTTATTGATCATTGATGAGGAACATAAATTCGGAGTTTCGGTAAAAGATAAATTGAAGACGATGAAAACCAATGTCGATACGTTGACATTGACCGCAACGCCAATTCCCAGAACGTTGCAATTCTCATTGATGGCCGCGAGAGATTTATCCGTTATCAAAACACCACCGCCAAACCGTCAGCCCGTTGATACGAGCATTGTTGGCTTTAATGAAGAGATTCTGCGTGATGCGATCTCTTACGAATTGCAAAGAGACGGACAGGTTTATTTCATCAATAACAGAATCGAAAATCTGAAAGACATTGCCGGATTGATTCAGCGTTTGGTTCCTGATGCAAGAGTGATCACCGGTCACGGACAAATGGACGGAAAACAAATGGAGCAGAATATCCTCGATTTTATGGAAGGAAAATATGATGTTCTTGTAGCGACAACAATCGTAGAAAGTGGTGTTGACGTTCCGAATGCGAATACGATTTTCATCAATGATGCGCATAGATTCGGAATGGCGGATCTGCACCAGATGCGCGGAAGAGTCGGGCGAAGCAACAGAAAGGCATTTTGTTATCTGATAACGCCTCCGTTTGATATGATGACTTCCGATGCGAGAAAACGATTGGAAGCAATTGAACAATTCTCGGATTTGGGAAGTGGTTTCCAGATTGCGATGAAGGATCTGGAAATCCGTGGTGCAGGCGATTTGTTGGGTGGAGAGCAGAGTGGATTTATCAACGAAATGGGATTTGAGACTTATCAGAAAATGATGCAGGAAGCTTTGGAAGAACTGAAAGATGATGAGAATTTTGAGAATCTTTTCGAAAATGAAGAGGAAAGAAACAAGCTCATCAAATCCACAAAAGAAGTGAACATCGACACAGATTTGGAATTGATGTTACCGGATGATTATGTGAGTTCAACGGAAGAACGTTTATCACTCTATCAAAAACTTGCTGAAATCCAAAATGCGAAAGAGTTACAGGCTTTTGAAAATGAGTTGAAAGACCGGTTCGGAGAATTGCCAAGCGAAGCCATTAATCTTCTGAAATCTGTGGAACTGAAATGGCTGGCGGCGGAAATTGGATTTGATAAATTGGTGGTGAAGAATAAAGTTTTCCTCGGATATTTCCCTGCGAATCCTCAGGATAAATTCTACCAAAGTGAAAAATTCAAAAAAATCATATCTTATCTCACACAAAATCCGGCAGAAGCGACGTTAAAAGAAAAGAACAACCAGCTGATGATGCGGAAAGATAACGTGAAAAATGTGGATGAGGTGAATCTGGTTTTGAATAGGATTTTGGGTTAAAATTGATTATATTTGATTAATAAAATTTTAGAAATGAACATTTTAACAATAAGAACAGAAAACCCGAATTTACTTTCTTTGGTAAAAGATTTTCTGAAAAAATATAAAGAAATCGAAATTATAGAAGATGAGATTTCTGAAGATAAGTTGAAAATCTATCTTGAAAATATCCGAGAAAAAGCCAATAAAGAAAACTCCATTGATTCCAAGGAGATGAAGGATAAGTTCTTCCAAAAATTATGCGAATTAGATACACTAAAGAAGCAGAAGAATCTTTAATCGAAATTGCAGAATTTCTCTATTACAGATGGACGGAAAACGAGATTCGAGATTTGTATGCTGAACTGGAAACAGTTTTGGAAAATGTGTCTCAAAATCTGGTTGTTTATGAAAAGTTTTCAGAAAATATATTTCAAGCTTTGATTGGAAACAGAAATGTGAAATTTTATTTCTCGGTCAATCAGGATGAAATACTGGTTCTTTTTTTTCTTAATTGCAGGCAAAATCCAGACAGACTTGATTTTTTGAAATAAAGAATAATTCTTAATGAATCAATCTCTATTTAACGTTTGTAAAAGAAAATTCATTCTATTGTTTTTAACAACAATGGTTTCTCTCTGCAACGCCCAAATCCTGAAATATCATTACGACAAGGAAATGACTTTTCTAAGTGAAGCAGATAACGAAGCTGGGATTTCTGTGAGATTTAATTCTAAAGACAAATCGGTTCCTGTTTATTCCATTGGATTTGATTCTGAGAAAAAATCAATCAGAAATACGATCAATTTCTATTACACTTACAGGAATAATATCTACAGGATGGATGGCATTCTGTACAACAAAAAATTTGGGGCCGCCAACGGTTTTCGAACTTACAGCGCTTCATCGCCAGTCCGTTATTTCAAAAAGGCTTCGGATACTTTGTATGAATACAATTCCTATCGAGATTTGGAAAAAAGGATTGCAACAGACAAAGACGGAACCAAAATCGAACTGTTTGTCGCGAATCTAAAAGATAATATCGATTATTCTGAACCTGCGTTGTTTTACCTTTCGGAACATTATGGAATTTCGCCAGGTTTGGGAAAAGGTGAGATTGTGGTTTATGCAAATTATATCTTTAATAATAATTACAGTTCGGGAGATTTTGTAAAAATGAAAGATATTGATGAGGACTTGTACCTCAACAAAGAACAAATCGAATCTCTCATTGATAACAAATATCGGGAGTTTATAACAAAAATGGAGCCTGACAAGAAACCTATCTATTGTTCTGTAACATCATTTGGCAAAAATGTGGATGAAAAAACAACCGAAGAGCTGAATGATTTCCTCGGCAATATCTGCGAATGCTATGATCTGTGGAATAAACAGGAAACCAATGAGAATTTCAAAAGATATTTTGATTCTGAAATCAAAAGAAGATCTGAAATTTATAACAAAAATAGAACTCTAAATGAGAAACAACTGAAAACTTATCTTGAAGAATTGAATCAGCTTAAAAGTCAAAATTCATTAGAAAGTTTTGATTACAAATAGTTTCCCATAAATAATAATTAATTTTAAAAAATTAACTTTGCAACCAGAAAAAAGAAATAATGAAAAACATTTTATATTATATTACAATTGCCTTCGGGATCTTTACACTGTCCTCTTGTGACCCCAGCCAAGATGCGAACGGCGATTTTCTGAATGGTGTGGAATATGAGACCAATCCTAATAATGGAGGCTCTGGAACGACAACCAGGCTCTTAAAACAAATGAAGTCGCATCTCAAGGATGAAGAAACGGGGCAATATGAGGATGAAAATTACACCTATAATTATACCGGAACAAAGTTGATTTCGTATACTGATGCTGATGGAGAAGTTACCAAGTTTGACTATAATAGCAGCAACAAGATCTCTAAAATGTCCAACGCTGGAGAAACTGCTGTTTTCACTTATGCCGGGACTAATCTTACTAAAGTTGTTACAGAAGTTACTGGCATAGCAAAAATTACTGCCAATTATAGCTATTCCGGAGGAAAACTTTCGAAAATCATTTCTATTCAGGAGTATACAATTCCATTTCCTATTAAAGCATATTTCGAAACGACATATGAATTCCAAGGAGAAAACATGACGAAGTCTGTGACCAAAAATGGTATTTATAATCCTGTAACCGGAGATCTGGAAATGAGTCCGGAAACGAATACTTTTTCTTTCACGTATGATTCAAAAAAATCACCCTACAAACTTCTTCCTTTAGAATACAACCTTTCTTTGATTGGCATAGCTCCACAAGGTGGAAATTTTCTATCCACAAACAATTCTTTAAAAACAACTGTCACCAACACGGGTGCTTCTGCAGAAGTAATATCTTTTTCGCATGCTTATGATAGTAAAAATTATCCTACAAAAAGTACTGCCGGACAAGATTTTATCGAATATAAATATCAAGATTAATGAAATATCTTATTGTCGGCATCGGGAACAAAGGGGAAGAATATGCAGAAACCCGACACAATATCGGCTTCAAAGTGGCGGAGAAAATTGCTGAAAAGATAGAAGCCCCTTTCAGATCTTCCAACTTCGGACTACTTGCCGAAGGCAAATATAAAGGCAGAAAAGTACTTGTTCTGAAGCCTGATACCTACGTAAACCTCTCGGGCAATGCTGTCAAATTCTGGATGCAGAAAGAAAATATTCCGTTGGAAAATATTTTAATTATTACTGATGATCTGGCATTACCTTTTGGTTCATTGAGAATGAAAATGAAAGGAAGCCCGGCCGGACACAACGGACTTAAAAATATAGAAGCCGTTCTGAATACCAATCAATATACGAGACTGCGATTCGGGATCTCTGCCGAATTCAAAGATGGTCAACAGGTGGACTATGTACTTGGAAAATGGAATGAAGAGGAATACTCAAAATTGCCGGAACGAATCGAGAAGTTTTCCCAAGCTGCTTTATCTTTTGTATTTGCGGGTGTTCAGAATACAATGAGTGCTTTTAATGGGAAGTGACCTGATCAAATCTGTTGTTTTTCCAGAATCTATTTAGCAGACGGTCTTTTTCTGGTAAAAGCCAATAAAAAATCATTTGAGTTTATTTCACATTAAATAAGTAAGCCGGATAATAAATTACCCGGCCTACTACCCTAATTGTATGAAGAAAAAATATTTTCTATAACCAAGTTACAACGCCGGTTTCTACGTCGTAATTTGCGCCAACGATCTTGATCTTACCTTCGTCTTCCAGCCTTTTCAAAGTTGCGCTTTGTTTACGAATGTCCTCTATGGCGTGTTTTACATTGTGATGGTTCAATCTTTCTAGAAGATCTTCGTTCTTAGAAGAGCGTTCTTCACCATCTTTAATGATATTTTTGATGATCGGATCAAAATGTCCAATCAAGTGATTGAGATTATCCATTCCCAGTCCTTCGATTGCTGCTGCATCCAGCCCTCCTTTCAATGCACCGCATTTGGTATGCCCTAAAACGACAACCAATTTAGAACCTGCCACGTTGCAGCCAAATTCCATAGACCCAAGAATATCCTGATTTACAAAATTGCCCGCAATTCTTACACTGAAGATGTCACCAAGACCTTGATCAAAGATCAGTTCGGCAGATGTACGGCTATCGATACAGCTTAATATTACCGCAAACGGCCATTGCCCTTCGCGGGTATCATTCACTTGTGCCAAAAGATCTCTATTTGCTTTCAGATTGTTCACAAATCTCCGGTTCCCTTCTTTTAGAATTTCTAACGCTTTTTCCGGGTTAATAGTAGATTGTGTTTCTGATGTATGTGCTTTCATATTTTTTTAAATTTTAAGTGCGTTTTTTAATTGTTAATAATTAAAAATTTGATAATTTACATGGCTCTTTTATGTGTTACCACCACATGAGAATCCTGATCGCTCGCATAATCTCTATACGAAGTTTTGAATCCTACCAGTTCAACATCAATGTCTTCTTCTTTTGCTCTTACATTGGCAAAATCCTGGATCATTTCCAGTACATCTGTTGTTATATAAGAAGTCGTTTTTGCATCGATGATTACCTTCGATCCAGACTTGATGTTCTTCAATGTTTTCTTGATTGCTGCCTTATTTAGGAAGGAAACTTCCTCCGCCAGTTTTATCGTGATCTCGTCGGCGTCGTTTAGTGTTTCTCTGCTAAGGTAATAGGCACGTTTCATATTTCCCTGTAAGATATAAACAATAGATATCAGCAATCCAATTCCTACACCTTTCAAAAGATCAGTCGCTACAACAGCTACAACAGTTGCCACAAAAGGAATGAATTGGTACTTCCCATTGTGCCAAAAATGTTTGAATGTTGCAGGTTTTGCCAATTTATAACCTACCAAGATCAGAACGGCCGCTAATGTTGCCAATGGAATCAAATTCAGTATCACAGGGATTGTCAATACACAGATCAATAATAAAACACCATGTATGATTGCTGATACTTTGGATGTTGCCCCTGCATTGGCATTGGCGGAACTTCTTACAACGACGGATGTCATTGGTAATCCCCCAATAAATGAACTGACCAGATTCCCGATCCCCTGTGCTTTCAGTTCCAGATTCGTATCAGTGATCCTCCTTCTAACGTCTAATCTGTCAGATGCTTCTATGCAAAGTAACGTTTCGATAGATGCTACTATCGCAATAGTTGCCCCGGTGATCCAAACCTTAGGATTGGTAAAACCTGCAAGATCAGGAAAGGTCACTAAGTTTCGGAACTCCTCCAACGAAGTAGGGACAGGCAGATTTACCAAATGTTCCGGCGAAACAGCCAATGAGCTTCCAGAAATCTTGAAAAATTCGTTGATCAAGATTCCAGCAATAACTGCAACCAAAGCACCCGGCAATAACTTCAATCTTTTAAGGGACGGAATATGGTCCCAGGCCAGTAAGATTCCCATCGAGATCAAAGTAATAATGATCGCTCCCGGATGTATTGCCCCAAATAGTTCAGTAAAATAACCGATATTGAATCCGTTATCGAAAAGAGCCTCATGGCCTTCATAATCTTTGTCAAAACCTACTGCGTGGGAGACTTGCTTTAGAATGATAATGATTCCTATACCGGCAAGCATTCCTTCTATGACATTATTCGGAAAATAATTGGAGATACTGCCGGCCCTTATAAATCCGAGGATCAACTGAATGATACCGGCAATAATCCCTGCGCAAAGAAATAGTTCAAAAGCACCAATATCAGTAATGGCGACTAAGACAATTGCGGTAAGGCCCGCTGCGGGCCCGGATACAGAAATATTAGAATTACTGAGAGACCCAACTACGATTCCTCCAACAATTCCAGAAATGATACCTGATAATGGTGGTGCTCCCGAGGCTAATGCGATACCGAGGCATAATGGTAGTGCCACAAGGAATACGACCAGTCCGGATGGGAAATTTTCTTTTATCCCTCCCAGCAAAGATTTTGATTTTTGCATAATAAAATAGCAGAAGTCATTGATAATGAATATCAATTATTCTTTAAAAATGTTGATTGACTTAATACGAAATTTAGTTGCTGAGAATTAAATAACAGCAAAGAAAACGTTTGTAGAAAAACGATTACGATATATTAAGCTTCGGGAGGAGGAGAGAATATACTGAGTGACGGTGGAAAATATAATGTAGATTCCCAGTTCACAGTGATCTTATTATGAGTGTCCGCTTCATAAAACTTCAGGAAATCATGGATATCCATCGGTTTAGGAATTGTTTTTTCGTAGATTATGATTGTATTATTCGAGTGGGAATGTTCCTCTTCGCTGACCAAAACATTAGTTCTCGGCAATTCCCAACCCAATATTGCGGCAATTCCCGGAAGAGCCGTAAAGTTTAGAAAAACCATTAATGTTATGATACTTAGATACTTCATATACTTTTTGATGCGCTTATTTTTTTCTGCTCATCACCCAATCAGAGTCTGTCAGGTTATAGATCTTCTGAATGTCCTTTAATATTTTTTCAAAATCGATATCGAGATCGATTATTTTTCCCGTTCTAAGGTCGAAGACCCAACCATGAACAACCGGAAACTCTTCCAGGATATAACGCTCCTGCACGCAGGCCATTTTGATTACATTAATACATTGCTCCTGAACATTCAGTTCCACAAGGCGGTCATATTTTTTATCTTCATCTATAGAATCCAATTCTTCCTGGTGCAGTCTGTAAACATCCCGGATATTTCTCAACCAGGGATTCAAAAGACCAAGGTCCTGGGATGTCATCGCTGCTTTTACACCACCACAGTTATAATGTCCGCAAACAATAATGTGCTTCACTTTCAAATGTTCCACGGCATATTGGATAACTGCTGTAGAACTCATGTCCAGAGTGTTTACAACGTTGGCAATATTTCTGTGCACAAATACCTCGCCTGGCCCTAATCCCATCAGTTCCTCGGCCGTAGCACGACTGTCAGAACATCCAATGTATAGATAGTCGGGATGTTGTGTTTTAGCAAGATTGTGAAAATATTCCGGGTCATCCGAAATCTTTGACTCTACCCACTTTTTATTGTTTTCGAAAATAGCTTTATACGAGTGCGCCATAACGATAATGTTATATCAACAAAGATTATCAGTTTCTTTGAAATTATTTTCAAAACCAATAGACCAAATCAATAATCATACAAAAATAGTGGTTTAATCCTAAAAAAAAGAATATTTAACATACTTTTAATATTATAAATTTAAAGGATTTTAGAAAAGTAACCTGATCGTTAAAACAATATTTCCATAATTGATCCTTATCATTCAATTATTACTGAAATATATCGACATGATCATGAAGAAAAAATGAATTTTTATTAAGTAATAAGGAATCTGTTCATTCTAATTCTTATTTTTGCAAAAAAATTGACCGTTGGTAAGAATTGCAGAACATAATGATTGGGTGGTATATTGTATTCTCGGGAGTATTTTTATATACATTATCCTTTTGTCTGTTTTTCAAAGGGATGCCAACATCAAGGAATTTTTGCTGCAAAAAATAGAAGATTCCAGCAATCTTACACCATCCTGGCTAATTATATCTATTGTGAAATGTATAATGACGGCCCTCCTACTATCACAATTTGTCCCGATTGTCCCAAAGCTTTTTACCATTGATGTTCTGGGATTTCAGATCAATAAATTCGGCTTTACGCTTTTGACGTTATTAACTTTTGACATTATCAGGAATATTCTGACCTTTCTGTTCTACTCCAGCATTGGTAGCGGCAAAAACCTGAAAGGGCTGACCTTGGTCTCAAGCAAATTCTATTTTCTGGAATCCATCATTTTCATAATGGCATCTTTTGCACTTTATTTTTTCCCAATCGACTTGGTAAAATATTTCTATTTCATTATTGGTCTGGTTGTTGGTTCATTCATTTTGAAAAATTTAATATATATTTTCCATAACCAGTCTATTTTACCCGAAAAATGGTATTATAAATTTTTGTATATTTGCACGCTTCAAATAGTACCCGTTTTGGTACTTTGGAAGTTCTTATTTTATTAATATAACATACACGTTATAAGATGAAAATCAAATCTATTTTAGTTTCGCAACCTGCTCCGAATGAATCATCACCTTATTTGGAAATTGCAAAAAAAGAGAAAATCAAAATCGATTTTCGTCCTTTTATTCACGTAGAAGGTGTGGATGCGAAAGAACTCAGAACCCAGAAAATTGACCTGGCCCAATATACCGGGATAATTTTCACGAGTAAAAATGCAATCGACCATTATTTTCGTCTTGCTGAGGAAATGAGATTCTCTGTTCCAGATTCTATGAGGTACATCTGCCAGTCAGAAGCGATTGCCAATTATCTACAGAAACACATTGTTTACAGGAAAAGAAAAATCAGTTTCGGAGAGAAGAATTTCTCTGACCTGGCTGCTCTATTCAAAAAATATCCTTCCGAAAAATATCTTTTGCCTTCTTCCGATGTTCTAGGTCCGGAAATACCAAAAGTTCTGGATGCCGCTAATGTGGACTGGACAAAAGCAATAATGTACAAAACCGTTGCAAGTGATTTGACAGATATCAATATCAAGGATTATGATATGTTGGTATTTTTCAGCCATCAGGGAATAAAATCTTTAGGAATCAATTTTCCTGATTTTGAACAAAATGATACCAAAATTGCGGTTTTTGGAACAACAACCCAGGCTGCTGCAGAAGAAGCAGGATTGACCGTCAATGTAATGGCACCAACCAAAGAAACACCATCTATGACAATGGCCATAGAAAAATATGTCAGAAGCATCAACAAATAATTGTTGACCACATAAATCAAAACCGTCTTCTTTCTGAGAAGATGGTTTTTTGTTTATTTTTGTTGGATCTGAAAATCTCTTCAGAAAACTTTTAACCACATAGATACATCGTTTTCTGAATAATTAATTGGATTGTTAAAGTTTAAATAGAAGATATTTAAATTCTCTCTATTTTCTTTAAATAAAATTTTAATCTATGTGTCTATGTGGTTTTAATTAATACAATTTCAAATGAACGCTCCAAAAGCTAAAAAAATAGACAAAACTCTCGAAATTCACAACGATAAAAGAAATGACCCTTTTTTCTGGATGAATGAACGTGAAAACCCGGAAGTTATAAAATACCTCGAAGAAGAAAACGCTTACACCGATTTTGTAATGAAGGACACAGAAGACCTTCAAAACGAATTGTTTGAAGAAATGAAATCCCGTTACAAAAAAGATGACCAGTCTTTGCCTTATTTCTTTAATCAATATTGGTATATTGTCCGCTATGAAGATGGGAAAGAATATCCGATTTTCTCAAGGAAGTTTCAAACTTTGGAAAATGAAGAAGAAATTCTTCTAGATGTGAACATTCTGGCAGAAGGAGAAGAATATTTTGATATCGGAAGTGTTTCAGTAAGTGTCAATAATGATTTCATTGCATATTCTTCCGATAAAACAGGACGAAGAATTTACACGATATTTTTCAAAAATCTCAAAACAGGAGAAATCTTCGAAGACAAAATTGAAAATACGACTGGAAAAGCAGTCTGGGCAAACGACAACCAACACATTTTTTACATTAGAAAAGATGAAAGTCTGCGAGCTTATCAAATCCATCGACATGCGATTGGAACCGAAACCGAAAAAGACGTTTTGATTTTCCACGAAGAGGATGAAACTTTTGACGTTAATGTTTTCAAAACCAAATCTTTAGAATACATCTTTATTTCTTCGTCAAGTACGAATGAAGATGAACACAGATTCATTCCAGCTGATAACGTTTTTGCAGATTGGAAAATCATTCAGGAAAGAACGGAAGATCTGGAATATTCTGTTGAGCATTATCAGGATGATTTTTACATCATTACAAATGCCGATAATTCTACAAATTTCAAAATCGTAAAGACAAAAGTTTCTCAGCCGGAGATTGAAAATTGGGTAGATTTCATTCCTCATAGAGAAAATGTCTTGCTGGAAGGTTTTGAAATATTCAATGATTATTTTGTCATAGAAGAACGGGAAAAAGGGCTTCTTCAAATCAAAATCATAGAAAACAAAACAGGAGATTCTCATTATCTTCCATTTTCGGACCCTACTTACACGGCGTACATCGGAACCAATATGGAATTCGATACGGAAAAACTGCGTTTCGGATATACTTCTTTGACAAAACCTTCTTCCACTTACGAATACGATATGAAGGAAAAAACCATCAAACTTCTGAAAGAACAGGAAGTTTTGGGCGGAAAATTCTTCTCAGAAAATTATATCTCGGAAAGAATCTGGGCAAATGCAAGGGACGGAAAAGAAATTGCTATTTCTCTGGTTTATCATAAAGACACGAAGAAATCTGCAGATACACCGCTTCTACTCTATGGTTACGGAAGTTATGGACACACTGTTGATGCTAGTTTTTCAAGCGTAAGACTGACTTTACTTGACCGAGGTTACATCTATGCCATCGCACACATCCGAGGCGGAGAATACCTTGGAAGAGAATGGTACGAAGATGGAAAAATGCTTCAGAAAAAGAATACGTTTTTTGATTTCATTGATGCTGCAAAATATTTAATATCAGAAAATTACACATCTCCTAGACATCTTTATGCCATGGGTGGAAGCGCCGGCGGACTTTTGGTTGGCGCAGTCATAAATTACAATCCGGAGCTATTCAATGGAGTTGTGGCGCAGGTTCCTTTCGTGGATGTTGTGACAACGATGCTGGACGAGACAATTCCTTTGACAACCGGGGAATACGACGAATGGGGAAACCCGAATGAGAAAGAATATTATGATTATATGAAATCCTATTCGCCTTACGATAACATCGAAGCAAAGGATTATCCTAATATATTAATAACAACAGGCTTCCACGATTCTCAGGTTCAATATTGGGAACCGGCAAAATGGACCGCAAAACTAAGAGATTTGAAAACAGATAATAACATCCTGATCTTCAAAACCGATATGAGCTCCGGACACGGCGGTGCAAGCGGACGTTTCGAAAGCCTGAAAGAAATCGCTTTGGAATATGCGTTCCTATTAAAAATCGACCAATAACATCTTCTTTTTAACCTCATCTTTATACTTTCTCCCAACAGGGATCGTCATATCATTGATTTCGATCTTGCTGGGAGAAACCGAGGTAATATTATCTTTATTAATCAGAAACGAACGATGGATCCTTATAAATTTGGATTCTGGCAACAATTCCTGAACAGATGTCAGTGTTTTAAGGACCGTTATTTCCGAATCATTCAGTTTTATTCTGCAATAATTCCGCAGACTTTCCACAAAAATAATATCATTGATTTTAATTTTTCTTACACTTTTATCGACTTTCAGATTGATGTAAGAATCATTGTTATTGTCCTGGATTACAGCATCTTCTTTCAACAATTTGTTCTCTTCATTCAGCTCCAGATTATTTTTCTGAAGATTTTCAATCGTGGTCAGATAAGTGTAAGCAATCGGAATCATCGCAGCAATATTGATGTCCAGAGCGGTATTCATTATTTCTGATAAGATAAAAAAACCGGAATTCTTGAATCCAGGGAGAAAATTCGGCTGAATAAAATAAAGAAACAAAGGTCGTTGGATAAAAACACTTATCAATGCAACCAAAACGCAATACGAAACAAAGAAGCTGAAGTATTTTTTCTGATTGAAAAACTTCGGGAAGAGATAAAAAAGCGTGACATAAACCAATAACATCCTCGAAGGAAGACAGCATATCTGAATCAAAATATTACGGGAATAATTGTCATCCGAAACACCCCAAACCAATCCAAAAAACAGGACAAACGCTATCCAGTAGAAAACGTGTTTTATCCAAAATTTGGATTTGAAATGTTCAAAAACGGATTGGTTCATATTTTTAAGGTTACTCAAATTTAATTATTTATCTGAAATCAATTCTGGTGATTTGCTTTTTGTACAGAACAACCTGTCGTTTGTCCAAAAGGCTTGTAACAAAGAGAAAGTAGAAATAGTTTTGTTCAAAATTCAATCTAAAAAATGAAACTTTCAATTTCTTTTTCACTTCTGTTTTTAGCATTTCTCTTTCCGATTTTAGGATTTAGTCAGGAAAACAAAGCCACTCTTGAAGCCGTAGAATATCTGAAACAACATCCAAAAAGTCCGAAAGATTATCTCATTTCGAAATTCAAAAATTATCCTCTTGTACTTTTGGGTGAAGACCACGCTGTGAAAGAAAATCTAGATTTTGTCAAGAGCATTATCCCGGATTTATATAAGGCTGGCGTTTACAATCTCTGTATGGAATTTGGTGCTTTTGAAAAGCAGAAAGAGCTGGATGAATTGCTGAATTCTGATAAATTCGATGAAAGAAAAGCAAAAGATATGTTCTTTTATTACAATGTCGGCTGGGCTTATAAAGAATATTTTGATATCTACAAAGCGGTTTGGGAATTCAATAAAACCATAAAACCTAACGCCAAAAAATTCAGAATTGTCAACCTAAGCTATCAATACCGTTGGGAAAACTTCAAAGGTGGCGCAAGAACGCCCGAGAATATGAAAGCGGTTTTCAATCTGGGAACGCCAGACCAGTTCCGGACAGAAATTATCAAAAAGGAAATCATTGATAAAAATGAAAAGGCCTTGATCTACATGGGACACGTCCATGTTTTCACAAAGTACAAAATGCCAATCCTGAAAGTGAACAACGATGATTTTTGTGATTATGATGAAGGAATGGTCGGAAATCGTCTCTACAAATTAATGCCCGATAAGATTTTCAATATGATGTTTCATACGCCGATGTTTTCCAAGACGCAGCATAACCCGGCTTACGTTTCGCCTGCGAATGGAGAATTGGAAAATGCGCTTCGGAAACTCAACTATCCACAGATTGGATTCGATTTGATTAACACCCCTGTCGGGACATTGCGAGACAATAGTTTTTTCAGTTTTTGTCATTCTGATTTCAAAATGGAGGATTTTTTTGACGGTTATATTTTCCTTAAACCTTTCAAAGATTTGACTGGATGCACATACGATGACGATTTTTTCACTGGAAAGGATTGGAATTATATTGAGAATAATTTTCCGGACCCGGACTGGAGAAAACCTAAAAATCTGGAAGATTACAAAACAGAAATTAAGAAGTACGTCAAAATCAAAGACCGTTACAGAGATGTGATTCAGACTTCGGTTCCCGATGTGAGTTTAGGCAAAATCATCAGAATTAATCAATTTCCTTCGAAATATGTGGCGCCTAGAAATATAGATGTGTGGTTGCCTGAGAATTTTAACCCCAATAAAAAATACGCGGTTCTCTATATGCACGACGGTCAGATGCTTTTTGACCCGACAATCAACTGGAACAATTCCGAATGGAAAGTGGATGAAAATTATACAGAACTCAGCAAAAAAATCAAACTGAAAGATTGCATCATTGTCGGACTTTGGAATACAGGCGCAACCCGGCATTCGGAGTATTTTCCACAAAAAGCTTTTGAAAGTTTATCTAAAGAGTTACAAAATCAAACACTTGAAAAATACTTTCAAGGGAAAATCCAGTCCGGTAACTATTTGAAATTCATTGTAGAAGAGGTAAAACCTTTTATTGACAACAATTATCCAACGCTGAAAGACAGGGAGAACACTTACATCGCCGGTTCCAGTATGGGCGGATTGATATCGATGTACGCGATTTGCGAGTATCCCGAAATTTTCGGCGGCGCAGCTTGTCTTTCCACACATTGGGTTGGAATCACAGACCTTTTGAATGATGAAATTCCAACCGCTTTCGAAAATTATCTCAGACAAAGACTCCCGAGTCCGAAAACCCATAAAATCTATTTCGATTATGGAACTGAAGGATTGGACAGCCGTTATGAAAAACATCAGAACAAAGTTGATTTGATAATGAAAGAAAAAGGTTTTAGTAAAAATAACTGGACAACCAAAAAATTCGAATTGGCAGACCATAGCGAAAATGCCTGGAGCAAAAGATTCTCAATTCCATTGGAGTTTCTTTTTGAAGAAAAGTACTAAATTAGAAAAAGGTCTTAAAATACATTTTTGTACATTCGCAACAAATATAAGAGCTCCGGTTTAATTTCAACCGGAGTTTTTGACTTTGAATTTTCTATTTCAGAGTTAAGCAGAATTTGATAAAAAATTTGTAAGTATAATTTATACAGAAAATGACAGAATCCGAAATCTGGAAAAAGATAGAACACTTTTTTGAAGTTAATTTTCAAACCGAAAAAAATCCCCCAATCGAAACGATATTATTCTTGATTGGCATTCAGGAACTAGGAAGTGGTCAACAAAAATTCACGAAAGATGATAAGGTCAATCTAATTCATATTGCGGTTTGTAGATTGCTGGAGCCTTTTGGGTATTACAAATTCAGTCATTATAACGAAGGCTGGCCGGAGTTTGAAAAGCTGGAAGATTTGCCGGATCTGAAGCCCAACGAACAATCGCTTCTGATGAAAAAAGCGATTATACAGTATTTTATTGATGAAGAGATTGATTTGGAATAAAGTTTATACTCTCGCAGATTCGACAGATTTAGAAGATGATAAACTTAAAAAATCTGCAATTCACTTAATCTGCGAGAACTAAAATTAAATTATTTCTAAACCAAAATATCCTCCAACTGATTCAATCCCATTTTGAAGCCTTCTTCAAAACCCATTTCGATGAGCTGATTCATTTCTTCTTTGGAGTTGAAATGCAGATTGAAAGTCATTCTTGTGCCTTCATCAATTCCTGTGAACCCGATTAGCCAAGAAGTTTGTGGCAAATCTGTTCTTACTTTCCCTTTATCATCAGCGAAAGCATCTGTCCACGCAATACTTCTGTGGGGCATTATTTCACCGTAATTTGCTAGTGCCATTTCTTTTTCGCCGTCCGGACCTTTCATTGCGTACAGCCAATTTCCGTTTTCCCGAAAATCCATTTTTTCGGTTTCGCATTTCCAAGGTTTTGGCGCCCACCATTGGTCAATCAGTTCGGATTTTGTGAAATAATCCCAAAGCGTGGAAACATCGGCTCTGTAAACCTTCATCACGTAAACCCCAGTGTCGGCATCTTTATTAAAAACAATTTCTGAGTTCATAACATTTTCTTTTTTCTAAAATTAATATTAAAAAATCGAACCAAAGTTTTCCTATGGCAATATATTTGATATTCACAATAAAATGTTAAATCTTTTAATTTTAAGAAATATTTAATAATTACAATCCGTTATTATTGTTGAGATATTCTTAAAAAGAGTAATTTTAACTTTTCAAACTTAAAAAAACATATGAACAACAAGTTTATTCCTATTATATCTGTTTTTATGACAATTTCCCTGGTGGTTTTCGTCTCTTTGCAGCTATATTGGATTAAAGAATTATATACATCTCTCGAGCAGGATTTCTCTAATAAAGTTTATTCCGCATTAGAAACTTCGACTCAGAAAGTAAATCAAATCGAGGTCAACAAATATTGGAATGAAACTTATAATAATGTTGGAAAAGAGGTTTTAGCCTCTAAAAACCAACCAACTAAGACCTATATCCAGCAAAGTTCCGACTCTGCGAATCGTTCGAATATTCTTTTCCAGACAAGCATCGTTGAAAAGCAAAACATTCCGGTTTCAGCAAAGGGCGACACGTTATACACGACGAAACTTTACAAAGACGAAGGACAATTAAAGCTGAAAAGAAGCAGTCCTGAACCTTTGACAACCAACATCAGCCGAGACCTTGATAATAATTCTTATCAGATGAAGGAGTTTGCACGTTTGAGCGCGACCAATCTTCCGATAGAAAAACGTGTTGACAGCAAAACGATTGATTCCGTCATTTCAAAAGAATTGAGACTCAAAGGGATTGATACAAAATTTGGATTTGGGGTCATCAATAAAACCAATCAGTTAACAACGGTTGCAAACAACATCTATCTCGACCAAAAAGATAAAACGAACTACACTTATCCACTTTTTACAGACAGCAAAGACAGAACACTTTATACGCTGGCTTTGGTTTTTCCAAGAAAAGATTACTCTCTGGTGAAGCACAATTTGCCTATGTTGTTGGGAACTTTCATTTCATTACTGACGATTTTGGGGATTTATATCATCTCTATCAATTATATGATGAGACAGAAAAAAATTGCGGAGATCAAGACCGACTTTATCAATAATATGTCTCACGAGTTCAAGACACCCTTGGCAACGATTTCCGTTGCAACAGATTCTTTAGCAAATGATAAAATCGCTACCGACCCGGATAAGGTCAAATACTATTCAGGATTGATAAAACAGGAAAATCTGAGGATGAAAAAACAGGTAGAGACCGTTTTGAATATGTCCAAACTGGAACGAAACGAAATGCCTCTTCACCTGAAAGAAACTAACGTTCGCGAATTAATAAAAAGTATTGCAGAATCTTTCCGATTAATTGTTAATGAAAGAAACGGAATTTTAACAACAGAATTTAATGCTACGAAATATAATTTCTTAATTGATGAATTTCATATTTCGAATGCATTAATCAATCTGCTAGATAATGCCAACAAATATTCTCCTGAAACACCGGAAATAAAGGTTAGCACGAGAAATGAAGGAAACTGGTACGTGATAGAAATTTCCGACAAAGGAATGGGAATGGAATCGACGAATAAAAATAAAATCTTTGAAAAATTCTTCCGCGAAGAAACCGGAAATATCCATAATGTAAAAGGACAAGGTCTTGGATTGTCTTACGTGAAAAAAATTATCGAAAATCACAAAGGGCAAATCCACGTAGATTCCCACAAAGGAAAAGGAAGCACATTTACAATAAAACTTCCGATAGTTTAATTAATAATGAAAAATTAATAATTAAGATTTTGGAGAATATTGAATTTAGGAGAAATATTATTAGAGATAAATCATTCGATTTTTCTGTAAGAATTATTAATCTTTTTAAATTATTAACCTCAGAAAGGAAAGAGTTTGTTTTATCAAAACAATTATTAAGGTCAGCAACATCGATTGGTGCAAATATAGAAGAAGGGATTGCTGCTTTTAGCAAAAAAGAGTTTGTTGTGAAACTTCAAATCTCTTACAAAGAAGCTTTTGAAGCATATTATTGGATAAAATTATTACATAAAACAGAATTTATAAATGAAGCAGAATTCAAATCATTGGAAAAAGATGTAGAGGAAATCATTAAATTATTGACAACTATTTTAAAAACCACTAAACAAAATATTAACGACACGAAGAAATATTAATTCTTCATTTTTAATTATTAATTACAAAGCTATGAGCAACAGAATATTATTAGTAGAAGACGACCAGAGTTTTGGCGCAGTTCTTAAGGATTATTTGACAATCAACAACTTCGAGGTTACATTGGCAACCGATGGAGAAATGGGACTGAAAGAGTTTACGGAAAAAGAATTTGACATCTGTATTTTCGATGTGATGATGCCGAAAAAAGATGGATTTTCTTTGGCAGAAGATGTGAAGAAAATTGATAAAAACACGCCAATCATTTTCCTGACAGCAAGAAATATGCGTGAGGATATTTTAAAAGGCTATCAATTAGGAGCAGATGATTATATCACAAAGCCATTTGATACCGAGTTGCTTCTTTATAAAATAAAAGCGATTCTACAAAGAAGTGCCGTTTTGGAAAATGAAGACCAAGAGCAGTTTAAAATCAGTAATATCTTCTTCGATTCTATGTTGAGACAACTAAGAGTCGGCGAGAATGAATACAAGCTTTCTCCAAAAGAAAACGAACTTTTGAAATTACTTTGCATCCACAGAAACGACTTTATGCCGAGAGATCTGGCATTAAGAAAAATCTGGAAAAAAGAGAATTATTTCACCGCAAGAAGTATGGATGTTTACATCGCAAAATTGAGAAAACTTCTGAAAGATGATGAAGGTCTGGAAATCATCAACGTTCATGGAGAAGGTTTCAGATTATTAGTGAAAAACCCATAAAAACAAAACCCCTTCAGAGTTTCTGAAGGGGTTTTTAATTTTTATTCTGAAGCTAATTCGTTGCCATATTCTGCCTTGGAGAACCAAGAATAGAATCGGTTTTCTCAGTATTTTTCAGCCATTGAGAACTTGCCAGATAATTCTGGTCCGGGAAATAAATAAACAGACACGTTCTGTTTTTTATGGTATTGATGATTGGTTTCGCCAAACTAGTTGGAACCGCTGGACAACCCCAGCTTCTTCCTAATCTCTTCTCGGATTTGATGAAATCTTCGCTCACGTACTTGGCGCCATGCATTACGATACATCTTTCCAAAGCTGCATCGTTATAACCTCTATCCATGCCGAACAATCGCAAAGAATAGCCATTGTCGCCATTATAGGTCTGTTCTGTGACGTAGAAGCCCATACTCGACTGATGCGAATCCTCTGTGTTGGAAAAGTTGGTTGCGAACTCTTCACCTGTTCCTTTTCCGTGCGCAACTAATGTATTGAATAACACTTTTTTCTCACCCAAATCTATGACCCAAAGGCGCTTCCTGTTGGAAGATAAACTAAAATCACAAACCGAAAGCAATTTGGCCGTCGGTTCCAGTTTTCCGGAACTCTTTAAATTTTGGAATCCTAAAAACGCTTTTTCAAAGACTTCAAAATTCAATGTCTCATCCGTAAACTGAAGCTCTTTGTAGATTTCTTCTGCAGGATTTTGTGGCGAGAAATTCTTTTTTGGACTTAGTTTGATTTCTTTTATTATCGTTTTGGCGTGAGAATGGCTCTCAGAACTCGCAGGATAAAAAGAGGTGGTCACCAAATAAACTAAGCATAACAATAATGGGAATTTCTTCATTAATTAATAATATTAGATTTTTATTTTTAGTGGAGCAAAATTATATATAAATCATTTTCAATAGATTACAAAAATATTTTTTAACGATTTTTTAGTAAACTTTAACGCAATTGCTTATTATTTGAACGATTTTTATTAAGATTTTATTATGTTTTTCTGAACACTAAGGCCACGAAAGTTCTAGATTGTAAATTTTTAAGTTCATAAGTACTCCGACAAGCTCAGTATAAACTCAAAAATTAACAAAGTAATAGTTGTTTTTTTAAACGAAGTGCCTTTGTAAGCCTTAAAATCAATATCTTTTTTAAATAATCTTTGTGAACTTAGTGTTCAAAAATCATAAATTGCATTAAACTTTTGAAGTATGTCAACACTTAAAATTGCGGGGCTCAATCTCGATATTTCCTGGAAAAACAAAGAACAGAATTTCAAGCAAATTGAAAAAGAATTCAGTTCCATTGGTGCAGATTTGTTTTTACTTCCTGAGATGTTTTCTACCGGATTTTGTATGGAAGCCGAAGAGGTTGCGGACAGAAATGAGGAATCCTTAACCTGGATGAAATCCTTTGCCAAAAGCAAAAATTCGGCAGTTGCTGGAAGTGTTTCTGTGGAAGAAAATGGAAAATTCTATAACCGATTTTATTTTGTTTTTCCAGATGAAAGTTTTGAATATTACGACAAAAGGCATCTGTTTTCCTATTCTAGTGAAGACAAAATTTATACTGCCGGAACTGAACGAAAAATTATTGATTACAAAGGATTTAAAATTCTATTACAAGTATGTTTTGACTTGCGTTTTCCGGTTTTCTCCAGGAATCAGGGTGATTATGATGCGGTTTTGTACGTTGCCAACTGGCCAAAATCCAGAGTCGATGCCTGGAAATCACTTCTAAAAGCACGTGCGATTGAAAATCAGGCTTTTCTATTTGGATTAAATAGAATTGGAACAGACGGTTACAACCTTGAATATGAGGAAAGTTCATTAGTGCATTTCCCTGATGGAAGAGAAATCTCTGAAAGAAAAAGTAATGTTGTTCTTTCAGAATGGAATTTGGAGAAATTAAAGGAATTTAGAAATAAGTTTCCCTTTTTGAATGAGCGAGATGAGTTTGAGATTATTTCTTAGTTCTGTAAAAAACTTTAATCCAATGAAAAAATCGATAACTTTACTTTTAGCATTTCTAACCTGTACAATCTGTTTTTCTCAAAATAAAACTTTAACTTATAAATTTAAATACGCTTATTATATCTATGAAGATTATAAAAATAAAGAGCGTACCTATGTTCCTACAGGAAGCGACGTTACTATAACTTACGATACTTTTTTCAAAAAATATTTTGTTTTGTGGACAGATTCAAAAAATATCCGTGCCGGTAATAATTTCTACTATATTCCATCAAATGACGAGAATGGAATTACTTCTGCGTCTGATGATAATGGTAATTATTATTATATTGTTGATAAAATAAAGGACTATAGCAAATTATTCATTACTATGAAAAAACAGACACATAACTTTATGGTGACAATATTATTAACAGATGAATTAATTACGAATTAATATATTGCTCCAGCAAACCAACCAAAGAGTTAACGTCGTGAACACCACTTTCTTTCCAAAGCAATTCTCCATTTTTGAAAATCGCTAAAGTAGGAACACCACGAACGCCATTTTCTGATGCAATTGACGGAAACTGGTCTACATCAATTTTTACGATCCTTGCTTTTTCGCCAACTTGCTCTTTTACAGAATTCAAAACGGAAGACTGAACTTTGCACGGCTGACACCAAGTGGCAAAAAAATCAATAAGAACCGGACGTTCGGATTGTATTAGTTCTTGAAATTTCTGTGACATAATAAAAGAGATGTTAAAGATTAGATTTTAGCTATCAGATCCTTCGACAGGTCAGAATGACATTTTAAGATACTGAAATTAACCCTGCACTGTCAGGCTGAGGCTCTCGAAGCCCTTTTAATTCTACAAAGTTTTACTTTGACAAACAAAATTGCTCAATGGAAATTTCTCTGTTTTCTTGATTGCATTGAACCCGCCATCAATCTCAGTGAAATTCCTATAACCTCTTGACTGCAAAATACTTGCCGCAATCATACTTCTGTAACCTCCCGCACAATGGATATAAAAATGCTCCGAATTGTCTAAAGAATTCACCCAGTCATTAATGTAAGCAAGAGGTTTACTGTAGGCTTCATTGATATGCTCTGCCTCGTATTCTGTTTCCTTTCTTACATCAATAACTTTCATATTTTCAGAAAATTCATCAGTAAACTCTTCTGCAGAAATTCTTCTAATCTCATCTGTTTCTTTACCCGAATTTTTCCAAGCTTCGAAACTTCCGTCCAAATAACCTAAAACATTATCAAATCCTACTCTGCTCAACCTGGTAATTACTTCTTCTTCTGTTCCTTCATCAGAAACCAAAAGAATCGGCTGTTGAACATCCACGATCATGGCTCCAACCCAAGGTGCAAAATCACCCCTGATCCCGATATTAATAGAATTTGGAACAAAGCCTTTATGAAAAACCGCCGCACTTCTTGTATCCAGGATCAAAGCTCCGGTTTCTTCAGCAGCAGTTTCGAATTCTTCTACAGACAAAGGATTGTTTCCTTTTTTCAGAACCTGGTCGAAGCTTTCATAGCCACCTTTGTTCATGGCGACATTCATCCCGAAATATTTTGGTGGCGCCGTTAATCCGTCCAGAACTTCATTAATGAAAGATTCTTTATCCGGTTGATTAAGAGCATAATTCTTTTTTTTCTGGTTTCCCAAAGTATCCACTGTTTCTTTCTGCATATTTTTTCCGCAGGCAGAGCCAGCGCCGTGAGCCGGATAAACTGTAATGGAATCATCTAAAGGCAGAATCTTGCTTTGAAGACTATCATATAACATTCCTGCCAAATCTTTTTCATCGATTTCGCCAGCCTTTTGTGCTAAGTCAGGTCTTCCAACATCACCCAAAAACAAAGTATCGCCAGAGAAAATGGCCGTTTCTTTTCCATCTTCATCAATCAGTAGAAAAGTGGAGCTTTCCAAAGTATGGCCTGGCGTATGAAGAACTTTAATTTTAATTTTTCCAATTTCAAAGATCTGATCATCCTCTGCAATGATCGCTTCAAAATCAGGTTTAGCTGTTGGTCCGAAAACAATTGGAGCGTTGGTTTTTTTAGACAGATCCAAATGCCCCGAAACAAAATCGGCATGGAAATGCGTTTCAAAAATATATTTGAGTTTGACTTTGTCCTTCTCCAAACGTTCAAGGTAAGGTTTCACTTCTCTCAGCGGATCGATGATCGCCGCTTCATTTTCAGAAACAATGTAATACGCCCCTTGCGCAAGACAGCCTGTATATATTTGTTCAACCTTCATTTGGATATCGATAGATTTTAATCAAACTTTATTTAAGATGTTATTTGGTTACAGTTTACAAATACAAATATGAGGTTATTTGGATTAACTATAAATAGTTTTTCGAAAGATATTATGAATAATTTCGATTTGAAATTAAACAAACGTTCAAACCCCCGCTGAATATCAAAAATAAGCCGCATCAATTTGCGGCTTTATAATATATGGCAGAATCTGTTTTCACCTTTATCGTACCAATGCCCAGATTCCAATACCAACACCAGCATAAGCAACAACTGTAATGATATCGGCCACTGGCTGGGAGAAACGTCTTTCTGCAATTGTTGACTGATCAATCTGGTTCTTATGGAATTTGAGGATCTTTTTTGGCTTATGGATAACGTGGGCAACCAAAGTATCACTCTCCCATTTATCAACCTGGATCTTATACGGCTTACCCCCAACTTCTATTTTGAAGTATTTGTTGATCTCCAACTTTTCCTGGACGCTCATCGATCTCGGTGCCTTATCTTTTGTAATTCTATTTCTTTTAGTGCTACCAGGTTCAATCGCAGATACATTTGCCTGAACATTTGCAATAGCTTTTGTAGCAACAGGTTCATCCATTTTTTTTGTACGTACTTCTCGCGTGTTTTGTGCTGTTGCTTCATTTTCTGATTTAATTCTATAAGTATAGCAGCTTATAAGAGAAAATGATGATATAAGGAGGTAAAGATATTTTTTCATTAGCCAAATTTAAGAATTAAACGTATAATTTTTGATTTTCTTTTAATGAATCTTATTTTTTGGAATTTTTACAAAAGAACATTTTATTAAAACTGATTTTTATTATTTTTATTGACCAAAACCATTAATATGATCCTGAATCCTGTTGACGTTGTAGAACACATTGATAAAGAAGACTTTCAAAAGAAATATTTCAAACCGCACAGGCCACTTTTGATAAGAGGTTTTGCAAAACAATGGGGCGCTTACGAGAAATGGAACCTTGATTACATCCGGGAAAAAGCGGGTGAACAGGTTGTTCCCATCTATGACAACAAACCCGCCGATGCTAACAAAAGCTCTGACACACCGGCAACTAAAATGAAAATGAAGGATTACATTGATACCATAAAAAGTAAACCTTCTGACCTCAGGATATTTTTTTATATCATTACCGATAAACTTCCGGAATTATTACAGGATTTCACTTACCCAGATCTGGGAATGAAATTCTTCAAGCGCCTTCCCACTTTATTTTTCGGAGGAAGTGAAGCGCATGTTCTGATGCATTACGACGTTGATCTGGGGGATTTTTTCCATATTCATTTTGGAGGAAAGAAAAGGATTTTACTTTTTGACCAGAAGCAAAACGAAATGCTTTACAAAGTCCCGCTGTCTGTCCACACAATAGAAGAAATTGATTACGATAACCCGGACTATGAAAAATATCCTGCTTTGAAACGTGCCACAGGAACAGAAATCCTGATGGAACACGGCGACGCTTTGTTTATTCCTGGTGCTTTCTGGCATTACAATCGTTACCTGGAACCTGGCTTTTCTTTGTCTATCAGAGCGTTGCCCAATCGTCCTTCAAAATTCCTAAGTATGCTTTATCATGTTTTCATTATGCGATACACAGACAAGCTGATGCGAAAAATCTTCAAGGCAAAATGGGTAAAATATAAGGAAGAATGGGCTTACAGAAAAAGTTCCAAAGCTTTGGAAAAGTTGAATAAAAAATAAACTTCCGCAAAACATCCTTCTTTTTTCTGTATATTAATTTCGTATTTTAGCGCTTCTAAAAATTCAGGAAATTGGCAAAGAAAGAAACTCCGTTAATGACGCAATACAATACCATCAAAGGAAAATATCCTGATGCATTATTGCTGTTCCGCGTGGGAGATTTCTACGAAACTTTTGGACAGGATGCGATAAAAACTTCGCAGATCCTTGGAATCGTTCTGACCAAAAGAGCCAATGGTGAAGGTCACATCGAACTGGCAGGATTTCCGCATCATTCTGTGGATTCTTATCTGCCAAAGTTGGTAAGGGCAGGAATGCGAGTTGCGATCTGTGACCAGTTGGAAGACCCAAAATCGGTAAAAGGTATTGTAAAACGTGGTGTGACAGAATTGGTTACGCCGGGAGTTACATTCAACGACCAGGTTCTGACTTCTAAGAAAAACAATTTCCTGCTTTCTCTTCATAAGGAAAAAGAAAAGTATGGAATGGCGCTTGTGGATGTTTCAACAGGTGAATTTCTTGTAAGCGAGGGAAATTTGGAGAAATTACTTCACATTGTTCACACCTTCGACCCGAGCGAGATCATTTATCAGAGAACTCTGGAGATTCCAAATCAGTTGAAAAATAAAAATGTTTTCAAGCTGGAGGATTGGGCGTTCAAATATCCTTATGCTTACGAAAAACTGACTTCTCATTTCAAGACACAATCTCTGAAAGGTTTCGGGATCGAGGAACATAAACTGGGAATTACTGCAGCGGGAGCGATTTTCGCTTATTTGGTTGAAGACACACATCATTCACTTTTACAGCATATTACAAGAATCCAAGTGATTCCTCAGGATGATTATCTGATGATGGATAATTTCACATTAAGGAATCTTGAAATTGTCTATTCTGCCAACCATCAAGGGAAATCGCTTCTCGATATTATCGACAAAACCTGCACGCCGATGGGCGGAAGATTGTTGAGAAGACGTTTGATCCTGCCCTTGAAAAATATCGGTGATATCAACCGAAGGCTAAGCCTTATTGAGTTTCTGAATAATGAAGATTCTTTGAAATACGACATCAAAGATCTGCTGAAAGGTATCTCGGATCTGGATAGATTGATTGGAAAATTAGCCGCTGAAAAAATCTCACCGAAAGAATTAGGTTATCTTCGTCAAAGCATTATCAACATAAATGAGATTAGAAAAAAACTTCTGAGTTTCCCGGATGTTCTGGCTTGGATCGACCCTTTTATCAACCTTGAGGAATTGATCAATTTAATTAATGAGCATCTGAATGACGAACTTCCTGTGAACATCAGCAAAGGTAATGTCATCAGAGAAGGAATCTCGGAAGAATTGGACCATTTGAGAAATCTGCAAAGCAAAGGTCGCGGTTTCCTGGACGAAATGTGTCAGCGTGAAATCGAAAGAACAGGAATCTCGAGTTTGAAAATTGATTTCAATGGGGTTTTCGGATATTATATCGAGGTTAGAAATACGCATAAAGATAAAGTTCCAGAGGATTGGATTCGTAAACAGACTTTGGTAAACGCGGAACGTTATATTACTGAAGAACTGAAAGAATATGAAAATCAGATTCTTGGCGCTGAAGAAAAAATCGGCAAATTAGAATCAGAACTTTACAGGAATGTCTGCGAAAATGTTCTGATCTACATCGACCAATTGCAGGAAAACTCAAAGCTGGTCGGAGAACTGGATTGTGCAGTTGGTTTATCCGAGCTATCTGTTGAAGATAATTATACCAAACCGATTCTGAACGATTCTTTCTCGATTGACATCCAGGAAGGGCGACATCCGATCATCGAAAAATCTTTACCCCTTGGCGAATCTTATATTCCAAACGATGTTTTTCTGGATAGAGATTCTCAGCAAATCATCATGGTAACCGGACCGAATATGGCGGGTAAATCTGCAATTCTGAGACAAACAGCAATCATTTCTTTGCTGGCTCAGATCGGAAGTTTTGTTCCGGCAAAACATGCGGAGATTGGAACATTGGACAAGATTTTCACGAGAGTTGGTGCGACAGATAATTTGTCTGCCGGCGAATCAACTTTTATGGTGGAAATGAATGAGGCCGCAAATATCCTTAATAATATTTCGGAGAGAAGTTTGATTTTGTTGGACGAAATCGGACGTGGAACTTCCACTTATGACGGTGTTTCCATTGCCTGGGCCATTGCAGAATATCTTCATCAGCATCCGACGCAGCCGAAAACTTTATTCGCCACGCATTATCACGAGTTGAACGAAATGTCTGTGAACTTCGAAAGAATCAAGAATTTTCACGTCTCCATCCAGGAGGCGAAAGGTAATATTATTTTCCTCAGAAAACTGATTTCCGGAGGAAGTGAACATAGTTTCGGTATTCACGTAGCGAAGTTGGCAGGTATGCCTTCCAAAGTAGTCAATCGAGCGAATGAAATCCTTAAAACTTTGGAATCCAGCAGAGCAACACAAGATTCCGGTGAAAAAATAAAACGGGTAACCGAAGAAAATCTTCAGCTTTCATTTTTCCAGTTGGATGACCCTGTACTTGAAAATATCCGTGAAGAATTGACGAAAATCGACATCAATACATTGACACCGATTGAAGCTTTAATGAAACTGAATGCGATCAAGAAGATGATCGGACGGTAGTTATTTTACACTAACAGTATCCACTTTTTTATCCGTAGAAAGTGCTGCTGAATCTACACCTTCATTTCTCATGTGTTCTGCACTCAGATTATCTTTACGCTGTTCCCGTTTGTCTTTATCAGGAATACAACTGATGATTAATGACGATAATACGCCGATAAATAATAGCTTTTTCATAACAATAAGATTGGATTAGGATTTTCTTTTCAAAAATTGAACCGAAGATTATTTTATCAAAAAATAATTAGTTCATAAAATTCATAGTCATAGGGAATTTAAATCGACTTTTTACTCGATTTCCATTGACTTTTGCAGGATTCCATTTTCCTTTGATTTTCTTTATTGCATTAATTGCTAAGTTATTAAAAGAATCATTATTACCTGTTGCAAACACTTGACTTATTATACCATTCTCATCAACTATGAACGTAATAAGTGTCTGATAAGTTCCAGTTCCTTTAAAACTATTTTTGGGATCAAAGTTTTTTTGAAAGCCTTCTCTAAATTTATTAATTCCTCCCTCATATTCTGCAGCTACATCAGTTTTATCATAAATAATATCTTTTGTTTCTTGAGAAAAAGCTGCAATACTAAAAAGTAAAACAAATAGCAGTAATAATTTCTTCATAGTTATTTTTTTCCAAAGATATTCATTAGAACAATTTAATTCAAGTGTCAAAAGTATTTTTTAAATTTGAATATGAAGACTTTAGTAAAATTTTTGTTGTTGATTTTTCCTTTTGTGATGAATGCACAAATCCAAACTGATGTTTCTTTGATCAAATATGAAGATTTGGAAAAACGCATCAGTCAGGAAAAAGATAAGTTTGTTGTGGTTAATTTCTGGGCGACAACTTGTGCGCCTTGTGTAAAAGAATTACCACATTTCATCGAGGTCAACAACAAATATTCTCAGAATCCGAATTTCAAAATGCTGTTGGTTTCACTAGATATGGCAAGGGATAAACAGAAAGTTATCAACTTCATCAAAAATAAAAACCTGACTGCAGAAGTTATGATTCTGGATGATAATAAGAGGATGAATACTTGGATTCCGAAATTCCAGAACGATTGGGAAGGCGAGATTCCTGTGACTTTATTTTATAAAAACGGCGAAAAAGTGTTCTTCAACAATGGCGAAATGTCCTTGGAAGAATTAGAATCGGCAATTACTAAAAGTTACAATCCATAAAATATTAATATTATGAAAAAAATAAAATGGTTTTCTTTCGGACTGATCCTGATTTTGGGATTATTGAGTTTTACCACAATTTATAATTCCGGTTATCAGATTGGCGATGAAGCTACAGATTTCAAACTGAAAAACGTGGACGGAAAAATGGTTTCCTTAAGTGATTTCAAATCTGCAAAAGGCTTCATTGTTGTCTTTACCTGCAACCACTGCCCATATGCGAAAAAATATGAAGATAGGATCATTGCGCTGGACAAAATGTACAAAGACAAAGGTTATCCTGTGATTGCCATCAATCCAAACGACCCGGCAGTTCAGCCACAGGACGGCTTTGCCGAGATGCAGACCCGAGCAAAGGAAAAAGGATTCACGTTTCCTTATTTGGTGGATGAAGGTCAGAAAATCTATCCGATCTATGGCGCAACCAAAACACCCCACGTTTACATTTTGAAAAAAGAGAACGGAAAGAATATCGTGAAATATATTGGTACGATTGATAACAACTACGAAAATCCGAATGACGTTTCCGAATATTATGTTCAGGATGCCGTGGACCGGCTTTTGAAAAATGAACCAGTTAAAACAGAGAAAACCGTTGCAATTGGCTGTACGATAAAAGTGAAAAAATAAAAAATCGAGGTAATAATTACCTCGATTTTTTGTTATGTTTTATAAAATCCAATTCCGTGAAAATTAATTTTAAATTCGATTACAAAAACTTTCTTATTGCAGTTTTCATTTTCCTTATAGAAGTTTTAATTGCTACCAAGCTCAAAGACATATTCTTTGTGAGAGCCTATCTAGGAGATGTCATCGTAGTAATGCTGATCTATTATTTCATCAAAACTTTCTTTAAAATCGAATCAACAAAATTAATTATTGGGATTTTCATTTTTTCATGTCTCATAGAAGCTCTACAGCATTTCAAATTTGCAGAAGTACTTGGTTTTCAAAAGAACCCCATCATGATGACGGTTTTGGGAAACTCATTCAGCTGGATCGATATCCTTTGTTATTTCACCGGATGCATAATTTTGTTTCTGATCACAAAATTAGATTGGAACAAAAACAACAGCAGCCACGGCCGCAAGGCCAATTAAGATAGATAGAACAATATCTGGCTTCTTGATATCCCTTACTTCGCTTCGCTCGATCTCTACCATTTCTCCTGCTTTGTTCTTTCCATAGATCTTCTTAGCATCTACTTTTATGACCTCTATTTTTTGAGATTTGGCGTCTTTGGTTTGGATCGTATACCTTTTATAAAGCTGCAAAGTATTGTCATACATCGGCTTATTAGGTGTTACAACTTTGGTCTGGCAAGAGATCATTGTAATCAGAATTGATAAAACCAAAAAAAATGTTTTAGAAAGTTTCATTATGTTATAAGATAAATAAATATGGGTTCAAATTTAATAAAATATTTCATCATCCAACATTAATATGTTGAGCTATCAACCAAGCTTCGCTCCAACACGCCTGAAAATTAAAACCACCAGTAAGAGCATCTATATCAAGAACTTCGCCAGCAATATAAAAATCAGGAAGAATTTTTGAGGACATATTTTTAAAATTAATTTCTTTAAGATCTACACCCCCTGCAGTCACAAACTCATCTTTGAAGGTTGATTTTCCAGTAACCGCAAATCTTTTTTGACAAATATACTCAAAGATCTGATCCATTTCCCTTTTTGAAAGATTTGCCATTTGTTTTTCAGGATCTATTTTATTAACCTCAAGGACCTTGTTCCAAAAACGGTTTGTTATGTCAAATATTTTGGCCTGACCAACAGATTTTTTAGGATTTTCATTCTTAAAGTTTTTCAGTAATTCTTCTGCTTCTGAAATCGGTTTTGAAATAAAGTTGACCTCGATATCAATTTTATATTTCATTTTGGCCAGAGTTCTTGCCTCCCAAGCCGAAAGTTTCAGAACAGCAGGCCCGGAAAGCCCCCAATGCGTTATCAAAAGAGGCCCGGACTCTTCCGTTTTAAGACTCGGGATTGTGATTTCAGCATTTGCGAAACTTGTACCGGGAAGATCCTTTAGGAGATCGTCTTTGATATTAAATGTAAAAAGAGATGGAACGGGCTCTATGATCTTATGCCCAAGACTCCCAATGATCTTTAAAGATTTTGGAGAACTCCCCGTTGTATAAACAACAATATCAGCTGTGTAACTTTCTGATTTTGTTTTAATAAAATAAAGACCATCCTCTTTGATGATCTCAGAAACAGAAACCTGATTCCTGATCTCAAAACCTTTATTTCTTACCTCATTGATCAAAACATTGATAATGCTTTGAGAAGAATCCGTCGTTGGAAAAATCCTGTTATCTTTTTCAATTTTCAAAGGAACATTCCTGGACTCGAACCAATCCATGGTATCACCAGGCTGAAATTTGGTGAACACACTCAGCAGCTCTCGGTTTCCTCTGGGATAAAAATTCACCAACTCCCTAGGATCAAAGCAAGCATGGGTCACATTGCAACGTCCACCTCCGGAGATCTTAACTTTTTGTAAAACATCCGAATTTTGTTCGAGAATTGTGACATAGAATTTATTCTCGTCAAGATTGGCGGCCGTGAAAAAGCCAGCCGCTCCTCCTCCAATAATGATTACTCTTTTCTTTTTTGACATTAATTGTAATTTCTACAAAAACATTGTGTCGTTTTGTATTCGATGCACAAAATTACATTTTTAATATCCACCTCAAATGGTTATTTTTGAACAATATTAAAATCGAAAAGAATGTCTGTTTATTATCATAAATTCGAAGTAAGGTGGAGCGATATAGACGCCAACCGTCATCTTGGAAACTCGACTTACGTTGACTATTGTTCCCAAACGCGAATGGCTTTCCTCAACAAAAATAAAATCGGTCTGACACAGCTTAACCGGTGGGGCGTTGGTCCTGTAATGTTGCATGAGAGATATTCTTTCTTCAAAGAAATCTATGCCGATCAGACGGTTTTCGTGGGATTAGAAGTTGCAGCGATGTCAGAGGACGGGATGATCTATCAATTCGTCCACAAGTTTTATCTGCCGGATGGAACACATTGTGCAACGGCCGAAGCGACCGGTGTCTGGATCGATATGATGTTGAGAAAAACAACTACTCCGCCGGAAGACATTATCTTGGTTATGAATGAATTCAAATCTGAAAATGTGCAGACGATCTCCAGAGAATTCTTAAAGACATTGCCCTTCCGGCCAGAAAACGTGGATATTTCACTTTTCGAAAACCTTAAATAATTTAAATTATGCTCGAAGATAAATCACAAGAACTAACACCGATTTCCAAGCTTGGGGAATTTGGATTGATAAAACATTTGACGGAAAATTTTCC
Source organism: Epilithonimonas caeni DSM 17710 (assembly GCF_000426465.1). Lineage (GTDB taxonomy): Bacteria > Bacteroidota > Bacteroidia > Flavobacteriales > Weeksellaceae > Epilithonimonas > Epilithonimonas caeni. The sequence goes on from NZ_AUFK01000013.1 coordinate 134,824, forward strand.
AATTGTTCAGAACTCTACAAAACTTTCAATCGGTGATGATGCTGCCATTATCGACTCTGAGAATCAAAAAGTTGTGGTTTCAACGGATATGCTGGCAGAAGGTGTCCATTTCAATTTGGGTTATGTTCCTTTAAAACATTTGGGTTACAAAGCGGTTGTTGTCAACCTCAGCGATATTGCTGCGATGAATGCTGTTCCGACTCAGATTTTAGTCTCCGTTGCTGTTTCCAATCGTTTTCCTGTGGAGGCTTTGGAAGAGATCTATGCGGGAATTGCATTGGCCTGCAACAGATACAAAGTAGACTTAATCGGCGGAGACACAACAAGCTCCAACGCCGGATTAGTGATAAGCGTGACAGCAATAGGACTTGAAAATGAAGAAAAGATTGTTAAAAGAAGTGGTGCAAAGCCAAATGATCTCTTAGTTGTGACCGGAGACCTTGGCGGTGCATATTTAGGCCTTCAGATTTTGGAAAGAGAGCATTCTGTCTATTTGGCAAATCCGAATATGCAGCCTGAAATGGAAGGTTATGATTATATTCTCGAAAGACAATTAAAGCCTGAGGCAAGAACAGACATCAAGAAAAAATTAGAAGAACTGGGTGTTCTGCCAACTTCTATGATCGATATTTCTGATGGATTAGCTTCGGAAGTTTTACATCTTTCCGATCAATCGAAAGTCAGTTTCAATGTCTATGAAGAGAAATTGCCGATGGACGAGACCATGATCCATGCATCCGATGAATTGAACCTTAACCCTGCTATGGCAGCACTTAACGGAGGCGAAGATTATGAGTTGTTGTTCACAATCTCTCCTGAGGACTTCGACAAGATCAGGAATCATCCGGACTTTACAATTATTGGCCATGCAACAGAAGAAGGGCAAGGTAATTTCCTTGTCGCAAGAGGTTCCAATCAATTGATACCGTTAACTGCGCAGGGCTGGGATGCTTTCCTTAATAAAGAATAACTTTTGGAATAAAACTTGTAAAACACAATCATATTAAAAAAAAGACGATGAAAATTTTAAAAATTTCTTCTTATGCTTTGGTGGTATTGGGTCTCACTGCTTGTGTTACCAATCCGATCACAGGCAGATCTTCTATCCAAATCGCAAATAATTCTGAGATAGCAACAGCTGCCGCATCAGAATACAAAACTACATTATCTTCTTCTAAAGTCATTACCGGAACAGCAGATGCCAATAGAGTGAAAAATGTGGGTGCGAGGATTAAAAATGCGGCCTATACCTATTATAAAAGTATCGGTAGAGAAGCCGATCTTGCAAATTACAATTGGGAATTCAACCTTATCCAGGACTCTCAGCTGAATGCCTGGTGCATGCCTGGGGGGAAGGTGGCTTTCTATACAGGAATCATGCCTGTTTGTAAAGACGATAACGGTGTCGCTGTAGTGATGGGACATGAGGTTTCCCACGCCTTAGCAGGACACGGAAACGAAAGAATCTCTCAGGCTATGATCGCACAATATGGCGGAAGTATCCTTAGTGGATCGATGTCGAACAGCCAATGGGCCGGTGTTTTTGAAAAAGTTTATCCTGTAGGGGCGCAGGTCGGACTTTTGGCCTATGGGAGAAAACAAGAGTCTGAGGCGGATAAAATGGGATTGATATTGATGTCGATCGCAGGATATGACCCTAGAACTTCAACCACTTTCTGGCAAAGAATGCAAGCCTCATCATCAGGCAGCAAAACTCCGGAATTCTTATCTACCCACCCAAATCCGGAGAACAGAATCGCCGACCTGAATGCAGAAATGCCAAAAGCTCTCGAATATTATAAGAAAGCAGGTGGAAAGCTATAAATTTTTGCTTAATTTTAACTAACAAAATTTTGAAATGATGAAAAGTTTAGTTGTAATTGGGCTGATACTATTAGGGCTTGGAGCGTTGCTTTTTTATCTGAATGATATGGCCATTGACCTGAGAGTAGTGTACGGCGCTCTTTCCGGAATTGGAATTGGATTGATTATCGGCGGACTGGTGGGATACGTCAGCAAAGGTGCTTCCGTAAAAGAAGCAAAGATCAGACAAGAGTTGAAACAACTTCAAAAAGAAAAAGCCGAGCTGGAAAAACAACAGCTGGACAATAGTCTAAATAATGGGAATGTATAATTAAAGACTTCTGATGAACTGACCAGGTGTTGTCTTCGTATATTTCTTAAATATCTTATTAAAATAAGTAATATTATTAAAACCTGTAGCATAGCAGCTTTCTGCTATGCTTTTTTCTTGAGACAATAGTATGCAGGCTTTGTCGATTCTATATCTGTTGACAAACTCAACAAAGGTTAGCGATGTTGCCTTTTTGAAAAAATTGCAAAAAGCAGGTTTAGTGAGGTTTGCAAGTTCCGCTGCCTGCTGTATATCCACTTCATTTTGATATCCATTTTCCACATAGGTAAAAACAGCTTCCAATCTTGTTCTGTTTCTTGAAACAATGGTATATGGCATTATTTCGGTATTCATCAGTTCAAAATCTTCTGTTTTTGACAGCTCAAAGAGAAGGTCAAGAAGCAAAAGATATCTCGCATAACCTTCCGCCTGGGTAATCGACTCCAGTTTAGGAATGATCTTCTCTTTGACATCAGAAGAAAAGAGAACGCCATATCTTGACATTTCCAGGAGCTTTTTTACCATGCTGCTGTCAGGTTCACCTTCCGGCAATGATAAGATCTCTTCCCGGAACTGAATCACAATCTCTTCGTGGGGATCGGTCGCATTAAGGCCTAATCCGGAGTGGGGAATATTGGAACCGATCAATGCTAAAGCACCATCTTCGAAATGGCTTTTATGGTAACCAACATGTCTTGTTCCTTTGCCTTTCAATACACAAACAATCTCAATTTCAGGATGGTAGTGGTATTGCCAGTTGAGTTCTGAGATCGGAATATCTTTGATGTGCAATACCCGGAAAGAGCTGTTTTCGTCCGGCGAAATATGTTCAAGAATGACTTTCATTCCAGTTAATATTAATTTTAAACAAAAATAAGCAAAACATATTAATATTGTTCTGTTTTTTATTTATTATGTTAAAAGAAAATTGAAGTATAGCTTATACATTTGTACAACAAAATCAATCTCTCACAAGAATTGACTTTGTAAATTTTTAAGGTCTATATATGAAGAAGGCTGGAAATTAACTTTCCAGCCTTCTTATTTTATGGGTATAAGGGAAATTAATTAAAATTATAACCAATACCTAATATGAACATGCTTGGACGATTGTCATATCTGATTTCGGTATTATCTCCAGCCACAGTACTGATGAATTTTCTGGAATCTTTAGAAAAAGCACCTTCAAATCTTGCATTAACTACAAATTTAGATAAAGTAGCCTGCGCTCCAAACTGATAACCTACAGTAAATTCTTTGGTTGCATTTTCCTTAAAATTTTGGAAGGTATTATCTGTTGTAAGATTATAGGATGCAACAGGTCCTACAAACGCAGCGAGTTTTCCCAATAGGAAATTATGTCCAACCATTACTGGAACATCAATTCTGTTGCTTTTGGCTTCGATGTTTACAGAAGTTCCGTTAACATTAGCAGTTGCCTCATTTTTAATGGAAGTGTAATAAATTTCCGGCATTACAAACCAGCCGCCAACCGGTGACCCGATTTTAAAAGCAAGACCTGCATTGAAACCGGTGTTTTCCTTCTCGCCGTTTACAGTTCCTTTAAAGTTATCCCAGCTGGCAGAAGATGTATTGAAAAGCGCATTGGCTCTCAGTCCTACTGTTACTTGCGAATAAGCCATCATTCCTAAAAATACGGCTAGTGTACTAATTAGTTTTTTACTCATTTTATTTTTATTTTTGAATTTTTGAATCTTCGATCTCATTGTCCTCAGGTTTATCATTAATTAAACTTGTCTGATTATTTTCCAGCATAAAATCGCGTAACTGCTTAAACAGTTCTGAAGAATAAACGAAATCTATCAGGTGTTTATTCTTTGCGGTTGCCAGTATATCCTTGTTACCTTCCCATTCTTTGATCCCTAACCTCAGATAAAGGATCTTTTCTCCAATCGTCATCACAGAGTTCATATCATGTGTATTGATGATCGTGGTCGTATTATATTCTTTGGTGATCTCCAAAAGAAGATCATCTATTACGTTTGAAGTGTATGGATCTAATCCTGAATTGGGCTCATCACAAAAGAGATATTTTGGATTATTCACAATTGCTCTTGCAATAGCAACCCTTTTCTGCATCCCTCCGGATATCTCGGAAGGATATTTCTTATTGGCATTCTGGAGGTTCACTCTACCGATCACTTCCAGGACTTTTCTTTTTTTCTCGCGAAAACTAAGATTAGTGAACATATCCAAGGGAAAACTGATATTCTCTTCCACGGTCATAGAATCGAAAAGTGCACTTCCCTGGAAAACCGTACCAATCTCAGAGCGAAGGGTTTGCTTCTCTTCCCGGGACATTTTCATGATATCCCGTCCATCAAACAAAATACTGCCGCTGGAGGGTTCGTACACATTCAGAAGGGATTTTAGGAAAACGGTTTTCCCAGATCCACTCTGCCCAATGATGAGATTGACCTTCCCGGTATCAAATGTTGTGGTAATCCCTTTCAGAACCTCAACCTCTTCAAAGCTTTTCCTTAATTCTTTTACTTCTATCATTAGCTTAGGAACATCTGGGTTAGTAATAAATTCATGATGATTACTGCAATCATCGTCCACACTACGGCTTGTGTACTTGCACGGCCTACTTCCAATGAACCTCCTTTCACATTATAGCCAAAATAGGCAGGAATTGTCGCGATCAGAAATGCAAAAGCAGCTGTCTTCAGGAAAGCATACCAAATAAAATAAGAAGGCATGTACATTTGTATTCCCGTGATGTAATCTGCCTTTGTCCAGTTTCCTGTAGCAACGCCCGCAATATAGCCACCATAAATGCCTACAACGATGCTAATGGCAATCAATATTGGATTGAAAACCACACTTGCCACGATCTTCGGTAATATCAAAAAGTTAGGGGAATTGACCCCCATGATATCCAGTGCATCTATTTGCTCTGTAACACGCATTGTTCCAATACTGGATGCGATATAGGAACCGACCTTCCCTGCAAGGATCACCGAAATAATTGTCGGGGAAAATTCTAAGATCAGAACAACCTTGGTGGCATAACCCACAAAACTATTCGGAATCGGAAACGAGGATGCATCGAAGTTATTGAACATCTGGATCGCAACAACCGCCCCTACAAAGAAAGAGGTAAACAATACCAATCCGAAAGAGTTAACTCCCAGGTCATAAAATTCCCTTACGAGAAGTTTCATATAGACGCTTCTTTTCTGTGGTTTGCTTATAGCCTTTCCCAACAGCAAGAAATATTCTCCAATAGATTCAAATAATCTTTTTAACATAAAGCTAAATTAGTTTTTTTTATCATAGCCTTCTATTTTCTAACAGCATTTAGGTAAAAATAATTGGAAAACCATAAGCTTATCAGACAAAAATTAGGGTATATTAAGGTATTTGTGTGTTTGTATAGAAGACCTCCATTTTGGATTTTCCAATATAAAGTCTGTGATCTTCGGATACATCACATCGCGTTTGCTCCACTCACTTTGAAGATAAAGCTCGCAGTTGTCATTGACTTTATCACCTTGTTCCTGAGCAAATTTAAAATCATTGTTATTGAATATGATCATTTTAAGTTCACTCGCTTTGGAATAGATCTCCTCCAAAGGAAGACCTGTTTTTTTGGGAGAAAGCGTGATCCAGTCCAGATGGCCGCTCATGGGATAAGCCCCGGAAGTCTCAATATGGATCGTACAACCCAATTCTTTCAGTTTTGAAGTTAAGATTTCGAGATTCCACATCAGAGGTTCTCCACCAGTAAGAACAATTGTCTTACAATATTTTGCAGCCGTTTCTGCAATTTCAACAGTGTTCATCAAGGGATGGAGTTTTGGGTCCCAACTTTCTTTTACGTCGCACCAATGGCAGCCCACATCACATCCGCCCAGACGAATAAAATAAGCTGCTTTTCCGGCGTGGTATCCCTCGCCTTGAATAGTGTAAAAATGCTCCATTACGGGGAGCATTTTACCTTCATTTAATAAAATATTTTCTTCTTCCTTAGTCATTATAAACAGAAGTTTTATAGGCAATGATGGTATTTTTCATCAGCATTGCCCGCGTCATTGGCCCAACTCCTCCCGGAACCGGCGTGATCCAACTCGCTTTTTCTGCGCAGCTTTCAAAATCCACATCGCCCGCAAGATGATATCCTTTTTCAGAATCATCATCTACTCTTGTGATTCCTACATCTACAATAACCGCTCCATCTTTGATCATTTCCTTTTTCAGAAAATTCGGATCTCCCAGAGCTGTTATTACGATGTCGGCCTGTTTTGTATATTCTTCTATATGTTGTGTATAAGAGTGTGTCAAAGTCACCGTAGAGTTCCCAGGGAAATCTTTTCTTCCCATCAGGATGCTCATTGGTTTTCCAACAATTCTGCTTCTTCCGATGATCACACAATTCTTACCTTTTGTCTCGATATTATATCGCTCCAATAATGTCAATATCCCAAATGGCGTGGCAGGTAAAAATGTATCCATTTCCAGGGCCATTTTCCCAAAATTCTCAGGATGGAAACCATCCACATCTTTTCTAGGGTCGATCGCCATAATGATTTTCTCCTGATCGATCTGCTTTGGCAGAGGCAATTGGACAATGAAGCCATCCACAGCTTTTGATTTATTAAGCTCATCGATCTTCTCCAATAATTCCGATTCTGAAACAGTGCTTGGAAATTTGATCAACGAAGAACTGAACCCAACTTCCTCACAATCTTTCACTTTGCTGTTTACATAAGCTTTGCTTGCACCATTATTTCCAACCAAAATCGCGACCAGATGTGGTGCTCTTCTATTGTTGGCCAGAATTTTTTGAACCTCTTCTTTAATTTCAGCTTTTACCTCTTTTGAGACCTTGAGTCCGTCTAGAATTTGTGCCATTTTTTCTTTCTTTTTACTTTTAGATTTATTTGAAAAATACCGTATTCCTTTCCCAACACGATATTTATATTTTATCGGTTTGATTTATAATAATTGATCAATCCGTTCGTAGAGCTGTCATGTGTTTCCACTTTACCTTCAGTTTCCAGTTCCGGAAGGATTTTCCCTGCTAGAACCTTTCCCAGCTCAACACCAAACTGGTCAAAGCTGAAGATATTCCAGATCACACCCTGAACAAATATCTTATGTTCATACAATGCGATCAGCTGACCCAATGTAAAAGGCGTCAATTCTTTGAATAAGAATGAATTGGTTGGCGTATTTCCAGCGAATATTTTGTAATTCAACAATTTTTCGACCTCCTCTTCTGACTTGCCAGATGATCTCAACTCAGCAAAAACCTCATCTTCTGTTTTCCCAAAAGCCAGGGCTTCTGTCTGTGCAAAATAGTTGGCCAAAAGAATATCCTGATGCTCGCCTACTTCATTCGGAGATTTTGCATAGGCGATAAAATCTGCAGGGATCAATTCTGTTCCCTGATGAATGAGTTGATAAAAAGCATGTTGACCATTGGTTCCTGGTTCGCCCCAAATGATAGGTCCCGTTTCATATTCCACAAATTCACCATTTCTGTCAACCGATTTTCCGTTACTTTCCATATCGCCTTGCTGCAAATAAGCTGAAAAACGGTCAAGATACTGGGAATAAGGCAAAATCGCATAAGTTCCTGCTGCATAGAAATTTCGATACCAAACCCCTAGAACACCCATCAAAACAGGGACATTTTCTTTGAGATCTTTGGTTTGGAAATGAACATCTGTATCGTTCGCGCCTTTTAATAATTGTTCAAAATTATCATAACCCACAGACAAAACGATGCTTAATCCAATGGCACTCCAAAGTGAATAACGACCGCCAACCCAATCCCAGAATTCGAAGATATTCTCTTCTGCAATTCCGAATTTTTTAACAGCCTCAATATTAGTTGATAATGCTACGAAATGTTTTGCAACATCTTCATTTTTAGCGCCAGATCTCAGAAACCATTCTTTTGCAGAATTGGCATTGGTCATGGTTTCCTGGGTTGTGAATGTTTTGGAAGCAATGATGAATAAAGTGGTTTCCGGATCTAGGTCTTTTACAACCTCGGCCATATGATTCCCATCCACATTGGACACAAAATGAACATCCAGTCTTGTTTTGAAATGCTTAAGCGCAGAACAAACCATCACTGGTCCAAGATCAGAACCTCCAATCCCGATGTTTACGACATCAGTGATCTCTTTTCCTGTAAAACCCTTGTGAGAACCAGAAATGACGGATTCTGAGAAAGCTTTCATATGCTCCAAAACCTTTTTGATTCCAGGTTTGATATTTTCTCCATCAACCAAGATCTCTTTGTCAGAAAAATCTCTCAAAGCCGTGTGGAGAACTGCTCTCCCTTCTGTTTCGTTGATCTTGTCACCTGAAAACATCTTACCAATTGCCTCTTTCAACTGAGTTTGTTCAGCCAATTGCAACAATAACTCCAGCGTTTTGGCATCAACCAGATTTTTAGAATAATCGAAAAGATAGTTTTCTGTTTCTAGTGAAAACTCCTTGAAGCGATTCGGGTTATATTGGAACAACGTCCTCAATTCGAAATCATTGTTAGCAAATTGCTGATCAAGAGCTTTCCATGCAGAAGTTTGGATTGGATTTATTTTTGGCAACATTCTTTAAGATTTTTAAATTTAAATACCTTATTAGAAACTCTAATAAGACCTGCAAATTTAAGAAAAATTAGCCAGTTGATTTCAATTAGTTTTTTAACATAATGTAACTATTGTCTTGAGAAAAAGAATAGCGTTTTCGAGGATTATTTCTCATCACTAATTCTGTTACACCTGTTATGACATTCAATCATTTACGATATGTTTTTCTGTAAAAATAAACGAGAACAGGTAATTCCTGTTCTCGTTTTATTAATTGCTAATTACTATTTAACTTGATTTTCAACGATTTAATATTGGAAATCATATCTATCACTAAGTTTGATACATAACCAAAATCCTCGACATCCAAAAACTAAAAGAGAACGACAGACAACACGTCTTCGCTCTCCTTGATGCTTTCCTCAAACAAACTAAACTGCAATCGATAATGTAATAACAAAGCCACTCAATGAGTGGCTTTGTTATTTAAATATTCCTTAGAATAAGGTCCTGTTTGATTTTTTCTAGCACGTTGGTCCATCCAATATATTGAGTGTACAAAACTCAATAATATTAATAATATAACACTCCAGACCAATATACCTCCCTTTCTATTCTTACTCTTCGGAAGGGTTTCAAAATAATCAATATATTCTCTCCAAACAGTTTCTTTTAAAAGAAAATAATTGGAAACAAACAACATTAATATCAAACAAGCTAAAAAGACACTTTTATCTCCAAAGCTTATGTCAAAATAAAAAAAGACTGATGAAACCGCAAATAATACAAGCAAGTCTATAGATAATGAGGCTTTAACATCGCTCCAAAACCTAGGAACCGATATATATTCCCAAAATTTATATAATTTATAAAATAGATAGTAATAACTTTTTAAAAACATAGCTATTGTTTTAATGCTGAATTACTGAAAAGCGAATGCCCTGTCATTGCACGTTCATTATTCTCTGTTTTTGCTGCTGTTTCGGCAGCTCCTTCCCAACCTCCAGGATAAAATGAATCAACACCAAAATATAATAAAGATGGAATCGTTCCAACACCTGTTAAACCATAAACTGCCATTCCTGTATTTAGACCAGCTTTTGCAGGGTGAACAGCATTTGGCGATTTAGGGTTATTATAATGTTCACTAACACCATAAATATCTAATCCTATTCCTATTACTACCGTTCCTTTTCCAACAATTTTTCCCGCTTTGATTAAACTGCTTTGTTTTAAAAACGTCCTACCATTTCCATAATAATTAGTTCCTAAATAATTGAATGGAGTATTTCTCCTAGCCGTACCAATATACATTCTGTCAGAAAGAGCTGACATATAAGTTCCATTAAAAGACAACAATGTATTTCCTTGCCCTAATGGAGAGTAAATATTTTGCTGTTGATTGTCAGTCTTTTTAGTTGCTGTAATCAAGGCAGACTCTTGAACACCATCATTCTTGAAGTTTTCTCCAGAACCCTCTTCACCTTTTGTATAACTTACGTGATTACTCTTATCATTGATAGAGAATGAACCATCTTTGTTTTTAGTAATAGAACCACTAATATCGTGTTCTCTTCTGTATTCCCTCGCTTCTTTTCTTGATTCAAATAAACCAAATGGGTCTGTATACATTACGGGGCTATTAAAACCATAGCGATATGGAGTAAGATTAACACCTTTCTCAGCTAATGGGTCTATAACGCCCCATCTCCCAATATCCGGCATATAAAATCTTGCACCATAATCATACATTCCGGTCTCTTGGAGTTCTTTTCCGTTGTACTTGTAATTATACGGTATCGCCATCGGGTCATATAAAGAGACCTGTCCAAAAGGTTTCAGGAAACTCATCCCGAAAGGATAATAATCATTCCTGTCCCTTATCTCAAGGTCATTGCCATTTTTCACATAGCTTACCCTCACGTTCCCAAGGTGGTCCTTGTACTGGTAAATATACCGAAAATTCTCATAATCATAATAGCCCTCCGATGTCGGGAAAAAAGATAGGACCATATTCTCCACCTCTGGTGTTCCCGGATCTACGACCGCTACGACCTCCCTTTCCAGATCAGGGGCGAACGCCTCCTCTTCACCGGCCGTAGAGGCTGCCATGGTGGCATCGTCCGGCTCTTCCAGTGCTTTCCTCAACGGGTCCGTATTCGGGGTAGAATACTGGAAACCGTCCAGATATTCGGTATTGATGGTCTTTGTCCCTGATGAGTTGGTCAGGACAAATCTTTTTTTAACTTTAACACCATCGGCCCGGTAATAGTAATTCGTGACATTGGCATTCTGGTCGATCTGTTTAGGAAGATTCAAAAAGTTGTACGCAATGGCAGAAATGTTCTTGTCCGGCATTGCCGTGGTATTTCCGTTGGCATCGTAGGTCATGGTTTGTCCTCCTCCCTCGTAGCCACTGCTATTGCCGGAAGCATCTGTGATATTCGTAACTCTGTTTCCTACGTACTGGTAGCCCAGATTATCAATCACAACCGGAGTATAATATTTTCCATGCTTGGAGTTTCTAACCAAGGTTTTGATGTTTCCGTTGAGGTCATAGGTCAGGGCTTCGTCGTTGATGTGGGTTTCCGGCACTGTGCTTCCCGGATCCTGATAGTTGCCCTTAAGCAGCCTGTTCAGCCTGTCATATTGATAACCGTAACGTTTGAGGGGATTGTCCTTATATATCCAATCAATCTCCGCAATATTGCCATTGTATTTTGCTGTGCCTAAAGACGGATTATTAGGATCGTTATATCTGATATTGTATCCGAACAGTTTTCCGTTGTTCAGGACATGAGATTCATCGGAAGGGCTGTAGGCAATGTCTGCACTGTTGATGCCCGTCATCCAGCCCCGGATGTTATAGGAGAGGTCCACCTTTTGCAGGTAGCTGCCGGAAACACCTCCGACCTTCTTCCAGTCCAGCTGCCCGATCTCATTGTAATGATTCTCCACCAGAAGTTCCTTGGGAGTTTTTCCAACAACTTCGTGTGTGTGGGTTAGCAGTCGGTTCTGGTGGTCATAGCCGAACTCTTCCCGGACCACCAGTTCCACATCCGCACTTTTACGTTTATGCCGGGTCTCTGTTTTTTGTACCACGCCCGCAAAGTCAAGATAGGATTCTGTCTGGGTATATCCCCCCAGGTGATTCCTGGAATAGGTGGCAATAGCCCTGCCTTTCCCATCATAATAGCTATAGCCCTTCGTCCAGCCATTGGTCTCAACATTGTTGATGTAAGATGCCGTAGGGAGGCCTTTGGTGTTGATGCTGTTGGTCGCAGTATCGGAAATAAAGGTCTGCCCAAAATTCAATGTCGAAAGGTTTGGCGTATCAGTTGGGTAAGTGTCATAATAATTGACCGAAAGTAATTTCGTGATTGTATTCGGGTAATTATTGGCTGTAAGGTTATCGTAATATACCAAAACTCCCGGCTGTGCAAAACCGGAGCTTGTTCTTTCCACATTATTGCTGCCCTTACCATTTACCTGTCCCTGCTCATAATTTCTCCCTATACTTCCATAGTCTTGTGAACTGGTATAGATCCCGGTATAGGCCACCCTTCCGAACTGGTCATATTTTGTGAAAAGCCACTTCTTTTCAACTCCCATATTCGCATCCTGTGTCATCACCAGCCTATCCTGGTTATCATAGACCAGATATTCCCAGCCTTTGCCCGGTATTTTCTTTTCGGCAAGACGGTTTCTGCCATCATATCGGTACTGAAAGCACAATTCATCTAAATCAGTCTGTGTAAGGCTTGTTTTGGCAGCAGCCTCCGGTTGAATAACAAATGCGAGCTGATTATACTCATTATAAACATAGTAGGTATCTGAATCTTTTGTGCCGTCATTTTTTCTGACAAGTAATGTTTGCCCCTCTCCGTTTTTGAATTCAATGGTTGTATTCTGATCTTCATCAGTAACTGTATTTTTGTAAAGCTGGGCTGCCCCGTAATTTCCGGACTGTGTGAGGACAGAACTCGTCGCATTATTCGGCCAGGTGGTGGTGGTCACAAACTTTTTGACCTCGGTAGCGGTATTGGTCTCATAGCCGAAGGCGACCGGCTTGCTGCTCCAGGCGTTTCCCACCTGCACCTGCTGCTGGATGCGGTCCAATGGCGAGCTTTCAAGTACTTTTTTGGAATAAAAAGTGGTCTCTCCAGGGAATATGACGGGGAGAACGGGATTGCTCACCGGAGGGTCGGACTGGGAATCCTGCAGATAGATCGCCCCATTGGAGCTTCCCGATTGCGGGAGGGGAAGATAATCCTGGACCTGTCTTCCAAAGCCGTCATAAATAATAGGCGTTACCAGGTCTTTTCCGACGGGTGTCGATTTGATGGCTATATTCTGCTTCGGTCTGCCCAACCCATCGAAATAAGTAATGCTCTGTACCTGCGGTGCATAATTATTACTTGCTGTGACAGGTGCCAGATAAGTTCTCGTGTAGATGTAATTCTCACCGCTTGCAGGGCTGTATGCTACCGGTGGATCTGTTATAACAGGATCCGGATTGTTGGGATCGTAATTTTTATACTTCGCAACGAATGCAGCACCATTGTTATAATATATATTCTTCGAATCTGCATGGAAGCCGGGAAGCATCCGTACCTCAACATTCATAACCGTCTGCGGCGGCTGATAACTATCGGTAAGATTGGTCGTCTGGGAAAAACCTGAAATACTCCAGGCCGACCCCATTAGGATAAGTATCTTCTTGTGCATAAGATGACTTTTTGTGGTTAGTTAGTTTTTTGTCTTTTCTAGTCGCTCAACCCGCTCCAACAGAGATCTGATCTGCTGATTCTCCTGCTCTAATTGCTTGATCTTTTCTTCTTGCTGTCTATTCTGTTTATTCTGCTCGATCGTATACAATGTCAGCTCCTCGATCTTTTGCAGCAGCTTGATCTGGAACTCACCGACATTCACCCCGTCCTTTTCCATCTCCCTGGCCGAAGCAATTTCCGGCAAGTGCTTTCTCTCTTTGATGTGTTTTTCAACATCTTCGAGTTTTGGAAGATCATAAGTTTCTTCAAAGACAAAATCTGCGGTCGGGCTTTGGGTGACCTTGACCTCTGTAGCCTCCAGTTTTCCATTGACAGCAATATTTCCGTTATTATTGAATACGGTCTGTTTTGCCCAGTCAAACTGACCGTTTCCCAACCCCGGGGCTATATGGAGGGTCTTACGCGTATCATCGGGCGTATGGAAGATCCAGCTGTTGGTGCCATCACTGATGATATCACTGGCATTTATATTTCCTGAGGTCTTTATAGTGCCACTTACATCCAATGTGGCATTGGGACTTTCCGTATTGATGCCGATATTACCTGATTCAGATATATATACCGTTCCGTATCTGGACTTGAGATTGATGAAACTTTGGATCGCATTCATCTTTATCCCGCCGAACCAGGCTATGTCCAGACCCCATTTGCCCCCAAAGCCAGTCTGGGTATTTGAGATATGATAATTGGGCTGCTCCGCGGAAGAACCTAGCCCTCCTTTAGCGAACAGGTTCGTGAAGAATATATGATCATAGGACGCATCCTGTGCCTTTACAGAGATCATTGAAAACGTCAGGATCGATGCCATTAGTATCTTTTTCATAGTTCTTAATTTTTTATTGTTTGTAATTGTATTTGTATTCCTTTAAGATGTGTCCGTTGATGTCTACAACTTTTTCTAACTTATTAGCTGTATCGTAAATATAATTTTCTCTAACTCCGCTTGGTGGCGTGATGCTCCTCACACCTATCAACGGATCGTACGTGTAGGTGGTGATTTGATACTTGGTCATTGCCGGATCTTTCCTGAAATTATCTAAAGCTATTAATAGTGCAGACTCATCATTCCCTGATCCCTGAGATGCGTCCGTATCTGAAGCTGCGACTATTAAATCTATTAATGTTTGTGGGATGTCTGTAGATTTAGGATCACCTGGCTTAGGATATGTGGCTCCTTCAACTTTCGCAATTGGTTGGTTCTTATTGTAACCCCAGATGATAGCTATAGGGGTTCCTCTCTCTCCATTATGATCGGAAGAGGTTTTGTATTGTAATAGATTTCCTTTAGAATCGTATCTATTGTAATAAATATCAATTTTCTCACTCTGTGAACCGGGACCATAAGATCCAGTCATATATGGTAAGGGCAAGCCGGATGTCATATTCTGTGCATCATAGGCTGACTCTGGATAATAATTTTCTACTCTAGACAATGGTTTAGTTACACCATTGACAGTTTTCTTTGTTTCAACCACCAAAGGTATACCAGTGATGTCTTTCTGATTTAAATAGTAATTGCCGACTTCTCCAGTATATTTGTATTCTGTAGAAATTATACTGTTGTCAAAGATCTCTTCTTTTCTCTTAACCAATCCTAGATTGTTATACTCAAAATGCTGTCTTGTTTTTAAAATCTTTCCATCTAAATTTTCCTTAGTAATTAATGAATCTATTTTATAAGATGTATGTTGCAAAGGAGTCATATAGTAGGTAAATTTGGGATAACATTTTCCATTATTTTTTGAAATACAAAATGGGGTTTCATTTAAATAATTTTTATAGGATTGGATACTAATGAAATCTTCAGTATTTAAAATATTTTTATAGACATATTTCTTTTCTATAATATTTTTATTATCGTCTTTTACTATTTCGTTTAACAAAAGACCATTCAGTGCATTTTTTCTAACAGGGAATAGTATATTAGTGTTATTCCCCACGTTCCAATAATTATAATTGACACTACCTTTTACTGCACCGGAATCAGTATCTACATCCTTTATTTCAACACCAGAATAAGTTACATAACTATTAATATCCGAGCCTCCAATAGTATAATATGTTATATCAATAGGAAGCGGTTGTGTTGGTGCAAACTCATAAACATAATGAGGTGTTATAAACTCAAATTTATTGTTTATAATTCCATCAGAATATGAGTAATTTTTATGTTGTAATAATTTATTATCAGAATCGTAATTCTTAACATTTGCAATACGAACACCTAATTGTGTACTAATGGTTTGAGTAGGTTGGGCATAATACCGAAGTGTTGATTTAACACCTGCCAAATGATAGAGATCAGTTGAAGAATACAAATTATTATTAATATATAACACAATCCTGTAATTTCCAGGGCTTAAAAATATTTCTTCTTCCCATCTTGCATAATTTGTGGTCTCAAATGTTGTACCTAGTACGGAAGTTAAATCCCAATTTCTCATTATACTCAGCACCTCATTTCCACTTTGATTATTAGTTACAGTATATAATTTTATACTAGCTCCTGCGTTTACCATTTGATTATATGTATACGCCTGTGTCTGCATTGGTGCATTTGGAATTCCTCTAAAAATCTCATTAGAAAATTTTACTTTTAAGCCCTGAGTTAGATTGAAATTATGTACAGGATTAGGATTCTGGGTACCTCCGGTTCCATTATGATTCAAAAAAATAATTTTTGATAAACTACCTTCTTCTTGCATAGTAGGAACATAAGGATATTTAAATGTATTAGACTCATACTCGAAAGCTGTATAACCTTTTGTAGGATAAGTAATTTTATTTAGCATATATGTATCCTTATATAAGTTATTTGCAAATTTGTTATTTGCACTTTCGTTATATGTAGATTTTAATGGTTTTCCACCAGTATATCCTAAGTTGATAAAATAATCCATAACCGGGGTTAGTGATCTGCCTGATGATCCATTATAAAAACCCCAAAAATCTTTTGAAAATGATAATTTTGCTGGAAGCTTATAGGTAGTATTATAATCAAAGCTATGAACTTGGGTCTTATCAGAATCGATTGTCCCATCACCACGATAAAAAATTTCTGATACATTATTTAATTTTAGCCTCTTTCCAAATACATCCTTATTAGGTAAAACATTTGTTGGCAAATTTACATTTGGAAATCCATCTTCACTATAGGGGAAATAATCGTAATTAAAAACATGGGATTTAATTTTTTTTCCGCTTGATGTTGATATAATATCAATTGAGCCAATTCTTTTTAGGGGTTTGTTGGTAGGATAAGTATCTTCTCTATTCTCCAGATTGAACTCTACAATTACATTATCCGTCCTTATTCGTTTTAAAATTTTAGTATCACTACTGTAGTTGTGTGAGATTGGAGGATGATAGATGTAACTTATAAGTTGTAACGCGTCATATCCTCCAAGATTAGACTCATAATTATTATCTTGAGTATAATAGATATTATAATATTCGCCATCAATGTAATCGAAAAAAATCTCTTTCCCATTTATTAATCTGATTTTCGAAAGTTTGTAAGTATAATTATCGAATTGAGGTTGGGCTTGATTCCCATTATAATGGATCACCTCTTTGTCATCAAAATAATATTTTGTGCCATCATTTGTTGTTGCAAGGTAACGATATGGACCTATTATTTGTTGCCATCCTATTTCTTCTTTTTTATTTAATTGAACTAGTTCTTTTGTATTAGGATTAATATAAAATTCACCTTCATGCCCTAAAAAAGAAAAATTAAAAATATCAGGCTGCCCATGTCCTTCTTCTAATCTCAATAATGCACTCTCGCCATCTTGAGGAAGTTGAAAGGATGGACCATCATTCATGCAGACCACATATTGACCATTTCCAATACTGCAATTTGTTTGTACAGTCTTTAACCCTATTTGGTTATCTGTTTTTTGTATTCCTAAAGGGGCAATTACTTTCAATCTATCATAAAGTGTTTGATATTCTGGAACAGATGAATTATTAAGCATTCCAAATTCATCATTTCTTCCACGCACTTCTTGTGTAATGATGCCTTCTGGTCTTAACTCCCATCCTAGTCCTACCCAAGTTGCTTGATCACTAACTCTTATCCCTGAACTTGTATAGGCGAGATTTATTGGTATTTCTATTCCCCCCTCTTTGATAGTATAGATTGGTATTGAGGGAGATGCATTGCCACTGAAATTGTTGACAGGAACATTTCCATATTGTACAAACTTTGCAACTTCTGGAGAAGTTGGCATATTGGGCGTCTGGTATTGTGGAGCATTTTGACATAACAATATTTGAAAACCAAATATTAGTAAAAATAAAAATTCTCTTTTCATTACTATTCTTTCACAATTTTAGTAGTTAATTTTTTGTTTTTCTGGTTCGGGATACTCGCTTTGATGATGTAAACTCCCTGTGGCAGCCCTGAGGTATCGACCTTTGTTATCTTATTTTTTGTTTGCAGTTGCTGGATGACCTTTCCCGTCATATCATAAACATAGATATCTGCTTGGTCGAAGTCCAGCCCTATCTCTACATAAGCATAATCCTTAACAGGATTTGGGTAGATGCGGATGTCTTTATTCTCCACCAGATCTTCCACATCACCGTCCAACAGCTTCACCACCTTCCAGTTCTCTTTGCCAAGTTCCTCTGCACTCGTCCCCGCCAAAAGGAAGCTTCCATCACTCTGCAATTTTGCAGATACAAGCCGTTCCTCATTTTTCTTTTCTTTTCCTTCCACATACTTGCGCCATTCCTCTTTCCCGTTCACATCGATGTAAAGCATCCAGAACTTCTCATCATCTTTCTTCATCTTTCCTTCTGCCTGGGTATAACCTCCCAACAGAAAACCTCTGTCCTCACTGAAATTGTCCTTATTCGTCCTTTCGATAACATCAACGCTCATCGCAACATCCCTATTTCCGAAATTGTAACTTCTTTGCCATACCTCATTACCGGTTTTGTCAAGGTTCAAAACCCAGATATCTGTTCCTTCCTTGATGTTGTCCTTCTTGTTACCGGATGATTGGCTTACGCTTTCACCTGAAACGATATAGCCGTTATGGGCATTAGCAATTGCTTTTGGACGGTCATCGCCACTCCCGCCATAGGTCTTCTGCCACTCGACATTGGAGTTCTTGTCCAATTTTATCACCCAATAATCTCCACTTCCATAATTATCTTCAGACTTACCAATGAATGTTTTTACCATTGAAGTTAGTTCTAGTTTCGTTGCGTTTTGAGAACTATTACCTTGAGCAGAATTTTGACTTTCAATATTATTCAGATTTTCGGATTTGCCGGAAGTTGAATAAACCAGTACAACAGCACCTCCGTCCGGTGTTGGAATCATATCCGTGACTTCATCCAAAGACCGCCCTCCGAGAATAGTGGTTTTAATTAATTTGCCGTCTTTATCCAATTTTGAGACAAACACATCCTTTGAACCGAACAGTTTCTTGTTATCGAGGATATTACCTGCTACAAAGAATCCCTGATCTGTTGACTGGACTATTGCCGAGGCCTCATCATTGTTTTTAGTTCCAATGGTCTTCTGCCAAAGTTCTTCGCCTGTTTCGGAAAGACGGACTATCCAGACATCGCTCCCACCGAGGTTATTCTCTTTTTTATCTCCCGAAATATTGGAAAACGAAGTCCCTACCAAAGCGAATCCACCTTCCTGAGTGGTAATAGAGTTCATCAGATAATCGTGTTTTGAGCCTCCAGAGTACTTCTCCCAGACCTTCTGGCCCTGCTGGTCAAGCTTCAGGATGTGGTAATCGTAGCCTTGATTGGTTGATTGTCCTCTGCCTGTTGAGGGATTCTGATTGATGGAGGAGCCTGAGACCAGATATTGGCCATCCATGGTGACCGTTAGCCCCGAAAGGAAATCCTGGGTCCCGGATTGGATATCCCTTTGCCAGCTCACCTTTTGGGCATGGACATGGCACAGGACAAGAATGCCCATGCTGATGCTGAGTCTTTTCATGTTATGAGTTTTTTAATTGTTATTCTCTCAATGCAATGATAGCAAGGAGATGCGACAAAACTTGTCGCTTTTTATTTTTTCCTAAAATTAATTGTTTTTTTACTGCATTCAAAATATTTTTTATTATTTTTTATTATGTTAAATAGTTCCAATGGGCTTTTTTAATGAAATGGCAAGCCTAAATCACATGACCATCGAACGAACATCGAACAAGGGATATACATCGGATATAGAATGGATATAGAAAAGATATGGAACAGATATACAGGGGATATACAAACCCCATATTATGTTAACAGAAAATCATAGAAACAAATAAATCTGCCCAGATCATGGAGATCTGCGAGAAAACAAAACCTGTGACCTGTTAAAACTTCATGTGCCATTCATAAAAAAATCCAAAATAAAAAATAACACGTCAACTTCTGTCGTATCACCATAATACATTTACCGCATCAGCTGATAAAAAACAATATTTATAAATTGGATTTCTATTTTCCATTATTTTTTAGTTTAGAAATATGATTTTTCTCTTCACTTTTTAGAAGAGAATCTAAACATAAAAAACTTAACTTTACGATCAAAATAGGGATTATGGATGATTTTCTAGCTGCCAGGTCTCAAATGGCTGTGTCTCTCGGGTTTCACATTATATTTTCCTGTGTCGGGATGGTGATGCCTTTTCTAATGGCTTTTTCACATTACAAATATCTTACGACCAAAGACGAAGTTTATAAAGGGCTTACAAAAGCATGGAGCAAAGGGGTGGCAATCCTTTTTGCAACAGGTGCCGTTTCTGGTACGATGCTGTCTTTTGAACTCGGTCTGCTTTGGCCAAAGTTCATGGAACATGCAGGCCCGATCTTTGGGATGCCTTTTTCGCTGGAAGGAACCGCCTTTTTCATCGAGGCCATTGCCATTGGTTTTTTTCTTTATGGTTGGGAAAAATTCAATAAATGGTTTCATTGGTTCTGCGGTGTTGTTGTCGGAGTGAGTGGATTGGCTTCGGGGATTCTGGTTGTTGCCGCCAATGCCTGGATGAACAGTCCGACTGGTTTCGATCACATCAATGGAAAATATCTGAACATCGACCCGATAAAGGCAATGTTCAATGAAGCCTGGTTTCCGCAGGCATTTCATATGACCGTTGCAGCTTTTGCAGCCACTGGATTTGCCGTTGCTGGGATCCACGCTCTAATGGTTTTGAAAAAACGAAATGTCAATTTCCATACAAAAGCCTTTCGAATCTCTGCCGGGTTTGCAATTATCGGAGCTTTGCTGGCTCCCATAAGTGGTGATATCGCTGCAAAATCTGTTGCCGTAAGACAACCTGTAAAATTAGCTGCAATGGAAGCCCATTTCGAGACCGAAAAAGGAGCAAGTTTTGTGATCGGTGGGATTCCTGATGAAGAAAATGAACAAATAAAATACGCAATCAAAGTTCCAAAGGTTTTGAGTTTTCTCGCATGGGGCGATTTTGATGCGGAAGTAAAAGGCCTGAAAGATTTCCCGAAAGATCATTGGCCTCCGGTTGCGGTGGTTCATTATGCCTTTCAGATCATGATATTTTTCGGAAGTATAATGATGGTGATCGGAATGATCTACCTCATCGCCACATTCTGGAAAAAAGAATGGCTTACGAAAACCTGGTATCTGAAAACCTTCGTTGCAGCCATTCCTTTTGGCTATATAGCACTGGAAGCAGGTTGGACAGTGACAGAAGTAGGGAGACAACCCTGGATCATCTACGGAATCATGAAAACCATAGATGCTGTAACACCAATGCCGGGAATACAGTACTCATTCTACTTTTTTACATTGATTTTCATATCTTTATCTTTGATCATCATTTTTTTATTGCTTCGCCAGATCAAAATGGTCCCGAAGTTATACGATCCGACCGACCCTAGTTATAATCCTAAAAACAAGAAATCATGATCTACGTAGTTATAGCTTTTCTTTGGATTTCAATCTGTCTATATATCATTACGGGCGGTGCAGATTTCGGAGCAGGGATCATCGAGTTGTTTTCCAGAAAATCTTACCGTGACAAAACGAAAAAGATCATGTCCAAATCCATCGCACCAATCTGGGAAGCCAATCATATGTGGCTGATCATTGCCGTTGTGGTTTTGTTCGTTGGGTTTCCCACGATTTATACGACTGTTTCTACTTACCTTCATATTCCTTTGGTTTTGATGTTGATAGGAATCATTGCAAGGGGAACGGCCTTTACTTTTCGGAATTATGATGCAGTAGACGATAGCTGGCAAAAAATTTATACACAGATCTTCTATTATTCCAGTCTGCTGACACCGTTTTTCTTAGGAATAATTGCTGCAGCAACCATTTCAAGGAGCATCGATACCGAGGCGGAAGATTTTTTAAGTCTTTATATTTTTAGCTGGCTAAATCTTTTTGGCGTTTGCGTAGGCTTTTTCACAGTAGCTCTTTGCGCTTACCTGGCATCATTATTTTCCCTTCACGAAGCGAGATTCAGTGATGCTTTGTCAATTATGATAAAAAAATCGAGAGAAACCGCTGTTTATGTTGTGGTTACCGGGCTTTTGGTTTTTGTAAGCGCTTATTATTCTGATATCCCTTTACTGAAATGGATATTTTCCAAAGCTTTAGGAATCATCGTAATTACTGCCGCGACGATCAGTCTTCTTTTTACGAATGAGGCCATCAAAAGAAGTAACTTTCTCCTTGTGAGGTTTCTTGGAGGCTTTCAGATCGTAATGATCTTGGTGGCGGCCACATACCAGCACAACCCGAATATCATTCTTTTTGCAAACGGAACTCATCTTTCTTTGTTTGACGCCAGCGCAGCTCCTAAGACCATCGAGGCCCTGGGCTGGGCTCTTCTCCTGGGAAGTATTTTTATTTTGCCGTTTCTTTTTTACTTGTTACTTTCATTTGGGAATCAGAGCAAAGCGAATCATTACAAACAATAATCATATCCTGAAAACCGTTATTTTCTGCGTGATGGTTTTATTTTTGATATGGAAACCAATTTAAATTCAATAAATAAATATGAAAAAGTTGCTATTGACAATTGGTCTGTTTGCCGGAGTTCTGTCCTATTCACAGGCCTGGAGCGGAGCAGGTGACCAGAAGGTGCAGGGAGGTTTTAACATTTGGGGATTCGGGACAGGAGTTGCCGGTAGTTATGATTACGGGATCAATAGTCTGATCTCTCTTGGTGGGGGTGCCAATGTTTATTTCAACGAGGATGAAGACAATCCTTTTGTTTTCGGGCGTATCGGCTTTCATTTGCAGGAAACTCTGGCCCTGCCTTCGGAATTGGACATCTATCCGGGCGTGAATATGGGAGTTGCGGGCAGAAACTTTGGTTTGGGCATTTATATCGGCGCAAGATATTTTTTTACAGAAAATTGGGGCGCTTTTGTAGAAGCAGGAAACAATGGAAGTCTCGGGGTTTCTTATTCTTTTTAAACTCAATTACAAATAAAAAAAGCATTCCGGAAATTTGGAATGCTTTTTTTGAAATATTATTTGGGAAATTAATTTCCCAATTCTTTCTCAATTTTTTCTATCATTTTTTCTGCGTTTCCATTGGTTCCGCCAAGACTGATTGCTTTTTTATAACTATCCAATGCCAGATCGTATTGCTTATTGGTATAATAGCCCTCTCCTAAGCTATCGAAAAGGTTGGCATCTTTAGGAAACTCATTGGTAGCCAATTTAAATATTGTTATGGATTCATTGATTTTTCCGAGCTTTAATAGTTCATAGCCTAATTTATTAAGTTCGCCCGGGTTATCAAAGCTATATTCATTTTTAGAATTTTTTTTGAGTAAATAACCTGAATTCGGGATAAGGAAATTATTAAATTATTGATTTTACAATGCTCAATTGTTTTTATCGCAAAGAAAAACAAAGGAATATACTCTCTAAAATGATTTTAAGTTAAACAATGCCACTTCGTTTATCAAAGTAAAACAAAATTTTTGTCTCACTTTGATAAGTTTTACGCCCTTGTCTTTCTAAATTATTGAAAATCAAATAATCAATTTTTTGTTTGGCTTTGCGATTTATAAATCCTTAACCCGAACTCACGTTAAATAGTAAGTCTCTATAGCTTTATTTACATCATTGACGGTTTCTTTTCTTATCGCTTGATAAACAGATTTTTTAGGAATTTCATAATCTTTTCCTAACATTAAATTATGAATAATATGCCCTAAATCCCAAACCCTATTCAGATTATTGGACACTAGAATTATTGTGATATTATTTTTAAAATCGTTTAAAAAGATGGATTAAAATGATGCAACAAGAAAAAAGAAAAGCACTCCAAAACGTTGGAATGCTTTTTATAATTTACTCTTTTAATTTAAGATTCTTGTTCTGTGCCGGAAGCGGAACGTAGCCATCGTCATTGATGACTTTTGGAAACTCGTGATTGGCCCATTTTGTTTTGGCATCTTCTATTATTTCTCGGGAGGTTCCAACGAAATTCCAGTAGATATATCTTGGTTCCGGAAAAGGTTCGCCTCCGAAAATATAAACTGTCGAATCGGGCTTCAAAATAAAATGACAAAGTTTGGAATCTTTCGCGATCAGAATATGTTTTGGATTGTAAAGATTGCCTTCGCTTTCAATATTACCTTCCAAAATGTAAAGTGATGATTCTCCAAAAAGGTAATCTCCCAGAATGATTTCCCGGTCTTCCTGAAGCGTATTTTTAACTTCCAGGAAATAAAGCGGCGAATAAGTCGGAACAGGAGATTTGCGTCCCAGGATCTCGCCTGCGATGAGTTTATAATCTACGCCATTATCTTTCCAGCTTGGGATATCTTCTTTGTTGATATGGAAAAACTCAGGTTCCATTGTTTCCAGTTCTTTGGGAAGTGCTACCCAGATCTGCAGTCCATGAAGGTTTTTATCGGTTGTTCGCAGATATTCCGGTGTTCTTTCGGAATGGGCAACGCCTTTTCCAGCGGTCATCCAATTCACTGCGCCTTCTTTGATCTCAATCTCTGTCCCAAGTGAATCCCGGTGCATGATACCGCCTTCAAACAAAAAAGTGAGTGTAGAAAGTCCGATATGCGGATGTGGTGGGACATCCAGGTTTTCATAATCTTTGAGCGCAGCAGGCCCCATGTGGTCGATAAACACAAATGGTCCAACGCTTCTTTTCTGAGTAAACGGCAACAATCTGCCAACTAAAAAGTTGCCGATATCCGCTGCTCTTTCCTCAATTATCATCTCGATATTTGACATAATTTCATTTTTAAATTTGATTTAAAATTAAGGATTTAACTTTTAAGAATGAATTAATAATTTTCAAACTTAAGGTATGTAAAGTTTTTTTAGAATCTAATTCCTTGTAGTTCCTAGAAAAGCTCAGGCTAAACTACAAGTAGATTAAGCTGTCCAAATGAATTGATTATTCGAAGTCAATAAATGACTTTTTGACAAAGATCTTTCATTGGTACAGTTTATGACTGAAATGATTACCTTTGCGTACCTATAATTTTAAAACATATTAATGGAATTAGCATTAAAGATATTTCAGTTTGTACTGAGCATCTCTATTCTTGTAACTTTACACGAAATCGGGCACTTTTTGCCAGCGAAATGGTTTAAAACCAAAGTAGACAAATTCTTTTTATTCTTTGACCCTTATTTTTCCATCTTCGCCATGAAGAAGATCAATGGAAAATGGCAATATAAATTCCTTTCCAAAAACCAACCTACTGAAGAAGAGGTGGAAATTGATGGGAAAAAAGTTCTTCAACCAATCGATATTTCTACACTTCCGGAAGATGACTGGAGAAAGCATGAAGGTGTGAAGTACGGAATCGGCTGGCTTCCTTTCGGAGGTTATGTGAAAATCGCCGGAATGGTGGATGAAAGTATGGACACCGAACAACTGAAAAAACCGGCGCAACCGTGGGAGTTCCGTGCAAAACCGGCCTGGCAGAGACTGATCATTATGCTTGGTGGTGTAACGGTGAATTTCTTTTTGGCCTGGGCAATCTATTCCTCGCTTTCCTATTTCAATGGCGAAACCTATCACGATAATTCGAAGTTCGAAAACGGGATCGCGGTTTCAGAACCAGCACAGCTATTAGGGTTCAAAAACGGAGACAAAATTTTAAAAATCGACGGCAAACCAGAAGAGAGACTGGAAGATAGTTTCCTCGATATTCTTTTGAGTAATGAAATAACAGTTTTAAGGGACGGAAAAGAAGTTAATTTTGCTCCGAATGAAGATGGAATTGCGCACATCTTAGGTGCTAATGAAGCTAAAGCTTATATCACTCCAAGATTCCCGGCCGTAGTTGACAGTTTAGCACCAAATATGCCCGCGATAAAAGCAGGACTGAAGAAAGGGGATAAAATAGTTGGCATTAACGGTGAAAAAATCGAATTCTATGACCAGGTTGGTGATATTCTAAAAGCAAGCAAGGGAGGAAAAGTTTCGTTGGATATTGTTAGAAATGATCAAACTTTGAATGTCATTTCAGATGTCAACAAAGAAGGAAAAATCGGGTTTACACCAAACTTAAAGCTCGCTCAAAGTTATCTTGACAAAACTGAAGTAACAAAAGATTATACTTTCTTACAAGCGATTCCAAGAGGCTTTGACAGAAGTATTGCTTCTTTGACAAAGCAGGTTAAGCAGTTCAAGCTTATCTTCCATAAAAAAATACAAGGTTATAAAAAAGTTGGGGGCCCTATCGCTATTGTCAACAATATGCACGTTGATAAAAGCAAAGACGGAAGCTTGTCCATAAATTGGGAGTTTTTCTGGAGCTTTACAGCTATGTTTTCGGTTTGGCTGGCTTTCCTTAATCTGATACCGATCCCTGGATTAGATGGCGGCCACGTTCTGTTTACATTATGGGAGATCATTACAAGAAAACCTGTACCGCAGAAAATATTGGAAAATGCACAAATGGTGGGTGTAATCTTCTTATTAGGGCTTATGGCGTTAATATTTGGAAATGATATAGTTAAGCTGATAGCGCAGGCTTTGGGCTAAAAAAATTAAAAAAAGTTTCAAAAAAAGTTTTGGAGTTTTTAAAAAAGTTTCTATATTTGCACACGCTTAAAGCAAAAAGAAATATTCCTCTTTAGCTCAGTTGGTTAGAGCATCTGACTGTTAATCAGAGGGTCGCTGGTTCGAGCCCAGCAAGAGGAGCAAAACCATCACAGAAATGTGGTGGTTTTTGTTTTTTATATCATTTACGTTTATAGATTCGTAAGATGCAATATAATTTATGACATTTAAAATTCAGTAAAGGGTGGCGTCAATTTATTTTGAAAAGAAAAGAGAACAAGACCTACCTTCGACTTTATGTTAAATCTTTCAAAAAGAGCATTACGATATACATCTACTGATTTAACCGACACATTCATTTCGGATGCGATTTGTTCATAAGTAAGTTCTTTCCCATCGCAAACCAAACTAAGGAAATGGAATTCTCTATCAGACAGTTTTATATCTTGAAAATTGTCATTTTTCTTTCCATAATTTTTAATCCGCCTAAGAATATCTGTTATATTACTATATCCAACTGAAAGAATATCTTCAATACATACCTTTAGTTCAGTGGCTGTACAATTTTTGTGTAAAAATCCTCTGGCACCATGCTGATACGCCCTATCAATAATATCTTCTTCCAAATGTTGTGTCAATAAAAGAACTTTATATTCTTCAGCACGTTGTTCGAGTTTCTCTAAAATTTCTATTCCATTAAGATTGGGCATCGAATAGTCCAAAATAAACAGATCCGGTTTTTCTTTCAAAGGTAGCGAGTCAATAAAAGACTGTCCATTTTTAAATTCGTAGATAATTTTAAAGTTTCCCAATTTTTCAATAAGCTCCTTAAGACCTTCTCGGACTATTTGGTGATCATCTATAATTGCAATAGTAAAATTTTTCAAATGATATATTTTTATTAAACTATGTTTTCAAAAATCTGGATAGTTGTTCCTTTTTGTAATTCGCTAAAAACCTTTAATTCCAAATTAATGATTTCTGCTCTTTTTTTGAGTGTGTTCAAACCCAATTTATCGTTATTTTGGTTGATGGCGAACCCTTTTCCGTTATCTGTAATTTGTAATAAAAAAGGATGGAACCTAAGCTCAATATCTACTTTGTCTGCAAAAGAATGCTTTAAAATATTATTAATGATTTCCTGATACATCCTGTACAGAATATGCGAATGATCCAAAGCTAGTTCAGAGGAATAAGCTGGATATTTGTATGAAAAATCTATGCTGTGACTCTGTTTAAGATACTCCAGATCTTTTTGGATCCGTTTTTCAATGCGTTCTTTATCCGAAAATGATGGGTGTAATCTATGACTTGTGGAACGTACAGATTGTGACAGTTTTGCTAAAGAAGAAGAAAGATTTTCCAATGGAACATCAACTTCCGGAAAGTCGAGCTTTAAGTTTTCCACCTGAAAATTGAGAACCGTAATTTGTTGCCCAATATCATCATGAAGGTCGCCAGCAATTGTGGATCGGATTTCCTCCTGACTTTCTATGATACTTTTGGTAAGTGTTTTCTGGAAATCAAGGTCTTTTTGATATATACTTTTTTGATAACTTGTTATCTTATAAATATGGAGCCTTATCAAAATCACACAGAATAGTACCAGCAAACATACCAGCAATAGTACAATGATGATTCCAAGTGCTATTTTATACATATCCCCTATTTTCTCTATAAATATAACAATTTATCAAAAAATAATAAATAATATTGACAAAATAACAAATAATAACATACAAACTCACATTATCAATGATTTTTATATGAAATAGGGATGATGTATCAAAAGCAAACAGTAAACTCATCCCCGTAAAAAACAAAACCGGAGAAGAAAGTATTATATAACTATTGGAAAGGAAAAAACTGAAATCTTCCTTCTTCAAATTTTGAAAACTGAAAACAATAAAATTTGAAACGTAGATAAATGTTCCCAAAACAAAGGAATAGTAATTAAGAGATCTTGCACCTTCTATATAAAGAAAATCAATTAAGCAAAAAATACTATAGAGAGGAATGATATATTTCAATGCTTTTTCCTTATTTACCATTTTGAATAAAAGAAAAAACCATAATATAAAATGGATATAGCAGTATAATACCGTAATCTCTATCAAATTATTATTGAAAGAGAAAAATGTTTCTGCAGCTGCATTCAGCAAAAGAATAGATAATAAGCCATTATTTCTCTTTTTCAGAAAAATAATGGCCACTAAAAATGTAAGAATTTCTATATAGCTGATAATCGTAAAATCCATTTGAATTTTATTTATTTTCCTGGTGGGATATGTGATAAATTATAGTAAACATATCTATTTCCATTCTTATCCGGCTGTTTAAGTTCTACTGCAAATAGCGCTTCTATGTAATAGCCGTCTTGTGTCGAGCAGTTATTCCTTTCTCTCAGCTCAGATGCATCTATTTTCTCTTTACCTTTTGTAATTACAAAACGCTTAATATTAGAGTCATTCAATATATTTTTGAATAGGTCACAATGATAAATAGAAACCCTGTCACCAAACTCACAAAAATCATCAGTCGTTGTGAATTCGAAATCATTTGCAGCTTTAGTTCTCGGAAAGGTTATTCTGATAAGTTTTTTACCCGAATTATCTGCTTCATTTAAGGCTGCCAGAAGTTTTTGATTTTGTGCCAATGGTAATACCCAATAACGACTTTTATTAATATTCAATTCTTTGAGATAAGATGCAACGCATTCTTCAAAAACCTCTTCCTTTATCAGATGTCTTTCCAAAACTGTATCATTATTTTTCTGTGTTTCTGTTGTAGCAGACAAAGCAGCAATCTTAAAAGTTGGCGGAGCCGGATTTTCATAAGTTTTTTTGAACTTCACGGTAGAGCAATTCCAAAGGAAGACCAAAAGACAAAGTAAAATTAATTTTCTCATAGTTTAATATTTTAATTGTTTAAACAAATTTCTCTGCATTTAATTTTTCTCACAATAGGAAAAAACCTAATTCTTACTTTCTTTTTCCTAATTCCTTCCAGAAAATCACCCATATAAAAATAGCCTTTTTCGTATTGATTAACAAATACTTAAGAGATTATTTTTGGACTAACTAAAATATACATTATGAAAACAAAATTATTATTACTGCTTTTGCTTTGGGCTGGAATAGCGCAAGGACAACTTTTTAATATCGCTTTTACGAAAGATAGTTTGATTGTAAATAAGAATAATAAAAACGAAGTTATTATTCCTATAGAGATCAATACGCAATTGGGAAAGGAAGATCTATGGAAAGATTATACACTAGGATTTAAAATTGAAAAAAGCTCACTCCCAGCGAGTGATTATGAGATTGATCTCAGTGCAAAGGAATTTTCAAAGATAAGAGACAAGGAAACATTGTATGTTAAAATAAAAATGGATTCATTGGTTGATAGGGAAAGACGTTTGATCTTGAGCTTAATTACTAAAGAAAATGACAAAGATGTAGGTGAGCAGAATATAAGTGATAGAAAAAAATTCATTCTTATTGTAAAATCTCATATGCCGGAAAATATATCAGAAAATTATAAAGTTCTCTCTTACATAGGTACTAATTTTGATATGGCGGAAGGAAAAACGAAAGCACAAAATCTTTTTTTTGCCACTAATGTTTTTGTTCCTCCGATAAATGGTAAAAATAGATTTGGTTTTTATCTAAGCTTATATGGTAATCGAACGATGAGCAGAACTGATTCCACATCATATAGTAACCGTACTATCAAGGTTCAACCAATCACAGATTCAATTTACTTTCGACAAAGAGGTTCAGGAGCGCTTCTGACAACAACCACATCTGACAATATAGGAGCTTTTTTTAGTCCGCTTATAAAAATAAACAAAAGAGTGGATCATAATTTTAATCTTTACTATGCTCCATCACTCGAATTTATCTGGAGACGCATCAATTTGCAACGAGTCTTTGGAACACCGACTGTTACAGATACCGTACAATCATCAGGATATGTTCCAAATACAATTATTCTGGATCAAAATACTAGATCAGAATTTAATGAGTTTGATTTTAATTTGGGATTAATTGGTGTTTTTATGGTCTACGAGACAAAAGAAGTAAGTGTAAGAGAGCAAAGCTCGGTAGGTTATTTGGCAAGATTTTATAGTGACCCTAGTAAAAAAATAAATTTCAATGCTCTTGGTAGTGAGGCTTATCCACCAATGGCTAAAAAAGATAAAATCTTTTATTTAGGAAGAGCATGGATAACCGAAGCTGTGACAGGAATTACATTACAAGCAGAAGTAAGCAATCAGCTTAAAAACTCAAGACCATTTTTCGGAGTAACTCTATCGAAAGCATTCAAATTAGATAAACTTGGGACTGTATTTAAATCATTAATAGATCAATAAGCTTAAACCGCCAAGAAAAATAAAAGATTATTTTTTATTATTTGCAACATTAAAACAAAAATCGGATCAAAGAATTTTTCAAGCAAAAGATTCCGTTTCATCAATACATTGAATTCATATTGTACTCCATTATTTTATTTTTATTTTTGTGTACAATGAAAAAGATAAAAGTAATCGAACTTTTTGCCGGCGTTGGTGGTTTTAGAATCGGTTTACAGAACAGTAACAAAGTTTCTTCCAAAGAGAACTTCGAGATTATCTGGAGCAACCAGTGGGAACCGTCCACAAAATCACAGCATGCTTCTTTGGTCTATGAATCAAGATTCGGTAAAAAAGGGCATTCTAACCAAGATATTTCCGCTGTCCCAAGCGAGGAGATCCCGGAACATGATATGTTAGTAGGCGGGTTTCCTTGTCAGGATTATTCGGTAGCAACAACCTTGAAAAATTCTAAAGGCCTGCAAGGCAAAAAGGGTGTTCTCTGGTGGGAGATCTATAGAATTTTGGATGAGAAAAAAAACAAACCAAAATTCCTTTTCCTGGAGAATGTGGATAGACTTTTAAAGTCACCAACCGCACAGCGAGGAAGAGATTTCGCGATCATGCTAAAATGTTTGTCCGACCTTGGATACGCTGTAGAATGGAGGGTCGTCAATGCCGCAGATTATGGGATGCCGCAAAAAAGGAGAAGAATTTTTATCTTAGGTTATTTGAAAGATTCGGAAATTTATAATTCATTGATAAAAACTCCAGAAATTGATTGGCTTTTGGATGAAGGTGTTTTTGCCAAAACCTTTGAAGTTGATCAGGTTTCCGACCTCAAAACTTTTGACCTTGATCAAAGTGTGGAAGAAATATCGAGTTCATTTAACAAAGAAAAAGGAGATTCACCTTTTCAAAATTCCGGAATGATCCTGGATGGCAAGGTGACAACTTTGAAAACCTCTCCGAATTACGAAGGAAAAAGGACCTTGCTAAAAGATATTCTGATTCCTGTAGATGAAGTTCCGCAAGAATATTTCATTGATGAAAGCGAAATTGATAAATGGAACTATCTGAAAGGTGCCAAAAAAGAAGTGCGACAGTCGGCAGATGGTTTCTCATATAATTACGGCGAAGGTGCGATGATCTTTCCGGATAATCTGGAAAGTCCGTCCAGGACAATCATCACAGGCGAGGGCGGAAAATCGGCTTCCCGATTCAAACATGTGGTGAGAACCAGCAAAGGACTAAGGAGATTAACACCGATCGAACTGGAAAGGCTTAATATGTTCCCTGATGATCATACATTGTTGGAAGGCGTAAGCGATGTTAAACGGGCTTTCTTCATGGGAAATGCCCTGGTTGTGGGAGTGATTGAAAAAGTAGGTGAAACGCTTTTGAAATTTGGTCAAAAAGGATAGATCTTTTTTGCTGCTCTGATCTCGATGAGCCATTTGAGGTATAACTTAAGGTTCAAAGGTTTTTCATCCTTCTGAACAGAAAAATACAAGCATCCTTCTTCCTTTTCTTTAAGGTCGCGAAGAGGGATATTTTTTTCCTGGTCAGAGTTCCTGATCTGTGCATCCAGATCATTCAAAGTATCCCAATCAAGTCCAATGTTTTCAAGATATGTTCTAAGTTTGTTCGTATTGACACTTGTGATGGAGCAGCTTTTGAAACCCTCTTCGATATTTTGAGTTTTTATTTTTATATCCGTGATCAGAAAATAATGGTCCGTAATTTTGTTTTCATCAAATAGCCAGCCTTTTTTCCATTGTCCATTTTTAAGATAACTTAGTTCAAAAGTAAATGTTGGCAAAGAATGACCGAGATAATCGAGTTGCGCTTTTTCATCGATGTAATATTCTTTCACATTATGATCAATGATGAGATCTATACCTTTATTCTGAAGATCTGATTCATGGATTCTTCTAAAATCATAATTGAGCTGCGCATAAATTTCATCCAAAAATTGACCTAATAAATATTCTTTATTCAGGTCCTGATCAAATGTTGACATCGATTTGTGTTTGAATAAAGATACTAATTTTTCCTGTTTTTCTCCTCGATCCACCGGCTCATATATTTTGTCGAATTCAGTTGGTGGTGCTGTAGAATCTTTCCGAGATAATTTTTGGTTCTGTGATCGTCCAGATTTTCTCTGATTCCAGAGACTCTACTAATGAAAGAATCCGCAAACAAATCTTTCATAAACATAGCTTCCAAAATGTGATACCCATTTTCCCGAGCCTTATTCCAAATATTTTCATTCTGATAAAGTTCAGCAGCTTTCTCAACAAAACCTTCATCAGAATTTTCTATAAAACCGTTCCAGGGCAGATCTTTGTGCATCGCTTCTGCTCCTGTTGAACTCGTCACATTGGGTAAACCGAATTTCATGCTTTCCCAGAGTTTCCCTTTCAATCCTGCTCCGAAAGGAATTGGTGCCAGCAGAACTTTCACTTTGTTAAAGATATCTTCTACAGAATCTGCTCTTCCCTTTACCAGAAAACCTTCTTTCTCATTATGAAGTCCAAAAACCTTCTGACTAGTATAAGCACCATAAATATGAAGCTCAGCTTGCGGGATTTTTTTCTTGATCGATCCCCAGATCTGTTTCAATTTCAAAACCGTTTGCCA
The DNA here is from genome assembly GCF_000426465.1 of Epilithonimonas caeni DSM 17710. GTDB lineage: Bacteria > Bacteroidota > Bacteroidia > Flavobacteriales > Weeksellaceae > Epilithonimonas > Epilithonimonas caeni. The sequence goes on from NZ_AUFK01000013.1 coordinate 168,327, forward strand.
ATTGGGTTCATGAAGGAAATTACCGATGCTTACAAAATGTTGTCTTTCTTGAAAAGTAGTTTTATTTTTTTCAATTTTTTCAGTCAAAAACGGAATATAAAACAGAATATCAGGATCGATTTTAAATTTATCCGTCAGTAACTGATACTCGAATTCAGAAATAATTAACGACAGATCACAACGCAGAATCGAAGCGATCTCTCTCTTGAAAACATCATTTACCAGATCTTCATCACTGATCTCTCTTTTCTCAACAAAAGCTTTTCGTCGCGCTTCTCTCAGGAAGTGTAAATCCTCTGTATCAATCAATTTGATGGCTTGAGGACAATTCTCGGAAACGCGCCAGCCAAATTGTTCTTCGGTCACATACCGGTCAAAAAGAACAACGTCCGGATTGAGATTTCTAATCTTCTCATCAAAACTCTCATTATTGATTTCAATCTTCTGAATCTCAATCTTTTCTGAAAATTCGATGTTATTTGAGACGGTCAGGAAAGTAATTTTATAATTTGCTTCAGAAAATAGTTTTATCAATTGCATCATCCGATGACCAGCAGCAGTAGATGCAGGTTCAGGAATCACGAGACCTATAATGACTAGATGTTTCACAAAAACAAAAATAGAGATTCTTATTTGATAATTTATTGCAATAAATGTTTTGAATTCTTCTAAATCTCAGACTGACCGTGCAGAATTTTCTTAGAAATTTAAAACATTATCGAGTTCAGTATTAGGGATGTCATGCTGAGGCTCTCGAAGCATTTTTACTAAAAGAATCTTCCATTTTCAAAAAAAATTATATTAATTTTGAAGTATGCGAATAGAAAACGAAATCAAGTTGGGATTCAAAGATGTGATGTTTCGTCCGAAGCGTTCCACACTCAAATCCCGTTCAGAAGTGACTATAGAAAGGGAATTCACTTTTCTTCATACTCAGAAAAAATGGAGCGGCGTTCCGTTGATAGCAGCCAATATGGACACGGTCGGAACTTTCGAAATGGCGGAAGCTTTATCCAAAGACAAAATCATTACCGCTGTTCATAAGCATTATTCTGTACAGGAATGGTCTGATTTTCTGAAAGATAAAAGTGATGACTTCTACCAGTACATAGCATTGAGCACCGGAACAGGAAAAGCGGATGAAGAGAAGATCAAAACGATTCTGGATGCCAATCCAAAGATTCAGTTCCTTTGTATTGATGTTGCAAATGGCTACTCCGAACATTTCGTAGAATTTGTGAAAAAAGCGCGTCAGAATTTCCCTGACAAAATCATTATGGCCGGCAATGTCGTTACCGGCGAAATGGTGGAAGAATTGATCCTCGCCGGCGCAGATATTATCAAAGTCGGAATCGGGCCAGGTTCAGTTTGTACGACCCGTGTGAAAACCGGTGTCGGTTACCCTCAACTCTCCGCTATTATCGAATGTGCTGATGCAGCGCACGGTTTGGGTGGTCAAATCATTGGCGACGGTGGTTGTAAAGTTCCGGGCGATGTTGCAAAAGCTTTTGGCGGCGGTTCAGATTTTGTGATGCTGGGCGGAATGTTCGCCGGACACGACGAAAGTGGTGGTGAACTCATCACAGAAAATGGGAAAACCTTCAGATTATTTTATGGTATGAGTTCTCAAACAGCAATGGATAAACATTCCGGAGGTGTTGCCGAATATCGTGCTTCGGAAGGAAAAACCGTGAAAGTTCCTTATAAAGGTCCGGTTGCGGAAACGGTAAAAGATATCTTAGGAGGTGTTCGTTCAACTTGTACTTATGTCGGAGCATCTAAACTGAAAGAACTTTCTAAGAGAACAACTTTCATCAGAGTTCAAGAGCAGGAAAATCAAGTTTTTAACGGATAGCAGTTGAAGCATATCTTTCACATAACCAATGGCGATTATCTTGCTGAAGATTTGAAGAAAACTTCAATCGATGGCGAGATTATTGTCTGCCGGGAAGCTTTGGTCTCTGGGGATTTGAAAGCAAATTCACTGGAGGAATTCTGGGAAATTAGAGTCAAATCAGTTTCTCAGGATTATAATGTTTCTAAGGAAAGCTATTATGAAAAATCTGTTTCGGAGTTTGAAAAGATTCTAAATATTCCGGAAGGTTCCGAAGTTAATCTCTGGTTTGAAAATGATTTGTTTTGTCAGGTTAATTTGTGGTTTTGTATTTCTTTACTCTCAAATATTAAAGATTTAAAAATCTATAGAATTTTTCCGAAAACAACTACAGAAAATCTTTGGAAAGGTTTTTCAGATTCTGATAATTCTGATTTGGAAGAATCGTTGAAATCCAAAATTTTATTTAATGAAAACGATATAGAATTAGCTATCAATCTTTGGAAAGCTTATCAAAATAATGACATCGATTCTCTAAAACAATTATCAGAACATCAATCAGATTGCTTCCATTTTTTGAAGGAAATTGTTGACGCTTATATCAATATTAAGCCGGAAGATTTCATCAGGAACCAAATTGAAAACGGATTGACAGATTTTGAATCAGTCTTTAAACAATTCCAAGAAGAATTAGGGATTTTTGGTTTTGGAGATTTGCAGGTCAAGAAAATCTATGACAAAGTTTTAATTCAGAAATAAAAAAAACCAGCCGAAATTGGCTGGTTTTTTTATTAAAGATTATCTAGTTCTTTTCTTAACGCAATCGAAGCTTTTTTAACTTCTTGCGTCCAATCATCGGCGGCATTTCCGTCTGCACCGTCAGAAATATATTTCAGGGACAGAAAATCGATTCCTTCTTGCTCAGCCACTTTCGCAAGGGCAAAAGCTTCCATATCGATGACATTATATTCCGGGTTGATATGCTCCAGCTCGAACTGGTCTCCGGAACCGCAGATGCCGTTGGGAAGATTTTCTATAATTAATCCATATTCCAGGAGAATTGGTTCATTGGAAAATGGTGTTTCAAATTTCCGAAAACCTAAAGCTCTGACATCCATATCCCTCTGAATAAAACGACTGCAATTCACAACGCTTCCTCTGTCAAAAGTTGTGCTTCCGGCAGTTCCAAGATTGATAATCAAATCCGGATTAGTTTTCTGAATGGCTTTTGTAAGATTGTAAGTCGCTTTGGCTTTCCCTATTCCTACAAAGACTTTATTATATTTTTCGAATTCTTTTCCAGCTTCGGATTCCAAAGCAAAAACCAATAAAATATTGCTGTAATTCTTTCCGTTGATTATCATAATTAATTTGAGTTCTATCCAAATAATTTAAAACAAAACCTTGTCTTCTTTTCTTAATTCTTCCAGATATTTGCTTTTATCATCCCGATAAAAGAGATTCATCGTCTCAAACGGAATCATCTTCAAATCTTTGTTGACAATATGGGCACAGGATTTTTTAACCGCTCTTACATCAAAATCGTGAGCATCCATAAAATTCATAATGATGATTCTGAACAGATTATCATAATCCAGATCAGGAGCACAAACTTCTGGAAGACAACATAATAACTGATTCACTTTAGGTTTCACTTTATCCACTGAAATCCCAGTACTGAAAATATCCAGAAGCTGCATCTGCAATCCTGTATCTTGTTCGTAAACGATCGTATTTCGGGTTTCGTTATTCAGTAAATCAGCAGGATTGATATATCTTGTCAAAGGAATCGTTTCGCTTTCCAGTTTCAAAATATAACCCATTGCCAAAGCATCCGGATTACAAGGAACCGGAATGATATCATCCGAATTGAGAAGTGGAAACTGATTAAGAATCTCTTGTCTTACCTCTGTCAAAGTTATTTTTTCGCAAGCCGAATCTTCCCGGTTTCTTCCTGCAATTTCAACAGGTTGAAAAGTGATTCCTCGCACACATTTTTGTTTCAGAGCAAACTCGATTATTTTTCCAATTTCATCAATATTCTTATCTTTTTGAAGGACAATCACAAGTGTCGTCGAAAGATTCAAAGCATTGAGTTTTTCCAAAGCTCTCATTCTAACATCCGTCAAATCCTTTCCTCGGAAATCCTCCAAAACCTCTGGTTTAAAAGAATCAAACTGGAGATAAATTTCAAATTCGGGTGCATAAGTTGCCAGCTTTTCAGCAAAACCAGGGTCATTGGCTATTCTTACACCGTTTGTATTCAGCATCAGATGTTTAATCGGTTTTGACTTCGCAATGTCCATTATTTTGAAAAACTCGGGATGAATCGTAGGTTCGCCTCCACTGATTTGAACCACATCCGGTTCACCTTCATTTTTAACAATGACATCAAACATCGCTTCAATTTCTTCCAGACTTCTGTGGCTTCCGTAATGTGGCGAGGACATTGCATAACACGTTGGACAAGTCAGATTACATCGGTCAGTCACCTCCACGATTGAAAGACAGCTGTGTTGTTCGTGGTCTACACATAATCCACAATCGTAAGGACAGCCATATTCTACATCTGTTCCGAAATGCACCGGCATTTCAGACGCTTTGTTGTAGTTTCGGATGTTTTTGTAGTAATGAACATCAGAAGCAATTTTGGTCTTGAAAAATCCGTGGTCGGGACATCTTTTGGCCATAAAAACCGATTCATCCTCGATGATAATTTTGGCTCCTACTCTTTTCAGACATTCCGGACAGAGACTGATGGTGTAATCGTAATAAGTATAATTTCTTATTGGCATAATTCAAATTCTTACATTCCTCCACAAACAAAGCCACTTATCAAACCACAAATCAATAATGAAATCAGCATTGTCTGCCAAAACTGTGATTTGGAAAACTTGCGTCCGTCTTTGGATTCATAAATTGATTTTACAAAAAATGTAATGAAAAGGGAAATAACAAGCGCTACAATTATCATAATGCTAATAATCATTGCGACCAGACCTCCCAAATTGCCGACTTCCAGAAGCGTTAGAGTTTTCATTTTCTATAGATTTTGATTTGATTTTTGATTCAAAGTGTTTTTCATTTTAAAGATATAATAAATTATCACAACAATACACACCAACTGAATCGTTCCAAGATTTCCTATGATTTCTATTTTCGGTTTTATAAAATCCAGCATCAATCTAAACGTGAAGTAACTCAACATAAATATCTGAAATATAAAGCCTGAAGAAAATTTTGATTTTGCCTGGATCACCTTCAAAGCAATCCAAAGAATGATGAGAAATGCAATCTCATAAAGCGCCACCGGATGTCTGAGATATTGGTCACCGAGATGCATTCCAAAAACCGAATCTGTAGGAATCCCATACGTTTCCTCATAAACTCCGGTGAAAAAACAACCAATTCTCCCGATAATCATTGCCAAAATCAAAGGAAAAACGATTAAATCTCCTGTACTTTTTTGATAACCAACAATCTTTTTTGCTAATTCTACTCCAATTAATCCAAATGATAATCCGCCAACAATGGTATTATTGGTCCAAAATCTTTTGATATTGAAATCATTGAACAACAAATAAGGATTCTCTAAATTTCCAATCAGCTTAGAACCAATCAGAGCTCCAGCAGTAGCTCCAATAAGAACCGCCGCCGAACTACTGAATGACATTTTCTCCGATGACCTTCTTTTCAAATAAAAATAATAACGCATCGCCAGAAAAATACCAACTGTCTCAAACACAGGATGTGCCAAAACAGTCTTGCCAAAAATCTGAAATGTCAATGGAAAATCGATTGTCATAATTTTTATAAAAAAAGCTTTTTGCGTATTGCACAAAAAGCTTTATAAATATTTGATATTGTTTTAATTAAGTCAACATTCCTCCGTCAACATTCAGAACCTGGCCTGTCACGTAGGAAGATAATTCACTTGCGAAGAAAACACAGGCGTTGGCAACATCAGCAGGCTGTCCTCCTCTTTTCATTGGGATTCCTTCTCTCCATCCCTGAACTGTTTTTTCGTCCAAAGCAGCCGTCATTTCAGTTTCGATGAAACCTGGTGCGATAGCGTTGCAACGGATATTTCTGGAACCTAATTCCAAAGCGATAGATTTAGTAAAACCAATTGCTCCGGCTTTAGAAGCGGCATAATTGGCTTGTCCGGCGTTACCTTTCACGCCAACAACCGAAGTCATATTGATGATAGAACCGGATTTTGCTTTCATCATCGGTTTGATAACTGCTTTTGTCAGGTTGAAAACCGAATCCAGATTAACTTTGATAATCGTGTCCCAATCTTCTTTTGACATTCTTAACATCAGGTTATCTCTTGTGATTCCTGCATTATTTACCAAAATATCAATCGTCCCGAATTCTGCCAAAACATCCTCAACTAATTTTTGAGCGGCTTCATAATCCGAAGCATCTGACTGATAACCTTTGATTTCTGTTATTTTGCTTAATTCTGATTCCAATTCTTTAGCTTTTTCAACAGAGCCGGCGTAAGTGAATGCTATTTTTGCGCCTTCTTTGGCAAAAACTTCCGCAATTCCTCTTCCGATTCCACGCGTTGCTCCTGTGATGATTGCAACTTTACCTTGTAGTAATCCCATATATTTTTTTAATGTTTTCTAATTTTATTATGGCAAAAATAATACTTTAAGAGTTATTCACAATCAGAACAATCTCACCCTTTAAAGTTTTACTTTTCGAGAATTCGATTAACTCATTGATTGTTCCTCTTTTAGTCTCTTCAAATTTTTTAGAGATTTCTCTGCTCAGACTCACTCTTGTTTCTTCCCCAAAGAATTCCTTGATTTGTTCAAGTGTTGTATTGATTTTATGTGGACTTTCGTAAAGAACAATTGTCTTCTTTTCTTCAGCCAATTGTTTCAGTTTGGTTTGTCTCCCTTTTTTCTGAGGAAGAAAGCCGGCAAAATAAAAATCGTGATTCGGCAGTCCGGAAACAACCAAAGCTGGAACAAAAGCAGTTGCTCCAGGCAAGCAAATCATTTCCAAATCTTTATCCGCACAAGCCTTTGCCAAAAGATAACCTGGATCCGAAATTCCTGGTGTTCCAGCATCTGTAATTATGGCAATATTCTGCCCATTTTCCAAATCCTGAACAACTCTTTCTGTTGCCTGATGTTCATTATGCAAATGATAAGATTTAAGTGGTTTAGAAATTTCGTAATGTTTTAGAAGAATACCGGAAGTTCTTGTATCCTCACATAAAATATAATCCACTTCTTTCAAAACTTTCACAGCCCGGAAAGTCATATCTTCCAGATTTCCAACGGGTGTCGGAACAAAATATAAAATACCGCTCATCTACTTCTTAAATATATTTATTTCCAAAACTCCCACCATTTTTTCTTTGATTTTTTTCTTGAAATATCTTCATTCGAAATAACATTTTCTTCAATCTTTAAATGGTCATTAAGTATTTCATTATATCTTTTTTCATCATTTTGATTTATACAAAACAACCAATCTAATTGATTTTTTGTATAATATTTTTTTACAACAGACTCTGTTTCGGGATTTTTGAGCAATATTTTTATTACATCTTGATAATTTGTTTTGAATATAGTTTCAATAGGCATTATTCCCTCAGAGTTACCATAAGTCATATAATGATAAACGTCTATATTATTATCGACCGCATATTTATGAAATAATTCAAAAAGCCTGATTTGTTCTTCTTGAGTATAATTTGGAATTAATCCTCTATCCACATATTTATAAAAATACTCGCTTCTTAAAATATACTCCAAATCCTTTGATAAAATTTCCCAACCTACCCATTTGAATCTGTAAAATTCTTTATCTGAAAAATCTTTAAGTGAGAATCCTGTTGTTTCTTTTATTTGTGCTTCTATTAAATTTGTATAGTCATCATACAAACCTTCAATAGGTAACTTTTCTCCAATAGAAACTTCTTCTTCAATAATATTATTTTCAACTCGGAAATATCTTTGTTCAAAATCAGAATTTAAACTCCATTTAAAACTAAAACTCATTGTAGATTCTTGAATAACAAAAGAAAAAACTTCATATTTTTCGGAAGTTCGTCCCCACATTCCTGTTTCCAATTCGGTTAAGATTAAAGTTGCATTTTCTAAGAAACAAACATCATAGAACTTTTTTCTCTTATTTTTTTCAAATGCGATTTCAGGAGAAACTTTTTTTTGAAATTGCCATTCAAATGAAAGGTCTCTTCCCAAATCAAAACCATCAATATCAAATCCTTTGTTGACACAAATCCCTGCTAAACCCTGACCCATCTATTTTTCAATTTTCTTGAAAATTTTTTTCTAAATATGAAAGTGCTTTTTGATAATCATCTATAAAAACCTGTTTTCAACCAAAGTCCACAATCTCTGTGCGTAAGAATCCACCTTCTTCCAATCTCTTTCGTAATAGATATCGCTCAAAAATTCCTGTGCTTTTTCAACCGAAGTGAACGAATTAAGCGTGTTAACCACTTCATTCAGTTCACTTTGACTTCCATTGAAAAGATATTGGGAAAATGCAATTCTGTCATTCAAATCAAGCTTGAATTCCGGTTTTGGTTTTGGTGCTTCCATATAATCTGTCGGCACATTATTTTTCAGAAGGCTTCCGGAAGTTGGTGTTGTCGCAGGTTTTTCAATTTCTTCCAAATGGTCATCATCAAACAAAGATTTTGCAATTTTCAATCCTTTGATGTGGGCTAGTTTGAATTTCTTATCATGATGTTCCTGTTGAGTTTGAGATTCGTAAACTTCCTGAGTATTTTCTTTAGGCTGGGTGTTTTCTTTTGAAAACTCAACAATTTTTCTCCTGTTTTCCTCAAGCTCTTTCAGTTTGGCTTCTTTTTCTGCCAATCTCGCTTCGTAATCATCTTGAGAATTTTCTCTTGAAACTGGCTCATCCTTTGTCATTGCGAAAGAAAACTGGCTGTCCTGCATTGGTTCGAGTTTTTCAGCTGGTTCTTCTAGCAGGTTTTCTTCAGCCTGGATTTCCTCAACAGCTTCCACTATTTCTTCATGATAATTTTGAGCTTCAATTTCATTAATTTCCGTTTCTGAAATTGATTCAACCAACTCTTCATTTGGAGCTTCGCTTTCTTGTTCGATGATTTCTTCCTGCAGATGAATCTCTTCAATCGATGCTGTATCTTCTGCTACATCTTCCTGAGCATCGATTTCCGCAAAAGAATGGACTTCTTCCACCTCCGGAACCTCATCAAAAATATCGTGCATTTCAGTTTCCTCAACAACGATTTCCGCAACCTTATTTTCTTCTTCAAAATCTTCTACAGAAATCAAATCAGAATCTATGTTTGTTAATTGATTTTCAATAGTTTGAAAAGGTTCATTTTCGGTTGACGAAAACTCAAAGTTCTGAGAAATCTTAAGAAAGGAAAATTTTTGATAAAGTTGGTTAATTTCATTCTCCTTCGCCAAAATAGCTTGATAAGTATCAGATTTTGACAATTCTGACAAAAGATTCTTTATCTCTCCGAAAATTCTCTCGTATGTATCTTGCAGGTTTTGCATAATATATCTTATTAATTTTTACTTAAATTTGATGTTTATAAATTTAAGAACAATTTGCTAATTTTATATACAATTTTGTTCCTAATTTAAGGCCTCGACAAGCTCAGCCTGACAACGCTAAAAATAAAACTTTTAGTATTAGAGGTGTCACGCTGAGCTTGTCGAAGTATTTTTAATATTAGTTTTTAAAACAATTTTTTGCTAAATTAATAATGTTTTTAGAAAATACAATTAATCATTCCAAACAAAGCGGTTGGATGGAAGTCATCTGCGGTTCTATGTTCTCCGGAAAGACGGAAGAACTTATCAGAAGACTCCGTCGTGCGGAAATGGCTGGCCAGAATGTCGAGATCTTCAAACCGAAAATCGATACAAGATATTCTGATGAAGATGTGGTTTCCCATAACCAGACGAAAATCCGTAGTACAGCTGTGGAAAGTCCTTCCGAGATTCTTTTGTTGGGTTCTAATTGTGATGTAGTAGCGATAGATGAAGCCCAGTTTTTTGATGAAAGCATTGTTGATATTGCCAATCAATTGGCAAACAACGGAATACGTGTTATAATTGCCGGATTGGATATGGATTTTCTCGGTCGCCCATTTGGACCAATGCCAAATCTGATGGCAACGGCAGAATATGTGACCAAAGTCCACGCAATTTGCAAAAGAACTGGAAATCTTGCCAACTATTCTATGAGAACTTCCGCAGGAAAGGAGTTGGTAGAACTTGGGGAAACCGAAGCTTACGATGCTGTGAGCAGAAGAGTTTTTGTGGATGAAGTTTTGAAAATCAAAGAAGATTAATGTCATTATTTTAATTAAATTTGTTTAAGTTTTAATAGTAAAAACTATCACAAAATGATATTAGAAATTAAAAATTACATAAAGATAAGCAATTCAATAGATGAGATTCTGAGGAACTCGCCTTTCAAACTGAAATACATCATTGAGAAAAGCGGAATTTCCGAACCTACATTTTTTCGTAAGATGAAGGAAAAGAAATTTAATCCTGAAGAGTTGCTTAAGATTGCGGAAATCATTGAACCAGAAGTTAATTCAAAAGATGATATTCTAAAGGCAATTGAAGAAGGATTGGAAGACGTTAAAAACAGCAGAATAACCGAACATTCTATTGTTATGAGTGAAGCAAAAGAAAGAATTGCAAGAAAGATAAATGAACATCTTTTGGACAAATAGAGCGAAATCAGATTTAGAAAATTTGGAAGACTTTCTTATACAAAATTGGGGATTCGATGTATTGGATGATTTTTATGAAATTTTGGAGAGAAGAATTTCATTGCTTGAAAATGGGAATTTAATTCATCAGAAATATGAAGACACGGATTTTCATAAATTACTAATTACCAAACATAATTCTATTATTTATGAGATTAATGAAAATCAAATCAATCTTTTGAATTAATAATTTTCGAAATCCGGATTCTAATTACAAAACAATTACTGGAAAGTGAATTACACTTTAAAACAAATATCCGAAATAACAAATTCGGAAATCGTTGGAAATCAAGATATCAAAATCAAAAATATTGCTTTTGACAGCCGAACGATTTATTCTACAAAAAATACTGCGTTTCTTGCGATAAGCACCAAGAAAAATTCCGGACAAAAATATATCGATACAGTTATTGAAAAAGGAATTGATACGATTATTACTGAAAATAAAATCGATAATCCTTCTATTAATCAAATCATTACAAAAAATTCGGTTGAATTTTTACAAACGCTTGCCAAATATCATTTTGAACATTCCAGCATCAATTCGATAGGAATCACCGGAAGTAACGGGAAAACTATTCTGAAAGAGTGGTTTTATCAATGTCTTTCCAATGAATTTGCAACGGTAAAGAGCCCGAAAAGTTTTAATTCTCAAATTGGTTTGCCCCTGTCACTATTGCAAATCGACAGAAAACACGAACTAGGAATCTTTGAAGTTGGAATTTCCAAACCTGATGAAATGGAAAAACAGGAAAATGTTTTCCACCCGAAGATTGGATTATTAACCCATATTGGAACGGCTCACTCAGCTAATTTCAGTTCCGAAGAAGAATTGATCCATGAAAAATTAAAGCTTTTCAAAGAATCAGAAATTATATTTTTTAATGCTGATAATGAGTTGACAGACAAACTAATCCGTCAATTATACTCAAGTAAAAAATTAATATCATACGGATTAAAAAGTAATAATGATATTACGATAATTTCTGATGTTAATGACCGGACTCAGGATATTAGAATCAAATACTTTGATGAAGAATTCTCTATTCCAATCAATCAAAGAGATGAGGCAACTTTGACCAATGTTCTGGCTTTGATTGGAATTCTGAAAATGTTCAACTTGTCCAATCTTCAAATCAAAGAAAAGATCGATGCGCTCAAAGCGATTGAAATGCGTCTGGAAAGTATCGAAGGCATCAGAAATAATCTGATTATTAATGATTCTTATAATCTGGATCTGGATTCTTTGAAGATTGCTTTTCAGTTTATCGGCGAATATAACAAACCTAAAAAATCTCTGATTCTTACAGATATTCTGGATTCTAATGAGAATTCGGAAGAATTATATTCTGAAGTTTCTGAGCTGGTTAATGAACAAAAATTCGATAAAGTTTTCTTGATTGGTGAGGAAATAAGTTCGTTTTATAAACTATTTAATTCCGAAACCTTTACTTTTAATAATACCAATCAATTTATTGAAAGTAAAGTGATTAATGATCTAGAAAATCAAGTTATTCTTCTGAAAGGCGCAAGAAAATTCGAGATTGAAAAAATCAAGGAAATTCTTGAACTAAGAAAACATGACACAGTTTTGGAAATCAATCTCAATGCGATTCTTCATAACATCAATTTCCATAAATCATTACTAAAACCCGAAACCAAAATGATGGCAATGGTAAAGGCTAATGCTTATGGATTAGGAAGTTATGAGATTTCCGAATTTCTTCAGCATCATCATATTGATTATCTTGGTGTTGCGTTTGCAGATGAAGGTGTTGAACTGAGAAAAAAAGGAATCACAACACCAATTATTGTGATGAACCCTGAACAGCACAGCTATGACAGCATTATCGAATATAATCTGGAACCGGAAATATACAGTCTGCGGGTTTTGGAACTCTTCAATGAGCAATTGATAAAATCAGGAAATCAGCAGAAATATCCGATTCATATCAAGCTGGAAACAGGAATGCATCGGCTTGGTTTTAAGGATTTTGAATTGGATGAATTGATTGAAAAATTAAACTCGATGAATGTAAAAGTTCAGAGTATTTTCAGCCATTTATCATCTTCGGATATACCCGAAGAAAAGGAATTCACTTGGAAACAATTAGAAACTTTTGAAAAGAATTCGAGTTATTTGATTGAAAAATTAGGCTATCAGCCAATCCGACATATCCTTAATTCATCAGGAATTACCAATTACACTGATCATCAATATGATATGGTAAGAATTGGAATCGGAATGATTGGAGAAACTTCGAATCCTGAAATTAAAAAACAACTGCAGCATTCTGTTAGTTTTAAAACCGTCATATCTCAAATATCAGATGTAAAAACCGGAGAATCAGTTGGTTATAGCAGAAGATTCAAAGCTGAACACGATATAAGAATTGCAACAATTCCGGTTGGCTATGCAGACGGAATCCCAAGATTGATTGGAAACAAAGTAGGAAATGTCGGAATTAATAACAAACTTAGTCCGATTGTAGGAAGTATTTGTATGGATATGATGATGATCGATGTTGATAATGTAAGTGCAAAAGAAGGTGATTCTGTAACGATTTTCAATTCGAATCCAACCTTGGAAGAATTTTCAAAATATTGTGGAACAATTACTTATGAAGTGTTAACTTCGATTTCTCCTAGAGTGAAAAGAATCTATATAAAAAACTAAAAATGATTAAGAAACTCTTTTATCTGGTTACTTTTTTGACTTATCTGATGAGTTATTCTCAGGTAAAGGAAAATCTTGTCATTCCAAAAAATGCTAAGATCGGGTTATCTCTTTCTGGCGGAGGCGCAAAAGGATTTACACACGTTGGCGTCTTGAAAGTCCTGGACTCTCTTGGTGTTAAAATCGATTATATTTCCGGAACAAGTATGGGCGCCATTGTCGGCGGTCTATACGCTTCCGGCTATACAGGAAAAGACATTGAGAAAATCGTAATGGATACGGATTTTTATTCCTTGATAACAGAACCGAAAACCAGACAAGAAACGAGTTTTTTCAATAAAAGCGTTGATAAATATCTCTTCACAGTTCCTCTTAAAAACGGAAAAATTTCGTTTCCTTCTTCTATTAGTACCGGTCAGAGAAATGTTTATATGCTGAAAGAATTACTTAGAAATGTCTCCAATATTGATGATTTTTCCAAACTTCCTATTGCATTTATGTGTATAGGGACCAATCTCGAAAGTGGTGAAATGAAGATTTTCGAAAAAGGCGATTTGGTTTCGTCTATTATGGCGAGTTCCGCTTTTCCTTCGCTTTTGGATCCGGTGAAAATTGGAGACAGTCTTTATGTTGACGGTGCAATGACGGTCAATTACCCTTCAAAACCTCTGAAGGATAAAGGCATCGATATTGTTATTGGTGTCGACCTTAACCAACCATTGGCCAAACGTGATAATCTCAACAACATTATTTCTATTCTGAATCAAATCATTGACTTCGGAATCCATAAAGAAACGAAAAATCAATATAAGTACACTGATATCAACATCAAACCAGACCTTACCGGAATGACCGCTACAAGTTATGATGATAAACGGAAAATCCTTGACAGCGGTTATGTGGAGGCTCAAAAATATGTTGATATTCTTAACGAATTACCCAAGCGTAGTTTCCAAAGAGTAAGGTCATCTATTAATCCTATTTACTCCAGTGTTTACAAAATAGACAGTCTTGTCGTTGAAAATGGCAGAATATATAAGTCCAACTATATTCGTGGAAAAATGGGACTCAAATTGCCTTCTATGCAGACCTATGGAAGCATCAACAAGATGATTGATAAGCTTTATGCAACCAACAATTATAAATTCATCAATTACGATATCGTTCAGGAAAATAACGGAAGTTATCTCAAATTATATGTTACAGAAGACGATTCCAGACATTTTCTGAAGTTTGGACTTCATTACGACGAAGTTTTCAAGACCGGATTACTCTTGAATTATTCTGCAAAAAGATTGTTGTTTAGAAATTCCAATTTGTCATTAGATGTTGTAATTGGAGATAACCCCAGATATTACTTCAATTATTTTATAGATAATGGTTACATTCCGGGCTTTGGAATTTATTCTACAGGAATGACTTTCGACCTCAAAAACTTTGATAACAATACAACCGAAACTTGGGACTGGTTCAGAAATGAGGTATTCTTACAATCTGTCTGGAAAGACAAATTTGCAATTGGTGGCGGTTTGAGCCACGATTATTTTGAAAGTGATGTAAACGGCTCAAATAAAAATGTAGAAAAATATATCAGTCCGTATCTATTTCTGAAAAGTGACACTCAAAATGACAAAGATTTTCCAACCAAAGGATTTTATCTTAATGCTGAAGGAAAAATTATCGACCTCTTTAATTCAGAATTAGAGAAAAAACCAATCACTATAAAAGCTGATATCAAGATGAATTTCTACATTTCAAAGATGTTCACTTACCGCTTAAATCTATATGGTGGAATTACAATAGGAGAAGAAACCTTGCCTTCGTTTTATAAATATAGAGTTGGCGGAATTTTTGAGCAGTCTATTGTGAATTTCAAAAGATTGAATGGTTATCAATTTGCTTCTTTGGCGGATAACAACATTTTCATCGCATCCAATGATTTCCAGTTGAGATTCAGTAAAAACTATTTTTTAGTTGGTAATTTCAGTCTTGCAAATATGTTCAGCTCTATAAAATTCGAAGAAGCGGCAAAACTTAATTACAGTTCACTAGGACTTACAGCAGGCTACAAATCTCCTTTCGGGCAGATAAAAATCAATTACAGCAAATCTCTCAACAAACATAAAGGCGTTTTCAGTGTCATCTTAGGACATTGGTTTTAAAAATATGATAAACTATTTTTTTGAAGAAATTGACAAAGTAGAAATCCATTCAAAAACATCAGAATGGCTGGAAAATTTGATTCAGGCAGAGAACAAAAAGCTTGGTGAGATCAATTATATTTTTTGCGACGACGAGTATCTTCTCAAGGTCAATCAGGATTATCTCAACCATGATTATTACACAGACATTATCACATTTGACTATGTGAAGGGAAAAACCATTTCGGGAGATATTTTCGTATCTTTGCCGCGCATTTTGGACAACGCTTCTACCCTATCCCAAAACTTTGAATCAGAATTCAATCGCATTTTGGCTCACGGAATTCTTCATCTTTGCGGATACAAGGATAAAACCGAAGAAGAACAAACCCAGATGCGAGCAAAAGAAGATTTTTATATCAATCAATTTAAAAATTTTTAGGAGCTATTTCCCGCTTTCCGCTCATACTCCTCACGCCAATGCTTTTTCCAAAGCTAGTTGCGGGGTAACCGCTACAATCGGGGCTAGTTCTAATTATGGTCAATGTTCCACGTGAAACATTACCTTTAAAATATAGAATATGATAAGCGAAATATATGACGTAATTGTAGTTGGAGCTGGTCACGCAGGTTGCGAGGCTGCTGCTGCTGCTGCCAATCTTGGTTCAAAAACACTCCTTGTCACAATGAATATGCAAACCATTGGACAAATGAGCTGTAACCCTGCAATGGGAGGAATTGCAAAGGGACAAATTGTAAGAGAAATCGATGCAATGGGTGGTTATTCCGGCATTATAGCGGATAAATCTGCCATTCAATTCAAGATGCTGAACCTTTCCAAAGGCCCTGCAATGTGGTCTCCAAGAACACAGAATGATAGAATGATGTTTGCAGAAGAATGGCGATTAGCTCTGGAAAATACACCAAATCTTGACTTTTTCCAGGATATGGTGAAGAGCCTTATTATAGAAAATAACAAAGTAGCTGGTGTTGTAACTTCCCTTGGAATCGAAATCAAAGCTAAATCTGTAGTACTTACTAATGGAACTTTTCTTAACGGACTAATTCACGTTGGAGATAAACAATTAGGAGGTGGAAGAATGGGAGAACCAAGAGCTTTCGGAATCACAGAACAATTGGTTTCTTTAGGTTTTGAAGCCGGTAGAATGAAAACCGGAACGCCGCCACGTGTGGACGGAAGAAGTCTGGATTATTCTAAAATGGAGGAACAAAAAGGCGACGAAAAACCACAGAAATTCAGTTATTTAGATACTCCTAAATTAACTAAACAATTAAGCTGTCATATTGTTTATACCAACGAGACAGTTCACGATATTTTACGTGAAGGATTTGACAGAAGCCCAATGTTTAACGGAACTATTCAGAGTTTAGGTCCAAGATATTGCCCAAGTATTGAGGATAAAATCAATCGTTTTGCGGAGAGAAATAGACATCAGCTATTCGTAGAACCAGAAGGTTGGAAAACCGTAGAAATCTATGTTAATGGCTTCAGTTCTTCTCTTCCGGAAGATGTTCAAATCAAAGCAATGAAACACATTCCAGGTTTTGAAAATGTGAAGGTTTTCCGTCCTGGTTATGCCATAGAATATGATTACTTCCCCCCTACCCAATTGAATCACACACTGGAAACAAAATTGGTAGAAAACCTTTATTTTGCCGGTCAAATCAACGGAACAACAGGTTATGAAGAAGCTGCCGGACAAGGCTTAATTGCCGGAATCAATGCCCATAATAAAGTTCACGATAAAGGAGAATTTATCTTAAATAGAGATGAAGCTTATATCGGTGTTCTTATTGATGATTTGATTACAAAAGGAACTGAAGAACCTTACAGAATGTTCACTTCCAGAGCAGAATACAGATTGCTTCTCAGACAAGATAATGCGGATATCAGGTTAACGGAAAAAGCTTTTAATCTCGGTCTAGCAAAAGAAGAAAGATTAAGAAAAGTTGAAGAAAAAATCGCAAAAAGTGAGGAATTAGAGACATTCCTTAGAGAAACTTCGCTTAAACCAGGAATTATAAATCCTATTCTTGAAACCATAGAATCCTCCCCTGTTGACCAAGCTTACAGAGCTGCACAAATTTTGACCCGTCCTAATATGACTTTGGAAAGATTAGAAGCGATTGAAACCATAAAAGATGTAGCATCCAGTTACGAAGATGAAGTAAGAGAACAAGCAGAAATCAATATCAAATATAAAGGTTACATCGAGAAAGAAAAGGAAAATGTAGCTAAACTGAACAGATTAGAAACAATCAGAATTCCTGAAGATTTTGATTACACCAAAATCATTTCCCTTTCTGCAGAAGCTAAACAAAAAATGGGTAAAGTAAAACCCAAAACTATTGCACAAGCAGGCAGAATTAGTGGAGTTTCTCCGGCTGATATTAATGTACTTTTGATTTATTTAGGTAGATAAAATATAGATGTTCCACGTGAAACATTATATATGCAAAGTTCAAAATTGATTATAATGCTTTGATTTCTGAACTTTAAATTTTGAATTAATTTATGAAAATTAAAGACCATTTTCTTACACAAGAAGAATTTGAAATTGTAGAAACGGAAACAAAAGGTGTTTTCAAAACTACTCCTATTC
Organism: Epilithonimonas caeni DSM 17710; assembly: GCF_000426465.1. Taxonomy (GTDB): domain Bacteria; phylum Bacteroidota; class Bacteroidia; order Flavobacteriales; family Weeksellaceae; genus Epilithonimonas; species Epilithonimonas caeni. Next base: position 186,385 of record NZ_AUFK01000013.1, read on the forward strand.
CATCTAATATTTCAAGATATTATGAAAGCGAAGATTATATTTCACATCATCAGGATACGGGAAGTTTGAAAGAAAAACTTTATAAATTTTTACAGTCTTTTAATCTTCAATACAAAAAAAATATTCTTGTAGATAGAATCAAAAAAGGTTCTAGGGTTTTGGATTATGGTTGCGGTGCCGGAGAATTTGTAAAATATATTGAAAATGATTTCCAAACTTTTGGATTTGAACCCAATTCAGATGCCAGAAATGCTGCAATCAATAAAGTTCAAAAAGCTAAAATTATTGATGAGATTTCTTCAATAGAAAATAAATCTTTAGATGCAATTACATTATGGCATGTTTTCGAACATATCGAAAATCAGAGTGAAATGTTAGAAATATTTAATCAGAAATTAAAAGAAAAAGGTTTGCTAATTATTGCTGTTCCAAATCCAACTTCGTACGATGCGAAACACTATAAAGAATTTTGGGCAGCGTATGATGTTCCAAGACATATCTATCATTTTTCAAAAAATGGAATGGAAGATCTGATTTCAAAAAATCCGGATTGGAAATTAAGAAAAATAAAACCGCTCCTACTCGATTCATTTTATATCTCGATGTTGAGTGAAAAATATAAGAAATCATCACTTTTTTGGCTAAAAGCAATTATTCATGGAACGATTTCGAACGTAAAGGCTCTTTTTTCGAACGAATTTTCAAGTTTGATATACATTATCGAAAAAAAATAGAAAATCGATTTTTGATACAATTCTGAAAGCCAATTTTCAGCCATTTTGTTCAAAAATTGTTAATAAATACAAAATTTGGAAATTATTCAGTCATTTTTGATTTCCAATTAAAGTCGCTAAGAATCGCTTAAAAAATTTTTACTCAAACACTTTTCAAGTTTAGACAAATAAAAACCAACAATTTTTTGTTGGTTTTTAAATTTATATAGAAAAATAAATTTCTATTTGTTAATTGCTGCAACTCCTGGAAGTTCTAATCCTTCCAAACTTTCCAACATTGCTCCACCTCCTGTTGAAACATAACTCACTTTATCAGAATAACCGAATTGCTTCACGAAAGCTACACTGTCTCCTCCACCAACTAGTGAGAAAGCTCCCAATTTTGTAGCCTCTGCAATACTGTCGCCTAAAGCTTTAGTTCCAGCAGCAAAATTTGACATTTCAAAAACTCCGATCGGACCATTCCACAAAATTGTTCTTGAATTTAAAAGAACATCATTGAAAATTTCTCTTGATTTAGGACCAGCATCCAAACCTTGCCAATTTTCAGGTATCTCTCTGATATCAGCAACTTTTCTTTCAGCTTCATTGTTGAAATCATCGGCAATCACAACATCAGTCGGAAGATAAACCTCAACATTGTGTTCTTTTGCTTTCGCAAGAATTTCGATGGCAAGATTCAGTTTATCATCTTCAACAATAGACTTTCCTATTTTTCCACCGAGTGCTTTGATGAATGTAAAAGACATTCCGCCACCGATAATCAAGTTATCAATTGCGGGAAGGATATTCTCTATAATTGTAATTTTTGTGGAAACCTTGGAGCCTCCAAGTATCGCAGTTACAGGTCTTTCGCCTGATTTAAGAACTTTATCAATAGCTATTAATTCCTTTTCCATTAGTAAACCGAAAAATTTAGTAGAAGGAAAGAATTGTGCAATTACAGCTGTTGAAGCGTGAGCTCTGTGGGCAGTTCCGAAAGCATCATTCACATAAGCATCACCTAATTTAGACAATTTCTCAGCAAAAGCCTCGTCACCTTTTTCTTCTTCATTATGAAAACGCAGATTTTCCAATAACAAGATCTCTCCAGCTTGTAGGTCAACAGCAGCTTGTTCAGCCTTCTCTCCTACCGATTCCTCCACAAACTTCACCTCCTTACCAAGAACCTTAGAAACCTCGCTCAAAATGTGCTTAAGAGAATATTTGTCATTCACCTCTCCTTTTGGTCTTCCAAGGTGCGTCATTAATATAACAGAACCACCGTCAGCCAAGATTTTATCAACCGTAGGCTTTACAGCAACGATTCTTGTATTATCGGTCACATTAAGATTCTCATCCTGAGGAACATTGAAATCAACTCTTATTAAAGCTTTTTTGTTTTTAAAATCGAAATCTTTAATTGTTTTCATTAAATTTTTATTTAAGGTTTTTATTGAGATTTGAAATCACTCCTCCTCTCTTTGTTTCACAAATTTAAAACTAATTCCTTCCTTTTAAAAATTTTATTCTCAAAAAAAATCCACAAACTCATTTTACATTCTAAACAACTTTCTTTTTTCTTTATAAAAAAAATATGATTGTAGTATACTGTTGTAGAAGAGAGTATGCGGATAAAAAAATCGGGAATATTTTATCACAGGAAATGTGAATTAATTAAGACCTTTTTAACATATTTAAAATACTGTTAATCAGTTAATTGATAAGGTTATAAACATTTGTTGATAATTCTAGATTTTTTCACTTACTCAAAAATACCATGCGGATAAACGAGCCTAATCTCTAATAAAAGTTTTTTCAAAAAAAGAATTATTTGTTCTCCATAAAATTGCATTACTAAAATTAATCAATTTTTAAAAGAATTATTTGACAGAAGTTATCCACAGGTTTTCTAACAATTTTTAACATTCTATTATCTTTTTATTAATGATTGTAAATTTTGTTTAATTAATTTTTATAATAAACTTTATATCATTGATTTTTAAATAACTAATTCAAAATATTTTTGATGATTATATTTTATTTTAATGCCAACAATTACAAAATATGTAGTAATTTTATACTGAAATAAAAGAATAATATAAAAAAGCAAATGGAGTCGCTAGTCTGCGATTTCATTTTACCCTTAAAAAATAATAAGTAAAAATGAAAAAAATAGCAATAGCCGCTGACCACGCCGGTTTTGAATACAAAGAATTGATAAAAAAATACCTTGAAGGTAAATACGAAGTTCAGGATTTTGGAACCTACTCTACCGATTCTGTAGATTACCCGGACTTTGTACATCCTGCAGCAAGTTCTGTGGAAAATGGAGAAAACGAATTGGGAATCTTGATCTGCGGAAGTGGAAATGGTGTTCAAATTACAGCGAATAAACATCAGAAAATAAGATGCGCTTTATGTTGGATGCCGGAAATTGCTTCTCTCGCTAGACAACATAACAATGCAAATATGATTTCGATTCCGGCGAGATTCATTTCAAAAGAATTGGCATTCGAGATTGTAGATAGATTCCTAACGACAGATTTTGAAGGAGGAAGACATCAGAAAAGAGTTGATAAAATCGCATTCTGCTAGATATAGAGACTTACAATTTTGTAAGTCTTTTTATTTGAATGACTGCAGAAACTCGATTATTAATAAAGTTGTATCTTTGCAACGCATTTCACAGAGAAAGTTCTTTCTCACGAAACCATAAATTAATACAAAGGTTTCCCAAACTCCCCTATTTTATTTTATCTTTAATAAAAATTAAATCCACTTTTGGGTTAAAATAAAAATGCAAGAAATATCTTTACTAATTATATTTTAAATAATTAAAAATATAGCTTCTGAATCAAAGGTAATATATAAAAATAGAGAGCAAGAAATATTGTATTTGCCTAATAATAAAAATCCACAAACGTTAAAATTACAATATAATCTAGGTAAATGGAATTTTCTTAGCAATTAATTTAAATTAAATGAAAAACAAAAAACATACAAGTCATAAAAACGAACAGAAACTCCAGGATTTAGGGAGGAAAATACTTCGTTTTATGAATCAGAAAACCTCCAAAATCTACAATTACAAACAGATTTCGGAAGGGATAGATTACAAAAACCCGAGACAAAGAGAACTTGTGATTCAGGCGCTTCATAGATTGCAGGCGACTCAGAAAGTCAAAGAAACCGAGAAAGGAAAATACATCGTCAATCTTCATATAGAAGGAACTTTGACCGGAGTTATCGATTTCAACCAATCCGGAAATGCTTACGTAAAAGTAGATGGAATTGCAGATGATATCTTCGTCCATCAGAAAAACGTAAAAGACGCATTGCAAGGCGATAAAGTCCTGATTGTTACTTACAACTTCAAAGGCAAAAAACTGGAAGGTTCTGTGGTAGAAGTTTTAGAAAGAGCTAAAGACACTTTTGTCGGAACTTTTCAAAAGATCGCGGAAAAAGATTTCGGGTTTGTAGTTTTGGATAAGAAGAAGCTCAACACCGATATTTTCATTTCCAAAAACCATTTCAATGGAGCAGAAGACGGTGATAAGGTCATCGTAAAAATGCTGGAATGGAAACCGGGAAGCAAGAATCCGGAAGGCGAGATAACAACGGTTCTTGGCGCTCCTGGAGAACACGAAACAGAAATCCATTCGATTTTGGCAGAATATGGTTTGCCTTACAATTTCCCGCCGGAAGTAGAACACGATGCAGACCAGATAGATAGAAGTATCAATGCTGAAGAAGTCGCAAAACGCTGGGATATGCGTGATATTCTGACATTTACGATTGACCCGAAAGATGCCAAAGATTTTGATGATGCTTTGTCTATCAGAAAATTAGAAAGTGGACTTTGGGAAATAGGTGTTCACATTGCGGATGTCTCTCATTATGTAAAACCTGGGACGATTTTGGACGATGAAGCTTATGCTAGAGCAACTTCGGTTTATCTTGTTGATAGAGTAGTGCCGATGCTTCCTGAGGTTTTGAGTAATGATGTTTGTTCACTGCGCCCAAATGAAGATAAATTCACATTTTCAGCCGTTTTCGAATTGGATGAGGAAGCGAAGATCCACAAGCAATGGTTTGGTAGAACAGTTATCCATTCCGACAGAAGATTTGCTTACGAAGAGGCCCAGGAAAGAATCGAAACTAAGGAAGGTGATTTGGTTGAGGAAATTCTTCAACTCGATAAATTAGCCAAAATAATGAGGGCGGAACGTATCAGAAATGGTGCGATTACTTTTGATAGGAGCGAGGTAAGATTCAATTTGGATGAAAACAACAAACCGATTGGCGTTTATTTCAAAGTCAGCAAAGATTCCAACCATTTGATTGAGGAATTTATGCTTTTGGCCAATAAAAAAGTCTCCGAATTCATCTCATTAAATAAAAGGAATGAACCAACTGGAAATACTTTCATTTACAGAATTCACGATGACCCGGATCCGGCAAAATTGACGGCTTTAAGAGATTTTGTAGGAACTTTCGGCTACAAGATGGATTTGGCAAATACCCAAAAAGTCGCTGAATCTTTGAATAGATTATTGAATGACGTCAAAGGAAAAGGCGAGGAAAATATGATTGAAACGCTGGCAATGAGAAGTATGAGCAAAGCCGTTTATTCTACCGACCCGATTGGACATTACGGACTTGGGTTTGAGTATTATACACATTTCACATCGCCAATCCGCCGTTATCCGGATTTGATTGCGCACAGATTGCTACAACACTATTTGGACGGCGGAAAATCGCCTAACAAAGAAGAAGTGGAAGAGAAGGCCAAACATTGTTCTGCAATGGAGCGTTTGGCTGCTGAGGCAGAAAGAGAAAGTATCAAATTTATGCAGGTCAAGTTTATGGAAGACCACGTTGGCGAAGTTTTCTCAGGCGTTATTTCCGGCGTTGCAGAGTATGGCTTCTGGGTAGAAATCCCTGAAAATGGTGCAGAAGGAATGATAAAATTGCGCGATCTGGTGGATGATTCTTACTCTTTGGATGCGAAAAATTATGCAATCATAGGTTCCAGAACAGGGAATACCTATCAATTAGGAGATCAGGTAAAAATCAAAGTGGTAAAAGCCAATCTGATTGCTAAGCAACTGGATTTTAAGATTATTGAGTAAATGAAACGATACAAAATAGATTATTATAAAGATATCGGTAAGGTCTTATTGATTTTTATTAATATCTATTTGTTTTTCAATTATGTAGTTAATACACAACTTTCAATTATAGAGATATTAGGACTATTATCAGCATTTATAATTTTAGGATATTTTGTATATAAATATTTTGATTTTCAGAAATTTATAAAAAATATTTGCTTTTATTTGCTGGTAATATTGCCATTTATTTTCAATGTTTTTTTCTTCATTAATTTTACATTTTCAGAAAAAGAAGAAGTAGAAAAATATAAGTTTGATTATACACTTACTTCTTCAGACACAAGCAGTAATCCACGAAAAAAGGTAATTTCTACAACAATAAAATTGAATACGAGAAAATATGATGATTATTTTTTCTTTAAGACATTTGCAGATTATAAGAAAATAGAAAAGAATAACATTGTAACTTACACATTTTCAAAAGGATTATTTGGACTAAGAGTTTTAAAAAAGTATGAATTTTCGAAAGAAGATTAGTTTTTTAAATTTTAATTATCAATGGAATATCTAAAGTCTAATATCTAGTTTCTACTTATTTGCCGTATTTAAAAAGTAAAATGTATTTTTGCTTTTGTCTTAGTACAAGATACATTATACTTTTTACAAAAAAATAATAATGCTCGAACTCATTTTATACGCTGTCGGATTAGGGATAATGCTAAGTTTGGTCTTTATAGGACCTATTTTTTTCCTGCTGATAGAAACCAGTTTTTCCCGGGGTCCAAGACACGCCATTGCTTTGGATATCGGTGTAGTTTCTGCTGATCTACTTTGTATAGTTGTCAGTTATTATGCCAGCGCGGATTTGGTAAGTCTTATTGATAAACATCCCGGATTTTACCGGATTTCAGCATTTCTCATCCTAATCTATGCCATTTATATGCTCCTTTCCAGAACCAAAATGCACATCGAAGGCGAAGAAAAACTCATCGACCAGAATTATATCAAGACCTTTCTCAACGGATTTTTACTCAATTTACTGAACATCGGAGTTGTTTTATTTTGGCTAGTGACAGTAGTTTCGGTTCGAAATGCCTATCCAAAAGTTCAGGACTTTGTTCTTTATATCGGGATTGTAATTGGAACTTATTTGCTCATCGATCTGTCCAAAATCCTTTTAGCAAAACAATTCCACGATAAACTGAATCAACGCATTGCGAACAAGATAAGAAAAGCAGTCGGATGTATTTTGGTATTATTCAGTTTCTTTATTTTCCTTCAAAGCTTCAAAAAGTTCAATAAGTTCGAAGAAAAATTAGAAAAAGCAGAGAAACAGCAACCAAAGATTAAATGATTATTTGAGCAACTTATCCACTTGTAATTTATCCTGAGCTTAGCCTGTAGTGAGTTTGTCGAACTATCGAAGGACTTCCAATTGTCACTCTGAGGCTCTCGAAGAGTCTGCTCAAGTCGGGTTGCAGATTCACAAAACCAAGTGACAAGCTAAACACAATATTTGTCATTCCGTAGGAATCTCAACAATCCGGATTCCTGCAGAATAATAAAATAACTTGAAATTTTTTGCTGAGCGAAGTGCCTTTGCGAATCTTAAAATATTTTCAATAAAATAAAAAAATCTTTGCGACCTTTGCGTTAAAATCAATACATCAAACAAACACAAATGCAAAAAATAACTTTCCCAAAACCACTCAAAAAAGGAGATAAAATAGCCATTATTTCGCCGGCAGGTTCTGTTGAGATTCCACAATTGGATAAAACTTTAGAATTGATCAGGTCCAAAGGTTACGAACCCATTTTAGGCGAAAATCTCTACACAAAATATCAAAACGGTTATTCATACGCCGGAACAGAAAAACAACGCATAAATGATATCAATTGGGCTTTAAACGACACAGAGATTTCTGCGGTCTGGGCTTCAAGAGGAGGGTATGGTTGTCAGCATTTGGTTCAGCATTTAGATTTAAAAGAATTTAAGAAAAATTCAAAATGGTATATCGGATATTCTGACAACACAGTGATTCAGAGTTATCTCTTGAAAAAAGGCTTTGCTTCTATCCACGGACAAACCATAAAAACTTCCAATTTTGGAGTTACGCAAGAAAGCTATGAGCTAATTTTTGATATTCTGAAAGGCAAAAAACTCAATTATAAAATCGATTCAAACCCGAACAATAGAGTAGGAGACACGTCGGGAGTTTTAGTTGGTGGAAATCTCGCTTTGGTTTACGCACTTTTGGGAACGCCATATTCTTTTGATTTCACAGATAAAATTTTATTCATAGAAGATATCGGAGAAAATTTCTATGCACTTGACCGAATGATTATGAGCCTGGAATTAGCTGGTGTTTTCAAAAAAATCAAAGGTCTCATTGTTGGCGGAATGACCAATATGGGAAAAGAGAATGAAAACAAAGAATACGAAGAATCTTTCGATTCGTTTGTTTACCAGTTGATTGCCGACAGAGTTTCCAAATACAATTTTCCAATTGTTTTTGGATTTCCAAACGGGCATATTTTTGACAACAGACCTTTAATCATCGGTTCAGAAATTAATCTGAAAGTTGATAAAAGAGTTATTGTCGAGTTTTAGGTCTTTGAGAAATCCAGACTGAAACATTTGATAAACAGTTAGTATAGAGTTGTCACGCTGAGGTTCTCGAAGCGTTTAAATGATCATTTTCAATAATAAATAAATATGGCAGACCACAACGATTTTGGAAAAATAGCTGAAGATCTAGCGGTTGATTTTTTAGTCAAGAATCAATACAAGATTCTGGCTCGCAATTTCCGGTATCTGAAAGCAGAATTGGACATCATCGCTGAATTCAAGAATCAAATTGTCATTGTAGAAGTGAAAGCCAGAAATACAGATGTTTTTCTGGAACCTCAAGAAGCTGTTAACAAAAAGAAAATCAAATTGTTAATTTCCGCGGCTAATTATTTTATCGAAGAAAATAATATTGATAAAGAAGTCAGATTTGACATCATTTCGGTGCTTCCTAATAAACAAAAAACTTTGGAAATCCATCATATTATCGATGCTTTCCAAAGTTTTGAAATATGATTTTATTTGGCTAAGAGATTCTTTAAACTTTCAATTTCACGTTCAAGTCTTTTTATTTTCTGTGTGTTAGATTCTTTACTTTTAGCAATCATATCTAAAACATCTATATCATACAATTTAGCTATTTGCTCCAGTCTGTCAATATCCAGTTTTGTTTTTCCATTTTCTATATCACAATAGGCTCTTTGTGATATAAATAGTTTTTTAGCAGTATCAGCCTGAGAAAGACCACTGAGTAATCTCAGTTGTTTAATTTTTTCATTTATTTTCATCAATTAGTGTTTTATGGTTTAAAATTAATAAATAATAATAATCCAAGAAGAATTATTTCTAAAGTATGAAGTAAAACTGCTAATTATTTGTATTTGTTAAAAAAATTTATGAATAATTTCGAATTAATAAAAATGCGCAGATTATTAAATAAAAATTTTATTAACTTTAAACTTAATCAAAATGAAAAAATTTTATTACTACTTATTAATTATTCCAACAATCATTTTCTCTCTTATTTATTCTTGTGAGAGAGATAAGGCAGTAGATGCATCCTCAAATAAAACGAATAATATATTTTCTAAAAGTGCAAAATATAAAGATAGAACAGATAATTATTTGTTCACAAAAGGTGGCTCAGTAGAATTTTCTGTTGACAAAATAAATAACATATACAAATCAGTAACTAAAAAATCGGATAATGGAAATGTTTTGCAATTTATGTTATTTACAACAGGAAATCTGAGTAACGGAAATGATTTTGACTATTCGAAAATCGAAGGTGTTTGTTTTTATAAATTGGAAGATGGTTTTTTGGTTCAGAATATGTTTAAAAAATCAGGTGATAATTTTGTTGAGATTCCTGAACTGTCGTTAAAAATTTCTTCAATACATATGACAGATGTTAATTTTTTGATTAAATATTCAAAATTGCCAACATACCAATTGACAACGTATCTTGTTAAAAATGAAAAATTTGCTAATAAATCTGTATCTGAATATAATGAATCAGAAGATTTTCAAGATTTTATTTCTTATTATGTTGGTTCACAAGTCAAATTAGATAACACACTATCTCAAGAGGAAACGATAGAAATACTTGGATTATTACCTGGTGGCGGTTGTAAAGGCTGTGGAAATAGTAGGGGAGTATGTGATTATGATGGTCCTATAGGTGTTTATTGTGATGTAAATGGATGTAGTTCAGGTTATGCAAAAAATCAATTGATAAGTAATAATTCTGAATATGCAAATAATTTTAATGATGCAAAATCATATTCTATTAGAGATAATGTATTGGAAAACAGTTTGTTTGGATTAAAATATGAAAATTATTATTATCAGACCAGTTTTTCTGAACTTAATATATCTTTTTCTGATGCTATAGAATATGCTAAAATACTTCCGGATTTATATATAGCATACGATAATATAGTGAATGGGAACTCTGAAGAAATTCTGATTTCCGATGTGCTTGCTCAAAAAATAAATAATATTTTGAACAATCTGATTTCATCAAATTCTGATAAAGAGAATTTTATTAAAATTTTGCAGGATATAAAATCCGATGTTAGTTATTTGAAAAATAAAACAATTGAAGAAGTTAATGATAAAATATATTAAAGAGATTTTAATTTGGGGAGGAATTTCAACAATTTGTGCTTATTTGTTAAACTCAGTTTTTGCTTTTCTATTTTCTGATTATTTAGAAAATATTGTTTATAATGCTTTTGGATTATTTATAATAGCGATTCTATCACTGGTCGTTTTTTTATTCTATAAAAAAGAAGATATAAAATTTGAACTATTTCTAAGATATTCATTTGCTAACTTATGCATTATTACTATCTACAATTTTTACTATTTTATCAAATTCAAAATGGGAATATTAAAGTATTGTACTACAGAAATGATTTCAAGGGAAAAGTTTGTGGAAGCTTGCTTTGGTTCAAATTTTATGATTTTTGTTACAACCTTTTTCTTTTTGTTAATTTTTAAAGAGAAGAACATAAAAATTTTTACAAAGACTTCTATCATTTACATCGTTTTAATTTTATTTTTAACGATAGTTTTTAGAGTTCATATAATTTTTCTGACTCTTGTAGGACAAATCTTATCAAAAATTTAATAATAATAAATTCAAATAAACCCCCTTTCCATTTAATTTATGAAAGAGGGTTTGTTTATATTTTCAGATTCTACTTTATCTCCACACAACCCACTCTTCCTCCCGCATTTCCAGTAGGTTGCGTATGAAAATCATCAACGCCAGAATGGATAACGATGGCTTTTCCAATAATGTTTTTCATTGGGTCATCACATCCAAGACACCATTTATCCGTAGTAAAGATCAATTGTGCCTGCCCATTTTTATCAGCTTCCAAATTTCCAATATCACCCATATGGAAGTGTTCGGTATCCCATTTTCCGTGGTCATCTTTTGATGGATTCCAATGTCCGCCGGCAGATGAAGCATCTGTTGCACTGCAATTTCCAAATTCATGGATGTGAACGGCGTGAAGACCGGGTGTTAATTTAAAAATACTCAGATCCATTTCGACTTTTCCTTTTTTCTGTGTAAAATTAGCAGTCCCTTGAGTTTCTGTATGGGATTTTGGGCGAACGATATATTGTTTGGATACCGTTTTGCACGAAGCCAAAGAAAGACCTGCAATGCCCACAAGTAGTAGATTTTTCATAAAAATAGCTTATTTGTTGTTTGTAGATATAACAAATTTAAAGCCAATATTCTGAACCTAATGTTTTACGTGAAACATTTACGATTCGGTTAGGAATATCTACAGTTCGGTTACAATTAATTTAATATTGTCATTCCCTGAAATATCTTTGAATCAAAATTAACATTATGACAACTCAAGGTAGGATTTCTTCACTTTTTTTTCTTTTGATCAGTATCAGCATTTGGTCACAAATTACTATTTCCGGAAAAGTAACTTATAAGAATAAAACATTGAAAGACATTAATGTAACGCTTAAAGATACTTATGACGGTGCAACCACGGATGAAAATGGAAATTATTCTTTCACCACCACAGAAACCGGAGATAAGATTTTGGTTTTTTCAGGACAAAATTATGACGAAGTTGAGCTATCTGTAAAAATTGAAGGAAAAGATATCTCAATGAATGCTAATTTAAAAGAGCAAATTAACGAAATTAATGCCGTTGTGATTACTGCGGGAAGTATAGAAGCCAGCGACAAGAAACGTACGACAGCTCTGTTGACACCTTTGGACGTTTATACAACAGCCGGAGCTAACGGACAGATTTCCTCAGCTTTAGGTTATTTACCAGGCGTTCAGAAAGTAGGAGAGAGTGAGGGATTATTTGTGAGAGGTGGAACCGGAGCAGAAACAAAGATCTTTATGGATGGCAATCTGGTCAATAATTATTTCACCAATTCTGTTCCGGGAATTGCCGGGAGAGACCGTTTTAATACATCATTATTCAAAGGTAATGTGTTTTCAAGTGGTGGATATTCTGCGGTTTATGGGCAGGCTTTGTCATCGGTTTTGATTTTGGAAAGCGTGGATCTGCCGGATACGACATCATTTAACTTCGGAGTTTCCCCGATTTTCCTTAGTGCTAACTATCAGAAACTCAATCAGGAAAAAACGGCTTCTTGGGGCGTTGCAGGTGGTTATTCGAATCTTGGATTGATGGGAAAATTATTCAACTTCAATACAGATTTTGACAGATATCCGCAAGGTTACGGATTCGATGGGAATTTCAGAATCAAAACCAAAAAAGGAGGTTTCATCAAATATTATGGAAGCGTAGATGAAAATAAAATGGCAGTTGGGTCAGAGAGCCTAGAGCCGGATTCTGACAAAAATATGGTCAGTCTGAAAGGTCAGAATATGTATCATAACCTGTCTTATAGAGAGAAATTCGGGAAGTATCTTTTGAATATCGGAACATCTTATACTTATAATTCTAGCGATTTGAATTTTGCTACTTTTAAAGATAATATTGAGCAATCTGATACACCAATCAATAATCAATCAAATTACATCAATGCAAAAGCAGTTATCGAAAGAAAAATCAATAGAGCAAGTATTTTGAGAGCTGGATTTGAATTAAACAATGCTGATGAAAATATGAAATATGGAACTTTCGAAAGAAATTATAATGATTTGATTACGTCTGCTTTTGCAGAAACCGATTTGATCTTCACTAATAATTTAACGGCAAAAATAGGAGCAAGAACAGAACATTCTTCTTATCTCGGTAAATGGAATTTCTCACCAAGAGCTGCTTTGGCTTACAGAATTTCCAAAGACTGGACAACTTCTCTGGCTTACGGAATCTTCTATCAAAATCCGGAAAGCAAATATCTTTACAGCAAGAATTTTGATTTTCAGAGAGCAGACCATTATATCTTTCAGATTCAGAAAAATTCGGATGGGAGAAGTTTGAGATTTGAGGCATTTTATAAAAAATACGATGATCTGATCAAAACCATTTCATTGGCAGACAATGTCTCTTCGGCAAATAACCAATATTATCAGATTGCGAATAGTAATGAAGGAAAAGGTTTTGCAAAAGGAGTCGAATTATTCTGGAGAGATAAAAAAACATTCAAAGATATCGATTATTGGCTGACTTATTCCTATCTGGATTCTAAAAGAGACTTCTTAAACTATCCTTTTAGTTTAGCTCCGAATTTCGCTTCAAAACATACTTTCAATGCGGTGGCGAAGAAGTTTGTGATGGACTGGAAAACTGGATTTAATTTGTCCTATACTTATTCCAAAGGAAGACCTTATTATGATTTGGTTTCCGAAAATGGAGAGAATATTGTTCGCCATCAAGGGAAATTAAAAGATTACAGCGGGCTAAATTTCAGTATCAATTATGTTCCAAGCGTTGGCAAGAAAGATTCGAAGTCATTTACTGTATTTGTTTTGAGCATCAATAATATTTTGGGTAATAAAAATATTTACGGCTATAATTATTCTGCTGATGGCAATAACAGAACAGCTGTTAGACCGCCAGTGAATACGTTTGTTTTTGTAGGAGTCTTCGTAAGTTTTGGAGTTGATAAGACGAATGATGCGATTAATAATAATTTGTAAATGATTAAAGGTTAAACACAAAGAAAATTTGAATTTGTGCTAAATTATTTAAAGATTAATCAAAGATTTTTTAGTGCCTTAAAAACGCAAAGTCTATAAATGAAATTTGTGTCTTTGTGTTTAATAACAACCGAGTTTAAAGTATTACGGCTCAGACGTTAAAAACGACAGTTCGGCAGAATAAAATTTCAATAAGCGAAAACTCATTCTATCTTTGAATCAGAAATTCAAAATAACAAATAAACATATTCATTATGAAAAATCTATTCTTAACAGCAGCATTAATTTTTGTAGGATTTACAGCATTTGCCCAGACCGCTTATGAAAAAGCAATGACAGAGAAGATCTCTAAAGTGGAAGATCACAAAACACCGGACGAATTCACGGCTTTAGCAAACGATTTCGATAGGATAGGAATCAAGGAAAGTACACAATGGTTGCCTTACTATTACGCCGCATTTGCAACCATCCAAAAGGGAAGAATCCTGATGCGAGGCGATGATAAATCCGGATTGGACCCAGTTGCAGCGGAAGCAGAAAAATACATCGCAAAAGCAGAAACATTAAGCCCCAACAATGCTGAACTTTTCATTCTGAAAAAGATGACCAGCGGACTCAGAATGATGGCAGACCCGATGTCCAGATATATGAGCGAAGCACCTGTTGCCCAGCAAGCACTGGCAAAGGCCATAGAATTGGACCCAAATAATCCAAGAATCACAGTTTTGCAGGCAGAGGATGCTTATTTTACACCTGAACAATTCGGTGGAAGCAAAACCAAAGGTGCAGAATTATTCAAAAAAGCGATTGAGCAGTTCGGTACTTACAAATCAAAATCTTCTCTTGACCCAAAATGGGGAAAAGCTGAAGCAGAATATTTTCTAAGTCAGAAATAAGCACAACATTCATATTTCATCGAGTTCCTTCGTCTTTGGCGAGGGAATTTTTGTATCCGATGTTTTACAGGCGATAAAGATATTATTAATAATTGGGAATCATAAAAGGTGTATCAAACTTAGTGATGATTTTTTCTGAACAACAATATTTATTCGCTCAGGATTACTGTCGATAGAATTTTTATTAATTTTGAAACCATTCAAAAAGTTAAAAATGAAAGTAAAATCAATTCTTACAACGACAGCCGTGGTTTTCTACATGGGTGTGCAAGCTCAAACTATGACTCAATCTAACTATCCCAAAGCCGTAAAAGGAATTCAAGTCGATAACTATTTCGGAACTCAGGTTTCTGACCCTTTCCGCGATCTGGAAAACGATTCTGAAGCGACCAAGAAATGGGTGGACGAAGAAGTAGCTTACAGCCAGAATTATCTATCGAAAATTCCTTTTAGAGAGACAATCAAAGATCAATTGAGAGATATCTGGAATTATGAGAAAATAGGAGCACCGTTCAAAGAAGGTGACTATACTTATTATTATAAAAATAACGGATTACAGGCGCAGTCTGTGCTTTACAGAACCAATAACAAAGCCAAACAAACAGAGGTTTTCCTTGACCCCAATACTTTTTCGGACAAAGGAACGACTTCACTTTCCAATTTGTCATTCAATAAGAAAGGAAACCTTGCGGCATATTCTATCTCAGAAGGTGGAAGTGACTGGAACAAGATCATCATCATCGATGCCATCAGTAAAAAACAAATCGATGAAACATTAGTGGATGTGAAATTCAGTGGGATTGCCTGGAAAGGCGACGAAGGTTTCTATTACTCCAGCTATGATAAGCCGAAGGAAGGAACGGTTCTTTCCGGAATGACGGACAAGCACAAAGTTTATTTCCACAAATTAGGAACAAAACAATCCGAAGATCAACTGATCTTCGGAGGCGAAAAAACACCGAGAAGATATCTTTCTGCTGGCGTTTCCGAAGATCAGAGATTCCTTATTATTTCAGCCGCTAATGCTACCAACGGCAACGAATTATATGTCAAAGATCTTAAAAATGGAGGAGATTTTATCCAGATTAACAAAGGTTTTGACATCAATGCGGATATTGTAGATACGCAGGGCGACGAGCTTTTCATCTTCACAGATAAAGATGCGCCGAATATGAGATTGGTAAAAGCCAGCATCAAAAACCCAAGCCCGGAAAACTGGAAAGATGTCATTCCACAAACTGAAAATGTGTTGAGCATTTCTGAAGGTGGCGGATACTTTTTCGGGAAATATATGAAAGATGCCATCAGCCTTGTGAAGCAATTTGATAAGACGGGGAAACTTGTCAGAGAAATTGTTTTGCCCGGAAAGGGAACAGTTTCCGGTTTCGGAGGTAAGGAAAAGGAGAAAGACATCTATTATTCTTTTACCAATTATATTATGCCGGGAACGATCTACAAATACAATGTAGATTCCGGAAAATCAGAGGTCTATCAAAAACCGAAAGTGAAATTCAACCCGGAGAATTATGTTTCTGAGCAGGTTTTCTACACGTCAAAAGACGGGACCAAAGTTCCAATGATGATCAACTATAAAAAAGGAACTAAACTGGACGGTAAAAATCCGACCATTCTCTATTCTTACGGCGGTTTCAACATCAGCCTTCAGCCAGCTTTCTCCGTCGTGAATGCCATCTGGATGGAGAATGGAGGAATCTATGCGGTTCCGAACATCCGTGGTGGCGGTGAGTATGGTAAAAAATGGCATGATGCAGGAACGAAACAACAGAAGAAAAATGTGTTTGATGACTTTATTGCGGCTGGAGAATATCTACAGTCGAAAGGTTACACTTCCAAGGAATATATGGCACTTTCCGGACGTTCAAATGGTGGTCTTTTGGTAGGGGCGACAATGACCATGAGACCAGACCTGGCAAAAGTAGCTTTCCCTGGCGTTGGGGTTTTGGATATGTTGAGATATAATAAATTCACAGCAGGTGCGGGCTGGTCTTACGATTACGGAACTACCGAAGACAGCAAAGAAATGTTTGAGTACCTGAAATCTTATTCCCCGGTTCATAATGTGAAGGCTGGAACCTGTTATCCGTCAACAATGATCATTACCAGTGATCATGATGATAGAGTAGTGCCGGCACATTCCTTCAAATTTGGTGCTGAGTTGCAGGAAAAACAAACTTGCAACAATCCGATCTTGCTAAGAATCGAGAAGAATGCCGGTCACGGCGCAGGGCGTTCTACCGAGCAGGTGATCGGCGAAAATGCTGACCTTTTAAGTTTTGCTTTATTCGAAATGGGAATAAAATCCTTGAAAAAATAAATTCTTTTATCCATGTGACAAAAAATCCCGAAATTAGTTTCGGGGTTTTTGGTTTTGGACAAAAATTTGATGCAACCCAAATCATCTATTTTAAATTTTATAACTATGAAAAAGAACATTTTAATTTCCACTCTTGCTATTTCATTGGCTTTAGTTTCCTGCAAAAAAAATGACACCAAAAGAATGTCAGAGTCTTACTCAACAAAAACGGAAATTGTGGAGAAAGATGGCAAGATCGATACGGTTACAACAACTTCTGCCGAGAAAGAAGTCAATGGCAAAAAAACAACATCGATTTCCTATCCATATAAAGCCAGCGACGGAAGCCGGGCAAAAGCTACTTTCATAGACGATGGCAAAGCGAAAACAATTACTATCGAAGCGAATAATATGAAATATGTTCTGGACTTCAAGAAAGCCACTCCAACAGGAGAACTTTATGAAAGGAATACGATTTCTGCCGAATCTTCTGAAGATTCACTATTGATTTCTCAGGGCAATAATGTGATCCATTTGGCAAAAGTTAGATAAATAAAAAGGGAATCTAAAATTTTAGATTCCCTTTTTTCCTTCCAGGAGCATTTCTATCATTTTGATTTTCCGGCGTTCTCGGGTTTCTGCTTTTTTGGCTTCTTCTATCCAGCGGATATATTCTTTTTTGTGCGTGTAAGACATTTTCTCATAGATCTCCTTCGCTTTTTCATTTTGATCAAGCAATTCCTGGACATCATCAGGTACAATGACGATTCGTTCTTCTTTGTCTTCCCAAAGCTTAACCTCTACAATATCTCCAAAAGTCTTTCCCAATTCTTTTCTGATGTCTTGGGTCAGTCCTAATCTATGACAACCGCCGCCCATATTCGCAAGACTGCTTCTGTATTCAATCTTATTGTCTAATAAAACTTTGACTTTAATCTGTCCTTTTTTTCCAAATAATTCTACGGTATCAAACGGAAAATTGACAAAGGCAGCGTTGATGTATTGGTGTTGTTGGATTTCTGCGGAGAATGTGATTGGTTGAGTCATAGTTTAAACAAAAAAATCCCGAACTCAAATGTCGGGATTTTCAACAGCCAATTACTGATTTCCGTAAAATTAATTTTAAAGTAATTTTTATATTTGCTAGAAATCAATCAATAAATAACTATGAAGAACCTTAGCATTATTTTAATTACAATTTTATTGATAAGTTGTAAAAAAGAAGAAAAGAAATATTCTCCTGAAATTGAAATGAAAGCACAGTTGATGGTTGACAGTATTACCAAATCTGTTAAGAAAGAATCTGCTCTTGAAAATAAAGAACAATCGGATGCCCCTGTGAAGGTAATGAATTCTCGTTTTATAGAAAAGGAATATTCAAATTATAAAGATGTAGAATTAACCTATAAAAATATTTCTAATAAAGATATAAAAGCCATTAAATTTGAATGGTATGGAGAAGATTCATTTGGAGGACCAGCAGATATGGGTATTACAGACGGAAATGGCGGAGGATTTGATGATGACGTTTTAAAAGCAGGAAAAAAGAGAACTTCTGAATGGAATGTTTTAAGTAGAAATGGGGATAAAATTCTAACTGCGAGAGCTTATGAGGTGGTTTATACTGATGGTATAAAATGGAAAGCAAAATAATTTTGGTTTTGCTTATTTCTTAATAAAATAAAAATCCCAAATACTAAATCGGGATTTTCACTATATAAAAATAATATTTCCTTAAATCTTAGAAAGCAACGTCCTAAAATTCACCTTCTCATCAATAATTCTTCTCAATTCAGAAACAGGAACTCTTTCCTGCTCCATTGTGTCTCTGTATCTCAAAGTTACAGTATTATCATTCAAAGAATCGTGGTCAACAGTAATACAGAAAGGCGTTCCAATCGCATCCTGTCTTCTGTAACGTTTTCCAATGCTGTCTTTCTCCTCAAAGATCACATTGAAATCAAACTTCAAGTCATTGAAGATCTTATCCGCAAATTCAGGCAATCCATCTTTTTTAACTAATGGAAGAATTGCTGCTTTTACAGGTGCCAAAGCTGGCGGAAGACTCAAAACAGTTCTTTCTGAACCATCTTCCAAAACCTCATCTTTCAGACAATGTGAGAAAATTGCCAGGAACAATCTGTCCAGACCAACTGATGTTTCTACAACGTAAGGCACATAATTCTCATTTCTTTCCGGGTCAAAATACTGGATCTTTCTGCCGGAGAATTTCTCGTGAGCCGAAAGGTCAAAATCCGTTCTGCTGTGGATGCCTTCCAGCTCCTTGAATCCGAATGGAAAATTAAACTCGATATCCGCCGCAGCATTCGCATAATGCGCTAGTTTCTCGTGGTCGTGGAAACGGTAATTTTCTTCTCCTAAACCAAGTGCCAAATGCCAGTTAAGACGTGTTTTTTTCCAGTTTTCATAGAATTCCAATTCAGTTCCTGGAGGTACAAAATATTGCATTTCCATCTGTTCAAATTCTCTCATCCTGAAAATAAACTGTCTCGCAACAATCTCATTTCTAAATGCTTTACCGATCTGAGCAATCCCGAAAGGCAATTTATGTCTGGATGTTTTCTGAACATTCAGATAATTCACAAAAATACCCTGAGCCGTTTCTGGTCTTAGGTAAAGGTCTGTTGCAGAATCCGCAGAAGCCCCTAATTTAGTTCCGAACATCAGGTTGAATTGTCTCACTTCCGTCCAGTTTTTGGAACCTGTATCCGGGTCAGCAATTTCCAATTCCTCGATTAAAGCTTTGACATCCGCAAGATCTTCTTTTTCAAGAGATTTTGCCAATCTGGAAAGAATTGCTTCCCTTTTTGCCCTGTATTCCAAAACTCTTGGATTGGTGGCTACAAACTCAGCTTTGTCAAAAGCGTCACCAAAACGTTTTGCCGCTTTTTCTATTTCTTTATTTTCCTTGTCCTCGATTTTGGCGCAGTAATCTTCCACCAAAACATCCGCACGGAAACGTTTTTTAGAATCTTTGTTGTCAATCAACGGGTCGTTGAACGCATCCACATGCCCGGAAGCTTTCCAGATGGTTGGGTGCATAAAAATGGCAGAGTCTATCCCGACGATATTTTCGTTCAGCTGAACCATCGCTTTCCACCAGTATTGTTTGATGTTATTTTTCAGTTCCGCACCGTTCTGTCCGTAATCGTAGATTGCCGAAAGTCCGTCATAGATCTCGCTGGAAGGAAAAATAAAACCATATTCTTTAGCGTGGGAAACCACTTTTTTGAAAACATCTTCTTGCTTTGCCATAATTTATGTTGAATTGAAGTGCAAAAATAACGATTTTAAGTGATTTCGAATGATTTTTTTTAGGAGCCGGGAACCTTGCTGATAGTTTATCCTGAGCTTGTCGAAGGGCTATATCTTTTCTCTACCTTTCTCCACTCCATTACGTAAGGCAGACAAAAGGATGCCGCTCCAATCAGGGCTAGAAAGTCAGTCGGAAATCTCTATTTTTGCAAAATGTTAGAAATTCTTTATCAAGACAACTATCTTATCGCCATCAACAAACCGAGTGGACTTTTAGTTCATAAGTCAAAATATGCAGGCCCAGCAGACGAATATGCCGTAGAAAAACTGACAAATCAAATTGGAAAAAAAGTTCATCTTGTGCATCGTCTGGACCGGAAAACTTCGGGAGTTTTGTTATTTGCTTTCGATAAAGAAACGCTTAAATTATTGAGTGACCAGTTTATGAACCGTGAAGTGGAGAAAAAATATCTGGCGATTCTACGCGGCTGGACAAAAGAGGAAGAAACGATTGATTACGATCTGACCAATGAAAATGAAATCGTTCAGAATGCCATAACATATTACCGTCGTCTGCAAACTTCCGAAATAGATTTACCATTTTTAAAACATCCAACTTCTCGGTATTCTTTCGTAGAAGCAATTCCCGAAACTGGGAGATTTCATCAACTGAGAAAGCATTTCAAACATGTTTTACATCCCATTTTAGGATGCCGGAAACATGGTTGTAATAAGCAGAATAAGTTGTGGTTGAATACTTTTAATGTTACTGCAATGCCTTTGCATTCTCATCAACTTAATTTTAAACATCCCATCACAAATCAAGATATTTCCATCAATGCGAGTCTGAGTGTGAATCCTGGTTTTTTACAAATAGGAAAAATATTGAATTTTGATTTTGGAAAGTATATTTAGTTCTTGAAGACGTAAAACAAAAAAGCTTCCCATTTCTGAGAAGCCTTTCTGATCATTTTTACTAACTATTACTTTTTGATGATTTTTTTGCTGACAATATTGTTATCAGAAGTTACTACTCTAAGCACATAAACGCCTTTCGGAAGCTGAGAAACGGTCATTTCGCTGTTAGTTGTTTCAATCAGTTTTTTGCCTTCCATACTGTAAAGGGCAACAGATTTAAGGTTCTTGTTATCGATGCGGAGAACGTCTGCAACAGGATTCGGATAAACCAGAACTTTAGCTTTGTCTCCGGAAACTTCTCCGGTTGCCAAAACATCTAATGGGAGATTATAACCCAAAAGCCCCAGATCTGCAGATGCAATGTAGATAAAGGCCTTCTTGTCTGAGAAATCCATTGTTACAGAGTTGGTTTCTGAGTACAAAAGGTCTTTTCTGTCGACACCTTCCCAATTGGCACCATTATCTACAGAATAATAAACATTGAATTGAGTATATTGAGAAGTATAAGTTGTCGCAATAAGAACACCGGGATTGACATCAGAGTAAGCTACTTTATTCGCCACAAATTCTCCAGTCAGACTCCAGGTCGCGCCTTTATCATTGGAAACATAAACTCCGCTGGATGTTCCTAAAGCCAATTGATTAGCGTTTTTAGGATTCTGGACGATATCAAAAACCGCAGCATCTGATGGGAAATCACTTCCCAAAGAAACTGGGGTCCAATCTGTTCCGCCATTCGTTGTTTTATAAACTTCGGAACCAATTAGAATAAAAAACTCATCAGAGATATTATTCGGATGAAGGATTTTGTAAACCGCACCCTGAGCCGGAAGCGGAATGTTGGTCACTACAATATCATTCGGATTGTTGAAGTTGATTTTATCCAATTCGCCCTGGTCCCAATTGTTGAATGTTGCATAGATCTGATTATTAACCTGCGGGTCAGGAATTATATTGGTCAATCCATTTGTAAAAGTTTCAAAAATTGGAGAAAAATCAGCGCCAAAATTATCACTCATCGCCAAAGTAGAACCCAAAAATCCACCTTTGTAAGAATAAACCCTGCCTTCTTTTTTAGAATCCGGGATGTACGCCGGTCCATTATTATTAGTGAAAATATTAAGAGCCTGAATATCAAAAGCATTCTCAGAATTATCGGCCAGATTTCTGTGGACAAAACCATTCTGGACACTATAGAAAAGATGTTTAGAGGTTTCATTTTCAAATAAACTTACTCTTCCGGTAGAACTGAAAAATGGTGTTTGTACCTGTGTGAGCGTTGTTCCGTTATCTGCGGAAAACAATGGTTTGTAATTCGCAGTAATGAACAACTCTCCTGCTTTGAAAGGATTGAAGCTTGCTTTGATCCCGTAATAATAGCTGTCCAAATTATCATAAGGATATTCTACACTTTGCCAGGTTGCACCGCCATCTTTTGTGGAAACGATCTCATCTTCCTCCAAAATAATGATGTGGTTGTTATCCAGTGGGTTATACTTGATATCGATAATATTATTAAGGATTCCGTTGCTTCCCCAGGTGATATCTTTGTCTTCCCAGGTAGTTCCCCCGTCCGTTGAATGATGAAGTTTTTCCGGGGTCATTCCGAAGCTGATCCCTGTTCCGGCATAGATCTCATTAGGGTTATTTGGATTGAATTCCAGAGTGCCGAGAACACTTCCTTCCAATTTTGTTGTGAAGGTATCGCCGCCATCATTGGAAATCATCAACCCACCAACAATACCTTCACTTCCGTTGCCGTTCGCAATGTAAACTTTGTTTTTATCAGCAGGGTTGAAGGCGACATAGCTCGTGATAATATTATGGTTATCATCCACAGAGTAGTAAATTTCTTTCCAGTTTTGCCCACCATCATTGGTTGTATAAACACGGTTGGCGGTTCCTAATCCAAACGGAAACTGAGAACTTACGATCAGGTTGTTTTTATCATCACCAAAGAAATTATAAGCCGAAACATAGGCCCCTTCGGATATATTTGGCATTGAGAATGTTTTCGTGATAGTTTTGGTGGCAATATCAAAAATATGAACTTCGCCAATTCCACCTTTCAACGTAGAAAAGGTAAGAAAAGAACCATCTTTGCTTATGTTCATTTTGGTAATGTTTCCTATTTCTGTTGGAACTGAAAAGAAAACTTCCCAGGAAACGCCATTGTCTTTAGAAACTAAAATATGATTGGTGATCGTGGTGGCGTAAACGGTGTTTTGTTCCGCTGTGCTGTAGGTGACTTCAAAGATCCTTCCGAATTCATTTTTGCCCAAAACCTGGACTTGGGCATTCGTTTTATGGGTAAAAAGTGCGAATAACAATCCCGCAAAAAAAGTAATTTTCTTCATATATCTAATTTTTTATCTAACAAATGTTATGATAAATGTTAGCAATGCAAAAAATTAAAGGGGAAATAGTAGGACGCTCACTCAGAAATAACGTGACATTTTTTCTAAATACTTGTAATGTAAGTATATAGGTCTAGATTTTCATCATCGCCAATCTTCTTCGTGATCCGCTCTTTTCTCTTGCGACAAGCCTCTGGAGTGATGTTAAAAATGGTCGAGATCTCTTTTACCGACAGATTCATATAGACATAGGAAAGGAATCTGATGTCATTGGAATTGAGGTCGGGATGGAGTCGTTTTAATCTGGAAAGGAAACCTTGATTCACTTCTTCAAAATGAACCAGAAAACTTTCCTCTTCGTGCGTTTGTTTCTGAAGGATCTTGAACTGCTTGATGATACTGCTGATATCCACATTGTTCAGATCGTCCGATTCTCTGGATAGCGTATTGATGAGGTCATCGATAAGTTCGATTTTTGTGGAAAGCTGTAAAGCCTTGGTTGTCAGTTTTCTGTTTTTGGCCTCGATCTCATTCTTATATTTTTCTTCTTCCAGCAAAGCCGAAACTTCTTTTTCTTTTAACTGATTTTCAAGGATTTCCTTATTCTTTTTTTCTTTTTCGAGCTCGAGTTTAGCAATCTCTGCATTGTTTTGTTCGATGATTTTCTGTTGTTTATTTTTCAGAATACTATTTCTCAAAGCCCAAAAAATAATTCCAATAATAAAGATGGCAAGCAAAATTCCTTTGATAAAATAAGAACGCTGGGTTGTCAGTTTTCCCTGACTTTCTGCCAGATCTTTCTGAGAATTCTGAAGCTCGAATTTGATCTTACTGTTCTCGAAAAGCTGTCCGTTTTTAATTCTATTCACCGAATCTTTCACCGCCATTATAGAATCTTTGTAAGCAACGGCACGGTCTATGTTGTTCGCTTTTTTGTAAAGCTTACTGAATCTCTCGAAAAGATTTTCCTTAAAATCATAATTCAAATTACTTTTCTCTGCCAATTGCAGATAGTGAAAAGACTTGTCCAAATCATTTTTGTGTTCTGCAATTACAGAAAGATTATATAAAACCTGCGTTTTATGTTCAGAATATTCTACACCATTCAGCTGTGGAAGAAGCTCATTGGCCATTTTCTCCGCTTCATCATACTTTTCCAGATTGACCAAAGTTTCCATATCGGTAGATTTTGCCAAAAGATAATATGGAGAGTTTACAGTCAGTTTCAATGCTTCATCGATATATTTTTTTGCGGTCTTGTAATCACCTTTTTCATTATAAACAATGGTCAGGTTAATGGCGTATAATCCTTTGGAATTGTTGTTGTTAACTTTTCCGGCAAGTTCGTAAGCTTTTGAAAAATAATCTTTGGCCTTATCAATTTTATTATCTCGGGAATAGAGAATCGCAATGTTATTGAGAACGGTCATTTCTGATTTTTCATCCAGATGGGCAACGGCTATTTTGTAAGCATCAAGGTAATTATTGAGCGCTTCGCCATAATCCAATCTCATATAATAATTCGCACCGATGTTGTTCGTGGCAAGGAATTCTTCGCGGTACCATTTATTATCCTGAGCAATTTTTCTTGTTTTGGTAAGGATTTGAAGAGACTTGGTAAAATCCTTTTTGTTCATCGCTTCTATACCTTCAACAATCATTTTTTCACAATCTTTCGGTGTGATTGCAAAAGCTTGAAAAGGCAGAAGCAAAAGGAAAAATATATAAATTAAACTTTTATGAAAAGTAGGTGGGATCATTTAAAATTTCGGATAAAATCTAAGTAAAGATATAAAGATTTTAGTTTATCCTTCTTAAATTCTTATGAATATCAAACACAAAGACACAAAAGCTATTTCATTATAATTGTTTTAAGACACAAAGAAAATCGAAGATTCTTCAAAAACTTAGTGCCCTAAAACGCAATACATTCAAAATTTCCCTTTGCGCCTTTGTGTTTAACTCGTTATTAAGTGTTTTTTTTAATCAATTTTCCTCACAAAAACGTAGATTTGTAAAACTTTTCTCCGATGTACAAAACCCTGATTCGTCCGATTCTTTTCAAATTCGACCCAGAAGAAGTTCACTATTTTACATTTTCTATTCTGAAGAATTTTGGATTTCTTGCCAAATTATTTTTACCAAAACCAATTGAAGATAAACGTCTGGAACGAGAAGTTTTCGGGCTGAAATTCAAAAATCCTGTTGGATTAGCAGCGGGTTTTGATAAAGACGCCAAACTCTTCAATGAGTTGTCTGACCTTGGATTCGGATTCATAGAAATCGGAACTTTGACACCGAAACCACAACCAGGCAATGATAAAAAACGATTATTCCGATTGAAGGAAGATTCTGCAATTATCAACAGAATGGGTTTCAATAATGACGGTGTAGACGAAGCAATTGAACGTCTGAAGAAAAATAGTCTTCGACAGGCTCAGACTGACAAAATTTTAATTGGCGGAAACATCGGGAAAAATAAAATAACGCCAAACGAAGAAGCCGTCAACGATTACAAAATCTGTTTCGAGAAATTATTCCCTTACGTTGATTATTTCGTAGTCAATGTCAGTTCACCGAATACGCCCAATCTCCGTGAACTTCAGGACAAAAAACCTTTGACAGAATTATTATCAACGCTTCAAAACCTCAACCTTGAAAAACCAAAACAAAAACCAATTCTTCTGAAAATTGCGCCGGATTTGACAGATGAACAGCTTTTGGATATTATCGACATTGTCAAAGAAACACAAATTGCTGGTGTGATTGCTACTAATACAACTTTGTCCAGAGAAAATTTAGTTTCAGAAAACAAATCCGAAACAGGTGGATTATCTGGAAAACCTTTGACAAAACGTTCTACGGAAGTCATCAGATTTTTATCGGAGAAAAGTGGAAAAGCGTTTCCAATCATCGGCGTTGGTGGTATCCATTCTGCACAGGATGCTTTGGAAAAACTGGAAGCTGGCGCGAGTCTTGTTCAGCTTTACACAGGATTCATCTACGAAGGTCCGGAATTGATTAATGAAATCAACAAAGCAATTCTCAAACAATTATAAGAATGGAATTAATAACACTCAAAATATTCAATACGGAAATCGAAGCGGAAATGCTCAGAATTTTCTTAGAGTCGAACGGCGTTGAAGCCTTTGTATTTGGAAATATTATGGCAAATACCTTCAATTTGTTTAATAATACAAATGAAGGTGTTCAGCTGAAAGTCTCAGAAAATGATTTCGAAAAAGCGAATAAATTGATGGCTGAATTTTATAATAAAGACCATCAATAAAAAACCTCGTCGCTCGACGAGGTTTTTTATAATTATTTTTAAAGATTTAAAACTTAAAATCCACACCAACATAGAAATTCTGTTTCATGATTGGCGCATAAACCATTCCGCCGTCAAAGTAATTTCCAAACGGATTTCCTGCATCCAGAATCGCCACTTTTTGCTGATAGCCGGTCAAATTCTCTCCACCCAAATAAACTCTGATTTTCTCAGAAAAATTCCTGGAAATCTGAGCATTCAAAGTGGCATAACTTGGCGAATAATCTCCAATTTGGAATTCTGTCGGATTCGATTTTGTATTCGGAAGTCTTTGTTTTCCAACTAAATTCAAAGTCGTGTCAAAGCTCCAAAATCTGCCTTTCTCCGTTTTGTTGGTTGAATAAGCCAGGTTCGCAAATCCGCGATGTTTTGCCATAAAAGGCACTTTTTTCAATCCGCTCAAGTAATCCAAAGCGACATCATAATATTTGTAAGCCAATCTAAAATCTAAGTTTTTAAACGGCTGAAAATCCCATTGTGTCTGGAAACTGTTCGCAAAAGATTTTCCTTCAAGATTGTAAAACAAAATTTTCTGAGCAGATTCATCCAAATCTGTCACCACCTGATTCTGGAAATCCGTTCTGAAAAAATCAGCCAAAACGGTTGATTTTCTTCCAAACAATTTGAATTCCTGTTGTAGGCTCACTCCATAATTCCACGCAATTTCCGGCTTCAAACCATAGATTTCGCCACCATTATTGATGATTTGGATTTGTCGGTTGGATGCAAAATAGGACTGACTTTCTGCAAAGATATTCGCTGTTCGGAAACCTCTTCCTGCTGAAATTCTGAAAATGGTTTTCGGTGTCAAATCATATTTGAAGTTCATTCTTGGTGTAAACTGCGTTCCTGCAAGATTGTGAAAATCAACACGCGCACCGGTTACCAAAGTGAATTTTTCGCCGGTCAAAGTATATTCTGCGAACAATCCGGGAACGGTTTCGGTTCTTTTGTAGACTTCGAGAGCCTCGGTCTGACCAAAGCCATAATCTTCATCGTACTTGTCATAAAGAAAACTTGCTCCAACTTTATATTTGTTGTTCGTGTTTCCAATAATGCTTTCGAAAATCAAATTAGAATAGTAAGAAGTTTCTTTTCCAAAATAATTCCTCAATCCGAAAAAGCTATCTTGTTGATGATACGTCAATTGATTCATCCAGCCGAGACTTTGGTAAGGTTTCCCTTTGAAAACATAACCCGTTTTGTTCCAAACCTGGAATCTCGAAATATCAATCCCAACACCATAAAGCGATTGGTCTTTCTGAGAAATCCTTTTATTGTATCCGATTTGTCCGGCTGTTCTCTCATCTTTCAGATAATTAATTCCGAAATGCGAAGCAAAACCAGAGTTGTCCAAGTCATTGTAATTCAATAGATAAGCAACATTTAACTGACTGCCTTTTGGCCGGTCAAGAAAACCGTCATCATTCATATCCGTATCGCCAAACGTTCCGTTGCCGTGTAACAAAACACTTTGAGTCCATTTTTCTGAAATTGGAGAAGTACTCGTCACATTCGCTTCAACTCGTCCGTTGTTATCAGAAAACAAATTGATTTCCGTTTCAGCTTTTTTAGCATCATCTTTCGTTTTCAAAAGTTCCGTATTGATTTGTCCTGTGATACTTTCGTAGCCGTTCACAACCGTACTTCCGCCTTTGGTCAACTGGATTCCGCCAATCCATTTTCCAGGAATGAAATTCAGTCCATAAGGCGAAGCCAATCCACGGATTTCCGGCAGTTGTTCTTTGGTAAGAAGCGTATATTTCTGGTCTAGTCCGAGCATTTTCAGTTGCTTGGTTCCTGTAACCGCATTACTGAATGAAACGTCCACAGTCGCATTGGTTTCAAAACTTTCGGAGAGGTTGCAGCATGCGGCTTTCAACAATTCTTTGGAGCTGATATTGAAAATTAATCCTGCTTCTTTTTTGCTGATAGCTGTTGCTTCTTTTTCCCTCGTCAGTTTTACACCTTCAATCTGATTCGTTTTCGCATCAGAATCTGAGTGATGTTCAAGTGTGTCATTCGGTTTTTCAAAATCAGAACCTCTCGTGTAGAGACAGCAAGCAGGCAGATTTTTATAAGCTTCTTCAGGTGCTTTGAATTTCTCATTATCGTGACCAACTTCAGCGATCTGTTTCAGTATATCGTCACATTTGACTTTCGATTCGTCAAGCGTCATTGTCAAAGTCTGATTACCGGCTGTCCAGTTGGCGGTTGTTGCGCCAGCTTTCAAGGCTGCTTTTTCTATTCTTGCTTTACATTGTCCGCAATTTCCTTTTACCAAAAATTGTTCTGTAACGGTTTGTGCAAAAGACAATACGGAACAAACGAGCAGCACAGAAAACATAAGTTTTCTACTTAAATAATTCATCGTCAAAAATTTAAATTAATTACTTAAGTTCGCAGACTTGTTTTGTATCGGCATTTTTCGCCATTTTTTTGCTGTTGTCAGGACGGTCGTATTGGCAGCAGGCATCCAAATCGTCATAGACTTTGTCAGAAGCACGGAACATTTCGTTGTCGTGACCAACTTCTGCAACGTTTTTCAAGACCGCTTTTTTGTCGGTTTTGGAAGCGTCATAACTTACGGTCAGGACTTTTTTGCTCATACTCCAGTCGGCTGACTTTACGTTTTTGTCAGACTTAGCAGCCGTTTCGATGCGTTCTTTGCACATTCCGCAGTTGCCTTCTACTCTGGCTTTGAAGGATTTGGTTTGAGCAGAAAAATTGGAGAATAAAAATATGGAAAGGAATAAAATTCCTGATTTTATGATTGTATTCATTTTGATTAATTTTAATTGTTTTGTAATAAAGACTCTTCGACTTCGCTCAGAGTGACATTTCTAATACTAACTGTTTATTCTTCAAACTCGTCAGGCTGAGCCTGTCGAAGCCATTTAAATAAAAAAATTAACCAAGTTTAGGCGGTTGCCAGATATTAAAAGACCTTGCTAAAGGCGATTGTGAATAGTAAGAAAATGGATTGTGTATTTTGAAAATCGGTTTTTTCAATTTGTTGTCGAAATTATTCAGAACAACAGAAAAAACGAATCCCGAACTGCAGGTTTTGCAAGTGGTACAATTGTCTTTGCAGTCTTTCTCTTTCTTGGAATCGTGATGACAGGAATCTGATTTTTTCTCTTCTTTTTTGCAACAGTCTGAGTTTTCTTTCTGAGCCTCGCAACAAGAACTTTGAGCCAACTGAACATTAAAATTCTGCTTCGGAAATACAAAAATTCCCAAACAGAAAATCATTAATATCAATTGAAACTTTCTCAACATCGTTTTGCAAAATTATGAAATAAAAATTATCCAAACGCAAAGGCGCAATTAATTTCTCTAAACACTGATAGAAGTCGCAAATTAAACTTTGCGACTTTTAAACGCCCGAGATAATTTTTCTTGCGCCTTTGCGGTAAATCTATTTTTCGGTCTTAACATCCATTTTTCTTCTTCTCAAAAAGTAAAATACCAAACCTCCAATCAGGACAATCGGCCAGACAGAAATCAGGAAAACAAATAATTGCTGAACCAGATAAAATCCTTCCACAAAAGCATTTTTCACATCATACAGAAAATTGTACTTATATTCATTATCAATGTTTTTGGTATTGATGATCGGGATTTTCGCAACACTCGTTTTAGGCTCTTTGATGAAAATATCAACTGTTGAGAATTTCAAATTATCGGAAAGAATTTCGTCAGAATATTTCTGTAGGTTAGCTTCGGACATATTGTTATCATCGAGATTCACTTTATCTTTTCCGGCTTTCAGTTGAGAAATGTTGGACTTGGTTTTAGCTTGTCTTTCAGATTCCAGTTTTGCCAATCGGATTCCGGCAGAAACATCTTCTGCGGAAATGATTCTGGAATTGAGGAACACTTTTTTATCATTAATAAAATCCAAAAATTCTCCCAATTTCTGAGTCGGAACTCTTACCTGCATCCTGTTCTGATTCTGGAATTTTCTAATCAATATCGCCGATTCATCCGACGTGTTGTAAGTATTTTCCGACAAAGTCTGCGCCTCCATTCTGCTCTTGGTCACAAATCCGCCAATGGTCTGCAACTGCTTCTCAATAGAGATTGTCGCATCATAAACATCCTTTACTTCCATATCCACTTCCGCTGTTCTCACAAATTGTCGGTCTTTCACATTTTGCGTCGCAGCCATAGAAATACTGTCCGAAACGGATGCGCTGTCAACAACATAATCTGCAGATGCATAAGCAGATTCTACCATTTCGCTTTTTTTACAAGCAAACAAAGTCAAAGCAAGTAAACTGATTGATAAAAATTTAGTTTTCATAATGAGATTATTTTAGATATTAATTATTGATATTGATTTGACTTCGTCGAACCACTTCGTTAGGTTTGGGCAGCTTAATCTGCCTGTAGTTTATCCTGAGCTTGTCGAAGGGTTCCCTCGCAATGACGAGCTCTACTCAAGTCGGGCTGCGGGTTTCGGCGTTCCAAATTCCGTTCAGACATTTAATCGAAACGGCCTATTCCAAAATTGATAATTAGGATGAAAGCTATTTTGCAAATCAATCCGAAACTATTTGTAAACTAAGATTGTGTTTTAACTATCTGATTTTTAATTTTTTGTAAAACTATTTTTCAAAGAAAAAATTGAAGTTCCAATATTTGTAAAAGCTTTTTAGGAATATTAATTGCATTCTACAAGAAAACAGAATTTATGAACAGCACTATTTCCAAAATCAAAGGAATTTTTAACCTCCTGAAACATATCGATATAGACCAAATCGCAAAAATTTCCCAAAAAGTTGACCTTCCAAAACTGATGGATCAATTCTCAAAACTCGATGAAAATCAAATCAAAGGTCTGACGAAAATGCTTGATTCTTCCGGAAAGAAAAAAGAATTACCGCCCATCAACGGCGATTTTTATGAGCTGCATATGAAACTGACGGATGAGCAAAGAGCAATCCAGTTAAAAGTCCGTGAGTTTATGGAAAAAGAAGCCAAACCGTTGGTCAACAGATATTGGCTGACAGACGATTTCCCACACGAACTGATTCCCAAATTCAAAAAACTGAATCTTTGTGGAGTGACTTACGAAGGTTACGGCTGCCCGAATTTACCATTTCTAATGGAAGGCGTTATTGCAATGGAAATTGCCAGAGTTGATGCATCGTTGGCAACGTTTTTCGGTGTTCAGTCCGGATTATCAATGGGTTCGATTTATATGTGTGGTTCCGAAGAACAGAAACAAAAATACCTTCCGGGAATGCAGCAATTCGATTTGATTGGTGCATTTGGATTGACAGAACCGGAAGTTGGTTCGGGCGCAGCTGGCGGATTAACGACGACTTGCAAAAAAGTAGAAGGTGGCTGGATTCTGAATGGACAGAAAAAATGGATTGGAAATGCCACTTTTGCGGATGTGATTATCATTTGGGCAAGAGACTTAGAGGACAATCAGGTTAAAGGTTTTATTGTTGAAAAAGATACACCAGGATTTGAAGTTGAAAAAATCAAAGGAAAAATGGCTCTCCGAATTGTCCAAAACGGATTGATTACAATGAAAGATTGTTTCGTTGCGGATTCTCAGAAAATGGAACACGCCAACAGTTTCAAAGACACCGCAAAAGTCCTTCAAATGACCAGAGCCGGCGTGGCGTGGATGGCGACCGGATGTGCAAGAGGTGCTTACGAAAGTGCTCTGGATTATACCAGGAAACGCAAACAATTTGGAAAACCGATTGCGTCATTTCAACTAGTTCAGGGACATTTGGTAGAAATGTTATCGAATCTGACCGCGATGCAAACTTTAGTTTTCAGATTGTCCGAGATGCAGGATGCCGGTATTTTGAAAGATGAACATGCGTCTTTGGCAAAAGTTTTCTGCAGCCTGAGAACCCGTGATGTTGTGGCGCAGGCAAGGGAAGTAATGGGCGGAAACGGAATCCTCTTGGAACACGACGTTGCCCGCTTCGTTGCCGATGCAGAGGCAATCTATTCTTACGAAGGAACCAAGGAAATCAACTCATTGATTGTGGGGCGTTCGATTACAGGGATGAGTGCGTTTGTTTAACTATCTTATGATAATGGAATCTTATATTAGATTTAGTAAATTTACATCAATGAAAAACATATTTTTTTTAATATTAATCAATTTATTTTTGCAGCAATGTGCGCAGAAAAAAATTGATTTAACCAAACCCCAACAACAAACAAAAATGGAAGATAATACACACGCCAACAATCCTTATTACTCAAGAACCGACAAAACCAAACTGAATGTTTCCAACGAAGAATGGAAAAAAATCCTTCCGCCGGAAGTTTATGCCATTGCAAGAGAAGCCAATACAGAATATCCCTTCACCGGAAAGTATAATGATTTTGATGAAGTAGGAGAATATTATTGTGCGGTTTGTGGAAATCATTTGTTTCGTTCAAGCTCCAAATTTGCGAGCACTTGCGGATGGCCGAGTTTTTTTGAAGCGGATAAAGACGGTGTGATTTACAAACGGGATTCTTCTCACGGGATGGAACGTATCGAGGTTCTTTGCAAACGTTGCGAATCACATTTGGGACACGTTTTCAATGATGGTCCGCCGCCAACCGGAACCAGATATTGTATGAATTCCGTTAGTCTGGATTTTGAGAGAGATAAAAAATAGTTTTATCGCAAAGGAGAAAGGAAGATTATAAGTCGCAAAGTTTCAATTTGCGACTTATATATTTTTTTAATAAGATACATTTCTCTTAAACATAATCCAAAAAATAGTGAGTTTTTCTTTGTGTATTTTTCTAATGAAGCAAAAAGGCTTTGATTTACAGGTGTTTATGTTGTTTGTCGGTTTTCTAATGAAGCAAAAACTTAATAGAGAAAATGGATATATTATAATTTTATTTTATGAATTAAGAAATGTATGTTTTCTAATGAAGCAAAAAGGCTTTGATTTACAGGTGTTTATGTTATTTGTCGGTTTTCTAATGAAGCAAAAAACATTATGCCCAATAAGGTACATATTCAACAAATTTTGTTGAACTATTTTCTGGGTCTTTAGGTTTTATTTTGCCCTTTTCTAAAGTGTTTTTAATAACTAATGATATTTGCGACCTTTGTCTTTCACTCATTTGGAACCTTTCTCGCAAAGAAGCATTATTCATACTGCCACTACTTAGATACTGAATAACTGCGTGCTGATAACAAGCTTCAATCCTTTCTGTTTCTGAAAGTTTTGCAAATGGTTTTGGAGTATAAAGTGTTACCTTAAAAGCATTTTCTAATTCTTCCAATTTTAAAGGAGGCAATCCATAAAGTTCAATACTTGCAATAGTCTTTGTAAAACCCGAACCTCTTTCTTCGCATATTCCAAATCTCCTAAAGGATGAAGCTAATACTTCATTTCTACTTTCAGGGGTTGTGCCAATAATCCTTTCAAGTTGTTTTGTAGGCAAAAGTTTTCCTGGATTAGTAATAGTAATTCTATCATCAAAAATTTCGATTAGAGGACCAGTACCCTTAATAGTAAAATCTTGATGGATTAATGCATTTGCAAACAATTCTCTCAAAGCAATTTCTGGGAAAACAGTTTCTTCCATACGCAAAGCCGATTTAATTATTTCACTTGACGGCAACATTTGTTTGACAAATTGAATTAATCCCTCAAATCCAATTGCGTAACCTTTTGAACCAGGATATTCACGGATGGTCTCGGCTTTATTTAAACCTCTATATCTGATTACGCGAATTGATTTTCTTGACAAACCATCAAACTCCTTGAGACTATTCGCACAAGCTAATGCACCAAAATTTGTAATATAAAATCCATTGTTTTCTTCGTTCACAATTTTTTCATTTTTTAGAATATAGAAAATTTCTGAAAGGTTTGAAGGTAAAGGCTTTTTTAATAAATGAAAAAGCTCTTTGTAATCTAAAAGTGTTAATACCTGTTCTTGAGAAAGCAATTTTGTACTATGAAGTTCCTCAAAATTTGGAGTTTTACTATTTAAGAGCAAACCTCCTATTTCTTGTCTTGATGCTCTTCTTGTAGTTCCTCCAGACCTAATAAAAGAATCTTCAATAGTTTTATTTTTTAAATGAACTGGTTTTATCGAACTTTCTTTTATGTATATAATTAATATATGTTTTTCATTATAATATTCAATACAATGGTCAATTGGCACATTGGGTTCCAAACTATCTCTTCCAATTGAACTAAGTTTATCAACAATTTCAATAGATTTATCCCTATCGATGCCAAGAGTATTACCTGTCACATCGTCAATTCCAAAAATTATAAAGCCTCCTCCTGGATTATTTGCGAATGCAGATAAATGTTGTGCTAATTTATCATTCTTAGGAGACAAGTTTTCTTTCCAATCCAATTCATTGATTTCGAGTGGAATTTTACCCAGGCAATGGTCTAATAATGCGAAAGCTCTAGTCGCCCAATTCTTTATCATATGCTGACATTTTGTAAAAACAACAAAAAATTTAGAATCAAAAATAGTGTTTTAATATGTAATGAGAAAGTCTATTTTTAGTATTAAATAAGTAAATATACTCTAATTTTGTATCACTAAATCTAGTTTAAAATTGAAAACAATATTCATCACCGGAGCAACTTCCGGAATAGGGAAAGCGACTGCCATTCTTTTTGCCAATCAAAAAAATAGATTGATTCTTTGCGGAAGAAATAAAACTGTTCTCGAAGAACTCCAAACTGAATTATCAAAAGAAACTGATGTTTTTACCTTAAGTTTCGATGTCAGAAATTCTGATGAAGTTTTTTCTGCCATTAATTCACTTCCGGAAAGCTGGAAAAACATTGATGTCTTGATCAATAATGCCGGAAATGCTCACGGACTAGACCCGATTTCTGACGGAAATATAGATGACTGGAACTCAATGATGGATGGCAACGTAAAAGGATTGCTGTATGTTTCTCAACCAATCATTAAATTGATGAAAGAAAAACAGAACGGACAGATCATCAATATCAGTTCCGTTGCGGCTAGACAAACTTATGCTAATGGTGTGGTTTACTGCGCTTCCAAAAAAGCCGTTGATGTGATTTCCGAAGGAATGAGAATAGAGCTGACAGAATTCGGAATTCGTGTTACGAACATACAACCGGGTGCTGTAGAAACTGATTTCTCGAAAGTGAGGTTCAAAGGTGATTCTGAAAGAGCTTCAACTGTTTACGCTGGTTATGAAGCTTTGAAAGCAGAAGATATTGCCGATGCGATTGCTTACTGCATCAATGTTCCGGAAAGAATTTCGGTTTCTGATATGACCATTTATCCAAAAGCGCAGGCTGAACCAAGAACGATTTACAGAAAATAAAACATATTTCGTTTTTATTAAAAATTTAAAATATCTTTAGTTTTATGACAATAATCAATCCCGACCTGTTCGGGATTTTTCAATTTTAAGGCGTATTTTTGTATAAATAATATTTCGCAATTGTTATAAAATGAAACTACTGCAAATTCTTTTTTATTTCTGTTTTGTTCTGGGATTTTCACAGAAATATTCCAAGACAGAAAAAGCATTATTGATACAGGTTGTAAAGTTGGATTCGTTGATGCAAAATAACAATTCCAAGATATTAGAATTATTTTCAGATGATATTTCTTTTGGGCATTCCAATGGCTGGGTTCAGAATTATGCAGATTTCAAAAAAGATTTCGAATCTGGAAAAGTGAAGTATGAATCCGTAAAACAAACTGAACTGAAGGAATTTAAAATCAAAAATAAATACGCCAGCATCAGAAGAATCATTACGGTAAAAGGACTTTATAAAAATGATGAATTCGAAATGAAGCTTTCCGTTCTCGAATTCTGGATTCGGCAAAAAGGAATTTGGAAGTTGTGGAGCCGGCAAGCTGTGACACCAAAATTGTAACCCATCAAAAAACAAAACATATGGAACGCTTTTTTCTCAGATCAAAACATTGGAACGTTTTTCTATTGTTTTTTATAACTTTTATTGTAGTTATCGGCCTTTTTTATCTTGCATTGACCTATTCACAAGACACGATTTATACGGGATTTGCGATGGCAATAGGATGCGCGGGGTCTTTAAGCCTGTTATTAAGCTGGTATTACTTCCTGAATCACGGGATGAATCAAAAAATACAAGACAACAACCTGAAATCTTCGTCTAACGGAATCTGGTTTTTCATAATTTTCCCTGTAGTGTATATGTTTTTGGCTTTTCTTGTTTTTCCGACAGGATTTGTTTTGACAACCACCGAACATAACTTCCATATCTGGTGGATAGCTCTGATTTTCCCGATACATTTATTTGCTGTTTTTAGTTTTTTCTATGTTGTTTATATCACCGCAAAATCAATCAAAATGGCGGAATTGCAAAAGGATGCAATGTTTGTAGACTTTGCTGGGGAGTTTTTTCTTCTTTGGTTCTTCCCGATTGGAATTTGGTTTTTGCAACCAAAGATCAATAGAATAATAGAGAAAAAAAATTAGAAATGTAAAACATTTTATTGAAAAGAACTCTGGAGAAAGAGAATGTCACAATGTAATTAAAATTAAAACATAATTTTATATAAAACATAATTTTTTTTTGTTATATTTTTGCGTCAATAATAATCATTAATTATCAATGAAAAATTTAGCGCAAGTAATTGGTTTTCAACCTAAAGAAAACGCCGATGGTATTTTTTTAAAAAAATATCAAAATGATTATTGTCTAGAAATTGACTTCAAAAACCTTATTTTTCATTTTGGGGGTAAAATAAAAGTTGGTGATAAAACCATACAAAATATTACTAAGCCCGAAGATTGGGTGGTTCTAGAATGTGTGGATAGACTTCTCACAAAAGGTTACAAACCAGAAAATATTTCGCTTGAAAAAGTTTGGCCTGCAGGGCATCAACATTCCGGTAGATTAGATATTAGTGTTACCCGTGAAGATGGTTCAGAGTATTTATTGATTGAATGTAAAACTTACGGAAAAGAATTCGATAAAGAATTTAATCGAATAAACAAAGACGGAGGACAGCTTTTTACTTATTTCAAATTTAGCAATAAAGCAGACGCTATAATGCTTTATTCTTCAGAATTAAGGGGGAAAGACATTGTTTACCGAAATGAGATTGTAAAGATTGAAGATGACTATAGAGCTGGTGATGTAAAAGATTTTTACGAAAAATGGAGTAAGCTTACCAAAGATAATGGTATTTTTGAATCTTGGGTTAATCCATATAATTTCGAAAGTAAGGCATTAACGATAAATGATTTAGAAGAAATAAAACAAGAAGATAGTAGTTTTATTTTTAATAGGTTTTTAGAAATCCTTCGGCATAATGTAGTTTCAGATAAAGGAAACGCTTTTAATCGAATTTTCACTCTTTTTCTTTGTAAGATTTATGATGAAAAGGATAAAGAAGATACTGATAACGAATTAGAGTTTCAATGGTTTGAATCTCCTTTTACTTATGAAGGTGTTCATTATGAAAAAGATAATCACGTTAGTTTTCAGATTAGACTTACAGATTTGTATAAAAAAGGAATGAAAGCCTTTTTAGAAAAAAATGTTACAGATTTTTCTGAGGCTGAATTTCACAATAAGTATTCTTTCTTATCCGAAGAACAAAGGAAGCCTATTTTAGAAGAATTTAGAAAAGTTCGTTTAGAGAAAAATAATGAGTTTGCTATAAAAGATGTTTATGATGAACAATCTTTCTATGACAATGCAGTTGTTGTGAAAGAAATTGTTGAATTACTACAAGGTTTTAAATTAAGATATACCAAAAAGCAACAGTATCTTTCTGACTTCTTTGAATTGCTTTTAACAACAGGGTTAAAACAAGAATCTGGACAGTTTTTTACTCCCGTTCCTGTTGCACAATTTGTGATTAAAAGTTTACCGATTGACAATATTATTAAAGAAAAATTGCAGAAAGGGGAAAAAGATGAATATTTACCTTATGTAATTGATTATGCAGCCGGAAGTGGACATTTTTTAACAGAGACAATGCACGAAGTGCAACGCATTATAGACAACAATGATTTTCCGAATTTAAAGGCTGAAGTAAAACGTTTTATTAAACAGGCAAAAGAATTTCACTTTGATTGGGCATTTGATTATGTTTATGGAATTGAAAAAGATTATCGTTTAGTAAAGGTGGGAAAAGTGGGCTGCTATCTTCATGGCGATGGTTTGGCAAATGTCATCCATTCTGATGGGTTAGCCAATTTTAAACATAAAGATTATAAAGGTAGATTATCTATTTCAGATAAAAATTTTGAGCAGGAAAATAAACAATTTGATATTATTGTTTCAAATCCGCCATATTCTGTTTCAGCATTTAGAAATGCAGCAAGACAGTTTTATAAAGATGTGGATTTTGATCTTTATTCTAACCTTACTGACAGCAGTTCAGAAATAGAATGTCTATTTATAGAACGCACCAAACAACTCTTAAAAGATGGTGGTGTTGCCGGAATTATTTTACCGAGTTCCATATTAAGCAATACAGGAATTTATTCTAAATCCAGGGAAATCATTTTACAATATTTTGATATTGTTGGTATTACTGAATTAGGTTCTAATACTTTTATGGCAACTGGAACTAATACGGTTACTTTGTTTTTAAGAAGAAAAAACAACTACGAAAGCAAAAACTTAAAAATTGCTGTTGACAGATTTTTTAATGACTTCCAAGATGTTACATTAAACGGTGTTGAGAAGCCAATTACTAAATATATAAATCACGTTTGGGAAAATATTTCGTTAAATGATTATATTTCTTTATTAAAAAAAGAACCTAACTCAAATGTTGAGCAACACGAGATTTACAAAGAATATTCCAAAAAAATAAAAGCTTATTCTCAAATAGAATTGCTGAATATTCAAATCACTAAAGCTAAAAATGACGATGAAATCAGCAAGCTAAATGAGAAAAAAACAAAAGCGGAAAAAGATTTTTGGGCTAAATTATTGGAAATTGAAAATGAAAAACTCTTTTATTTCATTATCGCTTTTCCTCAAAAAGTAGTCTTAATAAAAAGCGGTGAAAAAGATGCCGAAAAACGTTTCCTTGGTTACGAATTTTCTAACCGAAGAGGAAGCGAAGGAATTCACCCAATACAAAGAGGAAAAAATATAGAAGATTGCACCCAGCTTTTTGATGCAGACGTTTTTGATAATCCAGAAAAAGCAAGCACTTACATTTACAAAGCCTTTGCAGGAGATTATGATTTTCCAATAGATGAAGCGATGAAAAACAATGTATCTCGCCACAACTTGGTAGATATGATGACCTTTGACCGAGTAGAATTTGAAAAAAACATTTCGCTTTCTGTTAAAAAAAAAATAAAGTTTGAAACAATTTGGGGAACAGATAAACTCCAATTATTGGGTGAAATTGCTGAGATTAAAAAAGGTACTTCCATTACAAGAGAAAAAACGGCAAAAGGTACAATTCCAGTTATCGCTGGAGGACAAGAGCCTGCATATTTTCATAATGAATTTAACCGAGATACAAATACAATAACAGTTAGTGCTTCAGGTGCCTATGCTGGATTTGTAAATTATTTTGAAATCCCAATATTTGCCTCAGATTGTAATACAATAGTCTCAAAACAAGAAAGTAAAATTTCAACAAAATTGATTTATCTATTTTTAAAATCAATTCAAAATGAGGTTTATGGATTACAACGAGGACAAGCTCAACCTCACGTTTATGGTAATGATTTGGCAAATATAAAAATTCCACTTCCACCAAAAGACATTCACCAAAAAATTGTTTCTGAAATTGAAGTTTTAGAAGCAAAAGAAAAGAAAGCGAAAGAAGAAGTTGAAAAGCAAAAAGAAAATGTTAGAAATATAATTTCTAAAGTTTCAGGAAATTTGACCTCATTATCAAATATTACTTCAAAAATAGGAAGCGGAGCAACGCCTCGTGGTGGAGAAGGCTCATATAAGCAAAGCGGAATTTCATTAATTCGTAGTCAAAACATTTATGATAACGAATTTTTTGAAAAAGGATTGGCTTTCATAGATGACATCCAAGCTGAAAAATTAAAAGGAGTAACTGTTGAGAAAAACGATATTTTATTCAATATTACTGGCGCATCAATTTGTAGATGTTGTATTGTTCCTGAAAAATTTTTACCTGCTAGAGTAAATCAACACGTTTCAATAATTAGAGTTTTAGAGAAAGCTTTACCAAAATATGTGCAAACGATTTTAGTTTCAGAAATTTATAAAAATCAATTACTGGAAATTGGAGATGGAGCAACTTCAAGGGAGGCTATAACCAAACAACAATTAGAAGATTTCAAAATCCCACTTCCATCCATTTCCGAACAACAAAAAATAGTTTCCGAAATTGAAAAAATAGAAGACAAGATAAAGGCTTTAGAAACAGAAATTGCTGAAATTCCAAAACTCAAAGAAGCTGTTTTAAAGAAATATTTGTGACAAATTGTTACATTTTCAGATTGTTAAATTGTTACATAAAAAAAATGAAAATCCTTCACATAGAAACCTCATCCAAAAACTGTTCTGTTGCTATTTCTGATGGCGAAAAATTATTATGCCTTTGCGAAGAAGTTTCAGATAATTACAAACAATCCGAAAGCCTCCACAGTTTTGTAGAATGGGCTTTGGAGGGCGCAGAAATTTCTTTGAAAGATCTGGATGCTATTTCTCTCGGCAAAGGCCCCGGCTCTTACACAGGACTCAGAATTGGAGCTGCCTCTGCAAAAGGTTTTTGTTATGGTTTAAAGCTTCCTCTGATTGCAGTTAATTCTTTGGATTCTATGGTTGAGGAATTCATAAACCAAGGATTTGAATTGATTATTCCTTTGATTGATGCCAGAAGAATGGAAGTTTACACAGCTATTTTTGATGGAAAATCTGGTGAAATGATCTCTGAAACCGAAGCCAAAATCCTTGATGAAAATTCATTTTCAGAATTGGCTGACAAGAAAGTTCTCTTTATCGGTGACGGCGCAAAAAAAGCTCAGGAAATATTGAATCTTCCAAATGCAGAATTTAAATCGGATATTTATCCTTCTGCCAAAGGTTTGATCAAAAAATCAGTTGAGAAATTTAATCAACAAGTGTTTGAAAATGTTGCTTATTTTGAACCGTTTTATCTGAAAGATTTTCAGGGAATTAAGAAAGCCGACAGAGTTAAAAAACAATAATTGATGAGATATTTTTACTTATTACTTTTGTCCATAAGTAGTTACTGTTATTCGCAATCCGAAATTTTGGATAAATATCCTCCAAATATGTCATTTTATGATAAAGGAGAGTTAAATTTTTTGAAAGAACTTCAATCTATAGCCAAGGATAATGGAGTAAAACCCTGTGAAAGCAAGACGGATTTCTATAAATTGGCTTGGATTGTTTATCCTGATAAAACAATAAAATTCATAAAGGACACCGATACCGTAAGTGCTGGGAAAAGTAGATGCGCTTATGATTTTGCAAAGAAAACCTTTAAATATCTTAAAGACTGGAATCCCGTAATTATTAATGGGAAGTCATATGCTGCTTTAGTTCAATATGAAATTTATCCCTCAGATATTCTTGCCTATAAAATCTCTGATGACTTGCTTCCTGATTTTAAACAAGCAGAATATCCCGGTGGCCGTGATAGACTTTTTAGAGATATGGAAAGAATTGTACAAAATACTATGTCTAAATATCAAATTAATTTGAATGGTGAGACTGTTAATTTAAGCTTTAAAGTTTCAAAGGAAGGTTTTATGAAAGATATCAAATTCTCTTCCAATATTCCCTTCAGAACAATTGACGATTTGCTTTTGGATTTTAAAAAGTTAAATAAATGGAAACCGGCAACAAAAAATGGTGTTCCATTTGAAAGTAGCTTCAATATACCAATAAGCTTTAGATACTACTAAAATATCATTTCCTAGAAATCCGATACAATTTCCCACTGTCCGTAATAGCATAGAGATTCCCGTCTTTTCCGTCAAAAACATCACGGAATCTCTCGTGCTGGTCTTCTAAAAGGCGTTCTTCCCCAACCACTTTATTATTTTCAAGGATGATTCTGTCAATTTTTTCTCCACTCAGACACGCGATGAAAAGGTTATTTTTCCATTCGACAATGTTTCCTGTGTAAAATGTAATTCCGCTTGGAGAAATGACCGGGTCCCAATAATAAACCGGCTGCTCAAGACCATCTTTTTTCGTCAATCCATTATTGATTTTTTGTCCGGAATATTCGATTCCATAAGTGATGGTTGGCCAGCCGTAGTTCTTTCCGGGTTGTATGAGATTGATTTCGTCGCCGCCTCTCGGTCCCATTTCGGTTTCCCAAAGCTCTCCGGTTTCAGGATGAATGGCAATTCCCTGTGGATTTCTATGTCCGTAAGAATAGATTTCTGGTTGCGCTTTGTTACTTCCTATGAAAGGATTACCTGCGGCAGGTTTTCCGTTTTTATCGATTTTAATGATTTTTCCCAAATAAGCTTTTAAATCCTGTGCCAACGGACGTGTTTCCAAGTCAGACCTTTCACCTGTACTCAGAAATAGATTTCCGGATTTATCAAAAGCCAATCGGCTTCCATAATGCAGTCTTCCGTCATAAGAAGGTGTTGCTCGGAAGATAATTTTGACATTTTCAACTTTGTTTGTCGAAAGAACGCCTTTCCCAACAGAAGTGAGATTTCCTTTTTCGTA
This sequence comes from Epilithonimonas caeni DSM 17710, assembly GCF_000426465.1. GTDB lineage: Bacteria > Bacteroidota > Bacteroidia > Flavobacteriales > Weeksellaceae > Epilithonimonas > Epilithonimonas caeni. The sequence goes on from NZ_AUFK01000013.1 coordinate 230,145, forward strand.
AGGTTCTGAAAACGACCAATAAATTGTTTGATTATTTTCAAAGTCAGGGTCAATTACAATATCTAGAAGGCCGCCTTGTCCACGACTGTCAACTTTTGGAAGACCTGTTATTTTCGTTACATATTTTCCGTCTGGGGACACAAGATTGATAAATCCGGTTTTCTCTGTAATCAGAAAATTTTGATTTGGCAATTGTGCAATTCCCCAAGGTCTTCCGAGATTTTTATTAATGACATCTACCTTATATTCTGTCTGGGTTTTATAGCCTCGGATCCTGGTTTGTCCGGCAAATGCAGGTTTATAATCCGAATTTGGTTTTTCTTTTTCTACAGGAGCAAGATTTTTGATAGATTCTTTTTCCTGGCAGGAAATTAAAATCGTTGAAAAACAGAATATTGGAAGAATAATGGACTTCAGCATAACATATATTTTTTCTAACGAATGGAAAAATAGTGCCAGTAAAATTTGTTAGTTTAAATTTTAATTCTACATTTGTAGAACAAAATGTAATCTTGTAGAAATGAACGAGCCAAAATTAACCGAAACCGAAATCATCTTGATGGAAATCCTTTGGAAAAAAGAAAAAGTTTTTATGAAAGATATTTTGGAAGAATATGCTGAACCGAAACCTGCATCAACAACCATTGCAACATTGTTAAAAAGAATGCAGAACAAGGATCTGGTAGGATATAAACTTTATGGAAACTCGAGAGAATATTTCCCAAAAGTTAAGAAAGAAGATTATTTTCAAGGCGAAATGTCTTCTATGATTGACCGTTTTTTTAATAATTCTGTAAGTCAGTTTGCTTCATTTTTCACTTCGAATGCAAAATTGTCTCAGAAACAATTGAAAGAACTTCGAGACATTATCGACAAAGAAATAAAAGATTAAAATGTTAGTTCCTATTTTTAAAATAATCCTTTGTTCATCATTGCTGATAGGTATTTATTACTTGCTCTTGCAACGGGAAAAGATGTTCCGTTTCAACAGGTTTTATCTTTTGTTTGCTTTGGCTTTTTCTTATGTGATTCCGTTTGTTAAAATCAATCTTCCGGCAGTTTCGCAGCAAAAGAAACAATTGATTTTTGATGAGATCCCAACACAGCAATTGATTCAAAACACTACTCAAGCTTCTCAATTTGATTGGATGAATTTAATTTTTGCGGTTTCTGTTATAGTTTCTGTTTCGCTGATTATCAAATCAATAATTTCAATTAGAAAAATCATTAGTATGAAAGGAACTGATATTAATTATCAAAATCAGAAAGTGAAGTTAGTAGAGAAAAATCTACCACCATTCAGTTTTTGGAATAAGATCTATCTGAATAAGAGTTACTTCGAAAACGGACAAATCGATAACCGAATTTTCCAGCACGAGAAAACGCATATCGTTCAGAAACACTCTTTGGATATTCTGTTTCTGGAGATTTTGAAAGTCATTTCTTGGTTCAATCCGGCATTATACTTTTATAAAAAAGCGATAACCGATAACCACGAGTTTTTGGCGGACGAAAGTATTATTCAGCAACAAAATAATGTAAAAGATTATCAACAATTGATTCTTTCCGAGATTCTCCAAACCCGGAATCTAAACCTGACACACCAATTCAATTACAATAACACCAAAAAACGATTTATTATGATGACCACAAAAAAGTCAAAATTCGAAAAAACAAAAAAACTGTTTGTTGTTTCAGCTTTTGCAGGATTGAGTATCCTTTTTGTTCAAAAAGTTTATGCTACGGAAGCTAAGCCTGAAGTCAAATCTGACATTCATGAAATCACTACAAATGATTCCGTAAAGCTTGATACAATTCCAAGTAAAAAAGCAACTCAAGCCAATGTAAAAATCAAAGGAAAGAAAAATATTCCGCCTCCACCACCTCCAACAGAGATGAAGGATAATGAATTACCAATTCCACCGCCCCCACCTCCAGCGAGTAATATAACCGCAGCACAATTTCCAGAGGGATTGGGAGAACTTAGAAAAGCCGTTGCAAATCAATTTGATACTTCAGCAATTAATGGAAAAGGAATGCTTAAGACCAATCTTTATATTTCTATTGATGAAAACGGAAAAACTACAGATATAAAAGCCGAAGGAGATAATCAAAATTTCAATAATGAAGCAATTAGAGTTGTAAAAGTTGTAACAGCAGATAAATTATGGAAACCGGCAACAGAAGATGGAAAATCTGCAGCCACAGTTTTCAAGCTTCCAATTATGATGAATTTTCAATAGAAAATTTGTATTATAAACATCAAACGTTTCGCATTCCGGAACGTTTTTTTATTTCGTATTTTTGTTAGATGCAATTCAAACTTCAATCAGAATATCAACCTACCGGAGACCAGCCTCAAGCTATTGAGAAATTGGTAGAAGGAATCAATATTGGCGAAAAATATCAAACGCTTCTTGGAGTTACCGGTTCCGGAAAAACGTTTACGATTGCCAATGTTGTGGAAAGTGTTCAGCGGCCAACGATTGTGATGGCACATAACAAGACTTTGGCGGCTCAGCTTTTTATGGAATTCAAAGAGTTTTTCCCGGATAATGCCGTTGAATATTTTGTAAGTTACTACGATTATTATCAGCCGGAAGCCTTTATTGCTTCGACTAATACTTATATTGAGAAAGATTTGAGTATCAATGAGGAAGTTGAAAAACTCAGACTTTCAGCCATTGCAAGTTTGCTTTCCGGACGCCGGGATGTTTTGATCGTTGCTTCGGTTTCGTGTATCTATGGTGTTGGGAATCCTTCGGAGTTTCATAAATCCTTGATCACAATTGAGAAAAACGAAAAATTATCCAGAACCAGATTGCTTCATCAATTAGTCAGTGCACTATATTCGAGAGCGTTGAATGAGTTTCAAAGAGGTACGTTTCGTGTAAAAGGCGATGTGATTGATATTTATCCTGCTTATGCGGATACTGCGATCCGGATTCAGTTTTTTGGAGATGATGTGGAGAAAATCCAAAGTTTTGACCCTGTTTCCGGGAATGTAACTTCTAATTTTGATTTGATCAATATTTATCCGGCCAACCTTTTCGTAACAACACCTGAAACGATGCAAAGTGCCATCAAACAGATTCAGGATGATATGGTAAAGCAGGTTGAGTTCTTCCGCGAGATCGAAAAACCTTTGGAAGCGAAACGGTTGGAAGAAAGAACTGAACTGGATCTGGAAATGATTCGGGAGCTTGGTTACTGTTCAGGGATTGAGAATTATTCTCGTTATATGGATGGTCGGTTACCAGGGACAAGACCATTTTGCCTTTTAGATTATTTTCCGAAAGATTTCCTGATGGTCATCGATGAAAGCCACGTAACAGTTCCCCAGGTCCACGCCATGTACGGTGGAGACAGAAGCAGAAAAGAAGTTCTGGTGGAACACGGTTTCCGTTTGCCTGCAGCGATGGACAATCGACCTTTGAAATTCAATGAGTTCGAGGATATGCAGAATCAGGTGATCTATGTTTCGGCAACACCTGCGGATTACGAATTGGAAAAATCCGGAGGTACTTATATCGAGCAGATTATCCGTCCGACAGGACTTCTAGACCCGATTATCGAAGTTCGCCCGACAATGAATCAGATTGATGATCTGATTGAAGAGATCCATAAAAGAGTAGAGCTTGACGAAAGAGTTTTAGTTACAACCTTGACAAAGAAAATGGCTGAAGAGCTGACGAAGTATTTCACAAAGGTTGGAATCAGGACTCGATATATCCATTCCGATGTAGAAACTTTGGAAAGGATCCAGATCATGCAGGATTTGCGTTTGGGATTGTTTGATGTTTTGGTTGGTGTAAACCTTTTAAGAGAAGGATTGGATTTGCCAGAAGTTTCGTTAGTTGCGATTCTGGATGCAGATAAAGAGGGAATGCTGCGTTCTCGCCGTTCGATGATTCAAACAGTCGGAAGAGCCGCAAGAAACCTGAATGGGCGTGCGATAATGTACGCTGATAAAATGACAAAATCGATGCAGGCGACAATCGATGAGACCAATTATCGTCGTGAAAAGCAGATGAAATATAATGCTGATAATGGTAAAGTTCCTCAGGCATTGAATAAAAAGATCAGTGAAAATCTGGTTGGAAGAAGCAAAGATTTCCCAGACGAAAAATATACTCATAAAGAAATTCTTCAGGAAGTTGCTGAAACAAAGGCTAGTTACGGAAGTGATGACATCGATAAAATTGTAGCCCAAAAACAAAAAGAAATGGAAGCTGCAGCGAAAAATCTTGATTTCATAAAGGCAGCAAAACTACGAGATGAGATTGCTGCTCTGAAAGCTTAAATTACTTTTTCAAAAAATATTTGTAAAACTTCAGGATCTTTTTGATCTTACGTTTTCTCACCATCTTCTCAGAAGCTTCATTGATTTTTTTCAGACAATATTCAACAGGAACTCCTGATAGTTTGGAGTATTCGTCACTAATGATTTTCATTGTATCCACATCAGTTGTTAATCTTGCAAAATTCAAAAGTCTTTTGTCGGTCGGAAAATCAGTATGAAAATTCATTCTGTTGAGATCAACGAGATAGAAATTGTAGGTTTCGTTTTCTTTCTTCAACAGGAAATTTCCGGAAGCATTATCGATGAATTCGATTCCGCTTTCGTGCAAGTTGAACATCAAATTGGCGTAGCCTCTGAAAATTTTTTCTCTTTCAGGATAATCAATATTATGTAGGGCATCTGTCAACGGGAAACAATTATCCAGCTGTTCGCTCATATAATAACTTGATGTCAACCCCCAAAAATCAAAAAACTCGATATAAGCAACAGGATTCGGTGTATAAAAATTTTTACTGAGTAGAACGTTGGCATATTCAAAAGAACGTCTGGCTTTTGATTTTCTGTAAAATTTATAGACGTGTCTGTTGATGAAATTGTGTTGTTTAAAAGATTTAAAATTATATCTCTTACCTTCTATTTCAAAAACTTTTACCACGTTTCTGGCCCCAGGACCAATTAGCGTACCACCGTTTTTGAAGTTCTTGATGATATTGGAAACATCATTTTTATATTGAGAAAAACCTTCAGAAAATACCCAGTTCATAGTCTTTTAGTTTTAGGTTATTAGTTTAAAGACGTTTTGATCAGCTCCATTACTTTATCATTATCAACATTATTTGTATTTACGGATAAACTTTTGTGATTGTAAGGTTTGTACATGTTTTCATCTGTTACGGAAAACAAACCTATAGTTGGAACTCCGGAAGCACTTGCCAAATGCATTACACCGTTATCAGCAGCAATGAAAACAGCACAATTGGCGATAAAACCACCCATTTCACGCACATCTTTGCTGTAAAAATTCGGAATCTTGAAGTTCAGTTTTGAGATATTTTCTACAGGCAGAAGTTCGATGATATTGTAATCTGGAAAAGTTGCTTGCAATTTATCATAAAAAGCATTCCACCAAGCTTCGGAATAGCATTTGTCTCCCGTTGCATTGGTAAAAAGACAGATGGTCTTTTTGTTATTTTTTACAATTTCATTGAGCTTTTTCTTTCCATCTTCAATTTCTGATTGATCTAATTTAAGATCTAGAAAAGGAATCCCAGATTTATTTTCATCAAATCCGGTCTGAGTTAAATAATGTCTTAAATTGTAAATCGTATTTTTTGCAATGTGATTGTAATCAGCATGTTGGGTTTTAAGCACTTCAACCTCTTCTCCAAAAAATTTGTAATCGGCTTTGGCAAACGATATTGATAATCTTCCGGAAGAAGAACCTTGAGTAGCGTTGATGGCCAGATCATATTTGTTCCATTTCAGAGCGAGCCAGCCTTTTAGATATTTCAATAAATTGCTGAAAGGTTTTTTCGGAAGCTGGTAAATATTGTCAACACTTTTGTAATTTTTAAAAATAATTGGAGTTACACCTCCTTTTACGAACAGGTCAATTTTGGCATCCGGAAACGTATTTTCAATTTCCTGAACCAACGGCGTTAACAAAAGAAGGTTTCCAAGCCTGTGATTCGGCCTGGAAATAAGAACTCTTTTTACTTTAAGATCTTTACTAAGTTTTCCCCCAGCGTGTGACTTACCAATGTTTTTGGTAAGGCTTTTCATGATAGACCTTCTGACAGCGTTTATTTTTTTCTTCATATAACTTTTATCCTTGCAAATTTACCGAAAAAATTAACGTCTGAGAGGTTTTAGCAAATCCATCAATCCATTTAGTTTGATCTCATAGATAGTTGCCAGCTGCATTCCGAGTTTTCCTTGTGGGAACCCCCCATTTCTTACAAACCATTCGAGGTAAGAAATTGGCAGGTCTGCGAGAATGGTTTCTTTATATTTTCCGAAAGGCATTTTGACTTGGCAGATGTCTTTCAGGATTTGAGGATTGATGTCTTCCATTTTAAATTATAAGGTCAATTTTAGTTTCCACATCATCATCCTGATCAGGGAGTTCCAAAGGAGGCGGAGTATCTTCTTCAGAAAATTCGTCTCTGTAAACCTGTATTAATAAGACAGTTATTGACATCAGGATAGGACCAAATATAAGTCCCATAAATCCGAAAATATTCATACCCATAATAATCCCGAAAACAGTGATCAATGGATGGATATCTTCTAACTTTTTCAATAACGTAAAGCGCAGGAGATTATCGGTCAAACCAACTATCACCAATCCGTAAATCAAAATTCCAACGCCCAGACCAGTTTGTCCTTCGGCAATCATAAAAATACCTACAGGAATATAAACAATGGCTGCGCCAACAACAGGCAGCATAGATGCAAGGGCCGTCAAAGCAAATAAAAGCATCGGACTCGGAGCTCCGAAAATGTAATAACCGATCAGGGCAACAACTCCTTGTCCAAGCGCAACTACAGGAATTCCGATAGCATTTGCCATCACTAGTTTCACGAATTTATCTCCCAACATCTGTGTATTGGTTCTTTTGAAAGGCATCGCTCTTGCAACGATTCTTTCAAAAAGTCTGGCTTTCGCAAACATAAAATACAAAATGAAATACATTGAAACCACGACTGTAAAAGTATTGAAGGTCGTGCTCAAAGCTTTTGTAGAAAAGTTTCCGGCAAAATTAGTAACCTTAGTAATATTCTCTTTGCTAAGGATATCGAATCCGACTTTCTGATAAACAAATTGATGGATCTTCTCCAGAAAGACATTGAATTTCTGCATATAGACCTGTGCATTTCCTAATTTGGAAACCAATTGGTCTATAGTGAAATAAACAGGCAAAATCAGGATTACAAGAGAAGCCAGCATCAGAACAGTTGCCGATAACCAGGGCTTCCAGTTTTTTTCTTCGATCAGATAGAAATTATATTTCCTGCAGATGATGTATAGTGTGACCGCTCCTAAAACCGATGGGATGAACAATGCCAGATTCCAGCAAATTAATCCAACCAATACGCATATAAGAAGAATTAAGGCTATCTGTTTGATGACAACAGAATCTATTTGTTTACCGGAATCTGACATAGTTTATTCGATTTATTTATATTGTTCTATTTGTCTTGGCGTCCCACAGTATGCGCAGTAAGTAGAATACATTGCAATGTATGCAAAAGGAAGTGTAAGATAAACACCAACACAACAAAGTACAATACCGGCAATACTTATAAGCCCAGCTAAAATTGCAGTAAGTAAAATCGTGCCATAGTTTTCCTGAACAATATTGAAGGACTTCTTTAATGCATCAAATGCGCTTGCTTTTTCAAAAAGCAAAATAGGATAACCAAGAAAGAATAACGGCATAGCGAATAATGCAGGCAAAATACACATAAAAAACAAAATCGTCAAAGCAATTTGACTTAGTAATGCGTAGATAAATATATTGATGAAATTCTGTCTGTAAGCAAAGAAAATATCGGAAACTGTAATTTGTTGTTTAAAATTAGACTTGTTAGCAACATAAATCAGGCTGACAAAAATAGGTGTAAGAAGAAGAGTTACTAAAAAATTGGCACCACTGTAAGCCGCAAATCCTGGTGCAGCAATAATGTCTTGATAATCAATATTTCCTCCAGAATCTTTTATTTGTTCAACTAGAAGCTGGGAATTAAAACCAGTTACCATTTGTACTAGAAAACCTAGTAAAAAATAGATCACGACTGCTAAAAAGCAGTATAAAAACGTATTTTTAAAAATCTCCAGTGCGTGAGAGATTATTGCTCCTGCTTCTCTGTTTGGTGACGTAGCTTGAGAATCGAATTCATTAAAATTTTCCATTGAAGTTTATTTTTGTAGTTGATACTCAAATCTACACAAAAATTTTTTGAAATGGATGAACCCAGAGAAAATTATTCCTGAAAATCAGCGATCAAGTATTTGTAAAGAACATAGATCATCGCATTCCAAAACGGAAATGTCAGAAATAATCCGAAGCCAAAAGCCAAAATTCCGGAATAAGAAAAAAGAATGGAGACAAAACTCGCTACTAAGATCAAAATGATGTTTTTCTGAAATGTCCGAATATTGATCTTGAATGCTTCGAAAAAATTGGCATTCTTGAAGAAAATCAAAGCCGGAGTAAGCAACATCATTGGAATCCAAACCAATGTAAACACAGATAAATAAGTATTGACCACACTCCAAAACAATGAGTAAATTGCAAAAATGAAAAAATAATAACCTCGGAATCCTACAAAAAGGTCACTCATTTCCGGAGTTTCTCCCAGATCTAATTTTCTGTAGATTTTAAAGAAGCCAATATTCAGGGGAAAAATAACCGCTTTGATGACCAAAACCACCATTGCAAAAGAAAGCGCATTTTCTGTTTGCATCAAGACTTCATATTTTTTCAAAAAAGCTTGAGTATCTGTATAGAACAAATTCTGAAATTTCTGAACTTCTTCAAAAAGCCCATAATACCGGAACGCATACATTGCCGCAAACATAAAGATGGCGAAATAGATGGCGCTGAATAAAAACTGAAAAGGTAAAGTTCTCATCCAATACTGATAGGCCTCTGTTAATATTTTCCCGATCTCTGGTTTTTGCGTCGTCATTTCTCAAACTTTTTTGCAAAAATAAAGGATTGGAATTGATAAACCACATTTTAAGTCTTTTATCTTTTCTCTATCATCTTTTTTCTATTTTTGCTTTTATGTTTGATAATCCGCAGTTTCAGAAGATGGACGAATTGTCGGAAAGAAAAGAATCCTTTTTTTTCTTGATTGATTTTTTGATGGATGAGGTCAAAATTTTCGCTGAAAACGAAATTAAAAATAAGGCTTTGTTGATTGATTTACCGAACATTACAAACGTAAATTATCAATACGAAACAATTCCTGATTTTGAGTGGAAATCATTTCCGGAAACTTTGGAAGAATATAAAAAAGGATTCGAACTGGTTCAGGAAAATCTCAGAAAAGGAAATTCTTATTTGACAAATTACACAACGAAAACAGAAATAGAAACAAACTTAAGTTTAGAAGATATTTTCAAATTTTCAAAGGCAAAATATAAAGTTCTGTTTAAAAATGAATTCGTATTTTTCTCACCGGAAACTTTTGTGGAAATTGTTGATAACAAGATTTTTACACATCCGATGAAAGGAACAATTGATGCAGAAATCGAAGATGCAGAGGACATTCTGAAAAATGACCCGAAAGAAAAGGCGGAACATTACACCGTTGTCGATTTGCTGAGAAATGATTTGAGCATGGTTGCAGATAATGTTCAGGTAAAAGAGTTTCAAAGAATCGATTATATCAAAACCAAGCAAAAAAATCTCTTGGCAATGAGTTCCGAAATCGAAGGCGAAATCAAACCGGAATATCAAAATAAAATTGGAACCATTCTTCAAAAGTTGTTGCCGGCAGGTTCTATTTTGGGTGCGCCAAAACCAAAAACTTTGGAAATCATTTTGGAAGCCGAACAATATGAAAGAGGATTTTATACGGGAATTGCGGGTTATTTTGATGGCAAAAATCTGGATTCCTGCGTAATGATACGTTTTATTGAAAAAGAGAACGGCAAGCTGTTTTTCAAAAGCGGAGGCGGAATTACCCATCAAAGTGACCTTATCAGCGAATATGAAGAAATGAAAAACAAAATCTATGTGCCGATTTATTGAAAGCGTCAAAGTAGAAGACCAGAAAATTTTCCTGAAAGAACTTCATCAGAAAAGAATGAACGACACTTTTTCGAATTTCGGAAAAGTATGCAAAATTGATATTTACAGTTTATTCCTCAATCTGGAACACGATGAAGACGGACTTTACAAATTCCGAATCGAATATGATCTGGAAAACAATTTCAAAACACAGATTATTCCGTATGCGATTTCAGAATTAGATGATTTCGAATTGGTTATTGATGATGAAATCGATTATAGCTTTAAGTCTGCTGACAGGGTTCAATTACAAAAACTGAAAGATAAAAGTCACGCAGATGAAGTCATTATTGTGAAAAATAACCAGATTACAGACACATCATATTCCAATCTTTTGTTCCTGAAAGATAAAACTTGGTTCACGCCAAATAGTTATCTTTTGAATGGCGTGATGAGGCAAAATCTTTTACAGTTAAAGGAAATCAAAGAAACAGAAATCACTTTAGATAATATTAAAGAATTCACACATTTTCAGTTGATCAATGCATTGAATGACTTCGATGATATGTTCATTTACCCGATTGAAAAAATCATTAACCTGCCGAAAGAAGAATCGGATTTGGAGTTTTAAATTATTTTGAGATATACCTTACCAATCAATATTGCTAAACCGAAACTTAGTAATGTTCCTATAAGTATATATTCCGTCAACTTAACATCATTGTTATCCTTTAAATCACCAAATCTGAATATTGACTTTGCAGCTAATAAAAAACCTATTCCTTCCCAAAAATTACTTATTACAAAGAGAAAAACAAATGCTCTTTCTAGCATTCCAATATATTTGCCTGCATCTTGTATTCCAGAAGTTGTAATATTATAATTAAACATTTCGATTATTTTCTTTATGACGATTGAAGAAACAAAAGTTATACATATTAGTGACACGAATAATATCTGATTCTTTACACTAAATATTTCAATATAATCTATTGTATATTTGTGGAAATAATATATAAATACGGAAATTGATATTAGATGTAAGGCTTGATCTATGATTAAATTTGTAATACCATTAACTTGATTTTTTAAGTAAAGTTTAGTTAGTATATCAATTAATAAGTGTGATAATGAAAGGATTAATGCAGGAAGTAAATATTCTTTTTTAAATCCTGTAAGTATAACTATTATGAGAAAATGAATTAATATGTGCAGATATAAATATTTAGATTTATATCGTTTAATGTCAATATCAATTACCATTTTGTTACTTTGAAAAACAAAATCTCCTAATAGATGAGAGGTAATTATTAATAATATCAATTGAGACATTCAGATATTTTTTTATTAAATAGGTGGATAATTTCAAGAATTTCGTCATAAGCTCCTCTTTTTAAAGCCCTATTTACCGTTGTTTTATCTTTTTTAAGTCGTTCTGCAATTTCTTTTTGCATTAAATTCTTATTTATTAAGGAGTAAAAAATGGTTTCAGATGTAACAGGTTTCCAATTATCAATTATAAAACTTACTAGTTTAAAAATAGGATTAAAATATTCATCTATTTCCTCAAATGGAGTTTTAATTATAAGGGTATTATTTTTTAATTTTTCAAATGCTTCTCCCGAATTTATAAAGGCAGAACCATAGGACTCTATAACTTTTTTCCCGTTAAATGATATATCTCCAATTCCAATTGAAATTCTTACATCTATTTTTGAATTCGTTTTTATTAAGGCTTTTATAGATATTGATATTTCTAAAGCTCTTTCAATATTTATTTGAACTTGAAAACTATCGCCCCTATATATTTCCCACTCTTCATCATTAGTTGTAATTTTATTCAAGTAATCTTTAAGCCTAGGTAACCACTCTTCAGAATTGACTTTTCTTGAATTTATTATATCTCCCGTTAATACTGCAATCATTTTTATTTCAAATTTAATAAAAATTGTATTAAATACTACACTTAATGAAAATTGCACTAATTAATGCAATTTTCATTAAGTTTTAACCCATACACTTTGTTAGATTAAAAAGGGCGAGTTGTCTTAAAAATAGCAATTAATGAAAATTGTATTAATAGAGGCAATTTTAGAAAATATGATTTTTAAATTACCGCTGAAAGAAACAAAGAATTATTCCACAATAAGTTGCGTTTTACTTCAACGCTTCAAAATATTGCTTCAAGACATCTGCATTATTACATTGCGAAGTCATTACTTCCAATATCTTCGGTTTAGAATCCGGCTTGAAATAATTGGGTAAAACCCTGTCAAGAGAAATCTCATCTTCAACCCGTGTATAATCAAAACCGAAATTCTTGGCTAATAATTCTGCATTTCTGTGATGCTGTGTTGCAATGAACTCATCCAAGGCATTGGTTCCACCTGGTCCGGGAATGATTTTGAAAATATTGCCTTCCCCATTATTGAAAATCACAATTCTCGTATAAGGCGGAATATACTGATTCCAAAGTCCGTTGATATCATAGAAAAATGATAGATCGCCGGTAATCAGAATCGTTGGTTCATCTTCCATCATTGCAAATCCCATCGCGGTAGAGGTACAACCATCAATTCCGCTGGTTCCGCGGTTGCAATACACGTCATATTTCTGATATTCAAATAATTGTGCATATCGGATTGCCGAAGAATTAGAGAAATGAACTCGATAATTTTCAGGAATATGATTCGATAATTGATTGAAAAGATAGAAATCTGAAAAAGGAGCTTTGTTAAGATATTCCTCGTGCTTTGCATCTTTTTTATCTTTCAGAACATCCCAAAGGTTGAAATAAGCTCTTGGCTCCAGATTGATAGATTTCAATAATTTGGAAAAGAAAACTTCCGGTTTTGTTTCAATCTTTTGACTCAGAACAAAATAAGTATTGGGCTGCCAATATTCATCAATATGCCAGTGTTGTTTTGGTTTGGCTTTTCTCAGGAATTGTTTCACTCTTTTGGAAACCACATTCTGCCCGATGGTAATCAATAAATCCGGTGCATAAGTGTGATGATCTTCCTCTGAAAAATCCGTGATATATCGGTCGATATGAGCGAAAAATTTGTCATGCTGAAGATTGGAATTCATTTCCGTTAAGACAACAACGGTGTGATTTTTAACCAATTGTGAGAGTTGAGCTTCCAGTTCCGGATTGGGAGCAAGCGTTCCTGCAAGAACCATAATTCTTTTGGAAGTATGCCAGTCTGCAACCAGATTCGAAGGAAGGTCATAACTTTTTTTCTGAATCGTTTTCTCAACAGCAGGCATCACCGGAAGCTCATCCAAAAGATTATAAAGTGGTTCTGCCAAAGGAATATTGATATGGACAGGTCCACTTTTTTCGATGCACAATTCAACCGCTTTTTTGATGGTTTCGAAATTATAATCATCCGCAGATAATTCTGAGCCAGTCGAAGAATCGTCTTCCAATAATTCGAAATCACCGTAAGAATGCTGCTGGAAAATATTTTTCTGACGAATGGTTTGCCCGTCAAAAATATCAACAAAATCCGCAGGTCTGTCCGCTGTCAGAACCAAAAGCGGTACATTCTGATAAAATGCTTCCACGACAGCAGGATAATAATTAGTTGCAGCTGAACCGCTCGTACAAGTAATTGCAACAGGGTTTTTAATCGATTTTGAAATTCCCAAACCTACAAAAGCCGCCGCTCTTTCGTCCACAATACTGTAACATTGGAAAGCATCAATCTCAGAAAAATGAATTGCCAAAGGGGCATTTCTGGAGCCTGGAGAAATGATGATTTTATCGATGCCGTATTGTTCAAGAATATGTGCGAGAATCTGGATGCTGCGTTTTGCGGAATATTGCTTCATTTGGGAAAATTACTGAGAAATAAATCAGTTTGCAAATTTAATGAAAGCTTTTCAACTCCTTAATAATATTTCTCGCTGACTATGCAGATTTGGCAAAATTTTTATCTGCAGAATTTTCTATATCTGCAAGATTTTTAGAATTTAAAACAATCGCAATTGTTGCGTCCTGCTCCCTGTAAAATGTTCCGTCGTAAGACTTGCTCTTTCCTTGTTATTAAAAAACTTTTTCTTCCCGATTTCAAAAGTTTTATGAATCATTTCTGCAATATTTCCTTCGCCTTGATAACGTTGGAAAAAACGTTTTTCACCAAGATTTCCGCCTCGCATCGAGCGGATGAGATTCAGGACTTTGTCTTTTCTATCCGGAAAATGCGCTTCCAGCCATTGGACGAAAACGGGTTCAACTGTATCATTCAATCTGACCAAAGTATAACCGCAACTTCTTGCACCGGCTTCGGAAACAGATTTCATAATAGATAAGCTTTCGTCACTTGTCAAAGCTGGAATGACAGGAGCAATCATCACATTCACAGGGATATTTTTCCCGGATAAAACTTCTATGGCTTTCAGTTTGTTTTTTGCAGTCGAAGTCCTTGGTTCCATTACTCTTCTTAAATCTTCATTCAAAGTTGGAATACTCATCGAAACCGAAATCAGATTTTTCTCTGCCATTTTTTCGAGAATGTCCAAATCTCTCAGAATCAAAGCGTTTTTTGTGATAATGGAAACCGGATGTCTGTAATCCAAACAAATCTGAAGCAGTTTTCTGGTAATTTCAAATTGTCTCTCAATCGGTTGATAACAATCGGTATTTCCGGAAAGCATAATGGGTTTCGGAACGTAAGATTTCTTCTGAAAGGTTTTTTCCAGAAGTTCAGGCGCATTTTTCTTGACCATTAATTTTCTTTCAAAATCAACGCCTGCGCTGTATCCCCAAAACTCGTGAGTCGGTCTCGCAAAACAATAGGAACAGCCGTGCTCGCAACCTTGGTACGGATTCATAGAATAGTCCATCATCAAGTCCGGACTTTTAATTACATTAATAATACTTTTCGGGAAAACTTCTGTAACCTGGGTCTTGATCTTGTCCAATTCATAGTCTTCCGGTTCGAAAGTATATCTGTCGAAACGGTTGATGACGTTGCGTTGCGCGCCTTGCCCTTTTGGAACTAAATCTGACATTGAAATAAGATTACAAGTTAATCACAAAGGCACAAATGAAATATTTATCTGCTTGGATTTAAGGCACCATAAAAGATTTAAAATTAACGAAGTTAAAAACCTTGTGCCTTAAAACAGTATTAAAAAAAATGAATTGTGTCTTTGTGTAAAATCTCTCAGAATTTAATCATCAAGATTAGGTAAGAATTGTTTTCAAAATTATTACTTGAAAAATAAAAAATATCTTAAAATTCCGGAAAGTTTTCCACAAAAAAAATCCGGCTCACGAGAACCGGAAATTCGTATAATAAAATAGTGCATGTTATAAGAATGCGTCCAATTCTACGCCGTCATTTGGAGATGCGTAATATTTTCTTTTGGAATTTCCGAATAATAAATGATGGTCAGAATATTCGCTGTTATAAATCTTGTTTTTAAAATATTTCCTTGCTGCAAAAATTCCCAAAACAGCAGCTGTTCCGAAAAGTCCTGCAAAGATTATTTCTACATTTCTATTCATATAATATTATAATATTAAGTTTTGGCTTTTTGTCAAGCAAAAGATGTTCCTTTTTTGCGTGTCAGTACCGATCTTATCAAAAATTTAAGATTCTTGACAAGGCATTTTACAGTTCAGTCGGATTTTTTAACAGTTCGGTCATATATAATTGCTTAACTTTTCTTTCTGTCATAATTTTGAACCAAGAAATTAGAATATGAATAAAAAACCATTAATAACACTAACGTGGATTACACTTGGCTCGTCCATTTTTTTCTTCACTTTTTTCTCTGATGAAAAAACTTTGGAAAGCTTTGGTTACAACTTTGTTATTTCGGCAATGTATGCTTTCGGATTAGGTTTGAGTAATGGTTTTCTAAATGATTTCCTTAATAAAAAACTTTCGTGGACGGAACAGACCAGACTCAGAACTATTTTAGGAATCGTAGCAACCGTTATTGTCAATTTTATAGTCGTCTATGCTTGTAATTATATCAACTTTGTTATAATCCAAAAAGTGGCTACTCCGGAGGACTTTTTTTCCGGGAAATATAATTTCACTAATTGGTTTATGATAAACTTTGCATTGATGATCTCAGCTTTTCTTCATGCCAAAGGTTTTATGGAGGAACTGAAGAAAAACACAAAAAAAGAAGTTGTAGAACAGAAACTGATTGCAAAATCTGCCAACGCCCAATTCGAATCTTTGAAGAATCAATTGGATCCGCATTTCCTTTTCAATTCTTTGAATGTCTTGACCGCTTTGATTGATGAAAATCCGGAACAGGCGCAGAAATTCACGACATCGATGTCAAAGATCTATCGTTACGTTCTGGAGCAGAAAGACAAAGAAATGGTAAAAGTGGAAGACGAGATAGAATTTGCCAAAATTTATTGCAACCTTTTGAAAACCAGGTTTGAAGACAGTGTGAATTTCACTTTTGACATTAATCCTGATGATTTGCAAAAATTTGTAGTTCCGCTTTCATTACAATTATTATTGGAGAACTGTATCAAACATAATTTCGCAACCTCATCAAAACCATTGAACATCAGAATCTTTACAGAAGGCAAATTTCTTTCAATCGAAAATAATCTCCAGGTGAGAGAACAACTTAAAGAAAGCGCAGGAATTGGTTTGGCAAATATCGTCCAGCGTTACGCATTACTTACCAAAGACAATGTTTTCATAGAAAAATCAGAACAGACATTTAAAGTCAAAATCCCCATATTAATCGAAAAAAAATCTCAGACAATGACAACTTATACATCAGAAACAACAGAAAATATTGCTTACGAAAGGGCGGTTAAAAGAGTAAAAGAACTGAAAGGATTCTACGGCAACCTGATTTCCTACTGCATCGTCATTCCTTTTTTAGTCATCATCAATCTATTGACTTCGCCTGAACAAATTTGGTTCTATTGGCCAATGCTGGGCTGGGGAATCGGACTCCTGGCTCACGGGATGACTGTCTTCGCAATCGGTAAAAATTGGGAAGAAAAGAAGATTCGTGAAATAATGAACAATCAGAAATAATTTAAAATCAATCACAATGGGACATATTAATAAAGAAGATCCACGTTACGCAATGGCGGTGGAAAGAGCACAAAAAATCAAAAAATTCTATTCCGGAATCCTCGTTTTTGCAATCGTATTCGGAGTGGTTTACGGAGTCAGATTCTTCAAAAACGGATTCCCACAAAACCTTGGCGAGATGCACGTATCCTGGATTTTCATCATCTGGGCATTGATTCTGGCAATCAAAGGCTTAATGTTATTTTTTTTCAATTCCGATTGGGAAAATGATATGATTAATAAAGAAATTAAAAAGCAAAACAATGGAAATTATTAATAAAGAAGACGATATAAAATATCTTGAAGCCAGAAGAAGAGTAAAAAAGCTGAAAGGGTTTTATACACATTTGATAATTTATATTCTTGTAAATCTGCTGATTTTTTTGATTAATATTCAAAATCTGAAACCGGGAGAAAGCTATTTCAAAGCAGAAAATTTCATCACCTTATTCTTCTGGGGAATTGGTTTGGTAGCTCACGGATTGAGTGTTTTTGTTCCGCAGTTTGTTCTCGGAAAAGATTGGGAGGAGAGAAAAATTCGGGAATTAATGGAAAAGTATAAGTAATTTAAAATAGATTCTTATGGAAAATCGAAAGCAAGGAGAGAAGTCGGATGAAAAAATCCGTTATCTGAATGCGCAAACAAGAGTCAAGGAAATTAGAGGCTTCTATGCTCATTTAGTTTCTTATGTTTCTGTAAATATTGTATTGATAATTTTCAATATTCTTTATCATCAGCTAGGTTATATGAAGATAAAAGTAAATCAGTTTTATAGCCTTATAGTTTGGGGAATAATAATTTTAGTTCACGCTGGATTTGTTTTCTTAGGAAAGGATTGGGAACAGCGAAAAATTCGCAAATTAATGGATAAGGAAAAATAATATTTTCACTAATTTCGATTCAATTAAAAAAACTATAAAAATGATAAGAACGATAATCATTGAAGACGAAAAACCGGCGGTAAGAAGACTGGAAAAATTATTGGGTTTGTTTTCTGATTTAGAACTAGTTACAAGCCTTAATTCTGTGGAAGAGTCAGTTGGTTGGTTTCAGCAAAATGAACATCCGCAACTTATTTTTTCGGACATCGTTCTGGGTGACGGATTATCGTTTGATATTTTTGATAAAGTCTCCACCAAGGCTTTTATCATTTATACAACAGCTTTTGACCAATATACTTTGAAAGCTTTCAAGTTAAATAGTATTGATTATCTTTTGAAACCCATTGAAGAAGAAGATCTGGCAAAAGCGATTGAAAAGTTCAAATCATTCCTGCCGGAAGACGGCGCTGTTAATTCTCAGGAAATCAGACAAATCGTTCGAAAAGAGAAAACAACACTTTCCAGAATTTTAGTTAAAATCGGATATAATCTGAAAGTGGTTTCCATCAATGAGGTCAGTTGTTTCTTTAGCGAAAATAAGATTGTTTATCTCCAAACCAAGGAACGGAATTTTCCAACAGATTTCACGCTAGATGAATTGGAAAATGTTTTGGAAGAAACCAAATTTTTTCGGGTGAACAGACAAT
Source organism: Epilithonimonas caeni DSM 17710 (assembly GCF_000426465.1). Classification (GTDB taxonomy): domain Bacteria; phylum Bacteroidota; class Bacteroidia; order Flavobacteriales; family Weeksellaceae; genus Epilithonimonas; species Epilithonimonas caeni. The sequence continues at coordinate 248,794 of NZ_AUFK01000013.1, forward strand.
TTATCATCAGTTCAGATTACATCAAGAACATCCATACTTCCCCAAATTACAAAGTTGATTTAGACTTCCAACCGAATGAAGAAATTACGGTAAGCAGAGAACGGGTGAAGGATTTTAAAGATTGGCTGGCTGGAAATTAAATAAAAATCACTTCTGCAAAAGAAGTGATTTTTAGATTTATATAAATTTCGAAATTAGCTGATAACACCACTTCCAATCAATTCATCTTCCAAATACCAAGCCGCAAATTGCCCTTCAGCAATCGCCGATTGAGGATTTTCAAATTCCATAAAAAAGCCTTCTTCGAATTGATAAATCCTCGCTTTTTCCAAAGTCTGGCGGTAACGGATTCTTGCCATAACTTCCATAGATTCTCCGTTTTTCAACCTTAAATCTTCGCGAACCCAGTGCACTTCTGAGTTGTCGATTTTCAAAGCTTTTCGAAAAAGTCCTGGAAAACTTTTGCCTTCACCCACAAAAATAATGTTGTTTTCCATTTCTCTGGAGATGATGAAACAACTCTCTTTGTGTCCGCCGATTCCCAATCCTTTACTTTGCCCGATGGTAAAAAACTGTGCACCCTGATGCTTTCCGATCACTTTTCCGTCCTCTTTTTTATAATTGATTTTCGCAGACAGATATTCTAATTCTTCTAATTTAGAATTAAAAGTTGGAACTTCTTTATGATATTCAGCAAAATCATTGAAGATTTCCACAATTTCGCCTTCTTTTGGAACCAATTGCTGTTGAAGAAAAGTTGGCAAACTCACTTTTCCGATGAAACAAAGTCCTTGTGAATCCTTCTTGTCAGCTGTTACCAAACCTTGTTCTCTCGCAATTTCACGAACCTCAGGTTTTGTTAATTCTCCAATTGGAAATAATGCTTTTGATAATTGGTCTTGACTCAATTGGCAAAGGAAATAGCTTTGGTCTTTGTTGTTATCTTTTCCGGCGAGAAGATGAAAAATTTCTTTCCCATTTTCATCAAAAGTCGAAGTCACACGTGCATAGTGTCCCGTTGCAACTTTCTCAGCACCAAGTGACAAAGCGGTTTTCATAAACACATCGAATTTCACTTCTCTGTTACAAAGCACATCGGGATTGGGCGTTCTGCCTTTCTGATATTCGTCGAACATATAATCTACAATTCTTTCTTTGTAGAGTTCACTCATATCAATAACCTGAAAAGGAATTCCTAATTTTTGTGCGACGAGAAGCGCATCATTACTGTCTTCTATCCAGGGACACTCGTCCTCCAAAGTTACCGACGCATCATTCCAGTTGCGCATAAAAAGAGCGATAACCTCGTGACCCTGCTGTTGCAAAAGATAAGCGGTCACGCTAGAATCTACGCCTCCGGAGAGGCCAACTACTATTTTCATTTGATTTCAATTTTACGAAACTCTTGACGGGAGTTCTTAGTTTGAGGTTGCAAAAATACGATTAAATTATTCGCCAAAAAAGCCATAATTTTAAACATCGATAAAAACAATCTTATGAAGAAAATTTTCACATTAAATTTAATACTGGTCAGCATTCTTGGCTTTTCTCAAGTTGCGATCAATTCTGGAGCTCAAACCAATCGCTGGACTTTTGGTGGTGGCTTGGGAGTTGGTTTTGGAAGTAATTCATATTTTAATCTACAGGTTTCCCCAAGAGTTGGTTACAAAATCACTGATCAATTGGAAGGAGGATTAATCGGAAATGTTTCCTGGCAAAAAGATGATTACTACAGCTCTACAATGTTTGGAGTAGGTCCTTTTGCTAATTATTATTTTGCCCGTTCATTTTTTGTTGGGGCCAATCTTCAGCAATATTTCATTAACTCTAAAGAGAAATATACAGGATATAAATTCAATACTGATGAAACGGCTCTTTATCTTGGCGGTGGATATATGCAAAATATTGGAAATAATGCATTTGCACAGTTCGGAATAATGTATAATGTACTTTGGAAAGAGAATAAAAGTGTTTTCAGTACAGGATTTATCCCAAGTGTGGGATTTGTAGTAGGATTATAGTAAAAGATAAAGCCCTCCTAATAGTTCATCATTCGTGTTTAAACAAGCTATAGAGGGCCTTATAAGGGACTGCAAAATTATAATGAATTTTTGGATAAAAAATTAACGTTTGTTAATTTCCTTTAAAATTCTTTTTTTTATTCTGCTGAGAGATACCGGCGTGATTCCCAGAAGGGAAGCGATGTATTTCGATGGGACTTTTTGAAGCACATTTGCATTCTCTTCCAAATGTTTTTGGTATCTTTCCTCAGGATTGAGAAGTACAAAATCTTCAATGTTTTTCAATAGAATACCTATCATCATCAGAAACATATTACCTCTTAGATTATTGAGCGTAATGCTTTTCTGAGAGCCCTGGTCTATAGCATCATAGGTCGATTCAAAAACCTCGGTTTCTCCAATGGACTGATAAAAATACCTTGATGGGCGGTTATAGATGATACCGTCATAATTACCGACGAAACTTTTCTTGTTATGAAAAAGAACGGTTTTTTCTGTCCCATTATCTAGAAGATGATACACACGGACAATACCACTTTTAATGTAGTAGACTTTTTTATTATTCTCACCCGGCTGTATAAAAATATCTCCAGAATTGCGTCTTCTGAAAGAGAGGTCGGGCAAAAGTATTTCCAGGTCTTCTTTATTAAGTCCAGGAATATTTTTCAATAGATATTCTTTCAATGATTCTTCCATAATATAAAAAGACCACCTCAAAAAAGGTGGTCATGTTTATTCTATGTAACTTATTTTACACTTTCTTTTTTTTCTTTATGGGCTTCCCCTTCCAATCCATCTTTAGCTTCATTGACTTTCAAAACAACCTGTTGGCCTTCGCTAAATTGTTTATTGACGAGCATTTCTGCTAATAGGTCTTCGATGTATTTTTGGATGGCACGTTTGAGAGGTCTCGCTCCAAAATCTTTGTCCCAACCTTTCTCTGCAATGAAGTCTTTGGCTTCCTCTGTCAATTCAACTTTATAGCCCAATTTTTCTAATCTGCTGTAAAGTTTTCCTAACTCAAGGTCAATGATCTTTCTGATGTCGGTCTGTACAAGAGAATTGAAGATAATAATATCATCGATTCTGTTCAGGAATTCTGGAGCAAATGCTTTTTTCAAGGCACTTTCTATTGTCGATCTTGCTCTTGCATCGGTATTGGTTTTCTTTGCAGAAGTTCCGAATCCTACACCGTCTCCGAAATCTTTCAGGTCTCTGGTTCCGATATTGGAAGTTAAAATGATGATCGTATTTCTGAAATCGATTTTTCTTCCAAGAGAATCCGTTACGAAACCTTCGTCCAGAATTTGCAATAATATATTGAAAACATCCGGATGTGCTTTTTCGATTTCATCCAAAAGAACCACTGCATAAGGTTTTCTTCTGACAGCTTCCGTCAATTGACCACCTTCCTCATAACCTACATATCCCGGAGGCGCTCCAACCAGTCTGGAAACCGCGAATTTCTCCATATATTCGCTCATATCAATCCTTATCAAAGCTTCGTCTGAATCAAATAATTCGCGTGCCATTACCTTTGCCAATTCTGTTTTACCAACACCTGTTGTTCCAAGGAAAATGAATGTTCCAATCGGACGGTTCGGATCTTTTAGGCCTGCTCTGTTTCTTTGAATGGCTTTTACCACTTTTTTCACAGCGTCTTCCTGACCGATTACTTTTCCGTTCAGTTTATCATCCATTTGAGCCAGCTTATCAAGCTCATTTTTCCCAACCTTGGTCACAGGAACACCGCTCATCATAGAAACTACTTCGGCAACACTTTCTTCTGTGACTTCTTCTTTTTTCTCTTTTACATCTTTGTCCCATTGTTCCTGGGCAAGGTTCAATTCGATTTGGAGTCTTTCCTCTTCGTCCTTCAATTTTCTTGCTTCCAGATAATCTTGGGCTTTAACTGCTTTTTGCTTCAGTTCTTTCACTTCTTCTATACGAGATTCGTGGTCGATGATCTCAGTAGGAACCTTCATGTTCTTGATATAAACTCTAGATCCGGCTTCGTCCATCGCATCGATTGCTTTGTCAGGAAGGAATCTGTCTGTAATATATCTTGCTGTCAAATTAACGCAGGCATTAATGGCTTCATCACTGTAATGAACATTGTGATGGTCTTCATACTTATCTTTGATCTGATGAAGGATCTGAATTGTTTCCTCAATAGAAGTCGGTTCAACCATTACTTTTTGGAATCTTCTTTCCAAAGCTCCATCTTTCTCGATGTACTGACGATATTCGTCCAAAGTTGTTGCTCCGATGCATTGGATCTCTCCTCTTGCCAAAGCCGGTTTGAACATATTGGATGCGTCCAGACTTCCTGTAGAACTCCCTGCGCCAACAATTGTATGCAGCTCATCTATGAAAAGGATGACATCTCTGTTTTTTTCAAGCTCTGTCATTATCGCTTTCATTCTTTCTTCGAATTGTCCACGGTATTTGGTTCCGGCGACAAGACTTGCAAGATCCAAAGTGATCACACGCTTGCCGTAAAGGACTCGGGAAACTTTTTTCTGCTGAATTCTCAAAGCCAAACCTTCTGCAATCGCGGATTTACCTACACCAGGCTCACCGATCAAAAGAGGATTGTTCTTTTTTCTTCTTGACAAGATCTGAGAAACACGCTCGATCTCCTTTTCACGCCCGATAACGGGATCCAATTTTCCGTCTCTTGCAAGTGCCGTCAAATCACGACCAAAGTTATCCAAAGTAGGTGTTTTGCTTTTCTGGGCACCAAGATTTCCCGTTGGCTTTTTCATTTGGCTGTAAGGTTCATCTTTTTCCTCATCATCATCGTAAGCGCTGTTTTGTGGAAGCTGATCGGTATTTTTAAGCATTTTTCGATACTCTTTCTGTACAGCATCATAATCGATATCATAAGCCTGAAGAATGCTTGATGTGGGATCTTCTTGCTTATATAATACGCCTAACAAAAGATGCACAGTATTGATGTCGGCCGATTGATACTGGCGACATTCCAATTCTGATCTTTTAACAGCCTGATCGGCCATTTTGGTAAAAGAGATGCTTCCCATATTTGCAGTGAAAGGATTGCTGTTCACAGCGCTTAGGGTCTCTATTTTTCGCTTTATCTGGGTAAGGTCCGCGCTTAGATTTTCGAGAATCTCTTTTGCAGAATTTTCAGTTTTGATGATTCCTAAAAGGAAATGCTCAGTATTCAGAAATTCGCTCTGCAAACGCCTTGCTTCATTTTTGCTTTGCTTGAACACGCGGTTCAAACCGTCTGAAAATTTATAATCCATAATTAAAATTATACACTAAGTTATGTTTTTTATGATCAATCCTACAATAAATTATTGTAAAATTTAAATATTTGGCTGCAAATAGATTGCCATTAGAAAAAACAGGACTTTCTGACATTATTTTTTTTTCAGTTCAAAAATGTTTAGGTTTGTAATCCTCAAAAAAATTAATAAATGGATAATTGGTCAGAATATGTCGGCTATTTGGCTTCTGCTTTTGTGGTCGGCAGTTTCTTATTAAAAAAAATCACTACCATTAGAACGGTAAATTTGCTTGGCTGCATATGTTTTGTGATCTATGGTATATATAGCGGGATGCTTTGGCCAATTATTATTCCGAATGCGATTCTCGCTTTTATCCAGACTTATCACATCATAAAAAAAGATTAAGATGAAAGTTGTCGTAAGTGTTTTTAATAATCTGTATACGGATCAACGTGTGGAAAAAGTATGCAAAACACTTTATGATAGTGGATATCAGCCGATTCTTATTGGAAATAATTGGTTGGGGGCGCCAGAAATGGAACGGCCTTATCCTTTTTTCAGGATCCCTTTGAAGTCCAGAACACTCCGGTTAGCTTATATAGAATATCAGAAAAAGTTATATCAGGAAATCAAGAAGAATGCTGACAATAAGACCATTTTATTGGCCAATGATCTGGAAACATTGATGCCAAATTATCTCGTTTCCAAAAAATTGGGAATCCCTTTGGTCTTTGACAGTCATGAGATCTTTACAGAAATGCCCACCATACAAGGCCGTTGGGTAAAACATATTTGGAAGAAGATAGAAAAGACTTTCGTGCCGAAAATCAAAAAAATGATAGCGGCAAGTGAGTCCTATGCTAACTGGTTTTCCAAAGAATATGGAATTAATAAACCCGTTGTTCTAAGGAATTTACCAAGAAAACTCGAGTTCAACGGAACAACAGAAAATTCTACCAAAATCATTCTCTATCAAGGCTGGCTGAACTATTCCCGAGGAATCGATAAAGCCATTCTCGCAATGCAATCGATTGAAAATGCAGAGCTTTGGATTGCCGGCGGAGGACCAATGGAAAAGGAATTCCGGGAAATCGCAAAAAGATCTAAAGTCGAAAATAAAATCAAATTCCTGGGAAAACTTCGTCCTGAAAGACTTCGGGAGATCACACCAAAAGCCGACGTTGGATTGAGCATCGAAGAAAATAACGGTTTAAGCTATTTTTATTCTTTACCAAACAAGATCTCCGATTATATCCAATCCCGAATCCCTGTTGTAGTTTCCGACTTTCCGGAAATGTCAAATATTGTTAAGACTTTTGGCGTTGGTGAAATTATAGAGAATCATTCTCCGGAACATCTTGCGGAAAAAATCAAAATAGTTCTTGGGAAAGGGAAGGCCGCTTACCTTCATAACTTAAATGTGGCCGCTGACGAACTTTGTTGGGAAAATGAAGAAGAAAAGATCCTCAAGATATTCTCGGACTGTAAAAAAGAATTGGAGCACAGCCATTAACCTTTTTATCTTTATCGAATCTAAAGCTTGTACGATTTTTGATTCAATAACTCTCTAAAATAATGAATATGAAAGCTTTTATATTGATGATAGGTTTTGCGCTGATGACAATGAGTTGCGGAAGCCAAATTTATCTTGATCCGGTAACCTTAAATTCCTCGATAGAAAATAAAGAATTTGATTTCAATGCAACGAGGGCGTTTCCAACCAATTATGATGTCATTAATGTTTTGAATTCGATGCCTGGTTCGACTTCCACACGACTTTTGAATCTTGACCCTGGTTATGGATTCAATCTTAAAAAAGATTTGTTCAGTGTTGCTTTGCCGTATTTTGGAAGGGCTTTTAATGTAAATCCTGGTGATGCTACAAAAGGAGGTCTGACCTTTGAATCTAAAGAATTCTCAGTAAAACAATCGACAAGTAAAAAAGGAAATACACTTTTTGTGATCACGCCAACAGACCAAAGGGAAAATTATATTTTCAGTCTGGAGATCTTCAAAAACGGAAGTGCTTTTTTGTCTGTCCAATCCAATAATAGGCAGCCAATCAGTTTTGACGGAAATATTTCTGCTGCGAAATAATTATTTTCCCAATAATTTCTTTACAAAATCACTCGCTTCGGAACTTGGATTAGACAACAGTTCTGAAGCATTTTTTTTATGTTCCATGAAAGAATTTTCCAAAAGATGGTCGTTTTTTGCCCTTTCAAGAATATATTCTCTTACCCAAAATTCAAATCTTTTCTGAGCCTGATTTTTTCTGGTTTCTAGGAAAGTTCCGTTTTTCTTCTTTAATGAGATATAATCCTCGATCTTATTATAAATCTCATCCAATCCTGTTTTCTCCAGAGCTGAGCCAAGAATCACCGGGATTTTCCAGTTTTTCTCTTTCGGAGTGATGAATTGTAAGGCTCTTGTGAGTTCTGTTTTCGTCATTTTAGCCTTAGAAAGATTCTTAGGATTCACTTTATTAATAAAGATCAGATCCGCCATTTCCATTATTCCGCGTTTGATTCCTTGCAATTCGTCGCCAGTCCCGATGACTTTCAGGAAAAGAAAAACGTCGGTAATATCATTCACCAAAGTTTCACTTTGGCCAACGCCAACGGTTTCTATCAGGATATAATCAAAACCTGCCGCTTCGCAGATCAAAAGACTTTCAAAGGTCGTATTCGCAATTCCGCCAAGAAATCCGGAACTTGGACTTGGCCGGATAAATGCATTCTGATCTTTTGCCAATTCCTCCATTCTTGTTTTATCGCCAAGGATACTTCCTTTATTGATAGAAGAACTCGGGTCAATCGCCAGAACGGCTACCTTCTTTCCTTGCTCAATCGCATATTTTCCAAAACTTTCTATAAAAGTCGATTTCCCTGCACCGGGAACGCCCGTAATTCCGATTCGGACAGATTTTCCGGTAAAAGGAAGAATCTCTTTCAGTAATTGATCTGCAATTTCTCGATGTTCAGGTTTCTTACTTTCAATTAAAGTAATGGCTTTTCCCAAGATCCTTTTGTCAGAAGATCTAATTCCATCGATGTAATCCTGAAGGCTGATTGGTTTTGTCATTTGGAATTATTACAAATTAGGATTGGGATAATTTTCGATTCTTATATTTTCTATTTTTGATAAGAATAAAGTCCAAAAATATGAAAAAAACGATATATGCCTTATGTTTTGTAGGCGCAATTATCTACTCGTGCACAACAAAAACAGTTGCAACCTCAACGGTTTCTATCAATACCAGCGCAGAATATGTGACTAAAGGTAAAACCATGTTTGATGCGCGCTGTGGCAAATGCCACGGACTTCCGGAAGCTTCCGATCATACTCCGGAACAATGGAACAAGATCATCGCAAGAATGGCTCCGAAAGCGAAGCTCAATCCGGATGAAACCAATTGGGTCCTGGCTTATGTAACGGTTAATGCGAAGAAATAAAATTGGAATTAAAACAAAAGGAAACCATTAATTGGCTTCCTTTTTCTTGCTTTTTTTGCTTTTTGCTCCTGGTTTCTTCGGCATTTTCTCTTTGATGAATTTTTCCTTGCCCTTCAAAAAGTCCAGCATCTGTTGGTCGTAAGCGAAATTCTTCGCTTCTTTCAAAATTTCCATTGCTTTTTTGAAATCCATTTTTATCTCAAATAGATAAGATTTTTGGATTAAGATTCTGCATTTATCGATTCCTTTTATTTTCAGAGAATATTCGATGAGTTTTTCTGCTTCGTCCAAATCCTCATTATCCAAAAGACATTTGATGTAATATCTTGGCGTGTTAAGGTTTGTAATGTCGCACTGCATCGCTTCCTCAAAATAGAGTTTTGCTTTTTCATAATCGTTGAGCATTTCGCTATAGATTCTTCCCATCAGACAAAGACTGTCTGAATCTTCCGGGTCGTAAGACAAGGCATAATTCAATGCTTCCAGACTTTCTGGCAAGCTGTAAGGATAATTATCCAAAGCTTCGAAATAATATTTACTTTTAGTTAAGGTCATTTCCGTAGTTTTTTAATTCATTTTTCAGTTGATTTCTTTCTTTTTTAAAAGATTTTTCCTGATGATTCTTTTTAAAATCTGTTCCCGAAAAAGTTCGGACCGGGTTTCCTCTCTGAACATTCAGATGATTGTTCCATGTTTCCTGCATTTGTTTTTGAAGCTGGATGATATTCTGTTCCAAAACTTTTTCTTTCAGCCTTTCAACCGAAAGTTTTTTATTTTCTAACTGCGAGCGGGAATCCTGCACGAATACACTTTGTCCAGTTTTCAAATACGTTGCACGAACTGCGGTTTCAACTTTGTTCACGTTTTGTCCGCCACTTCCCTGACTTCTCGTTGTCTGAAACCGGATATCTTTTTCATTAAAATTAATTTTCTCCAAACCTTCCAGTTCGAAAATCCCGATAAACCAATTGCTTCTCTTATGCAGTTTTCTGAATGTACTTTTCCCAATCCAAAGAATACTTCCAAGCCAGCTTTTAAGAAATTCATTGATTTCTTTTCCTTTTAAAAGAAGAGTCACAGATTTCAAGGTCAGGTTTTCATCGCCATTTTCACGGTAGATAATTTCGTAATCGATTTTATTTTGTTTTGCTTCCTCAAGGAAAGCCTTCAGAACTTTGGCAACGACCCATTGACATTCCAAAGGTCCTCTTCCCGAGGTGATTTGTATTATTTTGTCCATTGTTTTTTGTTTGTTGATGGTTGTCGGTTGATAGTCGTTGGCAGAAAGATTTCTATCAACTAACAACCATCAACTTTCAACCAAATTATTTATCCATTCTCACAATTCGTGGTTGGAAAGTTCCAAGAATATCGACCAGTTCACTTTGTGCGTTCATCACTTCATTGATGTCTTTGTACGCCATCGGTGCTTCTTCGGCATTGCCTCCTATCAATGTGACATTCTTCAATTTTAATTCTTTTTTGATGTCATTTTGAGTGAACAGGCTTCTGCATTCTCCTCTTGAAAAAGCTCTTCCGGCGCCGTGTGAAGCCGAGTTCAACGAATCCGGATTTCCTTTTCCACGAACGATAAAACCTTTTGCCGTCATAGAACCGGGAATCATTCCCAATTCATTTTCCTTGGCAGGAGTTGCCCCTTTTCTGTGAACGATCACTTCTTTTCCGTTGTGGATTTCTTTCCATGCGAAGTTGTGATGGTTTTCGATTCTGGCTTTTACTCTTCCTCCGACAGCTTTTACCAATCTTCTGTGAATGTCGTCGTGACAAGCCGAAGCGTAATCTCCGGCCAAATTCATCGCTGTCCAATATTCTAAACCGAGATGCGTGTTCAAATCTAGCCAAGCGAAGTTTTGTGCTTCTTTTGGCAACGGGCATTGTTCTGTCGCCACTCTCGAATAATACTGAGCGATTTCTGCTCCCAATCCACGAGAACCGCTGTGTGAAAGAATCCCTAGGTATTTTCCTTTTGGAAGATTGATTTGTTCGTCTTCTTCCGTGATTTCCACTTCTCCGAATTCCACAAAGTGATTTCCACCGCCGGAACTTCCCATTTGCTTGATGGCTTTTCCCTTTAATCTTCTCAAAATCGGAATCAAATCGAACGTATCTCTGTCGAAAATTTCGTGGTCGATGTGGGATTTGTGCGTTTCGTACATTCCAAATTTGGTGTGTTCTGCAAGCGCTTTTTCATATTTATCTCTCGCCCCGTCAAGATATGAAACAGGAGTATCCAAAATACTAAGTGACATCCTGCAACCGATATCCATCCCGACTCCATAAGGAATCACAGCATTTTCAACTGCTAGAACTCCACCAATTGGAAGTCCGTAACCGCTGTGCGCATCAGGCATTAAAGCTCCCTGCACCGAAATTGGAAGTTTCAACGCGGTGTACAGTTGGTTTTTTGCTTCATCTGAAATATTGTTTCCGAAAATATTGAAAGTTGCTCGGTTGGTGTTGAGCATTCTTTTTTCTGTTTTCTTTGATGAAAGCAAAGCTTCTGCAATTTGTCCGAAGGTTAAATCTTTTTCAAATTCTTCCGGTGCTTGCAGGATTTCCTTTAAAAGAGATTTTACGTGGTGAATATTTTTGGTTGCAAAATTCCTTTTCATGACTTCCAAAGCGATGTTGACGCTCTGATTATTTGGATAACCTAATTTTAATATATCTTTTCCTTTAAGTTTTAAATTTCCCATTGTTTTTAAATAAGATGTTATGAATTTGAATATCCAGTTTCAAGCTCAATGCAGATTTAAACGCAAAGTCCGCAAAGTTTTTTTGGACAACTATCTGCTTTAAGGTTCGCAAAGGCGTAAAACTCAGCAAAGCTTAGCCATTTTGATTACGGATATTCAATTAAATATTAGACACGAGATTTATATATTCTTGCATCGAATATTTCTCAACTAATATTTTAGTTGAGTAGTTTTTTGTCACAATGTTTTTATGACAAATGTTGATTGGGAGACGAAACCCCTAGCCCCGATTGCAGTGGAAATCCTTTTTTGCTTGGGCTTCGAGAGCCTCAGCCTGACAAAACGTCTGGCAAAAAAGATTGCAACGGAAAGCGGGATTAAGCTCCTAATAAAAATTGATTTCGGGGAAACTGTTTTGAGTTTGAAATATTGCGCAATAAAAAACCCGAAAATCTTACGACTTCGGGTTTTGATATTTCATTGTACTGTTATTCTAAGAGTGTACCAAACCACGAAGCCTCGCCTTTGCAAAAGGCAATCCTACAGATGTATGTTGATTGTATTTGAACATTGCTTCGTTGTTTTTTTGTTGGTTGAACTTGATTTTCAGATGCAAATATAGAAATAAAATTTAATTACAAATTTTTTAAGCTAAAAATTTTTCCAAAATCTCCACTGCACATTTCGGTAAATTAGTTCCCGGACCGAAAATAAAATCTGCACCATTGGCATATAAAAATTCATAATCCTGTTGCGGAATTACACCACCAACAACGATGGTAATATCATCTGCTCCTAGTTTTTTCAGCTCCTCAACAACTTGCGGAACCAAAGTTTTGTGACCAGCAGCCAAAGAAGAAACGCCTAAAATATGAATATCATTTTCTACTGCTTGTTTCGCAACCTCTTCTGGCGTTTGGAACAATGGAGCAACATCTACATCGAATCCCATATCTGCAAAAGCCGTTGCAACTACTTTTGCACCGCGGTCATGGCCGTCCTGTCCCATTTTAGCAACCATAATTCTTGGTCGTCTTCCTTCTGCATCTTCAAATTTCTGACTTAAGGCAACGGCTTTTTCGAAATATTCATTTTTTCCTGCATTCATAGCATAAACTCCTGATATGGTTCTGATATTGGCTTTATAACGTCCGAAGCTTTCTTCCATCGCATCGCTCATTTCGCCAAGTGTTACTCTTCTGTGGGCTGCTTCTATACAAAGTTCGAGAAGATTTCCATTGCCTGTTTTCGCACAATCTCGAATTTTATTTAATATTTGGCTCACCGCCTCGGTGTTACGTTCGGCTTTTATTTTTTCCAGTCGTTCGATTTGTTTTCGGCGGACTTCTGTATTATCGATGTCGAGAATATCGATGTCGGTTTGTTTTAGATTGGATTTGAAGGAATTAACACCGATGATAAATTCTTCTCCACTATCTATTTTCGCTTGTTTTCTCGCGGCAGCTTCCTCGATTCTCATTTTCGGGATTCCGGCTTCGATAGCTTTGGTCATTCCGCCTTCTTTTTCGACCTCATCAATGTATTTCATAGCTTCGTCAATCATCTGCTGGGTTAATGATTCGACTAAATGACTTCCACCCATCGGGTCAACCACGTCGCAGATTCCGCTTTCCTGTTGAAGAATGATTTGGGTATTTCTTGCAATTTTTGCAGAATAATCGGTTGGTAAAGCGATTGCCTCGTCCAAAGCATTCGTATGTAAAGACTGTGTTCCGCCTAAAGCCGAAGACAATGCTTCAATAGCAGTTCTTGTGATATTATTGAAAGGTTCTTGTTCTGTCAAACTCCATCCGGATGTTTGGGAATGCGTTCTTAAAGCTAATGATTTTTGATTCTGTGGATTGAACTGTGTCAAAAGATTGGCCCAAATATAACGCGCAGCACGCATTTTGGCGATTTCCATAAAATGGTTCATTCCGATAGCCCAGAAAAAAGAAAGTCTCGGAGCAAAATCATCAACGTTCATTCCGGCTTTGATTCCGGTTCTGACATATTCCAGACCGTCTGCTAAAGTGTAAGCCATTTCCAAAACCGGCGTTGCTCCGGCTTCCTGCATATGATAACCGGAAATCGAAATCGAGTTGAATTTCGGGATGTTTTTAGAAGTATATTCAAAAATATCGGCGATGATTTTCATTGATGGTGTCGGTGGATAGATGTAGGTATTCCTAACCATAAATTCTTTCAGAATATCATTTTGAATCGTCCCAGAAAGTTTGTCCTGGGAAACGCCTTGCTCTTCTGCAGCCACAATATAGAAAGATAAGATCGGTAAAACAGCGCCGTTCATTGTCATAGAAACCGAAATCTCATCCAATGGAATCTGGTCAAACAAAATCTTCATATCCTCAACCGAATCAATCGCAACGCCTGCTTTTCCAACATCGCCAACGACTCTTGCGTGGTCGGAATCGTAACCTCTATGCGTTGCCAAATCAAAAGCTACTGAAAGTCCTTTTTGTCCGGCTGCCAAGTTTCTTCTATAAAATGCATTGGATTCTTCGGCTGTGGAAAATCCTGCATACTGACGGATGGTCCAAGGTTTCTGAACGTACATCGTGGAATACGGACCTCGAAGAAAAGGCGCAATGCCTGCCGAGCCATTCAAAATGCTTTCGTTTTTTACATCTTCTGCAGAATATTTTGATTTAAGTTCCAACCCGTCTTTTTCAAAAGTGTAATTTTCTGAATTCGAATTGAATTCAATATTTTGAAAATCAGGGTTTTGGTTTTTTATTTTGTGGCGCATCTTGCTTTTGTCTTGATGAAAGTAAATGTAAGGATTTTTGAAAATGTGATAAACCACAAAAGACAGAAAAGTTTTTGTAATAATTATAGCAATGAATTTTAAACACAAAGACACGAAAGGTTTTTGTGCAATTCTATGCTTTTAAGGCGCAAAGATTTGACTTCGTCAAATTTTTTGTTATAAACTTTTGTAATTTTTGAACTCAAAGCACGCAAAGATTTTTTGAATTAGTCAAATGCTTTAAGATACAAAAGGCGTAAGACTTAGCAAGGAACGCAGAGATTAAAAATTGCATTCTGTAATAACTTGTGTTCTTTGTGGTTTAGTCAAGCGACAATTTGTCATAAATTTTTGGATGGTCTTTTTTTTGAGATTTGACTTTCAAATTTTAAAATAAAAAATAATATAAATATGTCAACAGGAAGTATTAATGTGTCTGTGGAAAATATTTTTCCGCTGATCAAAAAGTTTCTTTACAGCGACCACGAGATTTTTTTGCGTGAGTTGATTTCTAATGCGACGGATGCGACCACGAAACTAAAACATCTCACCACGATTGGCGAGGCGAAGGTGGAATATGGCAATCCTATCATCGAAGTGAAAATTGATAAAGATGCGAAAACGCTGACCATCAAAGACCATGGAATCGGGATGACTGGTGAAGAGGTTGAGAAATATATCAATCAGGTGGCTTTTTCCGGTGCTGAGGAATTTCTGGAAAAATATAAAGATTCTGCTAAAGATGCCGGTATTATAGGGCATTTTGGTCTTGGATTTTATTCGGCGTTTATGGTGGCGGAGAAAGTGGAAATCTTGACTAAATCTTACAAGGAAGATTCGAAAGCTGTTCGCTGGGTTTGTGACGGAAGTCCGGAATATACGCTTGAAGAAACGGAAAAATCTGGCAGAGGAACGGAAATTATTCTTTATATCGCAGATGATTCTACGGAGTTTTTGGAGGAATTCAGAATCCGTGAGCTTTTGACAAAGTATAATAAATTCAATCAGATTCCAATTAAATTTGGGACTAAAACTGAAACTTTGCCTTTGCCGGAAGGTGCTGCTGAAGATGCGAAACCGGAAACAATTGAAGTTGATAATATCATCAATAATACCAACCCGGCCTGGACAAAATCACCGTCTGAACTGGAGGATGAGGATTACAACAATTTCTACCGAGAATTGTATCCGATGCAGTTTGAAGACCCGTTGTTTCACATCCATCTGAATGTGGATTATCCGTTCAACTTGACGGGAGTTTTGTTCTTCCCGAAACTAGGAAACAATCTTAATATCGAGAAAGATAAAATACAATTGTATCAAAATCAGGTTTTTGTGACAGATGAGGTGAAGGGCATTCTTCCTGATTTCCTGATGTTGTTGAGAGGTGTGATTGATTCACCGGACATTCCGCTGAACGTTTCCCGTTCTTATTTGCAGGCTGACGGCGCGGTGAAGAAAATCTCTTCTTACATCACGAAAAAAGTGGCGGACAAAATGGTTTCATTGATAAATGACAACCGTGAAGATTATGAAAAGAAATGGAATGATATCAAAATCGTTATCGAGTACGGAATGATTTCTGAGGACAAATTCTTTGAAAAATCTGACAAGTTTGCGCTTTATCCAACTACGGACGGAACATATTATCTTTGGAACGATTTGATTGAGAAAATCAAACCAACTCAAACGGATAAAGATGGAAAGACCGTGATTCTTTATGCTAGCAATGCCGATGAGCAACACAGCTATATCGAATCTGCGAAAGAAAAAGATTATGAAGTTCTATTGTTGGATTCTCCGATTGTTCCGCACCTCATCCAGAAATTGGAAGCTTCCAAAGAGAATGTTTCTTTTGCGAGAGTGGATGCAGACCATATCAATAATTTAATCAAAAAAGACGAGCCTAAGATTTCTAAACTAAATGATTCGGATAAAGAGACTTTGAAAAAAGACATCGAGGAATCGATTAATGACAAGAAATTTACCGTTCAGTTGGAGGATTTGGATTCTACGGATGCGCCGTTTACATTGACTCAGCCGGAGTTTTTCAGAAGGATGAAAGATATGCAGGCTACTGGCGGTGGCGGAATGTTTGCAATGGGCGGTTTCCCGGAGATGTATAATCTGGTGGTGAATTCTAACTCTGATTTCGCAGGAGAATTATTGAAAAAAGACAATGCTGATGAGAAAAAAGCAATGATCAATCAGGCTTTGGATTTGGCAAAATTGTCTCAGAATCTTTTGAAAGGAAAAGAGCTGACGGATTTTATCAAACGTAGTTTTGAGAGCTTGAAGTAAAACATAGCTATTAATGACAAAGAAAAAAGGAACTCAAATTTGAGTTCCTTTTTTTATGCCAAATATTAAAATATAATACGTCAAGTTCTGTCGTTACCCGCATCTACATTTGGCTCATGATAATTTTAAAAACCAAAGATTATGATGCAAAGATTAGATTATGTACTGAGCAGAAATCTCAATAGTCCATTTGGCAAACAAGATGCCTTTTTTGAAACTTTTGTTATTCCTCCAGAAGATTTTGACACCATTCCTGAAACAAATGAGATTGAAAGAATAAAATACACTTTTGTTTTATGCAAAAGTGGGGTTGAAGTTTTTGATAAATATGAAAAAGAAGAGCCTGCTCCCAATGAGTTTAAAGTTTTTTATGAAGAAGATTCTCCTGACAAAAGTAATTTTTTCGGAACGGCTTGTCGCGTAAAAATGAGCAAAGAAGCGCGAGATTTTTTCATAAGAATTTCCGGTAAAAATCAAGTAGTTAATTTTCGTGGAATTATTTATGATTATCTGAATCTGAATGGTTTCAATGAATTTGTAAAAAATCTTGCAAAAGACAGAAATCTTAATTACACATTACTGAAAGGTGCCATCTATCTGGAAATTGCAGAACAAAGCGAAATCAATAAGGTTACAAAAAAATATTTTCTGCAAACAATCAATTGGCAGACTGGTTGAAAGGTGGAATTGAAGCGATTGAAAAATGGAAATTCACAGATGAAAACTATGATTACGAAAAACATTTTTTGAATATCCGTAATTCCAATCCTGTAAATCCTAGCGGCTATCAGCCTTATACCTACAAGCCTATTTTGCCTATTCCTGCTTTTATGACCTATTCGGATAGTATTACAGGTAACAACAGACAGAATATTGTAGATAAAGGATTGAGTAAACTTTCCGGATTTGTAGAATCTTTTGAAGAAATATCTACCGCTGTTGTTTACAATATTGTAAGGGCAACTCCTGATATTACAGATGATATTTTCTTTGCTATCGTTTATTATGTAAAGAATCTTATTGAAGATTATATGCCGGAAAGCATTAAGAAGGTTTACGGTAAGCTGAATACACTTTTCAAACAGGTTCTGAGTTCTGTAAAACAGATGACTAACTTCATCAAAGAAAAGATTGGAATCGAACTTGCCAAAATGAATGCCTTTCTGTGTGGTGTCATCAATGGGCTCATCTCATTGGGGCAAACTATTATTGTGCTTCTGACAATGGTGGTAGAAAATGTTCCATTCTTGGAAGATGAAAAGACAAGTCTTTTAGAATTAGCAAAACATCAGGAAAAATTAGAATTTATAGAGGATTTTGTGGATTTGTTTGCAGAAAATTCTACAAGAATCCTGGAAGGAATTACTTCTCTTTTTTCCGATAATAAAATTTGGAAAGGCGTTTCCGAATTTCTCTCCGGACTGAAAAAGAAATTCCTAAGCCTGAACGAATATTTTTGGGCATATTTTCTGGGAGTCGTTGTATTTGAACTAATATTGGACGCTGTAATTGCTTATTTTACGGGAGGTAGTTCTTTGGTCGCCGAGCTATCTGCGAAAATTAGCCGAGTAACCAAACAGGCGGAACAGCTTGGTGCAAAAGGCCTTAATCTTTCTAAAAATCTTGGCAAGAAAGTCGCAACAACTGCGGATGATTTGCTCAAATGGCTGAGAAAAGAGTTTGAAGAATTAGTAGAAGCTATTAAAGGCGGAGAATTTTCTAAGTATCTAAAGAATAAATTTTCTAAATTGCTGGGAGAAAGTGTTATCAAATTAGAGCAATATGAAGTTAGGATTTTAGTAAGGAAAGCAACACAAAATGGGAGTTCTAAAAAGGTTATGTTGGGAAAATATATTAGAGAACCTTTAGAAGAATCTTATAATTATAGAGCTGGAAAAGACCATACTTTTTTTGAAATGAAAGGAGATTTATGGGAAGAAGTTGTTTTAAAAACAAATAATGACAAAGAAGAAATATGGAAAATAAATAAAGAGTTTATAGACCAACAAGCAAAAGCAAATAAAGAGTTTTTTTTAAGTCACGACCCTTATAATCCAGATTTCTATGACGGATTTTATAAAAAAGAAATAGACTATTTGACAATAGATTTAAAACATTCTATTGAAAAAATACAAGAAAACCTTTGGCGAATAAAAAAATAACAAAAAAAAAATCAGAAAATGGAAATGGATAACAGATGGATAGCAGACTACAATAAAGCTGCTGATATAATTAAGTCAGAAATGAAAGATAAGCTTTCTAAATTTGAATTATTAGAAGAAAACTTACAAGAGAAAACATATTATTATTATTTGGTTTATAAATATCAAGATATTGTTATAAAATTAGGCGGAGACCAAGGTTATGTAATGCTTAATTTAAAAATTAATGGCATTACTGCTGATTTATATAGACAGGAAAAGGGATTTGATGAACTAGAGGTTGCTAGCGAAAATAATTTTATCATTGCTGTAGGATTATTAAAAGAATATCTTGAAAAGAATAAATTAATTTAAGTTTTGGAACCGTTCAAGAAATTGAGCGGTTTTCTTTTCAAGTTTTATGATTATGTTTGTAATAAATAAAAACCCAAATGAAACCTATTCTTTTAATTTTCCTATTAACCACATTCAAATTATTTTCTCAAAATTCAAAGAAGAATGAATTACTTATTCCTTACAGAGATGGAAATCTTTGGGGACTTTGTGATACTTTAGGTATAGTAAAAGCGAAACCTTTTATCTCTGGCTTAGAAAAATTTGCAGTTGACTCTGATTTTATGGGAAAATATGTGATTAAGAAGAAAAACAAAATTTCTATAATTAATCAATATAAAAAAACATTACTTCCTGAAACTGATTTAGACTCTTTAGAATTATCAAATTTCTCAAACAACATTTTAGTCTATAAAAGCAATAAAGTTGGATTACTAAGAGACTTTAAAAACTTTATTCCAATTGAATATGATAATATATTCCCAACATTAAACCAAAGTTATACGGTAAGAAAAGATGGTAAAGTTGGTCTAATAAATAATAATGGTAAGTTAGTAATTCCGATTCTATATTCTCAGATAGGGCGTCCAAGAAAAGAAAATGATGACAAAAATAAATTTGACTGGGTTGCTTTTTTTGATGACAGTAAAATTGACAACTATGTGGATGAGAAAATTTTAGGAGATAAGAAAGTAATTCAAGGATATACTGTTTACGAAAGCGAAGAAAATCAAGAGAAAATTAATGAAAAATATGAAAAACGTAAAAGAGAATATAATAGAATTGAAAGTAAATATGGAAAAATAGTTAGCTTTTCAGATGGTTATGCCATAATAAAAAACGAAAAAAAATACGTTGTTTATGTAACCAAGAATGACGGAATTGTATTAGAAAATGATGATATTATAGAGGATTTTTATTCTAATTATGGCAAAAAAACTTTTTTAGTGAGAAATA
The DNA here is from genome assembly GCF_000426465.1 of Epilithonimonas caeni DSM 17710. Classification (GTDB taxonomy): domain Bacteria; phylum Bacteroidota; class Bacteroidia; order Flavobacteriales; family Weeksellaceae; genus Epilithonimonas; species Epilithonimonas caeni. The sequence continues at coordinate 268,767 of NZ_AUFK01000013.1, forward strand.
ATAACAAATTTGGTTTGATTGATGAGACCGGTAAAGTCTTATTAGATTCCATTTACGATAAAATAAAATATCAATTCGGTGGGATTTGTTTTATCGAAAAAGATAATAAAAAAGGATTATTTATTCTTAATTCTACTTACAAACAAGTTGAACCAAAGTATAAAAAAATAGAAATCTTAGAATCAATTCCCGTTAAAGAACGCTGGCAATTTGGAATATTCGAAGTAACAACTATGAATGATAAAAAAGGATTTCTTGGCGAAAATGGTGTGGAATATTTTAAAAATTAATTTTTCAGAAAATCCATTTTAAAATAAGCCATAGATACTAAAGAAAAAGGAACTCAATTTGAGTTCCTTTTTTGTTATTTAATTTTCGAAAGTACATCTACCGTTTCTTCCAGATAGAAATCCCGTTCAAGATTTTTTCTCCAGTTTTCTGTTTTCTTGGCAAATGCTTCATCTTTTTTGATACGTTCTGCTTCGTCCGGATGAATGGTAAATTTCAATCCATTATTGAATTTATCCAGACCTTTGAACTTATCGATTTGAGCTTTACGCGTTTTCATCAGCTCATTGAATTTGGTTTGATTCAGAGTGATTGTCTCTTCTTTATCCAAAGCTTCTTTCCACTCTGCAGATTCTTGCAACATCTTATAATTGTTGTTATCAGCAAGTTGCTTGTCTAGTTCTGCCTGCAATTGAGGAATATTAAGTCCTGTCAATTTCTTATAAGAAGTCGTTTCGATCTTATCCCAAGGCAATGCGAACTGGTCAAATCGTTCTCCAACGTCAGAATAAGAGAAGAAATCTTTCATTTTAAGGTCAGATTCCACACCTTTTCTTTGAGTCGATTCTCCCGTGATTCTGTAAAATTTCTGGATAGTCAATTTCAAAGCTCCGAAATCATCATTAGTATTCAGGAATCTATTAAGCTCCACAAAAGTCTGAACGGTTCCTTTCCCGAATGAACTTGGCGAACCAATAACCGCTGCTCTTCCATAATCTTGGAAAGCTCCTGCAAGAATCTCAGAAGCCGAAGCCGACAATTCGTTTTGCATTACTACAAGCGGACCTGTCCAGATTGGCTCATTAGATTTATTGCTCAAAGTCTGAACTTTTCCACGACTATCTTTTACCTGAACATAAGGGCCAGCGTTCATAAACAATCCCATAATGTCACCAACTTCTGTCAAAGAACCTCCGCCATTGCTTCTAAGATCAAGAATGATTCCTTCAACATTTTCTTTCTTAAGCTTGATTAATTCGGCTTTGATATCGTCAGATGCGTTTCTTCCTTTCGGGTCTTCAAAATCTACGTTGAAGCTTGGAAGATAAATGAATCCATATTTTTTTCCGTTTTTAGCAGTTACAGCAATACTTCTTGCAAAAGTATCTTCAATAGCCACTTCTTCACGAATCATCGTTACTTCTTTTATGGTCTTATCTTTTTTCTCAACAGTCAAAGTTACCGGTGTTCCTTTTTCACCTCGGATCAATCGAACTGCTTCATCAGACAGCATCCCGACAACGTTTACCGGTTCTTCGTTCGGTTTTGATTTCACTTTAAGGATTTTATCGCCGGAAGTCAGTTGTTTTGATTTCCAAGCTGGCGCACCGATTGTCAATTCTCCAAGATACAAGTAACCTCTTTTTTCTTGGATCAAAGCTCCGATGCCAATCACTTTTCCGGTGAATTGCATATCGAATTCTTCTTTATTTTTCGGAGAGAAATAATTGGTGTGCGGGTCAAAAACTTCGGTATAAGCATTCATATAAACTGTGAACCAGTCCATTTTCTTTCTCTTCTTGAATCTTCTGAAAGAATCTGTGATCAAATCTTTAACTTCTGCAGTCGCTTTTTCACGCTTCTTTTCCATAGAAAGTGGCGTGTATTTTATCGTGTCAGGAAGTTTGTTGTTTACAACTGAATCTTTCTTCTTTTTCTGAGCTTCTTCTTTGCTTGTCAATGTTTCAATTTCTTGAAGAATGTTATACTTGATGTATTTCTTCCATTCTTCACGCTGTTGTTTGGCATCAACTGGATTCACTCTTTTCTTTGGTTCGATTGTCAGAACATCATCCTCGTCCAAATTGATTGGTTTTGAGAGGATGTCCTGAGTCATTTTATCGATCTCATCAACACGCTGATAAAGACGGTCAATGGTCAATTTATAAAAAATCAGATTTCCATTGTTTAGGTAATCATCCAGTTTGGTGTAATGTTTTTTGAACTCATCCATATCGGACTGTAGAAAATATCTTTTGGAAGCATCTACACTTTCAAAATATTTCTCATAAACATCCTGAGAATAAGCATCGTTAATGGGTTTCGGACTGTAATGAAGATACGAAAGTGTATTTTTTACGCTGACCATTATGGTCTGCATTTTTTCATCATCATTTTGTGGGGAGTTGAAACAGAACATCAGCGTCATAAGTGGCGCAAACATCAATAGTTTCTTGAACTTGATTTTTTTGAACATATATTTATAAATCTGTACTTGGATTAGTATTTTTTTTCTTTTGAAAGTTACGAGTGTATTCAAAAACGAAACCAAATTTAACACCTTATTTTAATTAAAGTATTATAAATTGGTTATTTTTGAGAGAATTTTGAAAAACTCGCAAAAAAGCGGAAAAAATCTAAAAGAAAAATTTATGAACAGACCATTAATATTGGTAACCAATGACGACGGAATTACTGCACCCGGCATCAGAAAATTAATCAGCATAGTCAATGAAATTGGAGACGTCATTGTAGTGGCGCCCAACTCTCCGCAAAGTGGAAAAGGCCACGCCATCACCATCAATTCTACTTTAAGTTTTGAAGAACTAAATCTTGATGGGCCTCAGAGGGATTTTTCCTGCTCCGGAACGCCTGTTGACTGTGTGAAGATGGCTTTAGATAAAATCCTTCCGAGAAAACCGGACCTGGTAGTTTCGGGAATCAATCATGGTGCAAATTCTTCCATCAATGTCATTTATTCAGGAACCATGAGTGCTGCGGTGGAAGCCGGCGTAGAAGGTCTGCAAGCCATTGGGTTCTCTCTTTCTGATTTGAAATGGGAAGCCGATTTTGACCAGGCAGAAGATTTTATCAAAGATATTATTCTGAAAACTTTGGAAAACCCCATGCCAAAAGGCGTTGTTCTAAACGTCAATATTCCGAAATTGAACAAAGAAGAAATCAAAGGCATCAAAGTTTGTAAACAAGCCAATGCAAAATGGGAAGAAAGCTTCGATGAAAGAACGAATCCACATGGCAGAAAATATTACTGGTTGACCGGTTACTTCAATAATATGGATGAGTCTGAAGATGCAGATGAAACCGCTTTGTCCGATGGTTTTATCAGCATTGTTCCTGTGAAATTCGATCTGACTGCTTACGAATATATGAATGAACTTAATTCTATCTATAAATAAAAATGAATGGAGTTTATAAGACAATATTTGCTTTCTAAAAACATTCCTCTTGATGAAAAACATTGGGAGGAATTTACAAAGGTCAATATCCGAACAGAGTTTAAAAAAAAGGATATTATTTTGAAAGTTGGGGAAGTAGAAAATTATTTGTCGTTTGTAGAAAAAGGGACTGCGAGACTTTTCTTCGAAAAAGAAAATAAGGATTTGACAATCAGATTTGTTTTTAATTATCAGTATCTGACAGCCTATGATTCTTTCACTCAGCGGACACCTTCCAGATGCAATGTCGAGGCATTGACCGATATGGTGGTTTGGAGAGTGCATTATGATGATCTGCAGGAACTTTACAGAACACATACTGTGGGCAATCTTATCGGCAGATTGACGGTTGAGGCTCTTTATATAGAAAAATTGAACAGAGAGTTTTCTTTTCTAAGCGATACCGCAGAGGAGAGATACCTGAAATTGATGAAAGAGCAACCTGGTCTTTTCAAAATGATTCCGCTCAAACATATTGCCTCTTATATGGGTATAACACCACAGGCACTCAGCAGAATAAGGAGAAGGATTTCTTAACCGAGGTTCATTTTATCTGAAATAAATAATGCCTAGATTTGCAAGGATCAATTTTCAGATTGAAAAATCCGAATGAGGAAGAAAAAAGCATTTAGAGAAATCCGAATGCTTTTTTAGTTAAAAATAAAGAAGCCGGTATATTTATATAACGGCTTCTTGTATTTATTAATTAAAAGCATTATCGTAAGTCATCGATGAAAAATCGATTTTCAAGATTGCTTTCGAATCAACGGGATTTCCATTGCATTTTGCAGGAACCCAGGTTTTGTTAACCTTGGTTGCAGCGTCTTTCAAATCTCTAAGGAAAGGCTCGCTGTTCGCTACTTTTGGTCCCGCTTCAACTTTGGAAAGAACACCGTCTTTAGTGATATCCAATTTTACAAAGAACAATCCGTTGACAGTATAGCTATTCCAATTCACGTTTTGCTGCAATTTTTCCTTCAGTTCCTTGATGTATGCATCTGTACCTCCGGGATATCTCAGGCTTTTGAATTGTGAAGGGTTACAAGAGCTGTCCTTTATCTGATAGATGCCACGAATATTGTAAGTTACAGAGCTGGAAGACGCATCCATCATAGGGATATCAATGTTCATAGATTCTTCAACGTCATTATTCTGAGCGAAAGCCAATGAACTGATTAGCAAGCCCAATGAAAATAGTAATGATTTCATAGTATTTGATTTATATAATTTTTAGAAAGAAATTTTATGCCAAAACTGTTCTGATTAACAATAATTTATAAAACTTCTATCTGATTTTTTAATAAATCTTCAAATTCGTCTCTCTTTCTGATAAGATGTGCCTTTCCATCCAAAAACATCACTTCTGCAGGTTTCAATCTGGAATTGAAATTCGAACTCATTTCAAAACCGTAAGCGCCTGCATTTCTGAAAACGATGATGTCGCCTTCTCTCACTTCATTGATTTTTCTGTCCCACGCAAAAGTGTCTGTCTCGCAGATATTCCCGACAACGGTGTAGATTCTTTCCGGACCTTTCGGATTCGAAAGATTTTCGATAATGTGATAAGAATCGTAGAACATCGGGCGGATCAAGTGATTGAATCCGGAGTTAACACCCACAAAAACTGTTGCAGTTGTTTGTTTGATAACATTTGATTTTACAAGGAAATGTCCACTTTTACTTACCAAAAATTTTCCCGGCTCAAACCAAAGCTGGAATTTTTTCCCGGAAGTTTCCTCATGCTTTTTAATTGCAGCATTCACTTTTTTCCCAAGAGATTTTACATCAGTTTCGATGTCGCCATCCTGATAAGGAACTTTGAAACCGCTTCCCATATCCAGATATTTCAGATTGGGAAAATGTTCCGCCAGTTCGAACATAATGTCAAGACCCTGAAGGAAAACATCCGGGTCTTTGATCTCGCTTCCCGTGTGCATATGAAGACCTTCTACATTTAAGTTGGTCGATTTCATAACACGCTCGATATGACGAAGCTGGTGTATGGAAATCCCGAATTTGGAATCGATGTGCCCGGTTGAGATTTTATAATTTCCACCGGCAAAGATATGTGGATTGATTCTCACAAAAATCGGATAAGAACCCCCGAATTTATTTCCAAATTGTTCCAGAATCGAAATATTATCGATATTGATATGAACATTCAGGGACATCGCTTCCTCGATTTCTGCAAGGTCCACGCAGTTTGGTGTGAAAAGAATCCTGTCGTTTGTGAAACCGGCTTTCAAGCCCAATTTCACTTCGTTTATAGAAACGCAATCCAGGGAAGCACCTAACTTTTCGACGTATTTCAGGATGTTGATATTGGTCAAAGCTTTGGCTGCGTAGAAAAATCTGGTATTCTTCGAGAAAGAAGAGGTCAGTTTTTCATATTGTTCGCGTATCGAATTAACGTCATACACATAAACGGGTGTCCCGAATTCTTTTGCTACATTGAGCAAGTCCTGATTTGTCATAAGTTAGATTTTTAAAATAAAAAGGCAGATTCTTATAAAAAGAGTCTGCCGCAATAGATATCTTATGCACGCAACTCTTTATACATTCCAAACCTTAGAGAACCTTACAGCTCCCTTTTTTCCGATTTTGTTTTGCTTAAATATTTGCATTGCTTTGTTAAAAAATTTTTGCAAAATTAGATTTTATCTGTAAATCCTGCAATGTTTTGGATTGGTTTTTATTTTGGCAGCTATTTTCCGCCTGTAGTTATGCTAAGTTTGTCAAAGGGCTTCCAATCTTTTTTGCAGAAAGTTTTCAGATTAAAATAGACTTGCAGAATAAGCAAAAAAGATTCCCGCTCAAGTCGGGCTGCAGTTTTGCAAAAAGAAGATTAACAATTAACCACAATCTTTGAGATTCCTACGGAATGACAAAGATTGATTTCACTTTGAAAAACTTTTGTGCCTAAAATTATTTTTCCGGAAGCGGAGAAACCTCAAACTCATTCCTCAAAAGTGCCAATTGCAAATCATTATGCAAATCTTGAGTAAATCTGGGAACAGGCAACATTAGCTTTTTGATTTTGTCCAAAGACTGGATCTGATGAAATAATTCGTAAAACCCGAATCCGATTAATTTTCCTTTTTCTAACACCAAAAAAGATTTTTCGCCCAACGTTCGTCCGGAAGAAGACCAGATCTCATTTCTTTTTTTGATATTGATTTTCTGAGTGAATTCAATCAAATCTTTCAGCTCATCTTTGGACTTGATGTAATTGATGGCTTTTAAGCCTTGTGTAAAACTCTTGAATCTCAACAGCGGTTTTTCTTCCTGTGTTTTTCTGATTTTTTCAAGGATGAATTTATTCTTCCTGTAAAACAAACCGAACGTCATGGGCTGTCTTTTCTGGATGCCTTTGTTCTGCATCATCAGTTTTGCGATGAGGTCGGTTCCTGTCAGTTCGTAAGAGATCTTTTCGGTCTCGTCCTGCAGTTTTTTGTATTTGGCTTTATCAGAATCGAAGATTTTCTTAGCGGATTTGTAAAGGTCATCTACAACGTCAGAATAGATGATTTTCCCCTCACTATTTTGGAAATACAGGATTCCTCGCTCGTTGGGGAGGTCTTCGGTAAGAAGCTGTACTTTGTTGATATAATTCTTTGCGTGATTCTCTTCCTGTTGTGACTGGATTATTTCGTTGTTATTGTCTTTGATTATCAGTAATTTAAATAAGTCTAAAGTCGCTCTGGCATCACCACTTGCACGATGCGCTTCGCTCAAAGGAATGCCGATGGACTTGCAAAGTTTGCTCAAGGAATAACTTTTCTCATCAGGGATCAACTTTTTAGCTAAGGGAATCGTATCTAAAGTGTTGATTTTGAATTCGTAACCAAGTCGTTTGAACGATTGGCGAAGCATTCTGTAGTCGAAGTCGATATTATGTCCAACCAAAGTCGAATCCTGTGTGATTTCAACCACGCGTTTTGCGATCTCGTGAAATTTCGGAGCTGTCAAAACCATTTTTGAGGTAATTCCGGTCAGCTTTTGTACAAAGCTGGAAATCTCATCCTCGGGATTAACGAGCGAGATAAATTGGTCTGTAATCTCGTGACCATCAAAACGATAGATGGCGATTTCTATAATGCTTTCCTTGCGGAAAGGCGCTCCGTTACTTTCTATGTCTATTACTGAGTACATCTACATTGTTCCTTCTACAAAGTTAATAAACTTGAGAAACTTCCTTCCTCAAACATTTTGTTGTTGATGAGTTCTATTTTCTTTATAGAACCAACAGGAACAATTGTAACAATTTTACTTCCCTTTTCAACGTAAAAGAAATAAGTGCTGTTGGAATCGATAAGATAAATATCTTTCTGATTGCCAGAATCATCTGTGATTCTGTGTTTGATTTTCAAGTTGTTATTTTTGATTTTATCTTTTACACTAATTCCGGTTCCGACACCACCTCCAAGGAAGAAAGAAGCAATCATAAAAGCTACTGAAAAATAAACTTGTTTTTTGATATGAAGTTTCAAATCCTGCTCTGTCGCATTAGGATTTTTTTTATAAAAAGACCAGTAAAGCATTGATTTTTGAACCCAGGTTTTATGGCTGTTCCTTGCAAGAAAATTATTATACAAAATGATTCCCAAAACAAGAATAATTACTGTCGCTAAAATGATTGGCTGTGAAGTCAATTCTGCAATCGGACTTATCAAAATATCCATTATCGAAGAATATTTCAAAAAATTAACTCCTAACATATAGAAAAAAACGCCGTCTCTTAATATTCCTAAAATAATTAAGTATAGATAGCCAAGAGGTAAAAGAGTTTGGAGTTTCTCAATAAGCTTATAGTCCATTAAATAGTTTTTATTATCTTCTTTTTTTCATGCTGAACATTCCCAAAATAAATTTTGCACCTTCTCTCGCCAAGGTGTTCAGAAAAGTTTTTCCGGCTCGGCTTTCGATGACCTGTTCAAACATTCCCGGTTCTTCTTTGGGTTGTGCGGTCCTTCCTCTTGTTGGCGGGGGAATTACGGTTTGAGTATGTTCTTCTATTCTTTGATTCAGGATCTCATAAGCACTTTCTTTGTCGATTGTCTGCTCGTATTTTCTGACCAAAGAAGAGTTGCTGGTCAAATCATCGATCTCTGAAGAGGTCAAAATATCCATTCGGCTTTCCGGAGAAATCAAATAAGTTTGAACCAAAGGCGTTGGGATTCCTTTCTCATCCAGAGCGGTTACAAAAGCTTCTCCAATTCCAAGATTTTGGATGAGCTCATTAGCTTTATAAAATTCGGTGATTGGGTAATTTTCAACCGCTTTATCAATTTCTTTTCTGTCTTTCGCCGTGAAACCTCTTAAGGCGTGCTGGATTTTCAAACCAAGCTGGCTCAATATATTTTCCGGAACATCGCCCGGGATTTGGGTAATGAAATAAATCCCGATTCCCTTGGAACGAATCAATTTCACCATCGTTTCGATTTGAGAAAGCAAGGCTTTTGAGGCCTCGTTGAAAATCAAATGTGCTTCATCGATGAACAGGACCAGTTTTGGCCTTCCGCTGTCGCCTTCCTCGGGAAAGGTCATATAGATCTCAGCAAATAATGAAAGCATAAATGTTGAAAATAGATTTGGCTTATTCTGAATGTCATCCACTCGGAAAATATTGACAACGCCTTTCCCATCCCTGGTTTTTAACAGATCTTCGACATCAAAACTTGGTTCCCCAAAGAAAGTAGAAGCACCCTGTTGTTCCATTGCGACAATACTTCTGAGGATCGCTCCCAAAGATGCAGGCGCAATCGAACCGTAATTATCAGCCAATTCTTTCTTGCCAATCGGGTTGTCGGTCACATATTGCAGCACTTTTTTCAGATCCTGCAAATCCACCAAAGGCAGAGCTTTGTCATCACAATATTTGAAAACGATCGACATGATGCTTTGCTGCGTGTCATTCAGCCCAAGGATCTTACTCAACAAGATCGGTCCGAATTCCAAAACTGTCGCTCTTAGTTTCACACCTTTTGCTCCCGAGATCGTCATCAATTCTACAGGGAAACTCTGCGGCGAATATGGCAGTTGGGTTTTAGAATATCGGTCTTTGATATTCTCATTTTCTATCCCAGCTTCAGCAATTCCAGAAAGGTCACCTTTGATGTCCATTACTAAAGTAGGGATTCCCGCATGAGACAATTGCTCCACGAAGACCTGAAGTGTTTTGGTTTTTCCGGTTCCGGTTGCTCCGGCAATTAATCCGTGTCTGTTAACGGTTTTCAAAGGAATCGAAACGTTGACTTCCGTTACAACTTCGCCATCAAGCATTCCTTTCCCCAGGATGATATGTTCGCCTTTCGGGTTATATTTTGCATTGAGGTCGGTGATAAATTTCTCTTTATTGGACATCGATTGGTTTTTTAAAAGCTTAAATTTAGAAATATTTCGTTGAAATCAATCCGAAAATTAAAATTTCTAACACTTATCTTTGCATTAAGATTTTTGTCTATGCGCGCTTACAACACAAAAAATTTCCTGAAAATCCTTATCAGTCTTCACAAGTCTGATACTTTAAGCATTCTTTTTCCCACAATGCTGCTTGTAGGAGTTTATTCTTACGGGATCTATTATTTGGAGGTGGAACATCTGCATTTGAATTCTAAATCGTCTGTAATTAACGTTGGGATGATTCATTCCCTACTGGGGTTTGTTTTGTCCTTGTTGTTGGTTTTCAGGACCAATACAGCTTATGATAGATGGTGGGAAGGTCGCAAACTTTGGGGAAAACTCGTTAATGACAGCAGAAATTTTATGATTAAGGTGAGTAGTATCTTGGATGATAAAGATGTTAAATCCAAAACTCAGATCGCACGTTACCTTAAGTTTTTTCCTCATTTGCTTGCAACCCATCTTTCCAAAGAGTCTACAAGATTGGTCCTGGATGAGGATTTTACAGATTTGAAAAAAGAATTGAAACATCATGCTCCGGCGGAATTGATTTTCTTGTTGACCAAAAAATTGTATCAGCTTAAAAAGGAGAATAAAATATCGGATACGGAAATGTTGTTTCTGGATGCTCAGCTTTCCGGTTTTATGGATGTTTGTGGTGGATGCGAAAGAATTAAAAATACTCCTATTCCTTATTCTTATTCATCTTTCATCAAGAAATTTATTGTTTTCTATGTCTTAGCACTTCCAATTGCGAATGTCGTGAATCTTGGATTTTTTATGATCCCGATTACCATGTTTGTCTATTATGTTCTGATGAGTCTGGAACTGATCGCGGAAGAAATAGAGGACCCATTTAATAATGATGAGAATGATATCCCGATGGAATCTATCGCACAAAATATCGAGAGAAATATTGATCTAATTTTAAATAAAGCCTGATTTTGACAAAGAAACTGAAACTAGAAGAACTCGGAAGGATCGATGTAGAAACTTTCAAGAAAACGGTAAAGATCCCGTTAGTTGTCATTCTCGACAGTGTGAGAAGTATGCACAATGTCGGTGCAGTCTTCCGAACTGCGGATGCTTTTTTGGTGGAGAAAATTGTTCTTTGCGGAATCACGCCTCAACCGCCTCATCGGGAAATTCACAAGGCTGCGCTTGGCGCAACGGAAAGTGTGGATTGGATCTTTGAAGAGAATATCAATACAGCCATCGATAATCTCAAGAAGGATAATTTCAATATTATCGGAATCGAGCAAACTTCAACAAGTCAGTTGATCTCTGATTTTGAAATTGATCCTGAAAAAAAATATGCCTTGATTCTCGGAAATGAAGTAGATGGAATCTCTGATGAAGCTTTAAATAATATCGATACTTTCCTGGAAATTCCTCAGCTTGGAACCAAACATTCGCTTAATGTAAGTGTCTGTGGCGGAATAGTGATTTGGGAGTTTGCGAAAAATCTTGGAATTAAAAAATAAAAAACTGCAAACACAATGAAGTGCTGCAGTTTGAAATAAATCTAATAAAAAGTAAAAATGAAAGGCGACAAAGATATATTTTTTGTTTGATACGAAGCAATACTTTTTGTGAAATTTTATAAAAATTTTTAAAATCTTTTGTGGCTGAGGATTTTTTGTAAATTAGCATAATGTTTATAAAAGACTACATTTCCAAAGATTACCCTGCTTTCAGCAACAGAGATTCTATAGATGAGGCTTCTGAGGTTGCAAAGGAGTTTGGTTATTCCCACGTTTTTATAGTAAGCAAAGGTGTTTTTCTCGGAGGACTCAGCCAGTCTTTTTTGGAAGACAGCCCAGAAGGAAAACTGGATAGCCTCAATATCCATTACGAGCGTTTTGCAATTATTGAAGACAGTAGTCTGCTCGATAGCATCAAACTTTTCCATACCTTCAATGCCAACGTAATTCCTGTTATTTCAAAGGAAGAAAAGTATTTGGGGTATATCTCCTGCGATGATATCTTCAATGAGTTTTCAAAGTATCCCTTATTTTCTGAGAATGGTGCAATACTTACGATCCAGACCAACGGTTTGCATTATTCTATGACAGAGATCTCCCAGATCGTGGAAAGCAACAATGCGAAGATCTATGGAACTTTTATCAGTGCGATAAAAGAAGACAGCATAGAGATCACGCTTAAAATCAGTAATGAAAACCTAAGTTCGATAGACGAAACCTTTGAGAGATATGGTTATAATGTTATCAACAAGCACTATGACGATGAGAAAGAAGAACTGTTGAAAGACCGTTTCGGGTTTTTTCAGAAATTTTTGGAAATATAGTTTATGAAGGCAGCTATCTATTCTCAAAAAAAGGACCTCGATACGTTTTTGTATCTCAATAAATTCATTTCTGAACTGGCACTTAGAGATGTTTCTGTGGTTCTTCATTCGGAAATGGCCGAGAAACTTAATTTTTCCAAGGAATTCGATACGTTTTCCTGTAAAGAAGAACTTAAGAATAAGAATGTCAATATCGTTTTCAGTTTTGGGGGCGATGGGACAATTCTCAATGCATTGACCTTTATCCAGGATTTGGAAATTCCGATCATTGGTGTGAATACTGGGCGATTGGGATTTTTGGCGAATTTCAGAAAAGACCAGATCTTCGATGAATTAGATTCTATTATTCTAGAAAAAAATTATAATATCAGTGAGCGTTCGGTGATCAAAATCACAACGGACAGCAATTCCAACATCGATTTTCCTTTTGCCCTTAATGATGTCAGCCTTTCAAGAAAAGAAACAACCTCGATGATTACTGTGGAATCATACATTAATGATGATTTCCTGAATGTTTTCTGGGGTGATGGGTTGATTGTTTCTACACCTACAGGTTCTACTGCGTATTCTTTAAGTTGTGGCGGGCCGATCATCTCTCCGGCGAATGACAATTTTGTCATCACACCGATTGCGCCTCATAATCTGAATGTCCGTCCATTGATCGTAAAAGACGATGCAAAAATAAAATTGACCGTGAAAAGCCGCGTTCCGGAATATACTCTGGCTTTGGATTCCCGACTTTATCATATGGAAGTGGGCAGCGAAATACTGATAGAAAAAGCGGACTTTTCATTATTTTTGATCAAACCGAAAAATTTCAGTTTCTATGAAACAATCCGCCAAAAACTGCTTTGGGGGAATGATAAGAGAAATTAATATCAAAAAATTATACTTAACATAACATATTGAAAAGTGAAGTTGTAATTGTTAATAATTTAGTAACTTTACAGACCAAAAAATCTTAAAAAATAAATAAAATGAGCAGAAAATTTCCGGCAGGAGTTGCCACTGGTTCTTTAGTAACAGAAATATTCGATTATGCCAAAGAGAAGCAGTTTGCACTTCCGGCAGCTAATGTGATCGGTTCTAGTAATATCAACGCAACATTGGAGACTGCTGCGAAACTTAATGCGCCTGTAATTATCCAGTTCTCGAACGGAGGTTCTATTTTCAATGCTGGAAAAGGCCTGAGCAATGAAAATCAAAAAGCGGCAGTTCTGGGAGCTGTTGCAGGAGCAAAACATATCCACACTTTGGCGGAAGCTTACGGAGCGACTGTTATCCTTCACACAGACCACTGTGCAAAAAAATTGTTACCTTGGGTTGATGGTCTTTTGGATGCAAGTGAAGAGTTTTACAAACAAAACGGGAAGTCTCTTTACTCTTCTCATATGTTAGATTTCTCAGAAGAGCCTATTGAGGAAAATCTTGAGGTTTCTGCAAAATATTTCGAGAGAATGAACAAAATGGGAATGACTCTTGAAATCGAACTGGGTGTAACAGGAGGAGAAGAAGATGGTGTTGACAACTCTGATATTGACAGTTCAAAACTATACACTCAGCCAGAAGAAGTAGCACACGCTTATGAAGTTTTGAAGGCCATTTCTGATAACTTCACGATTGCAGCAGCTTTCGGAAACGTTCACGGTGTTTACAAACCAGGAAACGTAAAATTGACTCCAAAAATTCTTGATAATTCTCAGAAATATGTTCAGCAAAAATTCGGAACAGGAGAGAAACCGGTAAATTTCGTATTCCACGGTGGATCAGGTTCTACATTGATGGAGATTCGAGAAGCGATCAGTTATGGAGTTGTAAAAATGAACATCGATACAGATCTTCAATTCGGTTATACAGAAGGAATCAGAGATTACATGACTGAGAAAATCGATTATCTACGTCATCAAATCGGAAACCCAACAGGAGCAGATGCGCCAAACAAGAAATTCTATGATCCAAGAGTTTGGGTAAGAAAAGGAGAAGAAACTTATATCAAGAGATTGACACAGGCTTTCGAAGACCTGAACAATATTAATACACTTTAATTTTATAAATGATAATCGATGAGCGATAAATGATCATGGTCATTTGCTTCCATCAATTATCATTTATCATTTATCAATTATAGATTATATGGCATTTGATTGGTTTAAAAGGAAAACGCAAAACATCACCACTTCTACGGAAGACAAGAAAGACGTTCCGAAGGGACTTTGGCATAAAACGCCAACTGGAAAAATTATAGAAGCAGAAGAACTTAAAGCTAATAATTTTGTTTCTCCGGAAGATGGTTTCCACGTAAGGATCGGAAGCAGAGAATATTTTGATATGCTCTTTGATGAGCAGAAATTCAAGGAGTTGGATGCAGATGTGGAAAGTGTGGATATTCTCAAATTCAAGGATACAAAATCTTACACAGACCGTCTGAAAGAAGTGAAGTCTAAAACCAAACTGACCGATTCTATCCGTAATGCTACCGGAAAAGTAAACGGTGTGGAAATGGTGGTTTCCTGTATGGATTTTGCTTTCATCGGTGGTTCTTTGGGCTCTGTAATGGGGGAGAAGATCAGAAGGGCTATTGACTATTGTATCAAGAACAAATTGCCATATATGATCATTTGCCAATCAGGTGGAGCAAGGATGCAGGAAGCGGCCTACTCTCTGATGCAGTTGGCAAAAGTTCAGGCAAAATTGGTTCAGCTTTCTGATGCTGGTTTGCCTTACATCGCTTATTTGACCGACCCTACCTTTGGAGGGATCACGGCTTCATTTGCAATGACAGCGGATTTGATCATTGCCGAGCCAAGCGCTTTGATTGGTTTTGCAGGCCCTAGGGTTATTCGTGAAACCATTGGTAAAGATTTGCCTGAAGGTTTCCAGACATCGGAGTTCTTGCAGGAAAAAGGTTTTGTTGATTTCATCGTGAAAAGAACAGAAATCAGACAGCAGGTTTCCAGAGCAGTGAAACTTTTGATCCACGAATATCATTGATCAAATTATTGAACTAAAAATACACTCTCTCAAATCTGGGAGAGTTTTTTATTGATGAGATTTATAGGCATATTTTTTAGAACGCTGAAGTCATTGACCTTCAAAAAACTTCTCCAGGTATTTTCCATTGGGATTACGCATCCGTTGTTTGCGTTTCTGTACACTTATGCAAGCTTTAAGGCGTTTAAAAAAGCGAAAGAATTATATCCTGAAACCAATTCCAATAATGGCGAAGGAAATGCCTTCCGACATGCCTACTGGTGTTGTTTGATCATGATGTATTTCTGCAAAGTTTCTTCGCCTGAAAAATCGTTGAAATGGTGTGAAAAGCTTACTAATATGCATGAAGACCTTTTTCCGAACGAGCCTTTGGAAACTAAAATGGACCTTCATAATAATAAAGTTGGGATGGATTATTTTATGAGTCTTTTGCCTGGTGTCCATCGACAGTTTTTTGAAAGCAGTTTTTTCATCAAAGAATTGCAGGAGAGAACAAAGAATGCGGTTCTCATAACGTCAGAAGATGAAGAATTAGAAAAAGATGTCTTGGTATATTTAGAATAAAAAATGACGCTCAATTGAGCGCCATTTTCCTTAAAAATTTGAAGTGATTTTACTTCTTGATGAATTTCTTGGTCGTAGTTTTTCCGTTCTCGAAAGTTATTTTGATGAAATAATTTCCTGATGTCAAACGAGAAACATCTACATTGGTTTCATTGGTTTCAATAACTTTTTGTCCTGTGATAGAATGTACTTCTACAGATTTCAAAGCTCTTTCAGTATTGATTTTAATAAATTTGTCAGCTGGATTTGGTCCGAAGTTGAAATCAACTTTCGCATAATCATTAACAGCCAAAGTATTATTTGATTTGTTGACACATCTTACGGAGTAACCAAAACTTTTTGCATCACCGCCAAAACCAGTTGTGCTGGAAGCCGCCGCTCCCAAATAAACATAACGGTAAAAATTCGGGTTTGCACTAGCAGACCTTGTCCAGATATAAGCACGTGCGCCCTCAAATGCCCATCCTGCATCTTTACGTGCTCCTGCCCCGGCGATTTTAAGATTACTTTCAAAACCTCTTACGATCCCACCTGTTGTTGCACCAGCTGGTTTCGGGAAAATGTTTTCTTTTGTCATTACAAGATCCCAATCAGCTTCAGATGGCATTTCCCAATTGTCCCCAATTGCTTTGCAAGGGTCCATTCCGTTGTGTTCAGTTACTTCGGAAAGACTTTTTGCTGTCCAGTTGTCGTTTTGTTCAGGATTGGCAAACCAACCTGTGTAGTTAGATGACCAAGGCGTTCCACCGCCGATATAGAAAAGGTTTGTTCCGGCTCCTAAACCAACAGGATTATTTGGTGTCGGATAAGTTTCTGTAGTCTGAGACGTTTTTAATTGATGACCATCATCCCAACGTCCATATTGGAAATAGTCTCCACGAGCACCTTCGTCAGCGATGCTTGTAGCGACGTTTGAGCTTCCAAGATTTTGTTGTAGCCACTCGTTTCCATCAGCCGCTCTCACTGTTTTATAGAAAACCGGCTGGTTCCGATATGTGAGAGTTACACAACCCGTGTCGCCAATATTAGTTCCGGTAGCCTGTGGTGTGCAGTTTTGAGCATTGGTGTTTACAAAAACTGCAAACAACCCTAAACAAAGATATTTATTAAGCATAATTTTAAATTTTTTACAAACTTATTATTTAGAATAAATAAAAACTAATAAAATGATTTAAATCATAATCTGATTTTATGAACGGCATTGCTTATGTATGTTTTACAATTTGATTTAAATTATCATTAATCAATTTTTTGTTAATGATAATTTTAGAGTCATAATTGATTTCTGATGAAGAATAAATAAATTTGGCAATTCATATTGAATTGCCAAATTAAAAAACTAGATATAACGTGAAAGTTTTACCACGCCTTGACAGCACCTCCTTTGAAGGTTTGTTGAGCTGTGGATTCTACTTCCTGAGATTGGTATGCTTTGACAAATTTCTTGACTTTATCATCATTTTTATTGTCTTCTCTGGAAACAATAAGATTGGCATAAGGCGAATTCTTATCTTCTGTGAACAGACCTTCTTTTTCCGGGTCAAGTCCGGCTTGAGCGGCAAAATTATTATTGATAATAGCCAATGCTACTTCTTTATCTTCCAAAACTCTTGGAATTTGTGGTGCTTCTAATTCTAAGATTTTAAGGTTTTTCAGATTGGCGATAATGTCGGTTACTTTAGGTAAAAGTCCAACGTCTTCTTTTAATTTAATTAATCCTTGCTTCTGTAATAATAATAAAGAGCGTCCGCCATTTGTTGGGTCATTTGGAATCACAATGGTTTGTCCGGGTTGCAATTCGGAAATCGATTTTATCTTTTTAGAATAAGCCACAATCGGGTATACAAAAGTTTTTCCTACAACCGCCAATTTGTAACCACGTTGTTTAGATTGTTCTTCTAAATAAGGTAAATGCTGGAAAGCATTGACATCAACATCGCCTTGACTCAAAGCTTCATTTGGAACAACATAATCATTAAAGGTTACTAATTCCACATCCAAACCATATTTCTCTTTCGCTACTTTTTTTGCAGCTTCAGCAAGATTTTGTTCCGGTCCAGTTGCGATCCCGACTTTCAGAACATTAGGGCTTGATTCTTTTTTGTTGCAAGCAGATAATGTAATAATAGCCAATGTTAAAGCCAATATTTTCGATTTCATTTTTTTTATAATTTTATCTATGATTGAATTTTTTCGAAAGAAAGTCACCGGAAATCTGAATAATGAAAACCAGCACAATCAATAATATCAATACTGAATTCATTACCGCAAAATCATATCCGATGTAGCCGTACTGATAACCAACTTGTCCCAATCCGCCGGCACCAACTGCGCCTCCCATCGCAGAATAACCAACCAAGGTAATCAACGTAATGCTCACATTATTGATTAACGAAGGCAAAGCTTCTGGTAAAAGGACTTTTCGGATGATTTGAAGCGGTTTTGCGCCCATTGCTCTCGCTGCTTCTATCAACCCTGAAGGTATTTCCAACAGACTGTTTTCTACCAATCTTGCAATGAATGGAGCAGAACCCACACTCAGTGGAACCAATGCTGCAGAAACGCCAATCGACGTTCCAACAATCGTTCGTGTGAAAGGTATCATCCACACAATGAGAATGATAAAAGGAATCGAACGGAAAATATTGACTATAATGGATACGATTTGGTGTGATATCTTATTTTCCAATAACTGACCTTTTCTTGTGAGAAAAAGGAAAATTCCCGTCGGTAATCCTAAAACAAATCCGAAAAA
Source organism: Epilithonimonas caeni DSM 17710 (assembly GCF_000426465.1). Taxonomy (GTDB): domain Bacteria; phylum Bacteroidota; class Bacteroidia; order Flavobacteriales; family Weeksellaceae; genus Epilithonimonas; species Epilithonimonas caeni. The sequence continues at coordinate 287,251 of NZ_AUFK01000013.1, forward strand.
TCCTGAAACCAAGGTCATTACAACAGTTTCAATCGTCCCTTGAAATAACAAATTGATGATACTATCCGACATAACCTAAAATTTCTGTGTTTGCATATTCATTTTCTAAGTAAGCCAAAGCTTCCTTGGTATTTCCTTCTTTCAGTTCCAAAAGCAAAACTCCGAAACTCAAGTGGCCTACATATTCCAGTTGGGCGCTGATAATCTTTGCTTTAACCATAAATTTCTCGTACAGATTAATGATAACGGAACTTTGTTCATCATTCCCGCGAACGAGAATTTTAACCAAAGGATTGTTATTTTCACTATCGATATTACTAATAGAATTCTGATAGATTAAAGGTAATTCTACATTCAGAGAAGACTGGATGAAACCTTTCGTGATTTCTTTTTCCGGATGGATGAAAATCTGTTCCACCTTTCCTTGTTCTACTAATTTTCCATTGTCAATCACAGCAACTTTATCACAAATACTTTTAATCACTTCCATCTCGTGCGTGATTAGAAGAATCGTGAGATTCAGTTTTTGATTAATAGATTTCAGGAGTTGCAGGATAGATTTGGTGGTTGCCGGGTCAAGGGCACTTGTCGCTTCGTCACACAACAAGACTTTTGGGTCGTTGGCTAAAGCTCTCGCAATCGCAACTCTTTGTTTTTGTCCGCCTGAAAGATTCGCAGGATAATCTTTTGCTTTTTCTTTCAGTCCAACCAATTCCAAAAGAGTGTTCACTTTATCCTTGATTTCAGACTTCGATTTTCCCTCTAATTCCAACGGAAAAGCTATATTGTCAAAAACATTTCTGGAGGATAACAAATTGAAATGCTGGAAAATCATCGCAATTTTTCTTCTTTCCAGAGTCAGTTGAGAATCGGAAAGTTTTGTCAGTTCCACTTGGTCAACGATCACTTTTCCTTCATTTGGTTTTTCCAGAAGATTCACGCATCTGATGAGCGTGCTTTTCCCGGCGCCGGAAGTCCCAATCACACCGAAGATTTCCCCCTTTTCAACAGTCAGGGAAACATTCGACAAGGCTTGGATAACCTTATTTTTAGTAGTAAAACGTTTGGAAACATTTATAAGTTCGATCATTTTTATTCATTAATTAAAAAATAAAAAACCTTTCACATAGAAGTATGAAAGGTTTTCAAAATAAACACACTATTATTACTTCTTCATATATATTCGAAAAGTTAAATCGCAGCAACAAAACATTTTTCCTGTCATAATAGTGTTTTAAAAAAAGCCTGAGCAAAAGTAAAAACTCAATTCATACCAAACAAGTATAATTTAAATTAAATGACAAATGTCAGTTTTTATAAAGTTAATTTGACTTCGTCGAACCACTTCGTTAGGTTTGGGCAGCTTTATCCGCCTGTCGTTTATCCTGAGCTTAGCCTGTAGTGAGCTTGTCGAACTATCGAAGGGCTCCCAATCTGTCACTCTGAGATTCCCGAAGAGTCCGCTCAAGTCGGGCTGCTGTAATTCAACGTCCCTATTTTGCGTAATAGTTTGCCATAAACTTTGTCATTCCGGGGGGATCTAAATAACGTGAGTTCGATGTAAGTATAATACTCAAATATAAATAGGAATGGGCTTTAGCCCATTTTCATAATTGAGAAAAATAGATTGGCTTTAGCCAAAACTTAGTTTAAATTTCGGCTAAAGCCGATTTGGAATTACAATTTTCACATCGGGCTTCCTTCGACAAGCTCAGGATGACATACCTACTCAATTGACAAACATAATAGATTGAATGTTAATTAATTTGTTTTTATGTCGAACTCACGTTAAATAATAAATTATCACATTCATTGTTGAGATTACTCCGGAATGACAATATTGTGTTTTTTTTCCAGCCAATAATTATAATCATTGTCGTTCGATGAAAATAATACAATTAACAGGTCGCTCCTCTGGAGCTATATCTGGTCTCGGAGAGACCTACTGTTAATAGAAAAAAATAAGCTGGTAAAAACCAAGCTCCGGAGGAGCGACGCGTTGCTTTATCCTATAAACATTCGGTTCTTCGATTCATTTGTATCTTTAATTGGACAACAATAATATCTAACATCTCATATCTTTTCTTACATTTACTAAAAATTAATTTTCCGAATGGTTCTAAGCAGGATTTGGTCCGCCTTTATTATTATAGCAATTGCGGTTGCATCAATCAAGTATTTCAGTTCAGAGAATTACAGTCAGATTTTCAACGACATGGTTGTCGGAAAAGGTGGCGATACGATTCAGATTGCCTATAAACCGTTGGTCAAACTTTCTCCGGAGATTAGAAAACCGCTAATGGATAATCTGGAATTTGAGCAAAATCATATTCATTACCAAGCCAACGAGTCGCCTTATGTTAGAATCTACCGAGTTCAGGAAACCGACGGCGTTATAGGAACCAGCGAAACAGCGGTCAACATCTGTCTCAAACTGATTGGAATTATGGCTTTGTTTATGGGTTTTATGAGCATTGCTGAGAAAGCAGGAGGTATTAATTTCCTAAGCCGATTGATTCAGCCATTCTTCTCAAAGTTATTTCCGGAGATTCCAAAAAATCACCCTTCATTTGGGCATATGATGCTGAATTTCAGCGCAAATCTTCTCGGACTGGATAATGCTGCAACACCTTTCGGACTGAAAGCGATGGAAAGTCTCCAGACTTTGAATCCGGATAAAGATAAAGCCAGCAATGCGCAAATTATGTTTCTATGCCTGCACGCCAGCGGTTTGACATTGATTCCGGTTTCCATTATTGCGATTCGTTCATCTATGGGTTCGGAAACACCAACGGATATTTTCCTGCCTTGTATGATCGCAACTTTTTGTGCGACCTTGGCAGCAATGACCATCGTTTCTGTCAGACAAAGGATCAATCTTTTCCAGCCAATAATTTTGGCTTATGTTGGCGGGATTTCTGCAATTATTTCTTTGTTGGTAATTTATTTGGTTCAACTCAACAAAGAAGAATTAGATTCCTTCAGCAAAGTGATGAGCAACGGAATTATCCTGTTGATTTTCTTTGCAATAGTTCTCGGCGCAGTTTATAAAAAAATCAACATTTTTGATGCTTTTATCGATGGAGCAAAAGAAGGATTCACTGTTTGTGTGAAGATTATTCCTTATTTGGTTGGGATGTTGATTGCAATTTCATTACTCAGAACAAGTGGCGTTTTTGATGTGATTATTGACGGAATGAAGTGGATTGCAAGTGCGTCACATCTCGATACAAGATTTGTTGACGGATTACCGACAGCACTCATCAAACCTCTATCCGGTTCCGGTGCTCGCGGAATGATGGTCGATACAATGAAAACTTTTGGAGCTGACAGTTTTCCCGGAAAGTTATCGGCAATTCTCCAAGGAAGTTCGGACACGACTTTCTATGTAATTGCAGTTTATTTTGGTTCAGTTGGAATTAAAAATACAAGATATACAGTTGGTTCTATGCTTTTGGCAGACTTAGTTGGCGTGATTACTGCGATAATTTTGGCGTATTTGTTTTTTGGATAGTTGAGTTGCAAGATGCAAGGTTCAGGTTTATAATTAATATTAAATAAAAGTTTATATGCCAGCTATATAATTATGACAAAAACAATCCAAATTATAACAATTTTAATTTCTACATTTTTCTTCGCACAAAATGAAGAACAAAATATCGTTGATTTAAATCCAAATCAAAAAGAAATTAATAAACAACAAGATTATAAAAGGAATTATCTCATCAACTTTCTCGAATCATCATATAATAAAGAAAATGGATTTTATTTATTAACTGAAAAGAAAATTGAAAATATGACTTCTTTGGAGATGTCGAATGAACCAACTTTTAAGGTAAGTGATATTAAGAAAATTGAAATTATCCAAAATGGAAAATACAGACCTTACCTGAAAATTTACTTAAAACATAAAGTTCAACACAAATTTGCAGATTTAATTTCAAAGAATATAGGAAACGGAATAGCGACAATAGTCGATAGGAAAATTATTATGATGACACCTATTAGCAAGGAAACTTCCAACAGTTATATAGAAGTCATTGGTCTTTATAATTTAGAAGAAGTAAATAAATTAAAAGATAAATTAAAACAATGATTTCATCTAGCAAAGATATGTACAATTAAGGTAAAACTTAAAAGTTTAACTCGCAACTCATTATGATTCAGGATAAAGATTTTACACTTAGATTAATAAGACAATTAACTCAGGCATTAGAAAAATTATTGCTTGGAAAACCGGAAGAAAGTCTGATGCAGAAAGAATTGGATTTCGATTCTTTGATGAAAGATATTTTTAAAATCAATTTCGATGATATTGCTTCAAAGTCCAAAGAAGAGATTATCGAAATTGTACAACAAAGAGAATCCAAAGACCACGCAGATTATTACGAGATGCTTGGGAATCTTTTTATGTTCCATTACAGAACGGAAGGAAAACTTGATTTTGCAGACAAAGCCAAAACTTTCTACGAATTATATCTCACAAGAAGCGGGATTTTCGCATTGCCAATTATTAATAGAATCAACGAGTTGAAAATTGTCCTAAATTAAATTTCAAAATGTTAAATGTCGTTTTAGTAGAGCCGGAAATCCCTAATAATACAGGAAATATCGGCCGATTATGTGTAGGAACAGAAAGTAGATTGCATCTGATCCATCCGTTCGGATTTGTCATTAATGATGCTAATTTAAAGCGCTCCGGACTTGATTATTGGGTTCACCTGGATGTCACCGAGTATCAAAATGTTGAAGAATGGATGACACAAATTCCGGACAAATCCAGAGTTTTCTTAATGAGCTCACACGCAACCAATTCAATTTATGAAAATGAGTTTCAAGACGGAGATTGGCTCGTTTTTGGAAAGGAGAGTTGTGGTTTGGGGCAAGAGGTTTTGAGTTTGTTTGAAAATCATTTGACCATTCCGATGTCTAAGAAGATTCGGAGCTTCAATATTGCAAATTCAGTTGCCTTCGTTGTTGGTGAGGCTAAAAGACAAATTGCTTTGAAGTAAAAACAAGAGATTTAAAAATATTATTATAACCATATCAATAAATTGACATCTGTGTTAAAATAAATTAATTTTGACCACTTTAGTAGGATTAAAATAAAAAAATAATTCTTTTATTTGTATTTTTGCGCGTTATCGGAAGAGCATTATGATTTTTAAGACTAAAAAAGACACGAAATATAGTTATGTGGAAGCGGGTGAAGGTCATCCAATGGTGCTTCTTCATGGTCTGATGGGAGGTTTGAGCAACTTCGATAAGATGATCAATTACTTCTCGGATAAAGGTTATCAGGTCTTTGTTCCTCAATTGCCTATTTATGATCTGCCGATTCTGAATACTAATCTTGCTTCGATTTCCAAATTCGTTGCAAAGTTTATTACAGATGTTATCGGGAAGCCGGTGACAATTGTAGGTAATTCTATGGGCGGACATATCGGATTGATTCTCACGACATCTCGTCCGGAATTAGTAAGAAATCTTGTTCTGACTGGGAGTTCCGGTTTGTATGAAAGAACATTCGGAGATAGTTTCCCAAGAAAAAGTGATAAAGATTATATCAAAAGAAAAACTCAGGATGTTTTTTATGACCCGATCGTAGCTACTGATGAGTTGGTAGATGAAGTTTTTGCGGTCGTAAATGATAGAATGAAAGGTATAAAAACAGTAATGTTGGCCAGAAGCGCCATCAAACACAATATGTTGAACGACCTTCCGAAAATCACTTGTCCTACTTGTATCATATGGGGAAAACAGGATAACGTCACACCTCCGGAAGTTGCAGAAGATATGCACAAATTCATCCCGAATTCCGAGTTGCACTGGATCGATAAATGTGGTCACGCTGCTATGATGGAAAAGCCGGATGAGTTTAATGAGATTCTTTACGGATGGCTTAAAAGAGTGATGTAAGCTCTATTCAAATAATATTGTTCAGAACCATTAGGAAATTGAGTTTTAATTAAAAATAAATTTGATTCTTAATGGTTTTTAAATTATAAAAATATGGTGATCAAAACCGCAGAATTTGTAAAAAGCAGTCAGAAATGGCAGGACTGTCCGGAACCTACAATGCCGGAATATGCCTTTATCGGGCGTTCCAACGTTGGGAAATCTTCTCTCATCAATGCGATGATGAATCATAAAGACCTTGCCAAAACATCTCAGACCCCGGGAAAAACGCAATTGATCAATCATTTTTTGGTCAATGAAAACTGGTATTTGACCGATCTGCCGGGTTATGGATATGCGAAAGTTTCTAAAAGTCTGAGAAAAGATTTTGAAAAGCTAATTACCAATTACATCCTCAACAGAAAAAATCTGGTCAATCTTTTTGTACTTGTGGATATCCGCCACACACCGCAAAAGATCGATCTGGAATTCATGCGATGGCTTGGGGAAAGCAGCGTTCCGTTTTCCATAGTTTTTACAAAAGCAGATAAGCTAAAATCTGGCGGCGTGGATAGGAATGTTGAAGTTTATAAAAATGAATTGCTTCAGACTTGGGAAGATTTACCAGACCTATATGTTACTTCTGCAGAAAAGAAAGAAGGTGGTGATCTGATCTTAAAATTCATTCAGAAAACCAATGATTTTTTGATTAAAAATAAAGTAAGGTTCGATGACTAATGTAGATTGGAAGATCAAGACGTTTTCCGAACTTACCACAACCGAGCTTTACGAGATTATCAAAGCCAGAGTTAATGTTTTTGTAGTAGAGCAAGATTGCCCATATCCGGATCTGGACGATTATGATCAGAAGGCAATCCATCTTTGGGCAGAAGATAATGGTGAAGTTTTAGCTTATTGCAGGATTTTTGATAAAGGCATAAAATACCCGGAAGCATCCATCGGAAGAGTTATAACGACAGAAAAGGGAAGAGGAAAAGGGCTTGGCAAACAGCTGATAGCATACGCCATAGATATCATAGAAAATAGGTTGCGTACTTCTGAAGTCAGAATTTCTGCCCAAGACTATTTATTGAAGTTCTATTCAGGTTTTGGTTTTCAAGAAACAGCAAAAAAATATCTGGAAGACAATATTCCCCATACCGAAATGTTTAGAACAAAAAAAGAGTCTGAAGCATAGCTTTAAACTCTTTCTGAAAAATGAATGTATTGTAAGTTGTGTTTTTACGGTTATTAATCTGGTGCAAAGTTAGAGACATCTAACTAGATTTCCTTACGGGAAAACCGTAAAAACAAAAAAAATAATCGGATTTTTTTAAATTATCCCAATTTCTTTGCTACATGCAATCAATTCCTCGGTGTTTTTTACGGTCAATATTAGCTTCATTGCATTGATTCTTTTTTCCACACTGCTCAAACTGCTTGGATAAATGTTTTTCTCTTGTAATTTCTTTGGGATATTTTTTTGCAGAACACCATCGGATAATAACTGGAGTAATGTGATGTCATAATTGCTAAACTCCAAGGTGTTGAGACTTTTTACAGGCAATTTCAGGCCATGAGAGAGGTAGATTTCATTATTATATACGGCTTCAATGGCTTTTTTAAGTTCTTTGGAATCTGATCTGGCTTTTCTTACAAAAGCATTGATGTTTAATTCGCTGAATAGCAGGTCTATAACTCCTAATCTGTGTTCTGCGGAGAATACGATTACTTTAAGCTCCGGACAAATCTCTCGACAAGATTTTATAAGTTCTCTTCCATTTTTTATAATTTGCTTTACGTGATCTTCTTCAAACGAAAGATCTGTGATCAATACTTCATAAGGATTGGATTCCAAAGATTTTTTAAGGTGCGAAAAAGTATCATCACAGTAATAAGTATGACTTACACTTGGGATTTCCATCTCTTCCAAGACTTTTTGAATGGAAAAATTACTGCTCTCATGATCTTCCGCAATTAATATTTTACTGAACATTTTTTCTAAGTACTTTAATTAAAATTGTTTTTCAGACAGTTCTTTGAATCTTTCAAAATTCTTTGTAAAGCTCTAGTTTTCATTCCGTTTAATAGAAAGTCTTAACCCAGAGATCCTTTCCTCGATTTCCAACTTTGCATTTATTTCTTTTAGTCGCGATCTCATATTTTCGAATCCGTTTTTTTCTTCAAAATCTTCTGTAAGGCCAATTCCATTATCCGTATATCGGATATCATAGATGTTGTTTTCATGGACAAACCTTAAGATAACTTGTGATGCCCTGCTATGTTTTTTCATGTTGACAAGAAGCTCTCTTATGACCTGGAACAATTCTTCTTTTGTCGATTGATTCAATCCTTCCCAAAAATCAGCCTCGTTTCCAATAATGATAATTTTTGTTTTATCATTGTCGAAAGAATTGATCAAACCTGATACTCTTTCGTTGAACTCCTGTTGATTACTATTATTGTAGGAAAGGTCTCGGGATTTTTCGTACATCAGCTCTAGCTTATCCAATATTTTTTCGGTAGGAATGTCCTTTTGGTTCTCAATCGTTGTCATGACTTCATAGATTCCGTTTGCAACCACATCATGGACTTTTTTTGAAAAATTAAGGCGCTGATATTGTAACTTGTTGTTGGCTTCTAAAATGAGTTTTTCTTTTCTCTTCTTGGTCCATATCGATACAAAAAAGGTAACGATTGCCGCAATGATGACCAGGGCCCAAATGATAATCTTTTGGCGAGTAATGGAAGATTGGTTGATCTCTCTTTCTTTTTGAAGAATAACGTTCTCCGATTTTGCTTTTTCGCTTTCAAAACGGATCAGTGCAAATTGATTTTTCGCTTTGTTCTGACTATTTACAAGGCTATCCTGAATTCTAGAATAGGTATCGAAATATTCTTGTGTACTAGCTCCATCAGAAAGCTTGATCAAAGTTTGCAAAGCTTCTAACTCATCTACAGGGTATTTTAATTTCTTTGCAAGAACCAGCATTTTTTTTGCATAAAATATGGCGGAATCGGCATTTTTATTCAAATAATATGAAGACAGGTATGCATAGGCTGCGTCTTTATTCCAGTCATCATTTTGTGCATTACTCAATCTTTCTGCCAACAGATAGTTTTTCACGGGATCGTAATTATTGTCCTCATACCATTTTGATCGGGAGAAATTAAGCAATAATTTTGGGTAAAATTCACTTTTAGGACCTATGCTGTCAATTAGTTTTTTATAGATGGCAACCGCTTTTCCATATTTTTTCTCATTATGAAAAACGATTGCAATATTATTGGAAAGCATCAGCTTGTCGATGGGGTCTTTAGTAAAAAGAAAGGCTTTGTCATAGAATTGTTTGGAGTCCTTGTAATTCTTTAGGTTATTGGATGCAACCCCAAGATTATTGTAATTGCAGGATAAAAAAGAATGGTGGGCGGTATCTTTCTCTTTGAAAAATTTTGAGGCAAGTAGACTGGTTTCAATACTGCCAAAATTATCCCCGGCATTTTCCTGTGTAATGGCCATATTCACCAAGCTTTTTCCTACACCGAAAGAGTCATTTCTGCGTAAGAATAACTCTTTGCCTTTGTCCAAATAGTAGAAAGCACTATCATATTCGTTCTTGTCCAGGAATACGAAAGCTTTTTCATAATATGGATTGATCTGTTTTTTTTGTAATGGATTTTTTGGTGAATCTATATCTTTAGAACACGAGAACAACAGTAATACGAATAAACAAAAAATAAATTTTGGCAACTTTTTCCAATTTATTCGAAATTTAAGAAAAAACATTAAGAAAAACTTAATATTTCCAGGCAAAATCGTTCATATTGATTATTTTTGTTATTTATATTTTGGACCTGGATGTCAATCGATACATTAGAACAATATCTTCCCAAGAATACTCTTCCTTTTCTTAAAAAATGGTTTGCCGATTATTATATTCATATCAAGATCACGAAAAATAGGAATAGCAAATTGGGAGATTACAGGAAGTTACCGGATAGATCACACCAGATCACGGTTAATTCTACATTGGACAAGCAACTTTTCTTTTTTGTTCTGACCCATGAGCTCGCTCATCTTATTGCCTTTGAGAAATTTAATTTCAAGATCAGTGCACATGGAAAAGAATGGAAAGATACTTTCCGCGAAATGCTTTTGGAAAGCATTGATATCTATACTGAAGATCTAAAACCAATTATCGTAAGATTTGCGAAAAGTCCTAAAGCCAATTTCATGGCGAGTCCAGAGCTTGTCCGTTATTTTCATATCGAAGATTCTGAGGCAAACTCTGTTTTTATTGAAAATTTATCAATCAATGATAAGTTTCATTACAAAGGTGAAACATATATAATATTAGAAAAAAGGAAAAAATCTTATCTTTGTATCCATTTGAAGAATTCAAAAAAATATTTATTCCGGCCTTTGGCAAAGGTCGAAAAATTGACAATCAATGATGAACAATAATTACTGCGTTATTATGGCAGGGGGAATAGGAAGCCGTTTTTGGCCAATGAGTACTCAGAAATTTCCGAAGCAGTTTCATGATATATTAGGAACAGGCAGAACAATGATTCAACAGACTTTCGATAGGATTAATCAGTTAATACCTAAAGAAAATATTTATGTCATTACAAATCAGGAATATGTAGAATTGACGCAACAACAATTACCAGAGATTCCTTTTGGAAATATTGTTGGTGAGCCAGCTATGAAGAATACTTCTGCGTGCAATCTGTACATGGCAAAAAAAATAGAGGCTGTCAATCCCAATGCAAATATCATTGTCATGCCCGCAGATCATTTGATCTTGAAAGAAAACACCTTTTTGGAAAAAGTGTCGTTGGCCTTCAAATTAACATCGGAAAATGATTATCTGATCACGTTGGGTATTACACCAACACGACCAGACACTGGTTATGGTTATATTCAATTCATTCAAGAAAAGAATGAACTTTTTTCTAAAGTCAAAACTTTCACAGAGAAACCAGACCTTGAGATTGCCAAAAGTTTTATAGAATCGGGTGATTTCCTTTGGAATGCAGGTATTTTTATCTGGAGTGTAAAAAGTATTTTGAAAGCATTCAAAAAACATCTGCCAGAAATGACAAACCAATTCAATAGCTGCGAATATAATACGGATGCTGAAAAGGAATGTATTGATCTGGTTTATCCTACGGTAAACAAAATTTCCATAGACAACGGGATTTTAGAAAAAGCGGATAATGTCTATGTAATTCCGGCTAACCTTGGATGGAGCGATCTCGGAACATGGACTTCGGTATATAACAATGCTGGGAAAAATGATGACAACAATGCAATCTCTTCCAAGAATGTTCTTACTTATAACTCAAAGGGAAATGTCATCAGGATCAAAAATCAAAACAAGGCCGCTGTTATAGACGGACTTAAAAATTATATTGTTGTTGATACGGAAAAAGCATTGCTTATTTGCCCACGGGATAATGACCAGCTTATAAAAGATTATGTTCTAGACCTTAAAAATCTTAAAAAAGGCGAACGATTTATGTAATATTATTTCTCAAAAAATATCTGGCTCTTTGATTTTCATCAGAGAGTTTTTTTTATTTTTGGCAAAACAAAACACAAATGCTTGTCAAAGTTTACGGTGCGGCCATTCATGGTGTCTCTGCACAGATCATTACCATAGAGGTCAATGTTGACCAGGGTGTCGGTTATCACCTGGTCGGGTTGCCAGATAATGCCATCAAGGAAAGTAGCTATAGGATCTCTGCTGCTCTTAAGAACTCAGGATTCAAAATTCCCGGAAAGAAGATTACAATCAATATGGCTCCTGCGGATCTCCGCAAAGAAGGTTCTGCTTATGATCTGAGCATTGCTCTCGGGATTTTGGCAGCTTCCGACCTTATAAAAGCAGAAGATCTGGGACAATATCTGATCATGGGAGAATTATCTCTTGATGGTGGTTTGCAACCAATAAAAGGTGTTTTGCCAATTGCTATAAAAGCTAGAGAAGATGGTTTCAAAGGTATAATTCTTCCAAAGCAAAACGCAAGAGAAGGGGCAATCGTCAATCAACTGGATGTTTATGGTGTGGAAAACATCAGAGAAGTTATCGATTTTTTCAATGATGATCAGCCTTTGCAAAAATTCGAGATTGACACCAGAAAAGAATTTCAGGATAAAGTTGATCATTTTCCCTTTGATTTTGATGAAGTGAAAGGACAGGAAGCTGCAAAACGTGCAATGGAGGTTGCAGCGGCTGGTGGGCATAACATTATACTGATAGGTTCGCCGGGAAGTGGGAAAACAATGCTTGCCAAACGTCTTCCCAGTATATTGCCGGCACTTAGTCTCAAAGAGTCTTTGGAAACAACGAAGATTCATTCTGTAGCAGGTAAAATGGGAACAGAAACATCATTGATAACAATAAGGCCATTTAGATCCCCACATCATACGATTTCTGATGTCGCACTTGTCGGAGGAGGAAGCTATCCCCAGCCGGGAGAGATTTCTCTCGCTCACAATGGGGTTCTATTTTTAGACGAAATGCCCGAATTCAAGAGAGCGGTTCTCGAAGTGATGAGACAACCTCTGGAAGATAGAGTTGTAACTATTTCACGAGCCAAATTTACTATTGAATATCCTGCGAGTTTTATGTTGGTTGCAAGTATGAACCCCAGTCCCAGCGGTTATTTTCCGGATGACCCGAATAATACTTCATCAACTATGGAAATGCAGCGGTATATGAACAAATTGTCCGGACCTCTTCTCGACAGGATTGATATTCATATCGAAGTTTCAAAAGTGGAATATGAACAGCTGGCAGATAAAAAGAAAGGAGAAAGTAGTGCAAGTATAAGGCAAAGAGTGAATAACGCAAGAGACATCCAGAATGAAAGATATAAAGATTCTGAAGTCAATTATAATGCGCAGATGGGACCAAAAGAAATCGAAAAATACTGTGAACTGGACGAATACTCTCAGTTATTAATAAAAGCTGCTATGCTGAAACTTAATCTTTCTGCAAGGGCTTATGATAGAATTTTAAAGGTGGCGAGAACCATTGCAGATCTGGAAAATTCGGAAAATATACAGGGAGACCATATTTCTGAGGCGATACAATACAGAAGTTTGGACAGAGATTTCTGGAATGCTTAAAACATTCCACCATCACTCTGATTCTCAAAAAAAGAATCGATGGCAAGTTTTTCAGATCTCGAAGCTGTTACTGCAAGCAGGTCACATAGCTCATTTTCAGGATGGCCGGCGTGGCCTTTGATCCAGTGGAATTTTGGATTGTGAAGTTGGTATAATTTATAAAACACTTGCCAAAGGTCTGGATTTTTGACATTCTTCCAGCCCCTTTTGATCCATCCATAGATCCATTTTTGATTGATGGCATCGGCGACATACTTGCTGTCGGTATATATGTGGACCTCATTATCAGCAGTCTTGAGATTGCCCAGTGCTACGATTACTGCCATCAGCTCCATCCTGTTGTTGGTCGTTTTACGGAAGCCCTTGGAATAGGTTTTCTGATATTTTTTTTCAGGAACGCGCATCAATATTCCATAACCGCCAGGTCCCGGATTTCCGCTGCAAGCACCGTCTGTAAAGATTTCGATTCTCAAGTTAGAAAAAGAATTTAGAATGGCATATCATCGTCATCATCGTCATTCATTGCAGAGCCCGAGACATTGTTATTGCTTGGTAATCCAAAAGCAGCTCCCGGATCGATTGTAATATTGATTTTATCAAAGCCAGCAGGCTCATCTTTTTGCCCAAAGTTGGAAGGGGTATATTCGTAATTCGTTCCAAGGTCGGCAAACTTACCAATGTTCTTGTGGAATGCTAATCTTACATCAGCTGTCGCACCATTTCTATGTTTTGCAATGATGATCTCGGCTTGATTTTCTGTGCTGGTTTCCGCCCCTTCTTCATCATTGTCCCAAACAGCAATTTTATAATACTCTGGTCGGAAAATGAACGAAACGATATCTGCATCCTGCTCGATCGCTCCAGATTCCCTGAGGTCAGAAAGCATCGGCCTTTTCCCGGGCCTTGTTTCCACGGTTCTGGAAAGCTGTGATAGCGCAATGACAGGAACATTCAGTTCTTTCGCAATGGCTTTTAGTGACCGCGAGATCATTGCGATCTCCTGCTCACGGTTTCCACCGCCTTTCCCGGAACTGGCGGTCATCAGCTGGAGATAATCCACCATAATGATTTTCACGCCATGCTGCATTACCAGTCTTCGGCATTTTGCCCGGAAGTCAAAGATGGAAAGCGAAGGTGTTTCGTCGATATAAAGTGGCGCGTTTTCCAATGCAGAAACGTTAGTAAATAACCTTTGCCACTCATCATCGGACATTTGGCCTTTTCTCAGTTTCTCGGAAGAAATCCCGGTTTCGGAAGATATCATCCTTGTGATCAACTGGACCGAAGCCATCTCCAGGGAGAATAATGCCATCGGGATTTGATGGTCCACACAGATATTTCTAGCCATTGAAAGGATAAAAGCCGTTTTTCCCATCGCAGGTCTTGCCGCAATGATAATGAGGTCTGAGTTTTGCCAACCTCCGGTTTCTTTGTCAAGTGCCGTAAATCCTGATGGAACTCCGGATAAACCTTCTTTATCTTTTAGCGATTTGATTTTGTCAATCGCTTCTTTTACTAATGAATTGGCCGTGTCGAAACCTTTTTTAATGGTTCCGTTCGTGATTTCAAAAAATGATTGTTCCGCTTTGTCCAACAATTCGAAAACGTCGGTTGATTCTTTGTAGGAATTGTCAATCACGTTCGCCGAAACATTGATCAATGAACGAAGAATATATTTTTCAAGAATTACACGTACGTGATATTCGATATGGGCAGAAGAACTCACGCCCATTGTCAAATCAATGATGTAGTGGTCACCGCCCGCAAGATTCAGTTTTTCGTTTTTTTTGAGGTCCTGAATTACGGTCATCAGGTCTATAGGAGAGTTGCTCTCATACAACTTCAGAATCGATGCAAAAATCGTCTGATGTCTAGGGTCATAGAAAACATCGGGTGTCAATAAGTCTATGGAATGGTCAAGTCCTTTTCTGTCAATTAGAAAAGTTCCAATCACAATTTTCTCAAAGTCTAATGCATTAGGTGGCATTTTGCCATCCGAAATAGAGAGTTCCTTTGCAAAATTACCCTGCGTGAGCGATGATAATGTTTCCTTCTGTACCATTGTACAAAGGTAGAATTTTTTATAAATTTTCGAAATTTAGTTTTGCTCAAGAAATCCACAGACAATTGTTGATAAATCAATTTTTTTGTAACAAAATATATAAACTGTGAACTTAATATATAGAAAATCTATTAATATTAGGAATTCATTACATTTAACAAAAAATAAACTTTATGCTGCAACGATTTATCAGATTAGAATTCAAAAGTTTTTTTCGGTCAAGTTCTCTGGCAGCCAATATCGTGGTCAAGATCTTTCAGCTTTTGGGAGTTTTATACATTCTTGCAATATTTGTATTTGTTGCCTGCGGCGCATTTTACTTACCGAAACAAAAACTACATATTGACCCATTGCCATTTATTAGTAAATTTCTTATTTATTGGCTGATAGCAGATCTATTTCTGAGATACTTTTTCCAACAGATGCCGACTCAGAATATCAAACCTTTTCTCACGATGAACATCAAAAAAAGTACGCTGGTCAATTATATGATCAGCAAGACTTTTCTGTCGTTTTTCACTTGGGGAGGACTTTTTATTTATGTGCCGTTGCTAGGAATTTTGCTTTATAACGGCTATTCGGCCTTGGAAAGTTTTTCTTGGACTTTGGCAATAATTATTCTGAGTTTTACTATTAATTTGATCAATATTCTTCTGAACGGTAAAGATTTAGCGGTTTGGATTATCGGCGGGATTTTGGTTCTTGCCGGCGGATTGGATTATTACAATATTATTGCTTTATCATCGGTATCTGAGAAATTCTTTATGCTGTTTTATAACCATTGGTATGCGATTGTATTGCCAATTGCGATATTCGGTCTTCTATATGTTTTCTGTAGGAAATCCATTTACAACAATTTCTATCTCGACAAAGGTCTGGAAATGAAGCAGGAAGTCGGGAAGACAGAAAATATTCAGTTTCTTAATAAATACGGTGTTCTGGGAACTTTCATCAACAATGATATCCGGATGATAAAACGAAGCAAAGCTGCAAAATCTATCACATTGGGAAGTTTCTTATTCTTATTTTACGGTTTGCTTTTGTTCAGCTCCCCGGCTTACAAAACCGCTTATATGCAATTGTTTATGGGACTTTTCGTTACTGGTGGATTTCTATTTTTGTTCGGGCAGAGAGTGCCGTCTTTCGACAGTTCCTATTATCCGCTGATGATGACGCTGAATGTTCCTTACAAAGAATATCTGAAAGCCAAATGGTGGCTGATTGCAAGTGCTACTGCCGTGAGTATGGTTCTGGCAGTCGGCTATGCATTTGTAAGCTGGGATCTGTATTTCACATTTTTAGCGGCCGGACTTTATAATATTGGTGTTAATTCTCAGGTTGTCCTGCTGTCGGGTGCATTTAACAAAAACCCGATTGACCTGAATGCGAGAGGAAAAACATTAGGCAAGAAAAACAATTTCAGTTTCAAAAACATCCTGCTTCTTTTGCCACAAATGGTTTTGCCGATGGCGGTTTTCGGCGTTTCAAAATATTTTTTCGGAACAACAGCAGCTGTGGCGAGTCTGGGCGTTTTGGGGTTGATTGGCTTTTTCCTTAGAGAGAAGTTCTTCGATTTCATTGTCAAATTGTATAAAAAAGAAAAATACTCAACCATCAAAGCTTTCAAAGGAAATTAGACTTAAAATTTTTCTTTGTTAAGTTTTACGCCTTTGTGAACCTTAAAGTATTTTCAATAATTATAAAAAATCTTTGTGGACTTTGTGTTCAAAAAATCCAACATCAAAAATCTCAATAAAAATGATAACAATAAATAACCTTTCCAAAGTTTACGAAACCAAAAAAGTTTTATCCATAGAAAATTTAGAATTCCAAAAAGGTCAAACCATTGGCTTGGTCGGAAATAATGGCGCGGGAAAAACGACATTATTCAGTTTGATTCTGGATTTGATAGAACCGAGTTCAGGCTATGTTTCCATCGACGAAGAGAAAGTCAACGAATCCGAAAGTTGGAAAAACAAAGTCGGTGCTTTTATCGATGAGACTTTTCTGATCGGCTATCTGACTCCGGAAGAATATTTCTATTTTTTGGGAGAACTAAGAGGTCAAAGCAAAGCGAATGTTGATGAATTCCTGAAAAACTTCACCGATTTTTTCAACGGAGAAATCCTGAATGCAAAAAAATACGTCCGCGACCTTTCCAAAGGAAATATGAAAAAAGTCGGAATCATTGGAGCGTTAATCGGAACGCCAGCGATTATCATTCTCGATGAGCCTTTCGCGAACCTTGACCCTTCAACCCAAATCAAGTTGAAAAACCTCATCAGAGATTGGTCACAAAACTCAGATTCAACATTCCTGATTTCTAGCCACGATTTGGCTCACACAACGGAAGTCTGCGAAAGGATTGTGGTCATCAACAAAGGTGAATTGGTAAGAGATATCCAGACTTCGCCGGAAACGCTGAGGGATTTGGAGCAATATTTTGCAGACCAGGTTTCGGTTGTTTGAATTTAATATCTCGCTGATTTTGCAGATAATACAGATTTAAAATTTCATCTGCTCAATTTGCGAAATCTGCGAGAATTTTTCTCTGAAAAAAATAAAATCCCAGAATTTCTGAGGCTTTTGTATTAATGAGAAGAAACGGCTTTCAGTCCAACGATGGAAGCAATTAATGTGAAAATAAAAAACAATCGCCAGAAAGTTGCCGGTTCTTTAAAGATAAAAATCCCGACCAAAACAGTTCCCACCGCTCCGATTCCCGTCCAGACTGCATAAGCGGTTCCTAACGGAAGCGTTTGTGTGGCTTTGATTAACAAAAGCATGCTTGCAGCCAAAGATATTCCGAATCCTGCGTACCAAAGATAGGATTCTGCGCCCGATGTTTCTTTGGCCTTTCCCAGACAAGATGTAAATCCCACTTCAAAAAGACCCCCAAGAATTAAAAAAATCCAGTTCATTCTAATTAATTTAGACTGTTTAATAAATTAACCCTTTCAGAACCTTGATTCTAAAAGGGTTTTTAATATTTTTATTTAAACTAATAGCAAAAGCCTGTTGCAAGAAGCAATTATTTCAAACTTCCAACCATATCTTCCGGCTTCACCCACTCATCAAATTGTTCAGCTGTCAATAGTCCAAGATTAATTGCTTCCTCTTTCAGAGTTGTTCCGTTTTTATGGGCAGTTTTAGCGATTTTTGCTGCGTTTTCGTAACCGATGTGCGTATTCAAAGCTGTTACGAGCATCAGAGATTTGTCCACCAATTCTTTGATTCTCGGTTCGTTGGGCTCAATTCCAACGGCGCAATGGTCGTTGAAAGAAATCATCGCATCAGCTAATAATTGTGCTGATTGCAAAAAGTTCGCGGCCATTACAGGTTTGAAAACATTCAGTTCATAATTTCCCTGAGTTCCTGCGAAAGAAATCGTTGTGTCATTTCCAAGAACCTGAGCACAAACCATTGTTAAAGCTTCGTTCTGTGTAGGATTCACTTTTCCAGGCATGATAGAAGAACCTGGTTCGTTCTCAGGAATGAAAATTTCACCGATTCCAGAACGTGGGCCGGAAGCTAATAATCTAATATCCTGAGCAATCTTGTAAAGCGAAACCGCCAATTGCTTCAAAGCACCGTGCGTTTCAACAATTCCGTCGTGTGCTGCCAAAGCCTCGAATTTATTGGGAGCCGTTACGAATGGCAATCCCGTGAAATCTGCGATATATTTTGCGACCAAAACGTCATAACCTTTTGGCGTGTTAAGTCCAGTTCCAACCGCAGTTCCGCCAAGTGCCAACTCTTTCAGATGGTCAAGAGTATTGTTGATGGCTTTTTTAGCATAATCCAATTGAGCAACATAACCGGAAAATTCCTGTCCCAAAGTCAAAGGCGTTGCGTCCATAAGGTGCGTTCTTCCGATTTTGACGATATTCTGGAATTTCTTCGCTTTCTCGTCCAGCGTATTTCTCAATTTTTCCAAAGCTGGCAAAGTCGCTTTTACCACTTTTGTGTAAGCAGCGATGTGCATTGCTGTTGGATAAGTATCGTTGGAAGATTGGGATTTGTTCACATCATCATTCGGGTGAACTTCCGTTTTTTCGCCCAGTTGTCCGCCGCTGTTCACGTGAGATTTGTTCGCCACCACCTCGTTGACGTTCATATTAGACTGCGTTCCCGAGCCGGTTTGCCAGATCACCAATGGAAACTGGTCGTACAATTCGCCTGCAAGAATCTCGTCGCAAACTTTTCCGATTGCATCTCTTTTTTCGTTAGAAAGAACTCCTAATTCTGCATTGGTAAAAGCCGCCGCTTTTTTCAGGTAAGCAAATGCATCGATGATCTCCCGAGGCATGCTTCCTTCCGGACCAATTTTGAAATTATTTCTGGAACGCTCCGTTTGCGCACCCCAAAATTTATCTGCAGGCACTTGCACTTCGCCCATCGTGTCTTTTTCGATTCTGAAACTCATTATATTTGATTTAATTTTATCTAACAACAAAAGCCACAAAAGAGCCTTAAATAAGTAAAGAAATATTTTTTCTTTGCTAAGTTTTACGGCTTTGAGACCTTAAAAACAGATTGTTGAATTATAATTCTTTGCGAACTTTGCGTTTAAAATAATACCAGCAAAGCAAACATTTTTACAACCTTACGAAAATACTAAAAACTAAAAGTTCCGCAAAATGAAAAAAATCAATTCAGAAATTTTGTCAAATAGAATAAAAACCTCTATTTTTGCTCAAAATATATAGCATTATGATGTTATCAGCATTCTGGCCGTTTTACCAATTTCTTTGGACCGTTTATTTCTTCACAATGATGATTTGTGGATTCTGGTGTATTTTGATGTTCTTCGGATTCATCGTACCACTTTGGTTGACAGAAGGAGTAGCGGAATATTTCGGGAAGATCAACAAAAACTTTGACCCGGAAAAAATCAGATACAAAAAACTTTATGAGCAGGAAGGTGTAGAAGTGATCTACCAAAGACCAGCTGGAGAAAAACCGCTTTCTCACGGTCATCATCATTAATTTGGCAATTTTCTTTTCGTGAGAGATTGCACTCAAAGCGAAACAATATATATAGATCCATTCTTTCGAGAGTGGATTTTCTTTTTTTTAACAACAAAGACACAAAGATTTTTCACAAAGAACACAATTAAAATATTGATTTTACAATATAAAGGCTTCGACAAGCTTAGCCTGAAAATGTTGAATTGTTACGCTTAGTATTTGACATGTCATCCTGAGCTTGTCGAGGGATTCGTTATTAGAAAATCACTTACTAACCGTTGCTTTTCAATGTTAATTAAAGGAATTGCTCAATTAAAATTATAACAGAATAAAATTGTTTTTTTGAATCTAAGTCTTGATTCTTGGCTCTTTCTTCTTGTTTCTTAATTCCGTATCTTTGCAAACTAAAATTTACCTATGTCTAAGTCATTAATTCCGAAACTGGAAGCGATAAAACAACGATATAACGAGGTCGCCGATCTTATTATCCAACCGGATGTGATCTCGGACCAAAAAAAATATTCTACACTTAACAAAGAATACAGCGATTTGGGGAAAATCGTAAAGGTATTCGATGAATATAAAAAGGCTCTTGATACGATTGCGGAGTCTGATGAGATCATTGCAGACGGCTCTGATAAAGAATTTGTGGAAATGGCGAAACAGGAGAAGTATGAAGCAATGGACAAACTTCCCGCTTTTGAAGAGGATTTGAAATATCTTCTGATTCCGAAAGACCCTGCGGATGATAAAAATATCATTCTTGAAATGCGTTCCGGAACTGGCGGAGATGAAGCAGCAATATTTGTGGAAGATATGTACAGAATGTACACAATGTATTTCAAAACAAAAGGCTGGAAACACGAGGTTACCGATTCCAGTGAAGCTTCAAAAGGCTACAAAGAATTGATCATGAAGGTGCAGGGCGAAAGCGTGTACGGAATTATGAAATTCGAGTCCGGGGTTCACCGTGTGCAACGTGTTCCTGAAACCGAATCTCAAGGTCGTGTTCACACTTCTGCAATCACGATTGCTGTTTTACCGGAAGCTGAAGAAGTGGATGTGGAAATCAATCCGGCAGATATAGAAATGCAGACTTCTCGTTCCGGAGGTGCTGGTGGACAGAACGTTAACAAAGTTGAAACGAAAGTTCAATTGACACACAAACCTTCCGGATTGGTTGTGGTTTGTCAGCAAGCACGTTCTCAGTTAGCTAACAGAGAATTAGCTATGGAAATGTTGAGGGCGAAATTGTACGATATCAAACTTCAGGAAGTGGTTGGTGATATTGCGGCACAGAGAAAAACAATGGTTTCTACAGGTGACCGTTCTGCAAAAATCAAGACTTATAATTATCCTCAGGGAAGGGTTACAGACCATAGAATTAACAAATCGATTTACAACCTTGATGCTTATATGAATGGTGATATCCAGGAAATGATGGATGCAGTGATCATGGCTGAAAATGCAGAGAAACTGAAAGGCGAGGAAGAGGGGATTGCTTGATAGAAGTTAGATGCAAGATGTTAGATTTTTTCTAAATTTTATATTAAAGCTCAATGAATCACATTGAGCTTTTAATTTGGTCTTATCGATTCCTCTAAGTCCATTGAACTTTACTCCGTATTTCCAATTACAATAAGCGAAGAATTGATATAACCTGTATTCGAAATCGAAGCCGTAATTTTCTTTTTGGTCATAATCGATCGCTACTTCATAAAAATTCGGATTCACATTGGAATAGAATCTGGAATTCCATTCGTTGACCAAAATTGTGTTTCGGGATTTTAAACTACTTTCCGTAAACATCGATTTTGGCTGAGCTCTTGTTGCTACAAAAGTTTCATACTCAGTGTCAAAAACTGTGATTTCCCATTCATCCGCAGAGTCTGTTTTCTTCTGAGTCGAAAATGAAGTTTTCTGGCTTTCCGGCAATTGTCTTGAACTTGTTGAGCAAGACCAGATGAAAACGGAAAGTATGGCAAGGACGATTAAGTTTCTCATATTGATCAAAATATAAACTGAATTAAACAAAAAACCGTTCCAAAGATTTGAAACGGTCTATATTTAAGGTTCTTTTTGTAAGACAACAAATGCCGGGAAGTGATCGGAATAACCTCCGGTAAATGTATCCCCACTCCAGGAGCGGAAAGGATAACCTTTATAATTACCTTCTTTGGTCACGAGATAAGCAGGAGCAAAGATCTCTGCTTTGAAAACTGTGTAATCTTTTCTTAATTCTTTATTCGGAGAATTAAGATTGGAAGAAACAATGATCTGATCGAACAAGTTGGGAGCGTCCTGATAGGCCAGGGATGCTACCCCCTTCTTATATAAAGGATACATCAGATTAAGATATGGAGATGTCTCTGAAAGGTCTTTTGGATTTCCTACAGCCTTAAGTCCGTTTTTCAAACTTGAGCTTACCGGGTCATCATTGAAATCCCCCATTGCAAACAATTTGGTAGAAGGGTCTAGGGCCCTTACACTATCCATCTGTTGTTTAAGCACCAATGCTGCTGCATTACGTTTAGGAAGGGAGGCGGCCTCTCCTCCTCTTCTGGAAGGCCAGTGATTCAAGAAAAATGCTACTTTCTCGTTGTCAAGGAAGCCGGTTAATACCAAAATATCTCTCGTGTATTCTCTATTACCATTATCTCCATAGATCTTCACTTCTTTTTTCCAAGATTTTGATGGAGAAAATCTTCTTTTTTGATAAATGAACGCCACATCAATTCCTCTATAATCATAAGAGTTGTAATGAACGACACCATAATCATATTTCGCAATTACGGGTTCTTTTACAAGATCTTCAACAACCTGACGGTTTTCTACTTCCAAGAGACCAACAACGACTGGCGCAGTATTGGTATAAGCTTTTCCCATTTCTGAGATCACTTTTGCCTCGTTCTCTAGTTTTTGTTTATAGACCTTATAGTTGTAGTTCTTTCCGCTTTTTGGTGTGAACTCTTCAGAACCTCCTTGTATTCTCACTACCTTTTTACCTACAAGCGACTCGTCATTCCAAGGTCCTTTGTAATCTTTTTCGGTTACTTCAAGATATTTTATAGAATCCAAAGGTACGCTTCTGTGGAAAGCCGGGTTGCTTCTATCTTTGGTTCCATCTATGTAATCAGCAGAACGTACGGTGTCCCAAAGGTTTTCAACGTTCAGAAAACCGACAGTCGCAGCGCGTACCTGTCTTTTTTGCTGTGCAGATAATAAGGAGATACTAAATATAGCTATCAAGCTTAAAATATTTTTCATAAATTAAAAAATGTAAGGCTACAAAAGTAATTTTTTTTGAATAGTTGCAAAATAAAAATTTCAAATTTTTAACAATTGCTAATTATGTTTCAAAAAATTGACAATTTGTTAAAATAAAAAAAATGTTAAAAAGTTTTAATTATCAAAAAATTATTTACATTTGCCTTCCCGTGTATAACGGACTGTAAATTAGAAAAAAAGAGCAAACAAAACCTAATTGATTTATGATTAAAAAATTATCATTAATCTCCTTATTCACAATGCTTCCTGCGTCATTTTACTTTGCACAGACCACGGTCTTTGCATACCTGAAAGATGCTGACGGAAAACCGGTAGAGAAAGCACAAGTTAGTCTAAAAGGAGAGGGTAATGATGTTACGGCAGACAAAATTGGTTATTTCCAATTTGTAGATCTGAAGTCCGGACATTATCAAGTTGTGGTATCAAAACCAAATTTCGAGACGAAAACCCTGGAATTTGATGTTACCACGGAAAAAAGAAAAGATTTGGGGGTTATTACCCTTTATTCTACATTGACAGGCGCAGATCAAGGTCTTGCAATCCTTGATAATGCAGATGATGAGGGTAGTGGTCAAACTTCAACTGTTGGACTTTTGCAATCATCACAAGATGTTTTCAATAGAATAGCAAGTTTTGACTTAGGTGCGTATTGGTTCAGACCAAGAGGTGTAGATGGTAGAACCTCTGAAAATATGCTGAATGGAGTTTCCATGGTAAAATCTGACAATGGTAATGTTGATTTTTCTAATTGGGGGGGGCTTAATGAAATCGTAAGATATCCAGAGATCGCCGCAAACCATGCACCTTCTGAATATGCATTTGGCGGAGCGACTGGTGTAATTTACAAAAATACCAGAGCTAGCGAATACAGAAAAGGCTTCCAGGCTGTTTATTCTATCACTAATAGAAATTATAGACAAAGAGTCTCTCTGAGATATTCTTCTGGAATGTCAAAAAGTGGTTGGGCCTTTACAGTAATGGGAGCTAAAAGATGGGCAGAAGAAGGTATCCAGGAAGGAACTTTCTATGATGCTTATGGAACTTATTTGGGTGTTGAGAAGAAGTTTAATGATAGTCATACAATTACCTTTAATGCTTTTGCATCACCATACAGAAGATCTACCGCTAGTCCAAGCACTCAAGAGGTCTATGATTATAGAGGTGTACATTACAATTCTTATTGGGGATGGCAAGACGGAGAAAAAAGGAGTGAAAGGGTACGGAAGGGTTTCCAACCTGTTTTCCAACTGCAGGATTTTTGGAAGATTAACAAAAAATCAAATCTGTGGACTTCTCTTTCTTATCAGTTTGGTAAAGACAAAGGATCTAGGCTAGATTGGCAAAGTGTACCAAATCCTTCTCCAACATATTACAGAAACCTACCAAGTTATTTTGGCTCGTTGAATGAGGACGCTTTCACATGGGATCCTAACTCAGGAACTTATTTAAGTGCTGGAGATGCTTATCAGGCTTCTCGTGCTGCTTGGCAAAACGGAGATCCTAACGTAACACAAATCAATTGGAATAGATTGTATGCGGCTAATATTAATATAGGGCAAAATCCTGTTACACAATACGGAGTGACTGGTAAAAGAGCATTATATTATCTTGTAAATGATGTAAGTGATGATAAAATCTGGAACGCAGCAACACATTATACATACAACTTTACAGATAGAGCTAAGTTTATGTTGAATGTTTCTTATCAGAACTACAGATCAGAACTTTATAGAGAAGTAAATGATTTGTTAGGAGCAGATTTCGTCTTCAATAAAGATCCATTTGCTGCAACTAATAATCCTGGTACTTCTGCACTATATAATGAAGGAGAAACTGATGTAGCTAAAAAAGTTGGAGATAGATTGCTATATAACTATATCTTTAGAAGGCAAGAAGTAAAGGTTAATCCTGGATTCAAGTTCTCAGAAGGTAAGTTTGATGTTTTTGTATCTGCTCTTGCAGGTTACTCAACGTCTAGCAGAGAAGGTTTGTTCAAGCATTATCTTTATGCAGATTCTTTTGGAAAAAGTAAAGATTATGATTTTTGGAATTTTGGTTTGAAAGGACAAATTATTTATAAAATCAATGGAAGAAATTTCCTAGTTTATAATGGTTCATTCTTTTCTCAAGCACCTTATCTCGAAGATCTTTTCATCAATCCAAGACTCAATGCTTCTGTAGCT
The DNA here is from genome assembly GCF_000426465.1 of Epilithonimonas caeni DSM 17710. Classification (GTDB taxonomy): domain Bacteria; phylum Bacteroidota; class Bacteroidia; order Flavobacteriales; family Weeksellaceae; genus Epilithonimonas; species Epilithonimonas caeni. The sequence continues at coordinate 312,794 of NZ_AUFK01000013.1, forward strand.
CCTAATATCAAAAATACGGTAATTAATGCGAATGACTTAAGTTATGTCATCAATTCGCCTCTATTTAAAATCAGAGCATCTGTATTTTTGATTGATACACAAAACGAGACAAGTGTGCAAAGATTCTTCGCGGATGGAATTCAAATTGATAATTCTGCAAGTGGAGGAACAACTGATAGCAATACAGGTGGACAGTATATCCAAAGTGCTTTTGTAACTCAGGTGATGTCTAATGTAGAGAAAAGAAACATGGGTGCAGAACTAGGAGTTGATTTCAAAGTATTGCCTACATTGTCTTTACAAGGTGTTGCAAGTTATGGTCAATATACATACCGCAATGATCCGAATGTTTATTTTGCATCTGATGCGATTGGCGTTTTTGGGAACGGGCAGTCTTTTGTACAATTCGGAAAAGCCAATATCAAGGATTACAAACAAGGAGGAACTCCTCAGACAGCTTTCTCTGCTGGTTTCAGATACAGTTCTCCAAAATACTGGTGGTTTGGTGCGAACTGGAATTACTTGGATAACAATTATCTAGATCCTTCTGCATTGTTGAGATCACAAAGTTTTGTACAGAATAGTAATTCGGGAACACCATATGAAACAGCCACTCCTGAAGAATTAAGAAGGTTATTAGCACCAAATAGATTACCAGCCGCTTATTTTATCAATGCCAATGTTGGTAAGTCTTGGCTACTAGGTAAATATTATTTGTTGATTTCTGCATCTGTTAACAATATTTTCGACAATACAAAATATATTACAGGAGGTTTTGAGCAAACAAGGAATGTTAAGTTTGATGGGTTCCAAGAAGATTTTAACAGAAGCCAACAATTATTCGCTCCTAAATATTGGTATACCCAAGGACGTTCCTATTTCGTAAATTTACAAGTAAGATTTTAAAAAAAATAAAATAATGAAAACATATACAACAATCAAAACATTGGTCTTTTCTGCAATAGTTGCGATGACCTTTAATTCGTGTGTTAAAGATGATGATTGGAATACTCCGGAAATCCTTTGTAATAACAGATTTGATGCGCCAACAATCAAAATGGCAGACTTTGTAGCATTAGCTCCACCAGCTCCAAACTCTACGACTTATAATGGATCCAGCACATACAAAGTTCCTGTAGATGGTGCGCCAGTAATCTTCGATGCTTATGTGGTTTCTTCTGATGAGAATGGTAATTTTTACAAAACCATTTCATTCCAAGATAGCCCGTCCAATCCGACTGTAGGTATGTCTATGGAGGTAGATAAGTCTTCTAATTATGCCGATTTCCCAGTAGGAGCTCACATTCGTATCAAAGCAAATGGATTGGTTTTGGGATTAGATAGAGGTACAATTAAAATTGGATCAATTGATCCGACTTATGCAATTGGAAGAATTCCAAGTGTTCTTTTGCCAAGATACCTTGCGGGAGTATGTAATGGGGAGAACGGATTGGACGTAGCAACCTTAGTTCCTACTGTTTTAGGGTCGATAGACGAGGCCAAGGCAACCAAGTATATAAACACTTTAGTAAAAGTTCAGAATGTACAGTTTGATGATGCTGAGGTTCTACCAACGCCAAAAACTTTCATTTCTTATATAGCTAATACAGGACAAGATACAGACAGAACAATTATAGATATTACTGGAGCTTCTTCTGTAATTAGAAATTCCGGTTATGCTACTTTTGGGGCAGAGACTTTACCAACAAAAAGCGGAGATCTTACTTTCGTTGTCAGCAAGTATAACGCAAATTGGCAAATGCTGATCAGAGGACTTAATGATATTGACTTCCAAAAAGATAGAATTAATTTTATAATCAATGAAGGGTTTACGAATTTTACAGCTAACGATTGGACTGCCTATAGTGTTGCTGGATCGCAAGTCTGGAGCATTGCAACATTTGGTAACCCGGCTCCATCAGCACTTATGAATGGATATGGAGGAGTGAATGAAGATTGGCTCATATCCAAATCGATTCCTTTAACAGGATTTACTAATGCTATTCTTTCTTTTCAAACAGATGGAAGGTTTCAAGGTAATCCATTGGAAGTCTACATTACTACGGATACCTATACAGGCGGGAATCCAAATAACCTAAATTGGGTTAAGCTTTCTGCAAAATTGGATACGGACTTGAATGCTTTTGCAGGTTTTGTTTCTTCTGGAGGAATCAGCTTATCTGATTATTTAAATAAAAATGTTAGAATAGCATTGAAATATACCAACGCATCTACTACTTCAGCTACATCTTGGGAAGTAGATAACTTCAGAATTGGTGTTATAAAATAAATCAAATAAGATCAAAAAAACTCCCGCAATTGCGGGAGTTTTTATTTAAAATATTCCAGAATTCTGCTTTTTCATCTTCCTCCAAAGTTTTCGTCCAAAAAATAAAACAAGAACCAAAAGAACAACCGCAAAAATAAAGGCAAGGACAGGTAAGAAAATAGAAAGAATCGACATCAATCCCGCTCCAGCCGTTTCTGTAGTGGCGACCACATTATTTCCAATTCCAGCCGTTGTAGCCGTTGAAGCGGCCCTAGTGCCTGCAAATCCAGAAGCTATCGTTGCAGCAGTTCCACCGCCCGCGATCAATGCCAAAGCCCATTGAGGAAATGTTCCCAATTCCATAAACTGACTTGCAAACAATATAGAACCGGCAATAGTTGCCAATGGAATCGTAATGGTGTCCAGAAAATTATCTACAACAGGAATATAATAAGCTATAATTTCTATGATGGTCGCAACCCCGGTGGTGATAAGTGTTGGCAAGCCGGACAGCCACTCAAAGTTATCCGACATTGGAATCCAGCCAAGATACGATGCAAGACTAACTGCAAACATTGGTAGGAATACTCTGAAGCCAGATGCCGCTGCCAATCCGATTCCAATAAAGGCACTCAGAACGTAAGGTAAAATATTTTCCATTTGTAATTTCTTTGGGATTAAAATTACAAATTAAAATAAGATGTTATCCGGATCTTTTTTTACAGAGATCCAGAAACTGTTTTTCAACGACGGAAAAATGTTCCGGAAAATCTTTGGAAGCCCAGAAAAGCATGGCTATTGACCGGTCTCCAAAAGCATTGATATATGCCGATCTATTAAGTCGGTAAGATTCTCTTAATAAGCGTTTTATGCGATTTCTATCAACGGCCTTTTTGAAAAATCTCTTCGAAACAGAAACGCCTATTCTATGAGTATCTATTGTAAGTTTCTCCGATGATCTTAAATGAATGATCCTGATATTATCTACAGAAAGCCACTTCCCTTTACCAAATAACAGGTCTATCTCGTATTTTTTTTTCAGTTTTTCGTGGGAAGGGTAGCCGTTTATTTTCATAAGAAAATATTATTTTCTTCCAGTTAGATGATTGATGACTTCTGCGGCAGCATATAATCCAAAAATTGCAGGAATGAAACTGATCGTTCCATAAAAAGACCTCTTGAAGTTCGTGCCATCGGTCATTTTCAAGCTGTTCTCATCCTGTACTTCTGTAGAGAATACACATCGGAATCCTTTGTTTATCTTTTCCTTTTTAAGACGTTTTCTCACTTGTCTTGCAAGAAGGCAGTCTCTTGTCTTGTGAAGATCCCGCACCATGACTTTACTTGGGTCGGTCTTTCCGCCTGCTCCCATTGATGAAACCAGCTTCACTCTGTTTCTACGACAGGTTATCATCAATGCCAATTTTGGTGTCAAAGAATCGATGCAGTCTAGAACATAATCGAATTTTTCTGATTTGATGAGTTCATCCATTCTTTCCGGCTCCAAAAACTCATTGATTTTGGTAAGTTCAAGTTTTGGATTGATGTCCATCAATCTGTCACCCACCAATTCCACCTTATGTTGTCCAATTGTTGAGTGCAATGCGGGTAACTGTCTGTTGATATTGGTTATATCCACAACGTCACCATCGGCAATTATCATTTTTCCGACACCTGCTCTTGCAAGAAATTCTGCAGCAAAAGAACCGACACCACCTAATCCTACAACTAAAACTTTAGCGCTTTGTAATTTTTCAATGCCTTCGTCCTTTATCAGTAATTCGGTGCGTTCCAGCCAAAATTTATCCATAATTAATCACATTTTCGAGATTTTCCCACATCTGCATTTTCAGATCTTCCAAAGAAATAGATTTGATCTCTGAAACTTTTTCGTACAGGGCTGAAATCTCAAAATCAGCATTGTCAGTTTCAAGAAACATTCTTTGGACCGGAAAATCTTCAATAATTTTTTGCAAAGATAAGTTATCTAAAGCTGCTTTTCCAAAACTGAGATAAAAGCCTGCCTGCAGAAGTTCTTTGGCAATATTTTCTTTCTTATTGAAACCATGGATGATCAAAGGAACTTTTGCTTTTTTGAAATGTAGGATCTGCGAAAATCTACGAATGCAATGGATGATGATTGGTTTTTTGATTTCTTCTGCCCAGGTAATATGACTTTGGAAAATGTCGGTTTGAAGTTTTTCATCAACAGAAATTAGCCCGTCCAGACCACATTCTCCGATTGCAAAACAGTTTTCCGAAAGTGAGATTCCTTTGATTTTTTCAAGATCTGATCTCCAATCTTCTGTGATATCTTTTGGATGAAGGCCAATTGAAAATCTCCTGGCCCGGATTTTTTCATTTAAATTTAAATTATAAATCCCGACTTGATTTGGCTTGTGATGGTGAAAATCCAGAAAATCCATTATCAAATATAACAAATTAATGTTTTTGAAGCATAGGATCATGTGCAGTCACGTCTTGCGTCAAAGTAAGATCTTGTAAGGGAGACTATTTTGAAAAGCAGAAGCAGAAGGAGGGAAAACCGGCTCTAAAATGTTTAATAATATCTGTTGTTAATTATTAAAAATATGTTAATTTTACATAATATCTTTCATGGCAAATGCGAAAAAAATTTACTGATAAACAAATTAATATTCTTGATGTTGCAGAAGAACTAATTGCTAAAAAGGGCTTTGACGGGACATCCGTAAGAGATATTTGTTCCAAGGCCAATATCAATGTGGCGATGATATCTTACTATTTTGGATCTAAGGAAAAAATGATGTCCTATCTCTATCAGTATCGTGTTCAGCGTACGAAAGAGAGTTTTTCTGAATTCGCACAAACCATCAAGGAAGGAAAACCAGAAATGCAAATGAAGGAAATTGTGAATTATGTGATCTCCCTTCTTTTCAAATATAGCTATTTTCACGGTTTTGTAACGCAGGAGATGCGTACATTGGATAATGTGAAAGATGACCTTCTGGAGTTTTATCAGACCTGTGTAGGAAGAATTGATGAAATTGTAAAAAGAGGGATTGTTTCCGGAGTTTTCCATAATGCCCCGAAATCTGAAGATATTCTTACGATGATCATCGGGTCGACATTGTTTGTAATAAGGAACAGGAACTTCTATGAGATCTATGTTCCGGCAAATAACGATGCACAATATATGAAAGAAGCGGAACAAAAACTTAAAAATAGTACGCTCTTAAGTGTTTTTGCATTGCTGGATTATGACACGGATTAATTCTTATCGGCAAATTTCAAAGCCTCATTAATGTAAAACTCTACAATTTTCGGCCTGTTTTTGGAGTCTTTTTCCTCAGTTTCTTTTTTCCCTAGCCTTACAATGATCATATCATATTCCGGAACCATGATCACAAATTGCCCATGAAGTCCCCACATGTAATAATGACGGGTCTTGGAATCGTAATTTGTCCATAATCCTAATCCATAAATGCCGTTCGAGCCTTCTGTTGGCGTTGTCATTCGAGTAACAAAGTTTTCATCGATCAGAGGGATATTATTGAATTTTCCTCTGTTCAAAATCAAAGAAGCGATCTTGGCAAAATCTCTTGCATTGGATTGGATACAGCAAAATGATTTTTCTATGCCAAGCCCATCGGTTGTCCATTCTGCATTTTGTTCCATACCCAGAGGTTTCCAGAGTTTTGATGAGGCATAGAGAGATAAAGGCATTCCCATTGCTCTGCCAATTGCAAAGCCCAGAAGCTGCATGGAGCCGCTTTGATATTCGAATTTTTGACCAGGTTTTGTTTTGATCTGAGTTTCAAAAATAACATTAGCCAATGAGAATCCATAATAAGCTTCTGCATTTTTTGAAAAAGGGCTTTTATGGTCATCTTTCCAATCTAGTCCGGCCTGCATAGAGGCGAGATTTTCTAAAGTAAGTTCTTTGCCAAATTTTTTCTCAGAAAATTCCGGATAGATTTCGGAAAAGGGTTGATTGATACCTTTTATTCTCTGATCATCAATCGATTTTCCAAGGAGCAAAGTGGTTATGGTGTTTGCCATTGAAAAAGAATTGCTGACAGTGGTTTTATTATAGCCGTCCCAATAATGTTCCTGCAGGATTTTCCCGTGTCGAATTACCAAAAATGAAACCGATTCATTTTCTTTCAGATGCTTTTCCAGTTCAGGAGACAGTTTTTGTTTATTATAATTGATGTCAGTCGGCCAGGGTTTTGAATCGCCTTTGGAAATGGTTTTTGAAGGAAAATATTTCCCGTCGTCTATTGTAGGTCCGCTTTCTCCTCTCAAATAAGTCAGTCTGATTCCACGAAAAAGATAATTGTATCCTGTGATGTATATGAGGACAATAATAGATGCGATTATCAATAGAAATATATTCAAAACTCTTTTCAACATCAAAAAAATACTTTCTTGTAAAAATAAAATTATTTTCCCCAAATATCAATAATTTTGTTTGGAACGATTTTCGATTTTCCTGATCTATGAATGATGAATTGAAAAAGCAGCAGCTCAGACGGTATAAAACACTGGCTACAGGATTGTTTATCCTGATGGCGGTTACATTTATATTGATGACGGTTTTGCAAAAACAGGACCCTTCACATTGGATCGGCTACATCCGGGCATTTTCAGAAGCGGCGATGGTTGGTGCTTTGGCGGATTGGTTTGCTGTAACTGCGCTTTTCAACTATCCATTAGGTCTCAAAATCCCACACACGAATCTAATTGAAAATTCTAAAGAAAAAATCGGTGACAATCTCGGGAATTTCGTCGTTGATAATTTTCTTTCGCCTCAGAATATCAGACCATACATTCAAAAACTAAAAATTTCGGTTTATGTTGGTGATTGGCTTTCTAAAGAAAGAAATCAGGATGTTTTGATCCAAGAGCTGTCATCGATCCTAAAAGATATTATTAATAAACTGGATGATGTATCGGTTGTTAATTTCATTTCAAATAAAGCTGAGGAAATGACCGATTCCATCAAATTAAATTCAGTCATTGGAAACGGAATTGAATATCTTCTCCATAAAAACGACCATCAGAAAATCATCACCAATCTGAGTTCCCAGATCAAAAATTATATTCTGGAGAACCAGGAATTGATTTCTCAAAGGGTAGGAAAGGAAAGTTTTTTCCTTATTCCGAAATCTGTAGATAATAAGATTGCAGAAAAAATAACAAAAGGCCTAAGTGATTATTTCCTTGAGGTTGAAGAAAATCCTGAACATCCATTACGAGCCGAAATCACGAATAAAATTCTGGATTTTTCCCAAGAACTAAAAGAAGCACCCAAATGGGAAAAAGAATTCGATTCTATCAAATCCGATTTTCTGCAAAGCGATAAACTAAAGCAATATTCATCTGACATTTGGCAATCTCTGAAAACGTCATTAATCAAAGAATTATCCGAAGAAGATTCTAAACTGAAATCTTATGTCAGAAAAAACATTAACGAGTTTGTTTTCAATCTTCAGAATGATGAACAATTCCAAAACCGAATCGACCATTGGGTAAGAGTGACAGCTTATAAATATATTCTGAAAAACACGAAAAATTTTGGCGAATTAATCAGTACAACAGTCGGGAATTGGGAAGGAAAAGAATTGAGTCGAAAATTGGAATTAGAAGTTGGAAAAGATCTACAATTCATCCGGATCAACGGAACTTTGGTTGGCGGATTGGTTGGTTTGTTGATTTACACGATTGCGAATTTTATATAGAATTCAATTTTCTCGCTGATTTTACAGATTACGCTGATTTCAATAAAAATGAATCTGCAACATCTGTAAAATCTGCGAGATTTAAAAACAAAAAAAGCCTCCGATTTGGAGGCTTTCATTTTTATTTCTTCTCAAGAATCTTCTCGATAATTTTATGAGTGATCATATAAGTTGGCTTTACACCTGTGAGCCCAAGTCCGCCGGAAGATAATGTACTTCCCGTTTCCAATGGGTTATCCGAAGCGTAATAAGCATACATCACAAACAAATCCGGAGAAATGTGATGACGGATCTTGCTTGCAACCTGAATTGCCTTTTGGTAATGAGCACCTTCCATTTCTAGTCCGATGGCTTTCCAAGATGTCGTCATAAAGTAAGAAAGGATATCCTTATTCTGAAGAGATGTTCCTAAAACCGTAATCATTGGCCCCTCAAAGGCTTTTATCTCATCATCGACAAAATCAGTCAGCTTCAAAGCATTTTCAAAAGTGTAATTGTCTGCCGTTCCTTCAAAGATATGAGAGGTCGGAATCATAATATCTCCTTTTCCACCAGTTAGGATTCCTGCTTTACCCATGATCGAAACCGATTTCACTTTCATCATATAAACTTCGCCTTTAACTTCGTAAGGTCTTAGTAATTCGTCCATTACTTCAAAAGCCTGTTCTCCGAAAGCGTAATCGAATACTAAAATGACATCGTCTCCTTTATATTTCTGATTGGCAAAAACAGTGTTTTTAAGATCTGTTTTAGCAAGGTCAATAATTTGAACATCAATGTTGCTCCCGCTATTGTCATCGATATAGATCATTCCTTCTTTCAGGGCGTGGTCAAGGACTTTCTCCTGGAGGTCTTTTTTGTTACTGATGTCAGCAAATAATTTATAGTCAACTTCTTTTGTCCCTTTTTTATTGAGAGCGTCATTGGCGAAAACCATATTTTTCACTGAGTGCATATTGGCACTTATGATGTGAAGCGGACGCATGTGAAGCTCGTTTTCTACAAGGATTTTCTTGATCTTGTTTGCCCATCTTTCCCCAAAAAGGTGATGACCGACTCTCTCCTGAAGAATGGCTGAGAAATAGATCTCCCTTTCTCTCAATTCTTTCCAATCCTCTAGGCTGATCTGTCCCAGCCAGTAGATGATCTTGAACAATCTATCAGGATTTTTGTCGTCTCCGAAGTTGTTGTAGGCATTCAATGTTTCATCAAAAGTTCTTCCCAGGAAAGATGAAAGATGGATCAAAGCCACTTCTTTTTCTTTCCGGCTGTATTTTTTTTCTCCTTTTGCAACTTCTTCTATGATTTTCCAGATGCGCTTTGGACGGCCTTCATTATCCAGGTCGAAACCGATATTTTTGATCTTATCAGCTTCCAAATAAAGGAAGGTCAGGTGGGTTAGAATGTCATAGATCTCGGAACGGCCCAGAAGGACTTCGATGTTCATTTGATGTTCATCGATCCTGTAGCAGTTTCTACGTCTTTTCTTTGGGACGATCGGTTCGAAACTTCCTTTGTCAAAACCTTCGTCGGAAGTCAGGTGAATGAAAGAACATTCCTCGATGCCTTCCGGAAGACGGTCAAGAACATAAAGTAAACCGTCCAGTTCTATCTTGTTAGGAACGCTCATGCTTCCGTAGATTTCCGGATTGATGACCATTAAGAGTTTTCTTAATGATTCCCCCGACACCCCCGAAGGTTTGAAAAATCCTCTGTAGAATAAGTGTCTCATAGAGACATACAATCTTTCGATAGCTTCTGTGGTTTCTCTTGCTCTTGAATTTGCCATATATTAAAATTTTTGTAAAAGTCTGCAAAGGTATGAAATTATATTTAAATCAATATATACTGTTTAAGGGTTTGAATTTCAATGTGTTATTTGTGTGTTGTGTTTTTTTGCTATTGGTCTGCTATAGTTTTTAAAATTAAATATTTCTCATGAATATCTTATGATAAAATCAAAAATAAATTTTCTTCATATTTTGATAACATCTGCTTAAATGTGAGATTTTAGTTACACGAGTTTTATCAAGTGCTAAAAACAAGGGGTTGTTTCATTCAATGAATTAATATTAATTATAAATGGCGTTAATTTTTCAGGGGTCATATTATTTTGAATTGTATTTTTTGTAAATTTGCCCTGTTTAAAATAACACACTTTTATGTCAACATTAAGATTTAAAGCCTTGGCCGAACTTCCGTTCAGAAATTACAGAAAAGATAATTTCATAGAAGTTCCCTCAAAACTGTCTGAATTGTTTTGTCAAAACGTATTCTCAGAAGAAACGATGAGAGAATATTTGACGAAAGAAGCATTTCAATCGATTCTGGATGCAATTAAAAAAGGGACAAAGATCCAGAGGCACATTGCGGACCAGGTAGCTGTTGCAATGAAAGATTGGGCATTGTCAAAAGGTGTGACGCATTATACCCACTGGTTTCAGCCATTGACTGGTGCGACTGCGGAAAAGCACGATTCTTTCTTTACGCCAATTGGTGGAGGTAGGGCTATTGAGAGATTCAGTGGAGCATTGTTGATTCAACAGGAACCTGATGCTTCTTCTTTCCCGAATGGCGGGATCAGAAATACTTTCGAAGCAAGGGGATATACCGCTTGGGACCCGACTTCTCCGGCGTTCATTATGGGAACTACACTTTGTATTCCTTCGATTTTCATTTCTTACACAGGTGAGACCTTAGATTATAAAACACCTTTATTAAGAGCATTGAACGCGGTTGACGAAGCTGCTACAGATGTAATGAAAGCTTACTTCGATAAAAATGTAACAAAAGTTTCTCCGACATTGGGTTGGGAGCAGGAATATTTCCTGGTAGATACGGCTTTGTATCAATCCAGACCAGACCTGGTTTTGACAGGGAAAACTTTGCTTGGACATTCTCCTGCAAAAGGACAGCAGTTAGATGACCATTATTTCGGTTCTATTCCTACAAGAGTGATGAACTTCATGAAGGAATTGGAAATCGAATGTATGAAGTTAGGAATCCCTGTAACAACACGTCACAACGAAGTTGCGCCCAACCAATTCGAATTGGCGCCAATGTTCGAAGAGGCGAACGTTGCGGTTGACCACAATTCATTATTGATGGATATTATGGCAAGAATTGCGCATAAACACCATTTCCATATCTTATTTCACGAAAAACCATTTGCCGGAGTTAACGGAAGTGGAAAACATAACAACTGGTCGCTTGGGACCGATACTGGTGAAAATCTTTTGAGCCCGGGGAAAAATCCAAAGAAAAACCTTCAGTTCCTAACTTTCTTTGTTAATACTTTGAAAGCTGTTCACGATTATTCTGACTTATTGAGAGCATCAATCGCATCTGCAAGCAATGACCACAGATTGGGAGCGAACGAAGCGCCACCGGCAATTATTTCTGCATTCATCGGAAGCCAATTGTTCGGCGTTTTGGAAGAATTGGAAAAAGTAACGGATGGAAAACTATCTCCAGAAGAAAAAACAGAACTAAAACTTAACGTTGTTGGGAAAATTCCTGAAATTCTTTTGGATAACACCGACAGAAACAGAACTTCTCCATTTGCATTCACAGGAAACAAATTCGAGATCAGAGCGGTTGGTTCTTCTGCAAACTGTGCCGAAGTAATGACGGTTATGAACGTCATTGCTGCGAAACAATTAAGAACTTTCAAAGTTGAAGTTGATGCTTTGATCGAAAAAGGACTTAAGAAAGACGAAGCGATTTTCAACATTCTTAGAGAATATATCAAGCAATCCAAAAACATTATGTTCGAAGGTGACGGATATTCTGACGATTGGGCAAAAGAAGCTAAGAAAAGAGGCCTTAATAACTTAAAAACAACTCCGGAGGCACTTAAAAAAGAATTAGATAAAAAATTCGTTGAGCTTTATGAGGAATTGGGGATCTACTCGCATAGAGAATTTGAGGCTAGAAATGAGATCAAATTAGAGAAATACTCAACAGTAATCGATATAGAAGCCAGAGTTCTAGCAGACATCGCAAGAAACCACATCATTCCTGCAGCTCTTAATTATCAGAACAGATTGATTGAAAATGTTAAAGGATTGAAGGAGATCTTCTCTGAGAAAGAATTCAAAACGTTGGCAAAGGAACAATTGAGTTTGATCTCTGATATTTCTGGAAATGTGTCTCAAATCAAAGTTGGTGTTGACAACCTTTTATCAGCTAAGGAAAAGGCTAAAAATACTGCCGGAAGTCAAAAGCAGGCTGAGGAATATTGTAACAAAGTGATCCCATTGTTCGAGAATATCAGAGAGGCTTCTGACGCATTAGAAATGATGGTGGATGATGAGCTTTGGCCAATGACCAAATATAGAGAATTGTTATTCACGAGATAGACAATTTCTAAAAAGTTAAAAAATCTTAACTAAAAATAAAACCGCAAAGTCCAAATAAAGGCTTTGCGGTTTGTTTTTTTTTAACATTCTATAAAAGATTGTTAAAATATGTTAAACTAAAGAGCGTTCAAATTCATTTGAAAGCCTCATTAAATGGTATTGGCTAAATTTGCTATGCAATCACAAAATACCAAACCAAGTTTAACACAAATAATTAAATATATATGAAGAAAAGAGTTCTAGTTTATATCTTATTTGTGACCACGTTTTTCACACTTCAGTCTTGTGTTTCTAACTATGTGGTTTCTAACAATCAAACATACAAAACTGATGCCAAATTTGCATCTTTGGACGTAAAGGCGGTATCTAATAATTCAAATAACAAAGGGCAGCGTGTTTTGGCTTCTATGGCTAATACCAATGATGCGATCAAAAGGTCAGCGATAGAAAATGCGATCAAGCACAGTAATACGATTGATAACATCTTATCCGAAGCTGAAAGTTACCTGGGGACTCCATATAGATTCGGGGGGACTTCCAGAAGCGGAATAGATTGTTCAGCTTTTGTATTGTCTGTTTTTGGTGCGGCGGCCGGGATGGATCTTCCAAGAGTTGCGGCGGAGCAATCACAAGAAGGTGACGCTGTAGAAAGAACAGAATTGCAAAAAGGGGATCTTGTTTTCTTCTCGCACAGAGGTGGCAGAATTTCTCACGTAGGAATTGTAGAAGAGGTAACGCCTGAAGGTGAAGTTAAATTCATCCACGCAGCTACTTCAAAAGGAGTAATGGTTTCTTCATTGGATGATAACTATTGGGGACCAAAATTCAGATTCGCTAAGCGTATTGTAAAAGAGAACGGATTAAGTATATTAAATAATTAGAGAGACTGAAAATATTCAGAAAAAACCTCAGAATCACTTCTGAGGTTTTATTTTATAATCAGATTTTCGATCTTCAGTTTAACATCTTGGGTGTTCAGTCTCAGGATCAAGAAATATAACTCGGGGAGCTCGACAGCTATTTCCTGCCATGTTTGATTTAATTCAGATATATTTTCAATACCCTTCTCAATACTTGCTAAAAAGTGCGCTTTTCTCTGGATCAGCCCTCGGAAACCATACGCTCCTAACACCTGTAAAAAACGCATCAGTTTCATCCAGTTAAATGACTCTTTCAAATTGTTTTTATCGGACTCATCCATCCAAAATGATAAGTAATGATCCAGCATTTCTTCTTTAAAATCATTAGGAAAATTAGCTTTAGCCTGATAAAGGAACGAAATCACATCATAAGCGGCGGGGCCTTCCATTGCTGATTGATAATCGATAAAAAAAACCTCATCTTTTTCATTCACCAAAATATTTCTAGATTGGAAATCCCGGATCATAAGGGTTTTTGGGGAGAGTTTCTGAATTTTTTCTGAGATTGCCCTAAACTCTTTTAAAAGCGATGATTTGTGATATTCGATTTCCAGGATATCAACAAAAAAATTTTTGAAATAATACAGATCGTGAGTGATGGGCAGATCATCATAGCTTTCATACTCGAAACTTTTTGAGAAATCTACTTTTCCTAAAGTGCTTGTCTGAAGCTCAAATAATTTTTTGAGGCTTTTTTTTACCAGATCCTTCACCCGCTCGGATAATCCTTCTTTAGAAATGATCTCGGAAAGTGTTTTGTTTCCAAGAAATTCCTGGATATAAAGATTCCTTTCGGAATTGATCTTGAAAATCTTTGGTGTGTTGAGATCTAGAGTTTGGAATAATTCTGTGAAATAGAAAAAAGCTTCATTCTCTCGATTGTTTTCGTTGTAAGTAATAATGAAGTCCCGATTCTCGGACCTTCCGATATAGTTGATCCTGGAAGACCCGCTTTGTGGCAATGCTTTGAAAAAGTCTGCTTTTTTCCCTAAAAACTCTTCGAAAAATTCCTGATGTTCCTGCATAAAAACAAAGTTAATTAATAATAGAATTTGAAACACGAAAAATTGTAATTTTACCAAATGAAATCACAATCTGTAATTTTTTGCTACAAGTTCTTATGGTGAAATGTGATTCTATATGACCTTTGAAAAAAAATGAATATCTGATTATGAAAGATTTTCTGCCTGTTCTGAAGATTCTGTTAAGATTTGTTGTCATTTATATTGTTTTGGTGCTGCTGTATCAATTCTATCTTAACGGCTATGAGAACGAAGTGGTGGATCCCTTCACACGATGGGTTGCAAAGCAGGTGGCATTTTTGCAGGGTTTATTAGGTTTTCCGACTATTTTGGTTGATAATATGAAACTTCATAGTATACTTTTCCAGACTTCCGGAAAGTTCACGACAAGAATGGTAGAAGGCTGCAATGTTTTTTCGGTTGCGATTCTTTTTGCGGCTTTTATTTTTGCCTTCTACAAAGGAAGGAAAACGTTTTTATACGTTTCAGGAGGATTGGTTATTCTTCATATTCTGAATGTCTTCAGGATCGCATTATTGAATATTATTTATTTAAAATATCCCCAATACGAAAAAATAGGCCACGATTACATTTTTCCAGCGATTATCTATGGTGGAGTGGTTATTCTTTGGTTGGTCTGGATTCAGTTTTTTGCTTTGAAGAAGACTGAGAGACCTTAGTTGTCAGTATATATTTTTAGTTTTTTCGACCTTAATTATTGATTCTTAGCAATTAATAACATTTATTTTTATATTTTTGCCATCTAACACATGAAAAACAATGGAAAATAAATTTATTACCAAAGCTAAGCTTTTCGATATTTCCTTATTGAATCGAACCGATTCTAATACTTTACAATTCGTTTTATAAAAATTTACTCTAGTAAGTAAATTGTGACTTTATGTTTTTTCAATTCATTTTGGATTGAAATTTTCATGACCTCATTCCCCTTATCAAAGAATATAAATTTTTTGTAAAATGATTGTTTACATATTAATTTTGCTGTGCTTAAAAGTTTCCGAAAATGCTTAGGTGGTTTTGGATCCTATTAGGTATTTTAGGATTGATCGGAATCCGCGGATTGGAAGACAGAATCTTCTATGACCCCTTTTTACAATTTTTCAAATCAGCTGACCAATCAGCTGTATTTCCAAATTTTATCTGGGGAAAATTGGTTTTGGGCTATCTTTTACGCTTTGCCCTCAATGCCTTTTTCTCTCTCTGGATCATCCAATTTCTTTTTCAGAATAAGGAGTGGACGAGACAGGCTTTTATTTTGATCCTATTGGTTTTTATGATGGTTTTTCCAATTTATTTGTATTGTATCTATGATAAGTTCCAATTTGGGTATCTGTTCTCTTTTTATGTGAGACGGTTTGTAATTCAGCCTTTGACAGTTATTCTTATCATTCCTATCTTTTATTACAGGAAGAAGGTTTTACAGGATTAGTTCTTCAGCGTATGCTTATCCGGCTGAGAAATATTCTCGCCATTCCACTCGATTTTTTTTGAAAAATTTTGTTGCCGGACAGGGCAGTTTTCAATTTGGCAAATGGCACAGGAAGTTGGTTTGCAATCATCCATATGGAAATTGAACTCCACTGAGCGGTCCGTATTCTTTGCAATAAGTTTGATCAATTCCTCCATTTCATCGTGCGCTGTCCTAAGCTCAAAATACCAGGGCAACGTGAGATGCGCATCGATGTGAAGCCTGCTTCCAAACTGCTGTATTTTGACATTGTGAATGTCAATCCATTCTTCTTTTCTGTTTTTGTTGAGGAATGTCGCAAGTTTGTTGAGCAGCTCCGGGTCGGCCTCATCCATAATACCACTAAGAGATTTGCGTATGATCTTATAGCCGATGGTAATGATATAAAAACCCAAAACCAAGGCTACAATAGAATCAATCCAGACCAGCTTTGTAAAGTAAACTAAAATCAAACTCACCACAACGCCTAACGTCGTAATTGTATCGCTTTGTAAATGTTTTCCAGAAGAAATAAGGACGATAGAATTTTCTCTTTTACCTTTCTGAATAGAGATATAACCGATAATATAATTGATAACGGCCGTCGCAGCAATAATCCAGATTCCCAGGTCTAATTTGTCGAGAACCTTTCCAGAGATCAAACTATTCGTTCCTTCGTAAATGATCATCATACCAGCAATGCTGATCAAAGAACCTTCTATGGCCGAGGTCACAAACTCTACTTTCCCGTGTCCATAAGGGTGATTTTCATCTTTTGGTTTGGCTGCAAGATGTAAGGAATAAAGACCTAGAAATGCGCTGATAACATTCACGATGCTTTCCATAGCATCAGAGAAAACGGCATCAGAATTCGTCAGTTTCCAGGCGATCACTTTTCCAGCAAAAAGAATGACCCCAATGACGGCAATCCATCTTTGGAAAATAATATTCGATTTGAATTTTGTACTTTTTTTCATTGCCAAAAAAAGAATCTTCGAAATTTCGAAGATTCTTTGGATTTTGTTAGTTTAGACTAAGTTGTTCGCTACTAGGTATTCTGCGATCTGGACTGCGTTGGTAGCAGCACCCTTTCGGAGATTGTCTGCCACGATCCAGAGGTTGAGCGTCTTCGGTTGCGAAAGGTCTCGCCTGATTCTTCCCACGAAAACCTCATCTTTTCCTTCGGAGTACAAAGGCATTGGGTATTCGTTATTTTTGACATTATCCTGAAGGACAACGCCTGGAGTTTCGGATAAGATTTTTCTTACTTCTTCCAGATCAAATTCGTTTTCGAATTCGATATTCACGCTTTCAGAATGTCCGCCCTGTACAGGAACTCTTACGGCTGTCGCTGTCAAATTAAATGTATCGTCACCCATGATCTTTTTAGGTTCTTTCATCAATTTGATCTCTTCTTTAGTATAATCATCATCAGCAAAAACATCACAGTGTGGTAATGCATTTTTGAAGATCTGGTAAGGATAAACTTTTTCAGGGCTTTCTCCTTTGATTTCTGCATTTAGCTGGTCAACAGCAGCTTTTCCTGTTCCGGTAACAGACTGATAAGTTGAGATAATGACCCTTTTGATATCGTACTTTTGATTAAGCGGATGAAGAACCATTACCAGCTGGATTGTAGAGCAATTGGGGTTGGCGATAATCTTGTCTTCTTTTGTCAGAACATTAGCATTGATTTCCGGAACAACCAATTTCTTAGTTGGATCCATCCTCCAAGCTGACGAGTTATCGATCACTACTGTTCCAACTTCGGCAAACTTCGGAGCAAATTCCAAAGAAGTTCCGCCACCCGCTGAAAAGATAGCGATCTCGGGTTTGACTGCAATGGCGTCGTTCATGCTAACGATAGTGAATTCCTTGTCCTTGAATTTGACCTTGTTCCCAACAGATCTCTCTGATGCTACAGGAATTAATTCGGTGATTGGAAGATCTCTTTCCTCCAAAACTTTCAGCATAACTTGTCCAACCATTCCGGTTGCGCCTACTACAGCTACTTTCATTGTTTTAAATTAATTAAAATTGTTAATACTATTTATCCAAAAACTCTTGCCCAAGGAAATGCAAATACGAATAACGCAACTGCAACTAATCCTAATGAGACAACAGGAATTGTTAATTTGTCGTTAGATTTTACTTTTTTGTTGATGATGGTCATGATAACTGCTGCAATCAACATAGAGAAAGGGTGCTCCACATACTGGAATCTGGCATAAGGGTCTTTCATCAAGGTTCCTGCGTTCAAAGCTGCTTTGAAGCCAGGGGAAAATATTAATAATAAAGCAACGCCCACCAAAAACTGAACGTGAAAGAAAATCATTGTGAAAAGGGTCACTTTTCTAAAAGGTTTTGAGATTTTCCCACTATAACCAAACATTGTGGTCAATAACAGCACTAAAAATGCTGCAACCAATGCAAGCTCAAGGTATCCAAAACCTTTGTGAGCACTAAGAAAAATTTTATAAAATTCCATATTCAGATTTTTGAAAAGCAAAGATAGAAAAATCCCGACAGATAGCCGGGATTTGAGTTATTAATTAAAACTATTAATCTTTTTAGAAGTTGAACGATAAAGTTGCAGCCCAAGTTCTTCCAAAACCGAAGAAAACTCTGTTGCTTTTATCAATCCCTTTGTAAAAGTTATTCGGGTCACTCATATAAGTATTATATAATTGCTGTGCTTGTTCTGCTGTATTGGTATTTGTTTTAAAATCACTTACCTTTTTTACTATATTAGTAGCTCCATCTTGAATGTAAGTTGTGTCAAAAAGATTATAAACATTCGCACCAATTGTAAAATATTGAGCACTATCTTTTAGTCTAATTTTATAAGAAGCTCCTAGGTCAAATAAATTAAAATCAGGTAATTTTAATGCTTGATTTCCTGCTGTAGTAAATGTAGATGCGTCCATTGTTGCATAGATTTTACCCACATAACTCCAAGTTCCGTAGATGTCAAAATCTTTTACAGGTTTTACTGTTGCTCCTAATGAGGCGGTCATTTGTGGAATACTATTATTACTTGTTCCTCCAACTTTAACTTTGTCTAAATATAATTCGTTTGTGTTGGTTCCTCCAGCAACTGTAACAGGATTGTTGTTATCATCGAAGTTGGATCCAGTAGCATTGCCTTCATAGAAATAATCTCCCCAGGAGAACATTCCTTGAAACTCTAAGAAAGAAAAAGCTTTATAAACACCATCGAATTCAATACCTTGGTGGATTTCTTTAACTCCAGATACTTCCGAGTAACCTGTGATTGTTGAACCATCTACAAGAGTGTGAGTTAATCCTGTTCTTCTCATCCATCTATCGCCCCATTGTGTTCTATATACATTCACATTGGCATTGAATTTTGGAGTTCTGAAACCATATCCTAACTCTGCGGAGAATATTTTCTCGTTTGTTAAAGTAGGGTTAACAACTTGTCTATTACTTGGATAAACTGAATTGAAAAAAGGTTGTTTGCTATAAAAACCAATATTTGCGAAAACATTATGAACTTCATTAATATTATAGTTTACTCCCCCTTTGACATTATATCCGAATATGTCTTTGAAACCCGATTTGGTATTTACCGTTTGATTTTGTTGTATAGTTATGCCATCTTGAACAAAATTATCAATCCTTTGATAAGATTGATTGGAAACTGATCCCTGAATAAAAGCAGATAATTGATTTGTTGAATATTCTAATTGACCGAATCCGCTATACCAAAGAACCTCCCCATCATTACTATAGCCTATCCTTTCATTCATAGGTGCTAATGAGCCTCCAAAAGGATTCCAGCTTAATTTTTTGTAATCATAAAGGGCACTTACTACGTTAGGAGCAATATTTGTATTTGTAGCATCTTTGTAACCTGATGCACCATAAAGGTCAGATACAACCTGATAGTGATATCCATAATAATAACGATCATCTGTTCCTACAGAAAAATTCCAATTATCATTGATTTTATGTTGGAAGTTGGATAGGATTCCATACCAGTTGTGGGAATTAATAGATGATCTCCTTACTAGTGTACTTCTGGCTCCTGCTGCATTTACATCTACTGCTGCGTTTGCGGCAAAGATTTTATCATAATCATAATGTCCCTCAGCATCATAGAATGTTGACATACCTTTCCCTCCTACAGAACCAATATCTCCCGTTCCGCCACCTCTACCATTCGACATATACAATACTGTACTTAATGTAGATTTTTCATTCATTGTCCAATCCCAGTTTAGCATCATTACTGGTTTTGAGTAGTAGTTTGAACGATTAGCTATCGCAATTCTATTGCCATTCGCATCTGTTCTGTATCCAAAATCAGAATTATACGTTCTATCAGGCGAGCCATCATGGTCAGGGTTGAATTTGATATAATTGTTAATTGTTGGAGCGTAAGTTCTTTGATCGTGCCACTGAGGAGCAGATGTAATCATGAATTGTAAATTGTGCTTTTCATTAGGTTTGTAACCTAAAGCAAAATAGTATGCATATGATTCATATTCTGAATTTTGGATATAGGTCGAACCTGCTTGTCTACTCATCAAGAATGATGTGGCCCAACCGTTTTCGGATTTTCCAGTATTATAAGCGAAAGATGTCTTTAAATAGTCATTATTTCCAACTCCTAATCTGATAACTCCTCCTTTTTTCATATCCGCAGAACGTGTTAGAAAGTTAACAGTTCCTCCAACAGAAGCAATGGCTAATTTAGAAGAGCCTAACCCTCTTTGTACTTGTAAAGTACTCGTTACATCTGATAATCCTGTCCAATTGGAAAAATAAACAGTTCCCCCTTCCATATCGTTGACAGGCATACCATTTACCATAACAGCAATGTTTCTTGATTCAAAGCCTCGCATAACAAGACCTCCATCACCAAAACCTCCACCACTTTTTGTTGCATAGACAGATGGGGTAGTATTAAGGATTTCAGGAAGTTCGCGATTTCCTAATCTTTCAATGATTTGAGCCGATTTGATAGTTGAAACAGCAACAGGGGTTTTTCTATCTTTTGCAATATCTGTAACACCTTTAAGAATTACTTCTTCAATTTGAGTGTCTTTTGATAATGTATCCTTTGTGGATTGTGCAAAGTAAAAACTAGCCGTACTCATCGTCAGCATAAGGACCAATGCTGGTTTTTTCGATAACATTTTCATTTTTTTAAGATTTATGTCGCAAAAGTCTTAAAAAAATTAATATGTTCTGTTAATATAGTGTTAAATTTTTAACGCTTTGAGACTCAGGTCAATATTGCTGGAAGAGTGCGTTATTGCACCTGCAGATATAAAATTGACACCGGTTTTGGCCACCGAATTTAACACATCACGTGTTATTCCCCCGGAAGCTTCTGTTTCCGATTTTCCGTTAACTATTTTTACTGCTTTGGTCATTGTCTCGACATCCATATTATCAAACATAATTCTGTCCGCGCCGGATTTTACAGCTTCCTCGACCTCATCAAGATTACGGGTTTCAACCTCGATTTTTAATTTGAGTTTATTTTTTTTGACATAATCTTTTGCCATCTTCACAGCGTTGGTAATACTTCCGTTATAATCGATATGATTGTCTTTCAGCATTATCATATCGTAAAGCCCATATCTGTGATTGGTCCCGCCACCTATAGCTACTGCCCATTTTTCACAAACACGAAAATTAGGGGTCGTTTTTCTTGTGTCAAGAAGTTTAGTTTTTGTTCCCACCAATCTAGAATCCCAATCGTGAGTCATCGTGGCAATCCCACTCATACGTTGCATACAGTTCAGAACCAAGCGTTCTGTTGAAAGGATTGACCTTGCTTTTCCAGTTACAATAAAAGCAATATCACCTTTTTTTGCAGATTCTCCATCTTTGATGAAAATCTCCACTTTCAGATTTTTATCAAAGTTCTTGAAAATAATTTCCGCCAATTCCACTCCTGCCAGAATGCAATTCTCTTTTACTATTAGTTGAGCTTTCTGTTCCAGATCTTTCGGAATCGTGGAGAGCGTAGAATGGTCGCCATTTTGAATGTCTTCTTCCAAAGCAGTTCTAATGAATTCTTTTAAAACTTTGTCGCTGGCGTAAGATGGTCTTTTCATAATTTGAAATTTGTGTAAAAATATAAAACCCTTCCAGAGTTTCAAACTTTGAAAGGGTTTAATTATTTAAAATAAGATTTATTCATTAATTAGAAGCGGTTTCGTAGCCAAATCCTTATTGTAAAACGCTCCTTTATTTTCTTTCATTTCAAGAGAATGTTTGATGATCAGATAAGAAACATTCACAAGATTCCTCAATTCAGAAAGTTGTGGTGAAAGTATGGAATAATTATAAAGTTCTGTTACGGCTTCATAGATTTCTCGTTGTTTCTTTTTAGCCAATTCCAATCTCGCATTGCTTCTTACGATTGCAACCAAATCACTCATCATTTCCTGAAGTTGTTTTCTGAGATAAGTTACAAGAACCATTTCGTCCATCATTTTCATTCCTTCTTCATTCCACTCTGGAACAGCTTTCAAGTCATCAAAATTGAAATCGTTTTCTTTCAACAGTTCAACTGTTTTCATCGCGGCATTGTGTCCAAAAACCAAACCTTCTAATAAAGAATTCGAAGCCAAACGATTCGCACCGTGAAGTCCGGAATTGGTACATTCTCCCACTGCAAAAAGATTTTTAATAGAAGATTGACCTTCTTTATCAACCTCGATTCCGCCCATCAGATAATGACAAGCAGGAACAACTGGAATCAATTCTTTGAAAGGGTCAATGCCTTCATCCAAGCATTTTTGATAGATGTTCGGAAAATGATTGATGAATTTTTCTCTATCCATTTCGCGACAGTCCAGACCAACGTAATCGTCTCCACTGATTTTCAATTCATTATCAATGCCTCTTGCAACGATGTCACGGGAAGCTAACTCTTCTCTCTCATCATATTTTTGCATAAAAGGTTTTCCATTTTTGGTACGGAGTTTTGCGCCGTCACCACGAACAGCTTCGGAAATCAGGAACAACATTCCGTCTCGTTTGGAATACATCGCCGTTGGATGAAACTGGTAATATTGCATATTGGAAACTTTGCCTTGTGCTCTGTGAACAAAAGCGATTCCGTCTCCGGTTGCAATGATTGGATTGGTCGTATTTTTATAAACATGGCCAGCTCCACCGGTTGCAACCAAGGTAATTTTTGAAGTGATTTTTTTGATTTTCTTATTCTGCTCATCAAGAATATAAGCACCGTAAGCATTGATATTCCCCTTGTCCAATTCTTTCCCCGGAACGTGGTGTTGGGTAATCAGATCAATGACATAATGGTGTGGAAGAATTTCAATATTTGGAGAATTCCTAACAGTTTCCAAAAGTGCTCTTTCGATCTCGAAACCTGTGATATCTTTATGGTGGACAATCCGGTTTTCTGTATGTCCGCCTTCTCTTCCTAATGAATATTTTCCTTTTTCCTGATCAAATTTTGCACCCCATTCTACAATTTCATTGAATCGATAAGGTGCTTCTTCTACCACGATCTTTACAATCTCAGGGTCATTGATGTAATCTCCGGCTCGCAAAGTATCATCGATGTGTTTCTGGAAATTATCTTTGGAGAAATCCGTTACGACTGCCAATCCGCCTTGGGCATATTTGGTATTGCTTTCGTCTTCGTTGGATTTTGTAACGATTATTATTTTTGTATCAGGTAATTGTTCGGAGATTTTGATGGCATAAGATAAGCCCGAGATTCCGGAACCGATTACGAGAACGTCTGTTTTTATCATAAATAGAAATTAATGATTCTCAATAAGTCTGAGAAAATTCAAAAGAATAAAGTTAAAAGAATTTGATGAACTTATCCGCAGGTTTTCTCACTTTTTTGAAATTCTGAAAAATATCATCTTCCGCTCTGTAACCAAGCGCCAGAACCACAGCAATTTTTTCGTGTTCTTTATCAATTTTTAGGACTTCTTCTATGATTTCAGATTTGAAGCCTTCCATCGGACAGGTGTCGATTTCTTCTTCGGCAGAAGCCATTATCAATGATCCAAGTACGATGTAGCTCTGTTTCTCAGACCAGCTTTCAAGTTCTTTCTGGGTATAATTTTCTAAGAAAAGATTGATGTTATTTCTAAACGCAGACAATTGCTCTAAAGTTACGCCACGCTCATTGATTATATGACTGAAATAATTATCGACATACTCCTTATTAATATGAGTTTTGGTAACCAAAGCGATCAAATGTGAGCAAGTCGATATTTGGGATGGATTGTAAAAAGCCGGAATCAATTTCTTGATCGTCTCATTATTTTCCACAACCAAAAGATGATAAGGTTGTAGTCCTAACGAACTGACAGACAGTCTACCTGCTTCCAGAATATTGTTCAGTTTTTCAGAAGAAATCTTCCTTCCGTCAAATTTTTTCACAGAATACCGCCAGTTAAGTGCTTCTAAATAATTCATATAACAAATATAGGCAATTTGATATTTTAGTTAGAACCGTTTTAAATAATGAAACATTTCTAACCGAATTTTTTAAATCATTCATTGCAAAGGCTTTATAATAAAGGATTTTGCAATAATTCATTTTAATCGATTTTAAATCAAATCATTAGCCAAGTAAGCTTTGAAACCAAAAAGTTATAAACATTAAGTATAAAAGTGGGCAAAAGTGGTAAAATGTGGTAGATTTTTATATAAATTTGCTCCAAATGAAAAACTTCATTGGAACATACGAGTGTAAAATAGATGACAAAGGGCGCATCAAACTGCCTGCTTCGCTTACGAAGCAGATGGAACATTTTGCAGATGAGTCATTTGTAATCAAGCGTTCGGTGTTTCAGAAGTGTCTTGAGGTCTATCCGATGAAGCCTTGGGAAAAACTGATGACAAAAATAAACGGTCTGAACCGATTTATCAAGAAAAATGCAGATTTCATCAGGATGTTTACGGCGGGAGTCAAAACCGTAGAGATGGACAACGTGGGTCGTCTGCAGATCAGCAAAGATTTGACACAATATGCAAATCTCAGCAAAGAAATTGTGATTACAAGTGCTGGAGAATTGTTTGAGATCTGGGACAAAGATTCTTACGAACAGGTAATTGCTGTCAGCGAATCAGACTTCGCCAGCCTTGCGGAAGATGTTATGGGAAATCTCGATTCTGAAGAATTAAATTAATAAGTAATGTCATTCTGAGCTTGTCGAAGAATCTGAAAGTATTAAACTCCTAACTAACAATTATCAACTAGACAAAATGTATCATAATCCAGTATTATTAAAACAAAGCGTAGACGCTCTGGTAACCAATCCGGACGGTATTTACGTGGATTGTACGTTTGGTGGTGGAGGTCACTCGAGAGAGATTTTGAGCCGACTTTCTGATAAAGGCAAACTGTTTTCTTTTGACCAGGATTTGGATGCGCTGAAGAATGCGATTGATGACCCCAGATTTACATTGGTAAATCAGAATTTCAGGTTTCTGGAAAACTCGATGTTGGCTTATGGTGTCTCCCAGGTTGACGGGATTTTAGCAGACTTGGGCGTTTCTTCTCATCAGTTCGATGAAGCGGAAAGAGGATTTTCTACCAGAAGCAATGCGCCTCTTGATATGAGAATGAATGTGATGCAGACTCTGGATGCAAAAAGGATCATCAACGATTACGAAGAAGAAGACCTCGCAAATATCTTTTACCAATATGGGGAGCTGAGAGAATCTCGAAAATTGGCAAGGGAAATCGTTCATCATAGAAAAACGAAGAAAATCAATACAACGGAAGATTTGAAAAATCTCTTCAGTTATATTCCGGCCTTTAAGCAGAATAAATTTTTTGCTCAGGTTTTTCAGGCTATCAGAATTGAGGTTAATCAAGAGTTGGAAGTTTTGAAAGAAATGCTGGTTCAATCTTACAAGATTTTAAAAGTTGAAGGAAGATTGGTTGTGATTTCTTACCATTCTTTAGAAGATAGATTGGTAAAACGTTTCCTGAAAAATGGGATGTTCGAAGGTGAACCTCAACGTGATATTTACGGAAATTATGCGAAAGCTTTTGAATTATTAAAAACAAAAGCAATCATTCCTGATGATAAGGAAATTGAAGAGAACTCTCGTGCAAGAAGTGCGAAAATGAGAATAGGAACAAAATTATAGTTGATGGTTTTAGTTGATGGTTGTTGGAGAAATTCTAAATCTATCAACTGTCAACCGACAACAAACAATACCAAAAATGGCAAAATTAACTCAAAGCAGACAGAAGAAACTCACTTTTATGGATATCATAAAAGGGAATTTTCTTAACCGTGATGAGGTAAAAGCGCATTACAAGTATTTTCTGTTCATTTTCGGGCTGTTGATGGTGATGATTTATAGCAACCATTTGGTTAACAAAAAGATTGAACATGTTAACAAACTTAAAGAAGAGACAGAAGAGTATAAGTCGCGAAATGCTTACGCACAAAGCAGACTGATAAAAATCAGAATGGAATCCGAACTCGGGAAAGAAATGGTTCAGGATTCTCTGGTGAGTTTGGAAAGCCATCCAATGAAATTATTGATAAAAGTTGACAGTACAGATGATAAAGCAACCAAATAACAATTACGAAAAAAAGCGTTCCAATGCGTTGAAGTGGGGCTACCTTTTTGTGTTGGGAGCTTTCATTTTGTTTGTCATTTTTCTGACGAGGATTTTAATTCTTCAGAATACCAATGTTGAAGAATTCGAAAATAATTACATCAGCAAAAATTACCGTGAAGCAACTTTAAAGGCTGCTCGTGGAAATCTTTTCGCTTCCGATGGCTCTATCTTGGCAACAACGGTAATGCGTTATGATATCTATCTGGATTTCAAATCGATGAGAGATACGATCTATTCCAATAATATTGGCGCTTTGACAGATTCTCTCAGCAAAATGTTTGATAAACCCAGAAGTTATTTCCGAGCAAAACTGGATGCTCAGAACAAAAAAAATAATCAGTATTATCTTTTGGCAAAAGGCCTCGATTTCGATGAATATGATAGGATCCGAGAATTTCCGATTTTCAACAGAGGAAAAAATAAAGGAGGTTTCATTGTAGAAAGAAATTTCCGAAGAGAACTGGCAACCACTCAAATCGGGGCTGGAACAATCGGTGCTGATAACGGCGAATCAAAATCTGGTCTGGAAGGTGCTTTCAGTAAATTCTTAACAGGAATTGATGGAAAGCGGTTGGAACAGAAAATCACTTCTTCTCAGTGGAAACCAATTGATTACTGGAAGGTCCAGGAGCCTGTTGACGGGCAAGATGTCTATACAACTCTGGATTTGAGAATTCAGGATATTGCACATTCGGCATTGGAAAATCAATTGATAAAATTCGATGCAAACCACGGAAGTGTTGTTGTTATGGAAGTTGAAACGGGGAAGATCCGTGCGATGGTCAATCTTAGAAGAACCGAACCGGGAATCTATGTCGATGCTTATAATTACACCGTAAAAGATGCCCAGGAGCCAGGTTCTACATTCAAAACGGTATCACTTTTGGCAGCGATGGACGATGGTTTCATTGATGAAAATACGAAGGTCAACATCGGAAACGGAATCTGGACTTATGCCGGACAAAGAATCACAGACGGTCATGGTGGTGGAACTTATGATGTGAGCGATGTTTTGGCGAAGTCAAGCAACGTTGGAGCAGCGAAATTAATTACAGAACATTATGCAGATAAACCACAGGTTTTCATAGACCATTTGAAACGGTGGAAGATGTTCGATAAAATGCAGATCGAATTACCTGGAATTGCAAAGCCTTCAATTCAAACGCCACAAAGCAAACGTTGGAACAAAGCAACTTTGGCCTCTTTAGCTTATGGATATTCGTCAAGATTTCCACTTCTGCAGCTGGTAACTTTTTATAATGGGATTGCAAACAAAGGCAAAATGGTAAAGCCTCTTTTCATTGATAAAATAATGAAGGATGGGAAAGTCCTTTATGAGGCAAAACCAGAGGTCATGGTTAAAAAGATGGCGTCCGATAAGGCAATTGAAATGATGACCAGTGCATTGACAAAAGCTGTTGAAAAAGGAACAGCAAAAAGTATCTATACACCAAATCTTAAAATTGCGGGGAAAACAGGAACGGCCAGATTTGAATATTGGAAGAAAGACGGTCCAATGAAATATCAGGCCTCTTTTGCAGGATTTTATCCGGCGGATAATCCGAAATATACTTGTATAGTAGTTGTCAATCAGCCAGATACGTCAAAAGGCTTTTATGGGGGGACAGTTTCAGCACCGGTTTTTAAAGAGATTGCCGGAAAGACATTCCTGAAAACACCTTTGAACGTTGAAAAAGACCTTTTGGTTGAACACAAAGTTGACCTTAATAGAATGACAGCACCAAATGTAAAGGTGAATGTGACAAGAGATTCGATGCCGAATCTGGTTGGGATGATTGGAAAGAATGTGATTCCACAGCTTGAAAATATGGGTTACAGGGTGGATTATAAAGGCGTTGGAAAAATCACCGGACAATTCCCTGCAGAAGGAGCAGCTATTGGAAAGAACCAAAAGATTTATCTGAATCTTCAGAATTGAAAATAGTAAAAGTCCCGAAGAGCGATTTAATAAAGCATAGGATGAAATCCTATGAACAATAAAATGAAATTAGAAAAATTATTACAAAGAATCCAGATCCTGGAAACAGTTGGAACTCTTCAAAAAGAAGTGTCGGAATTGGTTTTCGACAGCAGAAAAGTTGTTGAAAATTCTTTGTATGTGGCATTGAGAGGAACAGTTTCCGACGGTCATTCCTACATCGGTCAAAGTATTGAAAAAGGTGCAAAAACGATTGTCTGTGAAGAATTGCCTTCAGAAATCAATGATGAGGTAACTTATATTAAAGTTGAAGATTCCTCCAAAACTTTAGGACACCTGGCTTCTAATTTTTATGGAAATCCTTCCCAAAAACTGAATCTAATTGGTGTTACCGGAACCAACGGGAAAACTTCGGTAACAACTTTATTGTTTGATATTTTCAAAACTTTGGGTTATCAATCCGCTTTGATTTCCACTGTTGAATACAGAATCGGAGATGAGATTATTCCGTCAACGCATACAACGCCGGACGTGATTCGTCTGAATCAAATGCTGGCGAAAGCGGTTGAAATCGGTTGCGAATATGCTTTTATGGAAGTGAGTTCTCACGGGATTTCCCAGGACAGAATCGAGGGATTACATTTCAAAATCGCTGGCTTTACGAATATCACGCACGACCATTTGGATTATCATAAGACTTTCCAGAATTATATCTACGCCAAGAAGAGATTCTTTGACGAGTTGGAAGATTCTGCGATTGCTATTACGAATGCCGATGACAAAAATGGATTGGTAATGTTGCAGAATACCAAAGCGAAAAAGAAAACTTTTGCTTTGAAAACAATGGCAGATTTCCACGGAAAAGTCTTGGAAGTGGATTTTAACGGAATGTTGCTGAATTTCAATAACAAAGAATTCTGGACAACATTGACGGGGAAATTCAATGCTTATAATCTGCTTTTGGCTTACGGAATTGCGTTGGAATTAGGAATGAAAGAAGATAAAGTATTACAGGCGATTTCTATTCTTCACAGGGTGAACGGAAGATTTGAAACAATAAAATCCGACAGCGGAATTTTCTTCGTGGTGGATTATTCCCACACACCGGACGCCTTGGAAAACGTGTTGGACAGCATCAACGAAATCAGAACCAAAAACGAAAGATTAATAACGGTTTTCGGTTGCGGAGGCGACAGAGACAAAACCAAACGTCCGGAAATGGGCGACATCGCTACCAAAAAATCGACTTTGGCCATCATTACATCTGACAATCCAAGAACTGAAGAACCAACACAGATTATCAAAGAAATAGAAGCTGGCGTTCAGCCTCAGAATTTCAGCAAATATACTTCGATTCCTGACAGAAGAGAAGCTATAAAAATGGCTATCAAATTTGCCGAACCAAAAGATATTGTTTTGGTGGCTGGAAAAGGCCACGAAACATATCAGGAAATCAACGGTGTGAAACATCATTTTGATGACAAAGAAACGATAAGGGAACTTTTGAATTTGATGGGAAAGTGATTATAAACGATAATTGATAAATGATAATCGATGGATTTTAACACCATTTTTGCTGAAAGAACAAAAAGATTAGCGATATCAATTATTAATGAATTATCGCAATTGCCTTATTCGGATAAGGTTTCGGTAATTAGAAAACAAATATTTAGGTCTTCCAGTTCAATTGCTGCAAATTATAGAGCTATGTGTAGAGCAAGGTCTAATAAAGAAAAATATGCAAAATTATGTATTGTGGTTGAAGAGACTGACGAAACTGTATTTTGGTTAGAAATTATTGAAGAAATTAAAATGACAAATAATATAGAATTGATTAAAAATCTAAAGAACGAAGCGGAAGAAATTTTGAAAGTAACCTCCAGTTACAAGAAAAAAATTGGTGCGGATTTATAATCAATTATCATTTATCAACTATCATTTATGTTATACTATCTATACGAATATTTAACTGCTCACGGAATCCACGTTCCGGGAATGAATTTGTTCAAATACATTTCGTTCCGTGCAGCGATGGCAGTTTTGTTTTCACTGATTATTGCGATGGCTTACGGAAAGAGAATCATCAATTTCCTAAGAAGAAAGCAGATGGGAGAACTGGTGAGAGACCTTGGTCTGGAAGGACAAAAGCAGAAAGAAGGAACGCCAACAATGGGAGGTTTGATTATCATTTTGGCAACTATTATTCCGGTTTTGCTGTTTACCAGAATTACAAATGTCTACATCGTTCTTCTGATTATCTCGGTTTTGTGGATGGGAGCGATTGGATTTTTAGACGATTATCTCAAAAAAGTTAAGAAAAACAAAGACGGATTAAGTGGAAAATTCAAAGTCATTGGGCAGGTTGGTTTAGGCCTAATTGTCGGAGTTACAATGTATTTTCACCCGGATGTTGAGGTTAAGAGAAAGTATGCCGATGCAACGGTTATCAACAGAAATAATGTAGAGCAGAACTTTATGCCGGACGAAAAAATTCCGGTTTCTACGGTTCCTTTTACTAAAAATAACGAGTTCGATTACAGTGGGATTTTATTCTGGATGGATGATGCAAAAGCGCACGAATGGGCTTGGATTGTTTTCATCCCGATTGTAATTTTTATTGTAACAGCAGTTTCCAACGGTGCAAATATCACGGATGGAATTGACGGATTAGCTGCAGGAACAAGTACAGTGATTCTGCTGACTTTGGCATTTTTTGCTTACGTTTCCGGAAATATGATTTTCGCAGACTATCTGAATATTATGTTTCTTCCGCATATGGGCGAGACCACGATTTTTGCGCTTGCATTGGTTGGAGCAGTTATAGGATTTTTCTGGTACAACACTTATCCGGCGCAGATTTTTATGGGAGACACAGGAAGTTTAATGTTAGGAGGTGTAATAGCCGTTTTAGCAATCATTCTAAGGAAAGAATTATTAATTCCCGTTTTATGCGGCGTGTTCCTTATCGAAAATCTTTCAGTGATTCTGCAGGTAATGGTTTTCAAATACAGAAAGAAAAAATATGGGCTGGAATATGCTCAAAACAATAGATTATTCAAGATGTCACCATTGCATCATCATTATCAGAAAGAAGGTTTCCATGAAAGTAAAATTGTTAATCGAATGATAATCATCGGTGTAATGCTGGCGATTATTTGTCTAATTACTTTAAAAACTAGATAAAAACTAATAACCACAAATGAGAGTAGTAATACTTGGAGGAGGCGAAAGCGGCGTTGGCGCTGCATATTTGGCAAAAGCCAAAGGCTTTGATGTCTTTCTTTCGGATATGGGATTGATCCGTGAGAATTACAAAAAAGAATTGGAAGAGCTTGGGATTGACTATGAAGACGGAATACATTCCGAAGAAAAAATTCTGAATGCCGATTGGGTCATCAAAAGCCCCGGAATTCCAAAGAAGGCAGAAATGGTTCAGAAGATTCAGGAGAAAGGAATCCGGTTATCTTCTGAGATTGAATTTGCTTCGGAATTTACCAACGCAAAAATCATTGCGATTACAGGAAGTAATGGAAAAACGACGACAACGTCTTTGATTTATTATATTCTGAAGGAAGACGGATTCAATGTCGGATTGGGTGGAAACATCGGGAAGAGCTTTGCAAAACAGGTGGCTGAAGAGAGTTTTGATTATTATGTATTGGAAGTGAGCAGCTTTCAGTTGGATGATATTCAGAATTTCAGACCCTACATTTCATTGTTGCTGAATTTGTCAAAAGACCATCTTGACCAATACAATTACAATTATGAAGAATATGCTTTGGCTAAATTCAGAATTGCTGAAAATCAGGAGGCTAATAATTTTTTCATCTATAACAAAGATGACGAAATGAGCAAATC
This sequence comes from Epilithonimonas caeni DSM 17710, assembly GCF_000426465.1. GTDB lineage: Bacteria > Bacteroidota > Bacteroidia > Flavobacteriales > Weeksellaceae > Epilithonimonas > Epilithonimonas caeni. The sequence goes on from NZ_AUFK01000013.1 coordinate 344,972, forward strand.
GATTCTGGAAAAATTGGATTTGAAAGTGACCAAAGTTCCATTCTCATTGGATGAAAAATTGGAAAAAGGCGCATTCTCAATTGATGAGAACTTTGTAGTCAATATCAATGAAGGATTCACGATGAATATCGACGAATTATCATTGGTTGGAAAACATAATGTAGCAAATAGCCTGGCAGCAAGTATCGCTGGAAAGTTATTGGAAATCAGCAATGAGAGTATCAGGCATTCTTTGATGACATTCCAGGCGGTTGAGCACAGATTGGAACCTGTGGTTGAAATCAGGGGTGTAAAGTTCATCAACGACAGCAAAGCGACCAACGTGAATGCCACTTACTTCGCTTTGGAAAGTATGAAACAGCCGGTTGTCTGGATTGTTGGCGGGAAAGATAAAGGAAACGATTATACGGAAATCGAAGAATTAGTCAAGAAAAAAGTAAAAGCAATAGTTTGCTTAGGGGTTGATAATCATAAGATTATTGATTTCTTCAAAGACAAGAAAACAGAGATTTATGACACTTCCAGTATGCAGAAAGCGGTAGAAGTTTCTAAATCAATTGCAGAAAAAGGAGACGTGGTTTTATTGTCACCTTGCTGCGCAAGTTTTGATTTGTTCAATGGCTATGAAGACCGTGGAAATCAATTCAAAAAAGAAGTATTAAACGAATTAATAATTAACAATTAATAGTTAAGAATGTTCATTATTCATTTTTAATTATTCATTATAAGATGGAAAATCAAACTACAGAAAACAAATTCGAGCTACTGAAGGGAGACAAAGTCCTTTGGTCGGTTATCATTTTGATTTCCTTCCTTTCCGTATTTCCGGTCTATTCCGCAAGTTCGAATCTGGAATATATCGTGAACAACGGGACCACAACAGGTCACGTTTTCAAGCATATCGTTTTCGTATTCATTGGTTTGGGAATTATGCGTTTCGTAGGAACAGTCAAGTACGAATACATCGGAAAACTGAGTTCCATTCTGCTTTTGTTCACGATTGGATTATTGCTGATAACAATGTTCACAGGACAAAAGATTGAAGGTGCAAGTGCCTCGCGCTGGTTGAAGATTCCCGGAACACCGATTTCCTTTCAGCCATCTTCGTTTGCTTATTTGATGCTGATTATCTATCTGTGCAGATATTTGACCAAAAAAATCAAGAGAGAAAGAGTCCCGCTGGAGAATATTATTTACATCTTCGGACCTATTCTGATAGTCTTTGGATTAGTGGCGAAAGATAACGGTTCAACCGCTTTGATGATTATGATGGTTTCGATTATCATATTGATTATCGGACAATTAGCTTGGCAATATGTAGCGGGATTTATCTCGCTTTCAGTGGTTTTCATTGTAATGTTTTTAGTCATTGCTCTTAATACGAATTTAATTGGGGGAAACCGTGTCCATACCTGGATGAGCCGTATCGAAACGTTTACAAGTTCTAAGAAAACAGCTGATGTTGAGGACGAAAGTATAAAGGCAAAAAACTATCAGGTAATGCAGGCAAAAGCCGCGATTGTCCACGGTGGATTCAACGGAATTGGACCTGGGAAAAGTGCCTTAAAGCAGACTTTGCCACAATCGGTTTCGGATTTTATTTTTGCCATTATTGTGGAAGAATACGGTTGGATTGGAGCTTTCGTTCTGATTAGCCTTTATATGATAATGATTATCAGGATTGTGATGATAGCCAGTAAAATGCCTGCATTTTTTGGGTCGTTGCTGGTGCTCGCCATTGGACTGATGATTTTTGTTCAATTGTCGGTCAACATCGCTGTTGCTGTGAATCTGATTCCGGTTACAGGCCAGCCTTTACCACTGATAAGTTATGGAGGAACATCGATGTTGGTAACGTACATTCAGCTCGGAATTATCCTGAATGTAAGTTCAAGAATTCAGGTTTTTGATGAAGAAGGTTTGGGAAAAAGACAAAGCATTGAAGAAATAAATGATATCGCTTAAAAAAATAAATGATGAATGATAATTGATAAATCATCATCTCTTATCAATTATAAAAAGATATGAACAAAGAACTGAAAATATTAATGAGCGGCGGCGGAACAGGTGGACACATCTTTCCGGCGGTTGCGATTGCTCAGGAAATTCATAAAAGGTTTCCTGATGCCGAGTTTTTGTTCATTGGTGCCAACGGGAAAATGGAAATGGAAAAGGTTCCTCAGGCCGGATTTAAAATCGAAGGATTGAATATCGCCGGGTTTGACAGAGGTAATCTTCTGAAGAATATCGGGCTTCCTTTCAAAATCATTTCCAGCCTGATGAAAGCTAAGAAAATCATCAAAGATTTCAAACCCGATTTTGCGGTTGGAACTGGCGGTTTTGCGAGCGGACCGGCGTTGTATATTGCGGCGAAAATGGGAATTCCGACTTTTATTCAGGAACAAAATTCTTTGCCAGGAAAAACCAATGTTTTCAATGCTAAGAAAGCAAAAGCCGTTTTCACAGCCTATCCGGATATGGAGAAATTTTTCTCGGGAACAAAAACTTATTTCTTAGGAAATCCGATTCGTCAGAACATCATCACAGATTTGATTGATAAGGATTTAGCGAAGGAAAAATTAGGCTTAGATAAAAAAAAATTAACGATTCTTTCAGTTGGAGGCTCACTTGGTTCCAGAACTTTGAATAACGGCTGGAAAGAAAATTTAGATAAATTAAAAGAAAAAGATTATCAGCTCATCTGGCAAACAGGTAAAACAGATTATAAAAGTATAGTTGATAGTTGTCAGTTGTTAGTTGATGAAAAATCCGACAACCAACAACCAACAACCGACAACCGAATCCAAATTCGTGAATTTATATCCGATATGGCTTTAGCTTATTCGGCGGCGGATGTGATTGTTTCCAGAGCCGGAGCAATTGCGATTTCAGAATTGGCAGTGGCGAAAAAGCCGGTTTTACTGGTTCCGTTTCCATTTGCGGCAGAAGACCATCAAACCAAAAACGCATTGACCTTGGTGGAGAAAAACGCGGCGAGAATGGTAAAAGATTCTGAGATGAAAGATAAATTCTGGAACACGCTTTCAGAAATCTGTGAGAACGAATATCTTAGAAAAGAAATGTCAACAAATCTGGAATTTTTTGCAAAGCCAAAAGCGGCAGAAGGAATTGTAGATGAGATTTTTAAAGTGATATAATAATAAAAATTTAAGTAGAGCGGTGTCAGGCTGAGCCTGTCGAAGCCTAAGTTATAATGAAACTATACTATGTATATATTGTAAAATGTTCGGATAATTCTTATTACACAGGAGTTACTAACGATTTGGAAAGTAGAATTAATGAGCATAATGACGGATTAAATCCGGAAAGTTATACATATAAGAGAAGACCGGTAGAATTAGTTTTTCATTATGAGTTTAATGATATTAATCAAGCAATTGATTTTGAAAAACAAGTAAAAGGCTGGAGTAGAAAAAAGAAAGAAGCAATCATTAATGATAAATGGGATTTGTTACCAGAATTATCAAAAAATAGAATGAAAGATTGAGGGCTTCGACAGGCTCAGCCTGACAGTGTCCAGTTTTAAATTTAGTATTGGAAAATATTACTCTTGTCACATTCAGCTTGTCGGAATGTTGTCTAAGGATTTATAAATTAAAAAAATGAGCATCTTAAACAAATATCAAAACTTCTATTTCATCGGAATCGGTGGGATTGGAATGAGTGCGCTGGCGAGATATTTTCACGCCAACGGCAAAAATGTTTTGGGTTATGATAAAACGCCAACAAAACTGACGGCTCAACTAGGTTTTGAAGGTATTGATATTACGTTTGAAGATGTCATTGATGAAAAAATTGTAGCGTTGGATAAAGAATCAACATTGGTTATTTATACGCCTGCAATCAAGAAACTCGGAATTCTGGATTATTTCGCAAGTGAAAGTTTCGAAATCCTGAAACGTGCAAAAGTTTTGGGGTTGATTACTGAAAATACGGATTGCATTGCCGTTGCGGGAACACACGGAAAGACAACGACTTCTACTTTAATAGCGCATTTGTGCAAAGAAGCGAATCTTCCTTCATCCGCATTTTTAGGCGGCATTTCTGAAAATTTCAAATCGAATTTTGATTACAATGGAAACCAGTTTTCAGTAGTTGAAGCAGATGAATATGACAGAAGTTTCCTCAACCTTTCTCCGGATTGGGCGGTTGTAACATCGATTGATGCGGACCATTTGGATATTTATGGCGACAGAGTTCAGATAGAAGACGGTTTCCGTCAGTTTGCTGGTTTGGTTCCTAATGACAATCAATTATTTGTGAGAAAAGGAATTGCAATCGGAAGAGCACATAAGACTTATGCAGTGAATGAGGAAGCGAATTATTATTCCGATAACCTGAGAATGGACCACGATAAAATCTATTTCGATTTCCACACGCCAGCTGAAAATGGCCACTCTGAGCTTGTCGAAGAGTTCGTTTGGGAAATCCCGGGAATTCACAATGTGGAGAATGCAACCGTTGCTTTGGCAATTCTAAGCAATTTGGGTGTTGATTTCGATACTTTGAAAAAAGGAATAGCAAGCTTCAAAGGCATCAAGAGAAGATATACAAAGCATATTTTCGATAACGGAAAAATCTATATCGATGATTATGCGCATCATCCAACAGAGCTGAATGCAGTCATTGGTTCGATTAAAACTTTTTATCCAAACAAGAAATTGTTGGTGGTTTTTCAACCGCATTTGTTCAGCAGAACAAGGGATTTCGCAGAAGACTTTGCAAGAAGCTTGGAAAAAGGAGATGACTTGTTGTTGTTGGATATTTACCCTGCGAGGGAACTTCAGGAGAACTTTGAAGGAATTACGTCGTCTTGGTTAGCAGAAAAAATTGAAACAGAAAATAAGGAAGTCTGCACATTGCAGGAGACTTTTGAAAAAATAAAAGAAAAAGACTTTGATATTTTATTGACAGTCGGAGCGGGAAATATTGATACACTTTATGACCCGATTATGGAATGGCTTCCGAATCGATAAGTAATATATTTATTGAATTATGAAAAATAAGTGGAGAATATTGAAGATACTCGTGACAGTTATCCTTTTCGGATTTCTGCTCAGTTTCTCGTTGAAGCGTTTCAACAACGCCAAAATGGAGAACGTGTCTATCAATATGAACCAGACCAAGACGCCGGTATATTTCATTGATGAGAAAGACATCAAGGACTTAGTAAAACAATACAACCCGACAAGAAAAATAGGGGATGTGAAGATTCCGGAATTGGAGAAGAAGATTAATGAAAATCCATTCGTTGACAGTGCGAATGTTTATATGAATCTGAATGGAAATCTGAATGTCGATATCAAACAGCGTGTTCCGGTTTTCAGGTTAAGTAAAAATGGAAAAGATTTTTATGTGGACGAGAAAGGGGTTGAATTCCCGATTTCCAGAAACTTTTCTTACCCGTGTATGTTGGTGATGGGCGACGTAGATGCTTCGGAATATCAGGAACTGGGACAATTGGTTGAGAAGATTGACAAAGATGATTTCAGTAAAAAATATTTTATCGGAATCAAAAAAGAAAAAGACAGTTATAATCTCCTTACCAGCGATGGCAATTATAAAGTTGAGATTGGGGATTTAGAAAATATTGATTTCAAGGTTAAAGGATTTAAAACTTTTGTAGAGAAATATCTGGTTTATCAGAATCCTCAGAAATATAAAAAGATTTCGGTTAAATATAATAATCAGATTGTAACCACACTAAATCCTTATTTCAAAGAAAACGACAGTATTCTGAGAAATGCGCCAAAAATTGAAATCACAAAACCGGAAGAAAAGCCGACACAATTACTGGCAGCAGCTCCGGCAAAAACAGAAACCAAAAAAACGGAACCGAAACCGAAAAAAGAAATAAAAAAAGCTGAGCCTAAAAAATCAGAAGTAAAAAAAGAGTCTTCGAAACCGAAAAAAGTAGAGAAGAAATCTGAACCGAAAAAATCTTCGGAAAAGAAAAAGGAAACCACTCCCAAATCGTCTTCTGATAAAAAGAAAAAAGCAAAAGTAGTAGTAGAATAAAAATGCAAGATTGAACACGAAGCACACGAAGATTATTTTTATAATTATTGAAAATATGTTTCACAAAGGCGCTTCGCTCAGAAAAGAAAAATGATTAAGAAAAATAAAACATAATACTTATTTAAGCGAAGCGCCTTTGTGAAGCTAAAAAAACAAAAAACTTAGTGTGCTTTGTGTTCAAATAAGTAAAACAACACACACAAATGAATGAAAACGAATTATCAAAAATTGTTATTGATTCCGGCTTAAAAGTTCATCGCAAACTGGGAATGGGTTTATATGAGACGGTTTATGAACAATGTTTGGAATTTGAATTGAAAAATAAAGGGTTAAATGTAGAAAGACAAAAATTTTTGTCAATCAATTATGAAGGTTTGAAAGTTGAAAATGCCTTTAAAATTGATTTGATAGTAGAAGACAAATTAGTATTAGAAATAAAAGCACAAGAAGTAGTTAATGATTTTAATTCGGCTCAACTTCTGAATTATCTGAAACTAGGAAATTATAAATTAGGGTTATTGTTGAACTTCAATTCAAAATTATTCAAAACAGGAATAAGAAGAGTGGTAAACGGATATATAATAGATTAAGTAAAACTTATATAAGCGAAGCGCCTTTGTGAACTAAAAAAATAGAAAACTTAGTGCACTTTGTGTTCAAATAAATTAGAATAAAAAAATCAAATCGAGCATATAATGGAAAATCAAGAGTATTCAGTAGGTCTGGACATTGGGACAACCAAGATTGTCGCCATTGTCGGAAGACGTAACGCTCATGGAAAAATCGAGATCCTGGGCGTTGGGAAGGCTAAAAGTCTTGGGGTTCACAAAGGAATCGTGAACAACATTTCCCAAACCATCAATTCCATCAAAACTGCAGTGGCAGAAGCGCAATCCAGCGCTGGTGTTCCTATCCATAAGGTAACTGTCGGCATTGCAGGAAAACACATCCGTTCTCTCCAGCATTCGGATTACATCATGAGAGAGCATCCGGATAAATACATCACAGAAGATGATATCGAGAAACTAAAAGACCAGGTCAAGAAATTGGTAATGTTGCCTGGCGAAGAAATCATCCACGTTTTGCCTCAGGAATATAAGGTAGATTCTGAAGGTGAAATCCAGGAGCCAATCGGAATGCACGGCAAAAGATTGGAAGCCAATTTCCACGTTGTAGTGGGACAGATGGGTTCTATCAGAAACATTGCTAGATGTGTTCGCGAAGCTGGTCTGGAAATGGAAGCTTTGACATTGGAGCCTTTGGCATCGTCCGAAGCGGTTCTTACTAAAGAAGAAAAAGAAGCTGGTGTTGCGATTGTTGATATTGGTGGTGGAACTACGGATATTGCGATTTTTAAAGACAACATCATTCGTCATACTTGCGTGATTCCTTATGGTGGTGGAATTATCACCGATGATATCAAGGAAGGATGTTCAATCATCGAGAAACATGCAGAGCAATTGAAAGTGAAGTTCGGTTCGTCTGTTCCGGAATTGGAAAAAGACAGCACGTATGTGACAATCCCGGGATTGCACGGTCGTCCGGACAAAGAGATTTCACTGAAGGTTTTGGCTCAGATCATCAATGCAAGGGTTGAAGAGATTCTTGAAATGGTGAACACGGAATTGAAAGCTTACGGCGCATTCGAACAAAAGAAAAAACTGATTGCAGGAATCGTTTTGACCGGAGGTGGTTCTAACTTGAGAAATCTTCGTCAATTGGCAAATTACACGACGGGGTTCGACAGTAGAATTGGTTTCGCTAACGAATATGTGGCGAATGACAAAAACCAATATCTGAAAGGACCGGAATTTGCGACTTCTATCGGTTTGTTAATGGAAAGTCTTAAAATCAGAGATAAAAAAATCCTTCCAACACAAGAGGAAATTATCGAAGAAGCTGTAACTAAGTCAGAGGCGGTTGCTCAGCCGACTGCAGAAGCTGAGAAACCTCAACAGATTCAGCATATTGAAGAAATTGCAAAACCAAAAGAAGAGAACAGAAGAAGCAAGCCAACTTTCGGGCAGTCTCTTATGGATAAAGTAAAAAAATTCTTTGAAGAAGTAGAAGAGTAAAACATAAATGATAAAAGAAAATTGATAAATGATTAAAGCAATCATAATAAATCGATTATCATTTATCAACTATCAACTATAAAAAATAAAATACTATGGACAATATAACTAATACACAAGGATTTTCATTTGACCTTCCAAAAGGGAATTCCTCCATCATCAAAGTGATTGGTGTTGGAGGCGGTGGAAACAACGCTTTGAAGCATATGTACGAAAAAGGGATCTACGGTGTGGATTTCGTGATTTGTAATACAGATGCCCAGACTTTGGATAACAATCCGGTTTCTAATAAAGTTCAGCTAGGAATTTCCATGACAGAAGGTTTGGGAGCAGGAGCTGACCCGGAAGTAGGCGAAAAAGCGGCCATCGAAAGCATTGACGAAATCAAAGCGGCAATGGGTCAAAACACAAAAATGGTTTTCATCACTGCTGGGATGGGCGGTGGCACAGGAACCGGTGCGGCGCCTGTGATTGCAAAAGTGGCAAAGGAAATGGGGATTCTGACAGTAGGAATCGTAACCGTGCCTTTTAGTTTTGAAGGAAAAAGAAGATTAGACCAGGCTGAATTAGGCCTTGATAAATTAAGAAATAATGTTGATTCCCTTATTGTTATTAACAACGATAAATTGAGACAGCAATTCGGGAATCTTGGCTTCAAGCAGGGATTCTCTAAAGCGGACGAAGTTTTGACAAACGCTGCAAAAGGAATGGCAGAAGTTATTACAGGTTATTTCGATGTTAATATTGACTTCCGTGATGCTAAATCTGTTTTGGCAAATTCCGGAACTGCATTGATGTCAACTGGTGTTGCAACCGGAGAGAAAAAAGCGGAAGAAGCCGTGAAAAAAGCATTGGATTCCCCATTGTTGAATGATAACAAAATCACTGGTGCAAAGAATGTACTTTTGCTAATCAGAAGTGGTGTTTCGGAAGTTACAATGGACGAAATCGGTGTGATCATGGATTACATCCAGAAAGAGGCAGGAAATACGGCTGATATCATTTTTGGAGTTGGAACTGATGAGGAATTAGGCGATGCAGTGAGCGTTTTGGTGATTGCTACAGGTTTTTCTAACGACAACAAAAAACATTCTGGTGTTACTGAAACGATCAAATATTCTTTGGAAGACAGACCAAATCCTTCAAGACACAGAGAGTCTCCTTTCAAAACAAGAGCTCAGGAAGAAGCAAAACCACAGACCGAATCTGGAAAGAATTTTTTTCGCTTAGAAGATGAGGACGATTTCGGAACTTCGAACTTTCCAACCAATTCGGTTGCAGAAAGTCTTGTGGAAGAAGTTGAAACTGAAACTCAAATCATCGAGAATGGGGAGATCCAAGATTTCTCAAATGATTATAACAACGAAAAGCAGGAATACAACCTTTTCACCTTCGAAGAAGAAAGCTACGAAGAAATAGATCTGGAAGCACAGTCTTTTACTTTCGAAGTTGAGGACAAGCCAAAAGCGTCGTTCAAAGAAGAGGAAATAGAAAAACCAGTTGAAGTAACTTTCACAATCAATGAACCGGCTGTTGAGGAAGAATTTCCTGTAATCGAAAAAGAAATTGTTGCGGAAGCAAATGAAGAAATCATTAACGAAGTTATCGAGGAAAAAGTTGAAAAACCAAACACATTTTCTTTCGCTGTTGAAACTAAGGAAGAAATTGTAGAAGAGAAAAAATCAGAGCCAGTTCAGGAAACTGAAGGCGGATTCACTTTCTTCAACAAAACTTCTGATTCTTCAAAAGCGATGGAAAGAAGAAACAAGTTGAAGGAATTCAATTCCCGTTACCAGCAATTGGATAATGAAAATGTTTTCGAAACAGTTCCGGCTTTCAAGAGAAAGAACATCAATATCGAAGGTTCCAACGCATCCGACCAGAATATCAACACTTATTTGTCTGATAACAATGGAAGCATGCAATTGAGAGAAAACCGTTTCCTTAATAAAGATGTAGATTAGTTTTAATGTAACAACGTAATAATATAACAGTGTAACAATTAATAAAAACAATGATAAATTTTGAAAATAATCCGATAATTCAAAAAACAGTCAACTTCTCTTTAGACATCATTGAGTTCTGCGAATTATTGGAAGAAAAAAAGAAATTTGTTATTGCAAAACAATTATTACGTTCTGGAACAAGCATTGATGCAAATTCTTTTGAAGCTCAAAATCCACACAGCAAAAATGATTTTATTAATAAAATAAAAATTGCTGCGAAGGAACTTGAAGAAACAAAATATTGGTTGTACTTGTGTAAACATTCCAAAAGTTATCCTTTTGAAGAGAAATTGGAACAGCAGATAACTGAAATCGGAAAAATAATTTACAAAATATTAAGTACAAGTCTAAATAAGAATTAATATAATAATGTAAAAGTTTACATAATTGTTACATTGTTATATTTCTAGATTGTTAAATTGAAATATTATGAGTTTAGAACATACAATAAGCGAAGCAATAAAAACGGCGATGAGAGAGAAAGACAGAGTAGCCTTGGACTCTCTTCGTGCAGTGAAAGCGCAGATTCTCTTGCTGCAAACCGAAGCGAGAGGCGCTGAAGTCACGGCAGAACAAGAGATCGCTATTCTGCAAAGAATGATAAAGCAGAGAAAGGATTCTTATGAGCAGTTTACGGCTCAAGGAAGAACCGACCTTGCTGAAGTAGAAGAGGCTCAGTCCAAAGTGATTGAGAAATTTCTTCCAAAACAATTGTCTGCTGAAGAATTGGAATCAGAAATCAAGAAAATTATTTCTGAAACCGGCGCAGAATCTTTAAAAGATTTAGGAAAAGTAATGGGTGTTGCTTCCAAAGCATTAGCCGGAAAATCAGACGGAAAGAGTATTTCCGAAATGGTGAAGAAATTACTTGCCTAAATATAAATGATGGTTGATAAGTGATTTTATCATTCATCATTTATAAATTATCATTCATTACCACGGATATACTTAATTTGCATATCGATTTGATTAAAGCCTTGAATTTTCGGATTCAAGGTTTTTATTTTGAAAATCTGGACAAAATGACCCAATAGATTTTTGGAATGATTTTAATAGAATCATTAATGTGATAATCAAAATAATAATTGATTAAATTTGCAATTCAGAAATTAACCTAAAATATATTTTAATATGTATCCAGCAGATTTAGTATTGCCAATGAAGGCAGAACTTACAGATAAAGGTTTTGAAGACCTTACAACACCGGCACAAGTTGATGCGGCTCTTAAGCAAGAAGGAACAACATTATTGGTCATCAATTCAGTTTGCGGATGTGCGGCTGGAGCAGCAAGACCAGGCGTTGTTTATTCTTTGACAGGCGAAAAGAAACCAGATCACCTGGTAACAGCTTTTGCAGGTTTTGATACAGAAGCGGTTGCAGAAGCGAGAAGATTGTTGGCCCCTTTTCCTCCAAGTTCACCGTGTGTAGCACTTTTCAAAGACGGAGAGTTGGTGCACATGTTAGAAAGACACCATATCGAAGGTAATCCTGCAGGCGCTATTGCAGCGAATCTTCAGGCTGCTTTTGAGGAGTATTGTTAAGAAAACAGAAAGACCAAAATATTTTTTATTTTGGTCTTTTTTTATGAAATCATATTGAGGATTTTTATGAAATCCAATATTAATGGGTGATAAGAGGTTATTTCTAATAAAAAATATAAATCTATTTATGAAAAGTTCAGAAATAGGCTTTCAGACTTTTCATTATTTTTTAAATTTGCAAAAAAGTAAAAATGTCAGATCAAGCAAGTTATTTGTTTTCTACAAGAACCAGCCACGAGTTGGCGGAAAAAATCGCTCAGGCTTATGGGCAGCCATTAGGGCAAATTAATATTCAACATTTCAGTGACGGAGAATTTGAGCCGGTTTTGGAACAATCTGTGAGAGGAAGCCGGGTTTTCCTTATTGCATCTACATTCCCGCCAGCAGATAATCTTTTGGAATTGTTATTAATGATAGACGCGGCAAAAAGAGCGTCTGCCAAAAATATTACCGTCGTAATTCCTTATTATGGTTTAGCAAGACAAGACAGGAAAGACAAACCAAGAGCTCCGATCGGAGCAAAATTGGTTGCGAATCTTTTGACTGCAGCGGGAGCGACTAGAATTATGACAATGGATCTTCACGCAGATCAGATCCAGGGTTTCTTCGAGATTCCTGTTGACCATCTGTATGCTTCTACGATTTTTGTAAAGTATATCCAATCTTTAGATCTTGATAATTTGACGATTGCTTCGCCAGATATGGGTGGTGCAAAAAGAGCGAAAAATTATGCAGGACATCTTGGGGCAGAAGTGGTGATCTGTTATAAAGAAAGAAAAAAAGCTAACGTAGTAGAAGAAATGTTCCTAATTGGTGACGTTAAAGACAGGAACGTGATCCTTATTGATGATATGATAGATACTGCGGGAACACTTTGTAAAGCAGCCGATATTCTGATGGAAAAAGGAGCAAAATCTGTGAGAGCAATGGCGACGCACGGCGTTCTCTCCGGAAAAGCTTTTGAAAATATCGAGAATTCTCAGCTTTTGGAAGTGATTGTCACAGATTCGATTCCACAAAAAACAGAGAAATCATCAAAGATCAGAGTGCTTTCCTGTGCCGAATTATTTGCCGATGTAATGAATATGGTACACGAGCACAAATCTATAAGTGAGAAGTTTATTATTTAAAAAAAATTAATATCTTTGCACCCTTAAAATAATTTTATACAAAATGAAATCTATTACAATTCAAGGTACAAAAAGAGAAAGCGTGGGCAAAAAGTCTACTAAAGCTTTACGTGATGCTGAATTAGTTCCTTGTGTTGTTTACGGAGGTGAGACTCCTTTGAACTTCTCTGCAGAAGAGAAAGCCTTCAAAGGATTGGTTTATACTCCTGAAGCACACACGGTATCTATTGAGGTTGACGGAAAAACAATCCCTGCTGTTCTTCAGGATATCCAATTCCACCCAATTACAGACAGAATTATCCACGCTGATTTCTATCAGCTGTCTGATGATAAACCAGTGATCATGGAAGTTCCTGTAAGGATCACAGGGCGTTCTAAAGGTGTTGTTGCCGGAGGTGTTCTAAGACAAACTTACAGAAAACTAAAAGTGAAGGCTATCCCTGCTAACTTGCCAGACGAGATCGTTGTTGATATTACACCGCTTAAGATTGGAAACAAGTTCTATGTGGAAAGTCTTAAAAATGATAAATATTCTTTCATGCACCCGGACAATGCAGTAGTAGTTGCTGTTAAGATGTCTAGAAATGCTAGCAAAAACGCAGCAGCAGGACAGGATGATGACGAAGAAGAAGAAGTGGTAGCAGATTCTGCTCCGGAAGCGACATCTGCAGAATAATAATTAAATTATTACTATAATATTAAGCCGTAGATTTTTCTACGGCTTTTTTTATATCTTTATTTAAAATTTTAAAAAAAATATTATGAAAAAACTTCTACTGACTGCTTTATTTTTACCAATCTTTGGAATAGCCCAAACTTCTGTTTTTACAGAAAGTTTTGAAGAGATCACAGATTTGGAAGGTGCCGGCTGGACATTATATAATGATGCAAACACGCCATTTGGGACATATGCAACAATGCTTCCTAAAGCATGGAATATTATATCTTGGGTTTCGGAAAGTGGTAACACCGTTGCCAGTGCTCCTTCTTGGTTTACGGTTGTCGCTCCTGCTGATCGTTGGATGATCACGCCTTCTATTACCTTACCAGCAAACTCAACAATTTCTCTGGAATTTTTTGCCAGATCAAGTGATGTTAGTCCTTATGACGATGGATTCAAAGTAAAGATCTCTACGACTAATACTGCAAAAGCTTCTTTTACAAATATATTGGCAGTTGCCCATGCGGTCAATTCTCCTATAGCGGATCTTACGCCATACACCGTAGATCTTTCGGCCTATGCTGGGCAAACGATCTATCTATCATGGGTCAACGATTATACAAACGGTAATGTTTTAAGTGTAGACGATATTGCTGTTACTGCAACACCATTAATGGCGGTAAATGATGTCAACAAAAAAAATATGACAGTATATCCTAATCCGGCTTCAGACTATTTTATCATTAATAATGCGAATGATGTTGTTTCTGTTAAGGTGTATGATATTTCAGGAAGAGTTGTGAAATCAAAATTGGAAGCCGTTGATAATAGATTCGATATCTCTGATCTTGAAAATGGAGTCTATACTGTTTCTATAGAAACTAAAACAGGAACTGTAAGCAGAAAATTAATCAAAAAATAACTTACATTCTTACTTCAGATTCATATAAATAACCTCTTTTTTAGAGGTTATTTTTTTGCTCAAAAATTTGATTTGTTACGCCAAGTTTTGGCGTTATGCCTTATTAGATTTGTCCCAAAAGAGAATCAATATGGATAAAATTACACAACAAAGAATTCAGAAACTTCATCCAAAAGTGAGAGAGGAGGTCATTAAAATCATTGAAGATTGTGATAAAGAACTTACAGGAAGGGCAAAGATTAGAATAACCCAAGGCTTCAGAACTTTCGATGAGCAAGACCAGCTATATGCGATAGGTCGCACAAAACCAGGAAAAAAAGTGACGAATGCAAAAGCGGGGCAAAGTATTCATAATTACGGATTAGCAGTCGATATTTGCCTTATCATTGATGGGAAAACGGTGAGTTGGGACACTGCGAAGGATTGGGATAATGATAAAGTAGCTGACTGGTACGAGTGTGTCAAGGTATTCGCAAAACATGGTTGGAGTTGGGGTGGAAATTGGAAAACCTTCAAAGACCTTCCTCATTTCGAAAAGGGATCAATCAAAACAAAGACCTCCGAGATCAAAACTACTTGGAGAAACCTTATCAAACTTCCGAAAGATAAAGCAGGATATATAATTTTTTAAAATAAATTTTGTCACGTCGAGTTCTGTCGTTACCCGCATCTACATTTGTGATATCAAATCAAAGCAAATGAAAAAGATCACGATATTATCGTTAGACGGTGGTGGCATTAGAGGAATTATCTCTTGCATCGTTCTCCGCTACCTTGAAGAGCTTTTACAACAGAAAGACCATCCCAATGCAAAACTCGGAGATTATTTTGACATGATCGCAGGAAGCAGCACAGGCGGGATTCTGGCGTCTGTCTTACTTTATCCTGACGGAAATAGAAAAGCCAAATATTCTATCCAAAAAGCCTTTGACCTTTATACGGAAAAGGGGGAGGATATCTTCAATGTTTCACTTTGGGAAAGTCTTATTAATCCTTTCGGTCTGTTCAGCGAGAAAATTTCTCAGGATAACCTTGAAAGACAGTTGAGAGATTTTTTTGGTGACCTAGAATTAAGAGATCTTATAAAACCTTCTCTCATTACAAGTTATGATATAGAAAACAGGAAGGCCAAATTGTTCAATACGACCAATGCGCAACAGAGCCAACAGAATTTCCTTGTGAGAGACATTTGTAGGGCGACTTCGGCAGCTCCAACTTATTTTTCCCCGGTTCAGATCAGGTCATCTTACGGGCAGATCTTCAGTTTGATAGATGGAGGCGTTTTTGCCAATAATCCGACATTGTGTGCTTATGCGGAGGCTAGGAAGATCCCATTTGCCAATGTTCTGGAAAATCCTTTCAAACCCAATTACCCTTCTGTAAATGATATGATGATTGTTTCCATTGGAACTGGAACGGAGATGAAAAGTTATCCTTTCCGGAAATATCAGAACGCCGGAAAACTAGCTTGGATCAATCCAATAATTGATATTCTCCTTTCTTCAAATGCAGAGACGGTGGACTATCAGCTGAACCAGATGTTCATGACGCTTGGGAAACGCAACAGGCAGAACTACTACAGGATCAATCCGTCCCTCAGATCGGCATCGCCGGAGATGGACAATGTGAAGAAAAAAAATCTGGAAGCATTGATACAGGCAGGTCTGAGCTATGTTGAGGAAAACAATGAAATTCTAAATGAGATCGCCGAAAAATTAATTAAAAATAAAATTTGATGCGACGAGTTTTGACGCCACAGCAAAATATCTTTGATACATAGAAAAAGAGAAAAAACACAAACGATGAAAATGAAAGATAAAATTTATTACGTCAGGTTTTGACGTCAGCGCCAACTACTTTTGGATTATAATTAAGGCCTTAATTAAATAATCAATCACTTTCAAAAAATCACCTTTCATGTTAGCTGTAAAAGCTGATAAGGAAGACTATTACCCCAACACAAAATATTATATGGAAACTAAAACAGACAATACATCCGAAGAAATCCCGCAAGACGCTATCTACAGTATAGACTGGGAAGATATAGAAAATGTAGATCTAGACTACGGCTATGATCTGGACGAGATAGAAAATTTCTTCCGGGAAGACTTTGAGAATGATATTATTTATTAACCTTTTAAAATTTAACATTTATGAAAACAAATGCAGAACTGAAAACTTACTTCGAAACAGGAGATAAACCTACACAAGAACAATTTTATCATTTAATAGATCGCCTGGGAGAATGTGTGTATGGAACTCAAAATCCGCCGACTTTGGCTCAATTGGATAATCTTGGTATCAAAACAGGAAATTACTATGTGCAGACAAGTAACGGATTGCCTACCGGGACAGAAATTCAGAGAGCTTTATTCAACGGTGTTCAGCTTACGGAATGGACTGTAAAAACAGCAGTTTGGAATACTTTATCTACTGATCAAAAAAATGCAGTTAAAATTTTTAATATTATACAATAATGGGAAAATATGATAAAGGAAATACGGTTATTAGGAGTCTATCCATGGATAATAGAGTTTTACAAAGTAGAACAGCTCAAAATACTATCGTATTTAATAGTCCAGATATTAGTATAGGGGTTAATATTAATAGTACTGATAGATCTAATGTAGGGAGTCTTACAGTCGCCTTTAACAAAGATATTCACGCCAAAGTTAATTGGAACATAGGAGACAATGCAACAATTTTTAAACCATATTTTACAAACACTATTGTAAAATCATTTGCAATAAATATCGATAATAATGGTGCTGGTGATGGATCAATTTCACAAAGTTTTAATAATTACTTTTTTATAGAAGATGTTAGTGGAGTGACTTCCATGGCCATTTCAACAGGAGCAGGGATTCAATCTATTCATTTTCAACTTTTCACAAATATGCCAGAACTATCAACTTTTGTAAATAACGTACCGACAGTTCCAAATTTTGCTTTTCTGGATAATATGCGAAATATTAAAAGTCTTGATATGAAAATCAGCGTATCGGCCTTTAGTAATCTTTATTCTCTGAGAGATAGTAATTTAAGGTCTTTGTTTCTGAAAGGTTATAATTCTACACAACCAGATTTGTTAGCTAATTTGCCTAACTCTCTTTATTACTTAGAAATAACACAAATGACGGATTTTATAGTAAATCTTCCAGACTATTTTACAGGAACAAGAATTGCAATTAATTTTTCATCAACTCAATCAATAAAAAGTATTACTTATGTAGGGAATAGTATTTTTCCTAGTGTAATAGCTGATACTTTAGATTACAGAATCCCTTCTACAGGTTATCTTTACAATCAAATGAATGGCAGACTGACTGGGACAAATCTTTCAAAATTTTTGATTGATTTTGCAAATCAAGTCACAGCAGTTAATCTAGGAAATCCCCTCGCAAAAAAAATGAAGTTTACAGGATCTACGTACGATTCAGAATATGTAGACCCCGATAGCACAAAAGCTATAAGAACGGCTGTAGATGCTATTAATAAAATGACAGGAACTTTAGGTATAAGCTTATCATTTTCTTAAAATTAAACATAATGAAAATACTTACAAAAAAATACGCATTAATATACAATGGAGAATCTAAAATGATAATTTTTAAAATCAATAATAATTCGCCAGAATATCCTACATATCCGGCTAATGGTACAATAGGAGTAGAGTTCGACACGGAACAGGAATTAGATGATTACATATCTGAAAATAATCTTGTAGAATAAAAAATAAATTTTATTACGTCAAGTTTTGACGCCACCACCAAGTACTTTTGGATTATAATTAAGGCCTTGATTTAATC
Organism: Epilithonimonas caeni DSM 17710; assembly: GCF_000426465.1. GTDB lineage: Bacteria > Bacteroidota > Bacteroidia > Flavobacteriales > Weeksellaceae > Epilithonimonas > Epilithonimonas caeni. The sequence goes on from NZ_AUFK01000013.1 coordinate 363,156, forward strand.
TACATCTCTTTTTTACGAAACCAATTATGATATCAGCAAAGACGCTGATAAGGAAAACTATTACCCAAATATAATATGAAAAATTATTTATAAACCTTTTAAAATTTAAAATTTATGACAACAAAAACAGACTTAAAAAGCTTCTTCGAAACTGGAGATAAACCGACACAAGGACAATTTTATGAATGGATGGATTCTTATTGGCATAAGGATGAATCTTCCCAAATAAAGATCAACTCTACGACCGAAATTACCAATCAAACTACTGCAGCCAATGGCTATACACAGAATGGAAAGAATGTTTTGATTGATAATGGTAGTGCAGCTATTAATTACAAGATTAATCTGACTTCTGATACAGAGGAAAACTTTCTCATTACAGGAATTAAATTGGGAACAGCTGCAATAACATTTACAGTAGGTTCAGGTTCTCCAGTTCTGACAAAAGTTGACAATACGCTTGCGGTTAACGGGACAAAAGGAAGCAGATTTATGATTTCCCGTGTAGGAAGTACAAATGAATTTTTAATCTTTATAAATAACTTGTAATGAATCCAGCAATTTTTTATCCTATAAAAAAGCCATTTGCAAAACTTTCTTTAGTTGATTCACCTAGATGCAGATTTGGTATTTCGACAAGAAAAAGCGATATTTTAGTTGATTGGGGAGATGGAGCAAGACAAATCTTTACAATTAATAAAAATGTTTCGGGAAGCAGTATGTCAAGTATCTATCATGAATATAGTACAAGATATACAGGAGATGTTAAAATATATCCATTTGGAGGATTGAGTGATGTATATTCTATTCAATTTAGTGATGACGCCGTTAGTTTTGGCGAAGGAGCTGCTGGGGCTACCAAATGTACACAATATAAATTCTCCAACGAATTTGTCAAGCAGTTTCCCAATATCATATACTTTGCTGCAGATCTTTACTATTTTTATCCATATGTTGGTTATTCTGGTGTAGAAATGACAGGCGATTGGGCAGATATCCCAGATTCCTTAGAAACATTGTTGTTGCCAGTAACAAATACAGCATCGATACCGTATATCAATTGTGATAATTTTTCTACTAATAGCAATCTTAAAAATCTTTTGGTATCATATGATAGTCCATCACTTGACGTTGGAGGGTCACGAGTATACCGATTTAACATAATGGGAGATATCGCTAAACTTCCCCCAAAAGTAGAACAAGTACGGCTTTGGTATTCAAGAGATACCACTCCTACATATTCCGGAGGTAGAAACTGGAATGCTAATATGGATTATGTCTATTTATTTGGGCAGGCTTCTATTTCTGGAGGTGTTACAACTAAATCATTAACACAAACGGAAAATGATAGATTATTGAATGATCTGTCAAATGTCACAAGCTGGTCTGGTAACAAAAGAGTATTTATCAGAGGAACACGCTCGTCAGTTTCCAATGATGCGGTAACTATTTTGGAGAGTAAAGGTGTCACAGTGACTCCATCAGCAGCAAGCTAATCAAAAACAAAATCACACTTTAGATATTCCAATAATAGTATTGGAACAGCTAAAGGAATGTCTAAAAACAAAATTAAAATCAAAAAAATGACAACAGAAAACAATACAAACCCAGAAACAGTAGCCAATCCTGCTACACAAACACTTTTCAGATTTGTAAGCCTTAGAAATCCTCAGCTTGCAAAAACAGACGGTAATACAAAATTCATCTTTAGAGACAATGATCACAAAGGTATTTTTGATACCATGCTTGATAGTTCAGAATGGACACAATCAGGAAAGAGCAAGATAGACTTCCTGACAGATAAGATCAAATCGGGCAATTTCGACTTTACCAAGATTTACAGAACCGAAGATGATTTAAAAAAGCCTCCTTTTTTGAACCTCTATGATTTGACCAAAATTTTGGTAGAAAGCGGATCATTGACATCTTTGCAGGTAAATGGGTTTGACAGCCAGTCTCTAAATATGCCATTTCTTTGGGATAGTCTGATCTACCAGATCCTCACACAGGAAGATTTCTATTTAAAGGAACTCCTGACCCAAATGTTACAAACATTACATTATATAGATAACTATGATGTTTTTTCTACAGAGCCTGATGCAAAAAAGAAGAAAGTAAAAGAAAAAGAAATCTCCAGTGCCAAAGTTGTAATTCCGGATTTCCTTTTCGTGGATTCTGCTTCCATACCTAGCGATAACCAGTCCAATGCTTTCACGGTTGGTTCTAGTGCTGTTGGCTCCCAGGATTATATTAGTGGGAGTAATGCCAATAGTAATGCGTCGGTAGATGCTCAATATTTTCCTACGGAATCCATGCTGAAACGTCAAAAAGTGGCTTTGGCTTCTTATGAAAAAGCACAGTTGGAAGACCTTAAAAAAGAACTTTCCAAAGCTCAGAGTATTTATAGAAAACAATATTCCAAGGCTTTCGAACTTGCTTCCAAAGACTATCAGAACTTGATTAAACCACTTTATGATGATTATGATCAATCACTGTTGGAGGTAGAGGCTACTTTTACAGAAGAAATGACAGAAGCTGCTAAAAAATTTGCTTTGAGCCAAGTAGCAAAACCGGAAGTACCAGAGTTTCAATTCGAGTTCAGAAGAGAAAGGGATGTCAGCTTTTTACAAAGCAAGTTATCGGAAACTTCATTAAGGTCTTTTGTAAACCTGATAGGAGAATATTCAGAGAGTGAAACCCTTTCCGGAAGATTGAATAATGGAGAGGTATTGCAGGAGAATATTGTTGCAATAGGAGAAGACCAATTCGTTCTTCCGGAAGATGAGAATCAGAATTTTGATGAGATGCTTGAGACCATCAATGTAAAATTATCCGATCTGAATGAAACGATCTATCAAAATACAGAAGTAGAAAAACAAGAATACGTAAGTATTGGTGGTGTTTTGATTCCGGTAACAAATAATAATGAATCAAGTACGAATGTTATTATTCGTGATGCGGAGTTTTGTGCTTATGAAAATATACCTAATTCTGGAATAATTAATATTGGAGGAAGGATGAGTATTCATAGTTCTTCTACTTTTAGTGATATTAGTTATAATGTTTCTAATGGGAATGTTGTTGTAAGAGAAGGAAGTTATCATAATTTATTGCGAACAAATGAGGGAGTCCTAGAAATAAGTGACCTTTTTAATAATCAGTTGTCTATGGCGGATTTCAATCAATCAAATACATTTGTAATGAAATGTAAAATAGATGGTTTAAATACGACTTTAACAGTAGATATTTCGAATCAGGGTTGTAATAGAACAGAATTGATAAGTGTTCCCAATAATTCAACTACAAATTCTTCTAACAACACTTTCGTCCCAAAAGGCTTTGGAATCAAAAGATTGGGGATTGCAGATTATCTTAAGGTAGAGCAGACAACCCACGCTTATGTAGAAGGAGAAGTGGCGAGTATCGAGAATATCATGGCTCGCGAATATCGTGAAAAATCTACAAGAAGACTACGTAGAAACGAGGTAACAGAAACTACATCTTCTGATACAGAGAGAGAGCAGTTGACAGATACAACCACGGCAAGCCGTTTCGAGATGCAGTCTGAAATTGCCAAAATGCAACAAGAGGCTACTGATATTGGGGTTAATGCTAGTACTGGATATAGTGGAGGCGGATTTAATATCAATGTTGCGGCTAGCTATGCCAACCATCGTTCGAAAGAGGAAAGTATGCGACAGGCTGTTACTCAGGCTCAGGATGTGACAGCCAGAGCTTTGGACAGGGTTGTGACAAAAGTTCATCAGGAACGTATTGAGAAAATCATCGAAGAATTTGAAGAAAACAACTCTCATGGTTTTGACAATAGAAAAGGAGACAAACATGTTGTTGGTGTTTATAGATGGGTTGATAAGTTGATGAAAAACCAGGTCTGGGATTATGGCAAAAGATTGATGTTTGAGTTTGCGGTACCACAACCAGCAAAAATTCACACCTTGGCTACTGCTTCTTTGAAGAATGGGAAAGTGATTGAAAAACCTGTGGATCCTAGAAAACAAGAAGGAATACTTAATCTTAGTGATTACTCTAAGTTATCAGATACAACCTTAAAGCATTGGACAGGAATTTATAATGTAGAAATAGATGAAAAACCAATGGAAGGCTTTAGTGTCAATAAATCTTTCAGTGGTAAGGATTCTCTATTTAAAGGGCAAGATGAGGGAAACATTCAATTAGTAAATGGGAATGGTGAGGTAATTATTCCCGAAGGATATATTGCAACAGAGGTACGATATTTATTTGATACATGGCCGCACGGTTTCAAAGGAGGTCATGCAGGTTTTATATCTGTTGCAGGAGTAACCTCAAAATGGATAATGGGATTTGACAAAACACAAATTGATGGTGTTATTGAAGACCTTAATGTTAAAGATAAGCTTGAATTTTCTTTTGCGACGGGAGAAAGTCCAATTATTCAAGGAACATTAAACATTACATGTGAAGTAACAAAAGAACTGGAAACTACATGGCAACAAAAAACCTTCAATGCTATCATCGAAGCTTATGAAACTGCGTTAGCAAATTATAATCAAGAAGTAGCAGAAGAAGAAACAAAAGCAGGAAACATAAAAGAGACCAATGCCAATTTCTACCGTCAGATAGAGCAAGATGTTTTGAAGCACAATTGTATCGCTTATATGGTGGATCCGAAAGTTTTAGGTACCAAGCTATATGACAAAGAGAACATAGAAAACTTTGAGGTCATTAAAAATAAAAACCTGGATGAATATGCTTCATTATCCAAATTTATGGAGCAGGCATTTGAATGGAATATTATGTCTTATGACTTCTATCCTTACTATTGGGGAGCAAAAGAAGCTTGGCAGGCTTTATACCAATCAGAGAGTATGGATCCATTGTTCCGTTCATTCTTACAGAGTGGTATGGCGAGAGTAGTGGTGACCGTTCGTCCAGGGTTCGAAGATGCAGTCCAGTTCTATATGGCAACGGGTAGATTGTGGAACGGTGGAGAAGTTCCTGTTATTGGAGATCCAATGTATCTGTCTATTGTAGATGAACTGAAAGGTGCCAAAGGAGAAGCACAAGGTAAACCTTGGATTACAAGACTTCCTACATCGCTTACGATTCTTCAGGCACAGAGTATTGGCTTAGCGGTATCTTCTGCACTTCCATTTACGAAAGAAGACCCTGCGTTATTTGAAAATCCGGAAGAAGTCATTACAGAAAGTAATTTCAGCAATAACACTGCAATGATAGAATCCGGAGCCGACAAGCAGGTTGCTAAAATCGGATTGGACGAAGACTCTCTACAGTTGACCACAGAAGATGATAAGGTTGTGTCAGAGCTTTCTTTAGATGATCTGAAACAAGCTTTAGAATAATAATTTTTGTTTAATCCATTACAAGGGCGGTTTTCTAAGCCGCCCTTTTTATTAACTATTAAAATTGATGAAATGACACAAATTTTATATAAACAAAAATCATCTATGCGGAGAGGAGAAACAATAAGAGGAATGAATTTCGTAAGTCCTCTTGTGGAGTATAAATTTTATAATCAGACTTCTCAACAGATTTATAAGAAATATTTTGTAGATGCCAATCCACCCTTGGAAGGAACTTTCAACATTATCTCCGATGTTGCTTCTGATGTATCAGATGAAATCAAAAAAACAGTAAAAGATTTTTATTATTACAATAAAATAGAGCCACAATATTTTGCTTTCACAGTTGTAATGTTTTCTTCAACAGAGGCGACGAAACTTAAAGAATGTTTTGAAGTTTCTGAGCCTTCGGATAATGAAATATTGATTTTTGTAGAAGACAATAAAAATGATTCTGCAAGCGGGACATACGGAGCAATTAGAATTTCTCCAAAAATTATCGCAACCTTAGGTTCACAAAATCGATTGGCTTACGACGTAAAAGACAACAAAAATATCTATGATGAATTAAAAAAGATTGTCCCGGAACTTACTAATGACCAGATAAAAAGTTTACTTCATAATGGTTATATAGAAGACACTCGCATTAATACTATAAAGACTTGGCTAAAAATCGCCTCTTTTTTTTCAAGTGGGATTGATGCGATATTTCCTGGTTTGGGAATTCTTACAAACAATATGGTAAGAAAAGCAACAAGTGATAGCCTTGCCAAGGTTATAGAAAAGATTGAAGAAGCAAGATTAGAAGAATACCGATGGCAGCCAAAGGCTCCAAAAACAGAAAATGGAGAAATAGATAAAAATTACAATTATCAGCCATTGATTTCTGTGGACGAAAAAGATAATGCTACCGTAAACATTGCCCAGTTTTCCAGTCTGTTACAAAAAAAGCTGGATGAGCAGGATGCTTTCGTAAAAGCCAAGCTTAAGATTTCTCAAAAATTTGATGAAAAAGGCGAACCAAATAATCTTCTTGAGTTTTTATACCATAACTATTTCAAAGCTTATAAAGTAGCAAAATCCACAATCAGCCAGATTCAGGAATTATCAGATATCGAAATTTTGAAATACGGAGTCAAGGCCTATAATGCACTGCTATGTGGTGTGTGGAACGGATTGGTGGATGCAGTCTCTGGATTGTTTGCAATGGTAAAGATGATTTACGACGGCATTACATTAGGAAAAGATTTTGTACAGAATATTGATAAATATCTTCCCACACTTCTGGAGCAGTTTGATGAAGCAATACAGGCGATAGAGAAACTGAATTTCACAGAAATTGCAAAATACATCTATGAAAAACTGAAAGATATAAACCTTACGTTTAACCCAATTGCTTGTGCGTATTTTATAGGCTATGCTTATGGATTTGTTATTTCTTTGATTATTGAGATTATTCTTACAGTTGTTGCAACAGGAGCTACACTTACAATTCCTGTTATTGTAGAAAAATTGTCAGAAGCTTTATTTGGAATTTTTAGATTAGGTTTTAGCGCGGCAAAAGGAGTTGCAAAAACTATAAGGTCTTTTTCTAGGTTTGTAGTGAAATCTATTGAAGATTTAATCAAAGGTTTTCAGGAACTTCTTAATTTCTTAAAAAAAGGTTGGAGTGATATTAAGCAAATTATTGACGATACCTTTAAAGACGTTGCGAAAATATTAGATGAGCAAGCCAATGTTTTCATTAAAAAGCTTCCTTCTAATTTTGGGAAATTTGTAGATTTACTAACCAAGAATTTTCCACAGGTTCAGAGAAGAATTGTAAATGGTCTTTTAGTGATTGAATTTAAAGGTAATATTTTAGCCAGAATTAATGCAAAAGGAATCATTGTTGAAATAAAGTACTTTAGAGAACTAAAAGATTACGTCTATTTTACAGAATTGAAAAACGTAAAAATAGAATTGGAAGTGGTAGATGATTTGGGAAAAACTACTGTTAAAAAGTATGAAGATACAGTAGAAGTAATGAAGAAAGGAGATGATATTGCATTTAGGGCAAAATTTGAAGAAGGAAAAGTACGTGATGGAGAATATATTAATTATACCTTTGAAAAATCAGGGAATTATAATCCCTTTTCCATTAAACCTACAAGTAAATCAAAAGTAATAGATAAAGTTCTAAAAGAAGGAGATGAGTTTTATATTGTGGAATTTAAGGATAGGACATTACAAAGAGCAGTTCCTGGCAGTTGGGCTTCTGACTATAAGGTGAAGAATATAAAAGAACTACGGGAAAAACTTCAAGTTATTAAGGAATTTAAAGATGAAGCAAGGGGAGAATTGGTTGTAAGAAAGTATAAAGTAAAAATTGGGAAAGAACTATCCAGTAGAGAAGGGTATGTTGGACATTTGGAATCTGGGGTAAGTACAGGTCCTAAACAGTGGGAGTTTATTGAAGCTTGGGAAGAAAAAACATTTAAATCATTTATAGAAGAGATAGATTCAAAAATTTTAAAATAATTATGAAATTTTATATTAAGTCTTTATATCCGGAAGACGAAAAAAAGAATAGATTAGAAAGAGAAAATGGAATAATTGAAGACCCGATAGAATTATCTTGGTTTGATGATTTCCAAAAATATTGTTTAGAATGGTCAGAGCAAGAAAGACCATCAAAAATATTTTTATCAGATAAATTTATTTTAGTTTTATTTTATAAGGATTCAAATACTTGTCCTTATCCTAATAATTTAGTTAGATACAATTTAAAAAAAGAAGTTATAGGAATTATTCAAACTCCAAAACCTTTGCAGTATAAAGGAAATAATCTACTACTTATTTCATCCATAGGTAAAGTGAAAATTATAGACAATGTGGAGCACTTATCGGTGGTTATTAGTACTGGTGACTATGATATGGGTTTTTCAGAATTTAGATATTTGAATTTAGAAACTTTTGAGTACCATCCCACATATTATGAAATTCAAGAACTTTTTGGACAATATAGTAAAACTCCAACTAGGTGGGAATACTTTGGAAGATAGACTTATAGCGCAGATTTGCAAACCGTGCTTTCTAGGGCAAAATAAACAGACAAGTAAAAACACAAAGCAGTGATATAACCATCGCTGCTTTTCTATTTCCATAATAAAAAATTAAAAACATAAACATTATGTCTTCTACCTCAGAAACAGACCACGCAAAGAACTTGGCAAACTTCGGGATGGAGAGCATATTAATTATACCTATGAAAAGTCTAATAGTAATCCTCCATTCGCTACCAATCCTAAAAGTAAATCGAGGGTAATAGATAGGTTTTTGAAAAAAGGCAATGTGTTTTATGTAGTTGAGTATAAGGGACAAAATGCACCTGGTTTATTTTGGTCGAGAGAACCTATTTTTACAATTAAGGATTTGAGAAACAAGCTTTCAGTTATTGAAGATTGGAAAAACCCAAACATTGATGAATTGGTAATCCGAAAATATAAAGCATTACAAGAAATTCAAGTTCGCGACGGTTATATCGGTCCAATGTTAGAAACTTCCAAAGGCAGTAGGGATTTTGGCAAAGTCTATAAAGGAGGCGGTCATCAATATGAAAGTTTGCAGAGGTTTGTCAGAGATGATGTTTTTATTCCAAGTTTAGACGCATCGGATAAAGGAAAAAAAATAGAAAGAATAGAAGATTTTATTAAAACTTTAAAATAAATAGCTGTAATGATAGAAAAAATCGAATTCTCAGTAGAAGGACAAAAAAAATACAATCTGTATAATAGAGAAGAATATCTATTGTATTTGGAAAAGAAAAGAATATGTTGGAATTCATCGAGCTCAAACTTGGATATTAGATGGCAAAAAAATAATTCCAAATTTTAAAGGAGGCACTCCATCTTATAATTGGGATTGCATAATATTTGAAAAAGATAGTAAAACATTGGTTGTTTGTAATCCTGATGGTTCTGTTCGTTTTGAAGTTCCTGTACCGGATAAATTAATTCAAAGAGGAGAGTATGACAATCACTTTAAACTTTCTGAGTGGAAATCAAAAGAGATAGACAAAGATTATTATGTGATGAAATATGAAGGATTTGATGATTACTTTGAATATAATGGAAAACATTATTTAAGTGTTTTATTAGGTAAGTATAATGAGAATGAAAATTTTGATGCCTATCTCCAGATGCGTTATTTAGATTGTGATACAGGAGAGTTTTTGCCTTTTACAAAAAAAATAATTCAAAGAATTCCAAATCCACATAGTTATACAGAAAACAGAGTAGAATTGTAATATTAAATCCCGATAGCGCGGATTGCAATCATAAGGTTTCGAACACTTATCGCGTCTCGCTCGTGCCCACCATAAAAAAAGCAGTGATAACCAATCACTGCTTTGTCATTTAACACACATCGAAGTCTTAACAATTACCTATCATCTAGACACACATTATCGAGTGGCATAAGCACATACGCTCGAGTGTGTCATCCACACACGGCCGGGTGCGTTATACACACTCGTCCATGTGTGTCGTCTTATTCTACTTTAGAGGAGTGTGGTTATAGACCTAGTATTAAGTTCATTCAATATTCGGGAGAAGAAACTTATCCACAAAAAGAAAACACGACAAGTTTTGTCGCATTAAGAATTTATATTTGTGTAACAGAATTTAAAAACTAAATATTCCTACAACCATCAATGAAAAAAGATTTTTACCTTACCAGATACTCTCTGATCATCAAAAGACTGGAGCGTTCGCCAGCCACATATCCCGAGCTGGAGAGCTACCTTCTCAACTCCTTCGAGTTTCAGGATGCCAAGATCGTGAGCTACTCCATTCGTACGTTACAAAGGGATATCAAGGACATAGCGAATCTTTTCAATTTTGATATTCATAACAAGAAAAAGGGCGATAACCGCTACTATATAGAAAGCCGCCCCGTGATGGAGGTGGACGAGTACAACCAGCGTCTCATAGAATCTTTCCAGATCATGAACGCGGTGAACTCCCAACCCGACTTTGCAGAATTCGTCTATCTTGAAAACCGTACCCCGCGAGGGATACAGAACTTCTATGACCTCCTTTTCGCCATCAGGAACAAGAGGATCATAGAGTTTCAACATTTCAAATACAAGGACCAAAGCATCACTTCCAGAAAAGTGCATCCCATGGCACTCAAAGAGTCCAAGGACCGCTGGTATCTCATCGCCCTTGATACCAAAGATGAGAAACTTAAGGCTTTCGGATTAGATCGTATTAGCGAGCTTTCTGTAAGCAAAGCTGGATTTAAGCTTCAGCAACGATTTGATCTGAAAGAACATTTCAAGAACGCCTTCGGAATCATGAATCTGGAAGAGCAACCCGAAAAAATCGTCATCCGCTCTACAAAAGAACAGGCAGAATATCTCAAAAGTTCTCCCCTCCATCATTCGCAAAAGATCCAGAGAGAGACAGAAAAATCGGTGTATTTCATATACGACCTTTATCCCACCTATGATTTCATTCAGGAAATCCTGTCATTTGGGAATCAGGTCAAGGTAATGGAGCCCAAGAGTCTCATCAGCAAAGTGAAGGAAACATTGGAAAAATCTATCCGGCAATACGATGACACCTCTGTAGAAGAGGAAAAAAGCTGATATTTTTCTATTAAGACGATCAACATGTTTTCCATTCTCAAAATTTATTATATTTGTGAAGAATGGCAACTAAAGCACTTTTTAACTCTGTCGTCAATTGGTTTATCCTCCAGAGGATAGATCAGATAGAACATTTTATAAAGTATCCCAAAGAAACCCAGGAGGGTCTCTTGTTCTCGCAGCTCTTTCATGCAGAAGAAACAGAGTATGGACAGAAGTATGGCTTCAGTTCCATTTCCAATTACCGCGATTTTCAGAAAAAAGTCCCTATTGTATGCTATGAGGATTTCGAACCTTATATAGAAAAAGCTAGGCAAGGCCAGAAAGATGTTTTTTGGCCGGGAGTGATCAGGCAATTTGCTAAATCCTCCGGAACGACAAATGCCAAAAGTAAGTATATCCCTATTACAGATGAAAGCCTGGAAGATTGCCATTACAAGGCGGGCAAAGACATGGTTGCCCTGTATGTCAACAATCACCCGGAAAGCGAGCTGTTCCAGCACAAGAATCTCAGATTGGGAGGTAGTGCAGAGATGTATCAGGACTTCAACACTAAGTTCGGCGACCTGTCTGCTATTCTGATCGAGAATCTTCCGTTCTGGGTAGAGATCATCAATACACCAAGTAAAAAGATCTCACTGATGTCCGAGTGGGAAACCAAGATGAGAGCGATTATCGGGGAAGTGAAAAATGAGGATGTGGGAAGTCTTACCGGTGTTCCAAGCTGGATGATGGTCCTGTTGCAAAGGACGTTGCAAGAGACAGGGAAAAATAGCATCGGAGAACTTTGGCCAAATCTGGAGGTTTTCTTCCATGGTGGGATCAGTTTCAAACCTTATAAAAATCAGTATAAAGAGATCATAGGGAAGGATATCCGATATTATGAGATATACAATGCTTCCGAAGGCTTTTTTGCAATCCAGGACCAGGCTGGTAGTGATGAGATGTTATTGATGCTCGATTACGGGATTTTTTACGAGTTCATTCCAATGGACAAGTATTATGAAGGAGTTCGTGAGGCAATCCCAATTTCGGAGGTTGAGCTGGATAAAAATTACGCAGTTGTTATCACTACCAATGGTGGACTTTGGCGTTATCTGATTGGTGATACCGTGAAGTTTACATCGATCCATCCCTTCAGAATTAAGATTTCAGGACGGACAAAACATTACATCAATGCTTTTGGGGAGGAGCTGATGATAGATAATGTGGAAACGGCTCTTAAAATTACTTGTGAACATTTGGATGCAAGTATCTCCGATTACACAGGAGCTCCGGTTTTTATGACAAATGAAAGCAAAGGTTGCCATGAATGGATCTTCGAATTCACAAAAAAACCGAATGATATCAAAGAATTTACAGAAGTATTTGACAGAACACTTAAAACTTTAAATTCTGATTACGAAGCAAAACGCTACAATAATATTACATTAAGATGTCCGATCGTGCATTTTGCGAAGCCAAATCTATTTTACGAATGGATGGCAAGCCGCGGAAAGTTAGGAGGACAGAACAAAGTTCCGAGATTGAGCAACGACCGACAGTACATCGAACCATTGCTGGAACTTAACCAATCAATTCCTTCGCCTGAGAAATAGCCGCATCTGTAATCTTTGAGCCTGATATCAATTGTGCGATCTCGTTCAGTTTTTCATCCTCGGAGAGTTTAACAATGGTTGTCTTGGTAATTCCGTTTTCATCGAATTTCACCACTTTGTAATTCTCGTTTCCTTTTGCTGCAACTTGTGCAAGATGGGTGATCACGATAAGCTGAAGGTCTTGTGACATTTCCTTCATCAGTTTTCCCATTTCTTCGGCAATTCTTCCGGAAACACCGGTGTCAATTTCGTCAAGAATCAAAGTTGGAAGTGCATTGTTCTCGGCCATTATCTTTTTGATGGCGAGCATTACTCTGGAACGTTCTCCGCCGGAAACCGCACTTTGGATTGGCTTTAATGGAAAGCCGGAATTGGCCTGAAACAAGATCTGAATATTATTTTTCCCAAATAAATTGAATGATGAGGAGTCTGTTAAATCAATTTTCAGAACAGCTTTTTCCAGACCTAATTGAGCAAATATCTCTTTAGCTTGATTTTCCAGGTTTCCAGAGAATTTCAACCGGTTCTCTGATAATTTTTTGCTCAGAGAGTCAAGTTCTTTTTCAATGGTTTTAAGGCTTTTCTCTTTTTCTTCGATTTGACCTTCAATTGATTCAAGAGAGTTTTGTGTTGCAGATAATTCGTCTCTTATTGCCAAAAGTCCATTGATGTCATTCACCTGATGTTTTAGAAATAAAGCGTTCAATCGGTTGACTGTTGTCAGTAAAGCTTGCAAAAGGTTGGGGTCGATTTCTAGACCTTCTGCTTTATTTTCAATTTCCGTATTGATGTCTTTCAGCTCCAGATAACAGGTTTCCAGTCTTTCGCTGAGGTCTTGATATTCTGAAGAGAGTTCAGAGAGTTTGGAGATCTTGTTTTTAACATCGAAGAGACTTGATAAGATCCCGAAATCGTCTTGATTTAATTTGGAAATAGTTTCCGAAAGATATTCACTGATCTGTTCTGCATTTTCTTGTGTGCCGAGTTGATTTTGGATTTCCCCATAATCCAGATCATCCAGCTGTAATTCTTCTAGCTCGGCAAGTAGAAAGTTTTTATAATCGGATTCTTTGTTATTTTCTGCCAAAGCAGATCTCAGTTGCTCGATTTCTCGTTTTATGGTCTGATGATTGCCGAAATATTTTTGATAATCTGATAGCAACGTTTTATTTTTTGCCAATCCATCGAGAATGCCGAATTGGAATTGCTCCGAGAAAAGATCGGACGTTTCGAATTGTGAATGGATATCGATCAGTTTCGATGACAGCTCCTTCAGAATGTCCAGCGTTACAGGTACATCATTGATGAAGGCTCGGGACTTTCCGTTTGGTAAAATCTCTCTTCTGATGATGGTTTGTCCGTCAAAATCCAGGTCATTCTCTTCGAAGAAATCTCTGAAGTTTTCAGTGATTTTGAACTCGGTTTCTACAATACTTTTAGCATCAGATTTTGCAAAGGATTTAACATCCGCCCTTTCGCCCATGATCAGGCGAAGTGCTCCAAGAATAATTGATTTCCCGGCACCGGTTTCTCCGGTAATGACTTGTAATCCGGTTTTCAGGTCGATTTCCAACCGGTCGATCAACGCAAAATTTTGTATGAAAATTCTTGAAAGCATGATTTTTAATTATTAATCGTCAATTATTAATTAAAAATTATTTCCATTTGTCCCACTTGGTGTCGATGTCTTTTGGAGAGAAGGTACTCATCAAAGTTTTAAGCTCACTGATGTTCACAGATGTATTAGGTCCGCTGTTGAAAATGTTGAAAATCTCGGTGCTTTTTGTTTCCATGAAAACGCCGAATGGGTAATTCATCTGGAAATTATTATCATAGAACTTCAACTGCATAAGAGATTCTGCGATAATTTTTTTCGCGGGGTTTTGGTCTTGTTTGGCCAGATTGTCCAGACCTGATCTATGATAACTATAGTAAACCGTCCTAAGTGTAGATGTATTTTCATTCTGCAGACCACTTATCAGCGCACCTCTGTTTCGTTGACTTTCCACGGCATTCCAGCCACCATAATTTTGGTTTTGTGCGTTTTGCGAGATCTTGAAAGCTTTATCGAACCATGGCTGTCCGCCTTTCAGCTGGAAACTGTCTCCATCATAGCCCAAGATCACATAAACATAGAAGCTGATCACATCAATAAGATTTTTACCGGAAAATTGTCTTTCGTTGAAGATAAGGTTCTCGTTCTCATTGTATTCGAAAGCAAAATTAGTGTCATTCACATTGATCAGAGGCGATTCGTACTGGGAGTTGAAAACAGGTCTGGTTGCTTGTACGACAATTGACCCTTTGAAAGCATTGTTTGCGGTCCGTTCAGAAAGTACTATGGCAAAATTACATTTGATCTTTTCGAAGTTCTGAAGCTTTTTTCCCGTCCAGCTCGTATTGTTGATGAAGTCGCGTAAGGATTTTTCGAGTGTTCTGAAAACCTGTGTGTTACTTCCTTGGATTTGTTGATTGTTGATCTGTACCGTTGCTAAAAGCTCTTGTGAGAAGGTATTTTGAGCGAAAAATAAAGCACAGATTATATAAAGTAGTTTTTTCATTCTTATAAAAGTGTCTGTAAAAATAAGGAATCTTTGTTAAAGTTCAGAATCTAAATTCCGATAAGAACATAACGGGTTTTCGGTTATTTTGTTACAATTTTTGCTCAATAAAATTTAATATGTCATTAGCAACTTCTTCTTTTGATTTCAAATCGAAAGAATGTTCCTCGGTTGGCGTGAATATTTTGATCTTATTTGTCGGATTCGCAAAACCGGCGCCTTCATCACGAAGCGAATTGAGGATGATCATGTCCAGATTTTTCTTGATCAATTTCCCTTTTGCATTCTCTTCCTCATTCTGGGTTTCTAAAGCAAATCCAACCAAAAATTGATGAGATTTCTGCTCTCCCATTGTTTTAAGAATGTCCTTGTTCTTGACCAATTCTATTGTCAGTTCATTTTCACTTTTCTTTATTTTTTCAGTTGCTTTTACTTTTGGGGTGTAATCGGCAACGGCAGCACTCATTATTGCAATATCTACGTTTTCATAATATTTGAAGACTTCGTCAAACATTTCCTGAGCCGAGGTCACTTTATGAAGTGTGATATTTTTATCATCTACTTTTTCAGAAGACGGACCGGAGATCAATATGACCTCTGCTCCTTTTTTGGCTGCTTTTTTTGCAATTTCAAACCCCATTTTCCCAGAAGAATGATTCCCAATGAACCTTACCGGATCAATGTTCTCATAAGTAGGGCCAGCGGTGATGAGGAATTTTTTCCCTGCGAAACTTAAACCATCATCAGAAAATTGATCTTGTAAGAATTTTAAAATTGTTTCGGTCTCGGCCAATCTGCCTTGTCCGATCAATCCGCTTGCTAACTCACCAAATTCTGCCGGGATGATTCTATGTCCAAAACTTTCTGCAATTTGAAGATTCCTTTTTACAGTCGGATGTACGTACATATCGAGATCCATAGCTGGAGCAACAATAACGGGACATTTTGCCGACATATAAACTGCCATAAGAAAATTGTCACAGATTCCGCCGGTTATCTTGGCCAATGTGTTTGCTGTGCAAGGTGCGATCAGTATAATATCTGCCCAAAGTGCCAACTCTACATGATTGTTCCAGCTTTTATGCTCGTCATAAAAATCAGTGAAGACGTCGTTTTTAGAAAGTGTAGAGAGTGTAAGCGGCGATACGAAATCTTCTGCCGATCTTGTCAGGATAACTTTTACTTCCGCACCATTTTTGATAAGGTCCCGAACAAGATAGTTCATTTTGTATGCAGCGATTCCTCCGGTGATTCCCAAGATGATTTTTTTGCCTTGCAAGCTCATTTTTGCCTTTGATTTTTATTAACGAAAGTATTAATAATTTTATTAACAAAAAAACCATCTCATTATAGAATGAGATGGTCTTTGTCTTTTATCGATAAGCAGAATTAGTTTCTTTCTTCTGTTTTTCTAAAATATATTTCATCGTCCAACCATTCTTTGATGGCGATAGAAGTTGGCTTTGGCATTTTTTCGTAATGTTTAGAGATCTCTATTTGTTCTCTGTTTTCGAAAACTTCTTCCAAAGTTGAATTGTGAACAGCGAATTCGTCTAATTTGCCATGCAGTTCAGAACGGATCTCAGCATTGATCTGCTCTGCTCTTTTGCCCATGATCACGATAGCCTCATAGATGCTACCTACTTTTTCTTCGATCTTGTCTTTGTCGTAAGTGATCGTACTTATTTCTGCTTTTGTATCTTTAACACTCATATGGCGAAATTATTTTGGGATTGCAAATATACTAATTATCTTTTAAATTTGAAAGTAGCTTGAGGTTCAGGTGAATTGATCTTTGCACTGTCCCTTCTTGTTTGCTCTGCAGCCTTTTGTAGCTCCAGTTGATTTTTTTCCTGGGCTAGATCTTTTTTCTCATTTTCTTTAGCCTCAGCATTCTTAACCTTAGCTTCGTACTCCGCTTTTCTTTTTTCTACCTCTTCCTGTAATTTGGCGAATTTTACTTTCTCTGCTTCTAGCTTTATGTAAAGGTCATCAGCTGTTTTAGAATATTCGGAATTTGGAAGCTCCGCACTTACTCTTTTTGCATAGGCTGCCGCAGCGTCTAATCTTTCTTTTTTCAGTTCATAAACAGAATTGACGGCCAGTTCATATTTGGATTTTAAAGAGATGTCATAGATCTTTGGTCTAAGCTTGGTCGCCGGAAAATCTTCCAAGACATTTTCAAAAGCAACAGAAGCCGCTTTGTACTCTCCCATTTTGAAATATTGTTTAGCATTTTCAAATGCTTTGAACTCTAATTTGTAAGTTAACTCGTCAATTAGCTGGTTGATATTCTTAGAACGCTCAGAATCAGGATAATCATTGATGAAACTTTGTAGTTCGGTGATCGCAGATTCCGTATTGCTTTGATCCAAATTGTACTGTAGGGATCCTTCATAATAACAAAGCGCAGATAAGTAAGCTGCCTCCTCTTTTCTTGGGTCCTGAGGAAAACTTATCGCAAAGTTCTTGAATTGATTGGCAGCCAATCTGTAGTTTTTGTCATAATAATTGGCATACGCAGAATTGAAAACCACATTAGGGGCATCATCTGTACCAGCTACAAGATTGGGTAGTCTGTCATATAAGGCCAGAGCGTCTGCCCATTTCTTTTTTGCAAACTTTTCATTGGCCACTTTTAAGATAAAATCCTTGTCGGCACTCTTCATCGCCTGATCCATTTCAGTTTTGCAAGACAGCAAAAACATAGATAATACTACTAAACTGATATATTTCTTCATAATTCCGAACAGAATAATTCTGCTTGCTTGATTCTAATTAATTTGCAAAAATAAAACTTTTTTCTCCAATCTATTTTTTTTATGAAAGATTAACGTTTTTCGCTGAGATTTATTTAAAGACCTTTCATATTTGAAAACTTTAGGGTCAATTGCGATTCTAATTTTCGGACTATTGATAAATAATGTATTTTTGCAAATTACAAAGATTTTAAATGAAAAACATCAGGAATTTCTGCATCATTGCACATATCGACCACGGTAAGAGTACATTGGCAGATCGTCTTTTAGAATATACGAACACGGTTACGCAAAGAGAACTGCAATCTCAGACGCTGGACGATATGGATCTTGAGAAGGAAAGAGGAATCACGATCAAGTCTCACGCAATCCAGATGGATTATGAATATAAGGGAGAAAAATATGTTCTTAATCTTATCGATACGCCGGGACACGTAGATTTTTCCTACGAAGTTTCCCGTTCTATCGCTGCTTGTGAAGGTGCACTTCTGATTGTGGATGCCGCACAAAGCATCCAGGCACAAACAATTAGTAATTTATACCTGGCATTGGAAAATGATTTGACGATCATTCCGATCCTGAATAAAATCGACCTGCCTTCTGCAAACCCTGAAGAAGTAACCGATGAAATTATGAATCTCATAGGTTGCGACTACGAAGACGTCCTTCGTGTTTCTGGAAAAACGGGCGAAGGTGTTCATCATTTGCTGGAGCAGATCGTGGAAAGAATTCCGGCTCCGGTTGGAGATCCTGATGCTCCACTCCAGGCTTTGATATTTGATTCGGTTTACAATCCCTTCAGAGGAATAGAAGCATATTTCAAAGTCGTGAACGGAAGTATTTCTAAAAACGAAAAAATCAAATTCTTTGCTACGGGTAAGGAATACGGAGCAGATGAAGTTGGAACTCTGAAGCTGAAACAAGTTCCAAAGAAAACTGTTGAATGTGGAGATGTAGGATATTTGGTTTCAGGGATCAAAGATGCGAGAGAAGTAAAAGTAGGAGATACTATTACTTCCTTTAATAAGCCTGCTGCAGGACCGATTGAAGGTTTTGAGGAAGTAAAACCAATGGTTTTTGCAGGTATTTATCCAATTGATTCTGAGGATTTTGAGGAATTAAGATTCTCTCTAGAAAAATTAAGATTAAATGATGCTTCTCTGGTTTTCGAACCGGAAAGTTCGGCAGCACTTGGTTTTGGATTCCGATGCGGTTTCCTGGGAATGCTTCATATGGAAATCGTTCAGGAACGTTTGGACAGAGAATTCAATATGAACGTGATCACTACAGTTCCGAACGTGTCTTATCACGGATTTACCAAAAAGGACCCAGAAACTGTTATCCTTATTAATAATCCGTCCGAGATGATGGATCCTACGACAATGGACCGTGTTGAAGAACCTTTCATCAAAGCTTCAATCATCACAAAATCTGACTTTGTAGGTTCTGTAATGACACTTTGTATCGAAAAAAGAGGCGAGATCGTCAACCAAAGTTATCTGACTTCCGACAGAGTAGAATTGATTTTCAATATGCCTTTGGCAGAAGTAGTGTTCGATTTCTATGACAGATTGAAGTCTATCTCCAAAGGTTATGCTTCATTCGATTATCACCCAATTGGTTTCAGAGCTTCTAAGTTGGTGAAAATGGATATACTCATCAACGGGGATATGGTAGATGCACTTTCTTCATTGATACACGATTCCAACGCTTATCATATTGGTAAAAAAATGTGTGAAAAACTTCGTGAACTGATTCCGAGACAACAGTTCGATATTGCCGTTCAAGCGGCTCTTGGAACGAAAGTTATTGCGAGAGAAACCATCAAAGCTTTGAGAAAAGACGTTACCGCAAAATGTTACGGAGGTGATATTTCCAGAAAACGTAAACTTCTTGAAAAGCAAAAAGAAGGTAAGAAAAAGATGAAGCAGATTGGTAGAGTAGAAGTTCCGCAATCAGCGTTTATGGCAGTTTTGAAGTTGAATGATTAATTATCAGTAATTTAAAAATATAATCCACAGAATTTTCTGTGGATTTTTTTATTTAATCTTTCTTCCGAAAAAAGTAATCTCTCCATTCAGATGACGGATGATTTTTGCAATATTATTGTCAATGCTTTTTTCTGTTTTTAAATTATTAATGTAGCGAATCAATTCTTTTTTGTGGGAAGGATTCAGATTTTCAAAGATTTTCAAAGTTATAGGATTGCCATAAATAGCTTTCTCCAATTTCGGATGAATAAGTTCCTGTCTTTCAGATTTATCAAATTCTAATTCCACCTCAATAGTTTCTCCAATTCTTTTGGGTGCATTTTCAAGCATTTTCAAATTGATATACAATCTCCATTCCCCGGAATATTTCACAAGTGTTTGAGTAAACGCCACACCATTTACTTTCCCTTTAACAGAAATTGGACTCTTGTTTTTTCCAGAGATTTCGAAGATTGTATTCAAAATATCCTCCGGAATAAACACGAATGGATTAATTCCAATAATATCGAGCTTTGCAGAAAATTTTTTATTACCCATTTAAGATCCTAATTTAATAAAAATTAATCATTCAATTTCCTAGATTTGTACTATGAAAAATCTCTCCATCCTATTCATCCTAATTTCTGTTTTTGGTTATTCTCAAATCCTCACACCTTACGAAAAAGGCAACGGCAATCAAACCACAACGTTTGACGAGATGCGAAAATTCTATCAGGAATTATCAAAACATTATCCATCGATCAGTTATGAGACTAAAGGCGAAGATGACAATGGTGCGCCAATCGATGTTGTGATGTTTAATCCAACAAAACAAAGTTTCGAAAAAGCGAGAAAGGGAAAATCGGTTTTGTTTGTGAATAACGGTATTCATCCAGGCGAACCAGACGGAATCGATGCAACAATGATGCTGATGAGAGACTTGGCAACCGGAAAAATCAAAGTTCCTAAAAATGTAATCATTGCCGCAATCGCCAGCTATAATGTCAGCGGAATGATGAACCGAAGCAGTTTTTCCAGAGCCAATCAAAATGGTCCGGAAGAATATGGTTTCCGAGGCGATGCTCGAAATTACGATTTGAACAGAGATTTCATCAAAACAGATTCAAAAAATTCCAGAAGTTTTCAGCAGATTTTTCAATGGCTGAAACCGGATGTTTTTATTGATAATCACGTCAGCAACGGCGCAGATTATCAATATACTTTCACTTATATTTCGACCAACAAAGAAAGATTAGGAAATGTTTTGGGAAATTATTTCAATGACGAAATGCAGAGAACGCTTCTGAAAAATATGGAGAAAGAAGGTGTGATTTCTGTTCCTTATGTCAACATCCATGGCGATGTTCCGGACGGAGGTTTTCCGGCTTTTGTGGATTCGCCGAGATATGCGACGGGTTACACGACTTTGTTCAATGCCATCGGGACGGTTGTGGAAACACATATGCTGAAGCCTTACAAAGACCGTGTGAAAGTGACTTACGATTATATGGTTGATAATCTGAATTATATCGATCAAAATTATAAAACCATTCAACAGAAAAGAGCCGAAAATCTGAACCAATACAAAGTCGGAAGCCGATACGCTTTGGCCTGGAAACTCGATTCTACAAAATATGAAAATATTGATTTCAAAGGTTTCGAAGCTAAATATAAACCAAGCGACGTTTCCGGAAAAACCAGACTTTGGTATGATAGAAACTCCAAATTTTCAAAGCCTGTCAAGTTTTATAACACTTACGTTCCGGCAAAAGAAATCACGATTCCGAAATATTATGTCATTCCTCAATCCGAATGGAAAATCATTGATTTGCTGAAACTCAACCAAATCAAAATGACGCCGATAAAACAGGATTCTGTGATTACAGTGGAACAATACCGAATCAAAGATTTCAAAACTGTTCCGAATCCTTACGAAGGTCATTATCTGCATTACGACACATTTGTAACCAAAGAATCCGGAAAAACCAAATTCCGAGCCGGAGATCTCCTCGTTCCACTCAATCAGGATGGCGTGAAATTTCTGTTAGAAACTTTGGAGCCGGAAGCGGTGGATTCTTACTTCAACTGGAATTTCTTTGATGCGATTCTGGGTCAGAAAGAATATTACTCGGCTTATGTTTTCGAAGATACAGCGAGCAAACTTCTGAAAGACAATAAAGCTTTGAAAACCGCTTTCCAAATGGAAAAAGCGAATAATCCTAAGTTTGCCGATGATGGACAAGCGCAGTTGGATTGGGTTTACAAACATTCTGACTATTACGAAAAAACACATCGTCTTTATCCGGTTTTTAGAATTAATTAAATTTGAAAAATAGGATAATTCTCTCACAGATTAAACTGATTTGGCAGATTGAAATTGTTCAAAATCTGCCAAATCAGAAAGAGTTAAATTCATTAACAATATCTAATTTTTCGGAACGTCAATCACTTTTTGCAAGGCTTTTTTCGGGTTCCCATTTCTGTCCCAAAGCAAGGGGTAATTGGTTCTTCCGGGAATTGGATAATCGTTTTTCCAGGACATTTCGTCTTTCATTCCCCAGGTTGTCACACGGTCCAGCTTATCTCTTTTGTTGTAGAAGATTTGGTACAGTTCCGCATATCTGTCAGCCAGTTTATCATCGATTTCTTTTGGAAGTCCGTTTTGGTAAGGGTCGAGAAATGTTTTGAATTCCTCATTTTGAAACTGCTTGTGCGTAAAAACCTGTCCAATGATCTGGCCTTCCTTCGTCACGGGCAAAACATCCACATCGATTTCCGTAATCATCACTTTTATTCCGCATGCAGCGTACGCATCAATTGCGTCTTCAATATATTGATTTTTAGGATAATCCAATCCCCAATGGCCTTGGATTCCGATGCCGTCAATCCGGATTCCGGCCGCTTGTAGCATTTTTACCATTTGTACGATGCCTTTTACTTTTTCCGGTCTCCAGGCGTTGAAATCGTTGTAATACAATTCGGTGTTCGGGGAATATTTCGCAGCGTATTGGAAAGACAATCGCATCAGCTCGTCGCCATCGCCAATACCTTTTACCCATCCTTCGTTACGGTAGCTCCCATCATCATCAATCACCTCATTCACAACATCCCAAGCTTGTATTTTTCCTGCATATCTTCCTGCAACCAGTTTGATGTGGTCGTGCAGACGCTCTTTAGTTTGTTCTTTGGTTTTTGGAGTGCCGTCTTCATTTTTGAAGAACCAGTCAGGGGTTTGATTTTTCCAAACCAGGGTATGTCCAACGATGAACATATTATTTTTCCTCCCAAATTCCACAAAAGCATCTGCCTGCGCGAAATCGAATTTCCCGGGAAGCGGATTTACGACTTCGGCTTTCATACAGTTTTCCGGCGTAATGGTGTTGAAATGCTGCAGTACAATATCCTGTTGTTTTTTATCTTTCCCCGTCACAATGTCATTGTTGACAGCCGTTCCGATTTTGAAAGCTTTGGAATAAGCCTCTTTGAATTTCACTTGCTGAGAAAAACTAACGGAAGAAATTACAACACTAAATAAGATAAGGTACTGTTTCATAAGCTCGAAAATTGATTTAACTAAATATAGAAAAATAAAATAAACGTGAAATTGACATTTATTCTAATGAATGAAATGACTAATCGTTCTGATAGATAGAGTTTTGTGAAATGTTTTTTAATAATTTATAGGCGGTTTCAAAGTTCCCGAAAATCATTACTGACAATTAAACAAATTTTGATTTGGGTCAATCCAAAGTCGAGTTTGATTTGCTTTGAATTGTTGAAAATTATGGTAAGTCTTAATAATAAGGAATTTTATTCGGGCAGCTTAATCCGCCTTCCGCTCCCAAACCTAATGAAGTGGTTCGACGAAGTCAATCTTTTCACTCCACTACGTTGCGTAAAAAGGATTTCCGCTCAAGTCGGGCTGCGGATTCAACGTAAAACAATAGTCTGCATAAAACAGATTTTTGTCATTCCGTAGGAATCTAGATATAATTTTTTAAAGATAATTAGAATTTTCAGTTGCGTTTATAACTTTTTATAATTCTCAATAAAAACCTCTACATTATTTGTGCATTTTTTTAAAAAATCGATTACATCATATTCATTGTCTTGAAATTTGATTGTTTTTTCGTTTATAACTTCAAATAATAATTCTGCTTGAGAACTTTCATATGATACCTTATCATCTTTTATTCTGAAGTTTTTAAATGAGACGTCACCAATAACCAAATTTCCAATATTTACTTCAGAATTAGTGGAAAGTATTAATCCTGGAATATTGATTCCTTTAGTTTCTGTTTCAATTGTTTTAAGCAATTTTTTGTGCTTTGCTTCATTCGTTAAGTTACAAAGGTCATAAAGCCAATCATCATTTGCCTTGTAGTTTTGAATGCTTTCTAATAAATTGAAAAGGTCTGGTTTTTCAGTGGATAGTGTTGGGAAATTTTTTTTCATTGATTCTAAAAAACTAGCTTTATCTTTTGAAAAGGCATAAGGAAAATAAACTTTGGATTTAGGATTATTTAAAGTTTGATTAAATTCTTGAGCCACATATTCTAATGTACTTCTTAAATTTTCCAGATGATTTTTAATATCTACTTTGGAACATTTTACCTCTTTTTCAAATTTTTCAATTGAAGCTTTACAGTGCTCCAATAATTCGTCATAATCTTTCATTGTTTTGTAATTTTAGTGAAAAGTAAATATACAAACTTCCCCAACAGATTATAATCTTAAACTCTCCACAACTTGCCATTAACCAAAAACTTCCTATTTTTGGTAAAATTATTATCAACAAACCGTTTAGGTTTAATCATAATCCTATGAAAAAACTAAAAATATCTTTTTTCTTTTCTCTCTTTTCTTTCATCCTATCGGCTCAGCAAACCCCATATTATCAGCAATATGCCAAATATAAAATGGATATTGATGTAGATGCTGCCAATTTCACCTATCAAGGAAAACAGACTGTGGATTACAGAAACAATTCTCCGGACGAGCTGAAAGTCGCTTATTTCCATTTGTATTGGAATGCTTTCAAACCGGGTTCTATGATGGACCAGCGTGTGCAGTCTCAAGGTGTGAATGCGGATGGAAGATTGGCAAAAAGAGTCGGGAATACAGTGGTTTCCAGATTATCCGAAATTCCGAAAAATGAAGAAGGCGCACAAAATATCCGTTGGATCAAGCAAAACGGAAAAGATTTGAAATTCGAGATTCAGGGAACTGTGATGAAAGTTTTTCTTGCTGAAACAATCAAACCAAATTCTTCCACCACTTTCACAATGGAATGGGATGCCAATATCCCGATGCAAATAAGAAGAGCCGGAAGAAACAACCGCGAAGGTGTCGATATGACAATGACACAATGGTACCCGAAAATCGCCGAATATGATTATGACGGCTGGGCGGCTTTTGATTACGTGGGAAGAGAGTTTCACGCACCGTTTTCTGATTATGAAGTGAATATCAAAATCGATAAAGATTATGTTATCGGAGCCGGTGGAAATCTTGAAAACCCAACAGAAGTCAAAGGTTATGACAGCAATGCGGTAATCAAACCGGATATTTCGAACAAAGTAACCTGGAAATGGACCGCGAAAAACATCTTAGATTTTGCCTGGGCTGCTGACAGAGATTACACCGTTGAAAGTTTCCCGATTTTGGATGGTCCAAAAGTTTATCTGGTATATCAAAAATCTGAAAAGACAAAATACTGGTCAGAGATGAAACCATACATCACAAAGTATTACCAACTGATGAATGCCACTTTCGGACGTTACAAATGGCCGAGCTATTCATTCATTCAGGGTGGCGACGGCGGAATGGAGTATGGAATGTGTACTATGATTTTGGGCGAAGCGACAAGCTTGGAAGGTCTCAGTGGACTGATGTTCCACGAAGGCGCACACTCCTGGTTTCAGCAGATATTGGCGACCAATGAGAGTGTAAGACCTTGGATGGATGAAGGCTTTACGCAGTATGCAGAAGATTTTGTGTCTTACAGATTATTCCCGCCAAAGGAATCACAACCAAATCCATTTGTTGGTGCAATCAAAGCTTATGTTAATTTCACAAAATCCGGGAAGGAAGAACCTGCAGTTTGGTTGGGTGACCATCACGATAATGGCACTGCTTATACTTACGCAAGTTATATCAAAGGTGAAACGTTTTTGGTCGAGTTAGGTTATATTGTCGGAGAAGAAAATCTCAGTAAAATTATGCTCAAATATTATGACGAATGGGCAATGAAACATCCTACGGAAAGAGATTTTATCCATATTGCACAGCTGGTTTCCGGAATGGATTTGAAATGGTTCCAGCATTATTGGATAAATACCACAAAAACAATCGATTACGGAATCAAGAATGTGAAATATGACCCGGAATCAACGACGATTACCCTAGTAAATAAAGGCGGCATTCCAATGCCGATCGATTTCAGTATTTTGACTAAGGACAAAAAAGTCATCAACTATAATATTCCATTGAACCTGACCAGAACTTGGAAAACGAAAGATATCTACGGTAATATCCAGACCTTGCCTTTCTGGGCTTGGACGCAGCAGGAATACAGCTTTACGATTCCTTACACCAAAGCTCAATTGTCTGCAATTGGAATTGATTTCAGCCAAAGATTAGCGGATGTGAACCCTGAGGATAATTATCTGGAAGTAAAATAAAAATATAGCAATGTAATTATTTAACAATGTACCAATGTCAACTGAGTTTAAGATTTTCAAATATTGGTAAACTGTTAAATTTATAAATTGGTAAAATTAAACGAAGCAATGAACTCCATCGTAATCAATATAGGTAATACCAATATCCGTTTCGGATTGTTTGATGATGACAATTGTGACCTGTCTTGGGTTATCAACACAAAACCTTACAAAACGACAGACGAATTGTTTGTTCAGATCCTGATGCTTTATCAGACCTATAAAATCGAGGTTGATAAAGTTGATAAGGTCATTATAGGTTCCGTGGTTCCCCAATTGACAAAAGTGGTGGCGAGTGCCATCAAGAAAATCCATAACAAAATCCCTGTGATCGTGGATAGAAATACACCGTCCGGCGTCATTCCGAAATCAAAACAAATGGGAACCGATATCTATGCAAACCTCGTTGCGGCACATAATCTCTATCCAAGTCAAAAGAAGATCATCCTAGATTTTGGAACAGCACTCACTGCAAGCTGCCTGGCTGAAAATGGAGAAACATTAGGCGTCATCATTGCTCCCGGAATTGTAACTTCACTCAATAGCTTAATAAAAGGAACGGCACAATTGCCGGAAATAGAATTGGTAAAACCGAAATCAGTTTTAGGACTGGATACCATCAGTTGTATGCAAAGCGGAATGGTTTACGGCTTCCTCGGGATGGTGGAAGGTTTTATTGACAGGATCAATAATGAGGTTGATGATAAATGTTTCGTTATTGCGACTGGAGGTGTAAGTCATGTTTACAAACCTTTAACGGATAAGATCAACATCGGCGACAGGCTTCACACTTTGAAAGGATTATATTTCTTGGCGAAGGATCTGTGATTATCTTTTATTCCTAAAAAAAGTTTTCACAATTTCCGAACATTCATATTCCTGAATTCCAGTTGTGACTTCGGTTTTTGGATGAAGAGATAAACCTTTGTTGATGAAACCTCTCTGTTCATCTCTCGCACCAATCACAACTCTTGAGATTTGAGACCAGGCCAAAGCCCCGGAGCACATCACGCAAGGTTCCAAAGTGACATATAAAGTACAATTCTGCAGATATTTCCCACCAAGAAAATTGGCAGCTGAGGTTATGGCCTGCATTTCTGCGTGGGCAGTGACATCGGTAAGCGTTTCTGTAAGGTTGTGAGATTTGGCAATAACTCGGTCATTGGACACGATAACGCAGCCAATCGGAACTTCGTCTTTTTCTAAAGCGAATTGGGCTTCCTGCAAAGCCATTTTCATAAAATATTCGTCGGTAAACATTACAGCGGACAATTTTCAGACTTTGTCATATCAGCAATGCTGGTGTCTAAAATCGGAAGCATATTATCACGAACATTTATTAATAATTTTCGGATGCTGCAAGTGGCTTCATCTGTGCAGTCTGCACATTTTTCATAAAAATTAAGAGAAGCACAAGGCAACATTGCAACCGGACCGTCCACAATCCGGATAACATCCAGAACTTTGATGTCGGCCGGGTCTCTCATAAAAGTATAACCACCTTCAGCGCCTCTTTCGCTTTTCAAAATTTTATTTTGCTTCAACTCACGAAGGATCTGCTCAAGGAATTTGAGCGGAATACGTTCGTTCTCCGATATTTTTTTCGCAGAAAATAATGAAGCATTGTTTGTCCTATTCAGGAAAAGCAAAGTTTTGATAGCGTATTTGACTCTTTTTGAAAGCATACTGTAAAAATAATCAAATTTTTATATTGTGAAAATAATATTCATATTCAAACAAAAACCACTCCTAAAAAGAAGTGGTTTTTATTATAATTTCTATTTCTAAACTACGGGAATTTCACTCCGTTATAAGAGTTCGGACTAATCATCGGAAGATTAGATTTGTATTTTAGGTTGATTGCTTTCAGGAATTCGTTGGCAATGATTGCATATCCTCTTCCGGTTGGATGTACGCCATCTAATGAGAATGCTCCCCCGGTTACAAATGTCGAAGTGTATTTTACTCCGTCCCATTGGATTCCCGATGTAGAGTTAAGTTCAATCATTTTGGCTTTCGCATCTACTAATGCTAGACCATATGAAGAAGCTAAGCTGGTAATAGATGTGTTATAAGCATCAACTGCAGCGGTTACTAAAGCAGCTTCTGCTTTTGTTAATACGTATTGATTTTCTAATGGATAAGATACTCCATTTACATTGATAGCTGCCGGAGCACTTGCGTTGGGTTTTGCAATAATCGAGCTAGCAGGCAATAATACATAGTCTTCAGAAGTTGCTTGTCTTGCTTGCCCAAAAATCTGTCCGAATGCAGCAGCTGTGGCAGCTCCTAATGAAGGCGTAAGTGCGGCAGTAAGTTGAGCAGATAAATTAGTTAAAGAAGTATCTTTAATAAGAACAGGGTTAGCTGAAGTTGAAGATAATAGATTAATTCGGTCTCCTGCTCCAAAAGCTGTTAAAGCTTGTTTTAATGGTCCATATAAGCTAGTATTCAATGTTGCTAGATTAGCTCCCAAAGCTGCAGGCGTTAATGGATTATACGGAACGGTTGTAAAATAAGGGACCGAAGAAACATAAGGGATATTTGCTATCACCCCTTTCGTTGCTCCAACAGATTTTAAGCCGTCAAGTACTCCTTTTATTGATGCTGCAACTACATTAGGATCAGAGATATCATTTGAACCATAGGTAGCCGGATTGGTATTTCCTTTTTGGTCAACACCTAATCCGCCAGTTGTTGCATAACTTAGCACATCGTTTGCCCCAATCCAAAGAGAGAAGAATGTTGGTCTTTGTGCCATTGCATCTGCTAATACCGAAGTTGAAGAAGAAGTTGCAAATCTTACGAAATAAGGATTGGCTGCTCCAACTGAAAGATTAGCTGCGCTTCCATATCCAGGGGCAACTAGGTGGAATGATTTTGCGCCGGGCACTCCCATATTCTGATATGGTCCACCAGATGTAATATTGTCCAATGCCGCCGCAGCCGCAGATTGAACCGGAGATAAAGAACCTGATACAACTTGTAATGTATATTTTCCCCCAAAACCCGGAAGTCCAACAAACCCACCAGTATTATTTGGCATCATTGGTTGCTTGAATTCTCCGCCACCAGCTAACTTCATTTGCATAGCGAGCATGCTTGGATATGATTCGTTTTGTCCATCTATATAAAGTGCTCCATCTCTATAACCCGATGTCAGGGAGTTTCCTAATGATACATATTTGGAAAAATTGGCTTCTCCCGACGTTACAACCACATCTTCCGTGCTGTTATCAAAATCTGTTTCACAACTTGCTGTCAATAAAAGTGTTGCAGCTAATGTCGATATATATAATTTTTTCATAATAGATTCAATTTTTAAAATGCGTTGTAAGATAATCCTAAACCAAAGTAAAACACATCAGCTTTTGCCTGTCCGGCGAAGTTGTAATATGCATTGTTGAAAGTCCTGCTTTTCGGCATTGCATAAGCTCCGGAAATATCCACACCCAACTTGTTGAACTTAAGTCCGATACCTCCTGTTATCACGTAATTGTCAAAAGAAGGCGTTTCTGGGATGAAATCTTTATCAGCATAAGGAGATTGGTCGTAATACCAGCCTAATCTACCTGCGATCATATCATTGAAGATATACTGAGTTCCGATACGCACACTTGAAGTATTTTTGAAATTCTTAGGTGTTACCAAAACTGTCGGGTCGTTTGGCTGGTTACCCGCTGCTACGTTTTCAAAATCAAGCGTTAGTTTATTATACCTTTCCCAGCCATGATAGTTGTAATCTGCAGAGATTAACCATTTTGGTGTTATTTTATAGGTTGCTCCCAGAGTAATTTCATCTACCAAAGGAAGAGTGGCTTTGAAATTGTCTGAACCACCATTAAAGTTTGGTGCCAATGAGGAAGGAACCATGAATGTTGCTTTCCCTTCCTTGGCCTTCATGTCAACAGGCGAACGGTATGCAACGCTCACATCCCATTGGTTGTCTGGCTGGAAATAGAACCCAAATCCGAAACCGTGTCCTGTAGCTTGGTCATCTAACAGATTAAGCTGTCCATCATATTGAGTTAAGGCTTTTGTCCAGTCAACTTTACCTTTTGCATAGATATAACTTGCTCCAAAAGATGCCCAAGGTGCCAATTTTACAGAAACCATTGGTTGGAAAAAGTAACTTTTCAATTCTAACTTCTGCACCATTTCTTTGCCTTCCCAATCGCTCGGCCACTCGATAGTGCTTCCGAAGGGAGTTGAAAAACTGAAACCTACAGAAAGGTTGTCTAAAACCTTGTAAGCTACAGCTGCATAAATAGGTGTTCCTAGTGGATTGTCTGTTTCAGACTGCTGCAAAGTACTTGTGTTTTGGAATGTTATCTTATTTGATATACCGAATCCACCTGCAGCTACGCTCAACTTCGAAGGGATAAAGGAAATACCGGCAGGGTTGAAAAATGCAACACTTGCGTCCTCGGCGTGAGCACTGGTATGAGCCATTGCCAACTGCTTAACACCCTGAAGAGATACTCGGAATCCTCCTGCGTATGCCATTACACCGGCAGCCAATGCCGTGGTCATTAAAATTCGTCTCATATAATTATTATTAATGTTCCAAATTTATAATTATTTTAATAACAATTAGAAAAAAACATAAAAAAAGTTAAACATTGCTATTCTAAGAATAGTTGTTTAGTCTATTGTCATATTTAATATATTGATAATTAGATATTTGTAATAAATATTTTGGTAAAATTTAATTTAGTTTAATTTTAAACAATATAATGTAAACCATAATAAATAGTTGGTTTTCGTTTTGTGGATATTTTATTTTTTAGTTGTTTTGTTTGTTATATTGTTAATATTAATCAGATATTAACTTAAAATTAACAAAAAAATTTTTTTAAAAGATATTATCGTCAAGCTTAAATAAAAATTATATTAACTTTGCAATCAGACATAAAAAATAAAATATGAGTTGTGGATGTAAAACATCCGGCGATTCTTCCCATTCTTGTGGCACAAAGACCGCT
This sequence comes from Epilithonimonas caeni DSM 17710, assembly GCF_000426465.1. Classification (GTDB taxonomy): domain Bacteria; phylum Bacteroidota; class Bacteroidia; order Flavobacteriales; family Weeksellaceae; genus Epilithonimonas; species Epilithonimonas caeni. The sequence continues at coordinate 394,746 of NZ_AUFK01000013.1, forward strand.
AATGGGTGTAGTAGTGTAGATACCTGCGGGAATAGTTATAAATTAAGTGTTTTTGACTGGCTTTCTGATGTTGATCCATCAAGATCGAAAAGCTCTGAATATGTGGAAGTTCGTTTTAAAAACGATCGTAAATTATATTATAAGAACGTCAACAACCTGCCCTTGCATATTGGTAGCATCATTGCTGTAGAATCTAGTCCGGGTCACGATATAGGAGTGGTGAGTCTTTCGGGAGAACTGGTGAAGATCCAGATGAAAAAGAAAAATGTCCCCGAAGACCATGCGCTAAAAATCTATAGACTTGCCAGTCAAAAAGATATAGAGACCTGGCAAGACCTTAGGAAAAAGGAAAATGCGATTAAGATAGAGGCGCGCAAAATAGCTTACGGTCTTAATCTTGAGATGAAGATCACAGACGTAGAATACCAAGGAGACGGGTCTAAGGTTACGTTTTACTATACAGCTGATAATAGGATCGATTTTCGTCAACTGATAAAGGAATATGCTTCTAATTTCCGTACAAAGATCGACATGAAGCAGATCGGATTCCGTCAGGAGTCTGCAAAAGTAGGAGGGATCGGGTCTTGTGGAAGGGAACTTTGCTGTTCTTCTTGGCTTACAGATTTCCGTTCGGTCAATACCAATGCGGCAAGATATCAGCAATTGAGCATCAACCCTCAGAAATTGGCAGGGCAATGTGGAAAACTGAAATGCTGCCTGAATTACGAGTTGGATAGCTATCTGGACGTCCTGAGAGATTTCCCATCATCAAGTACAGTTCTGAATACGGAGAAAGGAAGGGCTTTTTGCATCAAGATCGATGTTTTCAAAAAGAAAATGTGGTTTGCTTATGTGGAGAATTCTATGGCTTGGTACGATCTGGACATCTTCGAGGTGAAGAAATTGATTGTCATGAATAAAAATGGCGAAAAAGCACCAGCTTTGGAGGATTTGAAAGTTGTGGATAATCCTTTGGTAACTTCTGACCTGATACAGGAAAATAGCGTCGATCGTTTTGAGAAGAAATTTAAAAAATCAAGAAACGGCTCAAATAGAGATAGAAATCCAAAACAGTCTGACAATCGGCCAGCGAGATCGCAGGAGAATAAAAATCCACGCCAGACAGATAGCAGGAATCGTTCTAATGAGCAAAAGCCATCAGAGAATAAATCAACGGCCTCAAATGGCCAAGTTGCGGACAATAAAAATCCAAAGCAAAATCATAACAGAAATCGTCCAGGCGGACAAAAACCTGTAGAAAACAAGGTGACATCTCCAAATATTCAGACGACTGATAATCAATCGCAGGAAAATAAAACGCATAAAAAACCGTTCAAAAAACCGAAAAAGAAAACGCCGCCTAAAAATGAAGGTAATGCTTAGATTATTAGTTGCTTTTGTGTTGTTTTTCTCTCTAATTTCGTGTCAAAATGATAATGAAGAGGTTGTGGTGAAAGATGTTGGCAACAGCTGGAAAAAAAATGACTTTAAGAGCCTTGACTTTAATATAAAAGATTCCCAGGATTCTAAAGATCTTGTATTTGTTATCAGGAATAATAATGCATACCCTTATAGTAACCTGCGTCTGATAGCTAAGGTAGAGCACGGTAAAAAAACTGTTTCCACAGATACGCTCAACTATATTTTGGCTAAACCTAATGGAGAATGGATAGGAACAGGATTTGGTGATACCAAGGAGACTCTGTTTCAGTATAAGCTCAATTATAGATTTCCGCAGAACGGTAATTATTCTGTAAAAGTTGTTCAGGCAATGAGACGGAACATATTGCCGGGAATCGAAGATATAGGAATTAAAATTCAAAACTCAAAGCCTTGATTTATTAATGGAAAATAAGAAAACTGAACATAAAACCTTTCCTTTACCAGACAAGAAAAAATCCAGGTCCGGCATCAAAAAATGGATCAAGATTGTGTGGATTGGATTCTTTGCTGTTGTATTAGGGATATCTGCCTTGTTTTTTGCTGTCTCTCAGGGATTTGTAGGAGATATGCCGGATGTGAAGGAATTGGAAAATCCTGATATATATGTAGCTTCTGAGATCTATTCTTCTGACAATGTGCTATTAGGGAAATTTGAAAAAGAAAAGACAAAACCAGTTACTTACAAGCAGCTTCCGCCCTATTTGGTATATGCGCTTCAAGCAAAGGAAGATGAACGATTCAAAGAGCATTCGGGCATCGATCTAAAATCTATTCTTAGAGCCATCAGATATGGTGGAGAAAGAGGTGGCGGATCAACCATTACACAGCAGCTGGCTAAACTTTTGTTTACAGGAAATGCTTCTCAAAACAAAATAGAAAGAGCTTTCCAAAAGCTAAAAGAATGGTGCGTTGCAGTAAGTCTTGAAAAGCGTTATACGAAGGAAGAGATTGTCGCTTTATACTTCAACAAAATGGATTTCCTTTTCAATGCTAAAGGGATTGAAATGGCTTCCCGGGTTTACTTTAACAAATCTACAAGCCAGTTGACATTGCCTGAAGCGGCGACTTTTGTTGCGATGCTGGAGGCTCCTAGGAGAAATAATCCTTACAGAAATCCAGAAAGGGCAAAAGACAGAAGAGATGTGGTTCTGAAACAGATGTTGGAAACTGGTTACATTGATAATGCTACTTATGAAAAAGCGAAGGCAACACCAATCGTTGTAGATTTCCACGAGATCAAAACTGTGGAAGAAGGTTTCTCTTCTTATTACAAATTCTATCTGAGAAAAGAAATCCAGCAATATCTGGATTCATACGAAAAGGAAACAGGGAAGGAGCTCAATCTTTATAAAAATGGTCTTAAGATCTATGTGACTTTGGACTCTAGAATGCAGAGATATGCAGAGGAAGCTATCAAAGAGCATTTGACCGATCTCCAGAGAAACTTTGATGGTGAGATGAGACGTAATCCGAATCGTCCTTATTACAATCTTTCAAAAACCCAGATCAACGATCTGATGATGGCAGCTGTAAAAAGAACAGGCCGTTACAAACAGCTGAAAGCCGAAGGGATGCCGGAGGATTCTATCATGATGGAGTTCCACGAGCCTGTTAAAATGACAAGGTTCACTTGGCAGGGAGAAGAGGAGGTTGAGATGTCTCCTTGGGATTCTATCCGTTACCATAAGCAGATCGCACAAGCTGGTCTGATGTCTATGGAGCCGGCAACAGGAGATATCAAGGCCTGGGTAGGAGGTATCAATTGGCAGCATTTCCAATATGACCACGTAAAGCAGGGTAAAAGACAAGTTGGTTCAACTTTCAAACCATTTGTATATGCAACGGCCATTATGCATCTTGGGATGACACCTTGTTCAACCGTTTCAAATGCTTCTTATTCCAAAGGAAATTGGCATGTGAAAGGCGGTGGCGGAAGTGTAACGATCAAAGAAGGTATTGCAAAATCCTTGAACCCTGTTGCGATCCGATTAGCTGAAATGGCAGGAACTGAAAATGTCATTCAATTAGCAAGAGATCTGGGGGTTACAGACCCGATTGACAAACATTTGCCAATGGCTTTGGGTACATCTGATATTACGATCTATGAGATGCTGGGAGCTTACAGCACATTTGCGAACTTCGGAAATTACACCAAACCGGAAATGATCTGGAGGATTGAAGATGCGAACGGACGCGTGATCAAAGAAGTGAAACCTGTTGTAAAGGAAGTAATGAACGAGATGTACGCTTACACAATGATTGATCTGATGAAAGGCGTGGCCGAATTCGGGACAGCTTCTGGAGAATTAAGGAGACGAGGAATTCCGGTAAGTGTAGAAATTGCAGGTAAAACGGGAACAACACAGAAAAACTCAGATGGTTGGTTTATGGGAATTGTGCCAAAATTGGCAACTGGCGTTTGGGTTGGTTGGGAAGACAGAGCAACACATTTCTGGAGCACAGGTGAAGGGCAAGGTGCCAAAATGGGATTGCCGATCTGGGCAATTTATATGAAAAAAGTTTTTGCTGACAAAGCTTTGAATATTCTCCCGGAAGATAAATTCATTAAACCGGCTAACTGGACAGGAAGTTGCTCAGACCTTAATAATCTAAGGAATGGATATGGAGACGATGGCGGATTGCAATCCATTGAAGAACTCAAGAATCCAACACAGATCGTTCCGGACAAACCAGTGAAAAAAGAAGAAAATTCTAATGAAGCTATTAATTCCTCGGATGATATAGACTTTAACAAATAAATTTAATCCCGTCCGCATCAAGCGAGACGGGTTTTTTGATAATGAATTTAAAAAGTATTACTAATAATTTCACCAAGCTATTTCCGGGAGATTTTTCTGGGAATCTAATGCAGAGACAAACACCAGATGTTTTGTTCAGTACAATTGAGCCTGCAGATTTTGATAGAACAGAGTTAATTTATTTTAATGAAGAATTATCAATCGAAATTGGTTTGGGTAAATTAGACAATGATGAAAACTTTCTTGTCGCTCAAAATCTTCCTAATAATGTTAAAACTTACGCAACGGCGTACGCAGGCCATCAATTTGGCAATTGGGCTGGACAATTGGGTGACGGACGAGCCATCTATGCAGGAGAAATTTTCCGGGAAGATCATCAAACTGAAATCCAGTGGAAAGGCGCCGGAGCAACACCATATTCCAGACATGCAGATGGAAGGGCGGTTTTGCGTTCCTCGATTCGGGAGTATCTGATGAGCGAGGCGATGTTTCATCTTGGCGTTCCTACAACCAGAGCCTTGAGCCTTTCGAAAACCGGGGAAGATGTAATTCGTGATATTCAATATTCTGGGAATCCGCAAAAAGAACAAGGCGCTGTTGTCGTAAGAACGGCTGAATCATTTCTTCGTTTCGGACATTTTGAATTGTTGTCTGCAAGAAAGCAAACGGATTTGTTAAAACAATTGTCGGATTACACCATTGAAAAATTTTATCCAGAAATCAATTCGGAGAATAATCCGAATCAATATATCGATTGGTTCCAGGCGATCTGTAACAGAACGTTGAAAATGATAATCGATTGGTATCGTATCGGTTTTGTCCACGGCGTGATGAATACCGATAATATGTCGATTCTTGGACTCACGATTGATTATGGACCCTATTCTATGATGGATGGTTACGATTTGGAATTTACACCCAATACAACTGATCTACCTGGAAAACGTTATGCTTTCGGAAAGCAAGGTCAGATCTCGCATTGGAATTTGGCTGCTTTGGCCAATGCCATTTTCCCTTTGATCAATAATTCCGAAATTCTTGAAAAAATCCTGGATGATTACGGAAAACGCTTCTGGACAGAGCACGACAAAATGTTGGCAGATAAATTCGGTTTTGATGAGGTTTTGCCGGAAGATGAAAGGTTCTTTACGGAATGGCAGCAACTGATGCAGGATTTGAATCTGGATCATACCTTATTTTTTCAAAATCTTGAAAAGCCTGCTTCAGAAATTAAAATTGATGATTTCTCCAATTCTTTTTATCGAGATCTGAATGAAAATGAATTAAAGCGACTTTCTAATTTTATCGAGAAATACCAGGAAAGAAAACTTAAAAATAAAATCTCAGAGACAGCAGCTTTGGAATTGATGTCCAAAACAAATCCAAAATTTATTCTACGAAATTATCTGTTATTCGAAGCTATTCAAGAAGCTGAGAAGGGAAATTACGAACTATTTTTCAAACTGAAAGAAGCTTTGCAAGACCCTTATGAAAATCGTTTCCCGGAGTTCAATCAGAAACGTCCGTCGAAATATGATAATCAGACTGGTTGCAGTCAATTGTCTTGCAGTTCTTAAAGATTTTGGAGAAAAATATAAAATGGTAAATTTCGATGATAGGATAAAAAAAGTTTATATAGAATTATAAATAACACAGTGATATGAATTTTAAAAGAAGGAAGATAATTTTTATACTGTTATTTATTACATCATTATCTGTTTTTGCACAAAAAACAAACATAGATAATTTCATATTAACCAAAATGGAACAACTCCATATTCCTGGTTTTGAAGCTGTCGCAATAAAAGACGGAAAAGTTATTTGGACAGGTTATTATGGATACCAGAATTTGGAAAAGAAAATACCTGTTACCGATCAAACCATCTTTGAAGCGGCATCCACCTCGAAAACAATTACTGCGGCTGCAGTTATGCAGCTTTATTCCGAAAATAAATTAAAACTGGATGATGATATCAATAAGTATTTGGATTTCAAGATTTTCAATCCCGATTTTCCCGAATATCCTATCACCATTGCCCAATTATTACGCCATCGGTCTTCCATAGATGATAATGTGGATTATCTCGGTCAGTTTTGGGAAACTAACACTGGAGACCCTAATATTCCTTTGAAGGTATTCATAAAAGACTATTTTTCAACAAAAGGAAAAAACTATAATAAGGAGAAAAACTTTTATAACTATACGCCTGGCAGCAAATCGAATTATTCCAATATGGGGATCGCATTATTAGGATATTTGGTGGAGCGGATAACAGGGCAGAATTTTGAAAAATATTGCAGGGAAAGTATTTTCAGACCATTGGATATGGACAATTCCGGCTGGTTTTTAAAAGAGATTGATTCTTCTAAACTGGCAATGCCTTATAGCTATTCTGATTCATTAAAACATAACCAGCCATTGGGATTTGGTGGTTTTCCCGATTATCCTGCCGGAAGCCTGCATACCAATGTCGAGCAATTTTCTCATTTTCTTTTGGCTTGGACACAGCAAGGCCAATGGAATGGTAAAAGTATTTTTGATGAAAAAGCGATTCACACCCTTACTCCGGATGAGTTCGGTCTGGGATTCTACACCTGGTCGCAATATGCTACCAACAAAGGAGAATTGTTGTATATGCATACAGGGAAGGCAATTGGTGTCTCTTCTTTTATTTCTTTTGATCCGGTCAGAAAGAAAGGTTTGATATTCATTTGCAATGGGGATATCAACGAGGGTAAAGACTGGCGTGAGATTATTGATAATCTTTATAATAATGTCTTTTAAAGAACTTTAAATATTTCTTAATTTTGTTCGCTCGTGAAAAAAGAATTAAAAGGCACTCTTTAATAAAGTGAAAAAACTACTGAACAAAATTTTATCCACTCTGAAAATCATTTTTCCTGCAAACAAAACAGAATTACTGATTTTCTTATTTTTTGTGATTCTTTATGGCGCAAACGCTTGGTTTATTGCAGACAATTTCAGCATTATTTATGATGACAGAATCCCGTGGGATGGTTATTTCAGTTTTGATAACAGAGCAATAGTTCAGACTGGTGGCGGTTTTGAGAGACATCCTTTGTCCAATTATTTCTTTGAACAGATCAGAGATTTCGCATTATGGATCTCGGGAAATCGATATGATTCTATCTTCAGATTGGTTTTGGCTTTGTTTTCAACGGTCGTTATTTCCTTGGCGAATGTTCAGATTTTCAAATACCTGAATAACATTATCCGGCTTCCACTGAAAATCAGTCTGTTGATTTTGGGTTTCTATGGGTTGTTTGTGACGAATATTTTGTTGAGTTTCACGCCGGAAACTTATACTTATACATTGTTGTTTCTTTCAATATTCAATTATTATTCAGCAAAGAAAATTCAGGAAGAAAAACCGATTTCATTTGGTGCAACAATTTTCGGTTCGATCTTCATCGGTGGTTTGACGATTACAAATATTGTCAAAGTTTACATCCCGTTTTTATTTGAAAAGAAAATTTTCTGGAACTGGAAAAAAATAGGAATAGCTATTGCGAAAATTACAACTTCGGTTGTTGTTTTTGTTTTCCTATTTTTATTAAGACTGAATTTTAATTTCCAGAACTTCCTTAACAAAACCGAAGAACAATACGATAAGTTTTCCAAGCCAAAAGCAACTCCGCTTTGGGATATGATTTATTCTTGGTTCTTTGGCGGAAATATTCTGTTCTCCAATTACGAGATTAGGGATTATCATAACAAGGATAAAACTTTTTATTATAAAGCATTGTTTATGGATGTTTACACATCGTTTGTTCCTTATATTTTTATCGGAATTGTTTTGTTATTAATGATTTGGAGCGTTTTTAAAAATTATAAAAACAAACTGGTATGGATTCTTGTGATCACGTTTTTAGTTGACATTCTGATTCATTGCGTTCTGAAATTCGGGCTTCATACCTCCTATATTTACGGAGGACATTTTGTTTTTGTTTATCCGCTTTTGTTAGGCTGGTTATTTTTCAGCTATCGAAATAAGAGGACTCCACTCAGTTTGTTCTACGGATTACTTTTGATAATGACAGTCTATCTTGGAGTCAGCAATTATTATCGATTGACCGAGTTCTATCAATTTTTAGAAACCTATTACAGATAAAAAAACCTTCGGAATTCCGAAGGTTTTTTATGGATTTTCCTTATTATTTGGCTTCAACACAGAAGACGGCATAAGGAATAACTGTCGCCGAAGGATAAACTTTTTTGACGTTTCTCAAATCATCAGAAGCGCTTTGTTTTGAAAAATAGCTTCCGGCAAGTATTTTATAATTTGGTCTCAAGGAAGCATCGGTCTCAACCTTAAGGCTTCTGAAATTGTTTCTGAACTCAGTTGCTATTTTTCGGGCCTCCTCATTACTTTTTACGACAACTACCTGGATCTTGAAACCCATGATCTTTGGATTCTTTCTACATATCTCGGCGTTCGTCAACTCCCTGTTTGCAACCAAAACCTTTGTTGGTGTCTTTGTTGGAGCACCAGAATTTCTGTTACAGTTGTCTTCAATTTTTTCCAAAGCATCATTCACACGCTCGTCCAATGCAAAAGAAAGCTCAGTTCCCGACAAAGTGTCTTTTTTTACAATGTATTGAGCATCAATTTGGTAAAAACAGAATAATGTTGAGATTATGAAAAGCTTAAGCAGATTGTTCATTATAAATATATTTTCAGCAAATTTAAAATAAATTGAATGAAACGCAAACTCTGTTATTTAGAACGTTTACAAATTAATTATAATTGAAAAAAAGCATACGATAAGGGCTTCTTAATTTTTGTTAAAGTGTTATTTTTGCCGGATTGAATGTAAACTGAATAAAATTTACTAACCCAAGATTATATAAATGATTAGTTGGAGAAAGCATTACAAAAAGGGTCTGATAGCAATTAGTCTATTGTTGTCAACCGGCGCTTCCGTTTATGCACAAGGCGATCCGAAAAAAGGACAGGAGCTGTTTAAGGCGAACTGTACAGCTTGTCACGCATTGGATAAAAAAGTTGTAGGACCTGCGCTTGGCGGTGTTGTTGAGAAAGTTAAAAAGGATGGTCAAGATGTTGACTGGCTTCACAAATGGATCAGCAACAACGAGAAACTGAGAGCGTCTGGCGATGCATACGCAAACAAGATCTACGAAGAAAATGGAAAGGTTGCGATGCAGGTATTCGAAGGAAAACTTTCTGATCAGGATATCGATGATATCTTGGAGTACACAACTAATCCGCCAAAAGAGGAGCCTGCAGCCGAAGCAGCAACAGAGGGTGCTGATGTAAATAGTACTGCTGCAATTGAAGCTCAAAAAGCACAACAGCTGAATTCCAAAATTGTAGTTGCAGCTCTAATTGCGATTGCTGGCTTGTTGTTATGGTTATTGCTTAAAATTCGTCAATTAGTTAAACTACAGCAGACCCCGGAATTATCAGAACTTAATTCAACCAGACTTACTTCTTTCTCGGAATTGTATGAAAAATACAGTTATGTAGGAAAAGGACTTGTGGCCCTATTAGCTGTATTCGCATTGTATGGCGTATGGAACTGGCTGATGTGGATAGGGGTTTACAAAGGATACGCTCCGGAACAGCCGATCTATTTCTCTCACAAGATCCACGCTGGTGAAAACAAGATCGACTGTCAGCTTTGTCACTCAGGCGCTAAGTATGGCAAGGTTTCCGAGATTCCTTCTCTTAACGTTTGTATGAACTGTCACCGTTCTATTTCCGAATACAAAGGGAAATATATCGAGCCAGGAAAAGATAGAGATTTTTACACAGGAGAAATCAAGAAGATCTATGCTCACGTAGGCTGGGATGAAGATAAGCAAGCTTATACTGGGAAAACTGAGCCTGTTGAGTGGACAAGGATTCACAATATGCCTGATTTCGTATATTTCAATCACTCTCAACACGTTGTTGCTGGTGAGCAGGCGATCATCAATAGTTTCAATGCTAAACAGAAAGATGCGGCTAACAAGATCGATGTTGTTTGTAAAGCTTGTCACGGTAAAATTGATACAATGAACGTAGTTCAGATGGCTAACAACTTCACAATGGGATGGTGTATAGATTGTCACAGAACTACGGAAGTAGATATGAACAACGGTTATAATAAAGAATACTTCAAAAATCTGCATGATAAGTTGAAAAAACAATATGGTGAAGGAAGCAAGATCACTGTAGATGCAATTGGAGGTCTTGAGTGTGGTAAATGTCATTATTAATAACAAAAATTAGAAGTATAAATGGCTTCAAATAAAATACAATTTAGAAGTATTCACGAACTAAAAGATCCGACTTTGAATGGAAGGTTGGCCGCTAAAGAGTTCCAGAATGAAATTCCGGTTGAAGAGTTCTTAGATGATTCTAATAATTCAGGGACTTCTCGTAGAGATTTTCTTAAGATATTAGGTTTTTCTACAGCTGCTGTTACATTGGCGGCATGTGAAGCTCCGGTTCTTAAAACGATTCCTTATGTTGTAAAACCTCACGATATCATTCCTGGGATCCCGAATTTTTACGCATCTTCATATTTTGACGGTTTCGATTTCTCAAGTGTTTTGGTGAAAACAAGAGAAGGTCGTCCTATCAGAATTGACCCTAATCCGGCGGCTGGTTCATTAGGTACAACTAATGCCAGAGCGCAGGCGAGTGTTCTTTCTCTTTATGATAATGATAAAGTTAAAAAACCAGCATTGAATGGGCAGGAGCAGGATGACTTCAATAAAGTTGATGATTTTATACTGAAAGGGTTGACGGAATCTCAGGCTAGCGGTAAAAAGATCGTTGTATTATCTCACTCTTTCCCAAGCCCGACTTTCAAAAAGTTATTTGCTGATTTCAAAACAAAATATCCTTCAGCTGAATTGATCACTTATGATGCCTACCCTTATGCTGCGGCTTTGGATGCGGCACAGGAAGTTTTCGGACAAAGAGCTCTGCCTGTTTATGATTTGAGTTCAAGTCAGTTGGTGGTTTCTTTCAATGCGGATTTCTTAGGAGACTATAACGGAGGAAGTCTGGAAGTTTCTTACGCTGCAGCTAGAAAACCTGGGGAAACTATGTTGAGACATATTCAGGTTGAATCTAATATGAGCTTGACAGGTGCAAACTCTGATACAAGATATAAATTGAAACCAAGTGCTGTTTTCAAAACACTGATCGAGGTTTATAACGGCCTTAATGGTGGAACTTCTGATAAAACGGCTTCTGCAATTGTTAAAGAACTTCAGGCTAAAGGAGACAAAGCTGTTGTTTTTGCAGATGGTTCAAAAGCAGCTTATGTTTTAGCACATTTGATCAATCAAAAATTAGCTTCTAAAGCTTTCACCGGTAAAGCTAATTTCCTTAAAGAATACGATAACGCAAGATTCAACGAGTTTATTTCTTGGTTAAATGGAGGACAAGTTGGTGTTTTGATCACCAATAATGTGAACCCGGTTTATTCTCACGCAAAAGGACAAACTTTATTTGAAGCTTTCAAAAAAGTTCCTTATTCTGTAGCGATCGTAGATAAGAAGAACGATATGTACAAAGCTTCTAAAGCGGTGATTCCTTATACACACTGGTTAGAATCTTGGGGAGATATCACTCCGGAAACAGGTGCATACTCTTTGATGCAGCCTACAATCCAGAAGATATATACTTCTAGACAAGTCGAAGAATCTTTATTGGTTTGGATCAACGGTAAGAATAGTCCAGCTAATAATTATTATAATTACCTAAAAGCAAACGCTTTACTTCTTAACGGAGGTCTTTCTTTCAACAAAAACCTTTACAATGGTTTCACGAACGGAGGTCTTTCAATGGGATTGAGTTATTCTGGAGGAAACGCAGCTCAGGCTGTTTCAGAATTATCAGCATTCAAAAATGTTGAATTCGAATTACAACTTTACACCAAGCCAGGTATCGGTGACGGAACACAGTCTAACAACCCTTGGTTGATGGAGCTTCCGGACCCGATCTCCAGATTGTCTTGGGATAACTACTTGACAATTTCGCCAAAAGATGCTAAAACTCTTGATATTGAGAATAGTCTTAATGCAAGAATGCAGTTGGATGGAGATACTGTTAAATTAACAGTAAACGGTGTTACTCTTGAAAACGTTCCAGTATTTATCCAGCCTGGTCAAGCAGAAGGTTCATTAGGATTGGCGTTAGGTTATGGTAAAAAAGATTCTGGAAAAGTTGCTGAAACAGGAATCAATGCATATCCATTATTCGACGGTTACAATACGGTTATTTCTAATGTTAAAATTGAAAAAACTGGTGAAACGCACGAGTTTGCAGGAATGCAGCTTCAAAATACATTGATGGGTCGTTATGAGATTGCTAAAGAAGTTTCTTTGGAGGATTTCATTAATAAGCCTGTTGATGACTGGAACGCACCTTTAAAAATGCATACGATTGGAGGTGAGCTTCCAATTGGAAAAGTTGACCTTTGGGATGCTTATGATGATACAGATGGTCCTCACTTCAACTTATCAGTTGACCTTAACTCTTGTACTGGTTGTGGGGCTTGCGTCATCGCTTGTCAGGCAGAAAACAACGTTCCTGTTGTTGGAAAAGAAGAGATCAGAATGTCTAGGGATATGTACTGGTTGAGAATCGACCGTTACTATTCGACTGAACAAAAAGTTGAAGTTTATGAAGGTCTTAAAGAAGGGATGGCAGTTCCTGAACTTTATGGTAGTAACCTTCTAGGAATTGAAGGAGCATTGGAAAATGCTGCTGATAATCCGGATGTGATCTTCCAGCCGGTAATGTGCCAGCACTGTAACCATGCGCCTTGTGAAACAGTTTGCCCGGTTGCTGCAACATCTCACGGTAAGCAGGGACAAAACCAAATGGCTTATAACAGATGTATCGGTACCAGATATTGTGCAAACAACTGTCCTTATAAAGTAAGAAGATTCAACTGGTTCAACTATGCGTTGAATGATAAGTTCGATTTCAATATGAACAATGATTTGGGAAGAATGGTTCTTAACCCGGATGTTGTAACAAGAACAAGAGGGGTAATGGAGAAATGTTCTCTTTGTATCCAGGAAACTCAGTTAACGATTCTGAATGCTAAGAAAGATGGCAGAAGAGTGACTGATGCAGAGTTCCAGGCATCTTGTGCTTGTGCTGCAGCTTGTTCTACAGGAGCTATGAAATTCGGTGATATGAATGACGTAGATTCTGAAGTTAGAAGCTTGTTCAACGGAAATAGAAAATATACTTTGCTTGAAGAGATTGGTACAAAACCAAACGTATTCTATCACGCAAAAATCAGAAACAGAAAAGAAGAGAAAAACGTTTAAATAATAAATAGGTAAAAAATGTCAGGACATTACGAAGCTCCGATAAGGGAACCTTTAATTATTGGTCATAAGACTTATCACGATATTACAGAAGATATCGCAAGACCTATCGAAGAACGTGCAGGTAAATTATGGTGGGCATCTTTGTATGCAGCTTTAATTCTGTTCGTTTATGGATTTGGCTGTATCGCTTACACAATCGGAACCGGTATAGGTGCGTGGGGACTTAACAGAACTATCAACTGGGGTTGGGATATTACCAATTTCGTATGGTGGGTAGGTATCGGTCACGCAGGAACATTGATTTCCGCTGTACTATTATTATTTAGACAAAGATGGAGAATGTCTGTTAACCGTTCTGCGGAAGCGATGACTATCTTCGCAGTTTGTCAGGCGGCTATCTTCCCGGTGATTCACATGGGTAGAGTTTGGGTTGGATATTGGGTGTTCCCATTGCCAAACCAGTTTGGTACACTATGGACCAACTTCAACTCGCCGTTACTTTGGGACGTATTTGCAATCTCAACTTATTTTTCTGTATCGGTTGTATTCTGGTTTATGGGATTGATTCCTGACTTTGCAATGATCAGAGATAGGGCAAAGACACCATTTAATAAAAAGATCTATACACTTCTTGCATTCGGATGGGGTGGAAAAGCAAAACACTGGCAGAGATTCGAAGAGCTATCTTTGGTTCTTGCAGGTTTGGCAACACCACTTGTATTCTCAGTGCACACCACGGTATCATTTGACTTTGCTACGTCAGTAATCAAAGGATGGCACTCAACAATCTATCCTCCTTACTTCGTGGCTGGTGCGATTTTCTCTGGATTTGCAATGGTACAGACACTTTTGTTGGTAGCAAGAAAAGTTTGTCATTTAGAAGACTACATCACAATGTACCACATCGAGATTATGAACATCGTAATCGTTGTAACAGGTGGTATGGTAACGGTAGCTTACGCAACTGAATATTTCATCGGATGGTATTCCGGTTCAAGATTCGAAGATTTTACTTATCTTTCTCCAGGAGCTGCTGTTGGACCTTATTGGTGGGCATTCTGGGCATTGATTATCTGTAACTTGGTTGTACCTGCAGCGTTCTGGTTCAAAAAAGTTAGAACTAATATCTTCTGGACATTCATTATTGCATTGATCATCAACATCGGTATGTGGTTTGAGCGTTTTGATATTATCGTTATCAATTTGTCAAGAGATTATTTACCATCATCTTGGACAATGTTTAAACCTACAATTATTGATGTTGGGGTATATCTTGGAACAATCGGTTTCTTCTCAGTATTATTCCTTTTGTATGCGAGAACATTCCCTGTAATTGCACAGGCCGAATTGAAGAGTATTTTGAAAATTTCCGGTGAAACTTATAAAGCAAAAGAAGGAGATGAGCACCACTAAGATTATATATGGACTTTACGGCGACGACGATGATCTAATGCACGGCGTTAAAGCCTTCAATGATAAAGGGATCAAGATAAACGAAGTTTATACTCCATTCCCGGTTCACGGACTAGACAAAGCTCTTGGATTGAAGAAAACCAGAATTTCTGACGCTGCATTTATCTATGCGTGCTACGGAGTTACAATCGGGATTACTTTGACAGCTTATATTATGAACCACGACTGGCCACAGAATATTGGAGGTAAGCCTTCTTTTGACTGGTTGCATAATATGCCGGCTTTCTTGGATCCAATGTTCGAATTGATGGTTTTCTGTTCCGCTCACCTGATGTCTCTTACTTTCCTTGTAAGAAACAAAATGTATCCAGGTGCAAAGCCTCAGAATCCAGATCCAAGAACTACAGATGACAAATTTATGATGGAGTTTGTGTCTGATGATGTTGAAACTATTAAACAACTGTTGATCGATACAGGTGTTGAAGAAATAACAGTTAAAGATGCTTAAGATGAAGAATAGTATTTTAAAATTTACAGCAATCTTTGGTTTAACTACTGTTTTACTGAATTCTTGCGGTGGACCAAAAGATAATCCGCCATTGGTATATTTTCCAGATATGTATTTCCCTGTAGCTTATGATCCATTGATGAAAGCTAAAGATGCATATTCTGACCATGAGAACGAAATTCCTGCTTTTGTAGCTCATAATGGAGCAACTGGACTTTCTCCTGTAGAAGGAACTGTACCTCAAAACAAAGACGGAATCGTAAGCGAAGAAACGTTGCCTAAAAATGTCGATGAATACAATGCTGGATATGATGCTTCAAAATTGATAAAGGAATCACCTCTGAATCCTAAAAACCTTGAAAAAGATTTGGAAAGAGGGAAGGTATTGTTCGATCATACTTGTTCTGCTTGTCACGGTACAGGAGGTGATGGACAAGGACCAATTGTAAAAAGTGGTGCTTATTCTGGTGTTCCTAATTATGCAGATAGAGATATCACAATCGGTTCAATCCATTATGTTTTGACCAACGGTAGAAACGCAATGGGGTCATACGCAGGACAATTGAATGTGGGAGATAGATGGAGAGTGGCTTTATATGTCTACAATACTTTTAAAGCACCAACTGCTACAGCAGCTCCGGCCGATGCCGCTCCAGCTACGACAGAGAAAACTACTACTGCTCCTGCAGCAGCTGAAGCTAAAACCAATGCTAAATAAAAAAAGAAGAAAATGTATAGTTTTTCACCTAAATTAAGATTATATTCAATTATACTCATTGTTGTAGGAGTTGCTTTATTCGGTATTGGTTATGCACTTAACCATGGATTGGATGACACTGCAATCTCTCATTGGATGGAGTCAGTTCACTCAAAAGGACACGAAGCACCTTCACATTCAAGCGAATTAGTTGGTCCTCAAGATCACGATTCACACTTGGAGCATGCTAAGCATCAGATTCATAATCAGCCGTTGGCAGCAATTCATACTTTTGCAGTATTTGCTTTTGGAATCAGCTGTTGTGCATTATTCTTTTACAGTATTCAGCACGCAGCACATGCAGGCTGGTCAATTATTGTAACAAGAGTAATGGAAGCGATTGCTTCTTTCATCCCTTACGGAGGAGCACTTTTAGTAATCATTATGTTACTGAATATTACTCATCTAGGTCACCTTTTCCATTGGATGGACGAAAGTCTTACCACGCCTGGGGATCCTAATTTTGATGTTATATTATTTGAAAAGAAAAAGTTCCTTAATATTCCTTTTTACGCAGTTAGAACTTTCATTTACGTAATTGGAGCATCTTTCTTTGTTTGGAAATTGAAGAGCACTTCTAAAAAAGTTGATGAGAACAAAGGAGATAGAAAGATCTACGCAAGCTTATATAGCTGGAGTGTTGGTTATATCGTATTCTTTGGGTTTGCTTCTGCGGCCTGGGCCTGGGATTGGTTGATGTCCATTGACCCACACTGGTATTCCACACTTTACATCTGGTATTCTATGGTTAGTTGTCTATCAACTTCCGTTGCTGTAATGATCATCATCAGTGTATATCTTAAGAAAAAAGGAGTTTATCCTCAATTCAATAATAACCATCTTCACGATCTGGGTAAATTCTTATTTGCTACAAGTATGTTGTGGTCTTACCTTTGGTTCTGTCAGTTTATGCTTTACTGGTATGCTAACGTTCCGGAAGAGGTTAACTACTTCTTTGGTAGATTCGAATATTATGCACCGACCTTCTTGCCAATGCTGATTATCAATTTCCTTGCACCGCTATTGGTTTTAGTAAGTAGCAGCATCAAGAGAAATTATAAAGTGGTAACATTTATGGCAGTTGTTGTAATCATCGGTCATGCTATAGATTACTTCAATATGGTAATGCCGGGAACAGTTGGTCCTTATTGGAACAATGCTTCAAATGCACTATTGGTTTTAGGTTCATTTGTTTTTGTGATCGGGTTATTCACATTCGTTGTGATGACTGCTCTATCAAAACTGAAATTGATGCCAACTGGAAACCCATTCTTCCACGAATCAGAGATTTACGAATATCCTTTCTAATTAATTTTAGAATTGAAAATATAAAACCCAGCAGAGATGTTGGGTTTTTTCATTAATTTTAAAGAAACAAAAAACAAATGATTCATAAAATTCCAATCGAAAATATACTTTTCCTCGACATTGAAACAGTTCCCCAAATTGATTCTTGGAACAATCTCGATTCTACAACTCAATATCTTTGGGATAAGAAAACAAAACTTCAAAGAAAAGATGATGTAGAAGCTTCAGAGTTTTATGAACAAAGAGCAGGAATTATGGCAGAATTTGGGATGATTATCTGTATTTCTATTGGAATGGTTGATAACAATTCCGGAAGGCTTAAGATCAAAACCTTTTCAGGAGAAGAGAAGGACTTGTTGATCTCATTCTGCGAATTATTCAATAGTCCTCGATTAAATAATGTTATACTTTGTGCGCACAATGGAAAAGAATTCGATTTTCCGTATATCGCAAGGCGGCTTTTAATTCACGGAATTCAACCGCCAATGCCTTTCCAGATGTTTGGAAAAAAACCTTGGGAGATTCCTCATATCGATACGATGGAACTTTGGAAATTCGGAGATTGGAAAAGTTATGTTTCGCTGGAATTATTGGCCCATATCTTCGGGATTCCCACTCCAAAAGATGATATCGACGGAAGTATGGTGGCCGATATATACTACAAGGACGGCGATATAGACAGAATCATTCATTATTGTGAAAAAGATGTCTTAACTTTGACAAATGTTTTCAGACGCATGCGTCAGGAAGATTTACTAAAAAGATTAGATTAAAATGAAATATACAGACGACCAGATAGCTGATATTGGTGAAGAAATAATTAAGGAACTTAAAACGGTTTTTGACCCTGAAATTCCGGTTGATATTTATGAATTGGGATTGGTTTATGACGTACAGATTTCTGATGAAGGTGAAGTCCTTGTGATCATGACTTTAACTTCTCCGAATTGTCCGGTTGCAGAAACCCTTCCGGTAGAAGTAGAGGATAAAGTAAGAGGAGTAGAAGGTGTGAAATCCGCAAAAATAGAACTTACTTTTGAACCGACCTGGACCAAAGAAATGATGAGTGAGGAAGCCAAGTTTGAACTGGGCATGTTATAAAAAATAAATCCTGCTAAAAGCAGGATTTTCTATTTAATTTTGATATTCAAATAGGAATATCTTCTTGATGTCCGGATGTAAGCTAAGATATACAGGACTTGTTTTAGCCGAATTTTCAATAAACTCTTTCTCTTCTGTAGAATAAGAGTGAGGGAATTTGAAAACGCAGAAAATCTCACCAATTCTTCTTGGTTCAAAATACATTGTTTTTTTCAATTCGCAAGTCGCACCTGTGATGTCGATATTTCTATCTTTACCCAAAACAACAAGTGAAGCGAATACGCTCTCAGCCAATGCTGTTGCAAAAATATCTGTCGGTGAAAAATGCTCGCGTACAGTAAAATCATTGGAAGGAACATACGTTGAGAAAACTTCACCGGAGGCTTCGTGCACAGATTCAATTTTAGATTCTCCTAAGTAAGTTGTTTTTGAAGTCATAACCGATAGTTTTTTTAATTGTTTTTTCTGTAATAAAATTACATCATTTTTTTGAAATCCCGAATTTTGAATGTGAATAATTATTAAAATATGATATAATTTATATGTACTCAGAGAATTTAAAAATGGAAAATATCTTTCGCCATATTGTATGCACTCTCAAAATGGAGTAGATTCTGATGAATATCCAGTTTCTCTGATTGCATAAAAGTGAAAACCTTTTCCGTCGGCATATTTCCAACCAGATCATCTTTAGCCATTGGACAGCCTCCGATTCCTTTTATAGCACTATCAAATCTTCTGCAACCTTCGTCATAGGCAGCTTTCAGTTTGATGTAAGAATCCTCGTATCGGTTATGAAAATGCGCTCCGAAATTGATGTCCGGATATTTCACAGGAATTTTGTTAAACAAAAGCGATATTTTTTCCACATCACCAACGCCGGTCGTGTCAGAGAGAAGAACATTTTTAATTCCGATTTCTTCAAAACGCTTCGCCCAAAAGTCCACATCTTCCCATTTCCAGCTTTCGCCATAAGGATTTCCGAAAGCCATCGAGAAATAGAGATTCAGTTGTCTGCCTTCGGATTTTGTTAACTCTAATATGTTCACAACTTCTGTAAATGCTTCTTCTCTGCTTTTGTTGGTGTTCCTGTGTTGGAAAGTTTCGGAGATAGAAAAGGGAAATCCCAGAATATCGACTTGCTCGTGACTCAAAGCTTTTTCTGCGCCTTTCAGATTGGCCACGATTACAGAAAGTTTGGTATTGGAAAGCGATTTGTCGATTTCATCCAACACAATTCCCGAGTCGGCCATCTGGGGCATCGTTCTGGGATTCACGAAGCTTCCGCAATCCAGAACATCAAATCCGACTTCCATCAGTCGGTTGATGTAATCTATTTTCGTTTGCGTGGGAATCATTTCTCCCCAGCCTTGCATCGCGTCACGCGGGCATTCGGTTAAGAACATTGGTGTAGGTTTTATTTTGGAATTTGATGTTCTAAATATAAAACTTTATGGAGATATGACAAATGTTTGTTTGAGAAGTGTTTCTGTGGATGGTATTATACTAAAAGCAGATGTTATAATTCTTTCAAAGTAAGGTATAATTCTTTTTGCGGAAGCAATTATTGTAAAAGTGGGTGGTTTATTTCTTGTAGCGATTTCCATAAATCTAAGGGCGGATTATAAGTTTCTTACTGACTATGAAATAAGTCTTTCTGCGGATTAGATACTTTTGAATGAGTAAATAGCATTTCTTTTGGAAGTGTAGGAAATTCTTTTTTGGATTTTGCTCGCAGATTTGATGAAAAGTGACAGACACTTCGACAGGCTCAGTGTGACAATTTTAATAGAAAGGCTTCCACCCCGCTCAGCCTGACAGTGGTAATTTGTTCTGATTTGTGAATTTAATGAAAGAAATATAAACACTTCGACAGTCTGGGTGTGACAATTCTTAAATCTATTTGAACTTGCTGAAGTGTCTGTATAAAATCTAAAATCGTCTTAGAGCTTTGGTTTTTTGAATTCTATTCCTTTGACCTGTGCGAATTGTGGGCTGGAGGCACCAAAGACAGATTTGATATATTTCTTGACCTCGGTGGCGGTTTCTACAAGGCTGTCGTCTTTGGTGTAGAGTGTTTCGTTTCTGGCAATCCTGGAATTGCTGACTCCTGCGTAGGCGTTTGCTACTGCGGTGTTTTTTTCTGAAAGGTCTGTGATTTTTGTATCAATGGAGGCGATCTGCAAGTCTTTTTCATTTGGGGAGTAGCTTGATTCTGCTTCCAAAACGGATCTAAGTCCTGCAAAGTGTTGTATGAGCTGGTCATAGGATTGCTGACTTGTGGAGATCGTGTTGGGAGCGGGTGCATCGAGGTTGGTCTGCGGTTGAGTGGAGGATGCTTTTTTGCCCTGGATCTTTCTGTTGTAGGTTTTGGCGTCTTCTATGGTCTGAGATGTAGCGTCTGTGGATTGCAATGCGTTCACGAGCCTGGTGGATAGTGGACGAAGACCGCTGAAGGCATCGAGGCGCTCGTTGACCTTGTTGTTATACAGTGTGTTTTTCGTAAGCACCTCTGCAAGACTGCTTTCTGCAGTGGCTTTGAGTGCTATGAGCTGTGGAAGCTGAAGGCTTTTCTTAGAAGGATTGTAGATGTCTCCGTAGGCCGTTACGAACTCGATAAGATGCTGGAAGTTGGCCACGTTTTTTGCGTGACCTGTTTCGCTGGTTGATTTCATTTGTTTGTGTTTTTAATAATTAACGAATTAAAATTAGGAAAATATTTTCAGTAGTTTGTTTTTTTTTGTTGATAAAATTTAAAAAGGGCATCCAGTTTTTGGATGACCTTTTGTGGTTTGTTAAGTATTGGATTGCGAATCTGTGCTGTCGGGTAATTCATTTGTATTTTATCTGATATTTCGTTCTTTCAGATAAATTTTCGTTATAGAATATTTCTTCTGTAATTATATTTCCTTTTTTATCATATGTATACTTGTTGCATGTAATATCCTTTTGTTTTCCTGAGGAGTAATGTTTTGTACATTCAATTTGTCCATATTTATTATAGGACAGTAAAGAAAAACGTGAGTTGTTTTTTCTAGCTTCGTTGTAAATAAATTCACTTTTATATATATTCCCTTTTTTGTCATAATATTTTCTCATAGTCACATCACTACTTCGCTTATCGTTTTCATAACTTACAATATCAATGGTTCTATTTTTATAATCAATATTGATTTTTTCGCTCTGAGTTCTTTTTGGCTCTATAAAATCATTCTTAATTTCTATGATGCTATTCTTCCGATTGTAAAAAAGAAATGTTTCAAAACCCAATTCTCCATTGTTAATATATTTTCTTTTGATAAGTTTTTTACTGTTGTCATAATAAAATTCAGTTTTAAAAATTCCATAATTCTTTTTTGTTGTTCTTTTTACTAGTCGATTTTTAACATATTCATAGCTAACAGTATCTACGCTATGATTGATTGAATTAAGGATTGCTTTAATTGGTTTTTTATTCTTATTAAAATAATAAGTAATAATACTATCGTTTGAATACGTTTCTGTTTCTACTTTGACTTCGCTCACTCTCCCTTTCATTTTTGGATAATAGTTTTCAAAATTTTCATCATTATCAATCTTATATGTACTGCATGAAAGCATACAAGTAACACATAGTAAATAAAATAATTTCATTACTTGCTCCTTTTATAGATACTCAACATAATAAGCATTAAAATACTAAAAATTAAGATTTGAATCATCGGTGCCTATATTTTCCCATATACTTTTTCTCTTTCAGAATGTAGCCATTCATTTAATGATAAATGGCTTGGTTGAAACTCTATCCCTGTGCATCCTGCTGATTCAATTTCGGTTTTTAGTTTTTCAGATACAAGATATAACCCACTAAAAACATAACGTAACATAACGAAATCTGGAGTAATATTTTCTTTTAAGATTAGTTTCTCTATAGTGATTAATTCTGTTTTCTCTTGAGCAACTTTAATGTATTTTTCAAACTCTTTTAAATTTTCAACACTTAAAAAAACCATTTTAGTTTCATAGGTAGTTTCGAAATCATCTGTATGTTTTTCATATTTTATTAAGGAATTTTGAAAATCAATAAATTCTTGATTAAAACCATATCCATTAAAAATCCAATAATCCAAATACTCTATACCCTCTTTTATTATAGGACAACTAATAAATTCTCCTTTACTTTTATCAATATATTTTTCGATAATATTTTTTAATTTACCCGATAATAATAAATTTAAATTAAATCCAACATGCCAAATTTCAATCAAATCAGTTAAATTAGATTTTTTATCTAATATTGGGGTTGCTAGAATTACGTCATCCGGAAATTTTTTGAAATGAATATTACCCATAAAATTAGGAGTGTCCCAAATATGACAATAATACCTAACATCTTTTATTTGTGGATACTGGCCCTTTATACGATTATCTAGTGTGTTTTTTAGAAAAAAACATTTCATTTTTTAAAAGGTTAAATCATTAATTTTGATATTAGGATTGTTTTGAATTGCTGTTTTAGCCTTCTGAATTATAGACATAACATAACTGTATGCTTGATCTGGTGATGCATTAGGATTAGCATTATTCCAATTAGTAAGGTAATTTTTTATTATATTATTATAATTTCCGTGACTTCCACTATGAACGGCTGTACTCAAAGGAATCCCATTCAGTGCCTCGTTAATCATAAAGGCATTTTTAGATAACATTGCTTTTTGTATAAAACAATTGAGCGAAAATTTTCGCTCAATTGTTTTACGCTTTTCCATATACTCTCTCTCTTTCACCTCCGGGAGCAGTCCATTCACTATAACTTAATTCACTTGGTTGAAACTCTATCCCAGTACAGCCTGCTTCTTCTATTTCTTGCTTTAGTTTTTCAGAAACAAGATATTTTATACCTCCATCAATATAATTTAGCACAAAAAAATCCTCTTTAAAATCTGAATTCATATAAATTTTAGAAAAAAATATCTTTCCTTCCAACTCATTTTTTCCTATGTAAGTAACTAAGTCATTAAAACTATCAAAATATATGTTTTCCAAATAAGTTCCTCCTTCTTCTTTTCTTTTCCTTATTAATAAAGTTGATTTTTTTATATCTATAAATTTAGAATATGATTTAACGGAATTTACTATCCAATACTCATTTATAAAACTATCTTTATAGATAATTGGGGAATTAAAAAATTGTACTTGACCACGACCAGTTTTTGTTTCTAAAATTTCCTTAAGTTTATTGCTTAAAAGTAATTTTCTAGTAAAGCCCATTCCAACAACAGATATTAAATCTGTCAGCTTTGATTTCTTATGAAGTATTGCATTGGAAACTATAGGATCAAAATCAATCTTCACAAGTTCATGATGCTCTATAAACCTAGGTTCATCCCAAATATGACAATTATTTTTAGCCTGTATTGATTGAGGAAAATACCCTACTATTTTTAAATTCAAACTATTATTAATTATGTAGTATCTCATCAGAAATTAATTTGATTAATGTGAGTGTTGGGATTATTTTTAATTACCGTCCTAATATCTGAAATTATATCTATAATTTCATTATAAACCTGATCGGGTGAATAATGTGAAGGGATAGCATTTAACCTTCTTAAAACTAAATCTGTATAATGTTGGTGACTTCCACTATGAACGGCTGTACTCAAAGGAATCCCATTCAGTGCCTCGTTTATCATAAATGCATTTTTAGAAAGCATTGCTTTTTGTATCACGGGATTGGTCTGCAATGCAAAAGGTATTATGTGGTGTGCAATCCTTACATCTCCTTTTACCATTCCTAAAACCTTTCTAAACAGTTGTTGATTCCTAGATACTACATAAAACCCGTCAGCATTTTTTGCAATGGCTAATGCAATACCACCTGCAACTGTTTTTATAGCAAATTTTGCTCCTGTTGCTCCCCAACCGGCAATCGGTATAGCACCTGCGTAACTTAAGCCGGCATTCAAAGCATCACCTTCAATGGTATAAATTGCACCATTTGTTATATCACAAACTTCCCCAATGACAGGAACGGTACCCGCAATATCCAGAAGTAAATGTAATGTTTCTCTGCCAGCATACCAAAACGCTTTTCCTTTGCTCCAACTTGGATAAAGTTTTCTTAGTAATTTATAATTTGCAGCAATTAGCTTTACTTTTTCTTTAGTCCATTGTTGAAGAAACAAGCCTGCACAACAATTATTATTAAGCACATACTCGATTTGTGTTTCTGTCATATTGTCTATATCGGCGTATGCCCCAAAGGCTGCGAAAGCTTCGTTGGTCTCTTTTACATATTCTTCTTCATATGGAGAGTTAGCAATAGAGAGGTTTATCTGGATAATATCATTGAACTCTTTGAGTGATAGTTTTTTGATATTTTGTGTATAGATTGGGGAGTAACCAGTTGTGAAAATATTATTTATCTGAGCAAGTGTTACATTATGATTTATAAAGTAGCTTTTGAAACTTTGCCAATCCATGTAGGGATATATGTCAAAAAGCGGAATGAAAAATGTTTCCAGCTTATTTTTCAAGATATTCAAATCGGGCTGAGGGTCTGCAATGGCATACTCAGTAAGCATATCATTTATAAATTGAGACTTATGCAATGTATTGTTTACAAGACAATTCTTAATGGTATTGGTAATTACAGAATTATTTTGCAGCAGATCCAGCTGCTCTTTTTTCAGAACAATATTATAGTCCGTCAATGACTTAAACACCAATCGGACATATGCATTGTAAACATAGATATCTACATCGGGATTCATAAGATACCAAGGAACATTGTTGGGGTTGGTACCTGATCCTCCACCAGGGTTTCCTCCTGTATCACCGGTATTTCCCGTACCGGTAGTAGTGCCAGTACTAGGAGCCCCTAGGGTATAACAAGAAACAGAGACACAATCACGACATTCGTCGCACGGTCCTATACATCCTGCACAATGCCAAGAATATATACATACCTGCTGCATCCTGCCAGAAACAGTTGTAGACTCTATATCTCTTACAGAGAAGGATTTGTAATCGTTTTCTTCTCTAAGAGGTATAGCCTCAAATAGTTCCTGAGGGATTGAAGAATATCGTCGTTCGCCAAAAATCTCATGATCGAAATATATAAAGGTCATCAATACCTTCTCTCTGATACTTTTGTCAATATTCTCATTATTTGCAAATTCTTCCAGCTGTTCATTCGTAACAGTATAAATATTGGGGTTGTCAGAATCTGAGTTTTCTACATACATGACTGATGAAAGAAAATTATCCTCTTGCCGCAATGGGATGATCAGTGTTTCCGTTGTGTCCTCGTTTCCTTTATTGGCTGTTCCATGGTTGTGACCCGAATGTAGGTCTGTGTCAACCATATAACTCCAAACTGGTAAACCTGTTTTATCTGATAATGCTGATAGGAAATCAGTTTTACTGTTTATAGCTTTTAGTTTCCGGATAGAATTGGAAACCAGTGTTGCGTTTCCTTTTTTGTCAATAGTTCCAGTGTTTTTAAAGAATTCTTCTGCACGATTAATTTGTTGCTGATTGGCGACATAATCAACTTCTTCGCGACAAGCAAAAGTGAATAAAAAGATTGAAAAGACAAGTGTTTTCCACAGTTTTAGTTTTTTTCTCATTGTGTAATTGTTTTTAGAGTTAAAAATATTAAATATAATTGATGTTTTTAAATTATATTTTTAACAAAACTAAATATAATGGATCAATATTCATATAGAACAAAATCAACAAATAATGTTGGGTTTTTACCACAAAAGCATAAATTTGTGAAAAAATACAGCTATGGCAATAGGCACCAATCTCAGAAAGCTCAGAAATAAGACCAAACTCTCTCAACAAGAAGTTGCAGATATGCTTGGTCTTGACAGAAGCACCTATATCAATTGGGAAAATGAAACATCTGACGTGAAATCTCAGTATATACCGAAATTAGCAGAGATTTTCAAAGTCAATATTGATGATTTATTTGATTTGGATAAAAAATTTAATATTGTGAATAATTCTGAGAGTAGAGACAACTCTATTGGAATTGTTGTATTTAATTTTTCGGATAAAAGTTTATCAGAAGAACTTAGCTCTCAAATTGGTGAGCTAATCAAAAGCTTGAAAAAATGAACAAAGAAAACATCCGATTAGACGGCATTTGGAGAGAAAAACTCCTTAACAGATTTATCACTTACATCAAGATCTATTCAACCAGTGATGCAGAAAGCGAGACCACACCTTCTACAGAAAGGCAATGGGATATCGCCAATTATCTGTATAAAGAATTACAGGATCTGGGATTGGAAGATGTAAGCATAGATGAAAAAGGATACGTTTTTGGATTCATTCCTTCTAATAAAGAGGAAAAAGTTCCTCAAGTTGGATTCATTGCACATTATGATTCGTCACCGGATTTCAATGGAGAAAATGTGAATCCGCAGATCTGGGAAAACTACGATGGTGAAGATCTGTTACTGAACAAAGAAACCGGATTCACTTTGTCATCAACCAAATTTGAATCTTTAAAACAATATATCGGACAAACCATTATCACAACAGACGGAACAACATTGTTGAGCGCTGATGATAAAGCTGGTGTTGCAGAGATCGTAACCGCGGCAGAATTTCTTCTGGCCAATCCACAGATCAAACATGGACGGGTTTCCATCGGATTCAATCCGGATGAAGAGATCGGTAGAGGTGCGCATCATTTTGATGTTGAGAAATTCGGAGCAGAATGGGCTTACACAATGGATGGCGGAGAAATCGGGGAGTTGGAATATGAAAACTTCAATGCTGCTGGCGCAGTGGTAAAAATCCATGGATTGTCTGTTCACCCAGGTTATTCTTTCGGGAAAATGCTGAATGCAGGATTAGTGGCTTCAGAATTCATTCAATCACTTCCGGCCAATGAAACCCCTGCAACGACGAAGGGTTTTGAAGGATTTTTCCATTTAACGGATTTTGAGGGTGATGTTTCCGAAGCTAAACTTCAGTACATTATCCGTGACCATGATGACCAAAAATTCGAAGACAGAAAAAAACTGATTGCTGGAAAAGTTGAAGAAATCAACAAAAAGTACGGAGAAAAAACTGCTGAGATAGAAATCAAGCCGCAATATCTCAATATGAAAAAGCAGTTCGAAGGCAAAATGCATATTGTTGATATCGCTGAACAGGCAATGAAAGATTCCGGAATTGAGCCGAAAATCAAGGCTATCAGAGGCGGAACCGACGGCGCACAGTTGTCTTATATGGGACTACCTTGCCCGAATATTTTTGCTGGTGGACATAACTTCCACGGGCCTTACGAATTTGTACCTTTGGAAAGTATGATTGCGGCCGTAAAAGTGATTGTAAATATTGCCCAGTCGGTAAAATAATTTAATTTTAAACCAAATAAATTCTGAATGACAATCAAAGAAAAACAACAAGAACTCATTGATGAATTTGCCTTTCTGGACGATTGGGAGCAGAAATATGAATATATCATAGACCTTGGGAAAGAGCTAAAAGGACTTCCTGAGGACAAAAAAACGGATGATAATCTCATCAGAGGCTGCCAGTCAAAAGTTTGGATCGATGCAGAGTTCAAAGATGGGAAATTGTTTTTCAATGCGGATTCTGATGGGATCTTGCCAAAAGGAATTGTTTCGCTTTTGGTGAGAATCTATAGTGGACATTCTACTCAAGAAATCCTTGATTCGGATTTTGATTTTATATCTGAGATCGGATTACAGGAGTTTCTTTCTCCATCCAGGGCCAACGGCTTAATGGCTATGACCAAGCAGATCAAATTTTACGCAGTTGCATTTCAACTAAAGAAGTAGGTGAAAAGAATTCTGGCATATCGTTTTTCTGCATTCGGAGATGTAGCCATGACCGTTCCCGTCTGCGTAGAGTTTCTGGAACAGAATCCTGATGTTGAAATTGTATTTGTGAGCAGGGACAACTTCAAAGATCTTTTTGACAAACATCCGAGACTGAAGTTCCATGGAGTCAACTTCGATGATTATAAAGGGATTTTCGGAATCAGAAAACTGACGAAACAACTGATCAAACAATTTAAACCCGATTACGTTGCCGACCTTCATGATGTGATCAGAACCAAAATGATCAATTCTATTTTTTTCAGACATGGTTTCAAAGTTTATCAGATCGACAAAGGGAAAGATGATAAAGAGCGACTTACGGATGTCTGGAATCTGGATAAAATTCAACTAAAAAGAACGGTTGAAAGATATGCCGATGTTTTTCGGAGAATGGGTTTTCAGCTTGTACTATCACATAAACTAAGAATCCAGTCAAACAACAAAAAAGATATTGGATTTGCACCTTTTGCACAGCACAAAGGTAAAATGATGCCCGAAGAGAAATCTTTTGAGTTGGCAAAAATTCTGGCTAAGACTCACAAAGTTTATTTTTTCGGAGGAGGGAAAGAGGAAAACGAGATCCTTACAAAATGGGAAAAACAAATCCCAAATACTCACAGTTTATCCGGAAAACTATCCCTGAAGGAAGAACTTAAAAAGATTTCTGAACTGGAAGTTATGATCTGTATGGATTCTGCTAATATGCATTTGGCTAGTCTCATGGGAACCAGATGTATTTCTGTCTGGGGTTCTACTCATCATTTTGCCGGTTTTCTGGGTTATGGACAAAGTGAAGATGATATTGTCCACGTTAAGGATCTATCTTGCAGACCTTGTTCCGTTTTTGGTGATAAAGAATGTTTCCGGGGCGATTATGCTTGTCTGGAAGAGCTTAATATACAGAGCATTATAGATAAGGTATGAAGCTAAGTATTTGTATTCCTGTTTATAATTTTGATGTCAATGAGCTTGTTAATGACCTTTACAGCCAGATTGCTTTGGATAATCTGGATGCAGAGATAATTATAATTGATGATGCTTCCAAAAAAGAATTCATTGACAAAAACAGAGGTTTGGAATCCAAGTCCGATCAATTCATTTTCCTCAATAAAAATATAGGACGTTCCAAGATCCGAAATCTATTTACAGAATATTCAGACTCAGAATATTTGCTATTCCTGGATTGCGATGGAAAAATAATTGATAAAAACTTTCTCAGGAAATACTTTGATTTTATTAATGGAAAGAATCCCGATGTTATTTACGGAGGTAGAAAAGTAGATGAGAAAGAACCGGAACCGGAATATGGTTTACGCTGGAAGTTTGCGACCGAGCGTGAAAATTTGCCAGTGAAAGAACGGATCAAGATGCCTTATTCCAGTTTTCAGACCAATAATTTTATTGTTAGAAAAAGTATTTTGGAAAAAGTTCCTTTCAATGAGGGAATAACCCAGTATGGATATGAAGATCTGATCTTCGCTAAAGACCTTTTTAAGATCAAGGTCAAAATTGAGCACATTGATAACCCGATTTTCAATAATGATGTGGAAACCAATGTTATTTTTCTTGCAAAAGCGGATCAGTCTGCGAAAAGCCTCTCTCAATTGATCAAGAAAGATAAAGATATCGAAAGAATATCTAAAATAAAATTGGCCAAAGCTTATTTTAGATTAAAACGGACCGGGGGAATTTTTATTTATAGACTTATCTATAAACTATCTAAGTCATATATAGAAAAAAAACTTCTAGGAGGACATGCATCGCTAAAAGTTCTTGATTTTTATAAATTGGGACAGCTTATTGGTTATATGAATAGGAATTGATTTCCGTATATCCTAATCCTAACTCAGGTCTTATATTTGCTATGTTCAGCCATGTTGCTAATTTCAGTCCGAAATACCCGATCAGCATCCCAAAAGTATTAAGGAACACGTCATCGATGTCAGCTGTTCCCCTGGCTGTGTAAAGCTGTGCTAGTTCTATCATTGATATCCAGGAGATAAACAGGCAAAATAACAAGGGTAAATTGTTGAGACGCTTATCCAAAATGCTTAACCATCCGTAAGGAATGAATACCAATATATTTCCTACAATATTAACCATGAATTTCTGAGAAAAAAACTGATGGTAATTAAGAAAGTATTGGATACTATGAAAAGGATTTAATTGCAAAAACCCGAATTCAGGGTGTCTTCCACATCCGTAGAACATCATGTATAATAGAAAAATAGTGTAAAAAAAGATCAACACTGCATAATATCTTTTCATAGGTTTCCTTTTTAGGGGATTAGTAACTAAAAGAGTTTTATACCAAGTAACCAGGCACAACAATTTTTATTTAACTATCAAAAATCTTTCCGTTAACAAGGAATTAAACAGATGATCAGTTTTTTTTACAAAACTTTAACATTATGTTAAATAGAAAAAAAGGGAATTAACAAAATTTTAAGAAAGTGGGCAGTACAGGATTCGAACCAGTGACCTCTGCGATGTCAACGCAACGCTCTAAACCAACTGAGCTAACTGCCCAAAATTTTAAAGAAAAAATCTCCCAGTTTCCTGAGAGATCTTGTGGGCCCTGAGGGATTCGAACCCCCGACCCTCTGGGTGTAAACCAGATGCTCTGAACCAACTGAGCTAAGAGCCCTGAAATTTTTTTAAAGGCTTCAGTATCCTTTTTGTGGGCCCTGAGGGATTCGAACCCCCGACCCTCTGGGTGTAAACCAGATGCTCTGAACCAACTGAGCTAAGAGCCCCGCAACGGATTTCCGTTTTGAGTGGTGCAAATATACGACTTATTACGTCATTAGCAAATTTTTTTCTAAAAAATCTCCGACTACAAAGTTGCTGCCGCCAATGAAAATCATTTCCCCATCTTTACAATTCTGTTTTGCAGTAAGATAGCCTTCTTGCACGCTGTTGAAGATTTTATAATTTAATTCGGTTTTTTTTAAGAGATATTCATAATCCTCCGGATGCCTTCCCCGGTTGATGCTTGGTTTTACAAAATAAAATTCGGCTTCGGAAGGTAACATAGGGATAACTTCATCAATTTTTTTATCATTAACGAAACCAAGAACAATATGTTTGTGCTGAAAATAACCTTCCAGTTGATTGAAAACTTCTTCCAGACCAGCTTGATTGTGTCCTGTATCACATATTGTTAACGGCACTTTTGAAAATTCGAACCAACGACCAATAAAGTTAGTATTTTGATGAACTTTCAAGAGTCCGGATTTTACATTGTCATCAGAAATATTGATTCCTTGTTTTCTCAGTTCGTCCACCAGGGCCAAAACCACTCTGATATTCTTCTTTTGATAATTACCTTTCAAATCGGATTCTAAAGCTGTTTCGATTTTTGTCGCATCTATAAAAGGAGAATTGGTTTCTTTAGCTTTGTTAATGATGATCTCTTTTACTAAAGGGTTTTCGTCCCCGGAAATAATTGTCGTATTTTCTTTGACAATTCCGGCTTTTTCTCTTGCGATTTCTTCAATTGTATCACCAAGAATATTTTGGTGGTCAAGCTGCACATTCGTAATTGCAGAAACCAAAGGTCTGATAATGTTTGTAGAATCTAATCTTCCGCCCAGGCCAACTTCAATAATTGCCAGATCAACCTTCTGCTGATAAAAATATTCAAATGCCATTATTGTTGTGAACTCAAAAAAAGAAGGCTGAATTTCGCCCGGCAATTGTTTTAATTTTTGAATAAAATCGTAAACAAATTCTTTGTCACAATTTTTTCCGTCAACTTTGATCCTTTCTGTAAAATCAATCAAATGTGGGGAGTTGTAAAGCCCAGTTTTATAACCAGATTCCTGAAGAACCGAGGCCAGCATATTGCTCGTAGAACCTTTTCCATTTGTTCCGCCAATGTGGACCGTTTTGATTTTATCCTGCGGGTTTCCGAAAAACTCACAAAGTTTCTTGATATTGTCGAGCCCAGGTTTGTATGCCTTTTGTCCGTCAATCTGATAATTAGGAGCTTGAATAAAAAGCCAGTCAACGGCTTCCTGATATTCTTGTGAAGTCATATTTCAAAATGAAATACAAATTTAAAAATAAGGAGAAATCAATGGAAATTAATTTTGGAAATTTAGATAAATAAAATTTAACGGAAATGAGATTAGAAATTGATCGTATAAGTTCCTTGCGAAATATTCTGAGACTTCTTTGCTTTCACATATTTTTTTGTCCAGATCACTGCAGCGGTAATATTACAAGCGTCTTTTATTCCACTGCTTCGTCCGGCGTTGGTTACATTTCCGGCTTTGTCAATGGTAATGAACATCACGAGCTGCCCTTTGGTCTTACAATTATGAGAGGGTAATTTCCCCGCTTTTCCCATCGTTCCGGGAATGAAAGCGGTAAGGATTCTGTCTTTTCCTATTTTAGTGATTTTATCATCTTTGGAATCAGTTGTTTTAGAATCCTTTGTTTCTTCTTTTTTAGTGAGTTTTTTATCGTCTTTTACAGGTTTTTCCGCCGATTTTTTCTCTTCTTTAACGGGTTCTTTGCTTTCTTCTTTTGGAGAAGCTTTCGTAATGGAAACTGTATCAAGAGGTAGGGCTTCAACGTCTGGAACATAGATTTCTGGTTTTATAACAGAATCTTGTTTCGGTTCTTCAATAAGTGGTTTTACAACCTCTGCAATTATGGGTTTGGGCTGTTCAGAGGCTTTGTAATAAAGGGAATTAAAGGAAAATAAAAGCACAAAAAATAACAACGCAATGACATAAAATGCAATTGGCAATCCGGATAATTTTTTGGTTCTTCTTTGGAATTCCATTTTCTAGGAGGGTTTATTGATGATATCCAAAAATTCGTTTGTATGATATTGGATTTTCATCAAAAGATAATCAACTTTCGAAACCAAGATATTGTGAAAAACATAAGATAGAAAACCGACCAAAAGACCGATTGCAGAAGGGGCTAGGGCTTTATAGAAATCAGCAGCGAGAAGATTCTGGGAAATCACAGCATCTGTTTTAGATATCGTTCCAAATGTAGAAGCTAAAATGAGAACACCGCCAAGAAGTCCTAACATAGGTGCTGCACCGGAAAGCGTTGCTAGAAATGTGATATTTTTTTCTGCTTTGTTAAGTTCTATTTGGGCGTGCGTTTCCATTGCATTGGCAATTTCGCTTATTGGGCGGCCTAATCTGTTTAGTCCCTTTTCTACACTCCTGGATTCTGGAGAATTGTCCCTTCTGCAAAAATCAACTGCAGATTGGACTCTTCCATCATTCAGAAGGTCATTCACGTTTTTCAATAAGTAAGGGTCAACCCGATTTTCCCGATTGAGGGCGTACAGTTTCTGTCCAAAAAAAACAATGGCTGCAATTCCTGAAAATATAAGAATAATGATAATAGAAACACTAAGCAGGCCTCCTCCAAAAAGAAATTCCCAAATTGATAGTGACGATTGTTTTGCCATAGTTCTTGATTGTTATTAAGGTTCAAATTTATGAATTTCAGATAGAACAATTAAATTTACAAATCTGATTTTTAGCGGTTCTACATTTTTTTTAAAGTAATTTTTCAAAGTCTTTTTCTACATTAGCAGAAGAATCTTCGTCAATGCCCCCGTATATTTTCTTGATATTTCCATTTTTATCAAGAATAAAATTCAGTGGATATTTATAAATGCCAAATCGTTCAAGATTTTCATAGTTTGTATTCAAATGAAGATAGTTGAATTTATGGTTGATTAAGAACTTTCGAATATCCTCTTCGTTATCAAAAGTTATGGCAATAAAAGTTATCTGTGAATTCCATTTCTCTTTTAATTTATTTAGATAAGGGAGTTCTTGAATGCAAGGCTGGCATTTCGTAAACCAAATATTGACCATTGCAGGTTTCCCATTTAAACTTTCGAAACTGAAATTCTTTGAGGCTTCATCTTTCAAATTCTCTATTGAAAATTTTTTACCGGATAATTTACTTAAAAGTGGGTCTCTCTTGTCTAAAGTTTGAGTAAAATATGATTGGTATGCTAATAATAATGCGAAGAAAAATAATGACTTACATTTCATCTTTTTTTTAATTATTAAACATTAAAAAACAATTTTATAAGTTCCCTTTGATGAAACGCTAGCAGCTTCCGCTTTTACATATTGTTTTACCCAATTGATTGCTGTACTTGATACGCAAGGGTCGGAAACACCGCTTGATCGTCTTGCAGATGTCACCTTTCCGGATTTATCAACTGTGTAGGAAATAGTAATGCTTCCGCTTGCGGAACAATCGTGGTTGGGTTGTGCCCCGCCTCTTCCCATTGTTCCCGGGATAAAACCGATTAATTTCCTGTCAACACCAATTAAGCTGGTTCCATCTCCATCACCACCAAGTGGGTCTCCATAATTTCCTGGTCCTGTGCCATTTCCCTGAGACCCGGATTTTGTTCCTCTTCCTTTCAGGAGGTTTCCAATTGCGGCATTTCCAAGTCCGTCTCCAGTTGCATTTTCTTTTTTGATGTTGCCTTTTACATTGCTTTTTCCGGTAATGTTTTTAGTGGAATTGGCAACGGCTGGAGAATTTGCTTTATCGTTGGATTTTTTAGTTGCGGCTGGCGGATTTTTTATTCTCGTAGGTGTTGGGACTACATTTTCAGGGATGTCTTTTTCTTCTTTTTCCTTGGAGGTTTTTGCAACTTCGGTTACGATTTCTTTTTCTTCCTTTTTCTCAGCTATTGGGGCAGGGCTTCCTTCTTCTTCCTTGGGTTCTTCCATGTCCCTTCCGTTTCTGTTATCGCCATAGTTGATACGCATTTCCGTCAATTCAACAGGAATGATATTTTCGCTGTTAACAGCCGTTATTTTTTTTGATTTGATAAAAGAAGCTGGGAGGCAGAATAAGACGGAAAAGATAAAAATCCCAACTACCAATGCTTTGGTCAATGTAAAATCATAATGTTTCCGGTACTC
Organism: Epilithonimonas caeni DSM 17710; assembly: GCF_000426465.1. Taxonomy (GTDB): domain Bacteria; phylum Bacteroidota; class Bacteroidia; order Flavobacteriales; family Weeksellaceae; genus Epilithonimonas; species Epilithonimonas caeni. The sequence goes on from NZ_AUFK01000013.1 coordinate 430,146, forward strand.
GTAGGCACCGTAAGCTTTATGCCGGTCTTCGAAAATAATATCATCTAAATCCTGATACATAGAGAATAACTTGTTTGCGTTATAACTTATTATCTATAACGAATCGTAAATATAAATATTATTTTCTGAAAAGATCAGTCGTCCACTTCTATCTCATCCGGACGGAAGTTGCATTTTAGCTTGAATTCGATAGGGTTTTCGGAACCGGTGTAGAAATCTGTTATTTTCCCTGTCCAACAAACCTGGAGGTCATCATTGTCATTTTTATCAAATTTCAACTCGTTGTCAAACAAGAACGCTTCCTCATCATCAAAAAGGTCAACTTCTGTATAAGAGTCATCATCCGTGTCCTCTACAAAAAAAGTCTGCCCTTCCAATTCCGAAGTTGTAATTGGAAAATCAAAAATATTAAGAGAGATCTGGGGAAAATTATATTGTAGAGAATCGTCCTCAACATGGTCTAAAGAATCATTTGTTATAACCTCGACTTCCAAAAAATTCTGCTTGTTGCTATAGACAGATTTGCAATAAGTACTGTCAATAAAATACTTCAGAGTTTCCTCTGGATGATAAATCTTTAATATTCCTTTCATTGTAAGGATAATGAATTATGAAATGATAAATTTTTAAATTGTGTCTAACAAAGATAAAAAATTGAATGAATGTGAAAAATTTTTGTTGATTATTTTTGAAAATAATCATAAAGTTTGATGTAATTCTTGATATTGTGTTAATCTTGAGATATGATCCCTTAAAAAATTGAGGCTGGGGTTTTATAATCTTAAAATATTATCTTTACACTGCCTAAAAAATTAAGAATGAAATCTTTTTACAAAATATTATTTTTTGCTGTTCTCCTTTTCTCGGTTTCCTGTAAAAAAGAAGATTCTCCAATGGTAAAGAATATCGGATTCAACGTTTCTGACCTGGATTCTATCGCTGCAAATTATTACGAAGGATATCTGAAGTTTTATCCTCTGGAAGCTACTTCCCAAGGGGATGAAAGATACAACGACCTTTTGCCGGATAATCTGAGCCAGGATTTTATCAAAAAGGAAATTGCATTCTATAACTCGGTTCACGATCAATTAAAGTCTGTGGATTACAATTCTTTGGATAATGACCAGAAAGTGGTTTTTGACGTTCTTGAATATACATTGATCGATAAACAGGAACGTTATGCTTATCATCCGGAATATATTCCTTTCACTCAGTTTGGCGGATTGCCTTTGGATTTTCCGATGTTGGGAAGTGGAACTGGGATTCAGCCTTTCAAAACTGAAAAAGATTATGACAATTGGCTGAAAAGGGTAGATGAGTTTCCAATATGGATGGATTCCGCAATTGAAAACTTCAGAGCAGGAATTAAAAATAATGTGGTTCTTCCGAAATCATTGGTTATAAAAATGATTCCTCAGATGAAAGCCGAAGAGATCACAACGTTTGAGATAGAAAAAAATATTTTTTACGGTCCGATAAAGAATCTTCCAAAAGATTTCAAACCGGTTATTGCGAACAAATATGCGAAGCTTTATCAGGATGCTATTAAAAATAAATTGATTCCTGCCTATCTCAAAATGGCAGATTTCCTTGAGAAAGAATATCTTCCAAAATCGCGGGCAACAGATGGTTATAATGCCTTGCCAAACGGAAATAATATCTATGCCTATTATGTGAAAAGCTGGACGACAACGGATAAAACACCGGACGAAATTCATAAAACAGGACTTTCTGAAGTTGAAAGGCTTCGCAAGGAAATGGAAAAAGTGAAAGCTCAGATCGGTTTCAAAGGTTCTTTGGAGGAATTCCTGAATTTTGTAAAAACAGACCCAAAGGCAATGCCTTATAAAACATCGGCTGAAGTATTGGCAGGTTTTCAATCGATTCTCGATAAAATCACTCCGAAGCTGAAAACAATGTTCAATGTAACACCAAAAACACCTTTCGAGATCCGCCAAACCGAAAAATACCGTGAAGCCAGCGCAAGTGCAGAATACATCCAGGGAAGTCCAGACGGAAAGCGTCCAGGGATTTTTTACATGCCAATTCCTGACCCGAAAAAATTCAATGTGACGTCGGGAATGGAATCTCTTTTCCTTCATGAGGCCATCCCAGGCCATCATTATCAGATCTCGCTTCAGCAGGAGAATTTGAAGTTGCCAAAGTTTATGAGATTCGGTTGGATAGGAGCTTATGGCGAAGGTTGGGCTTTGTATTGTGAATCGCTTGGGCCAGAGTTTGGACTTTATACAGACCCGTATCAGAAAATGGGTTCTTTAAGTGATGAGATGCTACGCGCTGTTCGTTTGGTTATCGATACAGGAATCCATACCGGTCAGATGTCTCGCGAAGAGGCTATCAAATATTTCTTGAGTAATGTTGCTTACGATGAAGCTGGGGCCACTGCAGAAGTAGAAAGATATATGGCTTTGCCTGGCCAGGCTTTAAGTTATAAAACCGGTGCGATGAAAATAAGAGAATTAAGAAACAAATATCAAAAAGAGCAAGGCAAAAAATTCAACTTGGCATCTTTCCACGATGAGGTTTTGAGTCAAGGTTGCCTTCCATTAGAGGTTTTGGAAAGAAAAATGAATATTTGGTCAAAAGGTATTAAATAAAATATTTGATTTTGATATGATGATAGAAAGCTTGAAATCACTTTACAATAGAGATTTGAACAAATTGAAATTTGAAATTGAGTCGTATAAAAGTGAAAAATCAATTTGGAAAACCGATAAAAATATTTCAAACTCTGCAGGCAATCTTTGTCTCCATTTGGTCGGGAACCTCAATACTTACATTGGTGCAGAATTGGGAAAAACGGAATATGTCAGGCATCGTGACCTCGAGTTTTCTCTAAAGGGTATTCCTAAAAATGAGCTTGTTGGAAAGGTAGAATCTACAATAGAGGTCGTGGACTCTGTCCTTAATAAATTATCCGGAGAAGATTTGGGAAAAGATTACCCAACGGAAGCTTTAGGTTACAAAATGACGACCGGATATTTCCTGATGCACCTGCTTTCCCATCTCAATTATCATCTTGGACAGATCAATTATCACAGAAGATTGTTGGATTAAATTACTTTTCAAACAACATTTTCGTAATATGGTCTTTCTCTTTATTTCCTCTTGCCGGTGAATATTCTCGTCCGTAGAAAATGATCTGAAGATGTAATTTGTTCCACACACTTTCATCCCAAAGACTTTTTGCGTCTTTTTCGGTTTCTACAACGTTTTTACCTGATGTCAATTTCCATTGTGTCATCAGTCTGTGGATGTGTGTGTCAACAGGAAACGCCGGAAAACCAAATCCCTGGCTCATCACAACAGAAGCCGTTTTGTGACCAACGCCAGCCAAACTTTCCAATTCTTCATAAGTTTGCGGAACTATGGAATTGAATTTTTCCACCAGAACTTCCGCCATTTTTTTCAGATTTTTCGCTTTGGAATTTGAAAGACCGATCTCTTTGATTAATTCCTTGATTTCCTCTACGCTTAGCTTAGCCATTTTTTCAGGCGTGTCAGCAACCGCAAAAAGCTTTGGTGTGATTTGATTCACTTTTTTGTCCGTTGTCTGGGCAGAAAGTGCCACTGCAACCATCAGAGTATAAGCGTCTTTGTGGTCTAGGGGAATTGGAACTTCGGGATATAATTTTTCTAATTCTTCCTGAACAATCCTGGCTCTTTGCTTTTTCGTCATTTTGATGGTAACTTTGTCGTACAAAAATAGAAATTATGTTGAACGTTGGCGACTCTTTACCGGAATTTATCGGAACTAATCAAAACGGAGAACAAATCGATTCTCAAAAACTGAAAGGCAAAAAACTCGTTGTTTTCTTTTATCCGAAAGCGAGCACGCCGGGTTGTACGGCGGAGGCCTGTAATCTGAGAGACAATTATTCGGTTTTGAAACAGAAAGGTTATCAGCTATTGGGTGTCAGTGCGGATTCTGTGAAACGTCAGAAAAATTTCAGTGATAAAAATGGATTACCGTTTGATGTGATTGCGGATGAAAATCATGATATCATTGACAAACTCGGAGTTTGGCAGCTGAAGAAATTTATGGGAAGAGAGTTTATGGGAATCGTGAGAACGACTTTTGTTTTCGATGAAAACGGAATTTGTATTCAGGTTATTGAAAAAGTGAAAACCAAAGACCACGCAGCTCAAATTTTAGACTTATAGTTGTCACTTTAAGATTGATTGAAATTAAATAAACTTCTCTATGAAGAAATATTTTTTATTATACTGTATTTTGGTTTTCCAAATCTCTTATTCTCAGACTTTTAAAAATGATTCTATAAAACAATTTATTGATAAATCTTTTACATTAATAAAATCACATTCAATAAATGTTGATGATTTGGAAATGATTAAAAGCGATTTGTATTCAAAATCTGAAAATCTTTCTTCGGTAGATGAATTAGCGCCTTTGTATGAGGATGTCTTTCAGAAATTAAATGACCATCACGGTGGTTTAAAATATAAGGGTAAAACATATGGCTGGAAAAAACCTTTAGCTTCTAACAATTTTTATTTGAAAGAAAAAATAAAAACTGAAAAGATGGTTCGAAGCAAAGTCATCGATAAAAAATATGGATATATACGAATCCCGGGTAATGATGATTTCTCTTTTAAAAAAGTTGATAGCATTTCGGATGATATCATTTCACACATCAATGCTGTTAATTCGAATAAAATTAAAGGCTGGATTATTGACCTAAGATTGGATACGGGAGGAAATATGTATCCCATTCTTCTTGGTTTGAAGAACTTCATTGGAAATAATTTGGTATTTGGAGGCTTTAACGATGCTAAGAATCAATCTAGTGGGAAATGGGCAATATATCAGAACAAAATGTTAATTGATGGAGTTGAGTTGGAAAGTAAGACAACTTTAAAAAATCCGATAAAAGAAACAACACCAATAATTATTTTGACAAGCTGTTATACGGCAAGTGCCGGGGAAATGACGGCTATTTCTTTTATTGGAAGAAATCGGACTTTTATAGTTGGAGAACCAACTGCAAATTACACTACCGCCGTGCAAGGTTTTAAGATCAATAATATTGCTGGTATTAATCTGTCTACAGACTATGTGATAGACAGAAATCAAAAAATCTATAAAAATAATATAATACCTGATTTTGAGATTATAGGCGGCGATGATTTGGAAAACTTAAAAAATGACCGAAAAATTATTAAGGCTTTACAATTATTAAAAGAGATAAATTAGAGATTGCCAACAATATCACCGAGATTACAGAATAATTATTTTATTGGAATCCAAATCTCTTCCTCTGCAGAATTATCATTCGGATTATAATTGTCTCCAAAAATCTCAAAATGTGGTCTGTCATCAACCTCGAATTGATTTTCCGGAATGAAATTTTGAAAAATATATCTGAAAATTTCCGGTCCGTTTTCCGCTTTTCCTTTGTAATTGAAAACCAAATATTTCCCACTTTCTAATTCAAACGATTCAAAATCATTTGGAATATTATCGAAATCAGAAACCTCAGCCAGAGCATATTTTATGAAATATTGATCAGGCGTGAAATTCTCAGGATAGATTTGAAGCGAAAATAATTGACTGGAAATTCGGTTTGTGATCTCACTTCTTCTCATCATAAATTTTCTCCAGACAATTGGTGTTTTATCTTCCTGAAAAGAAGTTGTGATGCCGAACCCAATTAATTTCTTCGGTTCAATATTTTCAATGCGATGAGGTAGATTGAATTCAGTTTTCATAATACATCAATTCCTCATCATCGTTAGGAATCGCTACCATTTTTCGGAACTTAAGCCCTAATTTTTCAATCAATTTTTGGGAAGAGTAATTGTCTTTTGTCGTAATCGCAGAGATTTTATTAACTCCAAAATCAGTAGCGGCAACTTCTTTCAATTTGTTGGCAGATTCGTAAGCGAAGCCTTTTCCTTCATATTTTTCAAAAAAAGAAAAGCCGATATCCAGAACATCCAGACCTTCTCTTTCAAAAATCCCAACAGCACCAATTTTCGTGTTGTCCTCTTTCAAAATAACGACATAATTTCCGAACCCCAATTTTTCGATCTGGGGAAGGAATCGATTCTTGATATAGTTTTCCGCATCTTCTCTGGTGCGGAGATTTCGGTCACCAATATATTTGATGAACGAAGGCATATTGTATAATTCGAGGAAAAAATCTGCGTCCTGTACTTCTGCAGATTTTAAAATCAGTCTTTCGGTTTCAAAAGTTTTCATTCATCAAAAATATAAAATTTAAGGAACGATGACGGTAAAAATGTAGGCAAAAAGATTGACCAAAAGAACAACGCCATACAGAATATTGGTTTTTCCCCTGTTCAGAGACAGCATTACCGTGTAAAGCGACAAGGCCAACAACACCATTGATTTGATGTCGAGTCCCAGAACTAAAGGCATTTCGTAAATAATAGAAACTACGGCCACGCAAGGGATCGTCAATCCAATACTGGCGATTGCAGAGCCCAAGGCCAAATTCAAACTTGTCTGGAATTGATTTCTTCTTGCGGCTTTTAAGGCCGCCATTCCTTCCGGTAAAAGGACGACTGCTGCAATGATAACGCCTACCAAGGCCTGAGGGGCTCCCAGATTATTAACCATACTTTCTATCTGCGGGGAAAGAGCTTTTGCAAGAAAAACAACAACACCCAAACAGATGATCAGAAATATCAAGCTCATTATACTTTCGAAATTGGTTGGTGGCTCTGCATGCGGTTCATTGTCATTCTCGGGTAAGAAATAATTTCTGTGTCTTACTGTTTGAACCATCAGAAATGTACTATAAATAATTAATGAAGCAATGGAGAAGAAGATCAATTGAGCTTTGCTGAAAGTTGCAGAGAGTTCGGTCGTGGTGTAATTGGGTAAAATCAAAGTCATTACGACGATAGCGACCAAGCTGATCAGTGCCATATTGCCGGAAGTTCGTGCGAAGAATTGTTCCTTGAATTTGATTCCACCGAGAAGGAGACATGCGCCAAGAATACCATTTAAAATTAACATCACTGCAGCGAAAACTGTATCTCTGGCCAATTTGTCGGTTTCCTTTCCACCTGCGACCATTAAGGAAACAATCAGTCCGACTTCCAAAACGGTGATTGCTATCGCTAAAATAATAGTTCCGAAAGGTTCGCCCACTTTATGCGCCACGACCTCGGCATGATGGACAGCTCCTAAAACCGACGTGATGAGTAGCAAACCACCCAAGCCGGCCAGCCAGCCATTATTGTCAACAAGACCGAAAGAATAATAAGCAAGAGATAATAAAGGAAAAATATAAGACCAGTGAAGTAAAGATTTCAAACTCATAAAAAATGATTTCTCTAATTTACAAAAAAATATTTTAGCAGTGTTTTCCGATTTTTATCCAACAAAAAAGCCACCAAACTGATTTCTTAAACCAGTTTAAGTTTTTCGAAGTCTACAAATCGGAATTTTGCTGAATATATTAATCAATAAAAATAATTTTATGAGTAACAGATTAAATATTGCAAAAACTGATTCGGCGGCTTACAAGGCCATGCTTGGGTTGGTAAGTTATCTTCAGAACATTTCGCTAAATCATACTTGGCAGGAATTAATCAAGATAAGAGCTTCACAAATCAACGGTTGTGCACATTGTCTGGATTTGCATACCAGAGATGCTGTAAAATTGGGCGAAAAATCACAACGGATCTATCTTCTTAATGCTTGGCGAGAAGCGCTGGAACTATTCTCTTTTGAAGAGCAGGTTATCCTACAAATAACGGAAGAGATCACATTGGTTAACCAGAAAGGTCTATCAGAAGAAACTTATAACAAAGCAAAAAAGCTTTTTACAGAAAAACAAATTGCTGAGATTATAATGACTGCAATTATAATTAATGCTTATAACAGAATCGGAATCAGTACGCTGATGCCAATTTCTAAAGGATAATTAAAAAAGCCACCAAAATAGGTGGCTTATATGATAATTGATAAAAAATTATTTTACCAAGGTCAACTCGCTGATCAATCTTGTTGCACCGGCGTATTTGTCAATAATCCAAAGAACGTACCGAACGTCAACGTTGATGGTTCTCTGTAATTTTGGTTCGAAAACGATATCGCCGCTCAAAGCTTCACTGTTTCCGTCGAAAGCAAGACCGATAAGATTTCCATATCCATCAATGATTGGAGAACCGGAGTTTCCACCCGTGATGTCATTATTAGACAAGAAGTTAATTGGCATAAATCCTTCTTTGTCTGCATATTGGCCATAATCTTTTTTCCTGGCAAGGTCCAGAACTTTTTTAGGCAGGTCAAACTCTTCGTCGCCTTTTTTGTATTTGGCAACCATGCCGTTTATGTCTGTATAATAGTTTTCTTTGATGCCTTTGTAGTTTCTGTCTTCTCTTACAGGAAGTGTTTCGATTGTTCCATAAGTTAATCGCATTGTAGAGTTGGCATCCGGATAGAATACTTTTTCTGGTTGGGCTTTTCTAAGACCATCTAAGAAAAGCCTGCTGTTTTTAGCAAAATTTTCATCGATTTTGGAATACTTCTCATTGCTCAATTTTTGATCTTCAACAATTCCATTTGCGAATTGTCTCAATTTATCAGCATCGATTTTCAATCTGTCAGGATTTTCCACGAAAGCCAAAGCCGATTTTTTATTTGCAAAAATAGAAGAGAAAGCCAAAGTAGAAAGGCTGTTCACATCAGCAGCTAAAATTGTTGGAGAAGCAAATTCTTTAGACACTTTTGTTTTGTAAAGATTAGCTAATGAGTTAAGCATTTCTCCTTCTACATTATCATGGAAACCATCATAAGCTTTTTCTACAGCATCCAGAACTTTCGGCTTCATAGCCGTTTTTCCGGCTTCATCTTGGTCAGCGTAGGTTTTGAAAAGGCTTCCTAATTGATAAGCTGTGGCAATATAATGTGCATTTCTTTGTAAGATCCCTCCGTAATTACGCTCTACATTCCTTCCGGAGATTTGCTTGTAATAAGTTTGTATTTCAGGTAAAACACTATAATAGGTCTGCTCATTTGGAGACTGAGCTGCCCATTGATTATAGATTTGCTCCGTTTTTTGTTTTTCGGCAACTGTTCCGTTTTTCTTTACAGCATCAATCGTTCCTTGTCTGTTTTTCCAATAATTGGCAACACTTGCATACTGAGATGCATAATCCAACTGGGTTGCTTTGTCTTTATCCATATATTTTTTCAAAACATCCATAGCCAGTTTAGACGCTTCTACCCAAGCCGGATAATCTTTGTCGACCATTTGTTCGATTCCGTAAGAGGTCAAATAACGATTGGTTCTTCCTGGATATCCAAGAATCATTGCAAAATCGCCAGGCTTGTAACCTTTAAGGGAAATTGGTAAATGGTGTTTTGGCTTCAGAGGAACATTGGTTTCAGAATATTCTGCTGGATTTCCGTTGGCATCTGCATAAGCACGGAAAACGGTGAAATCTGCTGTGTGTCTTGGCCATTCCCAGTTGTCTGTGTCGCCACCGAATTTTCCTAATGATGAAGGAGGAGCTCCAACCAATCTGATATCTTTGTAGTCCTGATAGACAAAATAATAGAACTCGTTTCCATTGAAGAAATCTCTTACTACAACAGTGTATTTTCCGTTCTCGGAATTTTCTGTCTGGATAGCTTTGTATTCTGCATCGATAACCGCTTTTCTGTCAGCAGCCGACATATTGTTGTTAAGTTTTGCATTGATTCTTGCAGAAACGTCATCCATTCTTACAAGGAATCTTATGTAAAGACCTTTAGCATTGAATTCTTCATTCGGTTTCATTGCCCAGAATCCATTCTTCAAGTAATCTTTTTCAGGTGTGGAAGCCGCAGCAACAGCGTCATAACCACAGTGGTGATTGGTAAAGATCAAGCCTTGGTCAGAAACCATTTCACCAGTACAAAAACCACCGAAACTTACGATAGCGTCCTTCAGACTGGAATTGTTCACGGAATAAATTTCTTCCGGCGTCAAATGCAGGCCTTCTTTCTGCATATCAACACCGTTCAGACGTTTTACAAGCATCAGAAGCCACATACCTTCATCCGCTCTCATCTGAGCATAACCCAAAATCAAGGTCAATACTAAAAATATTTTTTTCATAGAGAATTATTTTAATGGGCTAATTTAATCATTATTTTAAATCTAAGTGGTACGAATTTGGCTAAGAAACTGGGTAAATATCGAGTAATGAAAAATATCAGAGTAGTAGGGATCTTATTAATGACAATGTTTTTAATTTTTTCCTGTAAAACGAACAAAACTATGGCCTCAACGGAACAAAATATTCACAGAAAATGGATGCTTGTTGAATATAAAGATTTCACAAAACAAGAGCTGACAAAACTGGAAGCTTATATGGATTTGAGTAAAAGACCTGAAGCTCCGAATCAATATGGTGCAAAAATGGGCTGTAACGGAATGTTTTTCACAGCAGAATTTGATAAAGGAAAGGCAAAATTTTCAGGCGTTGGCTCCACAATGATGTATTGTGATGGAAGGATGAAGTTGGAGGAACTATTCGGAAAAGATCTGCCGAATATCGATCAGTACAAAATTGAAGGACATTTCTTAACTTTAACGGATGGAAAATCAACAATGAAATTTGTGGCTGCAGACTGGGATTGATAAAGAAACAAGAGAAAAGTAAAAAGTCTCAAACAAAATAGATCCAAAATAAATTAATTATGAAATCGTAGATTCCATATTTTCCCTTAAAAAAAACAATAAAAAATATTTACATATGAAAAGAAGTGCAAAAGCTGTCTGGAAAGGAACAGTAAAAGACGGAAGCGGTGTTTTAACGACTCAGAGCACAACACTTAACGAGACTCAATATTCTTTCAAAAGCAGATTCGAGGAAGGTGTTGGGACCAATCCGGAAGAATTGTTGGCAGCAGCCCATGCAGGTTGTTTTACAATGAAGACTTCGGCTTTGTTGACAGAAGCTGGTTATAACCCGGAAAATTTGGAAACCGATTGCAAAATCAGTTTGGTAGATGGAAAAATTACTTTGTCAGAATTGACGTTGACTGCAAAGATCCCGGGAATCTCAGAAGATGATTTCCAGAAAATCGCAAAAGATGCCAAAGAAAATTGCCCGGTAAGTCAGGCTTTCAGTTTCGAAAAAACATTGACGGCAACTTTGGTTTAACTAAACCAATTTAATATTTGATCAAAAAGTTATTGAGACTTTCCGAATTGGAGAGTCTCAGTTTTTTTCTAAGCCTGGACCTCGCAACGACAATGCTGTGGGGACTTTGGTGTGTAATGTCGGAAATTTCTTTAGAAGATAAATTAAGCTTGAGAAAAGCGCAGAGTCTCAATTCGTTCTTGGTAAGGTCAGGGAACTCGCTAAGTAATTTCTTATAGAAACCTTCCTCAGTTTCCATAAAAATCTTTTCAAATTCTGCCTTCCCAAAACTTTTGGAACTTTTTCTAAGGTCGGCTAAGATATTCGAAATTTTATTGTCAGATGTTTCTGTTCCGGAATTCAGTTCGCTCAACTCTTTTTGAGTGAATTGGAGAACCTCGGAAGTTTGCAGCATTTGGATGGCGCTATTTGTGAGTTCTTTATTCTTCTCTTCTAATTTCTTGGCCAATAATTCGTTTTCAGCAACTCTTTTGGCGGTTTTATTTTTCTGTAATTGGAATAACAAAAAGATGATAACGGAGAAGGACAAGAGCAAAACGATTCCAAAAATAAAAAATCGCTCTCTTTTGGTTTGAGAAGCTAAAAGCTCATTTTGCGTCATTTTTTCATTGAACTCGATTTCCAATCGGTTAACTTTCTTTTCATTTTCCTGATTGATGGAAGCTTCGGATAAAGATTTCGCGGTGTGCAGATATTGCAAAGCATTTTTGTAATCCTTTTCTTTTTCGAATAGCTTTACTAAACTTTCTGATGAATAGAGCTTAATGTCGGAAAAACTACTCCTGTCAGCGATATTATAAGCGTTTTTCAAATAATATAATGCAGAATCCCTGTTATTTAGATCATCGAGATTGATCTTTCCAAGAATATTATAAAGACTTGCTATATCGTAGGGCGATTTGATCTTCTTTGCCAAAGTTATGCCTTGTCTCAAGTTTTCTACGGCAGTGTCGGTTTCCTTTAATTTCAGATTTACGTTGGCAATATTCTCATAGGCCATAATAATATTAAGCGTGTCTTTTGAAGCCGTATTCCGATTCTTGAACTCCTTCAGCATTTCCAGTGCTCTTGCATAATTGCCTTGTTCTTTTTCCAGGACTGCGAGATTGTTGTAAATGATAGAACCTTCTACGGATTTGTCGCTTGCTTTGCTGTTTTCAAAATTTTTAAGTGATTGTTCCCAAAATTGCCGTGCTTTCTTATAATTTCCCATCAGATAATAACAGCCTCCAATGTTGTTCAGAATAGAATAAGAGTCTCGGGACTCTGTTTTGTTGTTGATTTCTAATCCTTTGTAATAATAATTAAGTGCTTGGTAATAAGATTCTTGGTCTTTGTATGTGTTTCCTGCTGTAACGTAAAGGCTGATTTTTGTACTGTCGGCCAACTTGTTTTCCAGTTTAAGAGCTTCTTGCAGATAACTCATCGCTTTAGTTCTGTTTGTCTGCATATAATCCACCGTTTGCTTCAGAAGAGTAGATGCATATTTGTCCGGGTCCTTGGAAAGACCGGTTTGACCGGAAACAAATATCAGATTAAAAGCTAAAAAAACACAAAAAGCCCAACGCATTTTCAAAAATATTAGCCGAAGATAGGAAGAATAAATTTCAAAAAAAACTAAATTTTTAATTGATTGAATTTCAAGATTTTAAATAAATTGTATATATAATGTTACCTTTGATTTTTTATTAGTAGTTATATTGTTATCTCAACAAATATTCAAAATCTTTGATGATATTCTAATATTGTCTCAATAATTATAAAATATTTTTAAAATGAATGTGAAATTACTATTTAAGTGGCTGTTTCTATTTGTGTTCGGCATAACTAGTGCACAGCAGATTACATTGGATACTTCTTTGGTTTCCGATGAACCAAATACGATCGAAGAATTCTGGTACTGGTCAGGCGGATTTCCTGTTTTAGGTTCCGGATTTACACCTAATTCTACAGTAACGGTTTATGATACCGATCCAAATGGAAACAGATGGAGGGATTTTACAGGAACTGTAGATTCTCAGGGTAAATTTTCTGTACAAATAAGCGCTAAAATGATCCGTTCTCTAAAAGGCGCTCATACAGTGAAGGCTACAGACGGAGAAGGAAAAACGGCAAATGCTACACTACAGGTTGTTGCAAATGAAGGTGAGGTAATCCAAGCTTCTGTTTCCAATAAAATATTGACAATGGCGCAGTTCTTTGACTTTGGGATTAACCTTCACGCTACCAATATTGAACCGAACGCACAGGTCGTGGTTCATATTTTCTCTCCCAACGAATCTGGCTCCGGCATTACTGGGCAATACTACGCAGATGCCAACGGAAACTTTGATATCGTTTTCAATGGCAATACAACAACTTATCCCTGGGGTGATACGATGCCTGATATCGCAGGGACATGGAGGATCAATGTAGAGCAATTTGAAACTAATTTCTACGGTACAACAGAATTCAGGGTATTGCCAGACAACCCTAGTCCACAGTCGTATGATTTAATTTCTAATGTGGACAATGGTATCCCGGCAACACCAATAACGCGTTTCGAAGTGAATGGCGTGGGCTACAATTCGGACCCAAACAGTTCTGCTTTCTACGAAGATATGACCGATAAAGTGTTCAATCTACAGGCGGGTCAAACTTACGATGTGAAAATTAAAGGTAAAAACCGTGTTAATTATGCGCCGGATACTTATACTCTTTTTGTTGACTGGAATCACAATGGCATTCTGGATGAAAGCAACGAGATCATTAGTGAAGGTTATCTTTTCGGGTCTTCTGGTGTGGATGACAAATTCACGCAATTCCCAATAACGGTTCCGCAAAATGCGATCAACGGAAATACGAGGATAAGGGTTCTGAAAATGCAATCAGCCACAGAATATTCTATGTTTTGGCCTATTGGTGCTTCAGGATATTATTACAATTCCGGACAAGCAGAGGATTACACTTTGAATATCTCTGGTGGTATTACAGATCCAGGGTGTGATTTTAGTTGTCCTTCAGATATTAATACCAATACAATTCCAGGAGGAGAAACTGCGGTCGTGAATTATAGTTTACCATTCAATTGCGGTTCTCAAGGAAGCTCCAGTTGTGGAATAGATTATCCTGGGAATAATTATGAGAACTGGATGCCTACTTCGAACTTCAATACCGTAGCTAACGACTTTGTGATTCCTGACGGAAAAACTTTGAAAATCGATAAAGTTATTCCTCATTTGATTAGATTCTCTTACGGAGCAACTGTTGCATTCTATAAAGATAATAATGGAAAACCGGGAGAATTGATTATGAATTATGCTGCGCCAACGATCGAATCACAAAATGCGATAGGAAATACTACTGGTGGAACAGCTTATGAAACGGTTATCAAATTGCCTGAGGTGCTAGAATTGACATCCGGGAAATATTGGGTTGCCATTAATATGCAGGGACCATTGGTTTCCTGGGAAATAAAATCTGCTTTATCAAACGGAACCACCGCATTTACAACAGGTGATGGACAGAACTGGACAGCAAAAGAAGGTTTTGATGGTGTTTTCAAGGTAAGTTATGTTTGCGAAACTCCAGAGCCACAAGTTGTTTTGGTTCAGGGATTAGAATCGGGAGCTGCGTTCCCGGAAGGCAATACTGTTGTTGTCCATAATCTGGTATATGAAGGTGCTGTTATAGATACTTGTGTGTTTAACGTACACGTTGATAAGATCCTTGGGACAACAGAGATCTCTAAAAATCAAATTTCTTTCTATCCAAATCCGGTAAAAGATATTTTGAAAATTTCTAACATCAGGGATATTAACAACATAAATGTTTATGATATGTCGGGTAAGCAGGTTTTTGCAAAAGAATTGCATCAAAAAGATGCTGAA
Organism: Epilithonimonas caeni DSM 17710; assembly: GCF_000426465.1. GTDB lineage: Bacteria > Bacteroidota > Bacteroidia > Flavobacteriales > Weeksellaceae > Epilithonimonas > Epilithonimonas caeni. Next base: position 445,187 of record NZ_AUFK01000013.1, read on the forward strand.
ATCAACCTTTCCAAACTGGCTTCCGGAATTTACATTATGAAAGTAGGCAGCGGAAACGAAGTGAAGGCTTTTAAGCTTATCAAAAAATAAAAATTAATTTCAGAATTATGTTTTTAGGCCGTCCCATTTTGGGGCGGCCTTTTTTTTGCAGAAGATTTATCATTGTATAGAGATCCATTTCGGTATTATCAGACCAAACTTTGGTTTTTTTGATAAAAAATAGTATCTTGTCAAAATCAGAAATTATAATTTTTTAAATGTTAGAAAAAAAAGAACATCAGTATGAACAGGCGGTTTTGGTGGGTTTGATTACCCAAAATCAAAGCGAAGATAAACTGATAGAATATATGGACGAACTGGAGTTTTTGGCCTTCACAGCCGGTGCTACGGTAGCCAAACGTTTTACCCAAAGATTGACCCAGCCAGATTCCAAAACATTCGTAGGTAAAGGAAAAATGGAAGAGATCCGTGATTATGCGAAAGAACATAATATCGGAACAGTCATTTTCGATGATGAACTGTCACCTTCCCAATTGAAAAACCTGGAGCGAGAAATGGAAGTCAAAATCCTTGACAGAACCAATCTGATCCTCGATATTTTTGCCCAAAGAGCTCAAACTTCTTACGCAAGAACGCAGGTAGAATTGGCTCAATATCAATATCTTTTGCCGAGATTGACCAGGATGTGGACCCACCTCGAAAGACAAAAAGGGGGAATCGGTATGCGTGGTCCCGGTGAAACGGAGATCGAAACCGATAGAAGGATTATCCGTGACCGGATCACATTGCTGAAAGACAAATTGAAAGTCATCGACAAACAAATGGGAACGCAACGTAACAACCGTGGAAAAATGGTGCGCGTTGCACTTGTTGGTTACACAAATGTTGGAAAATCGACCTTGATGAATGCCTTGTCGAAATCCGATGTTTTCGCTGAAAATAAATTGTTTGCAACGCTGGATACAACGGTTCGTAAAGTTGTGATTGGAAATTTGCCTTTCCTTCTGACGGACACCGTCGGATTCATCAGAAAGTTGCCGACACAATTGGTGGAAAGTTTCAAATCAACTTTGGATGAGGTGCGTGAAGCGGATTTGTTGATTCATGTTGTTGACATTTCGCACGAAAGCTTTGAAGACCATATTAATTCTGTGAATGAGATCCTTCAGGAAATTGATGCGCATCAGAAACCCATGATCATGGTTTTCAACAAAATTGATGATTTCAGTTACGAGAAAAAGGATGAAGATGATTTGACGCCGGGTTCCAACAAAAATATTTCTCTGGAAGAATGGAAAAGAACGTGGATGGCAAAATCCAAATTCCCAACCGTTTTCATTTCTGCCCTAACGAAAGAGAATTTCCCTGAGATGAAGAAAATGATTTACGATGAGGTTCACAGGATTCATATTTCCCGTTTCCCTTACAACGATTTGTTGTTCGAATATTTTGAGGACGAAGAGGAAAATTAATGAATAGAATCTTCTTGTTTTTCTTTGTGCTGATTGCGGTTTTTGGATTTTCTCAAAAATCAAAGATCGATTTGGATCAGATCAAGAAAGCAATTACCAACAAAGAATCGGATTATTTCTATGAAAAAATAGTCTTCAGATTCCAGGCTCTCCCCAAATCGATTGACAGTATGGAAGCGCAACATTTATATTATGGAAGGCTGTTTTTAGATAAAACTGTTTCTACAAGTGACGAAAATTTCAAAAAAATATTGAAAGATCTTAATAAGCAGAAGTACGAAGAAACTATAGAAAAAACGAAAAACCTGTTATCAAAAGACCCTACCAATCTGGATTTGCTGATGATAATGCTGCAATGCTATGACAAGCAGAAGGATCTCAAGAATTTCTCCTATTATTACGGTCAGTTCCAATTGCTGACAAGAGCGATTTTTAATTCCGGAGATGGTAAGAATGAAGAATCTGCTTATCTCGTCAATTCTGTTGGTGACGAATATATTCTTCTCAACGTCATTCGGTTCCCCATGGAAGCCAGGAGGTCTTCCCGGCCTACAGAAGGCGGAGTGTTTGATATTTGGGAAAATAACAATACAAAAACTTATATCAAAGTAATTTATAATGACTTTTAACTAGGTCAAAAATCTATATAAAATAAATAAAATGGAGTTATATTACTCATTTTCAGTCTTAATTGTTTTAGCGTCTTTATTTGCTTATATCAATTATAGGGTTCTAAAGTTACCAAGTACGATCGGGATAATGGTGATTGCCATTATCGTTTCTGTAACTTTGGTTGCATCGGGCGAAAATTTCTTACCAAAAACCACTAGTCATTTAACCGAGTTGGTCCATAACTTCGATTTTACCGAGGTTCTGATGGGAGCAATGCTTAATTTCCTGCTTTTTGCAGGAGGGATCCATATCAACATCAAAGATCTGAAGGAGCAGTTTGGTCCGGTCGTCATATTTTCAACCGTCGGGGTTATTATTTCAACCTTTGCGGTTGGTTTTGGTGTGTATTATCTTTTGCCTTTGGTTGGGATCCAGATGCCGTTGATTTATTGCCTGGTTTTCGGAGCATTGATCTCACCGACAGACCCTGTTGCGGTTCTCAGTATTTTGAAGCAGGCGAATGTTTCAAAATCCCTAGAAACCAAAGTTGCCGGAGAATCTTTGTTTAATGATGGGATGGCTGTTGTTGTTTTCACAGTTGTTTTACAATTGGCAATTGGAAAAGAAATTGATTTAAATGTAGAAAATATTGGACTTTTATTATTGAGAGAAGCTGGCGGAGGATTGCTTTTGGGCGTTCTTCTCGGGTTATCTGCTTCTCGGGCGATGAGAATGGTAGATGACTATATTATTTCTGTATTGATTACGTTGTCAGTGGTTATGGGTGGTTATCTGATCGCACACGAAATGCATATTTCTGCACCTTTGGCGATGGTTGCAGCGGGATTATTTATGGGAAATTTCAGCGAGAGCTTCAAAATGAAATCTGAAACCCAGGATTATCTCATCAAATTCTGGGAGCTGATCGATGAAATTATGAACGCCGTCCTATTCCTTTTTATAGGGTTTGAATTGCTGTTAATCAAGGATTTAAGTGAATATCTGGTTGCTGGAGGAATTTGTATTTTGATTGTTCTTTTAGCACGTTGGGTTGCGATTTTTGTTCCGACTAAGTTTATGGCTTTCAAATATCGATTCAGTCCGCAAACCGTGAAAGTTCTAGTTTGGGGAGGAATCCGTGGTGGAGTTTCTATTGCATTAGCTTTGTCCATACCAGTGAACGAGTACAGTCAAATTATCATCAGTATTACTTATTGTGTGGTTGTGTTTTCAATTATAGTTCAGGGATTGACGATTGCGAAAGTTGCCAATCCTAGGAAAATTGCGACCGAAGAAAAAATCATCGAACAAATTCTTGAAGAGACTCATTAATTTGAAATAAAAGAAATTAAAAAACCACATAGACACATAGAAAAACAAATTATTTATTTTTGAAAAAGTTAAAATAGAAACAAATTTCTAACTATTTTATCTTGATAATTTACAAAAACTATGTGCCTAATTATCACTAGAAGCCAAAATTATATAATGAAGGTTATCGATATAAAAAACTGGAGAAGAAAAGAACATTTCGAATTCTTTTCCGGAATGAGAAGTCCTTATTTTGGAATTGTAACCGAAGTTGAGTGTACAGAAACTTACAGATTAGCTAAGGAAAACAACGAATCTTTTTTCGCTCATTATCTCCATAAATCGATGAAAGCTGTTAATTCGGTTGAGGAATTTGGTTATAGAATTGTAAATGATGATGTTATAGCGTTTGATATTGTGCACGTGGGTTCTACAATTGCCAGAAACGATGGAACGTTTGGCTTCTCTTATTTCGAATATTCTGATGATTTTCAAATCTTTAATCAGAATTTGCAAAAAGAAATTGATGGGGTTCAAAATTCAACTGGTTTGAGAATCAGAAACGAAGAACTTCCACCAAATCATATCCGGCATTCTACCATGCCTTGGGCGCATTTTACAGGTTTACTTCATCCAACAGATTTTGACCCGAAAGAATCGATTCCAAAAATTGTCTTTGGGAAATTCAGTGAGAAAAATGGACGAAAAATGTTGCCGATTTCCGTCGAAGCACATCACGGTTTGATGGATGGTTTTCATCTGGCGAAGTATTTAGAGGAATTTCAGAATCAGCTTAATCTTAAATAAATGTCTCTTTCAACAGAAATAAAACAAGCGCTCGAAATTCTCTCAATTCCCGAAAAGGCAGAATTCTTCCCAAAATTTTTCAAAACTGGAAAAGGTGAATATGGCGAAGGCGATATTTTTATTGGTGTGACGGTTCCGGACCAAAGAAGTGTTGCGAAAGAGTTTTATAATAGAATTTCTCTTGGGGAGCTCAGTGAACTTTTATCTTCGAAAATCCACGAACATCGTTTGACCGCTTTGCTGATTTTGGTTTATAAATTTGAGAAAACAAAGGATAGAATTCAACAAAAAGAAATCATAGATTTTTATCTGGATCATACAAAACACATCAACAATTGGGATTTGGTAGATACATCTTGTTATAAAATTCTAGGGCGGTATTGTTATGAAAATCAGGATTCTAAAATCTTAGAAAAATTATCCAATTCCAAAGATATGTGGGAGATGCGAATGGCGATTGTCGGAACAATGCATCACATCAAAAAAGGACAATTTGAATTAACCAAAACCTTCGTTCTCAAAAACCTGAGACATCCGCATGATTTGATGCACAAAGCCAACGGGTGGCTTCTCCGGGAAATGGGAAAAAGAAACGAAACCGAATTGCTGGATTTCCTTGATCTACATTACAAAGAAATGCCAAGAACTTGCCTGCGATATGCGATTGAAAAATTAGATGAGGAACTTCGGCAGGATTATTTAAAAGCAAGAATCTAATGGATTGTTTTTGGTTGAGAACGTTTTTACATTATTTTTTACACTTTGGTTTTCCTGTTGTGCTGGCTTTCCTGTTTTTTAGAAAAGATTGGAAAAAAGCCTATTTTATAATGTTGGCGACGATGTTGGTAGATGCGGACCATTTGCTCAGCACGCCGATTTTTTCGTCGGACAGGTGTAGTATCAATTTTCATCCGCTTCACACGTATTGGGCAATTGGTATTTATTTTCTGCTGTTATTTTTTAAAGGAAACCTCAGGATTATTGGTGTCGGATTGTTATTCCATATGCTCACAGATTGGATAGATTGTCAACTTCAAAATCTCAATTTATAAGATGCATCTGTTTTTGAAAACAATTGCTTTTCGTAGTTAAGTTTAACGCCCCTGCTTAACTTAAAAATATCATTTAATTTTAAAACTAATCCAAAATTTACTGATTCCTGGCATTCGCCATTTTATGATTCATAATTCTGGCAATGTTCAAAGCTCGGTTAATCGCATTTTCTGCATTTTCTCCGTCAAAGTTTTCGTGAACTGTTTTTTCCCAGATCTGCAACCAACGATTAAAATGTCTTTCTTCCAAAGCCGATACTTCATTGATCGGGAAATGTTTTGCCATAGGATGACCTTCGTAAACAGGATTTCCCAAAAGGATACTTTCCCAGAAATTATACATTTTCGGAAGATGTTTGCTGAGGTCGATTTTCGCAATATCCGTAAAGAAGAATCCAATCAGATCATCTTTTATAACTTGGCTATAGAATTCCTTTACGAGAAATTCAACATCTTCCCTGCTTGTAACATCTTTCATAATTTGATATTTTGTTCTATCAAAGTTATCATTTTTAGAATAAGCTTGAAATAAGATTAATATCAGTTTTTGTTTGAAAAACAACTAATTTTGCAAAATGGACCTTGGATTTTATAAAAAGCAGGCACAGCAAAAACAGAAAGATCACAAAAAATTTTTGGAAGGACTAAAAAAGAAACCACCAAAGAATCTGGATTACTTGGTTTTAGAAAAGCATGAAGAAACTTTCGAAGAAATCGATTGTCTCAGCTGTGCGAATTGCTGTAAAACCACAGGTCCGCTTTACACAGAAAAGGATATAGAAAGAATCTCCAAGCATCTTCGGATGAAACAAGCTGATTTTGAGTCTAAATTTCTACGAGTTGATGAAGATAATGATAAAGTTCTCCAAAACTTACCTTGCCTTTTCCTGAATGATGACAATACTTGTTCGATTTACGATGTTCGTCCAAAAGCCTGCAGAGAATATCCTCACACAGACCGGAAGAAAATCTATCAGATCAATGATCTCACGATCAAGAATACTTTGATTTGCCCTGCAAGCTATGTCTTCGTAGAAAAACTGAGAAAAGTTTTGGAAAGGTAAATTATATTAAAGTTTTCCCAAAAATCTTATAATTTCCAAATTTAACATAATATTGGTTTAATGTTTGAATTTCATAATGCACACTAAATAAAAATATTATGAGAAAGTTAATAGCAGGTGGTCTGATTATTTTCGGAGCAATGTCTGTTACTGCACAGGTAACGCCGCCACAAGACACAACAAGAACCAAAACGGAGAAGAAGATGAATAAGACAACTCCGGAAACTGTTCAGCCCAACGGAATGAATGGAACGATTGATACGACCACAATTCAGGATAAGTCCAAAAAAACGGAGGACAAGAATAGAAAAAGGCTTGAACCTCGAAAAGATGGATTGAATAATGAAGCAGTGAAACCAACACAACCCGCACCAGGACAATTAGAATAGAAAAAGGAGCAAATTAATTTGCTCCTTTTTATGGTTTCCATTCAACCACTGCTTTGATGAAAGCTTCGGCATTTTCAACCGGAATATTTGGTAAAATCCCGTGTCCGAGATTGACAATATATTTATCTTTTCCGAAACGATCGATCATTTCGTGAACCATTCTTCTAATCGTTCCCGGTGTCGAGTGTAATCTTGAAGGGTCAAAATTCCCTTGCAAAGTTACGGCGTTACTTGTGAATTGTCTCGCCAATTCAGGAGTGATCGTCCAATCAACGCCCAAAGCAGACGCTTTGGACTTCGTCATATCTTCCAACGCAAACCAACAGCCTTTTCCAAAAACCACAACGTGAGTCAACGGAGCAAGCGCTTCCACGATCTGATTGATATATTGCCAGGAAAATTCCTGATAATCTGCTGGCGAAAGCATCCCGCCCCAAGAATCGAAAACCTGGACCGCGGAAACGCCTTTTTCCACTTTTCTTTTTAGGTAAGCAATCGTGGTATCTGTGATTTTTTGTAATAATTTGTGCGCCGCTTCCGGTTGTAGAAAACAAAATGACTTTGCAATATTGAAATCCTTAGAACCTCTACCTTCTATACAATAACAGAAAATCGTCCAAGGCGAACCTGCAAATCCAATCAAAGGAATCTTGTTATCCAGTTTTTCCAAGGTCATTTCTATCGCATCAAAAACATAACCCAAAGTATCATTCACATCAGGAACAATCACGTCTTCCACTTGTTGGGCAGTTCTGATTGGCTCTTCCAGCCAAGGTCCAACCGATTCTTTCATTTTGAAATCAATTCCCATTGCTTGCGGTACTACCAAAATATCGGAGAACAAAATCGCTGCGTCCAAAGGAAATCTTCTAATCGGCTGCACCGTGATTTCCGACGCCAATTCCGGTGTTTGACATCTTGTGAAAAAATCGTATTTGTCGCGCAAAGCGATGAATTCCGGCAGATATCTTCCCGCTTGTCTCATCATCCAGACTGGCGGTCTTTCCACGGTTTCTCCGCGAAGTGCCTTTAAGTATAGGTCGTTTTTAATCATTTTATATATTATTTTGGGCGCCTTTATCCGCCTTCCGCTCCCAATTGTCACTCTGAGGCTCTCGAAGAGTTCGCTCAAGTCGGGGCGCGCTTCGTAAAATATAACTTTATTCCTTCAAATCAAGATTTCCGAAAGTTGAACTTTCTTTTGAAATCAAATTCTGAATTAATTTTAGCCTTTTCGAACTATTGCAAAATATTCAACAGTTCAGGTTTTATTTAAGCTGTTGCATATCATGCAACAAGTTGTAATAATCTAATATCAATAGGAATGGGCTTTAGCCCATTTTCTAAGTTCAATCTCTAATAGACTTTAGTCGAAATTTAAGTTTCGTCTAAAGTCTATTTTGTTTTTAATAATAACACCGGGCTGAAGCCCGACGCAATTGACAATATAATTCGTCGAAACTTTTTATTCTGAACTAAAATTAATCTTAACCAAATTCAATAAATCATCTAAAGTATTTTTCGAGCTAGTAATTATTTTGTTATTAGTTAGTTTTTCAATTTCCGAAGTCGTTGTTTTTCCAATCGAAAAAATCTTCATATTCTCCAAATTATTAAACTTTGCAAAACTACGAACTCCACTCGGACTGAAGAAAACTATCGCCTGATATTTCTCATCGATTTTTGGGTAGAGCAGATCGGTCTTATAAACAGGGATTTTTTTGTAAGAAATATTTTGTAAAGGTAATTTCTCATCCAGAATGTCAATCGCAATATCACCACAAAAATGCAGAAACTTTTCGTTCACAGAATTTTCCGTTACGAAATTTGAAAGCTCATTGGCATTCTTACAAAGTTTAAAAGTTCCGAAATGATGTTGCCTTAATTCCTTTTTTGTTTGTGAACCAACAACGTAGATTTTGTTATAGTTTTTTGGCTCGGTAAAATTTTCATTCGGAGAAAATCCGTTTTCAAAAAAAGCTTTCACACCATTCACACTTGTGAAAATCAGTGAGTTGTTTTTTAAACCGAAAGCTTTAGTTTTTATAAATTCCGTATTAATAACTTCAACAAAATCAACCGACACTTCGACTCCGCTCAGTGTGACAGTTCCTAATTTCTCAGAAACCTTTTCTCTGTCCAGTGATTTTGTAAAAAGGATTTTCATATTTATAAAGTCTTCGAGAGCCTCAGACTTACAATGGTAAAATTAAAATATTATTTTGTCATTTCGCAGGAATCTGAATTTAGCTGTCTAGATTCCTACGGAATGACAAACAGGACGTTTGAATCGAAAAAAATTATAAGCTTTTTCTGATTTCATCCATCAATTCTTTTCCTCCGTTTTTCAAAACTTCCAAAGCGATTTTTTCTCCAAAGTTTTCAGAGTTGTTCCAGTCAAAAATCTCATCAGTTTCGATGCAGTTTTTCCCGTCAAGAGAACAAAGTCTTCCGAGGAATCTGATTTGTCCGTCAAGCATTTCAGCTTTTGCACCAATCGGAGCTGTACAACCGCCTTCCAGAGTTTTCAGAAATTCTCTTTCTATCGTTACACATATTTCTGTTTCTTTATGAGAAATCGATTTTAGAGATTCGTTCAATTCTGCGTTATCAGACAGGCTTGCAATCGCAACAACACCTTGCGAAGGCGCTTGCAATAAGAACGGAATTTGTTCGTAATTAATATCCAGATCCATTCTTTTGATTCCAGCCAAAGAAAATATTGTGGCATCAGCGATTCCGTCATTCAGTTTTTTCAAACGGGTCTGAACATTTCCTCGGATATCCGTGAATTCAGTTTCAGGAAAATCTTTCAACCAAAACGCGCGTCTTCTCAAACTGCTGGTTGCGATTTTCAAAACGTTCAAGTCCAATGGTTCCGCATCATTATTTCTAACCAAAACATCTTCCGGGAAATCTCTTTCCAAAACCGCAGAAATCTGAATGTTTTCCGGCAACTGAGTCGGAACATCTTTCAGAGAATGAACGGCAATATCAATTTCCTTATTTAATAAAGCAATGTCCAAATCTTTTGTGAAAACTCCGGTAATTCCCAATGCATAAAGCGGTTGGTCAAGATTTTTGTCTCCGGAACTTACGATAGGAACAATCTCAGTTTCGAAACCAAGATTCTTTAACTTTGATTCAACTTCGTGCGCTTGCCAAAGTGCAAGTGGACTATTTCTTGTTCCTATTCTTATTTTGTTCATCGGATTCTTGTTTATGAATGTCCAGAATATCCTCCATTATTTTTGTGATTTCGTCTGCTCGAGATGGGTTTTCCAGAATATATTTAGCAAAACGGTTTGTGATTTTCTGCACCAGATTGTTAGATAATTCCATATCCTCGATTTTTGCGTAATGGAATTTCTTATGAATGTTGTGCATCTCGTTTTCTTCAATCTGTTTCAGAGAATTTTTGAACTGATTGATTTGAGGCGCCAATTTTCTTTTCTTTTCCCAATCTACAAATTCTTTAGCCATTTCCTTGATGATGCCTTCTGCTTTTGGAATTTCCTTCTTGCGCTGTTCCATCGTTGCTTTGATGGTTTGCGAAAGTTGGTCAACATCAATCAATGTGACATTTTCCCAATTCCCGATTTCTTTCTGAACATTATTTGGAATAGACAGATCGATGACCAGCATTTCTTTATCTTTAGGAAAATTGGATTCGTCAATAATAAATTTTTGAGCACCTGTTGCAACAATCAGCACATCGGTTTGCTTAAGTTCTTCCGGAAACAGATTGAAATCGATTTGCGGAATATTGTACTTATCAGCAATTTTTTCAGCTTTTTCAAAAGAGCGATTGGCAATTTTGATTTTCGGCTGATAGATATGTTTTACAAGGTTTTCAATTGTATTTTGTCCGATTTCTCCAACACCCAAAAGCAAAATGTTCTTCTCGTGAATGTGTCTTGTATTATTCAGTATGTAATGGACCGCCGCATAAGAGACCGAAGCGGAACCTGTACTGATCCCGGTTTCATTCTTAATTCTTTTCGAAATCTGGATCGATGAGTTAATCGCTCTTTCCAAATACGGATTAGAAAAATCTTTATATTTTTTGAATCGATGGTACGCGTTCTTGATTTGAGAAACAATCTCAAAATCACCGATAATCTGACTTTCCAAACCTGCCGCAACACGGAAAAGGTGGAAAAGTGCATCTTCTCTCTGCAGAACGTTCACATATTTTAAAAACTCTGAAAGAGAAACGCCGACGGTGTCACAATAAAGTTCTGCAATGTGAAGATAATTCTTCGTCGTAGAATAAATTTCGGTTCTGTTGCAAGTGGAAACCACAAAAGCATCGCCGTAATCCTGCTCATGGATTTGGTTGACAAAAGACTTGACATGGTCATCGAAGAACGCAAATTTTCCACGCGTTTCAGCATCGGCTTTTTCATAACTAATGCTTAGAACGGCGAAATCAGAAGTTTGATGAAATTTATTTTTTAGACTCATTTTCAGTTTGCAAATTTACAATTTTTAAAACTAAGACTGTTTCTGAATATCATTTTGGAAAATTGATAAAATCTATAAGTTTTCTGAAAATTATAAGTAGATTTCCAACAATATATTCCTCTTTTTGAAGTTTTAATATGATAGGTTTGTTTGAACCTGAATTTTGGAATTTTTAGTAATTATTCGATATGAAATTTTAAGGAAATTTTAACCAAAATATTTTTAATTCAATCTATAGAATAAGTCTAAATTCCTATCTTTGTCAACTTAACAATTATTGAACGGAAATGGGTATATTGGATATGTTTACGCAAGAGATTGCGATTGACTTGGGTACAGCGAATACGCTAATCATACATAACAACAAGATCGTTGTGGATCAGCCTTCTATCGTGGCGATAGAGCGCTCGTCCGGCAAACCGATTGCTGTTGGGGAACAGGCAAAACATATGCAAGGGAAGACCCATGAGGATATTAAAACAGTTCGCCCATTGAAGGATGGTGTGATTGCAGATTTCCACGCTTCCGAACATATGATCAAGGAATTTATCAAGCAAATCCCGGGCATCAAAGGAAAGCTTTTTCAACCCGCACTCAGAATTGTTATTTGTATCCCATCCGGAATTACCGAAGTTGAAAAAAGAGCGGTAAGAGATTCTGCTCAAAAAGTTAATGCAAAAGAGGTTCGTTTGATTTATGAACCAATGGCTGCTGCAATAGGAGTTGGTATTGATGTTCAGAAGCCGGAAGGTAATATGATTATCGACATAGGTGGTGGTACAACAGAGATTGCTGTAGTGGCGCTTGGCGGAATCGTTTGTGACAAATCTGTGAAAATTGCAGGTGATGTTTTCACCAATGATATTGCCTATTATCTTAGAACGCACCATAATTTATATATCGGGGAAAGAACGGCGGAGAGAATCAAATTAGAAGTCGGTTCTGCAGTTGAAGAATTGGATGTTCCGATTGATGATATTCCTGTACAGGGTCGTGATTTGATTACCGGGAAGCCAAAAGAGATTATGGTCAATTATAAAGAAATTGCCAAAGCTCTTGATAAATCAATCATCAGAATCGAGGATGCTGTGATGGAAACTCTTTCTTTGACACCTCCGGAATTGGCTGCGGATATCTATAAAACAGGTATCTATCTTGCTGGTGGTGGTGCTCTTTTGAGAGGTTTGGCAGACAGGCTTCACAGAAAAACCGGGCTTCCTGTTTTCGTGGCAGAAGACCCATTGAGAGCGGTTGTAAGAGGAACAGGGATTGCTCTTAAAAATATGGATAAATTCAATTTCCTTATCAAATAATTAATTTTTTTCGAGGTCTTTTTTAGATGGGTGCTTTGCTGAGATTTTTTTCCAAGAATGCATTATTTGTGTTCTTCGTCTTCCTGCAATTGGTTGCAATTGTACTGATATTCAGCAAAAATGCTATGCAGCAAAGTTTCCTGGCGGCAAAAACGGCGGCTTTCAACTCGTGGGTTTCCGGTTATATCGATGAAGGAACTTCCTATTTGAAATTAAAGCAGATCAATGAAGACCTTGTTGTTCAGAACAAAGCCTTGATGAAAGAACTTTATGGAAAAGAAAAACTAGATAAGCCTGTTTTCCGAAGAGTTTATGATACAATCGGTGGCGGACAGATTTATACGTTCGTTGATGGCGAAGTTGTTTACAATACTATAAACAGAAAAGATAATTATTTCACAATTAACAGGGGACGTCTGCAAGGCGTAAGTTCCAAAATGGGTGTGATCGCACCACGGGGAATTGCCGGAATCGTCATCAATACAACGGATAATTATTCTTTGGTTCAATCGGTTTTGAGTACCAATAAAATCAAGATCAGTGCTTCTCTTAAAAAGTCCGGTTATTTTGGAACGCTGTCTTGGAAAGGTGATGATTCCAGAACAATGACACTTTCTGATATTCCGAAATATGTTCCACTAAAAGTTGGTGATACTGTTGTAACAGATGGAAAATCTTCAATTTTCCCTGCAGGGATTTTGGTTGGAACTGTTGCCGGCTATCAGGTTGACAGCAAGACAGGATTCTGGGATGTTTCTGTGGAGCTTAGTGAAAAAATTGGGAGATTAAGTACGGTTTATGTTGTAAGAAATCTTAAAAAATCGGAGGTTCAGAAAATAGATGATACTTTAAAGGCTCAAATTAAAAAAGATGGTCAGTAGAAACATTGCATCAGACTTGCTTTTAATAGCAATACTTACAGCTTTTCAGGTTTTTATCCTGAACAGGATTGCTTTGTTTGGGCAATACATTCCTGTGCTTTATCCTGTATTTGTAATGTTCTATCCGTTTTTTCGAAATCAATTCCAATTTCTTGGATTGAGTTTTCTATTGGGATTATGTGTAGATGCATTTTTGGGAACTTGGGGAATCAATGCTTTTGCAACGACAGTTATTGCTTACTTTAGAACAATCATATTCAGAACTTCAACGGATACGACTACGGATTTCTTTTCTTTCCAGAGTATCCAATGGACTCAGTTCATATTTTTTATCATAACCAGTATTTTCATCCACCAATTTTTGGTACAATACATCGAGTTTTTTAAATTCGATAGATTTTTTGAAATTTTATTTAATGTAATAGTAACCAGTATAATCTCGTTTGTATTTATATTAGCCTATACATTAGCATTTAAAATAAAGCAAAAAGTCTGAAAACCGAAAAATGTGTATAAAAAAAACCAACCCTATTTTCTTTGACATTGAGGTTGCATATGTCCTCTAAAAAATAGAAAAACACATATGAAATCACAGTATCTCAAAATCATTCTCGCACTTTCCATCATTGCATTAATTTTTATTGCAAGGCTTTCCTATCTGCAACTGTTTACTGACAGATATGCACTTAATGCGGCCAATACCTCAATCAAAATCGAATATGTAATCCCACCAAGAGGTGTCATCTTTGACAGAAACGGGAAAATCCTTGTGGGGAATCAGCCAGCGTTTGAGATTTCATATACAGCGGCACTTCTTAAGCCAGATTTCGATACACTTGGTTTTTGTAAGTTATTGAATATTTCCAAACCTGATTTCATCAAAACGATGAAAAATATTGAGAAGGAAAAATATTATTCTAAACTTACGCCAATGACCTTTATGAAAAATCTGAGTCGTGAAGATATGGCGAGAATTCAGGAATTGATTTTCAAATATCCGGCATTTTCAATTGTTCCAAGACCTCAAAGACAATACGAAATTAATACTTCAGGAAATCTTTTAGGCTATACCAATCAGGTTAATGATAATGATATTAAGAAAGATTCTTTATATTATTTGCCTGGAGATATTGTTGGGAAAAGCGGGATAGAAAAAGCTTATGAAAAAGAGCTCAGAGGTGAAAAAGGAATGAAGTATATCCAAAAAGATATTCGCCAGAGAAGTATTGGTTCTTACAAAAACGGAGAGCTTGACAAAGAAGTTGTTACCGGAAAAGATTTGACTTTGACCATCGATTACGATTTGCAGAGAATGGCGGAGGAAATGTTGGTCAATAAACATGGTGCAATCGTTGCCCTTGATCCAAACAATGGAGAAATCCTGACAATGGCAACCGGTCCAGACATCGACCCGAATCTTTTTACAGGACCAAACAAATCCAGAAATCTTTACAAATTAGCGAACGATACAATCTACGAAAACAAGCCAACCTTTGACCGTTCTGTTCAGGCAGCTTATCCTCCAGGTTCAACATTCAAGTTGCTGACAGCTTTGGCAGCGATGGAAATGGGTGTGATGACGGATAAAACTATTTTTCCCTGTGGAAGAGGATTCTTTTATCGTGGGAAAAGTATAAAAGGTCACGGTGGAGCAGATCCGTTGATTCCTTCTATACAAGTTTCCAGTAACTGCTATTTTACATATGCTTATATAGCAATTATAAAAAAGTATCCGGGAAATCCTTCAAGAGGCGTGGACGAATGGAAGAAAATCATCAATAGTTTTGGCGTCGGTGAATTTCTTAATAATGACTTAGCTGTCGGTGCAAAAGGAAGAATTCCTTCCGGAGAATTCTATGAAAAAAGAATGAAATCCATTTATAAAGCGAGTGGCTCTAAACGGACAGATTATAAAAACTGGGACGAGATGCCGACTGGAGCTATATATAATGGTATGGGACAAGGCGATGTTCTTTTGACACCGATGCAAATGGCCAATTTCGTAGCTGCTATTGCAAACAAAGGCTGGTATTATACGCCTCACGTTGTCAAATCTATTGACGGAAAACCAAATCCCGACCCAAGATTCAAGAAAAAGCATATGACTTTGGTTCAGAACCCTCATTATTATAATGTTGTACTTCAAGGGATGGAAGCGGTAATGCTGAGAGGAACCGGGAGAAGTCTTATGTCAAAAGATTTTACGCAATTGGCCAAGACAGGAACAGCTCAGGTTCCGCAAGGAAAAGACAATTCAATTTTTGTTTTGATTGCACCGGCCGACAAGCCAAAGATTGTTGTAGCTGCGGTGATGGAACACGCTGGATTTGGAGCAACCTGGGCAGGGCCGGCTTGTACAACGATCGCTGAAAAATATATCACTGGAGAATTGAAAAGAGAACATCTTTACAAAAAAATGATTACTTCCAGCTTTATGCCAGAATATAAGCGACAGTACATTGCTGATATGAAGCGGAAGGGTTGGTACAAAGAACCGCCAAAAGATTCTGTTCAGCTTAAGAAAATTAAAGACAGCCTGAAGGCTATTCAAGATAAAAAATTAAAGAAAGACAGTTCAAAAGTTAAACCTCTAAAATCCAAAGTAAAATGAAGTGGGCAGAAGGGATTGATAAATTAGGAATGACGCTATATGTTCTGTTATGTGCCTTTGCAATTCTTAATATTTATAGTGTAAAGTCAGAGTTGGGACAAAAGCAGCTGATATTCTTCGGGATTTCCTGCTTCGTTGGGATGATCATCTTCTTTATGAGAACCAAGTTCTTCGAGAATATGTCAGCCATCATTTATGTGGGGGGAGTTTTGCTTTTAATTGGGTTATTTCCCTTCGGAACAGAAATTCTTGGACAGAAAAACTGGTACAAATTCGGAGGATTCACGATGCAGCCTGTGGAGTTTGCAAAGATCGGGACAGCTCTTATGCTGGCAAATTATGTTTCCAATCCGGATTTTAATCTCAAGAATAAGAAAGTACTGTATACATCTTTGGCCATTGTTGCGATTCCTGGAGTTGTCGTTCTAATGATCCCGGATGTCGGTTCATTATTGGTGTTTTTTGCTTTTTTAATGGCGCTTTATAGAGAGGGACTTTCTGGATGGTTGTTTGGTGTGATTTTTATTTTTGCAGCTGTTTTTCTCATTTCGATCGCAGTCGATCCGTTATATGTTGTGATTGCAATTCTCATCATTGCGGCTATTTTTGTGTTTTTCAACTTTTATACGATTCAAGGAAATGTCATGTATATTGTTGCGATTGTCCTCACGGTTGGGATTCTGAGTGCGTTGTCTTACGGGTCACCTTACATTCTGACCAAACTTCCAAAGCACCAGCGTGAAAGAGTTGAGGTTTTATACAAAGGAGAAAAAGCCTTCCGGGATACTTCAGGCTATAACTTGCTATATTCTAAAACGGCAATCGGTTCTGGCGGATTGAAAGGAAAAGGTTATAAGCAAGGTTCGGTAACGCAGGGTAAGTTCGTTCCAGAGCAGGAGACCGATTATATTTTTTGTACCGTTGGAGAAGAATGGGGGTTTCTTGGTAGCACGATCTTGATCCTCTGTTATGCGGTTTTCATTGGTCGGATCTACTATCTGTCAGAAAATCAAAAATCAACATTCAATCGGGTTTTTGGCTATTGTTTTGCATCTATTTTATTAATGCACTTTTCCATCAATCTTGGGATGGTAATGGGGCTTTTCCCGACTGTTGGGATTCCTTTGCCGTTTTTCAGTTACGGGGGAAGTTCGCTCTTGGCCTTCTCGATAATGACCTTTATTTTCTTCAAGCTGAATTATGCAGATAAAAATAGCCTCGTATAAAACGAAGCTGAGTTTTTATTATAATTAAAAATTTTAGTATTAAAAACAAATTTGCAGAATCTGCCTTTTAGTGATTTGAATACTTTACTAAAACCAAATACTCCCAAGGTTTCAGGTTGATAGTTGTCTTTTCAGAATTGATATTAAAAATTTTTCCGGTGAATAATTCTCGATATTGTCCGAAATAATATTTGGTATCAACGGAAGTTGGAAGGCTTTTATCCGAGAAATTGAAAATAGATAGGACTGAGTCGTCATTCTTTTCACGATAAAAAGATAAAACATCATTCATCTGATCATTGGTTACTCGAATCATTTCTCCGCCCCATTTCCCATTCCAAAGCGCTTGGTTTTTATGCTTCAGATCAAATAACTTCTGATACATTCCATAGAATTTGTGGTCTTTCCAAACGATTTCATCTTTCTCAAAAAACGCAAGACTTCTGTCCAGCCCAGCTTCTTGTCCACTGTAGACCAAGGGCATTCCGTTGGCTGTTCCGCAAAGTGCCATAGCTGTTTCCAATCCTTTCCCAAAATTAGAAAACTGATTGCCTTCCCAAGAGTTTTTATCGTGATTATCCGTGAATAACATTCGGTAAGAATCGTAAGGAAAACTTCCAACATCGTGTGCCATATATTCATATAACGCATTGGCACCTTTTCCGCCGGTTGTTGCGAGTTTCAGTTTGTCCCAAAGTGTCCAGGAGTAGGTCATATCAAACGATTTTCTGTAAAGGTCACGCGATTCCCATTCTGCCAGCATAAAGACTGGCTTGATCTGGTCAAGTTCCTCTCTTGCATTTTCCCAGAAATCAACCGGGATGAAACCGGCAACATCACATCTGTAACCATCGATATTGGCTTCTTTTACCCAATATTTCAGAGCACCGGTCATATATTCCCGGAAGTCAGGGTTGTTATAATCAAAATCAATGACATCATCCCAATCATACCAGGGGGTCGGCTGGAAATTACCCTCTCTGGATTTTGTGTACCAATCCGGATGTTCTTTGGCCAAAGGATTGTCCCAGGCGGAATGATTCCCCACCCAATCGATGATAACGTACATTCCCATTGTGTGGATTTTGTCAATTAAGTTTTTTAGATCCTGTAAGGTTCCGAAATCTGGATTCACACCTTTGAAATCTTTTACAGAATAATAACTTCCCAGTTTTCCTTTTCTGTGTTCTTCTCCAATCGGATGGATTGGCATCAACCAAAGAATATTGACACCCATTTTTTTGAGTCTCGGCAAATGTTTTTCAAACGCTTTGAAAGTGCCTTCTTTGGTATATTGTCGGATATTGACTTCATAGATCGTAGTATTTTTGCTCCATTCCGGATGTTTGAGCTGCACGTAAGGTTTTGGCTGATAACGGGAATCTTTGGTTTGTGATAATCCCAGAAACGGAATCAGCAGAATCAAAAGATATTTAAATGAATTCATAAGGCTTATATATTTCTCTAAAATTAGAAAAAAGACTAATTAAGTTATTGAATTATTTTTAATTCTTTTCGGATTAAAAAATATGAATGCCTGATTCCAAAACAAATAAGCCTTCCGACAAAACAAACAAGTCATCCGCCAAAATGAACAAGCCATCCGTCAAAACAAATAAAGCTCCCACCAAAATAAAAAGACAATTTCCAAACAAAAAAAAGCATTCCGAGTTTTTTCGAAATGCTTTTTTTAATTATTTTTTTAAAGAATTAAGAATACATCTGCTCTTGTAATTCTTTGATTTTTTTGTCCGATAGATATTCATCGTAAGTCATATCTCTGTCGATGATTCCTTTCGGCGTCAATTCGATGATACGGTTACAGACCGTTCCCAGCAATTCGTGGTCATGGGAAGACAACAGGATGTTTCCTTTGAAGTTGTTCAACGAGTTGTTCAATGTTGTAATACTTTCCAGGTCCAAGTGGTTGGTCGGTTCGTCCAAAAGAAGAACGTTGGCTTTCTGAAGCATCATTCTACTGAACATACAACGCATTTTCTCACCTCCGGAAAGAACTTTACAAGACTTAAGCGCTTCGTCCCCAGAGAAAAGCATTCTTCCCAGGAAACCTCTCATAAACTCTTCATGGCGCTCTTCATCATTCTTTGTGAATTGTCTCAACCAGTCTACCAAGTTAAGGTCATCTTGGAAGAAATCTGTGTTGTCCAAAGGCATATAAGATTGGTTGGTCGTAACCCCCCAGGCAATAGCACCTTTGTCAGCTTCTGCATTTCCGGAAAGAATTTGGAAAAACTCAGTAATTGCCAGTGAGTTTCTTGAAAGAACAGCAACTTTGTCTCCTTTTTTAAGGTTAAGGTCAACGTTTGAGAACAACAGTTCACCGTCTTTTGTTTTTTCAAGACCTTTTACATCTAGAATCTGGTCTCCAACTTCTCTTTCCACATCAAAAATGATTGCCGGATAACGACGGGAAGAAGGTTTGATATCGTCGATATTCAACTTGTCAATCATCTTCTTACGGGCAGTTGCCTGCTTAGCTTTCGCCACGTTGGAACTGAATCTCGCGATGAAATCCTGTAGTTCTTTCTTCTTGTCTTCCGCCTTTTTGTTAGCCTGGGCTCTTTGTCTCGTTGCTAATTGAGAAGCCTGGTACCAGAAAGAGTAGTTACCTGTATATAAGTTAAGTTTAGAATAATCCAAATCTCCGATGTGCGTACAAACTGTATCCAAGAAGTGACGGTCATGGGAAACTACGATAACCGTATTCTCATAATCTGCCAAGAAATCTTCCAGCCAAGCGATCGTTGCAATATCCAAATCATTGGTAGGCTCATCCAGGATCAGAACATCAGGATTACCAAACAAGGCCTGTGCGAGCAAAACTCTTACTTTGTCTTTGTTTTCTAGTTCACCCATCAATTGATAATGCATATCTTCTGTGATACCAACATTTGAAAGCAAAGTCTGCGCATCGGCCTCAGAATTCCATCCGCCCATTTCGTCATAGATAACACCCAATTCACCAGCTTTGATCCCGTCTTCATCGGAGAAATCTTCTTTGGCATAAAGCGCATCCATCTCTTCTTTGATATCGAAAAGTCTCTTGTTTCCTCTAAGAATGGTTTCTAAAACCGTGAAGTTGTCATAAGCAAAGTGGTCCTGCTCAAGAACGGACATTCTTTTGCCGTTCTCCAAAGATACATTTCCAGAAGTTGGTTCCTGTTTTCCGCTTAATATTTTGAGAAATGTAGATTTTCCGGCACCATTTGCACCGATGATCCCATAACAATTTCCTTTCGTGAATTTTATATTAACTTCGTCAAAGAGAACCCTCTTCCCGAACTGTAATGATAAATTAGATACTGTTAACATATAGTTTTGTAAATTTGTTGCAAAAATACGAAAATAAGTTGGGATAGTGAAGTGTCCGCAAATACTTATAATATGAAATCGCAATGGTCAAATCCGTAAATAATTATCATTAATTTAGACACATTTACGTTTGACCTTTGAAAAAGCTAAACTTCCAAATGAAAGTTAAAATAGAAAAATCTGTCAATATTCTTAATAAACGTGCCCGGTTCGAATATGAAATTCTGGATGAATATGAAGCCGGAATCGTATTAACCGGCACCGAAATAAAATCACTGCGTTCCTCCAAAGCATCCATCACAGAAAGCTTCTGTCAGTTCATTGATGATGAATTGTATGTTATTAATATGATGATAGATGAGTACAAATTAGGAACTTTTTATAACCATAAAACAAAAAGGGAACGGAAGTTGCTACTGCATAATTACGAATTGCAAAAACTTAAAAAAAAGTTAAAGGATGTTGGGAATACTATAATCCCATTAAAGCTTTATATCAATAATAATGGAAAAGCAAAATTGCTCATTTCTTTAGCCAGAGGGAAAAAACTCTATGATAAAAGAGAGGCAATAAAAGATAGAGAGAATAAAGTTAACATCCAGCGATTGTTAAAGAAAAACTAAAAAAACTTTGTTTATAAAGAAAAATTATATTTATTTTGCATTATCAATTATTTAATCATTTAATTCTATGAAAAATCTAAAATTAGGAATTTCAGCATTGGCGCTTACTGTGGCCTCTACTGTTTTCGCACAAACTACTTCCAACCCGTGGGTTATTGGAGTAGGTGCTCATGGAGTGAATCACGTTGCTCAGAGAGGTAATTTCAGCAATACATGGTCATTCAACAATTTTAAAGAGAACTTGTTTGGTGTTTCCAAATATTCAATTACACCACCACTTTCTAAATTGACAGTTGCAAGAAGCCTTAGCAAAGGTATCGTACTTGACTGGCAAACTACTGTGGGGAATGTTGAGAATAAGAGATTTGCTATGGACAAAGAATTTTTCCTTCAAACTGGTCTTGGGGTGCAGTTCAAAGCAGCTGGTCTTTTGTGGGATGAAGAATCTTGGTTCGACCCTTACTTGAGAGTTGGTGCTAACTACTTGAGACATGATTATACAGGATTGTCTTTCCCAGCAACTGATACTAAATCAGGAGAAGTTCAAGCTTCTTATAATGAAGATGGCGATCTAACTGGAAAAGCAAACCACTTTACAGTTAGTACAGGTGCTGGTATTAATCTATGGGTAACTAAAAACTTCGGTTTAGGTGTTCAGGGAGACTATGTTACTACTCCTGTTGACAAATCTAATGTTGCTAACTTCTGGCAAGCCTCAGCTTCATTATTGTTCAGATTCGGTAACACAGATAGAGATAAGGATGGAATCCCAGATAAGGAAGATGCTTGTCCTGATACGCCAGGTTTACCAGAATTCCAAGGATGTCCTGATACCGATGGTGATGGAGTTCCAGATAAAGATGATCAATGTCCAGATGTAGCAGGTCCAAAAGAAAACAATGGTTGTCCTTGGCCAGATACAGACGGTGATGGAGTATTAGACAAAGATGATGCTTGTGTTGACGTTCCTGGTCCAGCAGAAAACAAAGGTTGTCCTTGGCCAGATACAGACGGCGACGGAATCTTAGATAAAGATGATGCTTGTCCTACAGTTCCTGGACTTGCTAAATACAATGGTTGTCCTAAACCTAAAACAGAAACAGCTAAAGAATTAGAGCAAAGTTTTGGAGGTGTATTCTTCGATTTCAATAAAGCTACAATCAAAGCTGAGTCTAAAGGAGCTTTAGATGCTGCTGCTGAGTTAATTAAAAAAGACGGTGGTAACTATCTATTAGAAGGTAGAACAGATGCTAAAGGATCAGAAGCTTATAACTTGAAACTTTCTAGACAAAGAGCTGCTTCTGTAGTTGCTGCTTTAGATTCTAGAGGTGTAGATCCTAACGCTCTTAAATCTATTGGTGTTGGTAAGGCTAAAGCAACTGTTCCAGCTACGGCTTCAGATGCTGAAAGACAGGTAGACAGAAAAGTTGTTGTAACTGCTGTTGAAGATGCGGCTCAATGGAATGCTCTTAAGAAAAGAGACTACGAAGATCCAACTCCAGTAAAAGTTAAGAAAAAAGCTCCAGCTAAGAAAAAAGCTCCAGCTAAAAAGAAAAAATAATTTGAATAATTAATTTTCTAAATATAAATACCTCCAATTTTGTTGGAGGTATTTTTTTTGTTTTCAGTTTTCAGTACTTTTGTAATATAAAATAAAAACTGTAATGGGAAGAGCATTCGAATATAGAAAAGCTTCAAAGATGGCCAGATGGGATAAGATGGCCAAGACATTTTCAAAGATAGGAAAGGATATCGCTTTGGCGGTAAAAGCAGGCGGTCCTGATCCAGACTCCAATCCGGCGCTCAAAAGATGCATCCAAAATGCAAAAGGTGCCAATATGCCAAAAGATAATGTTGAAAGAGCAATCAAAAAGGCAAGTGGTGCAGATGCGGAAAACTATGAAGAAATCACCTACGAAGGATATGGACAAGGTGGAGTAGCTTTTTTTGTAGAATGTACAACAAACAACCCTACAAGAACTGTAGCCAATGTAAGAGCCATTTTCAATAAGTTTGATGGCAACCTTGGGAAGAATGGAGAATTGGCTTTTATATTCGATAGAAAAGGTATTTTCACAATTGATTTGACCCAAATCAAAATGGATTGGGATGACTTCGAAATGGAAATGATCGATGGCGGAGCAGAAGATGTAGAGAAAGATGATGAAGAAGTAATGATTACAACCGCTTTCGAAGATTTTGGCTCATTGTCTCATAAATTAGACGAGCTTGGAATTGAAGCTAAAAGCGCCGAATTACAAAGAATTCCGAACAATACCAAAGGGATGACAGAAGACCAATTTAAAGCTAACATGAAGATGTTGGAACGGTTCGAAGAAGACGATGATGTTCAGAATGTATTTCACAATATGGAGTTTACAGAAGAACAATTAGAATCGCTTTAAATTTCTAAGATATAAACAATAAAAAATCCCGACTGAAAAGTCGGGATTTTTTATTTTATAAAACGCTGTTGATTATGCGTTTGGTTCAACAGATACAAAAGACCTGTTGTTTGCTTTCTTTCTGAAAACTACTTTACCGTCAACCAATGCAAACAAAGTATGATCTTTACCGATGCCAACATTTTCACCTGGGTGATGTTGAGTACCTCTTTGTCTGATAATGATGTTTCCAGCAATAGCGTCCTGACCTCCGAAAATCTTAACACCTAATCTTTTAGAGTGAGATTCTCTACCGTTTTTGGAACTACCAACTCCTTTCTTGTGTGCCATTTTATTTTAAGCTTTTTTGGATTAAAAATTATTCAGCAGATTCGCTGGTTTCTGTTACTTCAGCTTTAGCAGCTTTCTTAGGAGCGGCTTTTTTAGCTTCTTTTTTCGCACCGTCAAAACCAGTGATAGAAACAATCTGGATTTGAGTTAATTGTTGTCTGTGACCATTTTTCTTAGCATAACCTTTTCTTCTTTTCTTTTTGAAAACGATTACTTTGTCAGCTTGAACGTGGTCAAGAATTTCTACTTCTACGGCGATACCGTTTACAGCCGGGGCACCTACAGTTACTGCGCCGTTTACAGTAAGAAGAACTTTATCAAAAGAAACTTTCGCTCCTTTATCTCCTTTCAAACGGTTCACAAACAACTTTTGGTTTTGCTCAACTTTGTATTGAAGCCCTGCTATTTCTACAATTGCAAACATTGTTTATAGATTTTTATAATTATTCGAGGTGCAAAAGTAAGAATAATCTATAGGAAATACAAATATAAAATCAAATATTTTACATTCAACTCATTACAGTTCATTTGGGCAGCTTGATCAGCCTGTAGTTTATCCTGAGCTTGTCGAAGGGCTCCCAATCTTTTTTGCAGAAAGTTTCCAGATAAAATAGAATTTGAGAACAAGCAAAAAAGGATTTCCGCTCAAGTCGGGCTGCATATCCAACATGAAATATAAACTTTCAACACAAAAAACGCTTCTGTCATTCCTTAGAAAATCAACGATGTGGTTTTAAAAAGAGGATTCTATTATCATAGTCTTTCTTTGTTAAGTTTTACGGCCTTTGCGTCCTTAAAAATAACTAAAAACCCTTGCGAACTTTGCGTTTAAAAAATATGCATATACACAACTTTTACACAAGAAAACTCTAAATTTGACAATTGAAAATTTCATCAATGCTAAATTTCATCAAGAAAAATATTGCGCTCATCTGGGCCAAACAACATATCACAAAATCCAAGAGTTTTAAAAGCAATGCTGTTCAAGATCAGCTGGAACTACTTTTGGATGTGGTAAAGACAGCTGAGAAAACATTATTCGGGAGAGAACATCAATTTGAATCCATAAAATCGATTGAAGATTTCCAAAAAAATGTTCCTGTTTCGGATTACGAAGATTTGAAACCATATATTGAAAAAGTAAAAAAAGGACAATCCAAAATCCTTTGGCCAGACTTGCCGGAATATTTCGCCAAAACTTCAGGAACAACTTCGGGCTCAAAATACATTCCGATTTCCAAAGAAGCAATGCCTTTTCAAGTTGCAGCCGCACAAAGCGCCATTTTCCATTACATCGGGAAAAAAAACAATGCGGATTTCGTTGGTGGTAAGATGATCTTCCTGCAGGGTTCTCCGGAATTGGAAGAAGTTAATGGAATAAAAACCGGAAGATTATCAGGAATCGTCGCACATCATATCCCGAATTATCTCCAAAAAAGCAGGCTGCCAAGCTGGGAAACCAATTGCATCGAAGATTGGGAAACCAAAGTCGATAAAATCGTAGAAGAAACAGAGACCGAAAATATGACTTTGATTTCCGGGATTCCACCCTGGCTAATCATGTATTTTGAAAAATTGATTGACCGACATGGGAAAAAAATAACAGAAATCTTTCCAAATCTTCAACTCATTATTACGGGCGGTGTCAACTACGAACCTTATCGGGACAAGATGAACGAATTGCTGGGAAAACCTGTTGATATTGTTCAGACTTTTCCGGCTTCAGAAGGTTTTTTTGCATTTCAGGATGATTACCAAAA
Organism: Epilithonimonas caeni DSM 17710; assembly: GCF_000426465.1. Lineage (GTDB taxonomy): Bacteria > Bacteroidota > Bacteroidia > Flavobacteriales > Weeksellaceae > Epilithonimonas > Epilithonimonas caeni. The sequence goes on from NZ_AUFK01000013.1 coordinate 470,843, forward strand.
AGATGGATTATTGCTTTTGACCAATCACGGGATTTTCTACGAATTCATTCCATTAGAACAATATGGAAAACCAAATGCAGAAAGATTAACACTGAAAGATATCGAACTTAATAAAGATTATGCCTTGATTCTGACCACCAATTCCGGACTTTGGGCTTACTCGATTGGGGATGTTGTAAGATTTATTGATAAAGATCCGTACAGAATTTTGGTTTCCGGAAGAACAAAACATTTCACTTCTGCTTTTGGCGAGCACGTGATTGCATTCGAAGTGGAAGAAGCTTTGAAAGCAACGGTAGAGAAATTTCCGGCTCAGATTACAGAATTCCATCTCGCGCCACAAGTGAATCCAGCGGATGGTTTGCCTTATCACGAATGGTTCATCGAGTTTGAAAAGGAACCGGAAAATTTTGATGCTTTCAAATCCGAATTGGATTTGCAACTACGAAAAAGGAATACTTATTATGACGACTTGATTTCCGGAAATATTCTTCAACCTTTGATAATTACAAAACTGAAGAAAAATGCTTTTCATGATTATGCAAAGTCTGAAGGCAAATTGGGTGGACAAAATAAGATTCCAAGGCTTGCAAATGATAGAAAAATTGCATTATATTTGGAAAAACTAAATTTACAATGAGAACTTTCTCTTTTATTATTGCTTTATTTCTACTATTGCAATCGTGTACGACAACCATCTACAGGAATAGTGTGAACAAGGACGATTTTTCAGCAATTCAGGCTGGGAAAAAATATACTTTTTACGAAAACGGCAAACCTAAATATAAAGCCAGAGTTTCAGCTGTGGAAGAAAATAAAATTGTGGGAATTGCTAATAATCAAGAAGTGAACATTGCGAAAAATGATATCAGAGTGATCAAGAAAAATAATCCTGGCGGAACTACAGCCATAGTTGTAGGTTCGGCTGCTGGTATGACGGCGTTTGTTGCATTGATCATTTCGTTGGTTAATAACAGCTCTCCCGATTATTACTATTACTAAGAAACTAAAAATATTAGAATTTGGAAATGTCAATTGATGTTGCCGAATCTCTACCGACGGACAAAATCCATAGCCCCGATGACTCTCTATTTTGTACTTTTAAATATAGAATCGTCGAAATTTTGTTTTTGTAGTGGAAATCCTTTTGCTTTTCTTTGATATAAGGAAAGGCAAAAGATTGCAACGGATAGCGGAATTAAGCTCCTAAAAAATATCTTTTCTGAATAATTTGCTGAAAAATCGAATGCCGGTTGGAAGCTATCAGCTATTTTTGCATAATGGTTTCATTCACACCGCTTCGGGTTTTAAAAAATATAGAGTTCAGACATCTTCTTACAGGGAGATTTTTCCTTATCATCGCATTCCGAATGCTCGCAACCTTGCTTGGCTGGTGGGTTTATCAATTGACGAAAGACCCTTTTTCAATTGGATTAATTGGACTTTCTGAGGTAATTCCTGCAGTTTCCTGTGCGCTTTATGCTGGTCATATCATTGATATGAATGAAAAGAAAAAGCTCTTACTCATTTGTAATTATGCTTATGTAGTTTTGATAAGTCTGCTTTTGATTCCAGCTTTTCTAGGTCACAGGATGCATTTTACGGGACATGAGATTACTTACTTTATTTATGGTGTGATTTTCTTTACGGGGATTTGCCGTTCGTTTCTTGGACCGCTTGTTCCAAGTATGATTCCGAGGATTGTGAAGCAGGAAAATCTTCCCTACGCAGTGACACTGAATCAGGCGACGTTCTTGATAGCTTCAGTTTCTGGTCACGCATTGGGAGGTTTTCTAATTGCAATGATTACGATAAAATGGACTTTGGTAGTGATTGTCTGCAGTATGACAATTGCTTCGCTGTTTTTCTGGACCATCAACAAACAGCCGTCTGAAAATAAAAATAAAGATGTAAAAGTCTTCGAAAGTATGAAAGAAGGCCTGGCATACATCTATAAAACCAAGGAAATTCTTGGGGCACAAATGCTGGATATGTTTGCGGTACTTTTCGGAGGTGCGGTGGCGATGATTCCGGTTTTTGCGAGTGATATTCTGAGGGTTGGTTCCGAAGGTTTTGGTCTTCTGAATGCGGCATCTGATATTGGTTCGATGCTTATTATCATTACACTTTCCTTGGTCCCGCTTAGAAAGAATCAGGGAAAGATTCTATTGTTTGTGGCTTCCGGATTTGGTCTTTGTATTATAGGATTTGGTTTGTCAAAGCTCTATTGGTTATCTTTTGCATTCTTAGTTTTGAGCGGAATGTTGGACGGCATCAGTGTTGTGATTCGTGGAACGATTGTACAGTTGAAAACACCGGAAGAAATCCGTGGAAGGGTTCTGAGCGTGAATTCTATTTTTATAATGTCAAGTAATGAGTTGGGACAGTTTGAAAGTGGATTGACTGCCAAATTAATGGGCGTTGTACGTTCCGTAGTTTTTGGGGGAACAATGACTGTTTTGACGGCGTTGTTTATCGGAGCGACTTCTAAGAAGCTGAGGAAGATGGAATATTAATATCCCCGAAATATTTCAAAATAAAAAAGGAAGCAAATTTTGCTTCCTTAATTTATATCAAACTTCTGATTTTCGCAATCATATCGTCTCCAAGTTTATCCGCTTCTTCCTGAGAAAATGCTTCGGTATAAATCCTGATAATCGGTTCTGTATTGGATTTTCTGAGATGTACCCAATTTTCAGCAAAATCTATTTTCACACCATCGACTGTCGAAATGTCTTCATTTTTAAATTCATCCTGAACTTTGATTAAAAGCGCATCAACATCGATTTCCGGCGTTAATTCGATTTTCTTTTTACCCATAAAATAACTTGGGTAAGTGGCTCTCAGCTCAGAAACAGTTTTGTTTTCTTTGGCTAAATGAGTCAAGAATAATGCAATTCCAACCAAAGAATCTCTTCCATAATGAAGCTCCGGGTAGATGATCCCACCGTTTCCTTCACCACCGATTATGGCACTTTTTTCTTTCATTAAGGTCACAACATTCACTTCTCCAACAGCACTTGCAAAATATTCTGAATTATGTGTTTTAGCAACATCTCTCAACGCACGGCTTGAAGAAAGATTGGAAATGGCAGCCCCTTTTTTAAGTTTCAAAAGATAATCCGCAACGGCAACCAATGTGTATTCTTCTCCGAACATTTCGCCTTTTTCATCAATCAAAGCCAATCTGTCAACATCCGGATCAACCACGATTCCCATATCTGCTTTTTCTTTGATGACCAATTCGCAGATGTCGCCAAGATGTTCTTTCAAAGGTTCAGGATTATGAGGAAACTGACCGTTTGGTTCGCAGTAAAGCTTCACAACTTCAACGCCGAGTTTTTCCAACAAAGGAGGAATAGAAATCCCGCCCGTAGAATTTACGGCGTCAAGGACAACTTTGAATTTTTTAGCTTTTATCGCTTCAACGTCAACGGCTGATAAATCAAGAATTTGTTTGATGTGAATGTCAAAAGCATCATCTCTCGTTTCATATTTTCCTAAATCGTCAACTTCTGCGTAATCGAAATCTTCATTTTCTGCCAAAGCCAAAACTTCTGCACCATTTTCTCCGCTGATGAATTCGCCTTTCTCGTTCAATAACTTCAAAGCGTTCCATTGTTTCGGATTGTGAGAAGCTGTGAGGATGATTCCACCGTCGGCTTTCAGCTCAGGAACCATTATTTCAACAGTGGGAGTTGTAGAAAGACCTAAGTCGACAACGTTGATTCCCAAACCTTGCAATGTAGAAGCCACAAGAGAAGAGACCATCTGACCGGAGATTCTCGCATCGCGACCAATAACTAAGGTTAGATCTTTTTTATTTTTATTATTCTGAAGCCAAGTCCCGAATGCCGAAGCAAATTTCACAACATCCAGCGGTGTCAAGTTATCATTTACTTTTCCACCGATAGTTCCTCGGATTCCGGAGATTGATTTTATTAATGACATTTAATAAATTTTTAAGGTTTTTCCGAATGCAAATGTATTAAAAAGAAGTCGTTTTGATTTTTAAAATTTCATTAAAGCTCAGGTATTTTATCCTGAATTTTTTCATAGTCCCTTTTTACTTTTGAAGGAGCGTTTAACCTATAACCGAAAAATAAAAGAACATAGAAATTATTATTGATAATATTAGAACCATTATCATCATAATGACTGCCAGAATAATTGAATTTGGAACCGAAGAAGACCTTCTCAGAATTATAGCCTAAATGAAGACCGGCACCGAAACTCTGAGTGAAAAAATTTTGTTTTTCTTTTTCGTCTTTTGTGATGTCAGCTTTGTAGCTGCTCCATTTTTTTCCTAATCCTGCAAAGACAAATGGGGCAATATTGAAATGCTTTGTAACAACATAATTATAATGATAACCAACATCAAAACTCAGATCCAATTGATGTTCTCTGGATTTTATGGAATTCAGATTGTTGGAAAAAAGAACATATTCATAATTAAGAGACGATACAAAACTTCCACTGCTCGCTTCCTGCCATTCTTTTTGATAATAAATTCCTTTGAGCGAAAAATTCTTATTGAAAATATAGGAAGTTGATCCTCCAAAACTCTGAATCCTCAAATCTGGAAAAGTCAAATAAGGATCTTTGCCTTTTTGCCAATTGTTTACGAAGTCCCGAGTATTGCTGATATAATAACCTTTGCTGTTTTTATAAGAGAGTGTTTGGATAATATTTTTTGGAAAGAACCTGAAAGTGTAATTAGTAAAACTGCTTTTTCCCTTTAGGTCGTTATTATTCCCTTGCAGAAAATTCGGGGCGAAAGAAATCGCCACACTGATGATTTTATAATCAAGTCCAAAAGTGGTATTGATTTTATTATTGAGATTTAGTCTTGGTTTTATATCTAATCCCTTGGAAGAAATGACATAATTATCAATGTTTGTATCGAAATTAAGGCGAAGAATAATTTTGTCATCGTAGGAAATAACTTTATTATTGATGCTGTCATTCTGTGCAAATGTAAAAATGCAAAAGTTGAGGAGAATAGTAATAAGAATCCGCATTTATGGGTTTTAATTCTCGAAATTAGTGACTTTTTTTATATTGAATAATACAAATGGAGTTTGATTTGGAAAATTAAGAATTCGAAAAAATATAATTGATAATTATTTATAACTTTGTAAAAAGCAAATTATGAACGCCTTTATCATACATCCTGCAAATCAAGAAGAAGCAAGCTTATTGGAAAGTCTTTTGAAGAGAATGAAATTCTCATTTGAAAAAGTGTCTGAAGAAAAAATAGCTGTTTCTCCAGAAGAAATTCAATCTATCAATAGGGGAATTGATGAAGCTAACGAAAACAAACTTGCCAACAGTTCTGATGTTCATAAAAAAGCAAGAGCATTATGTTCGAAATAAAATGGACTCCCGAAGCAGAAAAGTTATATTTTGAAACATTAGAATATTGGATTGATCATAATGAGTCTAATTCTTACTCTCTGAAAATTATTGCTGAAGTTGAGAGGAAAGAAAAATTGTTAGCAGATAATCCATTGATTGGAGCAGTAATAATCGGAGCAAAGGATGAAGTTAGACGAGTTTTAGTTCTGGAAAATTTCTCACTTCATTACAGAATTAATAAAACAACAATTGAAATTGTTTCTTTTTGGGCGAATAAGAAAGATTTAAAAATCTAAGAACATCCGCAATCCGGACCACAATTTTTTCCATCATTTTTTTTAGAAAAAGTTTTTGTAAGCTTTCTGACAATCGCATAGATGGCGGTTAAAACGACAAGCCCGATAATTACATATTGTAAGGTTAATGAATTGTCCACTTTAAATTTACTTTAAAATTTGATAAATAATCAAAGCCGAAAAGTATGCCAAAAATGTCATTGACACAGTTTGGAGCATGGTCCATTTCAGACTTCGGGTTTCTCTGTAAACAACAGCAATTGTTGATATACACTGCATGGCAAAAGCATAGAAAAGTAAAATCGAAACACCGGTTGCAAAGCTGAAGACTTTGTCGCCGTTCGGTTTGATGTCCAGTCTCATTTTCTCAATCAATTTTCCTTCGGGTGCTTCATCATCCAAACTATAAAGTGTTGATAATGTTCCAACGAAAACTTCTCTCGCTGCAAAACTTGTCAGAATTCCGATGCCCATTTTCCAGTCGTAGCCAAGTGGTGCAATCGCAGGTTCCATCGTTCTTCCAATTCTTCCAAGATAGGAATGGTCAAGTGAAGATTCTGTTGCCAGAATCTCATCCTTATGTTGTGGCGGACCAAAATAGCTCAAAGCCCAAAGGATGATACTCACCGTAAAAATCACTTTTCCAGCACCGGAAATGAATTCCCAAACCTTTCCTAAAACCAATTTGAAATCATATCCGAACAAAGGCATCTTGTAAGTTGGTAGATCCATTACCAAAAAACTTTTGATTTTGGTTTTGATGAAACTTTTCAAAATAAATGATGAAAATAAAGCCATCAGAAATCCAATCAGATACATTATCATCAATGCAATCGCCCTGTATTTAATGCCGTAAAAATTGTCGTCAGGAATGATCAATCCGATAATGATGCTGTAAATCGGAAGTCTCGCAGAACACGTCATAAAAGGCGTTACAAGAATCGTGATCAATCTTTCCTTGACGTTTTCGATGTTTCTCGTGGACATTATTGCAGGAATCGCACAAGCTGTCCCGGAAACCAATGGAACAATACTTTTTCCATTCAATCCGAAAGGTCTTAGCATCCTGTCCATCAGGAAAACCACTCTCGCCATATATCCGGAATCTTCCAATAAATAAAGGAAATATAAAAGAATCCCGATTTGTGGTGCAAAAACCAAAATCCCGCCAATCCCCGGAATAATTCCACTGGAAACCAAAGAATTAATTGGGCCTTCTGGAAGGTTCTTTCCCGAAAACTCTGATAACCAGGTGAAGAAATCCTCAATCCACGTCATCGGATATTCTGCAAGGAAGAACACACTTTGAAAAATTAATAACAGAATTAATAAGAAAACGACATAACCCCAAACTTTATGAACTAAAACCCTGTCCAATTTTTCAGTCAATAATTCTTTTAACTGAGGTTTTTTTTCTGTGATTTCGGAGGTTATTTTGTCAATATTCTGATATCGCCTTACGGTTTCCGTAATTTGTAAACGTTTTGGTACACTGCATTTTGAGTCTTCCTGAGTGATGATTTCGTGGATGTTCTCAATTTTTCCAAGATAAGTATCGGCTGCTAAAAGTGTCCAGATCTTATAGAGATTCTTTTCTGAGGTATTAGACGAAATCCTGTAAACCAAAGATTTTTGTTCCAATGGAATTTCGAAAGAATTAGTTTCAGAAATTTTGAACTCATTATTGAAAACTGCTTCCCGGACCGTTTCTATCCCAACATTATTTTTAGCATTGGTTTCAAAAACAGGAATGTTCAGAATCTGTGAAAGCTTGGAAATATCAATTTTAATTCCTCGTTTTTCGGCCTCATCCACTTGATTGACCACCAAAATCACAGGAATTCCCAGATCCTGGATCTGTTGGAAAAGAAGCAAGCTTCTTCTCATATTGATCGCATCGGCAATGTAAACAATACCGGAATAATCTTCCTGGATCAAATATCGCGAGAAAATAGCCTCATCCTCGGATGTTGGATAAATGCTGTAAGAACCGGGCAGATCGATAACCTCTATCTCCTCATTTTTGTAAATATAATTCCCGGAGTGGCTGGCAACGGTTACGCCTGCATAGTTTCCGGTCTTTTGTTTCCTGTTACAAAGAATATTGAAAAGTGTGGATTTCCCGACGTTGGGATTTCCTACCAATAGAATTTGTTTTTGCTTTTTGTCCTGCATCATTCCGAAAATTCTACCTTAATAAATCTTGCTTCTGCTTCTCTCAGTGCGATTCTGGTTTTATCCGAGCCATATTCGATGTAAAGCGGGCCGCCGAAAGGAGCCTGATAAAGAACTCTGAAAGTGGTTTCCGGAAGCAGTCCCATCTCGATGATTTTTGTTGGCATCTGAAGGTTTTCATTATCATAACCAAGAATTTTCCCGATTTTGTTTTTCGGAAAACAACAGAGTTTATCGATGTGTTTTGTTTGCAAGACTAAAATTTTTGGACTACAAAGATAGCTTATTTTAAATAAATCTAAATAAGATGTTTGTCACAAAAAAACCGGAAAATTAAGTTTCCGGTTATATATTTATTTTTTCTTTTTGTCTGCGACTGGTACAACTTCTATTGGGTTGTCATTTGCATTGAAGAAATCTTTTGCGATTTTTTCCTGATTTTTCATCATTTCACCAATGGTGACATCACTTCCTGGCATTTTCATCGTCAACATATTTTGAGGGACTTGGGCACGCCATTCTGCCATTGGGTCTTGTTTGTAAGCGGCGTAAGCTTTATCGAACTTATCTTTCGGAATTATTTTCTTATCATTACTTATCATTCCGGATTGTGCCTGTAGTTCTTCTACATAAGAAAATTCCTTCCAGTTTTTTACCGTTTTGTTTCCGGATAACAACCAGGAATAGTTTTTGCCTTCGTCCTCAATTTTCACAATTAAGCCTGGCAAACCGTAGAATTTGTAAGGCCCGTCCTGAAAAGGAATATCAGTCGAGAACCAGGCCGTCCATTTTCTTCCGCCAAATTCTGTTGTTGCTTTTTGAGTATTATATTCTCCGATTTTTTCTTTGTCAGGAAGGATTTTCCAATCGAATTTTATAGTTTCTTCGTAAGCGAAAAGATTTTTGCTGATTCTGTCAACATATTGCTCTTTCATATCAGGATACATTTTATATATCTTAAAAGCGAATTTTGGCATTTTTATCGTTTTCGAAAGGTCTTTCCAGGCTTTTGTTTTTTGCATTTCTTCCACAGCCATTTTTATGATGGAATCCTGTGCTGTGATCGTGAAATCCTGATAGATTGATTTGTCTTTTACAATATCAAGTGTAGCCATTACCTTATCGATTTTTGCCGAATCTTTTTTCGGTTTGAAGCTTAATTCATAAAAGAAACGGTTGGCCGTTTCCTGCGCAGAAACCATTAATCCTAATAATAGCAAAGGAAGAATGACTAATTTTTTAAGAGATTTCATAATTTCTATATTTTCTGTTTTCAAATAATTAGTGTAATATTCTCAAAAATGTTACACTATTTATGATACATTTTTTTAATCGACTCATTCATGAGTTGATAGATTTTCAAATGTTCGTCGTTATTAATGAGCTCTTCGTGGAGTTTTAAAATTCTTTCATCGCCTCTCACAGCAGGACCGGTTTGTGCAGATTTAGGTTCTAAGTGATGAATTTTCTCCACAGTTTCATCAATTAATGGGATGAAATAATCGAAAGGTAAATCTTGAGAATCTGAAATCTCTTTTGCTCTCGCAAACAGATGATTAACAAAATTACATGCGAAAACGGCTGTCAGATGAATGTATTTTCTTTTCTCATAATCCGAGGTTTCAACATTCTCAGAAATGATCGAAGCTAATTCAAATAATGATTTTTCATCAATCTGATTTTCAGCTTCTATGAAAAGCGGAATTTTGGAATAATTGAGATTTTTGGTTTTGGAAAAAGTCTGCAAAGGATAGAAACTTGCTTTTCTATAATTACCTTTCAAAATTCCCATTGGAAGCGAACCGGAAGTATGAGCAACTAATGCATTTTCTTTTTTAATTAAACTTGAAACTTGTTCAACCGAAGAGTCTGAAACAGAAATCAAATAAAAATCGGCATCTTCCAATTTATCTGTCGAAAAGGGAATATTGAACTCTTCAGAGATTTTTCTTGATTCAATTTCATTTCTCCCGTAAATCTGATGAACCCGGATATTATTTTGAGTAAAAGCTTTTGCTAAATGATAAGCGACATTTCCCGAACCAATAATGACTATTTTCATATAACAAAGATAAAATTTTGTAAGATAGGTATGATTTTTAATAATCATTAATATGACAGGTTCAAATATGTTTTTCAAAGAAAATTGAAAAAATAATTTAACTTTGGTCTTATTTTTTAATCAAAACTACGAAACCCCTGAATGAAGCTAAAGGATGAGGAGATTGTAAAGCTTTTATCTGCACCTCAAACTGTGGAAAAAGGTTTGCGTGCGATGATGGATACCTATCAGAGCCGGCTTTATTGGCATATCAGGCGACTGATCGTGGACCATGACCTCGCTCAGGATGTTTTGCAGGATACATTTATCAAGGCTTATCAGAATATTCACCAGTTCAAGAGTGATAGCAAATTGTACACTTGGCTCTACAGAATTGCAACCAACGAATCTTTGCAGCAACTCAACAAAATGAACCGGATGAAAAAAACAGACGAAGATGCTGAATATCATATGCAGAATCTAGTCGCTGATAATGCCGGAAAAGATGCGGAAGAAATCCAGATTCTTTTACAAAAAGCAATTCAGATATTGCCGGAAAAGCAGAAGCTGGTTTTCAATATGCGTTATTATGATGATTTGCCTTACGAGGAGATTTCGAAGATTCTCGATATGTCTGTCGGAACTTTGAAGACCAATTATCATTATGCAAAAGATAAGGTTGAACAATATATAAAGGACAATTACTCGGAAGAGTTTTAAATAATAAGAGAATAGTTATGAAAATTGATATAGAAAAACTGAACAGGAAAACACCTTATCCGGAGCTTTCGGATGAGTTTTTCAGAACGCTTCAGGATAGTGTGATCTCGAAAACAATTGGAGAAAGGAGCCCGGTTGTTCAGAAAGAAGCAAAAGTTTTCTCTTTGAATTTCAAATGGGTTGCTGCGGCGGCAATCGTTCTGATTGCCGGTATTACTGCGTTTTTGGGACTTAATGATAACCCTGAGATGCAAATGGCTCAGCAAAAACCAATCGTTGATAGTGTTTACGAAATCCATTCTACAGAACAAGAATCCACAAATGCATTAGCTGACAACAAAGATGTTTCAGGTCCAATCCGGTCTGTTGAACATAAGGTGGGGCATTTGAAAACACATAGAGCTATCGCTAATTTGTCGAAGTCTGATGATCGTAGAAACGATAGTTTTGATAATACGGATAGACAGGACTATGCTGTGGAAACGAAAAGAAAGTCTGAGTCTGAGGTTGAAAAGGTTCTCGTAGCTTTTACACCGGACCAGATCAAGGATATCGACAGGAATAGTGAACAGGATGTCTATCTTGACCTTTATAATTAATAACAAAATATTTAGAGAGATGAAAAAATTGTTATTGACTATTTTGATTGCAGGACTATTTTCTGCACACACTGCCAGAGGACAAGAACGTAGGACGGGAACTCCAACCACAACCACAACACAAAGAAGTAGCCCAAGTTCATCTTTCAGAAGTGGTTCAACCACGTCGTCATTGTCACCTTCGGGAACTTATCAGAGACAAACGACCATTCCCAGAGCTTCCGAATGGAAAACAATGAACATCGATGAAAAAAGGACGGCGGTAAGTAATATGTCTGTGAAGGAACGTTCTGCTTTTTTTCAAAAAATGAAAGAGAATATAGCTATTGATGACCTTGATATCCCAGCAGACAAACAAGATGAGTTCAAAAGCCTTTTTGCAGAGTATCAGAGTAATCAGAAACAAATAAAGGAAAAATTCAATTCCGATAAGAATTTTGATAAATTATCTGATGATGAGGCAACCAATCGTCTCAACCAAAGCTTTGATATTGGTCAGCAATTGCTTAATAACAGAAGGACCTATGCAGATAAGTTTTTAAAGATCCTTACACCGCAACAAGTTTTGAAACTTTTCCAAAACGAAGGGAAAATGCGAGAAAAAATACTGGATAAGAAAAACGATAAATAGATCAAAGAAACCTCTAAATTTTAGAGGTTTTTTTTATTTTATCAAGCACATTTACAAATGTATCCAAATTATTTTTCCTATTCTCTTAAAAATATGTATTTTCGCAAACTGATTATAAACACATAATATAAAATGGCAATTTTAGGCGAAATTAGAAAAAGGTCGTGGCTATTATTAGGCGTCATAGCTTTAGGATTAGTATCATTTCTTTTTAATGCTGACACCTTTGACAAGATGTTTTCAAAAAATCCGAATGTTTTCGGAAAGGTAAATGGTGATGATATTACGAGAGATGAGTTCAATGACCAACTTTTCATAATGCAGCAACAGGCCCAGCAACAAGGGCAACCAACCAAAGGTCTTGAGGAACAGGCTTGGCAAATCCTTGTACAGTCAAAATTGATAAAACAACAGTTTGACAAAATGGGACTGAAGCTTACGGACGAGATATTCTGGAGCCAGCTTCAGTATGATCCGATTTTCGCTCAAAGTCAGCAATACTTTGATGAAAAAGGAAATTTCAAACTTCTGCAACTTAAATCAGAAATAGAGGCTTCTCAGGCCTCAAACCCTGAAAATTATTCCTACTGGCTAAAAAACAAAAAAGCAATCGAGTACAGAATGATGGCAAGAATGCTTTTCGGCAACTTGACCTCCGGCATAACTACCAGCAAAAAAGAAGCTGAGTTGATGATGAAGTTCCGTGATGATATGGCCAATATCGATTTCGTGAAAGTTGATTATCTTGAGTTTTCTAAAAAGAATAATGTAAAGGTTACAACCCAAGATCTCGCAGACTATATCAAGCAGCATCCAACAAGATTTAAGGCTACGGCCAGCAGAAACTTAGCATATGCTTATTTTCCTGCAACACCTAGTCCTCAAGATGATGCTGCAACGCTTAATGAAATCAACAAACTTTTCCTTAAAGGAACAGATGCTTCTGGTGGAACGGAAAACTTCCAGAATACAAAGAATGACTCAATGTTCGTGGAACTTAATTCTGATGTCCCTTTCATTCCTCAATATGTAAGCCCTACACAATTGCCAGCAGAACTTAAGGATAAAATTGCTACAGCAGCTATCGGACAAACTTTTGGACCTTACAAGGAGCAAAGCCTGTATGTGGTATCAAAATTATTAGATAAAAAAGCATCTGATTCTACACAATCAAAACACATCTTGATTGGATATAAAGGTGCAGAACGTTCTACGGCAACAAGAACAAAAGATGCGGCTAAAAAAACTGCTGATAGTTTATTAGCAGTTATTAAGGCTGACCCGTCTAAATTTGCTGAAGGATTGAAACTATCTGATGAACCAAACGCTGTTGAAAGGAATGGTAGCGTGGGTTGGACAACTCCAAGTTCTCCATTCGCTCCAGGATATCTAAAATTCTTGGCTGATAACCCTAAAGGAACAACAGGTCTTGCTGAAACATCTTTTGGTTATCACATCATTAATATAGAAGATAAGAAGTCTGGTTCTATGGCTTATAAAATTGCGCACCTTGCAAAAGCTATCAAAGCTTCTGATAAGACGGAAAACCAAGTTTTGACCCAAGCTACAAGATTTATCCAACAGACTGAAGGAAAAAGTTTTAATCAATTCAAAAGCTTAGCTGAGAAAAATAAATACAGATTCGACAATCCTAAAACTGTAGGCCGTTTCCAGGGAACGCTTCCTGGTCTTAATACTGATAAAGATTCTGATGTGATTGCTTGGGCTTTCGATAAGAAAAGAAATGTTGGGGATACAGACATCTTTACCGTAGAGGGAACTGGTGACAGAATCGTAGCCTATGTTGTAGGAAAACAGGACGAAGGTCTTGCCGATCCGGAAACCGTAAGAGATCAGATCGAACCTGTTGTGAAGAATAAAGTTCTTGCTAAGAAGATCATCGAAAAGATCAATGCGGGAAAATATACATCTCTTGATCAGGTGGCTAAAGCTTTTGGCACTACAAAAGGAAATGCAGATGTTAACTTATTCAATCCTGCTGTAAATGGAGCAATGGAACCGAAAGTTGCCGGAGCTGCATTTGGAGTGGCTGCAAACAAATTATCACAGCCAATCGAAGGGATGACAGGTGTTTATCTGGTGGTTAAAAAATCTGTTAAGACCAACAAACAGCCAGGAGATATTAAGCAGATCACGGAGTCTATCAATCAGCAGAATTCTCAACAGTTTACAGGCGCATTCCTGAAGAGTCTTCAAGACAATGCCGATATCAAAGATTTTAGAATCGAGGTTTGGGACAAGACAGCTCAATAATGGATTCAATAATATATCAAAATAAGCAGAAGCGGCATGATTGTCGCTTCTGTTGTTTTTTATTTTATAATAATTATAGATCCAATATTCTTATATTTGCTAATTAGTAAAACCAACAAAAACGTGAAGTTAAGTAAAGAATTAAAAACAGGATTGATCGCAATATTTGCCATTATCAGTTTTGTCGTGCTTTATCAATTTATGAAAGGGAAAAGCCTTTTTACAACGGATAATATTTTTTATGTAAAGTATGATAACGTAGAAGGCCTTTCTGTTTCCAATCCCGTTTCTATAAACGGATTAAAAGTTGGACAAGTAGATGAAATAAAACCAATAGCCAAAAGTGGGAAATTACATTTTGTCGTGAAATTGACAGTCGATGATAATTTTGAATTCTCAAGGAATTCTACCGTAGAGATCTTCGAACCGGGATTGATGTCTGGAAAAGAGATCAAGATCAATCTGTTTTACGGAGGAGATACGGCGAAAGACGGCGATACTTTAAAAGGGAATTATCAATTATCAATGCTGAATTCATTGTCCTCCCAAGTAAAACCCGTAAAAGATCAGTTGTCCGGTGTTTTGTTGAAGTTAGATTCAACCTTGGCGAGCACTAATAAAATTGTTGACGAGCAGAACAGAAGGGAGATCAAATTATTGCTGGGCAATCTCAACAAAACGATTGAGTCCTTCAAGGCGACCTCCGATAGAACGAACGGTATTTTGGCAAGTAACGAAAAAGGTCTGCACGAAGTGGTTGTAAGTGCCAATCAGGCAATGATAACGGCAAATAAAACTTTGGATAAATACGGCTCTGTTGCTGAGCGTGTGGATATTGAGAAATTGAATGGGACGATCGATCAGTTCAATCAGACAGCTAATAAACTGAATAACGTTATTTCCGGCATACAAAACGGCGAAGGTTCTCTTGGTAAATTGGCAAAAGATGAAGAGCTTTACAACAATCTAACAAAGACTTCTAATAACCTTAATGAGTTGGTGGTAGATTTCAAGGCCAACCCAAAAAGATATTTGAACTTCTCTGTTTTTGGAAAAAACTCTGATAAAAAATAACTATGCAATATATTGACAATGTAATTTTTTTAATTCTTTTGGTGGCAGGCTTTGGATTATTTGCCAAAAGTCTGAAAGAATTATATCGCAATATCAAATTAGGTAGAGAGATCAACCGAACTGACAGAAGATCGGAACGTTGGGCAATCATGACCAGGGTTGCACTTGGACAGAGTAAAATGGTAAAGCGTCCTATTGCGGGTATTCTGCACATTTTTGTATATGTCGGATTTGTGATTATCAATATAGAATTATTGGAGATCATTATTGACGGGATTTTCGGGACACACCGTTTTTTACAAAGCATTCTGGGGGATTCGGTTTATTCCTTTTTTACAGGGGCCTTAGAAGTTTTAGCGGCCTTGGTCGTATTGGCAGTTGTCGTATTTTTTATCAGAAGAAATTTTTATGGTGTCAAGAGATTGACGATGAAAGAACTGTTCGGCTGGCCAAAACAAGATGCCAATTGGATCCTGATCATCGAATTTTCTTTGATGGTCGCTTTCTTCACGATGAACGGGGCAGATTATTATTCTGATTCAGCTCGTTTTGGTTCTAATTTCCCCATTTCAAAATATTTGTTTCCTTTCTTTCAGAATTTCAGTCTGGAAACACTTCATATCATAGAAAAATCAGCTTGGTGGTTTCACTTTGTCGGGATTTTGTTCTTTATGAATTATCTGTATTATTCCAAACATCTTCATATCATTTTAGCCTTTCCGAATACATGGTTTGCGAATCTTGAGAAAAAAGGTAAATTCAACAATTTGGATTCTGTGACGAAAGAGATCAAGTTGATGATGGACCCGAATGCCGACCCTTATGCGGCTCCCGCTGAAGGTGAGACAGAAGTTCCTGCGAAGTTTGGTGCAGAGGATATCTTTGACCTCAATCAGCATCAGCTAATGAGTGCCTATTCTTGTACAGAATGCGGAAGATGTACTTCTGTCTGCCCGGCAAATATCACGGGAAAAAAATTATCTCCAAGACTGATCATGATGAAGACCAGAGATCGTCTGGAAGAAGTCGGTAAAAATCTTAATAAAAATGGAGGCAAGTTTGTAGATGACGGAAAAAAATTATTGAACGATTATATTACCAAAGAAGAACTTTGGGCGTGTACCACCTGTAATGCTTGTGTAGAAGCTTGTCCGGTTTTAATTGACCCGCTATCAATTATTTTTGAAATGAGAAGATTCCTGGTAATGGAACAGTCCGCAGCACCTACCGAATTGAATCTGATGATGACCAATGTCGAGAACAATGCTGCACCCTGGCAATATAACCAGGCTGATCGTTTGAACTGGGCAAATGATAATTAATTTAACAATGTAAAAAATGTAACAATGTAACAAAGATTGATAAATTGTTCCACTGTTATATTGGTAAATTGAAACTAATATGGATTTCACTATAAAAACAATGGCGGAATATGCAATGGAAGGCAAATCTCCCGAAGTTCTCTTTTGGGTAGGTTGTGCCGGAAGTTTTGACGATCGTGCGAAAAAGATCACACGTGCATTCTGCAAAATCCTTAATAAGATCAATGTAGAATTCGCTGTTCTGGGACAAGAGGAATCTTGTACCGGCGATCCTGCAAAACGTGCCGGGAATGAGTTCGTTTTTCAAATGATGGCCTTGACCAATATTGAGGTGCTGAATGCTTACGAGGTCAAAAAGATAGTAACGGCCTGTCCACATTGTTTCAACACGTTGAAAAATGAATATCCGAGTTTAGGTGGGAATTATGAAGTCTTACATCATACGCAATTCCTAAAACAATTGATGCAGGAAGGAAGACTGAAAATAGAAGGGGGAAGTTTCAAAGGAAAAAAGATCACATTCCATGACCCATGCTACCTCGGGAGAGCAAATGATGAATATGAAGCACCAAGAATGTTGTTGGAAAAATTGGATGCTGAATTGGTAGAAATGAAACGTTGCAAGACGAACGGCTTATGCTGTGGAGCAGGAGGTGCCCAGATGTTCAAGGAGCCGGAAAAAGGGAATAAGGACATTAACATAGAAAGAACAGAAGAAGCACTTTCGTTCGAACCGAAAGTGATTGCGACAGGTTGCCCTTTCTGTAATACGATGATGACAGATGGCGTGAAACATTTTAATAAAAATACAGAAGTAGAAGTTAAAGATATTGTAGAACTTTTGGCAGAAGCTGAAGATCTATAATTAAACTAATATCTCTGATTGTCCATGGAAAACAAATGGAAGCTTTCCGTATTATTTTTATTACCGATTTTAGTTGCCCTCACTTATTGGAATTACCATAACAGGGTTTATGATTGGGATATGCCGGGTTACATCGGCTCCATATATACGTTGGGTCATCCTGATTCTCAAGACAAAGTCAGAGAGCTCACTTTTTCATCAATAAAAAAAGAAGCACCAGCTGACCATTATGCTGATCTGATAGGAACAGATCCTAAGGATGTATCCAGGCAATATTTTGAAAAAAGCACACAGGCTTTTTCTGAGCAACTTCCTTATTATAACATAAAAGTTGGATATAATCTAGTAATTAGATTTTTATACAAAATTGGATTTACGGCACCAATGTCAGTCCTTTTCTTAAGCCTTATATCTTATTTTTTTTCGGGGATTCTCCTGTTTTATATATTCAAAATCATCTTTCCGGATAATTATTTGATTGCTTTTTTTGCAACTATTGGGATCTTACTATTGCCACCTGTAACAGAAATGTCCAGAATATCGACACCGGATATGTTTATTCTTGTGTTTTTGTTGATTTTTATGATTGCACTTATCCAACAATGGAAAAAGTGGATCATGTTTATAGTGCTTTTCTTGATAACTTTTATCAGACCAGATTATATTACTTTTACGATTACCTATCTTATCACGGCTTGGAGCTGCAAATTTATGATTGATAAAAAAATCGATTTAAGTTATTTTCTACAGGCTGCAGTCCTCATCATATTATATTTTTTCATAATCAAATTTTACGATTTTCCTGGCTGGAAGAGCCTTTTCTATGATACCTTTATTTACAGGCGACCTATTATTTCGGCTCAGCCAGCAAGTTTTACTTTACAGGATTATGCTGTGATCCTTTTTGAAAGAATAATAAATTTTAAAAAGATAACATTAATTGCAATTGGTAGTTTGGGACTGATATTTTATTTGTCAAAAGATAAATGGATAAGGATCTATTCACTTTTTATTTTCATTAATATTTATATCAAATTTGTTTTTTTTCCGCAATCCGCTACACTTAGATTTTTCTTCGGATTCATTATTTTACTTTTAATAATACTTTCATTTGCTTTGAGCAAAAAATACAATGGTTTCCGACTCGGGAAAAATCCGTAATTTTATATTTTAAATTACTGAAAATGAAAATAGAGGAATCCAGTTTTGTAGAAACAAACGATTATCGCGTTATTATATATCCCGCATCCAGACCTTTTACGGCGAAAGAAAGTAAAGTTATCGCAGAAAAATTATATGATTTCTTAGGCGATTGGGCGGCACACGGAAAAGAATTGTCTTCTTCTTTCAAAATCGAAAAAAATCAATTCATTATCATTTGTGTTGACGAGGAAAAAGAAGCGGCTTCCGGTTGTAGTATAGATGCACTTGGGAAGATCATGAGGGAATTGGACACTGAGTTTGATCTGGGATTGTTTGACAGAATGAAAGCCAGCTATGTAGAAAACGGAGAAGTTAAAACCTTGAAGCTGGCGGACTTCAAAAGTAAGATCAGAAGTGGAGAATTATCAAAAGACATCGAGGTCTTTGATTTTTCCAAAAATACTTACCTGGATTTTCTCAGTCATTTTTTACAACCTTTTGCAAGAAGCTGGGCTTCATCTATAGCTTAGTTTTCTATTAATTCCAGATTCAATAATTTCAAGATCGCACTTTGAAAATACTTTTCCTGACCACGGCTCACAAATATGATGATGATCGGATTTTTTTTCATCAGGCAACGGAACTTGTGAAACGTGGTTTTGATGTGAAAATTTGTAGCCTTTGTTCAGAATTTACAGGAGTTATTGACCATATTCAAATCGAGTCATATTCAATACTAAACCAAAGTTCGGGACAAAAAACAGAAACTTTTCTGAAAGTTTGTAAAGATTATCAGCCGGATTCCATTATCTGTTCGGAACCGATTGCGGTAATTGCAGCTCACAAATTCAAGAAAAATAAAAAGGTAAGTCTTGTTTACGATATTACAGAGTGGTATCCTGCGATGACGATGCTTCAGGATTATAATTTTCCGATGAAATTGATTCATGGGGTCAAGTTTTTTCTGATACAGCTATATGCCGGTTTTCTAAGTACAGACTTTATTTTTGGGGAAGAGACCAAAAAATTTCCACTGGCTTATTTTTTTCCTTTCAAAAAGAAGCTCATTTTGCCATATTATCCGGATCAGAAATTCGTTGTTGAGAATATAAGAACGCTCGAAAATAATAAAATTACACTTTGTTATACAGGTGCACTTTCTGAGGATAAGGGAATTGGCAATTTTTTCAAAGCTGTCGAGATTCTTGCAAAAAGACGACCAGGATTGATCATTAAGATCCTGATCATAGGCTCTGCGAGAACAGGAAAGGATCAGGTCTATTTCGATGGCCAGGTCGGAAAATTATCAATCAAAAATATAGAGATTCGAAAACCGACATCATTTGAAGATTTTACAAAGGCTTTTTCGGATACCGATATTTGTTTTGACCTGAGGGAATTTAATTTCGAGAATCATCATTCCCTTCCTATAAAACTGTTTTATTATATGGGCGCAGGAAAACCGGTTATTTACTCCGATTTGAAGGGAATCCGAAAGCATATGGATATCTCAGATTTCGGCTTCTTAGTCGATCCAAAAGATTCAGGATACATTGTCGATTGCATAGAAAAGTATCTTGATGAACCTGGACTTTATGATCAACAAGCAAAAACTGCCAGGAGAGAATTCGTGCAAAAATATAATTGGGATATCATTAGTGATTCTTTCGTTAACTTTATAGACCATTCATTACCAAAAAGCTAAAAATGAAGCAGCTCAAAGTTGTTCAGACTTTCATTTCCCGGTTTTTGATATTGATACTAAGTTTCGGCTTGGTCATCTTTTCTACCAATATCTGGGGAAGCGAGGGAAAAGGAACAATTTCGATTGTCATTGCAAATGTTGCCATTGTAAGTTTTTTCAGTAGTATTTTTTCCGGCAGCAGCACATCATATTTTGCCCACAGATTCAAGATGGAACAGGTATTGGTCTATTCCTATATATGGTCATTACTGGTAGGTGTGGCAATTCCTTTGGTCTTTGCCTTGTCTTCTATTCAGGGTTCGTATTTATATTATCTTATTGGTATTTCTGTGTTCTCATCGCTGCTTACGACCAATATAAGTCTGTTCATAGGCACTCAGAATATCAAGATGTTCAACCTTTATACGGTTTTACAACAGCTGATGCACGTTTTGTTCATAGTCGTATTGATTTATTTTGTAAAACTAAAAGACGTTTCTGTTTATTTTCTTGCTCAGATTTTATGTCTGATATTATTGTTTTTATTGAGTTTTTATCAGATCATAAGAAAATGTAAAATCAGAGATTTTAAGTTCTCAAAAACAGTATTCATCGATATGTTCGAATACGGTTGGAAAACACAATTGAGCGCATTTGTCCAATTCCTGAATTACAGACTTTCATTTTACTTTTTAGAATATTTTGAGGGAATTGCCGCGGTTGGTATTTTTTCCATAGGAATTACTTTCTCCGAAGCGATCTGGACAATCACCCGAAGCATTGCAGTGGTTCTTTATTCTGATGTTGTCAACTCTAAAAGCAAAGAAGAATCTATCATCAAAACCAAATCTTCGCTCAAACTTTCTTTCACATTGATGCTTGTCTTTCTTATCGGAATTATCATTATTCCGGCACAAGTGTATGTTTTGATCTTCGGAAATGAATTTAGCGAGACCAAAAAAATTATGCTTCTTCTCTCTCCAGGGATCTTTGCAATAGCAATAAGTGATATGGTCGGCTATTATTTTTCTGCGATCAAGCAGCTTAAGATCTTGAATGTTAAATCAATTATAGGCTTACTTATAACAGTAATTCTTTCTTACTTCGCTATCCCACGATGGGGGATTTGGGGCGCATGTTTTGTAACAACTGCTTCTTATTTGGTTTCAGGATCAATATTGTTTTGGAAATTCTATCAGAACACGGATTTCAAGATTCGGGATTATTTGATAACGAAAGATGAAATTACTAATCTGTTGCAAACTTTTTCCAGGAAAAAATACTAATATTCCTATTCAGGAGTTCTTAGAAATAGAAATCAAAAACTTATTTTTACGAATCGAAAAATATTAAGACATGTGCGGGATCTGTGGTTATTATTTATCAAAGAAAGGAATTTCCTCTAAGAATATTTTGGAGATGAATAATGCGATCCGGCATCGTGGTCCGGATGATGAAGGATTTTGGCTTTCGGATGGACAGGAAGGGCAGTCTTTTTCTGGAGAGAGTTCTACACAACAAGTCAAAAAAATCTTTCCTGTTCTACCTGATTCAGAGACTAATATTGCATTAGGATTTCGTAGGCTTTCTATTTTGGATCTTTCGGAAAAAGGCCATCAGCCGATGCTCTCTGACAATGAAAGGATTACAATTACATTCAACGGGGAGATCTATAATTTCAAAACATTAAGGAAGGAATTAGAAGATTTGGGGCATCATTTCAAAAGCCATTCTGATACAGAAGTTATTTTAAGGTCTTACGAAGAATGGGGAACGGATATGCTTCCTAAATTTGACGGGATGTTTGCCATAGCCTTGGTCGATTTGGATAAAAAAAAATTACTTCTGGCAAGGGACAGGGTAGGAATGAAACCTCTGTTCTATTATGAAAAAGAAAACGAATTGATCTGGGCATCAGAAATAAAAGCACTTTTGAAGAATGAGTGCATCACTCCGGAAATCAATTGGCAAGGCGTTTACAGTAACTTTCTTTTTCAGACGACATTGGCTCCGGAAACTTGTTTCCAGAATATCTATTCTTTGGAACCTGCAACTTTTTTGATCTTTGATATGAATGATTTTTCATCATCAAAAGAAAAGTATTGGCACTTTCCAACTAAAAAAGCGGGTAACATAACAGAACAAGAAGCAATCACCGAGATTGATAGACTGCTTTCGGAAAGTGTGGAAAAACAGCTTTTTGCAGACGTTCCCGTGACAAGCATGATGAGTGGTGGGATAGATTCTACCCTGATCACGGCAAAATCAAAACCATACAAAGAAGATATCAACGCCTTTACGATTGCGTATCAATTTTCAGAAAATGAAGTGAAGAATGCTTCTCTGATGGCTGAGAAAATTGAAATTCCTCATCATATAAAAAACGTTACAGATGAAGAAGTTTTGGATCAATTAAAAGAAAACATCCAACATTTCGAGGAGCCATACAGCAGTCTGGAAGTTCTGATGAATGCGGCCGAATATGCAAAAGATCTAGGATTCAAAGTTGTCTTGAGTGGAAATGGAGCTGATGAACTTTTTGCGGGATATTCCCACTCTTTGAAACTCGATAAGTGGAAGTCTATGAGAAAGTTCAATTTCATCCGCCATTTTATTTTCACGGACGACAACTTTTCCAAAAAGGTCAAAAATTATTTTTCTCAAGACAGTATGCTGGATTTTTTCAGGCAAAGTCAGGTTGGGATGAAACCTTTCGAGGCAAAAAGTGTTTTTAAGAAGGAGATCTTTAATAAGATCAATTCAGATTTAAACGATAAAAAATTATCAGAAACACAAGATTATGAAGGCCTTTATGAGTATGATATGAAGTACTCTCTCTCGTCACATCATGTTTTCCGCGATGATCTGAGCGCGATGAAATATGGTGTAGAATTCCGTTATCCTTATCTTAGTAATGACCTGATCAATTATGTATCAACATTGCCGGAAAGCTTAAGGTATAATGGTGTTCAGAATAAACCGCTTCTAAGAAAAGTGGCGGAAAAATATGTACATACGGAGATCTTGAAAATGCCAAAACGTGGTTTCTCTTTTCCGCTTTCACATTTCATCAAAACAGAACCAAAGGTTAGAGATTTTATCTTAGAAAATCTGGATAGCCTGAAAAAGAGAGGTTTTTTTGATTCGAAAATCATTAATGATTGGTGGCATAACCAGAATAATGAATACGATTGTGTGAAGATCTGGCAACTTGTGACATTCGAACTTTGGTATCAGAAATATTTTGAAAACCGATAACGTATTTTTATTTTACCTTTGTGTTATGAAGAAATATTTTCTTACAATCACACTTGTCTTGCTTACATTGGTCTGTTGCCGCGGAGATGAAGAAGATATCCAGACAATCGACCAGGTTCTGAATCTTTATATCCATAATTCTGCCGGTCAAGATATGTTGAATTCTAAGATCGATGGTTCCTACACTTCTGTTAATTTGGTTGATCTTTTAGATGAAACGGCCCTTAAGCCTATTACAGGATATAGCTTGATAAAAGATGCGGACACTGTTACTTATCTGGATTACCCAGCCGGAGCAGTTAGACTTTTGCAGGATTCCATAAGCCCGGAAGAGAAAATATATTACTCCAATTTTATAATTCAGCTTGTGACTACTAAGAATTCAGTTACAACTACAGACCCTGACACGATCAGGATAGAATACAAATGGACACCTTCTCTTTTCCAACTGTCAAAACTCTGGTATAATGAAGAACTGAAGTTCACAAAAGTTCAAGGACAGAGAAATGTGGTCAAAATCGTGAAATAAAATCATTAAATTTGCAAACGTCAGAGAATTGAAATTGATTTTCTGATTACGAAATACTATCAACCAACAACCAAACTATGTTACAGGTTAATTTTTTGCGCGAGAACAAAGAGCGCGTTTTGGAAGGCTTGAAGAAAAGAAACTTCAAGGAATTAGATTTGGTCGATGCAGCAATCAACGCTGACGACGAAAGAAAAAGATTACAGTTTGAGCTGGACTCACAACTTTCCGAAATGAACAGGATCTCCAAGGAAATAGGAATTCTGATGAAAGAGGGAAAAAAAGAGGAAGCAGAAGCTGCAAAATCCCAAACGTCGCAATACAAAGAATCCAGCAAAGAATTACAATCTCAACTGAACGAAGCTGAGAAGAACTTGATCAATATTCTTTACCAACTTCCGAATATTCCTAATGAAAAAGTGGTTGCCGGCGTTTCTGCTGATGACAACGAGATCATTTATGAATCTACAACGGTAGAAGGTCTTGGGGAAGGCGCGATCCCGCACTGGGAATTGGCAAAAAAATATAACCTGATCGATTTTGAATTAGGAGTAAAAATTGCCGGAGCAGGGTTTCCTGTTTATTTTGGGAAAGGCGCAAGATTACAAAGAGCTTTGGTTCAATATTTCCTTGATAAAAATACAGAGGCTGGTTATCTTGAAGTGAACCCACCTCACGTTGTGAATGAGGCTTCTGGTTATGGAACCGGACAATTGCCTGATAAAGAAGGACAAATGTACTATGTCGGGGCAGATGATCTGTATCTGATCCCAACAGCTGAAGTTCCGGTTACGAATCTCTATCGTGATGTTTTGTTGGATGAAAAAGATTTGCCAATCAAGAATACAGCATTTTCCCAGTGTTATAGAAGAGAAGCAGGAAGTTACGGTGCGCACGTAAGAGGTTTGAACAGGCTTCACCAATTCGAAAAAGTAGAGATTGTAAGAATCGAAAAACCGGAAAATTCTTACGCTGTTTTAGAAGAAATGGTAGAACATATCAAGTCTATTTTGGAAGATCTGGAATTACCATACAGGATACTGAGACTTTGCGGCGGAGATACAGGTTTTGCATCGGCAATGACTTACGACTTCGAGGTTTGGAGTGCAGCGCAGGAGAAATGGCTGGAAGTAAGTTCTGTTTCCAACTTCGAAACGTTCCAGGCTAACCGTCTGAAATGCCGTTATAAAGGCGACGGAAAAACGCAATTGGTTCACACCCTGAACGGCTCTGCAATGGCCTTACCAAGAATTATGGCCGCGCTTTTGGAAAATAATCAAACGCCTGAAGGCATCAGATTGCCAAAGAAAATTGCAGAATATGCAAGATTTGAATTGATCAATTAATTCAGGTTTAATATAAATACGAAGTCGCAAATTTTACTTTGCGACTTTTTTATTTCATTTTTCAAACATGATCTTTTGTCATTCCGGAGGAAACATTACAAAATGGTTCGACGAAGTCAATCTTACAATAATACTGATTTTAAAATAGCGTTGCGAATGATTTCAAGATGTTCCAGCGGAGCAACCTGTTAATAGAAAATGTTGACAAAAAGAAATTGCGTGCCGTAGGTACGCTACTGGATTTATTAATCTCTTGCTGAGCAAAACGTCTTTGCAAACCTTAAATATTTTCAATAAGGGAAAAGAATCTTTGCAGACTTCGGGCTTAAACTATTTCTTCAAATTCAAAAAATAATTCCAGATCAATCGTATCTCTCCATAATCAAAGTCCGAGGGCAAAACAGATTTCCAATCATTGATATTATCTTTTGGGCTCTGTTTGAAAATCTTTTCAAAAGCGGTCACTTTTTCCTTAGGATAGATTCTCAGCAAATCATTTCTGTCCAATAGATTCTGCTCAGCATATTTGGATAGATGCCCAAAAATTGTGGAGTTGACCAAGCCTCGTTCTCTCGCAATCTCCGAAACTGTTTTCCCGTCTTGGAACAATTGATATGTCAAAACGTGGGTCGGGACTTTCTTGATGGCCATAGAGACTTCAACATCTTTTTCTTTATCAAATAATGGTGTTTCCAAAAGATAAACCTCTTTCAAATCCTTAAGATAATCTTCGATATCATCCAGCCAAACACGAAAATCTTCGTTGAAGGCTTTCAAACCTTTTACACCTTTGGTTTCAGAATAGAAATCTTTGAGTGGAGAAAAAACTTTCTCATTCACATTCGTGAAAAAGAAATTCACTGCACCTTTGGCCTTTATTTCGATCTCGGTCCATTCTTCCTCACCTTGCAGGAATTTCTGAGTTTTCTGAACCAAGATCCTTTCAAATTTTTGGAAAATAGTGATGTAATTTTCAATGTCAGCTTTCAAACAATGATAAAGATAATCTGCTTTTTCTTTATCAATAAATTTACTGCTTCGGCTGATAACCATCCAATTTTCCAAAGCGGATTGAAACCAAACACAATCGATTCTTCTAATGACTTTTTGGATGCTGTAATCGTACTTTTCAGAATTGAGGATTTCCTCGATCTTCGAATTGGCGTGCGTCTCATCCTGAAACTTTGAAACTCTTTTGTCAGAGAAAATAACTTCGGGTGTGATTTTGGATTTAAGGACAATTCCTTCCAAAGTTCGACAACGTGATAACGCAACATAAACCTGTCCGGAAGCAAAACTTTTTCCTGCATCGATGATCAGCCGGTCAAACGTCAGACCCTGACTTTTATGGATTGTAACCGCCCAGGCCAAACGGATCGGAAACTGTTTGAAGCTTCCCAGAACTTCTTCTTTGATATTTTTCTCATCATCCAAAGAATATTTTTTCTGTTCCCAGGTTTCAGCCTTCAAAGTAATTTCTTCCTCACTTCCATCAAGGATCACAGAAATTTCATCCTCATCCAGATAAGAGATCTGAGCGAGTTTCCCGTTATAATATTTTTTATCGGGAGACGTATCATTTCGGATGAACATGATCTGTGCGCCGACTTTCAGTTCCAGAACTTCATCATTCGGATACTGCGTTTCCTTGAAATCGCCAACAACATCTGCGGTGTAAGTATGAGATTTTCCGCCGAGCTCTTTTATCTTTTTTTGATTGATGTCATCCGCCATTTTGTTGTGCGAACATAGATAAACATAAGCTTCATCTTTTGGGTCGAAGTCGGGTTGATATCTTTCGTTCAAAGCTTCAAAGTCGATATCTTCGGTAATTCCGTCCCGGATGGCATTTAGGATTTCGAGAAAATGTTCATCGGTCTGCCGGTAAACTTTGGTGAGTTCCAATGTGATGAAATTACTACCTTCCAAGGCTTTGGCGTGAAAGAAAAATGGCGATGGATAATACATCGAAAGAATATGTTCATCTCTCACTACAGGCGGCAGCTGATAAAGGTCGCCAATAAACAACATCTGAACACCACCGAATTTCTGCTGATTCCGGCGAACGTGTCTCAGTGAAAAATCCATCATATCCAAAACATCTGCACGCAGCATCGATGCTTCATCAATTATGATAATTTCAATTTCGCGCAGAAGTTTCAGCTTGTCTTTTCTATATTTGAAATGGACCATCAGATCTGCAATGTTGTTAGCCAGATTTTGGTCGATTCTTTCCGTGGTCGGGAGAAAGGTCCTGAGTGGCAATCCAAACATAGAGTGGATGGTAACGCCGCCGGCATTGATAGCTGCAATTCCCGTAGGTGCAACTACAATGTGCTTTTTCTTTGTTTTTTTTACAAAGTCGTTCAGAAATGTAGTCTTTCCGGTGCCAGCTTTCCCGGTAAGGAAAATGTTTCGGTTGGTGTGTTCTACAATTTCAAAAAGAGAGTCATTCATCGATTCAAAGATAGAGAATCAGAAGACAAGAATCAAGAGGGAAGAATCAAGGAAAAAAGCAAAAGGTTTCAAAAATGAAAAACTTCGAGAGCCTCAGCCTGACAAAAATTAAAAAATCGAACAACTAAAAGCTATTTGATCCTATCCGGATTTTGTTTCAAAAAACTGTCCCAGCCAGAGTAAGATTTGTCTGTCAAAATATTTCCGGAATTGAAATGATGACAAACAGCAACCGCCAAACCATCAGAAGCATCAAGATATTTGGTGGGAAATTCTTTCAGCTTTAAAAGGTTCTGGAGCATTCCGGCAACTTGTTCTTTACTGGCATTGCCATTTCCTGTGATTGCCATTTTAATTTTCTTGGGAGAATATTCGGTAATTGGAATGTTCCTGTGGAGACTTGCGGCCATTGCGACGCCCTGAGCCCGCCCCAATTTCAGCATACTTTGTACATTCTTTCCGAAGAATGGCGCTTCCAAAGCGGTTTCATCAGGATTGTATTCATCGATCAAAGCCAATGTTTTATCGAAAATGATCTTGAGTTTTGTTTCGTGATTTTCGTATTTTTTCAGGATCAGTTCGTGGATGGCGATCAGTTCCATTTTACTTCCCTTGACAGAAATAATTCCAAATCCCATTATTGCAGTTCCCGGGTCGATTCCTAAAATTACTTTTTCCACTACCATATCTACAAAATTACAATTATTATTGAGATATTTTCTATTACATTATCTTTGCTTCTCGAATGTAACCGACAGATCTATGAAGTTTTTTATTCCATTTTTTCTTTTTCTCTGTATTAATTCTTTTTCTCAAAATGCTGACAGTCTGAACGTGAAGATCGCCAATGTTGAAATTGACAGCACCAAAATTACTAAAGCAACTATTGGCAGACAATTGGTTTTGGATGGCAAACAGATCGTGAATAATATTTTTCACAGTTATTCCAGACCTTATTATTGGAAAAAGGAAAATTGGTTGGACTTTGGTGGCGTGGCACTTGGAACTGTTTTACTGTATTCTGTAGATAATGATACCAGTCGGTTTTTTATGAAACAAGGAGAGAAAGCTCCGGAGTTTCTTAAAGGTTTTGGTTATTATTTTGGAAGTCCGCAGAATAATTACGGGATAACCAGTGCGGTATATCTTACAGGACTTTTTACCAAAAATGAAAAAATAAGAAATACTGGTGTTCTGATGATCTCATCGGCAACTACAGCCGGATTGATACAAACATTTGCCAAGGCTCTTGTTGGACGGGCTCGTCCCGGAGCAGGTGAAGGTAAATTCCATTTTGAACCTTTTAGCGGGCAGCCTGCATATAGGTCGTTTCCATCCGGGCACACGATTTTGGTCGCTACAACAATGTTCTCATTGGCCAAACAATTTGAAAATCCCTGGATAAAAACCGGGATCTATTCTATTGGAGTTATTACGCCGGTGTCGAGGATGTGGGATGGTGCGCATTTTTTCTCGGATGTTTTTCTCAGTGCGGCAATCAGCTATTTTGTAGTAGAGGGAACTTATCGGTATATGAATCATTATGATGATAAAAAATATCGAAGTATAAAATGGAATATCAATGCTTCTCCTAATATGTTAGGAATTACAGGTGTTTTTTAAATTAATCACATTGCCGGATGCAATAATATGTGTAAATAGTTAATTTTTTCATAAAAACTGACTGGATAATCTATTTTAATAGAAATAGTCATTAATTTTAGGAATCTAAAAATAACTATAGAAACATGAAGAATTTTCTACTGACTGCGGCAGTCGTTTTCTATGCGGGTTATGCAACGCCTGTGTTTTCCCAAAAAGCCGAAACTCCAAAATTTATTAGTAATACGGAAGGAATCAAAGAATATTCCTTAAGCAACGGAATGAAGGTCCTTTTGATCTCTGACCCTTCTCAAAGTAATGCTGTTGTTAATATCGTCTATAACGTTGGTTCAAAGCACGAAGGTTATGGCGAGAAGGGAATGGCGCACCTGCTGGAGCATATGTTATTCAAAAGCACGAAAAAGCTGGGGGACATCAAGAAAATGTTGTCTGATAAAGGTGGTAATGCCAACGGAACGACTTGGTATGACAGAACCAATTATTATGAAGTTTTCCCATCTAATGATGAGAATCTGAAATGGTTCCTGGAAATGGAAGCCGACAGAATGGTCAATGCAACGATTCTTCAGTCCGATCTGGACAAAGAATTCTCAGTGGTAAGAAACGAGTTCGAGATTGGAGAAAACAGTCCGAGTTCTGTATTGATGGAGCGTATCGTTTCATCTGCCTATCTTTGGCACAACTATGGGAACAGTACGATCGGAAGCAAGGAGGACGTAGAAAGAGTAAAGGCGGTAACGCTTAGAAAATTCTATGAAAAATATTATCAGCCGGACAATGCAACTTTGATCGTTGCCGGGAAATTTGATGAAAAACAAGCTTTGAATTACATTGCTCAATATTTCTCCACCATACCAAAACCTTCAAGAGTTCTTGAAACGCCTTATACTGTTGAGCCTGCACAGGACGGAGAACGTTTTGTAGAACTGAAACGTTCCGGAGACAGCAAGGTCATCGGGGCACTTTATCATACTGCGCCGTATGCGGATAAAGACTATGCAGCACTGGATGCTTTGCAGGAAGTTTTGACAGCAGACCCTTCCGGTTATCTTTACAAAGCAATGATCGATACGCACAAAGCAGCCTCTGTTTATGCTTATCAGCCGTTGGTGAGAGATGCAAGTTATATGTATTTCGGTTTAGAGGTTCCTGCCGATAAAGACGTGAAGGCAACCGAAAACGATTTCCGTGCTGCTTTGGACAAAGTGGCAACAACCAAATATACAGAGCAGGATGTTGCGAGAGCAAAGGCAAAATTGCTGAAGCAAATTGAGAATATTAAAAACAATACGATCAATTTTGCAATTAACCTGACAGAGATTGTTGGGGCGGGAAATTACAAATTAGGCTTTCTTTACAGAGACGCAGTTGAAAAATTGACCGTAGCCGATGTTCAGAGAGTTGCTGAGAAATATTTCCGAACCAATAATAGGACAGTTGGGGTTTTCATTCCGGCAAAAGATGAGGTAAGGGTTAAGAATGTCGAATATACCAATGAACAAATTGCTTCTCTAACTAATGATTACAAAGGTAAAGCACTCGAAAAAGAAGCTGCACCTTTCGAAGCGAGTATCAAAAATCTGAAAGCTAATTTGACAGAAGGCAAACTGAGCAACGGGATGAAATATGGACTGATAAAAAAAGATATCAAAGGTGGTAAAGTGCTTGGCAGCTTCAGATTCCCGGTAAGTAACGCCAGGGATTTGACTGGGAAATCGGATGTCGGCTCTCTGATGGCACAGGTTCTGAAAACAGGCACCAAGTCTCATACCAAAGAACAGATCCAGGATATGCTGGATGAATGGAAATCCAACATCAACTTCGGATTCAATGGTCAGACCTTGTTTGTGAACTTCAGTACTTACAAAGACAGTTTGCCAAAAGTGATGGCTCTTATCAAAGAAATTTTGACTGAATCCACTTTCCCGGAAGCGGAACTGGCAAAAACCATCAACGAGTACAATACTTATCTGGAAAGTTCTTTGAACGACCCTCAGTCCATTGCTTTTACAGAAATTGAAAAAATCACTGAGAATTATCCTAAAGAAAGTATCTATTACACCGCTTCTACTAAGGAACAGATTGATAATAACAAGAAAGTGAAGAGAGAGCAACTGGTAGACTTCTATAACAAGATCTTGGGAAGTAACAACGGTGTTGGTTCTGTGATCGGTGATGTGGATAGCAAAGCCGTTGCCGCATTGTTGGAATCGACTTTCGGAAAATGGAATTCAAAATCAACTTACGAATACATTAAGCCGGAATTATTCGCAACCAAAAAACAAGACAAAGAATATCTGACGCCGGACAAAGAGAACGGAGCCGCTGTTGGGAAGATCAGTTTCTCTATGGACAGAAAATCTCCGGACTATCCAGCTTTCGTGATTGCCAACGAAATGTTGGGAAGCGGTGGTTTCCTGACGGCCAGAATCCCGACAAGACTTCGTGAGAAAGAAGGAATCAGCTATGGCGCAGGTTCTTACATCAATATTCCTATTGATAATAACGTAGCATCTTGGGGCTGGTACGCATTCTTCAACCCAACTAAGAAAGATGCGGTGAACAAAGCGTTGAAGGAAGAAGTGAACAAAGCGGTTAAAGACGGTTTCACGGAAGAGGAATTCAAGTCTAATTTGACTTCTTGGCTGAACTCCAGAAAAACAGGTCTTGGAAACGACAATACTTTGATGAATTTGGTCAATTCTCAACTTCAGTATGGTCAGTCTTTGGACGAGTACGATGCTTTGGAAGCGAAAGTTTCTGCGCTTAAAGTAAGTCAGGTGAACGATGTTCTAAGAAAATACATCAGTGAAGATAAGTTGACTTCTGTATTTGCAGGAGATTTTAACAAGAAATAAATATTTTCTACCCCAAAAGAAAACCGCTTCAGTAATGAGGCGGTTTTTTATTTCTCAATTAAATTTTAGAAGCCGAGAACCTGCTTTCCGCTACAATCTTTTTTGCATCACGTTTTGTCAGGCTGAGGCTCTCGAAGCCCACAAAAAAGAATAAATCCATAACAGAATTTTATCCTACATTTTTGTCATTCTGAAAGAATCTCAACTTAGTATTAAGAATTTAACTCAAAAAAATAAAAATATATTGAAAGGCAAATTACGGTTTTATTTCAGTTTTTCATAAATTTCTAGTTTGATTTTTGATATTGTGTCTTTATCAAATTTTGAATACCAAATTCTATGAGATAATTTTTTTAATTCTTGTTCGCTTTTTGAAACAATTTCATCAGTAATGTATTTAGAGTCTCTTCTATTTTCTATCGGTAGATTTTCCTTATTTATAAATTTCTGAACATATTTTCTGGCTACAATTTCGTAACAATCCATTTTGAGATTTGTATAAAGAATAATATTATCAATCGAATCTTTAGGTTGATTGATGTTTAGGTTACTTTTTTCTTTATCAAAATAGACAAAATATAAAAGCTCATTCTTTGGAATATCAATCCGCGTCATTATTTGAATAAAAGAATTTGAATTACCCTCATCAGTCTTTTGCTCAAAATCATTTTCAGAAATTGTTTCTATGTTTTTCCATAAAATAAAATCTGGATTTTGTTTTATTTTGTAAAATTTCTCTTTAGAATCTTTCTCACAACTAAATAGTGAAAGTAAAATTAAAATGCGAATAAGTCTCATTATTAGTTTTTTAAGTAAAATATAACCAAAACCACTCAAAACCCACTCTGCCAAACTGTCAAAGTCATTCCAAGTCTTGAAACTACAAAAGTTAGACTTTGGGTATAGAAAGAGTATACCGAGCGTATACCGATAGCCTC
Organism: Epilithonimonas caeni DSM 17710; assembly: GCF_000426465.1. Classification (GTDB taxonomy): domain Bacteria; phylum Bacteroidota; class Bacteroidia; order Flavobacteriales; family Weeksellaceae; genus Epilithonimonas; species Epilithonimonas caeni. The sequence goes on from NZ_AUFK01000013.1 coordinate 504,034, forward strand.
TCAAAAATATCTGCCAAACTGTCAAAGATCCAAACAAAAACCCGCTTCAAATAGTTGATCGGGTTTAATTTATTTTGTAATTCTAAGGTCAGAAACAATGATCTTGTAATGGTCACAATCCTCAAAACAGATTCCGTTTTCTTTCCAGTAAGGATTTTTGGGTTCTAAGATGGGGACATTATAAAGTTCAAGATTAGTAATGATCTTTTGGAATTCTTCCAAACTTTCCGGATAGAAAACCAGGATATCATCCTCATCGAATTTAGATTCCGGAATGTTATTGTCTTGGGTGAACTCCAAATGCCAGTTTTCATTTTCCTTCCCAAGAAAAACTCCGTCATAACCATTGTGTTCCTTGAAATCCCCAAGAACTTTAAAATCCAAAACTTTGGTATAAAAACCAATCAGTTTTTCCAGATTCTGAGTATGTCGTGCATATCGGAAAATCATTTTAATTTTGTTTTAGATTATATTTTATCACAAAGGCACAAGATTAAAAAACAAAATAAATCAGAAAGCGCAAAGATCTTATCTTCGATAAATGTTATTCTTTGATGAGCGAAGCGTTTTAGTGACTCTTAATTCAAAATATTTAATAGAAAAAATTTTGTGACTTTGCGTTAAAAAAGCAGAACTTAAAATTCAGAAAGCTTTTCTTCACTCAAAATCTTCACCACATTCACCCAATTTGGATCTTCATTCAGACAAGGGATATAATCGAATCTCTCGCCTCCGCCGTGCAGGAAAATCTCTTTTCCCTCCACAGAGATCTCCTCCAAAGTTTCCAAACAATCTGACACAAAAGCGGGACAAACAATAGCCAGTTTCTTGATACCTTTCTTACCAAGACCTTCCAGTGTGGCGTCTGTGTAAGGTTCCATCCACTTGTCCTTACCCAATCGTGATTGGAAAGTGACCAAGACTTTTTCCTTGGGCAAACCTAATTTCTCACGAACCAACTCCGTCACTTTATAACATTGATGTCTGTAACAGTATTTATGCGAAGGAAGATCATCTTTCTGGCAGCAGTTATCCATACTGCAGGTCTTCGTCGGGTCGGTTTTATAGATGTGTCTTTCCGGAACGCCGTGATACGAGAATTGAAGCAAATCAAAATCTGGAGGCAACTTTTCGCCAATACTTTTCGCCAAAGAATTGATATAGATCTCTCTATTATAAAACGGCTGAACATAATTGATCTTGATATCCGGAAAGAATTTCAGTCGAACTTCTTCCGCTTTGTCAATCACTGTTTCTGTTGTACTCATCGCATATTGCGGATAAAGCGGAACCAGCGTGATCTCTGTAATGCCTTTGTCCACCAATTCCTGGATTCCGGTTTGTATCGATGGTTCAGCATAACGCATTCCCAAACCGACCGGAACATCCACGATCTCCTGAAGTCTCTGCTGAAGGTGTTTAGAGATCACGATCAAAGGCGAACCTTCGTCTGTCCAAACCGTTTTGTAAGCTTCCGCCGATTTTTTCGGCCGGGTTTTAAGGATAATTCCCTGAACCAATAATGCACGGAAAATCCAACGGTAATCGATGACTTTTTCATCCATCAGGAATTCATCAAGATAGTCTTTTACATCTTTTACATCCGTCGATTTTGGTGAACCGAGGTTGACCAGTAGAATTCCTTTTTTGTTGTTTGATTGACTCGGCATATTTATTTGTTAGAGCAATATTTTCATTCAGTGGAAATCTAAACATTGAGATTGACTTCGTCGAACCACTTCGTTCGGTTTCTTAAGGAATGAAAAATTAATGATTAAATTAATTCTAGTTTATTCATTGTCAGGCTAAGGCTCTCGAAGCCATTAACCATTCACAGCTTCCACATTCTCTACCAATTCCGGGACGAATTGTTTCAGAATATTCTGGATTCCGTTTTTCAACGTTGCTGTGGAAGAGGGACAACCACTGCAAGCCCCTTGAAGAAGCATTTTTGCTGTTTTGTTTTCTTGATCATACTCTATAAGAGAGATTTTTCCACCATCATTTTCTACAGCAGGAGCAACATATTCGTTCAGGATATCACTGATTTTCTGCTCGTCATTTGTATATTCTCTATTGATGATTTTCAGAACAGGGTTTTCATGCTGATGAGGTTCAATGGTTGCAATTGTCTTTCCAGTCTGTAAAAATTCTGCAATGAAAGAACGGACCTGGTTCATGATCTCATGCCATTGGAATTGCTCGTCTCTAGTTACCGCAACAAAATTATCGCTCACATAGATTTCTTTCACAAAATCAAAAGCCTCGTATAATTCTTGCGCCAAAGGAACACCTTCCGATTCTTCTCTCGATTTCACTTCAATGAATCCGTCCATTAGCATCTTGCTGGAAATGAATTTCATAACCGCAGGATTTGGTGTCATCTCAGAATAGATCTGATACATTTCTTTTCTTTTCTGAAGGTAGATTCTAGGATTGGCCAAAAGCTCATCTTCGATAATATTTTTCAGACTTTCCGCAACGTGTTCCCATTCCACAGTATCTTCTTTCGCTACCGCAATGAAGTTGGCCGTGATGAAGATTCTGTTAACGAAAGGATAATTGAACAATTCCTGCGCCAATGGGATCTCGGAAATGTCAGAATCGCGATCAAGTTCTAATGAACCCGGAATGAGATTGTAGTCTGTTACAAACTTCATCACCTTCGGATTCTCTGTAGGTTCTATTATGATTTCTTTCATTCTATTTATTTTTAATTGTAAGATGTAACATTCAGATCGTAGTTTTTCAGAAACTGACAAAAGTTATAGCTGGAATGTTTCATTTTAAGTAAATTGAACTACAAAATTATCGTAAATTGGTGGAAGAAAAAAGCCGATAAATCCCAATGTTATGTTAAGTTTTGATTATGAGAAGCTTTGCGGATTTTCGATTTTTTCTATTGGTTTGATTTTGGCTGAACGAATGTCAAAATTTAATTGAAAAACCAATCTGCGCCCCGGCCTGAACGGAGCTCTTTTTATTTTTTCCCGGAAAAATAAAAAAGCGGGAGTGGAGGACGGATAAAGGCGCCCAAATATTTATAAATCTAAAAAATAAAATAATGGCAATTATCAGAGAACTTTTAGGAAAAACGCCTCAATTGGGAGAAAATACTTTTGTGGCAGAAACTGCGGTAATTATAGGAGATGTTACGATGGGAAAAGATTGCAGTATTTGGTACAATGCGGTTTTGAGAGGTGATGTTCATTTCATAAAAATGGGCGACAAAGTGAATGTTCAGGATAATGCGATGATACATTGCACTTACCAAAAAAGTCCGACGACGATCGGTAGTAATGTTTCAATTGGCCATAATGCGATTGTTCACGGCTGCACAATTAAAGATAATGTTCTGATCGGAATGGGAGCAATTGTGATGGATGATTGCCTGGTGGAGAGTAATGCGATTGTTGCAGCGGGAGCGGTTGTTACAGCCAATTCTCATATCCGTGAAGGTGAAATTTGGGCAGGCGTTCCTGCAAAAAAAGTGAAAGATGTGTCTCAGAATCTTGTAGAGGGCGAGATCAATAGAATAGCCAATAATTATGTTAAATACTCCAGCTGGTACAAAGAGGACTAGGTTGGTATAAAGATTGAATTTCCCAAAGAAATTTAAACGATGAATAAGCTTAAATCTTTTTGGGAGGTTCTGAAGGAAACTTTAAATGAATGGATGTCTTCTTCAGCAGCCAAAGACAGTGCAGGTATGGCCTACAATGCGATATTTTCTTTGCCGGGATTGTTGATCATCATCATCTGGGTTACCGGACATTTCTTTGGTGAAGAAGCGGTAAATGGAGAAATCAGGCGTCAGCTTCAAGGAATAATGGGTTATGATGGTGCAAAAAGTATTCAGGATATTATTGCAAGTGCCATGATTGATAAAGAAAATTTCTGGATGAAAGCCCTCGGCGTTGGAACTTTGGTCTTTGGTGCAACCAGCTTATTTTTCCAAATGCAGACAACCCTCAATGATCTTTGGGATGTTGAAGCAGCACCCAAAAAAGCCTGGCAGAAATTCATTCTTGACAGAGCTAATTCCCTGGGGATGATTCTCATCATTGCCTTCCTCCTTTTGACAAGTATGTTGCTTTCGTCTGTTATTGGTTTGGCCAATCAATGGATCACAAGATATTTCGGTATGGAAACTTATGTGATTGTTCAGGCAAGTAATTTCATCTTAGGATTTGCTGTCGTTACAGTTTTGTTTGCTTTTATGTTCAAAGTCCTTCCGGATGTGGAAATCAAATGGAAATCGGTTTGGATAGGTGCCGTTGTTACGGCACTGCTTTTCAATATCGGAAAAATGCTGATGAGTTTTTATTTCGATTTTTCAAAGCCAACGTCCATTTTCGGAGCGGCAGGAACTGTGATTTTGCTGATGATGTGGATTAATTATTCCTGTCAGCTCGTGTTTTTCGGAGCAGAATTTACCAAGGTTTATGCTTACAAAAGAGGACATAAAATTATACCCTCTAAACACGCTAAGTGGAGTAAAGAAAAATTATACAGAGATGCCGAGGAACAAAAAAGGCAACTTGCTCCTCAAAGTGCAGAACCTATTTAAATACAGGTATTTCATTTTCACAAACGATATTTTCAGGCTGCATTACCAGCATACAGTCTGAAACCAGATTGTACTTTTTGTTGTAATCTGCAGATTTCTGATTGTAAAGATTAACTTTTTCGAGGAATTTTGCTTCATCAATTTTATTAGAATAAGCAATATAGCTTACAGGTCCGCCACAAGCTTTTGCTCCTAATCCAATGGTTTTCCAATCGGCTGGATTGGTGCATTTTTCACTTTTTGCCATTGTAAGGATTTCAGATTTCAAATTCTCCATTTCGCTTGATTCCTCTTGAGTCAGATTGCCGGGCTTATCAATTGGTCTTTGAGGGAACGGTTTTGGAAGTGTGTCTGGATCAATGGTTGATTTACAAGAAAATAAAACCGTGATGATTCCTAAACAAAACAATAAATTTTTCATAAAATACTTTTTAATTCTGTCATCAAATATGATACCTGTAAATTTAACATAAATATAAAAAGAAAATGGTACAGATTTAGATATTAGGCAAAACCTAATACTATTTGTAACAAATTAACGTTTTAAAATACAAATTATGATGAATTATAATTAAATGAAAAATACTAACACACATAAAATGAATTGGTTTCAGCATTTTCTGATGATTTGTTCCGGAGGGAATATTCATTTGCTGAAAAAATCGCCTTCCGAATGGAACAAGTTTGCCGGAATCGGGGGAATCGTTTTGTTTACTGCGATTTTTGCAACATTATCGGCAGGTTATGCGATGTTTACCGTTTTTGATAACATTTGGGCTTCCGTTGGTTTTGGAATTCTTTGGGGATTGATGATTTTCAACCTTGATAGGTATATTGTTTCTTCGATCAAGAAAACCGGAACATGGTGGAATCAAATCTTGATGACCATTCCGCGTTTGATTTTGGCAACGTTTCTTGGAATTATTATTTCAAAGCCCCTTGAGCTGAAAATCTTTGAAAAAGAAGTTAATAAACAATTGAATACGATTATTCAAAGAAATAAGACACAATTGCAGGCAGAGATGAACGGAAGGATTTTGCAACAATCTGGACCGTTTGATTTGGAGAAAAAACAAATCCAGAATCAAATCAAAACTTATCAATTAGCTTATGACTCGGCCTCTGTAGAATTGGAAAAAGAAATTTTGGGTAAACAATCTGGTTTAACAAGTGGAAAAGTGGGATTCGGTACCAATGCAAAACGTAAGTCTGAATTGAAAGAACAAAAGCGGGCGGACCTTGAAAATTATCAGAAACAGCAACAAGAGCGGTTGCAATATTTGGACAAAGAAATTTCAAAGGTCTATTCCAATCTTGAAACCGAAAGGAAATCAACAGAAGGTATCGAAGATAAATTCAATGGTTTTGCAGCAAGATTACAGGCCTTGGATGAATTGGGGAAAAACTCGGCAATCATTGCTTTGGCGGCAAGTTTCATTATGGGATTGTTTGTTTGTCTGGAAATTTCGCCGGTTTTGATTAAACTAATTTCTTCGGTTGGACCTTATGATTATCTTTTGGAAAAAACTGAAAATGAATTCAGGCTTTACTCTAAGGAAAAAGTCAGAAAAGGAAATTCACTGACAGATTATCGGATTGACGATTTTGAAGATGACCTTAAAATTAGGAGAGATAAAAAACAGAATAACACATAAAAGAAAAGCTTCCAAACCTGGAAGCTTTATTTATTTTAAATCACCAACCAAAAAAGGTTGTTCAGCGTTATCATTATAATCTCTCATAAATCCAATTTCTTTCGATTTTGTGATCTCGGATTTTGAAGTTCCAGAAAACCCATCCCCAAAATCGATACTAAAATCGATATAACTCAATCTGTTTTTTGTAAATTGGATCTTATTATAAACAAGAATGATGTTTTTTTCCTTTAGATTCTTTTGCAGGTTCATCAAGTCCTGCCTCGTCATTTCTTTGTTGAAAATAACGGCTATCACTTTCTTATTAGGTGCGAAAGAAAGCATTCCGAAAACAAAAACAGATAAAAATAGTACTGAGAATAAGGTTCTCTTTTTCATTGCAAAAAACTAAGTTGCAAATTTATTAAGTTATTTGATAATCAACGTTAAATTTGAGCATTATTTTGTAAAAATATAGAAATTTTAAAATTAACCGTTAAAAATGAATAGTGTCAAATAAATTTTATTGTTTGTTCCTCATACTTGGTCTAAATGTTTGTCTCTTAATTATTTATAATTAAAAGTTGCGAATGCATATTGAGGATGTAAACGTTAAAATTAGAAATCAGTGCCAAAAATTAAATGTTTGTTTGTTTTTTTTGAAAAATAATTAATAACTTTGGTCTCCTAATTTTTTAAATTTAATTATTATGAAAAGAATTTTATCTTTTTCTTTAACAGCGGTGATGGCTTTTACTGCTTATTCGCAAAGTCTTTGGACAGACAATTTTGAGTCTTATACTGTAGGTAATCTTGGTACACAGGGTGGATGGGCAAGAGATAGCGGAGGAAGTGCAAACTGGACACAGGTTGCTAATATTGATGTTGCTCACGGTAAATCTTTTAAATTGGCTAGTATTGCTTCTAATGAAGGTGTATGGCATTTCCATAGTACTAACTGGGATGGCAGGTCTAGTGCAAATAATATATTTGTATTAGAGTTTGACTATTATACAGGAACTGGAGGTGCTGGAGGTGCTGGAGTTGTACAAATTTATGATGTTGATGCTGGTTTTGAGCAGCCATTCGAAATTGGATGGAGTCAAGATGATGGGTATTTGTATATAGCTGACCAATTAGACGGCGAGATACTTGTAGATCAGGTTACAACTAATACTTGGTATCATATTAAAGCTGCTTATGATAAAACAACAGGTGAAGTAAGTGCTCAAGTTAATGGTGGTGATGTTATAAGCTATTTTGGTACTCCTGATTTGAATCCACAAGAATTTGATGTATTGTTATCAGGTATATCTACTAGCGGTTTTGATAATATCGTTGCAAGTGCAACTAATACAAGTCCTTTCTTGGCCGTATCTGATGTAACTAAAAAATCTTCTGTAAGTGTTTATCCAAACCCTGCTACGGACGTTGTTAATATCAAATCTGATAAGAAAGTAGAATCCGTGTCTATCTATGATGTTGCTGGTAAAATCGTAAAAACTACAGCTGAAACGTCTATTAATGTAGAGAATTTTGCTAAAGGTTCTTACATCGTAAGCATTAAATATGCTGATGGTTCTAAAGAATCTACAAAAGTTATCAAGAAATAATTCCTGAAACTTTAAATAAATTTTAAGAGCTACATTTCTGTAGCTCTTTTTTTATGCATGATTTTTGTAAAAAAACTCCGAGTCATTAGTTATTAAATGATTCGGAGTTTTTATTATGTTAAAATAAATCTTTTACAAAGAGTAATTCGGAGCCTCTTGCGTAATAATCACGTCGTGTGGATGAGATTCTTTCAAACCACTTCCTGTAATCATTACTAGTTTTGAATCCTTTTGTAAGGCTTCAATATCTTTCGCTCCACAATAACCCATTCCAGCTCTTAGACCTCCAGTCAATTGGAAAATCACGTCTTCCAATTTTCCTTTGTGCGGGACTCTGCCTTCGATTCCTTCCGGAACAAATTTTTTGGCTTCACTCTGGAAATAACGTTCTTTTCCGCCACGTTTCATTGCAGAAAGAGAACCCATTCCTTGATAGGATTTGAATTTTCTTCCCTGGAAAATAATTTCTTCTCCCGGTGCTTCATCAGTTCCGGCTAAAAGAGATCCAAGCATTACTGCTCCGGCCCCACTTGCGATGGCTTTTACAATGTCGCCGGACAATTTGATTCCACCGTCTGCAATAACTGACACATTTTTCTTTTTAGCAAACTCGTAAACGTTATAGATTGCGGAGAGTTGAGGAACACCAACGCCGGCAACAACTCTGGTTGTACAGATAGAACCCGGTCCAACACCGACTTTAAGAACATTGGCGCCAGCTTTTATCAAATCTTTTGCAGCATCAGCCGTTACAATATTTCCACCAACGATATCCAGGTCTGGGAACGTTTTTCTTATTTCAGAAATTTTGTCCAAAACACCTTTGGAATGTCCGTGTGCTGAGTCTATGGCAACAATATCAACACCGGCTTTTACTAATGCAGTGATTCTTTCAATCGTATCTTCGCCAACACCAACTCCGGCTCCGACAATTAGTCTTCCGTTCTGGTCTTTGTTGGCATTTGGATACTCCAACTGATTATCGATATCTTTTATAGTAATCAATCCGACCAATTTATTTTTTTTGTCAACGATTGGAAGTTTCTCAATCCGATTCTTTAAAAGAATTTCTTTCGCTTTTTCAAGATTCGTGGTTTTATCAGATGTGATAAGGTTTTCTTTTGTCATTATTTCCTCAACCTTAACTTCAAGGTTTTCTTGATATTTCACATCACGATTGGTAATGATTCCTATAAGGTAATTGTTTTTGTCAACGACAGGAAGTCCGGAAATTTTATATTTTGCCATCAGTTCTTTAGCTTCTGCCAAAGTATGGTCTTTTGACAAAGTTACCGGGTCGGCAATCATTCCGTTTTCGGAACGTTTCACGCTGTTGACTTGTGATGCTTGCTCGGCAATTGTCATATTTTTGTGAATGAACCCAAGACCGCCAACTCTTGCCAGTGCAATCGCCAAATCAGCCTCTGTAACCGTATCCATTGCTGCGGAAACTATAGGAACATTGAGCGAAATTTTGTCTGTAAGTCTTGATCTTAGGGAAACCTGATTAGGTAAAACTTCTGAATAAGAAGGAACTAGAAGCACGTCATCGAAAGTGATGGCTGTCTCTACAATTTTGTTATGAATAGACATCTTTACTTTCTTTGCAAAATTAAGCTATTTTTATGGAATTTGAAAATATCATAATTTATTTGATAAATAATTAATATTCAGAGAAATGATGACAGATTTAAATAATTGATAAGTGATAGTTGATAACTGATTTTCAAATTCTTAGTAATATCAACTATCATTAATCGATTATCATTTATCAGAATCTGCTGAGGATTCCCCAATGGATTTTTACTTCATTGAATTTGAACGGATTACCTATTTCGTTTCCATTGGAAATTTGAAAACTCATCAAACCGACGGGAAGGAAAAAGTTGAAACCCAGACCTACACTGTAGAGTTTTGGTGTAATTCCCAGAGCTTTGTTGGACATCTGCCCGTATTGCGCAAACAAATCGAAAAAGGCCTGGTCATTAACGAGATAGCGATATTCCGCACCGGCAAATGCATAAAAATCACTGACGAGACTCTGCTCATTGAAACCCCGAAGCGAGTTCCAGCCTCCGAACCGAAAGAGTTCGTTTGTCGATAATTCGTTCTTGGAACTGAGTAAAGCTGATTCTCCCTTGATGTTGAGGAAATGATTTCCGGACAAATTGAAATTGTGTTCGGCAAAAAGAAAATACCGGATTTGGTCAAATTTCTCCTGCGTATCATCGTAAGTCGTTTTAAGGAAATCTGCTTCTACACGGATATTGCTTTTGTTGATAAATAGCGGAATGTCACTCCCTTCCTGATACTGATAATAAACACCGATCCCTTTTTTGCTGTAATCCCGACCGCTCGTATAAAGCGAATCCAGAATCGCAGAAGACTCGAAGGTGCCTTTGAGACCGAGCTTTTGTTTCGGAGAAAGATGATAATAAACTGCCGGCAGAAATTTGACATTCGCAAAAGTGGAATCCTGACGGAAAATATTGACATTAACATTCAGACCAACGTTGCTCCCAAATGTGTAAGGAATATCAGTCTGCAAATCAAAAGTCTGACCTTTGTCGGGATTTCTCTGCCAATAAATGCCAATGCTTTCGAAGCTGTTGAACATATTTTTCATCTGGACATTCAAAGTTCCGTTGACTGTGAATTTTTCGGTTTTGTCATTTCCAAAACCAATCATTCCGTCAAAAGTATTGGTCTTTCGTTTTTGAGTAAAGAGAAAAACCTGTGTGGAATCTTTGGTAAATAACGTCTGCGGTGGTTTTTCCAAAGCGACAAACTGGTGATTCTGCAGAGACTGATTCATAGAAACCAAGTTCTTGTCATCATAGTTCTTACCAAGATATTGCTTGTTGAGATTTTTAACGAATTGTTTCGGTAAACGTGTGTAACCTTTGAAAACAATACCGTCAATTTTTCTTTGAGAAGCAGGAACAACCGAGATTTTTACTGATGGAATTCCGTTTTCCATTTTCTGGAATTTGGTTTTCACACGGTTGAAAGCGAAACCTTTGTCACGATATTTTTGATTGATGTTTTTCTTAAGTGAATCTAAATTTTTGGTGTAGATCTCATTCTTCTGAAACTTCAAATCATTAACCAGAGAATCTGAAAACTTAACATTGGCTTTGTTGAAGTTTGGACCTTTGTCGTAATAGATTTCGGTTCGGTTTTCTATTTTTTTTACGTCTTTTAATTCTGTGAAGAAATAAGAATTTTCTGCCAGAGAATCCAGAAATTTGACTGCGTTTGCCGAATCGGAAACGATTTTTTTTACGTTGGTTTCTTTATCGATGAGCCAATATTCTTTTTTCTGCGCATAAGAAAATATACTCAGAAAAATTAGAAATATGTATAACAGCTTTTTCAACATAGATAAACGCAAAGTCCGCAAAGATCTATTGCCAACTTCAAACTATTGGTTCGCAAAGGCGCTAAAGCTCAGCCAAGAAGAAAAAATCATTGCTAAGTTTACGCCTTTGCGAACCTAGAAATATTCTCAATAATTTTAAAAAAATCTTTGCGGACTTTGCGTTTAAAAGTTTAAAACAAAAAATCAATCCATTTTATTATACTTCTTCATCAGATTTTCATAAGTGCTCTGAGGAAGAATCCATTTGAGAGGAACACCAATCTTTTGTCCGAATTTTCCGAAATAATAGTGCGCTTTCCATTTTGATCTTCCTAAAAGCTGGTCCACATAAACCGCAACATCCAAAGGTTCGGTTCCATCCCCAACGTGGGAATTCATCAATGCATAGACTTTACCGAAGACATTTTTATACGCTTCGGAAACTTTTGTTTTTACCCGGTTTTCTGCGATATTGGTTTTGATGTCGCCCAAATGAAGCGAGCAAACATGGATGTTCCAAGGATAAACTTCGTAACGCATTGCCTCTGTAACCTTGTCCAGTGCCGATTTGGAAGCGGAATAGAATCCTCGGAAAGGCAATCCCATTTCGGAGCCGATACTGGAAACATTGATGATTTTTCCGGATTTCTGCTCCCGCATTTTCGGAAGAACCGCTGTCATCATCTGAACTGCGCCAATCAAATTAAGATTGAACAATTTCGTAATATCTTCTTTAGTAGAATCCTCAACTGCGCCAACCATTCCCATTCCGGCGTTATTTATCAGAACATCGATTCTGGCTTCTGTTTTTAATATTTCAGAAATGGCGTTATCGATTTGTTCTTTCTCCGTAATATCCGTTGGAATTGAAACGAAATAATCTGAGCTTACAATCTTTCTGCTCAATCCGTAAACTTTGTTGCCTTTCTTCCCGAAATATTCTGCCAAGGCAAACCCAATTCCGGATGAAGCGCCTGTGATGATGATAACTTTTGACATATTATTCAGTTTCTTGAGTTACAGTTCGGAAATCCTCCCAAAACTCGGGATAAGACTTCTCCACAACATCTTCATTCTCGATATTTAGTTCTTTAATCAAAGCAAACGGCGCAAAAGCCATTGCCATTCTGTGGTCGTTGTAGGTCGCAATAGAAATGTTTTCTTCCGGCTCTATAAATTCCGAAGATTCAATTTTATCAACAGTGATGTGGGTTTTTGCTCCAATTTTCAGTAATTCATTTTGAAGGGCAACCAATCTGTCTGTTTCTTTTACTTTCAAAGTATGAAGCCCGGTTATCACAAACGGAATTTTCAATGCAGTTGCAGTTACACAAAACGTTTGGGCAATGTCAGGGCAATCATTCATGTCCAGAGAAATCAATTCCGGATATTCGAAAGCAGGTTCCGGCAAAAGCGAAATCGAATTTTCTGCATAATCAGAAACGGTGTTGATTCCGAAATATTTCCAATAGATCTCTTTGATCACGCTATCACCTTGCAAGGACAACGTGTAATAACTTTTTAAGGTAATCGATTTTCTGCCAATTGCTACCAAAGAATAAAAATAAGAAGCTGAAGACCAGTCGCTTTCTACTTCGTAATGTTCTGTTCTGAAATTGTCTGAATGAGGAACGATTTCGATTGTATTTTCCGCAAAATGAGATTTGATTCCGATTTCGTTCAGGATTTTCAGAGTCATCTCGAGATAAGGTCGGGATGTGATTTCGCCTTCCAATTCTAATATTAAACCATTCTCCAGTTTTCCTCCAATCAATATTAATGAAGTCAAAAACTGGCTGGAAACATTAGCCGAAATTTTTACCGAATTTTTCTCCAATTTCTTTCCGATGATCTGCAACGGCGGAAACCCTTCTTTCTCAAGATAAGTGATGTCGGCTCCAAGAGACTGAAGCGCATCCACCAAAGGTTTGATCGGACGGTTTTTCATCCTGTCAGAACCTGTCAAAATGGTTTTTCTTCCTTCGAAAATTGAATAATAAGAAGTCAGAAATCGCATTGCCGTTCCAGCGTGGTGAATATCAATCACTTCGGAATCCGATTCCAGAGCTTTTTTAAGTAATGTGGTGTCCTGAGAATTGGAAAGATTGAGCATGTCAATATTACCAAACAATTTCCCTAAAATCAAAAGACGGTTCGAAATACTTTTCGAACCGGTAATTTGAATGTTTTTTCCGTCTATAAGTTCAGACTTTTTTATAATCATAGTTTGTCAGATGTCAGATGTCAGATGTCAGATGTCAGAATTGATAAAACTTCTGACTTCGGACATCCTGCTTCCAACCTATTTTAATTTTTCGTTATTCTGATGTCGTTCTTTGTCCCTATCAGTTTTGATTTTCATTTTTTTGTCAAAGGCTGATTGCAAATCGGTTCCGGTTTGATTGGCTAAACAAAGCGTTACAAAAAGCACATCAGCTAATTCTTCACCCAGATCCTTGGATTTATCGGACTCTTTTTCAGATTGTTCACCATATCTTCTGGCGATGATTCTGGCAACCTCGCCAACCTCTTCTGTTAGCATTGCCATATTCGTCAGCTCATTGAAATAACGGACACCGATGGTTTTTATCCATTCGTCCACCTGTTTTTGGAGTGTTGTGATTTCCATTATTGATAAGCACCAATAGTTATTGGATTTGTTCTTGAAACTCCGACTATATCACTTGCAGTAACACCAGTAGCATTTGTTCCTTTTCCTCTTGCCGGCGAATCAGCTTTTACTCTTAAGTTCATTTTTTGAGTAAAATAATTCTGGAATTTTGGGTCTTCATTGGCTGTATTAGTATTACCAATGGTTAAACCAGAATTAGAAGTAAATTTCAATAATGAATTTCTGAATTCATATTCAAAAGCTAAGATATTCCCATTAGATTTATTGATTGAAATCATATCAGGAGTATCTCCATAAATAATTGAATTGTTGACATTTAATTTAAAATCTCCAATTTCAGATTCTCCATCTTCATTTTCCCACATATCACTTGCATAGATTCCCAAAGCGGACATCGAAGGATTCAAATTCCAGTAATTAGCAATCGTACAATAATTAAGTGTATAATTTCCACCTGCAGCAATCGCAAGGTCTGCTTCACCGCAGTTGTTCATCACAACATTGTTCATTGTAAGTTTGGAATGAATTCCATAAATACCAACATTTTGAAATGTATGGAAAATAGAATTGTTGATGGTTGCGTCATTCTTTTTCAGCTGAAGACCTACGTTTCCACCAAAAACTCTTGCATAATTCATATTAAGAAGAGAGCCTTCTTCCATTTTGATTCCGTTCCAATTGGCTGGCAAAGTATCGTATTTGGTATCACTTCTGTCACCCCGGAAAATTACTTCTTCGCCTAAAGCACCATTGATAGTCAAACTGGAATTTTTCTCAAAATTCATTCCGCTGTTTTTTCGGAAATAGACTTTGGTTCCTTTCTCCATTGTCAAGGTTTTACCTTCAGCAACATTTAGATCACCGAAAATCACTTTCACTTTATCTTTTGTCCAGGTTGTATTATCATTAATTGTTACGGGATTTTCACCGGTTTGGATAAAATATTCTGCATCCTGAACTACAGAGAAAAGGGTGACCTTTTGTTCACCGGCAGGCGAGCTGAAAATCACTTTGTCTTCGGCGATTGCTTCCGGAGCATTAGCAACCGGTGCGATTTCTACGAAAACATAGAGACTATCTTTTTTTCTCAGAGCCACATTTTCGAAACTCGTTCCGACTTTCCCATCTACATTGATTCTGTAAAGTGAACCACTTCCACCTTCCAAAGCTATTCTTGGAATTAGAACATCCTTGTTTTCATTATTATAAACCTTTACAGCATACGTTTCCGAACGCATCTGGTTGTAAACCGTATCACAGAAGACTGTGTCTGTAGAGAATCTCAAAAGTTGTGTCGGGGAATCAAAAGAAATATCATCGCGGTTACAGCCTGCCAAAAGCAACAGAGACCAAAATGCGATGCCAAGAAATATTTTTAGTTTCATTTAAATCGTTTAATCTTCAAAACTACAAAATTTAAATTTTTATTTTGTAAAAGCTAAAATTTTCTTAAATAATTTTAATAGTCACAAAAACTAACTAACATTTGTTAGTTTAATAAAAAAGTGTATTTTTGAATAAATCACATTCAATATACCCAAACTGAGAATAATGGATTGAATGTCAAATGTTTAAATATGCAAATCACTGAAAAACATTTTTTAAACAAAGAAATTAGCCTGACGGATTTACTAAAATCAGCTTATCGTCTGATGTTTACGGCGAAAACAATGACCGATTTGTTCGAGCAGGAAAAAAAGACAACATCAAAATATGTACACGCTACTTCCCGCGGACACGAGGCGATTCAGCTGGCATTGGGGATGCAGTTGTTGCCTCAGGATTTCGTGAGTCCTTATTATAGGGACGATTCTATTTTGCTTGGAATTGGAATCACGCCTTACGAATTGATGCTTCAGCTTTTAGCAAAACGTGACGATCCATTTTCTGGCGGAAGAACTTATTACGCTCATCCAAGTTTGCGACGCGATGATTTTCCAAAAATGATTCACCAGAGTTCCGGAACAGGGATGCAGGCGATTCCAACAACTGGAATTGCTATGGGAATGAAATACAAAGAAGAAACAGGGATTGCCGAAAATCTTGACGAAAAACCAATTGCAGTCTGCTCACTCGGAGACGCAAGTTGCACAGAAGGCGAAGTTTCGGAAGCTTTTCAAATGTCAGCATTGAAACAATTGCCGATCCTTTATCTCATTCAGGACAACGAATGGGATATTTCCGCCAGCGCGGACGAAATCAGAGCGCAGGATATTACACAATATATGCAAGGTTTCAATGGTATCGAAACCAGAACCATTGACGGAACCGATTTTATTAGGTCTTATGAGGTCGTCAAAGAATGCATCAAAATCATCCGTGAAGAAAGACGGCCAATGCTAATTCACGCCAAAGTTCCTTTGCTCAATCATCATACTTCTGGTGTAAGAAAAGAATGGTATAGGGATGACTTGGAAGAATGTGCGAAGAACGACCCACTAATTAAATTAAGAAACAAACTTTCAGAATTCAGTATAGAAGATTCTGAAGTTGAAACCATAGAAAAAGAAGTTGCAGAACTCGTAAGAACTGATTTCGAAAATGCCGTTTTGGCAGAAGACCCCAAACCGGAAGATGCTTACAAACACGATTTTGCACCAACGCCAATTACCGAAGAAAAAGGAGAGCGTTCCCCAAGCGGAAAAATCCCAACCGTAATGGTAGATTGCGCTTTATTTGCCATCAGAGAATTAATGACAAAACATCCGGAAGCCTTGTTATATGGTCAGGATGTTGGATTGAGATTAGGCGGGGTTTTCCGTGAAGCAATAACTCTGGCAGCGCAATTTGGAGAGAAAAGAGTTTTCAATACACCAATTCAGGAAGCGTTCATCGTAGGCTCAACAGTTGGGATGAGCGCCGTTGGACTGAAACCGATTGTCGAAGTCCAATTCGCAGATTACATTTGGCCAGGTTTGAATCAGTTATTTACAGAAGTTTCCAGAAGCTATTATTTGTCTAATGGAAAATGGCCGGTTTCGATGATTCTCCGAGTTCCGATTGGTGCTTACGGAAGTGGTGGACCATACCATTCAAGTTCGGTGGAAAGTGTTTTATGCAATATCAAAGGAATCAAAATCGCTTATCCATCAACCGGTGCAGATTTGAAAGGTTTGATGAAAGCTGCTTTCTACGACCCGAATCCGGTTGTGATGTTAGAGCACAAAGGATTGTATTGGTCAAAAATCGAAGGAACAGAAAATGCAAAAACGATAGAACCGGACGAGGATTACATCATTCCGTTTGGAAAAGCAAGAGAAGTTTTGCTCTGCGAAAATCATCAGAACAAACCAACCTTAACCATCATTACTTACGGAATGGGCGTTTATTGGGCTTCGAATGCAGCGAAAGCATTTGACGGTCAGATCGAAATCATCGATTTAAGAACGCTCGCACCGTTGGATGAAAACCGGGTTTTCGAAAGTGTTAAAAAACACAACCGATGCATCGTTTTGACAGAAGAGCCAGTGAATAATAGTTTTGCCCAAAGTTTGGCGGCGAGAATCGGTGAAAATTGTTTCAGACATCTGGATGCGCCTGTAAAAGTAGTTGGTGCAAAAAATCTTCCTGCGATTGCTATCAATTCCGAATTGGAGAAAGAGATGTTGCCGAACACAGATAAATTAATTAAAGAAATAGAACAATTGTTGAAATACTAAGCTCCATAGGAGCGAAATGTTTGTAGAATGATTTTTATTTGAAAAGGAACTCCGTAGGAGTGACACAGAATGACACAAGAGTTAACTATTAATAAGAAGATAAACAAAATCAATAAAAAAGAATTGATTTTGGCAGAAGCCGCCAAACTTTTCAAAGAGAAAGGTTTCGGCGGAACGAGTATGCGTGACCTGGCTGAAAAGGTGGGAATGGAAGCCGCAAGTATGTACAATCACATCAAATCCAAAGACGAGATCCTGGAACTGATTTGTTTCAAAATTGCCAACCAATATATTTCCCAATTACAGGAAATTGAAAATACGAATCAAAGTTTTCAGGATAAGCTGAGAGCAATTATTGGGCTTCACGTTCAGTTGATTATAGAAGATTCGGCTTCGGTTTCTGTAGCGAATAACGACTGGAAATATCTTTCGGAAGAGAAGAAAAATCAATACAAGCAAATCAGAAAATCCTATGAAAAGAGCTTTGCGAATATCATAGAACAAGGAATGGAAAACGGCGAATTCAAAACAATGAATGTTTCTGTGGCACTTTTCACGATGTTATCTTCAATCCGGTGGATAGAATTATGGTACAAACCAAGCCGCGACATCACACCTCAGGAATTGGAGGAAGATTTGAAAACTTTATTAATGAACGGCTTAAATAATTAGAATATAGATTGAATCTTTGATAAGTTTTACGCCTTTGTGAACCTAAAATATTTTCAATAATATCAAAAAAACTTTGCGCACTTTGCGTTTAAAAATAAATGTCAGTAGTTTTTCACCCTTTAAAAGTAAAAAAAGTCAAGAAAGAAACACAGGATTGTGTTTCCGTGAGTTTTGATGTGCCTGCAGAATTATCAGAACAATTCAAATTCACGCAAGGACAATATTTGACATTCCGACAAATCAATGGCGAACAGGAGCTACGTCGTTCTTATTCGATTTGCGCAAGTCCGCACGAAAACGAATTGAAAGTTGCTGTAAAAAAAGTTCCCGAAGGTTTATTTTCTTCTTTTATGAATGAAAATCTGAAAGAAGGAGACATTCTGGAAGTGATGCCTCCAATGGGGAAATTCTACACGGAACTCAACCCCGAAAACAAAAAAATTTACGTTGCTTTTGCTGCTGGAAGCGGAATCACGCCAATTATTTCCATTATCAAATCCGTTTTGAAAAACGAGCCTCAAAGCCAATTTATCCTGATTTACGGAAATAAAAATAAAGGAACGATTATTTTCAAAGAAGAAATCGAAGCTTTGAAAAACCGTTTTATGGAACGATTGAGCATTTATCACATTCTCAGCCGAGAAGTGGCAGATGCTGACTTGTTAAGCGGAAGAATCAATTCTGAAAAAGCTGAATCTTTTCTTAAAAATATCATTCCGGCCGAAAAAATCGATGAGGTTTTCCTTTGCGGACCGGAAGAAATGATTCTGAGTGTGAGAGATACTTTAATCCAATCCGGCGTTGAGGCTAAGAAAATTCATTTCGAATTATTCTTCAGTGCAGCCTCAGCCGAAAAGAAAAAAGAACACGAGCTGGCTGTTAATAAATCCGATGATGATTTTAGTAAAGTCACTGTGAAATTGGATGCAACTGCTTTAAAGTTAGATTTAGCCTATCACGGACCAACGATTTTGGATGCAGCTTTACAAAACGGCGCCGATTTGCCCTATGCCTGCAAAGGCGGAGTTTGCGCTACTTGTAAATGCAAGCTGGAAAAAGGCGAAGTAGAAATGGACATCAATTATTCTCTCGAACCGGACGAGATTGCCGCAGGGTTTATTTTGTCTTGCCAGGCACATCCGCGTTCAGAAGAAGTGGTTGTGAATTTTGATATAAAGTAAACCAACAAGCCACAAAGTGGCGATTTAAACCAGCATAGGGTGCAGCCCTATGAAATTATGGATTTTGATATAAATTAAACCAACAAACCACAAAGTGGCGATTTAAATCAGCATAGGGTGCAGCCCTATGAAATTGTGAATTTTGATATTAAATAAAATAATAATTATGGCAGCTTAATCCGCCTTCCGCTCCCAATCTTTTTTTGCAGAAGCTTTCAGTTTCAATATAACTCGAAGTACAAGCAAAAAAGGATTTCCGCTCAAGTCGGGCTGCAGATTCGGTATAAAAGAGGTCGTAATCAAAACAAATTTTTAAAATTAAAATCTTAGCTAAGTGCAAGCGGCTTTGCGAACTTAAAAACAGTTAGTAGTTAAAAAAAACTTTGCGCACTTTGCGTTTAAATAAATTCCATTAAATCAAAACATTATGGAAACAACAGAAATCAATTTAGAAGAACATTTTCAGAATAAAATAGACAGCGAAATCCGTATCGAACCCAAAGACTGGATGCCTGATGCGTACAGGAAAACCCTGATTCGTCAGATTTCCCAGCACGCCCATTCCGAGATTGTCGGGATGTTACCGGAAGCCAATTGGATTACTCGTGCACCAACTTTGAACCGGAAAAAAATCCTTCTGGCAAAAGTTCAGGACGAAGCTGGACATGGACTTTATCTGTATTGTGCTGCCGAAACTTTAGGCGTTACAAGAGATGAAACGATTAACGATTTGCATTCGGGAAAAGCCAAATATTCCAGTATTTTCAATTATCCGACTTTGACCTGGGCAGATATGGGAGCCATAGGCTGGCTGGTTGACGGTGCCGCAATTCTGAATCAGGTTCCGCTTTGCCGAGCGTCTTACGGACCTTACGCCAGGGCGATGGTCAGGATTTGTAAAGAAGAAAGTTTCCACCAGAGACAAGGCTACGAGTTGATGATGAAATTGGCTCAAGGTTCGCCAGAGCAGAAAGCAATGGCTCAGGATGCGCTCAACCGTTGGTGGTGGCCGACTTTGATGATGTTCGGACCAAAAGATGCAGACTCTGGAAACACAGAACTTTCAATGAAATGGCGCATCAAACGTTTTACCAATGATGAATTGAGACAGCGTTTCGTAGATGTTTCCGTTCCGCAGGCTGAATATCTGGGTTTGACCATTCCCGACCCGGATTTGAAATTCAATGAAGAAACTGGACATTACGAATTCGGGGAAATCGATTGGGACGAATTCTGGAAAGTGGTCAAAGGTAACGGACTTTGCAACAAAGAACGCATCGAAACCCGCAAAAAAGCCTTCGATGATGGCGCTTGGGTAAGAGAAGCTGCAACTGCTTATCATGAGAAAAGAAAAGCAAGAGAAGAACAAAACAGAAAAACAGTGTAATTTATAAAGTCTTCGACAAGCTCAGACTGACACGTTTTAATTAGAACGTTTAGTATTAGAGATGTCACACTGAGCCTGTCGAAGTGTACATATTTGCGACTAACAACATAATAAGAGAAAAAAATATTGCGCCTTTGCGATAAAATAAACAATAATAAACATATAGATTAAAGTCTATTATCTCTAATCTGAAATATTATGCAAAATACAGAATGGCCGCTTTGGGAGGTTTTTATCAGAAGCAGACAAGGTCTTGACCACAAACACGTGGGCAGTCTTCACGCTGCTGATGCGGCAATGGCAATCCAGAATGCTCGCGATGTTTACACGAGAAGGATGGAAGGTGTCAGCATTTGGGTGGTAGAATCAAAACACATCCACGCTACCAACCCCGATGATTCCGAGGCATTTTACGAACCTTCGGAAGACAAAGTTTACCGTCATCCAACCTTTTATCACGTTCCGGAAGAAGTGAAAAATATGTAACACAAAAATTCCCCTCCCTTGGAGGGGTGGATTTCAAAATTAATTTTGAAATCCGGTGTGGTCAAGAATGACAATAAAATACAAGAAAAAATGAACAGTAATTATCTCAATTATCTCCTGCATCTCGCCGACACCAGCCTGATTCTTGGTCAGCGTTTATGCGAATGGTGTGGAAAAGGACCGGTCTTGGAGCAGGATATTGCAATGTCCAATATTGCCTTGGATTTGTTGGGGGAATCTTCCAACTATTATCAATATGCCGCCGAAATTCAGAATGAGGGAAAATCAGAAGACGATTTGGCTTTCCTGAGAAACGAACGAGAATTTAAAAATCTGCTTTTAGTTGAAAGGGAGAATGGACATTTTGGAGACACGATTGCCAGACAGTTTTTCTTTGATGTCTATCATCATTTGTTATTAAGTAAACTGAAAAATCATCCTGATTTGAAACTCGCTTCCATTGCTGAAAAGTCTTTGAAAGAAGTGACCTATCATTTAAAATGGAGCGGTGAGTGGATAATTCGTTTAGGAGACGGAACAGAAGAAAGTCATAACAAAATTCAGAAGTCGGTCAATGATTTGTTGGATTTCACGGATGAGATGTTTATTCCAACTAACTGGGAGTTAAGATTAATTGAGCAAAATATTATTCCCGATATCAGAACTTTCCGAACCAAATGGGAAACCAAAGTTCTTGAAATCCTGAATGAAGCCACTTTGTCTATTGATTTCTCAAAATCGAGACGATTAACTGGCGGAAAAGACGGCAAACATACAGAGAAAATGGGTTACATTTTGGCAGAAATGCAAATGATGCAGCGCACTTATCCTAATATGGAATGGTAGAACAGTAAGGTAAAGGCGCAAGAGTTGTGAATAAAGAACTACTTTAAGTCGTAAATATAGCGTACAAATTTGCGACAGGCTCAAAATGACACTTTTCAATTGAAACAATTGTATTAGAGATGTCACACTGAGCGGAGTCGAAGCATCTTGGCGACTTAAAGAATATATTGGTAAATTAATTTTTGCGCCTTTGCGATAAAAATAAAAAAATGACAGTCACAGAAGAACATATCTGGCAAATCTTGAAGGAAGTTCCCGACCCGGAAGTTCCCGTTCTCAATCTTTTGGATTTGGGAATTATTCGTGATGTCAAGCTCTGTAGGAGCGATAAGTTTGTAGAAAATAAATACGAAACGAAAGAAAAAGCTCCGGAGGAGCGACATATGGGTTCAAACAACAATGATGTTCAGGAAGATGAAATCGAAATTGTAGTAACTCCAACTTACTCCGGATGTCCAGCAACTTCGATGATTAATATAGCAATCAGAATAAAACTTATTGAAAATGGCTTCAATAATATCAAAATTATAAACCAACTGAGTCCTGCTTGGACCACAGATTGGATGACAGAAGAAGGAAAACAAAAACTGAAAGTTTACGGCATTGCGCCACCAGTCTATTCGAAAAATAATAACGAGTTATTTTCAAAAACAGATGAGGTCGAGTGTCCGCTTTGTGGCTCAAAACAAACACATTTGGTAAGTCAGTTTGGTTCCACAGCTTGCAAAGCATTGTACCAATGTGATGATTGCAGGGAACCTTTTGATTATTTTAAATGCCATTAGTAGATTGTTGGTTTCTAGTTGTTAGATTTAATGAAAAAATCTTTGAGCTCTTGGCTAAGTTTTACGGCTTTGCGAACTTAAAAACAGTTAGTAGTTCATAAAAACTTTGCGCACTTTGCGTTAAAAAATATAGAAATAAAAGTCATTGTACTTTTTACATAAATACATTTCACAAAAAATAAATGAAAATAGGAATAGTAGGTAGCGGAGCAATGGGAAGCGGGATTGCACAGGTTTTGGCAACAGCCGGAAATCGGGTTTTGTTGTATGACAACAATCCGACTGCCGTAGAAAAAGCAGGACAAAATCTCGAAGCTCAGTTCCAGAAATTAGCCGAAAAAGGAAAATTGACTTACGAAGAAGCGGAAACTTATTTCGATAATATCCGACTGAGCGATAAATTATCAGAACTAAAAGATTCGGAGTTAATCATCGAAGCGATTATCGAAGATTTGGAAATCAAAAAACAATTGTTCCGAAAGTTGGAAAGTCTCGTTTCCGGAACTAGCATTTTGGCAACCAATACTTCATCTCTATCCATTGCGTCAATTGCATCGGCTTGTCAAAAACCGAATCGTGTTATTGGAATCCATTTTTTCAATCCTGCGCCGTTGATGGCTCTGGTAGAAATTATTCCTGCAGTTCAGACGGATAAAGATTTGATTTCAAAAACGAAAAATTTAGTAGAAAGCTGGAACAAACTTCCGGTAATTGCAAAAGACACGCCTGGATTTATCGTAAATCGTGTGGCTAGACCTTTTTACGGCGAAGCCATTAGAATCATGGAAGAAGGAATTGCTGACTGTGCAACGATTGATTTTGCAATGACAAGTTTAGGCGGATTCAAAATGGGACCTTTTCAATTGATGGATTTCATTGGTCACGATGTCAATTACAGAGTTACGGAAAGTGTGTTCAAAGAATTTTTCTACGACCCGAAATTCAAACCGTCATTCACACAAAAAAGATTATTCGAAGCTGGATTTTTAGGAAAAAAGACAGGGAGAGGTTTTTATGATTACTCTCAAAATGCAGAAAAACCAAAACCCAATGACAATCCGGAATTATTAAAATCGATTTTCAAAAGAATCTTGGTAATGCTGATGAATGAAGCCGCAGATGCCTATTTCCTTGGAATCGCTTCCGCAGAAGACATCGATTTGGCAATGACAAAAGGTGTCAATTACCCAAAAGGATTATTGCAATGGGCGGATGAATTTGGATTAGAAAATCTCCGGAATGAACTCGATGAACTTTATAATTTCTATCACGAAGACCGTTACAGATGCAGTCCAATCATCAGAAATTTAGTGAAACAGAATAAAAAATTTTATAGTTAAAGTTATAGACGCTTCGACTCCGCTCAGCGTGACAAAGCTCTAAAAACAATGTCAGTCTGAGCGGAGTCGAAGACTTTATTTAATCATTTATCAACTATCATTTATCAATCATTAAAAATGAATCAAGTATATATAATAGACGGCGTCCGAACGCCAATCGGAAAATTGAAAGGCAGCTTATCTTCCATTCGTCCCGATGATATGGCGGCTTTTGTCATCAAAAAATTATTGGAAAGAAACCCGGGTATCGACCAAAGTAGAATCTATGATGTTGTTTTAGGTTGTGCTAATCAAGCCGGAGAAGATAACCGGAACATTGCGAGAATGTCGGCTTTGCTGTCAGGTTTGGATTATCACGTTCCCGGCGAAACGGTGAACAGACTTTGCGCTTCTGGTTTGTCGGCAGCGATTAATGCAGCAAGAGCTATCCAGGTTGGCGATGCCGATTTGATGATTTCCGGCGGTGTCGAGAATATGACACGCGGTCCATTAGTGATTTCAAAATCGGAAAGTCCGTTTGGAGGCGACGCAAAAATCTATGATACGACTTTTGGCTGGCGTTTCATCAATCCTAAAATGAAAGAAATGTACGGTGTTGATGCAATGGGCGAAACGGCAGAAAACCTGGCTGAACGTGACCAAATTTCCCGTGAAGACCAGGATTTGTTTGCTTTTGATTCTCAGCAGAAAGCCAAGGTTGCACAAGAAAACGGAAGATTGTCTCAAGAAATTGTTCCGGTCAATATTCCTCAGAGAAAAGGCGTAGATTTGATTTTCGATAAAGACGAATTTCCGAAAAATGACACCACTTTGGAAGGTTTATCAAAATTAAGAACGGCGTTCAAAAAAGACGGAACAGTAACAGCAGGCAATGCTTCCGGATTGAATGACGGTGCGGCGGTAAACTTATTAGCATCAGACAACGCCATTAAAGAATTTGGATTGACACCAAAAGCAAGAATCATTTCGAGTGCAGTTGTTGGTGTTGAGCCAAAGTTTATGGGAATTGGCCCGGTAAAAGCAGCAGAATTGGCATTGCAAAAAGCAGGATTGACCTTTGATGATATCGATGTTATTGAACTGAATGAAGCATTTGCTGCACAGAGTTTAGCCTGCATCAGGGCGTGGAATTTAGATGATAACGACCCTAGAATCAATCCGAATGGTGGTGCGATTGCACTTGGGCATCCGCTGGGAATGAGCGGCGCAAGAATCCTGAATTCTGCAATGTATGAATTGCAAAATCAAAATAAAAAATATGCGCTGGCAACAATGTGTGTCGGTTTGGGACAAGGTTTTGCGGTAATTATTGAGAAAGTTTAAATCAGACGAATAGATGATAGGCGAATAGAAAATAGGGCATTTTAAAATCTATCTGTCTACTATCTCTAAGTCTAAAAAAATAAAATTATGCAACTAGAAAATTATGCTTTAGGACGTTGGATAAAAGGAGAAGGTGAAGGGCAGGCTTTATATAATTCGATTAATGGCGAATTAGTAGCCACGGCAACTTCCAAAGGTTTGGATTTTGGCGAAATGATGGATTATGCCAGGAAAGTCGGCGGTCCCGCGCTCAGAAAAATGACGTTTCAGGAAAGAGGGCTGATGTTGAAGAAACTCGCTTTTCATCTTTTGGAAAAGAAAGAAACGTTCTACAAAGTGAGTTGGGCAACAGGTGCAACCAAGACTGATAGCTGGGTGGATATCGAAGGCGGGATTGGAAACCTTTTCTCAAATGCATCTTTGAGAAGGCAATTTCCCGACTTACCTTATTACATCGATGGCGATGCCGTGAAGCTTTCAAAAGAAGGAACATTCATCGGTCATCATATATGCACACCGAAACGTGGCGTTGCGATTCATATCAATGCATTTAATTTTCCGGTTTGGGGAATGCTGGAGAAAATTGCAGTCAATCTTTTGGCTGGTGTTCCGGCAATTGTGAAACCTGCAACAGCCACAAGTTTTCTAACAGAAGTTGTCGTTAAGGAAATCATCGCTTCTCAAATTTTACCTGAAGGAAGTCTTCAATTGATTTGTGGTTCCGCCAACGGAATTCTGGATCATGTGACAATGGAAGATGTCGTGACGTTCACAGGTTCGGCTTCTACGGGAAAAATGCTGAAAGCGCATCCGAAGATTATTGAAGAATCGGTTCCGTTCAATTTGGAAGCAGATTCTTTGAACGCAATGGTTTTGGGAGAAGATGCAAAACCAGGAACTGTCGAATTTGATTTGTTCATCAAAGAAGCAGTTCGCGAAATGACAACTAAAGCCGGACAAAAATGTACAGCAGTCAGAAGATTATTGGTTCCTGCAAATTTGGTGGAAGATATTCAGATTGCTCTTGGACAAAGACTTTCCGGCGTCATCATCGGCGACCCGAATGTCGAAGGCGTGAGAATGGGTGCTTTGGCTAATAAAGACCAGGTGAAGGAAGTGTCCGGGAAAGTTCAGGAATTATCCAAAACCCAGGAAATCATTTTCGGAAATCTGGATAATTTCGAAGTGAAAGGTGCGGATAAAAACAAAGGAGCATTTATTTCCCCGATTTTATTCCTTAATTCTGACCCTTTCAAATATACAGATTGCCATAACATCGAAGCTTTCGGCCCGGTCAGCACTATTATTCCTTATAATAATTTGGAAGAAGCGATTGAACTGGCGAGAATGGGAAAAGGTTCACTTTGTTGTTCGGTTGTTACGGCTGATGATGATTTTGCAAGAGATTTTGTCATCGGAGCCGCATCAATGCACGGACGGATTCTGATTCTCAATTCAGACTGTGCGAAAGAAAGTACAGGTCACGGTTCGCCTTTGCCAATGCTTATTCACGGCGGTCCAGGTAGAGCCGGTGGTGGCGAAGAGATGGGCGGGAAACGTGGCGTTCTTCATTATATGCAGCGTACGGCCATCCAAGGTTCTCCAACCACTTTAACGAATATCACGCAACAATATCAATACGGGGGAAAACAATGGGAAGATAATATTCATCCATTCAGAAAACACTTCGAAGAACTGAGAATCGGGGAAACTTACATCACGGCAAAACATACCGTGACAGAATCTGATATCACGAATTTTGCTAATGTGTCCGGCGATAATTTCTATGCGCATATGGATGCGACATCGTTGGAAGGAACAATTTTCGAAGGACGTGTTGCGCACGGCTATTTTATTTTGAGTAAAGCGGCAGGATTATTTGTTGACCCAAGAAAAGGCCCGGTTTTACTGAATTACGGTTTGGATGAATGTCGTTTTGTGAAACCGGTTTATCCGGGAATGACGATTGGCGTGAAGTTTACCTGCAAAGAAAAAATCAGTCAGGAAAAACGTGACGAAGAAGATATTGCCAAAGGAATTGTTCGCTGGTTAGTTGATGTTTATGACGAAACCGGTGAAACTGTGGCTATTGCTACGATTTTGACAATGGTGAAAAAATTGAATCAAGAGTAAAATAATTTGGGCAGCTTAATCCGCCTTCCGCTCCCAATCTTTTTTGCAGACAACTTCAGTTTAAATAAAACTTGAGAATACGCAAAAAAGGATTTCCGCTCAAGTCGGGCTGCGGATTCGATATATGAACAACCATCAACTATCAACCAACAACCAACAACAAAAAATGGAAGCATACGTAACATCAACCATAGAAAACGGAATCGGAACCATCGAGTTCTTTCATCCGCAAAGCAATTCTATGCCGAGCTCGCAACTTAGAAATCTTGTAGAAGAAATTAATGATCTTAGTAAAAATGATGAGGTCAAGGTGATCATTCTGAAAAGTGGGGGCGAAAAAGCCTTTTGTGCAGGCGCATCTTTTGATGAATTGATTTCTATAAAAGATTTCGAAACCGGGAAAACATTTTTCTCAGGCTTCGCCAATGTTATCAATGCAATGCGAAAATCCCCGAAATTGATCATTGCAAGAATCCACGGAAAAGCTGTGGGAGGAGGAGTTGGAATTGCCTGTGCTGCTGATTATACTTTCGCTACAGAAAATGCTTCGGTAAAACTGAGTGAATTGGCTGTTGGAATTGGACCTTTTGTTATCAGCCCTGTTGTAGAAAAGAAAATCGGAACTTCGGCTTTTGCGCAACTGGCAATCAATGCAACTGAATTTTACTCTGCTGAATGGGCAAGAGAAAAAAATATGTTCCAGGATATGTACGAAACGACGGAGGAAATGGATGCTGAAATCCAAATTCTTGCAGAGAAACTAGCAGCTTCAAACCCGGAAGCAATGTTCGAACTGAAAAACATTCTTTGGAAAGGAACAGAGCACTGGGACCATCTCTTAACCGAGCGTGCGGCGGTCAGCGGACAATTGGTTCTGTCGGAGTTTACAGTGAATGCGATTAATCGTTTTAAAAATAAATAAATGTCCAACTAAAAGGCCTTTTAAATTTTGAAAGGCTTTTGTTTTTTATTCTTTGATAATTTTCTGAGTAATGTTATCTTTATCTGTTTTGATTTTCACGAGATAATTACCTTTTGGCAAATTGGAAGTATTGACTTCTTTTATTTTATTGAAACCAAAATAATATAATTTTACAACAAATAAAATCCCTTTCAAATCTGAAAGGGATTTTCTCCATTTAAGGGATTAAGTTGCTGATCCGACTCATAACTTAATTTTCTGAATTTCTCATCATTATTAGTTTCTAATCTTGAAGCGTTCTGCCGATGAGAACAGAACTTGCTAACTATTATATATGAATTTGTGTCTGTATCTTCTTGTACAAAGATATTATAATACACACGTGTGGAAACAGAGCAGAAATTACCAATTTTATGATTAAGTATTTATACGGAAATGTTTTTGAATCAATAAAAAAGCTTCATCAAAAAATGTATTGATGAAGCTTTAAAAATATGAAGCAGGTCTGTCTTATTTTTGCTTTAAAAAAAATGATCGCTAGATTCTAATATTACCGATTTTTCATTGGTTTTATTTCTAGATCTTGTGACACAAAAAACATTTTCTCTTGTTTGTATTACTTCAAATGAGCTGTAAACCGTTCCAATAGAAACAAATGGCTTTGCCGTAAAAACGCCTCTCGGCGTTCTGATCATCGCTGAAACCTGAACGATAGGACAGATTCCCCGTTTTTCTGATTCCCAATTAGTATTAGGTTTCACAAAAAAATAATGACTGGAACAAAAGACAGTCATATAAGAGATCTCGCCTGAGATGATGTAATTGGTAGAGTTTATTATTTCTATTGGGGAAGACATATTGTAAAAAATTAGATAATTGTTTTTTACATTTTCATACTTCAAAGAAATAATAAAAAATAATCCTGTATTAGAGTAAAAATACTGAATTTTTAGAAACTATAGTTTAATTGAAACAGAATGGATGTTATTAATAACGGCATAGATAACAATCCCTACCGTGTTTTTGGCGCCAATCTTGTCAAGTATCCGTTGGCGGTGGCTTTCCACAGTTCTGGGACTTAGGAACAATACATCAGCGATCTCCTGATTGGTCTTTTCCTGGCAGATCAGTTTTACAACATCTATTTCTCGGTTGGTAAGTGTTTCTTCGTTTTCAAATAATGATTTTTTTCGGGAAGGAGTATTCATATAAGATAGAAGCATTTCATGATCTTCTTTTGTAAAATACATTCCGTTCTGGTCAACAGCTTCTATGGCTTCTATAAAAGTCTTTTTATCAGAGTTTTTTGGAAGAAAAGCAGAAACGCCCAGTTTGATCATATAACCCAGAACACTACTTTTGTAATGTGAAGAAAGAATGATGATCTTCAGGGTGGGATAGTTTTTTTTCAGGATCTCTACAAGTTCGAATCCATCCATTGGCTGCATCTGTACATCGATCATGGCGATATCCGGAAAATCAGCCGGGTCTATTTTCCCCAGATGTTCCAAGATCTCTTTACCGGATGTGGCTGCAAAATCTACTGAGATATTTGTTTGTGCGGAAAGCAGCATTTTGATTCCTTCCAGAATGAGCTGTTCATCATCCACCAAAACAAGTTTAATTTTTCCACTCATAATTAATTAGGGATATTAATGATCAATCGGCTTCCTTTCCCGATTTTGTTTTTCCATTTGTAAAAGCCTTGCACGGAGCTGATCCTGGATTCGATATTTTTGATTCCCATTCCTTTGCCTGCTTTTTCGTAATCGAAACCTTGTCCGTTATCAGAAAGTATCATGGCCAGATATTTCTGATGATTTCTAATGTAAACCATTACTTCATTAGCATTCGAGTGTTTCATGACATTGGTCGTGAATTCCTGAATCACTCTGTAGATCTGGACTTCTGTAAATATATCCTTTTTCTGATAAGCAGGGTCTATCTGCAGCATGAGATTTATTTTATGGGCAAGGTTACTAACCAGTTCTTGTAAATATAAAACCAGACCCAGCTTTTCCAAATTCACAGGATAAAGTGAATGAGAGATATTTCTTGTAGAATCGATAAGTTCTGTGATTTGCGAAGTAATGACCTTTTTGGTTGCTTCCTGATTTTCAGGTTCAAGATTATTGAGCCAGAGCGATAGGATATTCAGTCTGTTTCCGATATCGTCATGTACAGATATGGCAATTCGTTTTCTTTCGTCTTCCTGTCCTTTGATATGTTCCATAGCCAGTTCCTGCTGATGATCCAGCTCTGCCTGAAACTGGATGTCCTTTTCTTTGATAATGCGCTGAATAAAACTTCGGTACACTAATAATATAAAGGATATTATGATTATCAGAACGACAATCAGTAAGACCAAAAAGATGATATTGAGTTTTATTTCTTTAATTTTAAAAACGTATATAAAAATGTTAAATATAAGACGACAAGCAGTATATTATTGATGGCCCAGATTATAAAAAAAGATTCGGGGTCAAATCTGAGCACTTGATGCTGCAACATAAAAATAAAAATGCTTACGGTGTAATACAAAAAAAGCATTCCGTCCAAAAAAAGAAATTGGCTTTTAGTTGAATGTCTTATCTCCTGAATTAGCGAATATGCGATAAGGCAGATAATGACCAAATTAGATAATGCCTTGGAGTAATCGTTTTCATAATGCGGAAATATGTGACTCGCAGTCAGAAATGCCAGACTTAAAAGTATTATAGGAATAAAATAATATCTGCTAAAATTGAGTTTTTTTAAGAAAGTTCCACTAAGCAAGAAGAACTCTCCGGCAATATAGATAGGATAGAGATGGGTATGGGTTTGTTTTATTTTGAAAAACATAATGATCTCTATACAAAACACGAAAAAGGCATAATAGATATACCATCTTTCATTTTTTGTAAAGAACTTAAGCTTTATGATTGCAATGATAAGCGCAATTCCCAGAAAAATATCTGCTAATGTAGCACAGATCTCAAATATCTTTTCCACAATTTATCCTATTGTTGATGCTGTATAGGGCGGATATGGCCTTGACCAGTCATACGTATTGGATGGCAACTTTGTGGTCACATTTTTCAAACTCGGGTCATCAAAACAAGAAATGAAGATCAGAGTTGGCAGCAATCGCTGATATACAGCCGAATATTTCAATCCAAATGCACAAACAATACTTGTGGCATCATCCTGATTTTGCAAGAGGTCTGCCTTGGGCACATAAAAGCTTTGAAATATCCTTTCCCCATTGAACTCGTTGGACTCCAGACTTAGCCAGTCCATGCCGTTTTCTCTCCAGGATTCTATCTCATCAACAGCAATTTGTTGTGCTGTTACCGGCTGTTGCAGGATCGGGAAATTTACATCTGTATCATTATCATGTTTTGTAAGGTCCTTGGACAATATATAATTATTGGTCATGGTATAGGTCTTGGTCTGGGTCAGCGTAAGGTCATTCTCCAAGAATCCTAGCGGGGCATACTCATAATAATCTAATATTTTTATATCACCAAAAGTTGTTCTTGGAGCCAGTATCAGAATCAATTCACCTCTCTGTACACCAATATCGAGACGGAAGTAGGTCTCCGTTTCGTTATTGTATGCAAGCCAGTCTATCTGGTCAGGGAACAATGTGAAAACCTTTTGTGGTGATATAAGGCTTTGGATATCAGAATAATTCGATTTTGACAGATTCCAGTTGTCTATGGCAACGTTATACTTTTCGAAAGTTAAATCAGACATATTTTCTCAATTTTTAGTTTGGTATAAAAATATGCAAAGAATTTTATTGAAGCAATATTAATAATCTATTATTACTAGGTAAACGATAAAAGTTATGAATTAAGCGGGATTTTTAATTTTCGGAATAAATATTTGCAGAATAAAAAAGTTTTCTTATTTTTGCATCCTCAAAACCAGAGTTGCTGGATCCATTAGTCCGAAACTCATATTATAACAAATTTTAAAACTTCTGAAAATGAAACAAGGCATACACCCAGAAAATTATAGATTGGTAGTTTTCAAAGATATGAGCAACGATGAAATGTTCCTTTGTAAATCTACTGCTGATACCAAAGATACGATTGAGTTCGAAGGACAAGAATATCCTTTGATCAAAATGGAGATCTCTTCAACTTCTCACCCTTTCTACACAGGTAAAACTAAATTGGTTGACACGGCTGGTAGAGTTGATAAGTTCATGAACAAATACAAAAAATTCGCTAAATAATCTTAGCTGATTTTATAAATACAAGCCTTTCGTTTTCGGAAGGCTTTTTTATTTGTAAATTTGCCCAACTTTGAACACGAAAATTAAAACTGAACGATGCAATTAGTATTCTCAGATGCACAATATTGGGAAGATTTCCTTCCATTGACTTTCACAAGACCTGTTGCAGAAATGCGAATGGGAATCCTGACCTTCTCGGAAAGATGGAAAAAACTTCTTGATATAGATGATGTTTTTTATATAACTGAAAATTATCTTCAGGATAAATTCAAAAAACCGGAACCTAAACAAAGTCTTTTCATTGTCCCAAATTTCTTTCCCTCGAAAGACGTTTTAAAACAGATCAAAGACCTACAACCGGGAGAAGCTTTGGTTTATGAAAATGAGATTCTTGTGGCAAACATCAATATGGATAATTTTTCTTTGAACCAGATCAATAAAATGACGGACATTCATGAGAAATTATTATTCATAGAAAAACCAACGGATATTTTTTCACATAACGATTTTGCCATCAATTTCGATTTCGATTTGATAAAAGGAAATAGGGATTCTCAGGAATTATCGCCTACGAATGGTTTTATAGGAGACAGGGAAAACCTATTTATAGAAGAAGGCGCTGTTGTAGAATATTCTACGATCAATTGTAAAACTGGCAGGATCTATATCGGAAAGAATGCGGAAATCATGGAAGGCTCCAATATTCGTGGTTCTCTCGCGCTTTGCGAAGACTCGAAAATAAACTTAGGAACCAAATTATATGGTGGAACTACGATTGGGCCACATTCCAAAGTCGGTGGAGAGGTCAATAACATTGTGATCTTTGGTTATACCAACAAAGGTCACGATGGTTTCGTGGGCAATTCTGTAATCGGGGAATGGTGTAATTTGGGAGCAGATACCAATTCGTCAAATCTTAAAAATAACTATGCTTCCGTAAAACTTTGGAATTATAGAAAGAAAAGATTTCTCGACACAGGATTGCAGTTTTGTGGACTGATAATGGGGGACCATTCCAAAACGGCGATCAATACACAACTTAATACGGGAACTGTGGTTGGTGTTGCGGCTAATATCTTCAAATCCGGTTTCCCGCCAAATTTAGTGGATAGCTTTTCCTGGGGAGGAATGAAGGGTGATGAGAAATTCAAATTAGAAAAATCCTATGAAGTTGCGGAAAAAGCGATGGAACGCAGAAAAATAGCAATTACAGAAGTGGACAAAGACATTTTGAAGCATATATATAATGAGTTTTAATTTTAAAACTCATTTTTGTTTTCAATTTAACTTACTTTACAATTTGTCGAAATAGTTTTGTACCAAAGTTTCCTTATTTTTGCAAAGATTTTAGCCTAAAGTCTAAATCTAATATCTAAATTTATAATGAAGCAGTATCTTCTTTGGCTTTTTGCATCGTTGGTTTTGGTAAGTTGTGCCAGAGTGGGTTCGCCTGTGGGTGGAAAAAAAGACTCTATCGCTCCAAAAATGATAGGTTCTAATATCGATACAACCAGGGTGAATGTTTCTAAAAATCTTAAAGAGCTCAGAATATATTTTAACGAATATATCCAGTTGAAAGATATTAGTAAAAATCTGATCATTTCCCCGCCTATAAAATATACCAAGATCCTTCCTTCTTCTACAGGGAACAAATATCTGGAAATCCAGTGGAAAGATTCTTTACAGGCAAATACGACTTATAACTTCAACTTTGGTAACTCGGTCGTGGACCTTAATGAAGGTAATGTGTTGCCATATTTCAATTTTGCTTTTTCAACGGGAGAAAAATTGGATGATCTCTATATAAGTGGGACAATTTCTGATGCATTGGGGAATATTAAAAACTCAGAAGGAAAAGAGAAAAATTTAGTAGTGGGACTTTATCAGGTGAAAGATAGTATGAATTACCGTCAAAAACCTTATTACATTACAAAAGCTGATGAGGATGGCTATTTTGAACTCAATTACCTGACACCGGGAAAATATAGAATCATTGGTTTCGATGATGAGAATGGTAATTCCATTTATGATCCAGGGAAAGAGAATGTAGCTTTTCAAAAAACAGAAATTGAACTTGAAAATAGTATTTCGGGAAAGAAGATGAAAGTTTTCCCATCCAAAAAAGTGGTAAAATATAAGGAAATGACTGCGTCTGTTGGAGGTGTGGCAATGATTTTTGAAGGTAATCCGGATAAAGTTGTTGTGAAAACTGTAGGGGAAAAACCAGCAGATTATAAAGTGACACACAAGACAAAATCAGATTCTGTACGAATTTGGTTTGATGCCGCAAAAGAAAATATTGGAGCAACCGTAAGCGAAAATCTGAAATTCTCTTATGACACTGGTTCCAAACAAGACACAATGTCTATATTTTACAAGAAACCTGCAAAAGACGAAATGACCGTTGCAAATCCTTTTTCGAATAAATTAGCACCAGAAGCAGATTTCAGATTCTCCTCCAATTATATCATTAACAAGATTCAGCCTGAAAACTGGAAGTTGGAGTCCGATAGCATTGCTCAGGATTTCACAGCGAGAATCTCAGAATTGGATTCTACACAGGTTATTGTCAAATCAAATTTTATTTCTGGAAAGAAATATAAATTGACGGTTCCCAAAAATACGGTCATTTCTTATTATAACAGGTCTAGTGAAAGTGTTCGTTTTGATTTCGAAGTTGCAAAGCCGGAAGAGTTCGGGAGTTTTAAGGTCCATCTTATAAATCCTCCTGCCCAGAAATTCTGGATACAATTACTTAATGAAAAAAACGAACCCGCCTATCAGCAATATACCAATCAATCTGAAATTGCATTTCTCAATATAAAACCGGGAACTTATAAACTGAGAATCTTGGTTGACAACAATGAAAATGGATATTGGGATAGTGCAGATTTTGCAACCGAAACATTGGCTGAAGATGTTTTTCTCTTCAAAAAGGTTGGGGAGAAAAATGTAATGACCAACATCAATGCGCGACAAATGTGGGAGATTAATGAGAATTGGGATTTAACAAAAGAAGAGCAGCCCGTCAATTGAAAAAAATAATTTTTTGGACAGTTATTGTATTTCTGGCAATACAATTTATTCCTGTTGATAGAGAAAATCGACCAGTAGATAGGAGAGATAACTTCGTCGATATATATAAAACTCCGGAAAATATAAGGACAATTCTGAAGAACGCTTGCTATGATTGTCATTCTAATGAAACTGTTTATCCCCAATACTCTTACATAGCTCCAATTTCATGGGCGGTTAAAGATCATATCAATGAAGGCCGGGAATACCTCAATTTTTCCGAATGGGGAAAATATAATAATGACCTTAAACAAAACGCAATAAAAAAAGCCATCAGTACTATTCAGGATTTACAAATGCCTTTGCCCTCTTATATCGGTTATCATCCCAAGGCTAATCTGACAACAGAACAAAGAAAAGCTTTAGAAGATTATTTTTCCACCATTCTTTCAAAGGATAACGGGTATTAATAAGTTTTGTCTAATATTGTTTTGCTTTCTTTCCGGATTTTTTGTTGGTTTTTATTTTTGGAAAGTTTCTTTTGTAGAAGAGGTTTTCCTTTCGGGGCGTTTGGTTTTGTGTGCTTTCCGGTTTTATTTTTCCGTTTGTTGAAATTAATGTATCTGGTAACCAGTGCTGTTAAGGAATCTGTTTCAGATTTTATTGT
Organism: Epilithonimonas caeni DSM 17710; assembly: GCF_000426465.1. Lineage (GTDB taxonomy): Bacteria > Bacteroidota > Bacteroidia > Flavobacteriales > Weeksellaceae > Epilithonimonas > Epilithonimonas caeni. The sequence continues at coordinate 540,485 of NZ_AUFK01000013.1, forward strand.
AAAAAGTTTGTGTGTTGTTGAAAAGTTGCTACTTTTGCAACCGCTTTGAGAGAGCAGCGCAGGAGTTCGGTAAGGGGTAGTGTTTGTTTCGATTTAGTCTTTCGGGATTTTGAGAAATATTTCATGAAACATTTGCCGGTTCGAAAAGTTTGCCTATCTTTGCGGTCCCGAATCGAGAGGTCGGGGGCGCAGGAGACGGGATCATAAAACGGGACAGTGGATTTTCGGGGTTACGAAAAAAAACTTCAGAAAAGTTTTGGTGTTCCGGAAA